>JAJFJA010000047.1 GCA_021774445.1 Alphaproteobacteria bacterium
GGGCGATGTCATCGCGGGTGCATACCCAGACATCGTCGCAGTCGCGCAGATGATCGAGCAGGCGCGCCAGGCCGGCCGCCCGCGCCGGATGGCCGGCCAGGCGCATATGCAGTCCGACCGACATCATTTTCGGGCTTGTCCACCCCTCGGCGCGCAGGAATTCGACGGCGTCGCGCAGGAGTTCAAAGAACTGACCACCGGTCGCCATGCCGCCGGCGAATTTGGCGTCATTGTTGGTGAGCGAATACGGCACGACCAGGTGCGGTGTGTCGCCAATCTTAACCCAATAAGGAAGGTCATCATTGTAAGCATCTGAATCGTATAGAAAGCCGCCTTCCTCGACGAGGAGACGCCGGGTGTTGAGGCTGGGGCCGTAGCGGCAGTACCAGCCGGTCGGCCGGCGTCCGGTCGTTCGTTGCAGCGAGGCGACGGCACGGTGGATATGCTCGCGTTCGTCATCCACGGTTAGCTTGTAGGCTTCGACCCAGCGCCAGCCGTGACAACACACGTCGACCCCATCGTCCCGCACCGCCTTCGCAACTGGTGCATTGCGCTCCAGCGCGAGCGCGCAGGCGAATAAGGTGAACGGCAACGCGCGCGCCTGAAACAACCGACGCAGACGCCAGAAGCCGGCGCGCGTGCCGTATTCGAACATCGACTCCGCGGCCAGGTCGCGCTCGCCCTTCGGGACGGGCGACTGCGCGACCTCGGTGAGCCGCGATTCGGTGACGCCGTCACCGTCGGCGATTGACGGCTCGGAGCCCTCTTCGTAATTGATCACGAAGTTGAGGGCCAAGCGCGCGCCGCCGGGCCAACGCGGATCCGGCGGCCGAGCGCCGTAACCGATAAAATCGCGCATCGGCCCGCTCATCGGCCGCACCTAGTCGTCCCAGGTGCCGTCGAGCTTGGCATAGAAGCAGCACCAGTCGCCGGTCATCACGCTGGGCAGCGCGCGCAAGCCGAAGATCATGCCGTTTGCCGGCGCCGTCAGTGCCGCCAATTCGTCACCATAGACGTCGTAAATGCGCGCGATCGTCGCCCCTTTGTCCATCGGTTGCTGGAAGCCGACGCCGGGCTCCGGCAGGAACAGACCGCTGGCCGGCGCCAGCAGCGCCTCTTGCTCGCCTTTGTGGCGGGTCGCCGCGTAGCGTGGCTGCCCCGGAATCATGTTGTAGTGGCGCATAACGTTGAGGGCGCCGTCGGCCAGCACCCGACCGACCTCGCGAAAGGCTTCCGGTGAGGTCGCCGACCGGCCGCCGAGCTCGACCGTTATGCCGTGCTTACCGGCCTCCAACATCACGCCCATCGGGTTGCCCTTCGGCCGCGGCGTGGTCAGCACCAACGAAAAGGCCTCGCCCATCGCCCGCGCCAACTCTTGTGATCCGGGATCGTCGGCCACAAAGATCATTGCCGACAGGTAGGAATGCTCGCCGCCGGAGTGGATGGCGATGTTCATGTCGGCGACGTCGACGAGACACTCTTTGTGGGCGTGGGCCACCCGCTCCGACAGATAGCCGTCGGCACGGCCGGGATAAACCCGGTTCATATCGTGGCTGAAGGTATCCAGCGGGTTGCCCCGCCGGCTCGCCTCGAAGGCCGCGGTATTCATAACCGGAACCAGAACCACGGCGCCGGCCAGAGTTTGGGGGTCAAGCTCGCGGCGTAGGATATGGCACGTCAGCGTGCCCTCGGGTTCGTCGCCATGGATCACACCGTCGATCCACAGGCATGGCCCCTCCTTAGCGCCATTGATGACGATCACCGGAATATCGATGGCGGCGCCGCCGGCCAGGTGTGTGACCGGTATGCGTCCGGTAGCGATATCGCCCGGGCCGACCTCGGCCGTGCCGACTCTGATTGTGCTCATATCACACACCCTGCACTTGGTATTTCTCGAGTTCCTCGGGCGTGTAGACCTGCATGAACTCTATCTCGATGCCGCCGGCGTCGTTGTCGAGGAACGCGACGAAGCCCTCCGGATGCGGGTGGCTGCCGGCCTTTTGGCAGGCTTTGCACATACGCAGGCTGGCGCCGTTTGCTTGGGCATGCTCGAGGGCCGCGTCGATTTCGTCGACCGCGTAGCAAATATGGTGCAATCCCTCATGCCCGCGCTCGCGGATCCAGACCGCGAACCGACCGTCCGGGTCCATGGACTCGCACAGTTGGTATTCGATGCCGCCCAGGTCGAACAGGGCGACCCGGTTGCGCGATTTGGCATATTCGATAATCTCAGTATCGGGCGAGACGCCGAGAAACTTGGCATAGGTGGCCAGCGCCGCTCTCGCGTCGCGTACCGCGAAGGCCATGTGCTTAACCGATTTGACGTTTTCCGAGAGCATGGCTTGTGTTCCTGTTCTAGGGCTCAACTGCCGACCAGGGCGGTCACCGTCTTGGCCATCCGTTGGATGGCCTGCTCGAGGCGCTCCACCGGTTGCAGCAACGAAATACGGATGAAGTTGTCGTTGTGGTCGCCGAACAGCGAGCCGGGGAAGATCATCACCTGGGCATCCTCGAGCAACCTGACGCAGAACTCCGATGCCGGCAGGCCGGTCTTCGACACGTTGGCGTAAACATAAAAAGCGCCGGCCGGCTTGCCGTAGGACAGCCCCATCTCGTCGAGGGCACGGCACATGACTTTGCGCCGCTGGTCATAGATCTCCCGCATGGCGGCGACGCAGTCCTGCGGGCCTTGCAACGCCGCGAGCGCGGCATGCTGGCTGACCGCCGGCGCGCAGATCGTCAGACCGTGATGCACTTCGGTGAGCGCCTTCACCAGACCCGGCGACGTTGCGAAGTAGCCGACGCGCCAACCTGTCATGGCGTAGGCCTTGGAAAAGCCGTTAATCGTGATCGTGCGCTCCTTCATGCCGGGCAGGCGGGCGACCGGCAGAACCTCAGCGCCGTCATAGACCAGGCGGGCGTAGATTTCGTCCGAGATGACGATCAAGTCGTGCTCGACGGCCAGGGCCGCTAATGCCTCGACCTCACTCGGCGGTGTCACCGCGCCGGTTGGGTTCGATGGGTTCAGCAAGCACAGCATCTTGGTACGCGGGCTGAGCTTGGCCGCAACCGCAGCCGCGGTCAGCGCGAAGTCGTCGGCCTCGTAGGTCGCCACAGGCACCGGAACACCGCCGGCCAGCTCGATCGCCTGATCATACGACGTATAGCCCGGCGCCGGCACGATAACCTCGTCACCGGGGTTGACGCAGGCAAGCATGGCGGCGAACACCGCCTCCTGCGCACCGGTTGTCACGACGATCTCGTCGATGGCATAATTCAGGCCGTCGACATCGGCCAACGTCTCGCCGATCGCCTCCCGCAGGATCGGCATGCCCATGGGGTGGGTGTAATGGGTAGCCCCGTTCGCCAGCGCGCGTTGACCGGCCTCGACGATGTGAGCCGGGGTCGGCAGGTCCGGATCACCGCGGCCCAAAGCGATGACGTCGTCCAGTTTGCCGGCGATGTTGAGCATGCGCGTGCGCACGGACTCCTCGCGCAGCTTGATCCGGTCGGCTAGTTTGTTTTGCATCGGTATGTCCATTTCTCTGCCTCAATCGGCGGTGCGGGGGTCGAGGACCTGACGCAGCCGGTCGCCCAGCAGATTGACCGACATGACAGCCAGGAATAGCGCCAGTCCGGGGAAGATCATGATCGACGGGTTGTAACGCATGAACTCGCGGCCCGAGCTGAGCATGGCCCCCCATTCCGGCGTCGGCGGCTGGGCGCCGAGGCCGAGAAAACTGAGCGATGCCGTCGATAGGATTGCGTTGCCCAGATTCAGCGTTGCCAGAACGATCATCGTCGGCAGAATGTTCGGCATGATGTGACGCAGCATGATGCGCAAATCGCCGGCACCGAGCGCCCGCGACGCCTCGACGAAAAGCTGCTCCTTCGCCCCTAAGACGGCGCCGCGCACGACCCGCGCGAAATGTGGGATGTCGGCGATGCCGACGGCGATAACCACGTTCACCAGACCGACGCCAAGCACGGCGACGATCAAGATCGACAGCACGATCGACGGAAAGCCGAACATGACGTCGATAATGCGGGATCCGACAGCGTCGACCCGGCCGCCGACGAAACCGATAAAAACCCCGAACAAGCTGCCGAGAACGGCTGCGAACAGCACGGTGGCAATGCCGACGGATAGGGAAAAGCGGCCGCCATAGAGCACGCGCGAGAAGATGTCGCGTCCGTGCAGGTCGGTGCCGAGCAGGTTCCCGGTGGTCGGTGGACTGAGCCGTGGCCCGGTGTCCGTGGCATAGAGCTCAAACGGCGCCAGTAGAGGTGCAAAGATGGCGCCGATCACCAGTGCGGTCAGAATGATGGCGCCGATCAAAGCGCCGGGATTGACAACGAGTGCCCGCACGACCCGGCCGGCAGCGAAACGCGACCGCGCCGGTTTGGGCAGAGTCGTAAGAACCGTCATGTCGCCTGCTCCAACTTAATGCGCGGATCGATGACGCCGTACAGCAAGTCGACGATCAGGTTGAGTACGATATAGACGCCGGTGGCATAGACCACTAACGCCTGCACGAGCGGGATGTCTTTGTTGAGCACCGATTGCAGCAATAACTGGCCGAGCCCGGGACGGGCAAACACGCTTTCGGTGATGACCGCGCCGGTGATCAGCAGACCGAACTGCACACCCAAGAGCGTCACCGGCGGTATCAGCGCGTTGCGCATGGCGTGCTTCATGACCACGACCCAATGGGCCAGACCCTTGGCCCGCGCGGTCCGGATATAGTCCTGGTTCATCACTTCAAGAATGCTGGAGCGGATCAGCCGGGCCAAACCGCCGGAGAGAAACAGCCCGACCGTGATGGACGGTAGTATGAGCGCGGTTATGCCGTCACCGACAATCGGCACCCACCGCAGTGTCGTGCCGAAGACGAATATGAGCGTCATACCGGTCCAGAAACTAGGCAGCGACACCCCTATCAGAGCAACAAACATCGCTGAGGTGTCGAGCCAGGAGTTCGGTCTTATGCCGGCGACGACCCCGAGTACGACACCGAGGGTAACGCCGACGAGAAAACCACCGGCCGACAGTTCGAGCGTCGGACGCAGTTGCTCCAGGATCATTTCCGTGACCGGCTGGCGAGTGCGAAAGGAATCGCCGAGATCGCCCTTGACGGCGCGGACGAGGAAACTCCCGTAACGGACGATCACCGGCTTGTCGAGGCCGAGGCGTTCCCGCTCGCGCTGGCGTACCTCCTCCGACGCCGGCCGTCCGGCCAGCATCAGATTCACGGGATCGCCGGGAATGATTTCCAGGACAATGAACACCAGCGTCCAGGTCACCAACAAGACCGGGATGATGCCAACAATGCGGCGTACGAAATAGATCACGAACAGACAATCCTATGCCGGAACGGGCCGATCCCCCAGCGGTGGAGGATCGGCCCGGTCTAGCCAAAAGACGCGGTACTAGTTGGTCCGCGTAACCTCATAGAACCGCAACTGCCACTGGCCGGCGGCCAGGCGGAAGCCGGTCAGATCACTGCTGTGGGCGATCGTCTGTACTTGGTTGTGGATCGGCAGGAAGATACCCTCATCCATAACCTGTTTTTGAATCGCCCCGTAAAGTTTGTCACGGTCGTCAGGCGTCGCCGCGCTCTCCGCATCCTCGAGCAGCTTGTCCAAACCGTCGTCGGCATAACGCGCCCAGTTGAACTTGAACTTGCCGGGCTCGACGATATTGCGGCTGTGGAACGGAATCGACAGCACGCCGGGGTCGTTGGAGACCCAGCGGATCACCAACATGTCGTAGTCGTTGGCAAAAATCAGCTCGTCCTGGCGTGCTTTCAGCACATTCTCGACCCGGACGTCGAAACCGGCCCGCTTGACGTCCGCCTGTACGGCGACGGCCGTATCGGGCTCCAACAGTGACGGGAAGTAGATCGACAGCGGTTCTCCGTCTTTATATCGAACACCGTCATCCCCCAGTTTCCAGCCGCTGCTTTCCAGCAACTCGCCGGCCTTGTCGAGATCGAATCCGTAATACGCGTCGTTGCCGGCCCAGTAACTCGGTGTCGAGGAACTGATCGGACCAAACGCCGGATCGGCAAAGCCGAAGAACAGATTCTCCGCCAGCCGCGGCCGGTCGATGGCATGCATGAACGCTTGCCGCACCGCCTTGTCCGCGAACGGGCCCTTGCTGGTGTTGAACAGGGCGCCGAACGGCAAACCGGCGGCGTTGCCGACGATCGTGTCGAATTCATCGCCGCTGCTAAGGCGCCGCATATCGAGTGCCGGTACCAGCTCGGAGACCTGCACTTCGCCAGCCTCAAGGGCGGCGACGCGGGTGCTGGCGTCAGGAATAAACCGCACGACAGCCCGGCTGACATTGCTGGGGCCCTGGTGGTTCATGTATCCGGGCGCCCAGTTGTAGTCGTCGTTGCGCTCGAGGACGACCTGCTTACCCTTCTCCCACTCGATAAACTTGAACGGGCCGGTACCGACCGGGGCTTGCGCGAAGCCGTCATTACCCAGGCTTTCGACCGCCGTCGGGCTGACAATCGACAGCTCGGACTCGGCGAATGCGCCCAAGGCGGCGCCGTAGGGGCGGCTGAAGGTCACGCGGACTTCGTGCTCACCCAGTACCTCGGTCGAGGCGTATGGACCGATGATGTCCACGGCGCCCTGGGAACCAAGATCGGGATCGACAATCGAGTCGAAGGTAAACTTTACGGCCTCAGCATTGAACGGCGTGCCGTCATGGAAGGTGACGTCATCGCGCAACTGGAACGTAAAAGACAACCCGTCTTCCGAAACCTGCCACTCGGTGGCGAGACCGGGATGGATGGTGCCGTTCTCGTCGGCGGCAAGCAGTTGGTCGAAGACCTGGGTGATCACCTGCTCCTCATGGCGCGACTGGGTCACCCGTGGGTCGAAGGTTGCGTGATCGACGCGATCTTCGGCAAAGACAATCTCGATGTCGTTGCCTTGCGCCAACGCAGTGCCCGCGAACAGGCCTACGGCGGCGGTGAGTAACAGCAATTTTCTCATGGTATTCCTCCCTTATCAGTGGTGATTGTGCACGAAGTTTGTGCGCGTTACGAAACGCTCATGCGGCCTCACCTTCCCTGGGCACCTCCGTGCCCGCCTTAAACACGCGTAACAGGTGCTGTTGCTGCAGCACTTTGATGTCAGCAACGGGGTCTCCGTCGACCAGCACGAGGTCGGCGGTCCGGCCAGCCGCAATCTCGCCGGCATTGATGCCCAAGCGCTCGGCGCCGATACGGGTCGCTGAGCGGATCGCCTCGACCTCGCTGAGGCCGCCTTGGACCAGCAGTTCCAATTCACGGGCGTTCATCTCGCCATGGGGGATCATGTATCCGGCGTCGGTGCCGCAGCCGATCTTCACACCGGCTTGCCGGGCGATCTCCAGGCTCAGCCATTTGGCGTCGCGCGACTGCTCAAGCCAGCGCCACTGTTCCTTTGAGCCGCCGAGTTCCTCGCGCGGGAAATCGAAGTTGCGCTCGTTGACCAGCAAGGTGGGCACCAGGATCGTGCCGCGCTCCGCCATCAAATCGGCAGTCTCGCGGTCGAGCCAGTGACCATGCTCGATGGTATCGACACCGGCGCGCACGGCAGCCGTCAGTCCGGGCCCGCCGGAGGTATGTGCGGCGACGTGGCGCTCCAGAACATGCGCTTCGTCGCAGGCAGCCGACAGTTCCTCATCCGTCATTTCCTGCCGGTAGGGATGATTCGGGTCCAGCAGCGAACTGACGCAGGCGTTGATCTTGATGAGGTCCGCACCACGCTTGACCTGTTGCCGGACGCCGCGGCGGAACGCGCGCGGACCGTCGCAGGCGCAGGTCACGCCGTCGAGCTGAACATGGTCGCCCCAGCCGGGTTGGTCCATATGCCCGCCGGTCACCGAGAGGCCGACACCGCAGGCGTGGATTGTCGGTCCGGCAATTTGCCGCGCCCGGATCGCCCGGCCGAGATCGATAATGGCCCCTCCGGGGGCGTGCACATCCCGCAATGTCGTAAAGCCGGCCCGCAACGTCGCCGCGGCATAGCCGGCCGCGCGCAGAGCCATTTGGGCGTAGGACAGGCTGACGACATCGGTGCGGAAGCGGTCGCGCTGTGCGGCACCGCTGTAGGCCAAATGCACATGCAGGTCGATCAGCCCGGGGATCAGCGTCGCCTGCGGGGCGCTGATGACTTCGGCGCCAGGCGGGATGGCGACCTCGGCCTGGGCGCCCACGGTGACGATGCGGTCGCCCTCCGTGACCACGGCACAATCCTGGCGCGGCGGCGCGCCGGTTCCATCGACAACCCTACCGACTAAGAACGCTTTGGTCATGCGCAGCCCTCCATTCGGTGGCGAGGCAAGCTAGATCAGATGCTTGAGCGGCCCGCCCTCACTTAGCGCCACCAGGTTCATCATCACGTCGCGCGCCTGTTTCATCCGGGCGCCCCCCGAGCCGCCGCCCATATGCGGCGCCAGGAGGACATTATCGAGACTTAGCAGCGGATGGTCGTGCGGGATGGGCTCGTAAAAGAACACATCCAGGCCCGCCCCCTTTATTTTGCCTGTCTTCAGGGCGTTGACGAGGGCCTCCTCATCAACGACGCCACCCCGGCAGGTATTGATGAGATAGGCTTCGTTTTTCATCCGGGCGAACGCCTCGGCGTCAATCAGGCATTCCGTTTCCGGCGTCAGCGGTACGTGCAGGCTGACGATGTCGCTTTCCGCCAGCAATGCAGGCAGGTCGCGATAGGACACGTCTTCTTCAGCTTCGATTTCCGCCGGCAGGCGCTGGCGCTTCCAATAGAGCACCTCCATGCCAAAGGCGCGGGCCCGCCGGGCAACCTCCGTCGCGATCTCGCCGAATCCGACCAGGCCGAGTGTGGTGCCGTTCAATTCGAAGATATCTGGTAGCTGCATCCACTGGAACTTATGACGTCGCTCCTCGGTGCGGATCGGCTCCACGCCGCGCTCCCGATAGGCCCCGGCCACGGTCGCCTGATGGCCCTGCACGATCTTTTTCGAGACCCCCAGCATCAACGACATGGCTTGCTCCGCCACCGCAATGCAGCCGACCTGCGGCATCAGCGCGACCCGAACGCCGCGGGAGCGCGCTGCCGGGAGATCGACCCGGTCCCGGCGGCTCGAACGGAGTTGGATAAGCTTGAGAGAATCGCCGGCGGCCGCCATCAGGTCGTCGCTGACCATACAGCCCTTGCTCAGCAGGGCGGCGGCGCCTGACAGCAGGGGGATCAGCGGCTCCTCCGCCGATGCCGGCGCTACGAGATCGAGTGTCGGCGCAAATTCCTGCAGGAAAGCGAGTTCATCCGATCCTGTGGGGTCGAGTACCACGACTTTCATTGCTTAGCCCCTGCACCCTGGGCCTGCAACTGCTTGGTGAGGTCCCAGGCATTGACATATTGATCGTTCAGGCCCTCGGCGCTTTGGCAGGCGAGATGGACGAAAGCGGGGGTTATAACCGCCGGATCCTGCCAGATCTTGCGTTTGTCCGGTGTGTAGGTGACCTCGCTCATGGCGGTGTGAACGGGCGTGCCCGGCGTAATCGTATTAACGGCGATGCCGAATGGCGCTAGTTCCAATGCGAGGGCCCGGCTCAACCCCTCAACGCCGAACTTGGCGGCGCAATAGGCGGTCATATCGGCAAATCCCATGGCGCCGGCGCGACTCGAGACATTGATGATGGAGCCGGACCGTTGCCGCTTCATGGTCGGCACCACCGCGCGGGCGCACATGAAGGTGCCGCGCAGGTTGACCCCGAGAATGCGGTCCCACTCGGCAAGACTCATCTCCTCGATCGGCTCATAGGTGATAATGCCGGCGACGTTGGCCAGGCAATCGATGCGGCCGGCAGCCTCGATCGCGTGCGCGGCAATACGCTCGACGTCATCCGGCACCGCGATGTCGGCAACCAAGGGAGACGCAACCAGGCCTTCGGCATCGAGCGCGGCCACCACCTCGGCCAAGTCGTCTTCGATAACGTCCACGGCATACACGGCGGCACCTTCGGCGGCGAAAGCGCGGGTCACGGCGCGGCCAATGCCGCGGGCGGCCCCGGTGACGATCGCAACCTTGTCTTGCAGCCGACCCATCAGGTGGCCACCCGGCCGCCGTCGATGAGCAGGCCGATTCCGGTCGTGAAGGTGGACTGATCGGAGGCCAGATAGAGCACCGTTTGGGCGATCTCTTCAGGGGTGCCCATGCGACCGAGGGGCGTGACGCTCATCCACCGGTCGCGCACCGTTTCCCGGTCGGCGGCGCGCTCCAAATTGCGCTGGTTCATGCCGGTGTCAATGACACCGGGGCAAATCGCATTAACTCGGATGTTACGGTCGGCGTACTCGATCGCCAGGACCCGAGTGAGCGACATGACCGCCCCCTTGGACGATGCGTAGGACGCATTGCCGCCGACATTGGCAAAGGCGCTGACCGAACTGTTGTTGACGATCGTACCGCCGCCGGCCCGCAATAACGCCGGAATGGCGTGCTTGCAGCCGAAGAATGTGCCCTTCAGGTTGACGCCGATGACGCGGTCGAAGAGTTCCTCGGTCACCTGATCCGACGGCGTAAACGGCTGTTCGATGCCGGCGTTGTTGAAGATTGTATGCAGGCCGCCATAGCTTCCTTCGGCGACTTCAACCAGTGCCGCGACCTCAGCCTCGTGGGCGACGTCGGTTTTGACGAAGGTGGCCTCGCCGCCTTCGGCACGGATGGCCTCGCAAACCGCCGTTCCTGCGGCGGGGTCGATGTCGGCAAGCACGACCCGAGCGCCCTCTCGCGCGAACAGAACCGCCGTGGCGCGGCCCATTCCGGAGCCCGCCCCTGTCACGATGGCGACTTTGCCGCTCATTGAGTCCATTCGAACACCCGTTGCATACAGGAATGATTGCACGAAATGCTACAGGTTTGCCAATGCCGCCGTCAATGTGGTCGTATGCAGAGGGGATTGCCATGAGTGAGCGACCGCGGCCATGCTTAGCGCCTCGCTCGTCTTTGGAGATTGCGCGCGTGAAAGATTTGGCTCCTGAGTTGGTGCTGTCCGTTGATGACCTGCGCACGCATTTCGATACCGAGGACGGTGTCGTCAAATCGGTAGATGGTGTCTCTTTCACGGTCAGGCGGGGTGAAACCCTGGCGGTCGTCGGCGAGTCCGGATCGGGCAAGTCGGTGACCAGCTTGTCGATCATGGGCCTGATTCCCTCGCCGCCCGGGCGCATTGTCGGCGGCCACGTCCTCTTCCGCGGCAAACGCGGCGACGTCGTCGAGCTCACCGCCATGGACGATCGCGCCATGCGGCGGATACGCGGCAACGACATCTCGATGATCTTTCAGGAGCCGATGACCAGCCTGAACCCGGTGTTCACGATCGGCGATCAGATCGCCGAGGCGATCCGGCTCCACCGTGGCAAGTCTCGTCGCGAGGCCATGGTCTTGGCCGCCGACATGCTGGATAGGGTCGGCATCGCCGATGCGAACAAGCGCGTCCGCGAATACCCCCATCAGATGTCCGGCGGCATGCGTCAGCGGGCGATGATCGCCATGGCATTGTCGTGCAATCCCACCGTGCTGATCGCGGACGAACCGACGACCGCGCTCGACGTGACGATCCAGGCGCAAATCTTGGATCTGATGCGGACACTGCAACGTGAGTTCGAAGGGGGGATGAGCATCATCTTCATCACCCACAATCTCGGCGTCGTTGCCGACGTGGCAGACCGCGTCGTGGTCATGTATGGCGGCCGCATTGTCGAGCAAGGGACGGTGCTCGACGTGTTCAAATCGCCCCGGCACCCTTACACGATCGGCCTGCTGAACAGTGTCCCAAGACGGGTCGCGCACGACGACGGCGACGACGGCTATCGCCTGGAGGCGATCCCCGGCAATGTGCCGAACCCCAGAAACTTGCCGCCGGGCTGCGCCTTCGAGCCGCGCTGTGGCCAGGCGATCCCGGACTGCGCCCGGGCCGTTCCCGCGTTGTCCGAAACCGCCGATGGGCACTATTCCCGATGTCTCCGTTGGGCTGAACTATGACGGCGGTTACCCCCTCTGCGCCGACAGACGGTGCGCTCGTCGAAGTGCAGGATCTGGCGAAGTATTTTCCCATCCGCGGCGGCCTGCTTCGTCGGGTTGTCGGCCACGTCAAAGCGGTCGACCAAGTTTCATTCGAGCTGGCGGAGGGTGAGGTTGTCGGCCTGGTCGGCGAGTCCGGGTCCGGCAAGACGACGGTCGGGCGCAGTCTGCTGCGCCTGACGGAGCCGACGCAAGGTGAGGTGCGTTTCGCTGGTGTCGATATCACCCAATTGCCGCGAACGCGGATGCGTGAATATCGCCGGCGCATGCAGATTATCTTTCAGGATCCTTATGCCAGCCTAGATCCGCGGATGTTGGTCCAAGACACGATCGGCGAGGCGCTGGAGATCCATGGGTTGGCGGAGGGCAGCGCAAAGCTCGATCGCATCGCCGAACTGCTGCGCCGTGTTGGCCTCGAACCGGAGCATATGCGGCGCTATCCCCATGAATTTTCGGGCGGCCAGCGGCAGCGCATCGGCATTGCCAGGGCCTTGGCGGTCGAACCCGATTTCGTCGTCGCGGACGAGCCGGTCTCGGCGCTCGATGTTTCGATCCAGGCCCAGGTGATGAACCTGCTGCGCGATCTACAGGACGATCTCAACCTGACCATGCTGTTCATCGCCCATGACTTGAGCGTCGTCGAGTATGTCTCCAACCGGATCATCGTGATGTATCTCGGTCGGATCATGGAGGTTGCCCCGGCCAACACGCTCTATCGCAACCCAAAACATCCCTATACCGAGGCCTTGCTCTCCGCCGCGCCGGTGCCCGATCCGACGGTGAAACGGAACCGGATCATTCTGCAGGGCGACATACCGAGCCCCATTAATCCGCCCTCTGGTTGTGTGTTCCGCACCCGCTGCCCCTACGCAAGGCCCGAGTGTGCGGCGGTTGTGCCGGAATTGGCGGTCGTCGGTCCGGCACATGCCAAGGCCTGCATTCGCGACGACATCCTCTAGACCGCCGCGGCTAACGCCTGTGCGACGCGTTGGCAGATCGGCCCATCCAGGTGCGGGCCGATGGGCAAGGCCAGCAGGGTCTCGCCAAGACGATCGGCGACGGGGAACGATTCGGCGGCGGCGCTGGTCTCACGATAGGCCGGCTGGCGGTGCAGCGGCGGCGCGTAGTTGAGCGCCGTCGCAATGCCCGCGTCGGCAAGCCGGCGCTGCACATGGTCGCGGGCTTCGACATGGACCACATAGTTCCGAAAGGTATGGATGGCGCCGGGCCGGATGACGGGCGTCCGCACCGCCGCACCGGCGAGACTGTCGGTGTAAACCGCGGCGCGGGCGATGTAGCCGTCGATGATTTCCCGAAGGTGGGGGAGCTTGACCCGCAGCATCGCCGCCTGAAGCTCGTCGAGCCGCTCGTTGAGGCCCTCGCTCAAATGCTCCAAGGGCGCCGCCGCCAGGTTGTCGCCATAGTGCCGCTCGCGATTCTGCCCATAGCCGACCAACCGCTGCATGCGCTGCGCCAGGGCGCCATCATCGGTGACGGCGGCGCCGGCGCTGCCATAGGCGCCGAGATGTTTGGTCGGTGCGAAGCTGAAGCAGGTGATGTCGGCCCACTGTCCAACCGGCCGGCCATCGATGGCGGCGCCGAGCGCGAGGCAAGCATCCTCGACAATCGCCAGACCGTGCCGCTCGGCGATTGTGCGCAGCGCGGCTAGGTCGGCTGGGTGGCCGTACAGGTCAACCGGCAGGATTGCGGCCGTGCGCGGCGTCACCGCGGTGGCAACCAGTGCTGGGTTAATATTGCCGGTGTCGGGCTCGACATCGACCCAAACCGCCGTTGCACCGACATGGTGAATCGCCGCCGTCGAACCGATATCACTGTTCGGGACCGTGATCACCTCGTCGCCTGGACCGACACCGAGTGCCCGCAGCGCAACCTTCAGCGCCGCGGTGCCCGAGTTTGTGCCGACCGCATGGGTGGCACCCAGCCATCTCGCGAACGCGTCTTCGAAGGCCGGCACCTCCGGCCCCCAATCAAGCTGCCCGCTCGCCAATACGCGCGCGACTGCGGCATCGAGCGCCGGCTTGTAGCGACGATAGAGGACCGTGTGATCGTGAATGGGAACCTGCATGGCGCGATGCCCTCTCGTTCCGTTTCTCCAGCCACCGCGGCGGCCGGACGATTAACCGCGCCGCCCCTCTACCGGTAGTTTGTCACCAGCGTTGCGGAGTGCGCTTGTGCGCATCACAACCGAGCCACTTAGCGACCTGGACGTCAAGCTACGCCGCAAAACGGCTCAGGCTTCGTTTCCCCAAAATGTGTGATAGCTGTCGCCTCTAATCTCGCGCCGCAGCAACACGGCAAGCTCCAGCGCGTGATAGTCGCCCCACATGCTGGCCTCGCCGAGCGGTACCTTTGCGCCCCGCGGTATGTAGTCCCACCCGCGCGGCCGGTGGTAGATGGAATGCCGCAAAAGACCCTGATGGCGCGGCTCTGTGGCCAAATACGGCTCCGCGAACAAGGTGCGCGCGACCGTCAGGCCGGCTTGATAGTATCGCTTTCCAACTTCGTCGGCGCCCAGAAACCGGCCCAGTCGGAGCAACCCCTGCGCCGCGATGACCGCAGCGGAGCTGTCGACCGGTTCGAACGGATTGTCCGGTTGAGACGGCTGGCGCCGCCAGTCCGGCATCGCGGCCAGGCCCGGCGCGCCGGTGTCCCAGTAGGGCACGCCATCCAGCGCTGTGTTCGCGATATAGAAATCCGCTGTTGCCCGGGCCGCGGCAAGGTAGCGGCGCAGGACGTCCGGACGACCGCCGTAATCCTTGATCTCGGCCGCCGGCAAGGCGCGAATGAATTCCAGCTGTTCGGCAAATCCCAACAGAATCCAACCGAGTCCGCGCGTCCAGGTGGTGAAGGGAGAATAGCCCTGCTGCGTACTTGGGCAACGATAGCTGCCGTCGGCGGTATTGAAGAGGCTCTCATGGACGACCCGGCCGGGTTCGTCATAGGCATCGCGGTTTTCACCGAAGTAGACGTTGTATTTTGCCGAATTGTCGAGATGCTGGAGGGCGCGATCCAACAGGGAAATCCGGCGATCGCTTTCACCCAGCAGGTAGTGGCCGAGACGATGCGCCAGCATGAGCGAGCGGCACGAGCGGATCGTATCGCTGAATAAGGAATGTGCCCCGTTGAACGAGTAGACGAAGCCGGACCCGTCGGCCAGGGTTGTCCAGCGGGCTGCCTGGACGGCACCGGAAACCATCAGCGCCATTTCGTACATCCGCAGACGATCCTCATTGTCGCCGGTGCGCCCTTCGCGCCCCAATCGCCATAGATTCCCGTATGTGGAAACGTTGTTGAAGCCGTGGTCGTGCACGCCGACATGGCTAAGGTGAGGCGACATATATCGCGACATATTGTCGCGCCCGAGTTCGAGGAAGCGCTCATCGTCGGTGGCGTCGAACTGCAATAGTTGGCAGCCGAACTGAAAGCCCTGTGTCCATTCGGTCCAGGACTGCGCCACGTACTTTCCACGTCGTGTGATAACTGGTGAACCGCGGCTTGTGTCCCAATTCTTGTCGAGGGCCAGCAGCTTCTTCCCGGAAAGCTCGAGAAACCTGTCCAGCCTCGGTGCCAACGCCTTCGCTGTTAGACGATTATCCACGCGCATTCTTGCTCACTCCCGCCTCGGACGTCTGCGATAGAACTTGACGGAGAATTTAGATCGATCTAATAATTATGGCCAGTGGAAAGTGATAAGCACGAAATCACCAGGATAAAATCAGGAAATAGTGCCTAAAAATAATGGGTTAATGGAAAAGCCTGCTTATCCTAAAGATTAGATCGATCTAAATGACGCGCGTGACGATTATGGACTTAGCTGCCGAAGCCGGTGTCTCGCGGGCGACTGTCTCCCTGGTTTTGCGCGAGAGCCCGCTGGTCAAGGAAGAGACCCGCCTGCGGGTCAAGTCGGCGATCAAGAACCTGGGCTACGTTTACAACCGGGTCGCCGCCAACTTGCGCCAGAGATCGTCGCAAATGGCGGCCATGATCATCAACGACCTGACCAATCCCTTCTACACCGAGCTCGCGGTCGGCATTCAGGAAGCCATGGAGGAACAAGGCTACGTCACGCTTGTGGCGAGCACGAACGAGGTTGTCTCGCGCCAACGCAAAGTCACGGACGCCATGCGCGAGCACGGCGCGGCAGGCCTGATTATCGCGCCGGCCAAGGGCACGGAAGCGTCGTATCTGCAGGAGCTTGAAACCGCCGGCGTGCCGGTTGTCCTGGTTATGCGTCGTGTACCGGGGCATGACGCGAACTTGGTTGCGCCGGACAATGTGCTCGGCGCGCGTTTGGCGACCGAGCATCTTCTCGATCTCGGGCATCGGCGCGTGGCCTTTCTTGGCGGCCTACCCGATATGGTTGTCCAGCGCGACCGAGAGGCAGGCTATCGACGCGCCATCGCCGGGCGCGGCCTGCCGCTCGACGAGCAACTCATTGTTCACGCGCCCGTCGGCCGGCAGGGCGGCGCTGACGCGCTCGGTCGTGTTCTCGTTGGGCCGAACGAGCCGGCGACCGCCGCCCTTTGCTTCAATGACGTGGTGGCATTCGGCGCCCTCGCGGCGCTGGGCGGGCGAGGGCTTTCGCCAGGCCGCGACTTTGCCGTGATCGGGTTCGATGATGTCGCGGAGGCGGCCAGCACGATACCGCCGATGACGAGCGTTGCGGTGCGCCCGAATGAGCTTGGCCACGCCGCCGCGCGCGCGCTGCTGCGCCAGGTGCGAAACCCGACGGCCGCGCCGGAGCAGGAGATCTTCGCGCCGCGTCTGATCGTCCGCGGAACCTGCGGCGCAGCGAACGCCACCGCTGGAGTGAACGTATGACGGATGATATCGGTTGGGGTCTGATCGGTGCGAGCACAATTGCGCGCGAATGGATGATCCCGGCGTTCCGCGCGCAATTGGATAGCGATGTCGTGGCGGTCATGAGTTCGGACGCATCGCGCGGCCGTGCCTATGCCGATCAGAACAAGATTGCCAAGAGTTATCACTCTGTCGACGAACTGCTCGCAGATCCCTCGGTGAGGGCTGTCTATATCAGCACGACCAATGAGCTGCACCGTGACCAGGTCATAGCGGCGGCGGCGGCTGGCAAGCATGTGCTGTGCGAAAAACCCCTGGCCTTGACCCTTGAGGATGCCCGCCGCATGGTCGATGCATGCGCCGAAGCGGGCGTCGTCATGGGCACCAACCATCACCTCCGCAACGCCGCGACGCATCGGAAGATTCGCGAACTCGTTCAGACGCGCCGGATCGGCACGCCGGTCGCAGCGCGCGTCTTTCATGCTGTTTTCTTGCCGGAGCACCTGCAGACTTGGCGCATCGACAATCCTGCCGCCGGCGGCGGCGTCATCCTCGACATCACCGTCCACGACGCCGACACGTTGCGCTTCGACCTCGCTGACGAGCCGGAGGAAGTCGTTTCGCTGACCCAGCGCGCGGCGCTGGCGAAAGCCGGGCTCGAGGATGGCGTTATGGCCATTATTCGGTTTCAGTCCGGTTTGATTGCCCAACTCCACGACGGCTTTACGCTCGGCCACGCCGGGACGGGCCTCGAGGTGCACGGCACCGAGGGCTCCATCATCGCCCGCGATGTCATGACCCAACAGCCGATGGGTTCGGTCCTGCTGCGTACCGCTGCGGGTGAGGAGCAGATCGCCGTCGAACACGAGAATCTGTACGAACGCGCCGTCCGTCTGTTCAACGCGGCGGTTCGTGGCGACGGCACGCCCGCCGCCACCGGCGAAGACGGCATCCGATCTTTGGCTCTGGCCCTTTCCGTTGCGCAGGCCGCGCGGACCGGCCAGCGATCGACGGTCGTTCGAGGATGAGGCAGGGCGCATGACCAGGTTTGTTACTGCCGACGAAGCCGCTGCCAAAATCCCCGACGGCGCTGTCGTCTCGGTCAGTTCGTCGAGCGGCCTCGGCTGCCCCGACCGGGTGTTGCGCGCCATCGGCGAGCGCTTCGAGGCCAGCGCGTCGCCGCGCGGTTTGACGATGCTGAATCCGATCGCCGCAGGCGACATGTACGGCATCAAGGGCATCGACCACCTCGCCGAACCCGGTTTGCTGCGCCGCGTCATCGCCGGCTCTCTACCCAGCGGCCCTTCGTCGCTGCCGCAGCCGAAGATCTGGCGCCTCATCGGCGAGAACAAGGTCGCGGCCTACAATGTCCCGAGTGGCATTCTTTTCGACATGCATCGCGAGGCGGCCGCCAAGCGGCCGGGCGTATTGACCAAAGTTGGGATCGACACCTTCGTCGACCCGCGGCGCGACGGCTGTGCCCTCAACGAGGCCGCGGCCGAGCCCATTGTCCGCCGGGTCGAATTCGAAGGCGACACCTGGCTCTTTTTTCCAACCATCGTGCCGGATGTCGCCATCATTCGTGGCACCACTGCGGACGAGCGCGGCAACATCAGCTTCGAGCATGAGGGCGCTTATCTGGGCGTCCTGGAACAGGCACTCGCGGCCCGTAACAACGGCGGCACCGTCATTGCCCAAGTTAAGCGCCAAACACGCGCCGGCGCGATCCCGCCGCAGCGGGTGCACGTGCCCGGCGTGCTCGTCGACTGTGTCGTGGTCGACCCGGATCAGCGCCAGACGACACAGACGAGCTACGACCCGGCGGTAAGTGGCGAGATACAAAGGCCGGCCGCCTCGTTCGCACTCACCGAGTGGGGCGTGTCGAAGGTCATTGGTCGCCGCGCGGCGCACGAGTTGTGTCAGGGTGACGCCGTTAATCTCGGCTTCGGGATCTCCGCCAACGTGCCGCGCATCCTGCTTGAGGAAGCGCAACACGGGGCCGTCACATGGGTGATCGAGCAGGGCGCGGTCGGGGGCGTACCGCTGCTCGATTTCCAGTTCGGCTGCGCCGCCAATGCCGAGGCGATCATGCCCTCGCCGCAACAATTCATCTACTTCCAGGGTGGCGGTTTCGATTGCACCTTGTTGTCCTTCTTGCAGATCGACAGCGGCGGCAACGTCAACGTATCGCGCCTGGCGGCCCGGCCGCACCTCACCGCCGGCATTGGCGGTTTCATCGATATCACCGCCCGCGCCCGCAGGATCGTCTTCAGCGGCACCTTCACCGTCGGCGCCGAATTGACAATCGAAAACGGCATGCTGCGGATCGACCGCGAGGGCAAAGTCAGCAAGCTGGTGCCCGAGGTGGAACAAGTCTCGTTCAGCGGCAAGCGTGCGCGTGAACAGAATCAGAGCGTTCTCTATGTAACCGAGCGCTGCGTGCTTCGCCTCGGCGACCGGGGTCCTGAGGTCGTCGAGATCGCACCGGGCGTTGAGCTGGAGCGCGACATCCTGAGCGTTGCTGGATTCGAACTGCGGGTCGCGGAAAACCTCAAGACGATGGACGCGGCTTTATTCCGACCCGAGCCGATGGGCCTACAACTTAAGGAACGCGCGTGATGTCAGACGGTAGCGTCAACTTGCACATCGATGACACCGTGGCGACGATCACCCTCGACCGTCCGGCCAAACTCAACGCGCTCACGCCGGTAATGCTGGACCAACTGCAAGATATCGCCGCCCGCATCGATCACGACCATGACGTCCGCGTGGTCCTGCTGACGGCGGCGGGCGACCGGGCCTTTTGCGCCGGCGCCGATATCGATGCCTGGTCGCGGTTGGCACCGGTCGATATGTGGCGGCGCTGGATCCGCGATGGCCATGTCGTGTTCGACCGGCTCGCGCAATTGCGGCAGCCGATGATCGCCGTCATCGGCGGCTTGGCCTTTGGTGGTGGCCTGGAGTTGGCGCTGACCGCCGACATCCGCGTCGCCGAGCAACAGGCGAAGCTCGGTCTTACCGAGGTAACTGTTGGCATCGTGCCCGGCTGGTCCGGAGTCGACCGTCTGGTGCGGCTGATTGGCCCGGGCCGGACAAAAATGCTGGCTTTGACCGGCGATCCGATTGACGCGGCTGAAGCCGCGCGTATCGGGCTCGTCGATGTGACTTGCGGCACTGGTGAGGGCCATGAAACCGCGCGCCGATTGGCGGCGCGGATCGCCAGCCGTGCACCGATCGCCGTGCAGCTGACCAAACAGCTCGTTGCCGCCGCCCAAGGTGACGGCCGCTCCGCCGCGATCGACGCGATGGCGGGTGGGTTCGCCATCAACACCGCCGACTGCCAAGAAGGCGTCGCGAGCTTCCGCGAAAAGAGATCGCCTGAGTTTGGGAATCGATAGGACAGCGATGACCGCGCACGTCTCTCTGGAATCGTCGAAACGGCCGCCTGCCGCGCCGCGTCGGTTCGAGCTGCTTATCGACGGTAAGTGGCAGCAGGCCATGGCCGGCGAGCGCCTGACGCGCCATAGCCCGGCACATGGGGTCGCGGTCAGCGATTACGCGTGTGGAAGTTCGGCGGATGCGGCGGCAGCGGTCGCCGCGGCGCGCCGAGCCTTCGATGACGGGCCATGGCCACGAATGACGGCGTCGGCACGCGCGCGTGCCTTGCTGAAGGTCGCCGATATTGTCGAACGGCGGCTGGAAGAGTTGGCGGTACTAGAGGTCCTGGAAAGCGGCAAGCCGATTGCGCAGGCGCGAGCGGAGATCTCGGGCGCTGCCGATATCTGGCGTTATGCGGCGACCCTTGCGCGCACGCTGCACGGTGAAAGCTACGCCAATCTTGGCGACGATATGCTTGGCGTCGTATTACGCGAACCGATTGGCGTCGTCGCCATAATCACGCCTTGGAATTTCCCTTTCCTGATCCTCAGTCAGAAATTGCCGTTTGCGCTTGCTGCCGGCTGTACGTCGGTGGTCAAGCCCAGCGAACTGACCTCGGGCACGTCGCTCGTCCTCGGTGACATCCTCTTGCAAGCGGATATCCCCCCAGGGGTCGTTAACATCGTTGTCGGCACCGGCGCAGAGGTCGGCGAGCGACTCATTCGCCACCCCGATGTGGATATGGTCTCGTTCACCGGGTCCACGGCCATCGGCAAGCATGTCATGGCGGCCGGGTCCGACACGCTGAAAAAGGTCACTGCCGAACTCGGCGGTAAGAACCCGCAGATCGTATTCGGCGATGCGGATCTCGACGCCGCGGCCGATGCAGCGGTTTTCGGGATCTATTTCAACGCCGGGGAATGTTGCAACTCGAGCAGTCGGCTGCTTGTCGCGGCCGACATCGCAAGCGCGTTTGTGGAGCGTGTGATCGCCGCGTCGAAAAAGGTCGTCGTCGGTGATCCGCTCGACGACGCGACAAAGGTCGGCGCAATCATTACACCCGAACATCTCGCCAAGATCACCGACTATGTCGAGCAAGCCACAGCCGCCGGGGCAGAGTTGCGCCTGGGTGGCCGGCCACTCGACACGACGACCGGCCAGTTCATGGCGCCGACCGTCATCGACGGCGTCCGTCCGGACATGACGATCGCGCGCGAGGAAGTATTCGGACCGGTGCTGTCGATCATGACTTTTGATAACGCGGACGAGGCAATCCGTGTTGCCAATGACACGAACTACGGCCTCTCCGCCGGTGTTTGGAGTGGGAATTTCGACAACTGCATGCACCTGGCGCGCGGCATCAAGGCCGGAACGGTCTGGTTGAACACTTTCATGGATGGTTACGCCGAACTGCCGTTCGGTGGTTACAAGCAAAGCGGTCTCGGGCGTGAACTCGGCAAACACGCGGTCGAGGATTTCACCGAGACCAAGACACTACAGATGCATAGGGGGCCACGAACCAACTGGTGGCTTCGCTAGCGCCGATTGTCGCCAGTCCCCGAGACAAGGGTTCGCCACACACGCAACATGAGACGGAGGAAGAGCAAATGAATAAGAGGACACTTTTAGCGGCGGTGTCGACGGCCGCATTGTTCGCAAGCTACGTGCCGGCACACGCTGCTGGCGAGGTGGAGGTTCTGCATTGGTGGACCTCAGGCGGTGAGGCCGCGGCCCTTAACGTCCTCAAGGATGATCTCGAAACCAAGGGCGTCACCTGGCAGGACATGCCCATTGCCGGCGGTGGCGGCGAACAGGCTATGACGGTCCTGCGCGCGCGCGTGACCTCTGGCAACCCGCCGGTTGCGGTCCAAATGCTGGGGTTTGACATTCTCGATTGGGCGGCGGAGGGCGCGCTCGCGAATCTCAACGAAGTCGCCGCGCGCGAGAATTGGGATGAGGTTGTGCCGGCGGCACTCCAGAGTTTCTCGAAGTATGAGGATACCTGGATCGCCGCGCCGGTGAACGTTCACTCGACAAATTGGGTCTGGGCCAACAAGAAGATCTTCGATGAGCTCGGCCTGAGCGAACCGACGACATGGGACGAGTTGGTGGCGGCCTTGGACAAGATCAAGGATGCCGGTTACATACCTCTCGCCCATGGTGGTCAAGCCTGGCAGGAAGCAACGATCTTTGACGGCATCGTCATGGGCGCCGGCGGCCCGGACTTCTATCAACGCGCTCTCATCGACCTCGACCCCGAGGCGCTCGGCTCCGAGACCATGAAGATAGCCTTCGATCGGATGGCCACGCTGCGGAGTTACGTCGACGACAACTTCTCCGGCCGCGATTGGAATCTTGCGTCATCGATGGTTATCGAAGGCCAGGCCGGCATGCAGATGATGGGTGACTGGGCGAAAGGCGAATTCCTTAACGCCGGCAAGCAGCCGGGCGAGGACTTCCTGTGCTTCCGCATCCCCGGATCTCAGGGAACCGTAACGTTCAACGCCGATCAGTTCGCCATGTTCTCTGTCAGCGAAGACCGCAGAGAGGCGCAAATCGAGATGGCAAGCTCGATCATGTCGCCGGCGTTCCAGACTGCGTTCAACGTGGTCAAGGGTTCGGTGCCGGCGCGCATGGACGTACCGGATACCGCGTTCGATGCCTGCGGCAAGAAAGGCATGGCAGACTTGGCGGCGGCCAGCGAGAGTGGAACCTTGTTCGGTTCCCTTGCCCATGGTCACGCCGCCGCGGCATCGGTCAAGAATGCGTTCTACGACGTCATAACGGCCCACTTCAACGGCGAGTTCTCCTCGGAGGAAGCGGTTGAAGAGCTGGTTAACGCTGTAGCGGGCGCGCTGTTGTTGGAATACGTGCGTTGTCCCGGCGCCCTCGGCGCCGGGACAACTTGCCGCCGCAAGAACAGGAGGCAACGGTGGCAACAATTGCCGAAGTCGGATCGCGGACCCGCATACCGGAGCCGAGCTTTCAGGAGCGCCTACAGGGTGCCTTGCCACGCCTCGTTTTGGCACCGAGTTTCATCCTGATTCTCATTTTCGTTTACGGCTTCATCGTTTTCACCGGCTATCTCTCGTTCACGGACTCTCGGATTTTGCCGAGTTTCGACTGGGTTGGACTGACCAACTACGCCAAGTTGTGGCAGCAGCGCAATTGGTCGATCGCGATCAAGAATCTGGCGATTTTCGGACTTCTTTATATCGTTATTTGCACGGCGATCGGCCTGCTGCTTGCGATACTGCTGGACCAGAAGATCCGCGGCGAGGGCGCGCTCAGGCCGCTTTACCTCTATCCGATGGCGCTTTCGTTTATTGTCACCGGCACAGCTTGGAAATGGTTTCTCGATCCGGGTATCGGGCTCGAACAGGTCGTGCAGAATTGGGGCTGGGAGTCCTTCCAGTTCGGCTGGATCAAGGACCGAAGGTTTGCCATTTACACGATTGTTATCGCGGCGGTCTGGCAGACCTCCGGTTTCGTCATGGCGATGTTCCTGGCCGGGCTGCGTGGTATCGACAATGAGATCATCAAAGCGGCCCAGATTGATGGCGCCTCGAATGTCCAGCTCTATCGGCGCGTCATCATTCCGCTCTTGCGGCCGGCCTTCCTGTCGGCCTTTGTCGTCTTAGGCCATATGGCGATCAAGTCGTACGATCTGGTGATCGCCATGACGAGCGGCGGCCCGGGGCGGGCCACCGAGATGCCGGCGACATTCATGTATTCCTTCACCTTTACCCGCAACCAGATGGGTGTCGGTGCGACCTCGGCGGTCATAATGCTTATGCTGATCGCGTCGCTTATCGTGCCATACATCTTCGCCGAGGTCAGGGGGCGGGGCGATGGCCGCTAATACACAAGACACCGCTATCCGCACCAGTCGGTTGGCGCGGGCCGCGATCTACGCCGTTTTGCTGGTGTTCGTAATCTATTATCTGCTGCCGTTGTTCGTCATGGTGGTAAACTCGGTCAAGACGCTCGACGAGATCCGCGGCGGCAACATGCTGTCGCTGCCGCAGATCTTTACGATCGAACCGTGGCTGAAGGCCTGGGGCACCGCACAAATCGGCGTCTCGCCGACGGGGCTGAAGCCGTTCTTCGCCAACTCGCTGGCCATGGTCGTCCCGGCGGTCGTTATCGCGACACTGCTCGGCGCCTTGAACGGTTATGTCTTGACGAAATGGCGATTCCGCGGACACGACCTGGTTTTCGGCATGATGCTGTTGGCTTGCTTTATCCCCTTCCAGATTGTGCTTATTCCGATGGCTACGGTTCTTGGCAAGATCGGCCTGGCGGGTACGACCCCCGGCCTCGTACTGGTGCATGTCGTATACGGGCTTGGTTTTACGACATTATTCTTCCGCAATTACTACGAAGCCTTTCCGACGGAACTTGTGAAGGCGGCGCAAATGGATGGCGCCGGCTTCTTCAAGATCTTCTATCGCATACTGATACCGAGCTCCGGCCCGATCATTGTGGTCACGGTTATTTGGCAATTTACCAATGTCTGGAACGACTTCCTGTTTGGCGCGTCATTCGCTGACTTCGATTCGATGCCGATGACGGTGGCCCTCAATAATCTGGTGAGCTCGTCGACCGGTGTGAAAGAGTACAATGTACATTTCGCCGGGGCGATCATGGCGGCGCTGCCAACACTGGTCGTCTATGTCGTATCGGGACGCTATTTTGTCCGCGGGCTGATGGCCGGCGCTGTAAAGGGTTAGGCTCATGTCCTTTCTAGAGATCGACAACATCGTTAAGCACTTTGGATCGGTCGAGGTGCTGAAAGGTGTCAGTATCACGCTGGAGGAGGGCGGGTTTCTCGTCCTCGTCGGGCCATCGGGCTGCGGCAAATCGACCCTGCTGAACACTATTGCCGGACTTGAGAGCATCACCGCCGGTGAGATCCGCATTAATGGGCGCCGCGTCAACGAGTTGCATCCGTCGAAGCGCGACATCGCCATGGTGTTCCAGTCATACGCCCTCTACCCGAACATGACGGTCGCCCAAAACATCACATTCAGCATGGAAATGCGCGGCGTGCCAAAGCCTGAGCGCGACAAGGCGGTGCAAGAGGTTGGACGCCTGCTGCAGATCGAGCCTCTGTTGAAGCGCAAACCAAGCCAATTGTCGGGTGGTCAGAGGCAGCGTGTGGCCATGGGCCGGGCGTTGGTGCGCGATCCGCAGGTGTTCCTGTTCGACGAACCGCTGTCGAATTTGGACGCCAAGTTGCGCGTCGACATGCGCACGGAGATCAAGCGGCTGCATCAATCCATGGGCACCACCGTCGTCTATGTCACCCACGATCAAATCGAGGCGATGACCTTGGCGAGCAGCATCGCTGTAATGCGTGACGGCGAAGTCCAACAATTTGGCACGCCGAGCGAGATCTACAACGATCCGGTCAATATTTTCGTGGCGGATTTCATGGGCTCGCCGGCCATGAATTTGATCCAGGGTCGGATCAGATCCGATGGTGGCGCACTGGCTGTCGCCTTGGATCGCGACGGCGCCGAGCCACTAACCTTGGCCGTTAACGGAGCGGGCGAGGGCCTCAATGGCCTTAATGGGCGCGAGGTAATCTTCGGCATCCGGCCGGAGGCGATAACCGACGCCGAAGGCGCCGACCGGACGGCCAAGAACGTCATCCAAACCGAATGTGCCGTCGAAGTCGTCGAGCCCGCCGGCGCGGACACCTTTGTCGTGACCCGGCTCGGCGGCCGTGAGGTAATCGCCCGTATGCGCTCGGACACCGCGGTCGACGCCGGCAGCCTCGCGCCGTTCGCGTTCAATATGGACAAAGCCGTGTTCTTCGACCCGGCCACGGAGCAACGGATCGCCTAGCGGCGAAAAGCAGCCAGGGAGCCGCCCGGATCTGGGTGATTGGTCTGAGGGAGGACTGGAAAATGTACGACTATGTCGTTGTCGGCGCCGGCTCGGCCGGCTGCGCCATCGCAGCACGTCTCAGCGAAACGCCGGAGGCCAAAGTCTTGCTGTTGGAGGCGGGTCCCGAGGACAAGAACCGCAACATCCATATGCCCGTTGGTTTCTACAAGATGACGACGGGGCCCTTGACCTGGGGCTATGAGACGGCGCCCCTGACCCACTCCGACAATCGTCATATGGTTTATCCGCAGGGCCGGGTGCTTGGCGGCGGCAGTTCCATCAACGCCATGGTCTACACCCGGGGCAATGCGCGGGACTACGACGGCTGGGCCACGGAATACGGCTGCGACGGCTGGTCGTATCGGGAGATACTCCCCTATTTCCGGCGGGCTGAAGACAATGAACGCTTCGCCGACGAATATCACGGCACCGGTGGGCCGCTTGCCGTTTCCGATCTGATCAGCCCCCATCCGCTGTCGAAGGTCTATGTGCAGGCGGCGCAAGAGGCCGGGATCCCATACAATCCGGATTTCAACGGCGCGCGGCAGGATGGTACCGGCATCTATCAAGTGACCCAGCGTCAGGGCAAGCGTTGTAGCACCGCTGTCGGTTATCTTTATGAGGCCCGCAAGCGGCCGAACCTGACCGTCATAACCGGCTGCCACGCAACCAAGATTTTGCTGGAGAACGGCCGCGCCGTCGGCGCGCAATACGTCCGGCCGCCGGATCGGCAACTGCACACGGCGCGCGCCGATAGCGAGGTCATCGTCACCTCCGGGGCGATCGGCTCACCCAAACTGCTGTTGCTCTCAGGCATCGGACCGGCTGACGAACTCGGCAAGCTCGGGGTGCCGGCGCTGCATGATCTTCCAGGTGTCGGGCAGAATCTGCAGGACCACATCGACGTTTACGCCATTGCCGAGCTGTCCGGTCCCTATAGCTATGACAAACACACCCAACCCCACAAGATGGCGTGGGCGGGTCTCGAATATGTTCTGTTCAAGAAGGGGCCGGTGACATCGAACCTCGCCGAAGCCGGCGGCTTCTGGTATGCCGACCAAAGCCAGCCGTCCCCGGATGTTCAGTTCCATTTCCTCCCGGGCGCCGGGCTCGAGGCGGGTGTCGGCCGCTTGAAGGGTTACGGCTGCACCCTAAACTCATGCTACCTGCGACCGCGTAGCCGCGGCTCGGTCAAGTTGGCCAGCGCCGACCCGTTCGCGGCGCCGATCATCGATCCCAACTATTGGGCGGAACCGGACGATATGCAGCGTTCGATCGACGGCTTCCGGATGTCACGGGAAATTCTGGCGCAGCCCACTTTCCGCAAATTTGTAAGGCGCGAGCATGCGCCTGGATCGCCGGTGAAGAGCGACAGCGAAATCGCTGCCTATGCGCGGCGCACCGGCAAGACGGACTATCACCCGGTCGGCACCTGCAAAATGGGCGTTGATGAACTTGCCGTGGTCGACCCGGACCTGAATGTCCGCGGGCTCGAAGGTCTTCGTGTTATCGATTCATCCATCATGCCGTCGCTGATCAGTTCCAACACAAATGCGGCGTCCATTATGATCGCGGAAAAAGGTGCGGACCTCATAATGGGCCGCAGCCAGCTACCCATCGGCGATGCGCCGGGTTCGCGGACGCAGGGCGCTCCGGCAAACTTCGCCAGGGTGGCGGGCCAATAAGCGCCGACGTTGCCGGCTTCTTTGACGAAATCGCCACGTCGACGGACGGCGGCCTGCGCGCGAAAACCACCGCAGCCGCCGGTGCCAAGGCCCGGCTGTTCGTAGACCTCTCCCTGATCCCCCTCTTCGATCCGGCGACCGATATCTGCGCCTGGGCAGCGGCTGGCGCGCCGCTCTACCGTCGATCGGGTATGGCGCACGCCGGGGTTGCAATGAAGGCTTTTTGGCTTCATAGTCTCTAGTGGAGTAACTGGTTAGTTACTGAAGACATGACCTCGGGAGGAAAATTCAATGCAGCGCAAAAAGTCACCTATTTATCAATTGGACCGGCGGCAGTTCCTAACCCGCTCGGCTGGCTTTGCCAGTATGGCCGCGATGGCGTCCGCCTTGCCGCGGGATGTGTTGGCGCAGGCTGCTGACTACACACTTGCGATTTCGATGCGTTCCGTGGCCAATCCCTATCACGCGACCTTCACCAAGGGCGGCGAGGACTTTGCCGATTTCATCGGCGCTAAGTTCGCGACGCTGGTGACCGAGGGCAATTCGGAGAAGGGCATCGCCGATATCCGTGCCTTGCTGGCGCGCACGAATGGCAAGCTCATTCTCAATGTCGATCCTAACGATTCCCCGGACGCCCGGGTAATCGTCGAGGATGTGGCGAACGCGGGCGGTTTCGTTGTCACGCAGTGGAACAAGCCGGCCGATCTGCACCCTTGGGACTTCGATCCCCACTATGTCGCGCATATGTCCTTTGACGGTGTGCCGAGCGGCCAGCGGGTCACCCAGGCGCTGATCGATGGTATGGGCGGCGAGGGCGGCATTGTTGCCTTGGGTGGAATTCTGTCCAATGTGCCGGCGATCGAGCGCCGGCAAGGCTTGGAGTTGGCGATCGCTGAGAATCCCGGCGTCGAGTTGCTGGACTTCCAAGCCGCCGACTGGAACGAAACCAAGGCTTTCGACATCACTCAGGCATGGATCACCCGCTTTGGCCGCGACGTCAAGGGCGTATGGGCCGCCAACGACGGCATGGCCATCGGCGCCCTTGAGGCGTTACGTCAGGAAGGCCTCGCCGGCACCGTGCCGGTGACCGGCATCGATGGCATCGACGCGGCGATCCAAGCCGTGCGTGATGGCGAGATGGCCGGCACAGTCGCCTGGGATCCCACCTGGACCGGCGGCATGGGTCTTTCAATCGCTTATCACTCGGCGATTGGCGAGATCAACATTGCAGATGAGCCGCAAGGGCATCGGGAATTCTATGGCACCGGGATCCTGATAACGGCAGACACCGTGGGCTCTCTCGG
Source organism: Alphaproteobacteria bacterium (assembly GCA_021774445.1). Taxonomy (GTDB): domain Bacteria; phylum Pseudomonadota; class Alphaproteobacteria; order UBA6615; family UBA6615; genus SZUA-147. The sequence goes on from JAJFJA010000047.1 coordinate 29,154, forward strand.
CGCTGCGGAGCCGGAGAACTTCCTCGATTTCTGGGGCAAGGCAACCGGCCAGATCCAGTATCGTGGCTAAAGAAATCGAGTATTCTAAGTAAGAGTGTTGGTGGGACCCGGCGCCTGCGCCGGGTCCCGCAGCCGTTTCGTCGTGATATCATCGGCGTCACGGAAAGAGGTGGGGATCGTGGAGGCGGAACGCCGGGGGCGGACAGATGGACTCGGCAGCGTGATCCGGCGTCATCGCCGATGGGCGCCTGTCGTCGTGTTGGTACTTCTCTGCGCCATTATCGCGATGGTGAATCCGCGTTTCATCGATCCGTTCAACCTGGTTCGTCTGCTGAACGCGGCGGCCATTCCGACGGTACTTGTGATGGGTGCCACCTTCGTCATCCTGATGGGTAGCATCGACCTTTCGGTCGAAGGCGTGTTGGCGGTGTCGGCGGTGCTCGCCAGCGCCATGGTGGCAAACAACTTTACCAGTGCTGACTTTGGTTTATGGGCCGTGCCCGCCGGGATCCTCCTCGGTTTGGCGATCGGCGGCGTCAACGGTGTGGCCCATGTGACTTTGCGGATTCCCTCCTTCATGACGACGTTGGGTATCGGCTTTGTCGCCGTCGGTGTCGCCACGGCCATCCTCCAAGGCGACACCGTACGAATTTCCGATAAGGGGTTTCGCGCGCTCTCGCTGGAGCGGATTCTCGGTATCCCGGCGGGTGTTTGGATCGCGGTTGCCGCGGTGTTGGTGGCGCTGTTCATCCAGGAACGCACGCGTATGGGGCGTTGGCTCTATGCCATAGGCGGCGACGAGGCGACGGCGCGGCAGGCTGGGGTGCCGATCGAGCGGACGCGGGTCATGGCGTTTGCTGTTGCCGGCGCCTTCTCCGGTTTGGCCGGTGTTATGGCCGCGGCCCAATTGGGCCAGGGGCATGCCTTGATGGGCCAGGGCCGGCTTTTCGTCACCATCACCGCGGTCGTCGTCGGCGGCACGGCATTGTCCGGTGGTGTCGGTTCGGTACTCAATTCAGTGGTCGGTGTGCTGATCGTCGTCGTGTTGTTCAATGGCATGGTGCTCATGGGCCTGCCACCCTTTGCTCAACAAGGCGTACAAGGCCTGTTGATTATCGCGGCGGTGGCGATGGCGCTGGACCGCTCGCGCCTGTCGTTCGTCAAATGAGCCGCGCCGTGTCTGCGGTTCTCGAAGTCAGTCATGCGACGAAATCCTTTCCCGGTGTCGTCGCCCTCGATGACGTGACATTCGAGGTCCGCGCCAATGAGGTCGTTGGGCTGATCGGCGAGAACGGTGCGGGCAAGTCGACCTTGTTGAAGGTGCTTACCGGCGTTTATCCGCTCGACGAAGGCGAGGTCCTCGTGAACGGAGAATCCGCCAGGCTCCGGGGGCCTCGCGATGCATTCGATCACGGCGTGGCGATGGTCTTCCAGGAGCAATCGGTTCTGATTACGCTCAGTGTTGCCGAGAATATCTTCCTTGGGCGAGAGGCCGAATTCACCCGGGGCGGGGTGCTGTTAAAGGCGAAAATGCATGCGGCGGCCCGCGTTGAGCTGCAAAAGGTCCGCCTAGACGTCGACCCGGCCACATCATGCGCCGATCTCACTTTCGCCCAACGCCAGATGGTTGAGATTGCCAAGGCGCTGTCTCTTGACAGCCGTATCGACGGCGACATCGTTGTTCTGCTCGACGAACCGACATCCGTGCTCGAGGCCAAGGAAATTGAGCTTCTGTTCGAGATCGTTCGGGATCTCAGGGACCGCGCTGCGTTCATTTTCATTTCCCACCGGTTGGATGAAGTGCTGGCGGTTTCCGATCGAGTTTATGTCATGCGGGATGGCGCCATCGTCGGCGAGATGGCCAGCGCCGACGCCACGACCGAAAAGATGCATGAATTGATGGTCGGCCGCGCCCTGCAACATGAATACTACCGCGAGAATCGTCAGGGCGAGCCGGGTGAGGAGATTGCCCTGTCTGTGAGCGGGCTGGCCGCGGCTGGTTTCACGGACGTGTCGCTCGCCCTACGCAAGGGCGAAATCTTGGGCATTGCCGGGGTTGTGGGGTCCGGCCGTGAGGATTTGGCCCGCGCGCTTGCCGGACTTGCCCCGATTTCGGCTGGCGAGGTCTCCGTCAACGGGCGGCCTGTCCGGTTGACCAGCCCATCCGATGCGGTCGGCGCGGGCATCGGTTACGTGCCGCGTGAGCGTAAAGTCGAGGGTATCGTCGCCGGCGCGTCGGTCGTCGAAAACATGACCATGGCGTCGATCGACGACTTTATTTCGCTGGGTATCATTCGTCACGGTCGCGAGCGGAAAGTCGCGCAATCTTGGATCGACCGGCTGCGCATTAGGACGCCCTCGACAGAGACGATGGTCGGCTCGCTCAGCGGCGGTAACCAACAGAAGATGGTGCTGTCCAAATGGCAAATTGCCGGCTCGAGCATCATGGTGCTTGACCACCCGACGCGCGGCGTCGATGTCGGCGCCAAGGAGGATGTCTACGAGTTGATCCGCGACATGACCGACCAAGGTTTGTCGATCATCCTTCTGGGCGACACCCTGGAAGAACTCATTGGCCTCAGTCACAAGATTTTGGTTATGCGAGACGGACGGATCACCGCGACGTTCGACGCCCCCGTTGGCGCCAAACCGGAGCAAATCGAACTTATTACGCATATGGTATGAGGCTGCGGATGCCCGCCAAATGGAAAACCGAACTGGTCCGCTTTATCCCGCTGATCACCTTGCTCGGGCTGGTCGCGTTGGTAGCGACGATAGAGCCGTCATTTGTCCGCTTCTCGACATTGACGGTACTGGTCTCCGACACCATGACCCTGTTTCTCATGGCGTCGGGAGCCACGTTCGTTATTTTGATGGGCGGTATCGATCTTTCGGTGCAGGCCGTTGCCTCGATGACCAGCGTTGTCGTCGCCGCCTTGCTGCCGGAGTTGGGGGTCTTGGCGGTTCCGGTGGCGGTCGCCGCCGGGTTGATCGCCGGGGCGGCAGGCGGCATTTCCCACACCCTGCTGCGGATTCCGTCGTTTATTTCAACGCTGGCCGTCAGCGGTGTCGTGACCACAGCGGCTTTCCTGTTCTCCAACGAACGCTCGATCAACATTTCAGGCGAGACCCGCGATGCCCATCTGGCCTGGATGGTGGGGGAATTCGCCGGCGTGCAGGCGGAGATCTGGGTCGGTTTGATCCTCCTGCTGGTTCTGCTGTTCGTGCAGATCTGGACCCCGATCGGACGCTTCTGTCGGATTATTGGCGCTGGCGAGCAGGCGGCTATCGCCTCCGGCATTCGCGTCGATCGGATTAAAGTCTACGCGTTCATGCTGTCCGGAGCGACGGCGGGCTTTGCCGGGGTCATGATGGCAGCCCGTCTCGGGTCAGGCTCGCCAACCCTTGCAAACGAATTTTTGCTGCCGTCGATCGCGGCGATCATTGTTGGCGGTACCGCACTCACCGGCGGTGTCGGCAGTGTTTGGCGGACATTCATCGGCGCTCTGATTATCGCTGTTGTGCGAATTGGCATGACTTTCGTCGGCGTCAGCGTTTTTGCCCAACAGATCGTGTTTGGGCTCGTGCTCGTCCTGGCGGTTGCCGTGACCATAGACAGGTCGAAAATCCTGATCGTGAAATAGCGGATACCGGGCCGCTATTGCCCGTCGGCGGACACCCACTTCAGAATATGCTGGGCGACGGCCACGATGTCGTCGTGCTGGTTGCGCACCTCAATGTCTGAGCGCGTGCGGAGGCGATCGTGGTCGACTTCGGCCACTCGGTAACGAGTGCTGACCGTGTCGCCGATGAACACCGGTGCCAGAAATCGGATCCTGTCGTAACCGAGAGAGACCGGCGTGTGCGACGTGATGGTCCCGCCAATGCGTTCCGCCATCATCGTCGAGCATCTCGACATATACGCGACGAGCAACGCGCCGTGGGCGATCCGGCGCCCGTAACGCGAGCCCTTCATATATTCGTCGTTCACATGGTTGGCGGCGAAATCGCCGCTAATACCGGCGAACAAATAGACGTCCGATTCCGCAACCGTCTTGGCGAACGTGACTTCTTCGCCGATATCCACCGCAAGAGTTCCAGCCATTTTACCGCCCCGCATATTGACCGTTACCGGTCTACTGTATCCAGAAGCCTGCCATGGCGGCACATCCGTACGCTATTCGGCCGGCACCGGTGCATCTTCGCGGAGTAACCCCTGCGCCTTCAATGTCACCCAGAAATCGCCGGGTATCGGATGGCTGACCCAGGCCAAATTTTGCTCCAGCTGTTCGACCGTCCGGGTGCCGGGGACGATCGATGGCACGCAAGGGTGACCGAGCACAAACTGCAGCGCCGCGGCAGGCAGCGGCACGTCGAAATCGCGGCACACCGCCTCCATGCGTCGCACCCGATCCTTGATGTTCTCGGGAGCCGGTACGTAGTTGTACTTCGCGTTTTCGATCGCACCGGTCGCCAGGATGCCGCTATTGAAGCCGCCGCCGACCACCACCGCCGCGTTTCGCTCCTCGCAAAGTGGCAGAAAGGCGTCCAACGCATCTTGTTCCAACAGCGTGTAACGACCGGCGAGGAGGAAGCAATCGAAATCCCGTTCCTGTAACGCTACGTGACAGGGCTCCCACTCATTGATCCCGACGCCGATCGCCGTCACGACGCCTTCCGAACGCAGCGTATCAAGGGCGCGATAGCAGCCGTCCATCGCCTCACGGAACACCTGCTTCTGCGCTTCCGGGCCATGGGTAAATATGTCGATGTCGTGAATAAACGCAATGTCGATCCGTTCCAGTGCCAAGCGTTGCAGGCTGTCCTCGATGGACCGCATGGTGCCGTCATAGGAGTAGTCGAACTTGGCTTCGAACGGCAGGCCGTCAACCCACGGGGTGAAGTCGATCTCGCGGCGCGGTTTTGGCGTCAAGATCCGCCCGACCTTGCTTGAAAGCACGAACTCATCACGGGGATACCAGCGCAAACCGTGGCCGCAGCGAGCCTCCGACAAGCCATGACCATACATCGGCGCCGTATCGTAATAGCGCAGGCCCGAATCCCATGCCCGGCTGATCATCCGATCGGATTCCTGCTCCGCGATCGGCCGGAAAATGTTGCCGATTGGCGCTGCGCCGAACCCTATTACCGAGACCTCCAAATCGACCCGGCCAAATTTCCTCTTGTCCTGCGGACGCATCGCGAACCTCCGTAACTCGCGCTCTCGTTGCGCGTATCATCGACGATATGAGGACGGTTTATCATGCCGATAAGTAACTGTATAGTTATTAACGGCGAAAGGGAAAGCGGGGACGACTAGAATTTCGCGACCAAAAGACCGCCGTCGACCCTGATTTCCTGACCTACCGTATAGCTCAAGCGTCCCGTCGCGGCGGCCGCCGCGACCGATGCTACGTCCTCGGGCTGGCCGAGCCGGTTGATCGCCGTCAAGCCTTCCTCGACCAGCGCCAAGTACTTATCCCGTGACGGCGCAATCATGTCCGTTTCAATAAGGCCTGGCTGAATCTCGTAGACACCGATCCGTTCCCTGGCCAGGCGCAATCCGAACAGTTTAGCGGCCATCGACAGCGCTGTTTTGGACAAGCAGTACTCACCCCGCGTAACCGACGCGGCAATCGCATTTGCCGAGGTCACGAACACGATCGACCGGTGCGACAGCCCCGCATCATCCGGTTCGTTGAGCATCCGTCGTGCTGCGGCCTGGCTGAGGAAAAACGTGCCACGCGTGTTGGTATGCAAACAGCGATCGTAGCTTTCCAGCGTAACGTCGAGCAGGTCGCCACGGCTGAGCACCGAAACGCCGGCATTGTTCACCAGGCAACGCAAGTTGCCGAAGCCGGCATAGACCGTGTTGAGGATGGTCGCGTGCCCATCGAGGTCACCAATGTCCCCAATCGCCGGGATCGCCTTGGCCCCGGTCGCTGCGACGAGTTCCAAGGCTTCACCCAGCGCCGCACTGTCGCTGCGTGCATTAAGCGCGATATCGAATCCGCAGCGTGCCAGCTCAACGGCGATCGCCCGGCCAATGCCGCGTGAGGCGCCGGTCACCAGGGCGGCGGGTCGAGGTGTGTCCGATGGCATGGATAGCGGTTCCTGTTTCGATTGTTCCGCGGGTCTAGCTTGCCAGCAGTTGCCGGGCGATAATCATGCGTTGGATCTGGTTGGTGCCTTCGTAGATTTGCGTGATTTTGGCATCGCGATATAGGCGTTCGACCTCGAAGCCCCGAATGTACCCGGAGCCGCCAAAGACCTGAACCGCGTTGCCGGCATGCTGCACGGCGATATCGGAGGCAAAACACTTTGCCATCGAGCAGGCCATCGTCGCGTCTTCCCCGGCATCGAGGATCATCGCCGCGTTCCGCACCAGCAGGCGGGCCGCTTGAATATCCTTGGCCATGTCAGCCAGGATGAACTGTACCCCCTGAAAATTGGCGATTGCCTGGCCGAACTGCTGGCGCTGTCTGGCGTAATCTACGGCTGCCTCCAAACCGGCTTGAGCGATACCGACCGCCAGCGAAGCGATGCCTGTGCGGCCTTTGTCCAGGACGCTCATCATCATGTGGAATCCGCGATTTGGTGCGCCAAGAAGCGCGTCCTCCGGCAGCCGGACCTTGTCGAAGTTCAACTCTCCCACTTGCGACGCGCGCTGGCCCATCTTGTGCTCTTTCGGACCCTTGGAAACCCCGGGGAGCGAACAATCTACGATGAAGATGGCCATGCCCCGGTGACCCGCCTCCTTGTCCGTACGGGCCAGCACGAATGCGATGTCGGCCACCGGCGCATTGTGGATCCATAATTTGGTGCCGCTCAGTTCCCAACCGCCGTCAATCGGCGTGGCCGTTGCCTTGATGCCTGAGACATCGGAGCCCGCACCGGCTTCGGTAATGCAATAAGCACCCCGAAGACGCGCCTGAACCAGCGGCCCAGCATACTTCGCTCGTTGGTCTGGCGTGCCGTATCGTGATAGCAGCGTCGTCAGCAGCTCAACCAGACCGCATTGGTCCGCCACGGACGCGTAACCGCGGGCCAGTTCCTCCATGACAACGGTATAGGCGAGACTGTCCAGACCGGCGCCGCCATGTTCCTCGGGCACGGCCACGCCGAACAGGCCAAGTTCACCCATCTGCGCATATATTTCCGCCGGAAAGCGTTCTTCGCGATCCAGTTCCTCGGCCACGGGTCGGATCACATCATCGGCGAAACGCCGGCTCATGTCTTTGATCTGGCAATGAATTTCTGAGAGCGACATGTGATTCCGATTTCGTGTCCGTGCCCGCGTGCTGCGGCCCTGGAGACCCCCAAGGCCGGACAAAGACCTTGCAGCCGGCGGCCTTTTTTGTAACTATCTAGTTATAAAAGTAAGCACTATTATGGCCCGCCCGTCAAGGGAGGAGCCACGGCATTCCTGGGAGCACGATTGGCTATCATGGCACGGATCACTGACGCGGACGAGGCTGCGGCGCTCGTGCCTGACGGCGCCACCATTGCGACGACGGGCTCCGGCGGCGGGCTGTTGGAGGCCGACGCGATATTCGCGGCACTCAGCCGCCGCTACGCCGATACCGGCCACCCCCATGGTTTGACCCTGATACACGCGCTCGGCATTGGTGACGGCAGGGGAGGTGGTCTCGGTCATTTCGCCGCCCCGGGGATGGTCAGGCGTATCATCGGCGGTCATTGGTCATGGGCGCCGGCACTGCAAGAGATGGCCCGCGCCGACGCCATCGAGGCGTATTCGCTGCCGGCGGGGATCATATCGACATTGCTGCGCGAAGTCGGTGCCGGTAGGCCGGGCGTCATTTCGCGCATCGGCATGGGCACTTTCGTCGATCCGCACAATGGCGGCGGGAAATGCAATGCGGCGGCGCAAGAAGACATTGTCCAACGAATTGAGTTGGATGGGCAGACCTACCTCCACTACAAGCCGCTCAAAGTCGATGTTGGTCTCGTTCGCGGATCTCAGATCGATCCCAGAGGTAATCTATCAACGGTGCGCGAGCCGGCTGACCTCGACGCCTACGCGGTCGCGTTGGCCGCCCACAACAGTGGGGGTGTTGTCATTGCGCAATGCCAGAGCGAAATAACCACGCCCTTCGTGCCGGCGCGTCAGGTCGCGGTTCCCGGCGTGATGATCGACTACGTCGTTATTCATCCTGAGCAACAGCAGAGCCACGCCGGCCCATACGATCCCGCGATGTCTGGCGAGCAACATGCGACTAGCACCGTCCCGACGGCAGACCTTCCGACTGGTGCGCGCGGCATTATCGCGCGGCGCGCGGCGCGGGAACTGCGGCCGGGCATGGCGATCAATTACGGTTACGGTATTCCCGGCGGTATTTCGGGCGTCGCCGACCAAGCCGTGGTGAGTTCATGCTGGGAGACCGTTGAGCAGGGTATTCACAACGGACAGCTGCTTGACGGCCCGTTGTTCGGTGCGGCGCGCTTTCCGCAGGCCATCATCAGTTCCGTCGATCAGTTCGACTTCTTTGCCGGTGGTGGCCTTGATATTGCGTTTCTCGGCATGGGCGAACTGGACCGGCACGGCAACGTCAACGTGTCGCACCTTGGCGACAAACTTGTGGGTCCTGGTGGCTTTATCGAGATCACGCAAGGTGCCAAGAAGGTCGTGTTCTGCGGCACGTTTGAAGCGCGTGGTCTCGCGGTCGATGTTCAGGACGGCCGGTTGAGGATTACGCAACCAGGCGGCGTACCGAAACTCGTTGCGGCGGCCGGCCATGTTACCTTCAGCGGACCGCAGTCGCTGAAGAACGGGCAAACGGTCATGTACGTGACCGAACGGGCCGTCTTCCGCCTGACCGAACAAGGGGTCGAGCTGGTCGAGGTTGCCCCGGGCATCGACATTGAGAACGACATTATCGCGCGCATGGCCTTTCGGCCGATTATCTCGGACGTCGCGCCGATGGCACTTTGCTAGTGTGTCATTGCTTGGCGTCAAACAAGCATCGCCCGCTAACCTGGCCCGGTATCGCCGTTTTCACCGGCTGTCCGGTTTCAGCAGGCGCATGATCGTATCCAGATTGAACGCCAGTCGCCTGTCCAACGCGTCCGCTGCGACCATGTCCAGGTCGTAAATAATGGAACTCGTGAACCGGTTTGTCAGGTAGTAGTAGCCTATGGCGGCAACTGTGATGTTGAACTGAATTGGGTCGACCCCTCGCCGAAACACACCGCTGCGCTCTCCCCGTTTCAATATGCCTCGCACCATTTCGACGTAGTCGCTGTGGACTTCCTTGACCCTTGCGGACTTCTTGAGGTGTCGGCCTCGGTGCAGATTCTCGCTATTGACCAGGGTGAGGAACTCGGGATGCTTTAGGTAGTAGCGCCAGGTGAACACCACCAATTGCCGGATAGCCTCCTCCGGCTCGACCTCATCGAGGTTTAGCTTCTGCTCCGCCACGCGGATGCTCAGATAGGCTTCCTCGACGACCGCCTGGAACAATTGCTCCTTGCTGCCGAAGTAATGATAGATCATGCGCTTGTTCGCTTTGGAACGAGCCGCCACTCGGTCGACCCGGGCGCCGCCCAATCCATATTTGGCGAACTCGACCTTGGCCGCCTTCAGAATGCGCTTGCGTGTCCGCTCCGGATCTCGCTTCTTCGACAAACCCTTGCCAGTTGCTTCTCCGGTCGGCTCGGCGCCCAAAGACATTGAACTCCCCAGTTCTATTCAGCGAGTATCTGATGTTCGGACGGACCGTGTCCCGCTCGATCCGACCGGGTAAATGGCGCTGTTGCATTTACCCGTATTTCGGCGCCGCGGCAAGCTGGCACAAGCGCTCCCGTTGGTTTATAGATATAACCATCTAGTTAGTGAATTGTCGAGACGCTGAAGAGGGGACGATGTACGACTATATTATCGTTGGCGGTGGGTCTGCCGGTTGCGCCCTGGCGGCGCGACTGAGTGAAGACGAGGACGCCAAGGTCCTCCTGCTCGAGGCCGGGCCGCCCGACAAGAATCGATACATTCACATGCCTGTCGGTTTTTTCAAGATGACCGGAGGATCCCTCACCTGGGGCCTTCGCACCAAGGCCGTAGGTAACGCCAATAATCGCCAGATGCTGTTTCCCCAGGGCAAGGTGCTTGGTGGCGGTGGTTCCATAAACGCTCTGGTCTTCACGCGCGGCTGTCCGCAGGATTATGATCGCTGGGCTGATGAAGAGGGTTGCCCGGGCTGGTCGTTTGAGGATGTCCGGCCGTACTTCCGTAAATCCGAAGACAACGAGATTTTTGCCGACGATTATCACGGTGTTGGCGGTCCTTTGGGGGTCTCGAACCTCATCAGCCCAAGCCCACTTACCAAAGTCTTCGTACAGGCTTGTCAGGAGGCCGGCATTCCCTACAACCCCGATTTCAACGGGGCGAAACAAGATGGCTGCGGCATCTACCAGACCACGACGCGCGACGGCCGTCGCTGCAGCGCGGCGGCGGGATATTTGCGGCCGGTTCTTGGCCGTAAGAACCTGACCTTGCTTACCGACTGTCTTGTCACTGGATTGGTTATTGAAGCCGGGCGCGCCACGGGCGTTTCCTATGCGCGCAACGGCCGGCTTGTGTCGGCGCGAGCCAATCGGGAGGTCATCGTCGCGGCTGGCGCAATCGGCTCCCCCAAGCTGCTGTTGTTATCTGGTATCGGGCCGGCTGACGAACTAAGGGCGCACGGGATAGATGTGGTGCACGATGCGCCAACCGTCGGCCGTAATTTACAAGATCACTTTGACGTGGATGTCGTGTACGAACTGAACGGCCCGCACAGCCTCGATAAATACGCAAAACCCCACATGATGTTGTGGGCCGGCCTGGAATATACGCTGTTCAAGACCGGCCCCGTGACGTCGAATATCGCCGAAGGCGGTGGTTTCTGGTATGCAGACAGTGCCGCTCCGACCCCCGACACTCAGTTCCATTTTCTGCCCGGTGCCGGGATCGAGGCGGGCGTTCCGCCGGTTCCTTCCGGGGCGGGTTGCACCTTGAACTCGTACTTTCTCCGACCGCGCAGTCGCGGCACTGTGACCCTGAGCGGTAGCGATCCTAGCGCGGCGCCGATCGTCGATCCCAACTACATAGATGATCCATACGACCTCAAGATCTCGGTGGACGGCCTGAAGATCAGTCGTGAAATCATGTCCCAAAAAGCGATCAGTCGGTTCATAAAGAAGGAACATTTCCCGGGCCGGCAGGTTAGCAGCCAGACCGAACACGAAGATTACGTCCGCCAGTATGGCCGTACCGCCTATCATCCCGTCGGGACGTGTCGCATGGGCAGCGATGATGCTTCCGTGGTCGACACGGAGTTGAAGGTCCGCGGTATCGACGGATTGCGGGTCGTCGATTCTTCGGTGATGCCCTCCCTAATCAGCTCCAACACCAATGCCCCATCGATTATGATCGCCGAAAAAGGCGCCGATTTGATCAAGGGCATTTTGCCCGCCGTACAGGCTGATCGACAGGCCCAGCAAGGAGGCCACCATGGTTGAAGTAGCTCTGCCGACACCTGCCGGGACCGTCGAGGCCTATCGCCTGAGCGAGCCGCGTGATTTCGATACCCGCGGCGGTAACCCGTGGCCACGAGTCGCCTTCTCCGCCGCACACGTTGTTGCTGACCCGTTGAAAACGGTCGATCCTTGGCTGCAAGCGGTGATCGATTGGCCGGCCACGCTGGCCTATCGTCGACACCTGTGGTCATTGGGCCTCGGCGTTGCCGAGGCCATGGACACCGCCCAGCGCGGGATGGGTCTTGATTGGCCGATGTCGTTAGAGCTGATCCGGCGAAGCCTGGATGCGGCCAAGGATTTTGATGGGCCGGGCCTCGTGGCTTGCGGCGTCGGCACGGACCATCTCGCCCCGGCGCCGAACCTGACCGTCGACGATGTCATAGCAGCCTATGAGACGCAGATTGCAGCCGTCGAGGCTCTTGGCGGGCGCCTAATCATCATGGCTAGTCGGGCGCTGACAGCGGTTGCAAAGGATCCGGATGACTACCATGCGGTCTACGGGCGCATTCTCTCTCAGGTCCGCGAACCGGTAATCCTGCATTGGCTGGGTGAGATGTTCGATCCCGCGCTGGCGGGGTACTGGGGCGCCGGCGATCACTTGGCGGGGATGGAGGTTTGCCTCGATGTCATTGCCGACTATGCGGCGAAGGTCGACGGCATCAAGGTCTCATTGCTGTCGAAAGAAAAGGAAATCGCCATGCGTCGGCGGTTACCCGCCGGTGTCCGCATGTATACCGGCGACGACTTCAGTTACGCCGAGTTAATCGCCGGTGACGACCAAGGATACTCCGATGCGCTGCTCGGAATTTTCGACCCGATCGCGCCGGCGGCGGCGGCGGCGCTGGACGCTCTGGCCGGCGGCGATATGGCCGCGTATTACGATATCCTGGGGCCTACAGTGCCGTTGTCGCGGCACATATTTGAGGCGCCGACCCGATTCTACAAGACCGGGGTTGTGTTCCTCGCCTACATCAACGGTCATCAGGATCATTTCACAATGGTCGGTGGCCAGGAGAGTGCCCGATCGACAAGCCATCTCGCGCAACTGTTCCGCCTTGCCGATCAGGCCGGATTGTTGCGTGATCCCAGCCAAGCAGCGGCGCGCATGGCCGCCGTGATGTCCGTGCGCGGCGTGGAGGGCTGACCATGCCGACGGCTGATCGAGTTTCTCTTAACGTTGCGACGGTGCGGACCCAATGGTCTTTGCCTGAGTGTATTGCGGGCTGCGCGCGGCATGGGATCGGCGCCATCGCGCCATGGCGCGACAAGCTTGTGGAGTGTGGCGTGGACGAGGCCGCGCGAATGATTGCCGATCACGGCTTGCGGGTGTCCGGATTGTGCCGTGGCGGCATGTTTCCCGCGGCCGATGCCGCGGGCCGCCAGGCGGCGCTGGACGACAACCGCCAGGCAGTGGACCAGGCGGTGGCTATCGGAGCGGCCTGCCTGGTCCTTGTCGTTGGCGGCTTGCCGGCGGGCTCGAAAGACCTCGTGGATGCCCACCGGCAGGTCGAAGATGGCATCGGCAAGACCCTCGATTACGCCCGTTCCGTCGGCATGCCGCTGGCCATTGAGCCTCTGCATCCCATGTATGCGGCCGACCGGTCGTGCATTAATACGCTGCGCCATGCCCTGGACATATGTGATGCCTTGGGCGACGGCGTTGGAGTCGCGGTGGACGTTTATCACCTCTGGTGGGATCCCGAACTGGACCGGCAAATTGCCCGGGCCGGGGCTCAGCGCTTACTGGCGTTCCATGTCTGCGATTGGCTAGTGCCGACGACCGACCTGCTCCTCGATCGTGGCATGATGGGCGACGGCGTGATCGACATTCCGCGCATCCGCGCGGTTGTCGAGACCAACGGCTTTGCCGGCGATATCGAAGTCGAGATTTTCTCGGCGAACAACTGGTGGACGAAGGATCCCGATCACGTCCTGGCCACGGTCATCGAACGCTGCGAACGGGTCGTCTGACCGCACCGAACATCGTGTCAAGAGTCGCCGGCGGGGGTCGATGTTGTCAGTCCCAGGCAGGGGCCCACGGCACGCGGTTCTTGTCGATGATCCGATAGTTCGTGGCCGTCATCTTTTCAATCTGTGCCATGTCGACGCTGGAAAGCGTGAAATCCATCACATCGAAGTTGGCCGCGATGTTGGCCGGTTTGGTCGACATCGTGTTGATCGATACGCCCTTTTGTAAGATCCAGCGCAGCACTATTTGCGCGGCGCTCTTGTCATAGGCGGTACCGATCTGCTCAAAAATCGGATGCTTGAACACCGCGCCGCGCGCCACCGAACAAAATGACGAGAGCGGTATGCCGGTTTCCGCCGCCGTGGCCAGGAGGGTGTCTTGATTCAGCAGCGGGTGGAACTCGACTTGGTTGGTCACCAGCGGCGCGTCAATCGCCGCTTTCGCGGCTCGCATCATCGCGGCCGTGTAATTGCTGACACCGATGTTGTGGGCCAGGCCGGCTTGCCGGGCTTTTTCCAGCAATCTGAGCGACGCAGCCACATCCCCGTCGAGCGGCGGCCAGTGCAGTAATAATGCGTCGACATAGTCGACCCGCAGATCCCTCAGACTCTGCTCCACCGAAGGCAGGAACTTGTGCTCGTCGAAATTGTCGGGATGCACTTTGGTGGTGATACATAGATCGTCCCGGGCGACGGGCAGGTCCTGAAGCGCTGCCCCGACGTCTGGCTCGTTGCCGTACATCTGCGCGGTGTCGATGGCGCGGTAGCCGACATCCAGCGCCGTTCCGAGCGCTGATGCCAGGGCCGCGCCGGTCAATGGAAAGGTGCCGAACGCCCTTTGGTGCGTCTTCTGGAAGTAAATGTTCGTCATGAGGCTCTCATTTTACCGCGCCAAGACGTCACCGCATCGCCTCGCGATCGCGCGATGCAACCTCGTCGAGGCCACGATAAAATAATAACCGGATAGTTACAAGTTGGTGCCGCAATGGACCGTGCCGGCCCCGACTACGTACTTCCCGTTCCGTTGACGCTTGTCCCCTACCGGGGCATCCGGAGCTTTCGCCGCACGTCGCATACGCCTGCGTACGGCCACGATGGATCCGCGACTACGGCGCGCCGATTTCGATGACGACGTTGCCCATAATGTCGCCACTCTCTACCGCCTCATGGGCCAGGGCCGTATCGGTCAAGCTGAAGCGCTGACCGATCGTGTTGATCAGTTTGCCTTCTTCGATCAGCGTCGAAATATCGCGGCAGGCGGCCTCATGCGCCGGCTCGGGCAATAGATAGAGCTGCACCAGACGCACGGTCACGCCCTTATGGGCCAGCGTGTAGTACGGCAGGACCGGCTCCGGCACTGCCGTCGATGAATAGGAGGCGATGACCCCGTTCGGCTTGATGATGGCGCAATCAATGGCGAGATTGGCGCCGAAATCCACTTCGATAATGCGGTCGACGCCGGCGCCGCCGGTCAACGCCATCACCTTTTGCGCGACATCTTCCAGACGGTAGTTGATCACATCGTCGGCACCACCCGCGCGGGCGTGATCGGCCTTTTGGTCGCTACTGACCGTCGTAATCACCCGCGCCCCTGACCATGCGGCAAACTGCACGGCATAGTGTCCAACGGCACCGGCCGCGCCGGCGACTAACACGGTCTGGCCACGCACCAAGCCATCCGCAAACACCGCGTTATGAGCGGTCTGCGCCGGCACTCCAAAGCAGGCGCCGTCGGCGAAGCTTGCGCCATCCGGCAGGCGCACGGCTTGCGACGCCGGCAGGGCTACGAATTCCGCCGCGGTGCCGAAGGCCCGCCCGCGCTGCGCTTTATAAACCCACACGCGTTCGCCGACGCGCCCCGGGTTAACATCCGCACCCACGGCTTCGATGACGCCGGCACCGTCGCTATGCGGGATGATCCGCGGCGCCGTCATCGACGCACCCAGCCACCCGGCCCGCTTCTTGGTGTCGGAAGGGTTGATGCCCGATGCCCTTATCTGCACACGGACCTCGCCCGGTCCCGGATCCGGCACGGGCATGTCGCCCAGGGTGATGACATCCCTTGCCGGACCGGTACGTTCGTACCATGCCGCGCGCATCATGTGCCTGCGCTCGCTGCCGCCTTATCGGCAAGAACCATCTCAATCCGCCTCGTAGCTTGCCGTAGCGCTGAAACCACGCGGTTTTGGCCCCGCAACAGTTGCGTCTGCGCGAAGCCGAGCGTGTCTGCGTCATGCTCGCCCAGTTTGGTTGCCGCCGCGATCGCCGGCAACAGCGGCACCACCATGGCCGGATCATGCGTGAATCTCGGCTGGTTCGTGAACAGGATGGGGATCAGGATGCGCGCCAGGTCGCCAATCACCTCGTTGGCCTGATCCGGCGCCAAATCGCCAGCCTCGGCGCGGTCATAGAATGCCGCGAGCCTTGCATCCAACAAGCGCATAGTTTGCTGGGCCGGGTCGAAGTCGAATTTTGCCCCTGCGGCACTCTGATAGGCATCGAGTGTCGCGCCGATATGTTTCGCGGCCGCCCGCCAATCGAACGGCGCCAACGCGGCATTCGCCAAACGCAGCACCGACAGCAAGTAGATCTTGCTATCGGTGATCATCACGTCCTTGTCGGCGATCTCCAGCGTGTCGTTTTCGGTGTGCCAGGCGATGTTGCCACCGCAACCGCCGCAATAATAGTAGTTCTTCTCGGCCACCAGCGCCTCCGGCATCATCGACGACGCCATGAAGAATCCGCTGATGCCGATATTGTTGAAGGTGTAGTCGCTCGAACGGTTGGGCAGCTTTGTCGTCGCCTCAAGACCGGTGACGTCATGGATCACCTGTTTCACAAATCCTTCCGTCTCCGGCATCAACGCGATATCGCGGTATGTTGTCGCCCAGCGGCATCCCGGCGAATCACAGTTGGTGTGGGCGATGCAGTTTTCATCCAGATCGATCGCGAAGGTGTCGGCGAACCAGGCGCTGCCGCCATACCGTCCCGAGGAGTGACCGGGCCACCACACGATGCGGACAGACCGTTTCAGCTTGTCGCGGTGCTTCCACAGCACTCTGGCGATTTCCAGCATCACCGCGTCGCCGGTCGCATTGTCGCCGACCCCGACATCCCAAGAGTCGTAATGTCCATGCAGGAGTACGAACTTCTCCGGCGCTTCCGAGCCCTTGATTTCGACCATCGGCAGCTTCGACTTGAACCATCCTTCCTCGAGATTGGTGACCAGCCGGCCGGATTTACCAGCTTGTGCCGCCGCAATGATCTTTTGACCATCCGGGTTATTGACGATACCGACCGTTATTTTCGGTTTGCGCGGCAATGAATCCAGATCCGGCGTGCCCCAGATCGTGCTGCATGATCCCCAGTGAATATCTTCGCCCGGATTGACGATAATGACGCCGGCAGCGCCCCAATCTTCGAACAGGGAGATCTTGGCCGGGTTGGAGTAGCCCTCCGTCACCAGGATGCGCCCGGCAATGCGTTCGACCCCGCCTTCGGCGACGAAATCCGCGCCGAACAGTTCCGCCGGATCGCGCGAATATTTGAACAGGCTCTCGGGCAGGGAGTGGACATAGAACAGCTCGGCATCGACCCCCGCCGGCGCGGCCACGCTCATCGCCGGCGCTTTCGCGCGAAACCGGGTGCCTCCCACATGGACCGCGGAGTCGCCGGGCAGACTCAACAACAGTGTCGGTTCATGCATGGTGACCGGAATCCCATGCTCGGCGAGCCGTTCGGCGATGATATCGGCGGCACGGTTACAATTGTCCGGATGCTCTCGGACGATCGTCGCAAAGGTTTCGATCAGGGCCCAGGGAAAATCTATCTCGATCTCCGCCAGCAGGTCTTTCTCCAACGCGCTGAGCATCCCATTTCTCCCGATTGTCTTGTCCTATCGTGTCGCCGCCTCGACCTGCCGCGTGGCTTGGCGCAAGGCCGCCACCACCCGGTTCTGGCCCCGCGTCAGTTGCGTCTTGGCGAAGCCCAAAGTGGCGTCGCTGTGCCGATCGAGTTCGGTCGCCACCACCAGTGTCGGCAACGACGGCGCGGAATATGCCGGGTCGTGACGGAACCGGGCCTCCCGCGTGTAGTCGAGGGGCACCAGGATACGGGCCAAGCCTTGAATGGCCTCGTTCGCCGCGGCGGCGTTCCCGCCCCCGGATTGCAGATTTTCGTAGAACCGGCTGAGCGATGCCGAAAGGTCGGCGATCGCCGTGAGCGTCGGCGTCAGATCGAATTTGGCGCGGGCGGCGCTTTGATACCGATCGGCGGTCGCCGCTAGCGTGGCGGCCGTAACCCGCCAATCGAACGGTAGAACATCGGCGTTTGCGACCCGCAATATCGCCAGCAGATAAATCTTGATGTCCGTTAGCAGCACGTCCTTATCGGCAATCTCGAGGGTATCGTTTTCCGTGTGCCACGCGATGTTGCCGCCGCAACCGCTGACGCTGTAATAGCCTTTCTCCTCCCGCAGGGCGTCCGGCATGGTCGAACTCAGCATGAAGAAACTGGAGATACCGATATTGTTGAAGGAGTAGTCGCCCGCCTGGTGCGGGCGCTTGGCAATAGCGTCGAGCCCGGTCAGCTCCTTGATCGTGCCGAGCACCAGCTCTTGCGCCTCCGGCATGACGGTTGTCTGGTGATAGCTCGTGGCCCAACGGCAGCCCGGCGAATCGCAATTGATCTGGGCGACGCAGTTTTCATCGAGGTCTATGGCAAAGGCGTCGGAGAACCATGTGCTGCCGGCGTATCGGCCGGTCGAGTGCCCCGGCCACCAAGCCACCCGTACCGAGCGCTCTAGCTTATCGCGGTTGTTCCACAGCACACGCGCCAGTTCCAGCAGCGTGGCGTCACCCGTCGCATTGTCGCCGACACCGACATCCCAAGAATCCAAATGACCGTGTACGAACACGAACTTATCCGCCGCCCCGTTCCCCGGAATGTCCACAACCGGCACCTTTTGCATGTACCAGCCTTCTTCAAGTTCGCTCACGATGGTCGCCGAACCGCCGGTTTTCGCCAGTTCGATCAACGCCTGGCCGTCCGGGTTATTGACCGCAACGGCTGGTATCTTCGGCTTGCGTGGCAGATCATCGAGGTCGGGTGTGCCCCACACGGTCGTGCAGGTACCCCAATGTATGTCCTCTCCCGGATTGACCGCGATGACGCCGCGCGCCCCCCAGGATTCGAAAAGCGACGTATTGGCGGGATTGGCGAAACTCTCGGTCACGACGATTTTGCCGGCAACCAATGCTCGCGCCTCTTCCTCCGAGCCGACGCCGTCGCCGAACAAATCCTTGAGGTCGCGCGAGTAGGACCGGATGTTTTTCGGGTTGGAGCGTAGATAGCTTAGTGGACCCGATAGCCCCTCGGGAACGCTGCGGCTGTTCGACGGCGGTTTTGCTCGAAAAGTCTTACCGCCAGCCTGCACCTCCGCCCGGATGGGGATACTCAAGAAAATCGTCGGTTCGTGCACCACGACCGGCACGCCCAGGGCTGACAGCCGGTTTGCCAGGCTGTCCACGGCGCGGTTGACGTCCTCGGCGCGCCACCTTGGCGCGGTCGCGAACTCCTCGACCAATGACCACGGCGCATCCAGCGAAATCTCGCTGAGAATCTGCTGTTCCAGAGCCTTCATGGGAGATCTCCTGAAAAGGTTGTGTTTTATTCAGTAAAACACCGTTTCAATACGCTAGCCCTTGATTGCCATGAAAGCAAGGTGCCTGCAGGGCCAGGCATGCGGCCTGCGCGTCCCTGGCGGTAATGCCGCACGAAATGTATTTGCCTATCTAACGCCGGTACGCCAAACTGGTCGTGCTGAAACACAGTTTCATTCAGCGAAACAGAGTGAGGCGGCGGTGCTGCTGCAGTATTTTGTGCCCGGCCCAATGTCACGGGGACCTCTCGGTCCCCAGGAGCTGAAGCGTCGTGAGGCCGTGTTTCGCCGCTGGGTGGAGCCGACCACGCGGGTGTCGGTCCGCGATGCACCGAACGGCCCGCATTCAATTGAATCGGTGGAGCAGAGCGCCGGGGCGGACGCGATCGTACTACGCGGCGCCCGGGATGCTGAGCGGGCGGGCTACCATGCCGTGATCGTTGGCTGCTTTGGTGATCCCGGCGTTGCGGCGGCGCGTCATCGGGTCGCCATCCCGGTAATCGGACCCGGAGAAGCGTCTATCGGCCAGGCTTGCAGGATTGGCCGCTTCTCCATCATTACGCTGCTTGACGAAACGATCCCGCTGCACGATCGCCAGGTCCGCGCGGCCGGCCGAAATGACCGTCTTGCCTCCATCAAACCGACGGGAATCCGCGTCCTCGACCTACCCAAGAATCCGTCTAATACTATGCAGCGGATTGTTGAGGTCGGTCGCGAGGCAGTACGGGAGGATGGCGCCGACGTCCTCATCCTCGGCTGCATGAGCATGTCCTTCATGGCAGTCGACGAACAGGTTGCCCGAGAAATCGGCGTGCCGGTGATAAACGCAGCCCGGGCCGCGCTCGTGGCCGCACATGCTCTTGCGGCTTCGGTGCAGCCGGATACTGCGGTAAATTCGGCGATCGAGACGAACGACAGAACAGGCACTCAACATATGAGCGCCGCACAATAGGAGGGAGTGATGATCAGGAAAAAAGCGCTACTCACGGCACTTGCGCTTAGCGGAAGTGCGTTCGCCTTCGCCGCCTTACCGGCGGCAACGCCGGCGCTGGCTGCCGGCGACGCGATACGTGATCTAACGCTAATTGCCCGCGACCAGGGCGCCAATCCACAAGCGTTTCAGGCTGCACAGCTCATCGCCCAGGCTTGGGGTAAGTTAGGCCTCAACGTCTCGGTACGTGGCTTGCCGCGACTGCAGCAATCTGAGCTGGTCTGGTACAATCGCGACAAGTGGGACATGACCATGTGGCAAATGGTCGGTCGGCCTGAGCGTAGCGATCCGGATGAGTTGGTCTATAACCTGTTCCATTCGTCGACCGCAGAGAGTGGCTACAACTTCATCGGCTATAAAAGCGAGGAGTTCAACAAGCTCGCTGAGGCGCAGCGGGTCGAGACCGACAAGGAAAAGCGTCGCGAGCTTCTCCGGCAGGCCCAGGCAGTCCTCGACCGTGATCAGCCCAACATGTTCCTGGTCTACCCGAAGCGATCTTTCGCTTTCGACAACGCGGTGTTCGCCGAAGACTCGGTGGTCGAGCAGCCCGGCCTTGGGATCAAGAATATCTGGTCATATCTCGGCGCCCAGCCCCTTGGCGATCAGAAAGACATGATCCTCAACAGCACCGACCCGCTCAACGCCATCAACCCGCTCTATATCAGCGGTGCGACGGATTCATGGGTCACCGAACTGATCTGGGATCGTCTGCTTCGCATCAGCCCCGAAGGGCTTGCCGAGCCGTGGGCCGCCGAGAGCTTCGAGTGGATCGATCAAACCACCATCGACGTCGTTCTGCGTGAAGGCATGATGTGGCACGACGGCAATCCGGTCACCGTTGAAGACGTCGTGTTCTCCTTCGAAGTGCCCAACGTCGGCGACGAAGTGCCGATGTACCAGCCCTTCGTCAAGAACATCGAGTCAGTTGAAGCTACGGGCGACCGCACGGTGCGCTTCAAGCTGAAAGGCCCCTCGGCCTCCTTCCTCACCTCATCGTTGGCGAAAGTGAACCTGACGCCGAAGCATGTGTGGGAAGCTGTGATCGATGACCTGGCCAATCGGCCGGAGAACGCCGAGTCCC
The DNA here is from genome assembly GCA_021774445.1 of Alphaproteobacteria bacterium. Classification (GTDB taxonomy): domain Bacteria; phylum Pseudomonadota; class Alphaproteobacteria; order UBA6615; family UBA6615; genus SZUA-147. The sequence goes on from JAJFJA010000047.1 coordinate 50,388, forward strand.
ATCAGGAAGATCTGCCGATTGGCTCCGGTCCGTTCAAGTTCGTCCGCTGGAAACAGCAGGAAGAGGTCGTCCTGGAGAAGAACGCAGACCACTTCTCACCGCCGAACATCGATCGCTGGATCATCCGCATCGTGTCCAACACGGAAGCGACCGTCAGTATGTTGCGTAGTGGCGAGATCAACTTCCTGTCCGACTACAATGGTGACCCGGAGGTGCTAGCGGACGTCGCCGACAAGGACGGTGACATCGCCATCGTGTCGTCGACGGACATCGGCTTCCAATATGCGACGGTTAATCATCGGCGTCCGCCGTTCGACGATGTCGCCATGCGGCGGGCCTTGTCCCTGGCGATCGACCGTAACCTGATGGTCGCCGCGGCTTGGAACGGCAGCGCGGAGATTGCCAATTCGCCGGTCTCCACCGCTTTGTCCTATTGGCATTCGGATGACACCGACGCTATTTCCGGTAGCCTCGAGGAAGCGCAACAGATCCTCAAGGACGCGGGTTATGAAGTGATCGATGGCCGTCTGCACTATCCCGACGGTATCAAGGAAACGCTCGAAGGCCCGTAAGCCCTCACCTTAGGGGATTGCCCGCATGGTCCGCGTGGTGAACAGGTTGCTGCACATGTTGTTCGTCCTCTGGGCGGTAGCGACCATCATGTTCTTCATGTTCCGGCTCATGACGGGCAATCCCCTAGCCGCTTATATCGACACCAACTTCACGCTCGAACAGCAAGAGGCCTTGTTGGTTCAGTTCGGCTTGGATAAGCCGCTCTGGCAGCAATACTTCATCTATATCGGCAATCTGCTGCAGGGCGAACTAGGTCAGTCCTTCTTCTACCGCAAGCCGGTGGGCGAGGTGCTGATGAACGCCTTCCCCAACACCATTGTCCTGACCATGGGCGCCCTGGTGGTGGCCTATCTTTTCGGCATCCCGGTCGGCGCATACCTGGCCTGGAAGCGCGGCACCTGGATTGAGGGGGTTGGCATTCCGACCGTCTTGGCCACCCGCGCCGCACCGGAATTCTGGCTCGGCATGATTCTGCTGGCCGTTTTCGCCTTTAATCTCGGTTGGTTTCCCTCCGGCGGAGCAAACACCGCGGGGGCCGAGTTCAATAGTGAGTTCGCTCGATTTACGTCCGTTGATTTTCTTTGGCATCTGGTGCTGCCGGCGTTGAGCCTTGCCTTGTATCTGCAAGGGCTGCCCCTGCTGCTCATGCGCTCCAACATGCTTGAGGTGATGCAGGAGGAGTTCGTCACCATGGCTCGCATGAAGGGTTTGTCCGAATGGGCAATCATCATGCGCCACGCCGCGCGTAACGCTTTGTTACCTGTCGTCACCACATTCGCCTTGAGCATTGGCCTCTCGGTCGGCGGCAACGTCGTCGTCGAGACCGTGTTTAGCTGGCCGGGTCTCGGGCGCCTCCTCGTTGGCGCTGTCGCTTCGAGCGATTTTCCGCTGGCACAAGGCGCCTTCCTACTTATTACACTTGTCTTGGTATCGATGAATTTCATCGCCGACCTGCTCTATCATGTCTTGGACCCGAGGGTGTCTCATGGCAGCAACAACTGATGCGGCTCCTGCTCTAGGGCCGGGGATCTATCGACGCAAGACCAAGACCCAACGCGTACTCAACGCGTTGAATGGCATGGTCGCGGTGCCCATGCGCGACCCGTTTGCGCTGGTCGGTCTCGCGATCTACGTCGTGTTCGTTCTCGTTGCCATTTTCGCGCCCCAAATTGCGCCCTACGATCCCCTGGAGATTCTGTTCGCCGACGGCAAACTTGCCTCCAATATTCCGCCTTTGACCGACGATCATGTCCTCGGCACCACCAACCTCGGACGCGACATCTACTCGCAGCTCGTGTTCGGCACCCGCAGCGCCCTCATAATCGGCTTGTCCGCAGCCTTTATCGTCGCGGCGCTTGGCACACTCGTCGGATTGCTCGCTGGTTATTTCGGCGGCTTGATCGACACGATCATGATGCGTATCGCCGATGTCGCACTCGGTATTCCTTTCCTGCCGTTCGTCATCGTGCTCGCCGCGTTCCTCGACCCCAGCGTCTGGAACATCGTTTTGGCTATGGCGCTCCTGCTCTGGCCCAACACCGCAAGGGTCGTCCGCAGTCAGGTCCTAACCGTCCGTGAGCGGGCTTTCATCGATGCGGCACGGGTTACCGGTTCGAGCACATCGCGCATTATCTTTCAGCACGTTGCGCCCAACATCTTGCCGCTATCCTTCCTCTACGGCTCCATCGCCATCGGCTGGGCGATTCTCACGGAAGCCAGTATTAGTTTTCTTGGATTTGGTGACAGCAATGTCGTTTCTTGGGGCGTAATGCTGCAGGATTCCTTCCTTAGTCAGGCGTTGTCGCGTGGCAGCTACCACTGGTTTTTGCCACCGGGAATCTGCATCATCCTGGTCGTTGTCGCTGGCTTCTTTATCAGCCGGGGATATGAAGAAATTCTGTTCCCAAAACTGCGGGACTAGTCCTCTGTCCATACTGTCAATCCAAGATCTCCACGTCTATTACGAGACGGGACGCGGCACCACTCGTGCCGTCGACGGCGTGACGTTCGACGTGCCGGAAGGCCATGTCGTTGGCTTGGTCGGCGAATCCGGCTGCGGTAAGACCACCGCGGCGCGCGCGATCACGCGCGTTATTCCCAAGAGCGCGTCCATTGTCAGCGGCCGAATTATTTATGACGGCAAGGATCTGCTCCAGCTCAGCAACCGCGACATGGCGGCGCTGCGCTGGCGCGAGATCGCGTTCATTCCGCAAAGTGCCATGAACTCGCTTGATCCGGTATATCGGGTCGGGTCTCAGATCATCGAGATCCTTCGCGATCGCGGTGGCTTCGACCGCCAACGCGCGCGTCGCCGCGCCGTCGAGTTGTTCGAAATGGTCGGTCTCGATGACAAGCGCCTCCGTGACTATCCACACCAGTTCAGCGGCGGCATGCGGCAGCGTGCCGCCATAGCGTTTGCCTTGGCTTTGGAGCCGCGCCTCATCATCGCTGATGAGCCGGTGACTGCTTTGGACGTTATCGTGCAGCGGCAGATTCTCGATACGTTCAAGGACCTGCAGGAGCGCCTCGGGCTTTCGGTCATTCTCGTGACGCACGACATCAGCGTCGTTGCTTTCAGCTGCGACGAGGTGGTTGTAATGTACGCCGGTCAAGTGGCCGAGGCGGGCCCGACCGCAGCGGTTCTTGCCGAACCGGTGCACCCTTACACCATGGGCCTCTACAACGCCTTTCCCGACCTCCAAAGAAGTGCCGGCACCCTGGTGCCCATCGACGGCAACCCGCCCGACCTGACTCTTACGCAGACGGGCTGTCGCTTCGCCGACCGCTGTCCATTTGTTCTCGATGAATGCGAGCGGGAGGCTCCGTCTCTCATCCAGGCAAATGAAGGACATACCGCCGCCTGTTGGCGCCGCGGTGAAGCAGCGGCGCTTCGGCGGCAAGCCGAGGAGGTTACGACATGGCAGCGCTCGTAGCCGCGCAGAATGTCCACAAGCATTTCTCGGCGGCCCGAAGTTTCGGCGACATGCTCACTGGACGGCGCCGGTTGGTACATGCCGTCGATGGTATCGACTTTGCGTTGAACGAGGGTGAAAGCGTTGGCCTGCTCGGGGAGTCCGGCTGCGGTAAGACCACTGTAGCCAGATTATTGCTCAGGCTGGAGACACCGACGGAAGGCGTCATATCCTTCGAGGGACAGGACATCACGTCTTTGCACGGCGAGGACCTGCGGCAGTATCGTCAAAAGGCGCAGCTGGTATTTCAGAATCCCTTCGAAGCGCTGAACCCCCGCTTCACCATTTATCGATCCCTGGTGGAACCTTTACAAAATGCTAGGATCCCGCCGGAAGAACATGCCGAGCGGGTCGGCATCGCCGTGGACCGGGTGCATCTACCGAACATAGACCAATATTACGATGCCTACCCCCACCAGTTGTCTGGCGGACAGTTACAGCGCGTGGTACTGGCCCGGGCATTGATGTTGGAGCCATGTTTCCTTGTCGCCGACGAGCCGGTTTCAATGCTTGACGTCAGTGTGCGCGCCGGCATCCTCAATGTGATGCGCCAGGTCCGCGACGATATGGGCCTGACGGCGGTCTATATTTCCCACGACTTCGCGCTGGTTCGCTATGTCTGCGAGCGAACGATCGTTATGTATCTTGGCCGCATCGTTGAGGATGGCCCGACGGAAGAGGTGATTCGCTCTCCCCGTCATCCCTACACCAGGGCACTGATCCAGGCCGTCCCGATCCCCCATGTCGATCAGTCCCACGAACCGCTACCGATTGTCGGGGCGCTCGCCGACGCCCGGAATCCGCTATCCGGCTGCCGCTTTCGCGATCGCTGTCCCTACGCGTTCGATCGTTGCACGGAGGAGGAACCGCATCCCCGCGAGATAGCGGGTGGCCACAAGATCGCCTGCCATTTGGACGACCTTAACGATACTGTGACCAGATCGGCTTGAAATCGGCGGCATGAACGTCATCAAAAAGCAGAAAGCGGATATGGAGTACACGATCTCCTCGGTCGACCGGGCGCTGGCGCTGCTGGAGGTACTCGCCGAGAACCCCAACGCCGGTGTGACGGATATTGCCCAGCTCAGCGGAAACACCAAAAGCATGGTGTTTCGTCTTCTGTTCACCTTGGAAAAGCGCGGCTATGTCCGCAAGGATCCGGCGACGCGAACCTATGCACTGGGTTACCGAGCCCTATATCTCGCCGATAAGGCGCGTAACCAAATCAGTCTCGTTCGCGCCGCCCAACCGCACATGGATCGGCTTGCCAAACTGTGCAACGAGAACGTTCACCTGTTTGCGCGAGAAGAAGCCGGCTGCGTTTGCATCGCCATCAGCGAGACACCGCAGCAGCTCCGCCTGTCGGCACGCATTGGCGAGCACAGCACGCTGCACACCGGCGGTGCCCCGAAGATTCTGCTGGCGTTCGCCCCGCAAGAAATCCAGGACATGGTCCTCTCGGCCGAACTGCCGGTGTTCACCCGAGCCACGATCACCGACCCCGATGAGCTACGCCGGCAGATCCAGCGCATACGCAAAGACGGATTTCACGAGAGTCGTAGCGACAGGGACGCCGGTGCGTTTTCCATCGCCGCGCCCATCCGCGACTACTCGGGCAATGTTATTGCCGCGCTCAGCATCGCCGGGCCGGAGTCGCGGCTGACGGCAAGCTTCGCGAAAAAATGCCGCACTCTGGTGTTGGAGTTTTCCGGGATCATCGCCGCGGAAATGGGTTGGGACAAACCCGACGCCGCGACCGGCTGACAAGTCGCCGAAACCACTGGCGGCGAGCACCATAACTCACTGAAATAGCACACGATATCCGACCCGGTCCGGCGCAACATAGGCTTGCATTGCGGGTGGTCTTGCTCTAACGTTAATTCAGGAGACGAAACAGCTTTTCATTGGCTGAAACACACCTGCCGCCTCGCTTGGCCGGCCGACCAACCGCCTGCGGAAAATATCGGTCAGCCACCCGACCGGTCCGGAACGAAAGGGGAGTGAAAGCGATATGTCGGATATCGAGCGCGCGATTTTGAATGATGTCACGGCAGATATGCCATGGGCCCTCGTTGAGGCATTTGCCAAATTTCCGCGGTGGCGCCCGCAGGATGTAAACGAGGCCTGCGACATGATGACGGCGCGGCTGGCGGCCGCCGGCGTGCCGGTCACGGTCCATGAGCCGGAGCTCTATCTGAGCGTTCCTTTCGAGGCCTCGGTTGAAGCCGCGGGGGTCACGTTTCCCGCCAAGCCGCCGGCCTACAGTGTCGACACGCCGGAAGGTTTGGAAGCCGAACTCGTTTACGTCCCGGCGACATTTTCGAAGGGTGTCAGCAGCTTATTTGACAATGCGGTGGGCGCCAACCCGGAGCGCATTGCCGGCAAGATCGTAATTTCCGAGGGGTTCTCATTCCCCGGCAAGATATTGGATTTTGAGCGCGCCGGGGCCGTCGGGGTGATTGCCGTGAATCCGGGCAAGAATGCCCACTGGGGTATCTGCACGTCTATTTGGGGCACGCCGGATCTCGATGATCTGCCGCGTAAACCGACCATCACAGTTGCCGCCGTTAACAACCCGGACGGCCTCAAGCTCATCGAGATGGCCGACAAGGGCCAGAAGGTGACCATCCGCACGAAGATGCAGGAGGGTTGGTTCAAGCAGAAGCTGCCGGTGGTCCAGATCGACGGCACCGAGGAGCCGGAGAAATTTGTCTTCGTCCATGGTCATTATGACAGCTGGGATGTCGGCGTCGGCGACAACGCTACGGGTGATGCGACCCTGCTCGAGCTGGCGCGGGTGCTATGGCAGAACAAGGACAAGCTCAAACGTTCGGTGCGCATTGCCTGGTGGCCGGGCCACTCCACGGGCCGGTACGCCGGCAGCACCTGGTTCGCCGACGCCTTCGCCATCGACCTCGACGAGAACTGCGTCGCTCAGATCAACTGCGATTCCCCTGGTTGCCGCTGGGCCACCCTGTTCAAGGACGTCTCCTGGATGTCCGAAACCGAAGCCTATGTGCAGGACGTTATTAAGGATGTGACCGGCCTCGACTCCCAAGGTGATCGGCCGCACCGTGCCGGCGACTATGCCTTCAACAATATCGGCCTCTCCAGCTTCTTCATGCTCAGTTCGACGATGCCGGACGAATTGCGCGAAGAAAAAGGCTACTACGCCGTCGGCGGCTGCGGCGGCAACATCGCCTGGCATACCGAGGATGACACTCTGGAGATCGCCGACCGTGAGATCATGGTTCGCGACATCAAGGTGTATCTCGGCACCATCGTCCGGCTCGCGAATAGTGACGTGCTGCCGTTCGATTGGCGAGCGACGGCGAAAGAACTTGCCGGGACCCTCGACAAATACCAGCAGGCGGCCGGTAGCCGGTTCGACCTCAGCGCCGCGCGCACGGCGATCGAGGAGCTATCCGCGAGCCTCGAGAGTTTTTATGCCGCGATTGCGGCCGGCGGTGTTTCTCGCGACAGCGCCAACGAGGCGATCATGCGGTTGGCACGCATCCTGGTGCCGATCAACTTCACCCGTGAAGCCCGGTTCCGTCACGATCCGGCGCTGCCGGTGCCAGCGCTACCAACATTATCTGTGGCGGCGGAGCTGGACGGATACACCGATGACACCCTCGGCTTTGCGCAGACCCAACTGACACGCGGTCAGAACCGCGTCGTCGCGGCGATGAGGGAAGCCCGGCGCTGCGTTGAGAGAGCTCTCACATAACTCTCGAAGGCAGCCTACGGGAGGCAGGTCGCTCAGACCTGCCTCCCATTCGATTGAACAACAAGGGGATGATCGATCATGGCAGCAAGTCGCAGTGGCGCGCTTGCCCGCGCCGCGGAGCATCTGGACAGCGGCGATTTCATGAACGATCTCGGCCGCAGGGTCGCTATTCCGACAGAGAGTCAGGAACCCCATCGCCTGCCCGATCTATACCGCTATGTGAACGATGAAATCCGGCCCTGGCTTGAACCCCTAGGCTATGAATGTGAGGTCTTCGACAATTCCGTTGCCGGCGGCGGGCCATTCCTGGTCGCCCGGCGGATCGAAGATCCGGCCCGGCCGACTCTGTTGACCTATGGCCATGGCGATGTCGTGCGCGGCTTGCCGGAGCAATGGCGTGACGGCCTTGATCCCTGGGTGCTGACCAAGAAGGATGACCGCTATTACGGCCGCGGCACGGCCGATAACAAAGCCCAGCACAGTATCGTCATGGCGGCCCTCAAGACGGTGTTGCAAGAGCGCGACCACCACGGCTTCAATTCCAAGATCTTTATCGAGTTGAGCGAGGAGATCGGCTCGCCGGGCCTCGACGAGTTCTGCCGTGACCACAAGGAGCTGCTCGCCGCCGATCTCTTGCTGGCGTCGGATGGCCCCCGCATGCGTCCCGACCGCTCGGACATCAAGCTCGGCAACCGCGGTGCCATGTCCTTCGACCTGATCGTCGACCTTCGCGAAGGCAGCCGCCATTCCGGTCATTGGGGCGGCGTGCTCGAGGACCCTGGTGTAACCCTGGCCCAGGCGATCTCGACGATCACCACACCCAAGGGCAAGATCTTGATCGACGATTGGCTGCCCGAGGCAATGCCGCCGGCAGTTCGCCAGGCGTTGGAGAGTTGCGAGGTCGACCCCGGGCCCGACTTTCCCACCATCGATCCCGATTGGGGCGAACCGGGATTGACCCGGCCGGAAAAGATGTTCGCTTGGACCAGCTTCATTGTTCTGGCCTTTATCACCGGCCGGCCGGAGAATCCGGTAAACGGTGTTCAGCCGAATGCCAACGCCCGCTGCCAGATTCGCTTCTCCGCCGACGTGGACCCGGAGAAGTTCCTGCCCGCCTTGCGCCGGCATCTCGACGAACGCGGCTTCCCGCAAGTTGAGATTCGCCCGGCCGGCCACAGTTATTTTCCGGCGTCGCGCACCGATCCGGAGAATCCCTGGGTCAAATGGGCCATCGACTCCATAGCCGAGACCGAGGGGCGCCGTCCGATCATCGTGCCCAATTCCGCCGGCGGCCTGCCGAGCGACATCTTCGCCCGCAATCTCGGTGTCCCCACCTTGTGGGTGCCGCACTCCTACACCGGCTGCTGTCAGCACGGCCCCAACGAGCATGTCTTGCACCACATCATGCGTGAAGGTCTGCAGATCATGACCGGTCTGTTCTGGGATCTCGGCACCGAGTCCACACCGCCGGCGCGCCCGTCATGACCCGCGACCCGTCATTCGACACCAGCGAAATCCTCGATGGCGTTCGCGGTTGGGTTGAGGTCGAAACGCCGACCGATTGCCCCGAGGCCATTAATGGATTGATGGACAAGGTCGGCGCTGACTATGCGGAACTTGGCGCCATCGTCGAACGCATACCCGGCTCTGACGGCTACGGCGACTTGCTGCGGGTGCGCAGCCCCTGGGGGGGTGACGGTCCTGGCGTTTTAGTGCTCAGCCATCTCGACACCGTCCATCCGATCGGCACATTGGAGACCATGCCCTTCCGGATCGACGGCGATATCGCCTATGGCCCGGGTATCTACGACATGAAGGGCGGCGCCTATCTCGGCTTCAACGGTTTTCGTGAGTTGGTCCGCACGGGGCGCGAGACGCCACTGCCGATAACATTCCTTTATGTGTCGGAGGAAGAGGTCGGCAGCCCCATATCGCGCGACCATATCATCGCCGCGGCGGAGCAGGCGCGATATGTTCTAGTGACGGAGCCGGCCCGTGAGGGCGGCAAAATCGTCACCGCGCGCAAGGGGTCGGCCCGCTTTGACATCAGCATCTTTGGCAAGGCCTCGCACTCCGGGGCCCGGCACCAAGACGGACGCAGTGCCATCAAGGAACTTGCCCGGCAGATTCTCGATCTCGAGGCGATGACCGATTACGACCTTGGCCTCACCGTGAACGTCGGCGTCGTCGGCGGCGGCACCAGGGCCAATGTGGTGCCGGCGCAAGCTCAGGCGATGGTTGATATGCGCGTGCCGACGCCCGCCGTTGCCGAAACCGCGATTGCAAAGGTGCAAGCCATCGAGCCCTATGATCCCGACGTGCGTATTGAGATCGCCGGCGGCCTGAACCGTCCGCCTTACGAGAAGGGGCCGGAGATTGCTGCTTTGTTCGACCACGCCAGAACCTTGGCCGCGGATATTGGGTTCGATCTTCAGGACCTGAAAACCGGAGGCGGCAGCGATGGCAATCTTACCGCTCATCTAGCCCCAACCCTCGACGGTCTCGGCATTGATGGCAAAGGCGGCCATACGAACTATGAACAGCTCTACATCTCGTCGATAGCCCCCCGTGCGGAACTGATGTTCCGGCTCCTCGAAACCCTGCGCTAAGCGGCGACCGAGTATGTCTAGATCCCCAGCATACAGATTGGGCTGCGATATCGGTGGGACGTTCACCGATTTCATTCTGCTGGACAGAGCGAGCGGACGGTATGAGATCGAGAAGGTTCTGACCACAACTGACGACCCGTCGCGCGCCGTGGATGAAGGCATCGCCGGGCTCGCGAACCGGCGGCCGGATTTCCCGGCCGTCTGCGAGAACATCATCCACGGCACGACTTTGGTCATCAACGCGGTTATTGAGCGCAAGGGGGCAGCCACGGCAATCGTCGCCACTGAAGGCTTCGCCGACCTGCTCGAAATGCGCAAGGAGATCCGTTACGACATTTATGATATCGCCGCTGTCTATCCGGCGCCCTTGGTCTCTCGTGAGCATCGCTTCGAACTCGCCGAGCGCGTAACGGCCGACGGCGCGGTCCTACGGCCAATTGCGGATGGCAGCATCGAAACGGTCCTCGGACAACTACGCGACGCCGGCATTGAGTCGGTCGCGGTCGCCCTGTTGCACGCCTACGCCAACCCGGTGCATGAGCGCGCCTTTGCCGCCGCAGCAGCCGTGGCGGCACCACAGCTCCTCGTCACCCTGTCGTCGGATGTCTTGCCCGAGATCAAAGAGTTCGAGCGCACCAGCACGACCGCGATCAATGCCTATGTTCGCCCCCTGGTCGATCGCTATCTTGCACGCCTTGAAAACAGGCTGCGCGACCGCGGCTTCGATTGCGGGCTCTATCTCATGCTCTCCGGCGGCGGCATCATCGGCACCGGGGCCGCCAGGCGCGTCCCGGTTCGCTTGATCGAGTCGGGCCCCGTTGGCGGCGCCATTGCTGCCGGCCATATCGGCGACATTGCCGGGGTCAAGGATGTCATCTCCTTTGACATGGGCGGGACCACGGCCAAGGGCTGTCTCATCCACGGTGGTGATTTGCCGATCACCACTAATCTCGAGGTCGATCGGGTCCACCGTTTCAAGCGCGGCAGCGGCACCCCGGTTGCCGTGCCGACGGTCGACCTGGTGGAGATTGGTGCCGGCGGCGGCAGCATCGCCAGCATCGACGAACTTGGTCTTATCCAAGTCGGCCCGCAAAGCGCTGGCGCCGATCCGGGGCCAATATGTTATGGCCTTGGCGGCACCTTGCCGACTGTCACCGATGCCAATCTCGTGCTCGGTTACCTCGATGCCGACTATTTTCTCGGCGGTGCCATGACCCTCGACGCCGACGGCGCGCGGCGCGGCGTTGAGCAGGTGATCGGCAAGCCTTTGCAACTCTCGGCCGAGGAGGCCGCTTGGGGCATCCGCGAAGTCGTGAACGAAAATATGACCTCCGCCTTTCGCATGTATGTCGCGGAAAGGGGCGGCGACGTCCCGGCGGCCACGTTGGTCGCCTTTGGTGGCGCCGGTCCGCTCCATGCCGACGGCGTCGGGCGCAAGCTTGGCGTCAAGAAGATCATCGTGCCGCGCGCCGCCGGTGTTTTCTCCGCACTCGGTTTTCTGGTGTCGCCGGTCTCATACGAAGTCTCGCGCACCGCGGTGACGCGCCTCGGCACGGCCGATGGGCGGGAGTTGGAGGTCCTCTATGGTGAGCTTGAGGCCGCGGCCGGCGAAGTAATCGCCGAAGCGACAGCGGGTTTGCAGATCACATTCGAGCGCATCGCCGAGATGAGTTATGTCGGCCAGGGCCATCAAATCCGTGTCGCCGTTCCGGCTCCGGAACCCCAAGCGAGAGGGCCTCAGGCGAATGGCGCCGCGGCGGTTGACATCGCCGCGCTCGACCGTGCCTTTGCCGCCGACTATAGCCGCCAGTACGGCTATGCCTATGACGATCTCGAGACCCAGATTGTCACCCTTCGCGTGGTGGCATCGGCGCATGGCAGTGTTCCGGAAGTCCTTGTCCCCTTTCCCACCATGGCCCGTGAAAGCAGCCTGAAGGCGGTACGGGCGGCCTATGACCCTATGGGCCGTCGATTTGTCGATCATGAAGTCCATGCTATGGATCGGCTTCAGGCGGATCAGTCCATCGCCGGTCCGGCAATCATTGAAGAACGTGAAGCGACCCTGGTCGTCGCCGCTGGCGCTGTCGCACGCGCTCAGCCGCGCGGCTGGGTGGAAGTCACGCTTGGCGGAGAGACATCGTGACAACGCGCGCACCAAGAAACGATCTTGACCCCATCACTTTCCAAGTCGTCTGGGCGAGACTGATCAGTATTGCCGATGAGATAGCGGCGACCCTGGTCAAGACGTCTTTCTCCCTCGTCGTCCGCGACAACCACGACTATGCCTGCGGCATTTACGATGTCTCCGGCCGCATGTTGGCGCAGTCGCTTCAATGCACGCCCGGACAAGCCGGCGCCACACCCCGTGTCGTCGCCGCCATGCTGGCGCAATACCCTGCCGCGAGTCTCTCGCCGGGTGATGTCATCATCGCCAACGATCCATGGCTGTGCGCCGGCCACGCACCGGACATATTCATCGCGGCGCCGGTTTTTCGCCGCGACCGGATCATCGGTATTGTCTGTAACTCGGCCCACCATATCGACATGGGAGGCCGTCTCGGCGCGACCGATGCACGCGAGGTCTATGAGGAAGGCCTGATCATCCCCATCAGCAAGCTGATGATCGCCGGCCAGCCGAATGACGACCTGTTCCGCTTGTTGCGGCGCAATGTCCGCGCCTCGGACAAGGTGATCGGCGATCTGCGCGCCCAGATCGCCGCCAATCATGTCGGCGCCCGCGGTCTGGTGCAGATGATGGACGAGGTCGGCCTCGAGAGTCTCGACGCCCTGGCGGACCGGATAATCCCGCGCACCGAGGCAGCCATGCGCGCCGCCATCGCGGAAATCCCTGACGGCGTCTACAGCCATTCCGTCGACCACGACGAGCTCGATCCCGACGGCAAGCCGATACGCTTGACTGTTCGCATGGAAATCGCCGGCGACAGCGTCTCCCTCGATTACACCGGCACCTCGGCTCAGGTGCCCAAGCCCATCAACGCCGTATTCAACATCACACGCGCCTATTCGGTTTTCCCATTTGTCGCCGCCTTGTGTCCTCGGCTGCCGATGAATGACGGGATTTTCAATACGGTTCGCCTCGTTGTTCCCGAAGGCACCGTTCTCAACCCGACGTTCCCCGCACCGGGGATGTACCGCAGCCTGCTGTCATACTATGTCGTGGAGTTGATCTATGGCGCTCTCGCCAAGGTCATCCCCCACAAGGTGATGGCACCCAGTGGTACATATCCTCTATGGATCCAGAAATTCGCCGGCCAATACGATGACGGCCGCCCCTTCGTTTCTCACTTCAACGCCCAAGGTGGCCAGGGGGCAAGGCAGGATCGAGACGGCAATTCGGCCGTCGTTTTTCCCGGCAATATCGCCAGCACCTCCGTTGAGTTGTTCGAGGTCGATGCGCCCATGCTGTGTGAGCGCAAGGCCTTTATCCCGGACAGCGCCGGTCCGGGCCGCTTCCGTGGCGGCCTTGGCCAGGAAATGGTCATCAGCAGTCTCGCCAAACACCGCGTCTCCGGCGCCTCCTCCGGCGGCCGTTTTCATGCCGGCGCCCAGGGCCTCGATGGTGGCAAGGCCGGCGGTCGTGGCAGCATACAGTTCAAAGATGGTGAGCCGTTTTCGCGCAGTAGCCAAGTCTTCTACGATCACGGCGATTTTGTCCGCCTGCGGCAGCCGGGCGGTGGCGGTTTCGGTGATCCTCTAAGTCGCGATCCCGAGCACGTCTTGCGGGACGTGCGCCAAGGCATGGTTTCCGTGGCCGGCGCCGCCGCCGACTACGGCGTGGCGATCGACCCGGACACATTACAGCTGAACATCTCGGAAACCGCTCGGTTGCGCGCCCAAAATGCCGCGGCTGCCGAGTAGCGGCGCTAGTCTAGCATCGCGGAATCATACGATCGTTCTAAGAGATCGTCATTGCCTCGAGTTTTTCTTCATCGATCTCCACGCCAAAACCAGGTGCTGAACTGATGGTGGCCTGCCCGCCCCGGATCTCCAACCCCCCTCGAATGGGCGTGTCGGCGAACCACAAATGTCCCTCTACGTCGATCGGATACGGATCTCTGATCGCTGCGGCTAGGTGACAATTCGCGGTGTCTCCGAGCTTGGTGAAAGGCATCGTGTCTAGGCTCACGCCGATCCACGCCGCTTCGCAAATGTTGATAATCTTCAACGCCGGGGTGAGGCCGCCGACTCGGCTGAATTTGAGCACGATACGGTCGGCCGCGTCGTGCTTGACGATTTGCAGCATTGCCTGGGGTGAAACGACGGTTTCGTCCAAAATGACCGGGATTTTGAGAGCCTTGCGAATGTAGGCATGCCCGTCGAAATCGAGGTGATGAAGAGGTTGTTCTATCGACAGGTTCGGATAGAATTTTTTGCGTAGGATCTCTTCGATCGTCCGGACCACGATCTTTGCGTTGCCCCAAGACTGATTGGGGTCTGCGTCTATGTAGACGTCGTCCGGGGCGGCTTCCAAGGCAGCGACCAGTTTCTCTTTTTCCCAGTTCAGAGATTCGACATTTATGCCCTCGGATGAGGTACTATGGCCGATCTTGATCTTCAAGCCGCGGAACCCCTTATCGACATATTCGGTAGTTGCCGCCGCCTTTTCCTGTGGTGTTAGTTCATAGAGGTTTGTCAGCAAAGAGAACTCGGTTCGATACGCTCCGCCAAGGAGTTCGTAGACGGGGCAGCCATGTACCTTTCCAGCGAGGTCATAGAGCGCCAGATCGATCCCCCCGCGCGCCGGATGACAGCCCGGGGCTAGCTCGCCGGAAATGGCATCCATGATCTTGTGCACACCGATGATGTTCAGAGGATCGACGCCCTCCAAGGCGGTGCCGTAGGCCCGCAGCCAGTCCAACAGGGTTCCCGATGTCTGGTTGTAGTATGCGGCGGCGGCCGCGGCTTCGCCGAGACCTGACACACCGGCGTCGGTGTTGATCCGAACGATGACCGTAGCGCTTTCAGGCAGGTATGTGGACTGGTGGTCCTTGAAGCCAGGTTTTACCGGCTTCATTCGAATTGGGAACAACTCGATATTGGTGATTTTCATTCGCCGTCTCCTGCCACATGTTCGTTCGGCTACCCGTAGCGTTAACCGGGATCCGCCGCAGCGCCATTCGATTGCCGGCGCCGTGCGGTATCCGGCCTGAGCACAGAGTTGACGAACTGCCGCGTCCGTTCCTCCTTGGGGTTGCGCAGGAGTTCCTCGGGGGGGCCGTCCTCGATGATCGAGCCGCCATCCATGAAGAGCATTCGATCGCCGACATGGTCCGCAAATGCCATTTCATGTGTCACGACAAGCATAGTGCTGCCGTCGGCTGCAAGTTCTTCCATCACTGTGAGAACATCGCCGACGGTCTCCGGGTCAAGCGCGGACGTTGGCTCGTCAAACATCATAAGTGACGGGTTCATCGCCAGTGCGCGTGCGATGGCGACACGCTGTTGCTCGCCCCCCGACATTTCGCTCGGATAGGCGGAGGCACGGTGCTCCAGCCGTACCTTACGGAACAGTTCCATGGCGCGCTCCTTGGCGGAGTCACGCGGCTCGCGCAGCACCTTGATTGGCGCAATGGTCACGTTCTCAACCGCTGTCAGGTGCGGATAAAGGTTGAAGTTCTGAAAGATCATTCCAATGCGCCGGCGCAGCGCAATGACTTTTCTCGAACGGGCGTTGACGGTTTGCCCTTCGAACACGATACGCCCGCCCTGAATATCCTCGAGGCCGTTCACGCAACGCAGGAAAGTAGATTTTCCGGTGCCACTGGGACCGACGATGACGACGACTTCCCCCGGTTGAACATTGAAACTGACATCGTTGAGAATCGTGTTCTCACCGAAACGTTTGACAACGCCCTCAACTCTAAGGATTGGATTCTGCTGGGCCCGGCCATTGCCTGGTGACTTGGGTTCAGTGGACAAAGCTACTCCGCCTTTCTATGGCCGCGCCTAGCTGCGAAATCGTAAAGTTGACGATGACATAGAGGACCGCGACAGCGACGAGTACGGTAAGCCCACCTGGGCCGCCTCGCACGGACTCCCGAATGAAAAGCCCGGTTTGCATTAGTTCTACGTATCCGATAACCGATGCTAGGGCTGACGCCTTTAGCGTCGACACATAAACGCCGACCGCCGGCGGCACCATCACCCGAATAGCCTGCGGCCAAACGACGTATAGTTCAACCTGCCATGCCCTCATCCCCGAAGATCGGGCAGCTTCCCGTTGTCCGGCCCCTACGCTCTGAATACCGCCCCTTACGACTTCAGACATAAGGGCACTGCCTTCCAAGGCCAGCGCAATTGTGGCCGCGGCAAAAGGTGAAAGATTGATATTGAAGACGAACGTAATGCCGAAAAACACTAAGAACAGTTGGACCAGGGTCGGTATCGAGCGGAAAAACTCGGTGTAGATCTGGGCAATTAGACGGATGGGTAGTGACCGAGAAGTTCTACCAACGCCGACGATCATGCCAATGATCGCGGCCAGCAATAACGCCAACCAGCTGATCCAAAGCGTGATGCCAAGTCCGCGCAGAAGAGTGCCGCCGAACTCAAGCAGGATCACCAGCGACCTCCCGCCGCAACGGACTTGAATATCAGCCGGCCCAACAGATTTCTGAGAAGGTTGGTCCCCTGGCACAGCACGAGATAGACCACGGCAACGACCACGAACGCCTCAAAGTAACGATAAGTGACCGCACCAGTATTGTTCATCCACGCGGTAACCTCTTCGACCGTCGCAATCATCATGATGGACGACCCCATGATCACGCCGATGATTTGATTGCCAAGCGGCGCATACGACACGCGGAGAATCTGCGGCAGGATCACGGATAGGTACATGCGCGACCGTGTCATGCCCTGGGAACGCGCCGCTTCGTACTGTCCTTTCGGGACCGCGATGAGGCCGGCTCGAAATATTTCCGTCATGAATGCGGCGCTATTCAGCGTTAATGCGATGAGCCCCGACAGGAACCCGCTTAAGACGATTCCAAAGGCGGGAAGTCCGAAAAACACCAGATACAGGAGAACCAGCAGAGGCATATTTCGAATAATTTCGACATATGTTGTGGCGATGGCGCGCAGCATCAGCCGGTCACTCCGGCGCATTAGCGCCAAGAATATTCCCAAAATCGCGCTAAAGATCGTCGCTAGGAAACTGATTTCGACCGTTGTCCAGATCGCCGCTGGAAGCTTGTCGAAGAACGGATACATGGCCTCAATGTTGAAGTCATACATTCACAGCGCCTCAGAGACCATGCTTCCGAGAAAGGGCCGACTCAAGGAGGCCCTTGTGGGCGCAGAGCAACGCACCCACAAGGGCGGTAGCTTACCAGGCTTCGAATACCGACGGCCGTTCGGCCTTGAACCACTTCGCATAAAGCGCGTCGTTCTTACCGGAAAGATTGAAGTCACGAACCCAAATGTTGAGAAGCCGCCACCACTCGTGGTCCCCCTTTGGTAGCCCGAGGGAGATGTCTTCGCGCGAGAACCGACCAGGCAGCACCTTATATTTTCCTGGACTTGCCGCCAGGATTCCGGACGTGCCGATGTTGTCCAGCGCCGACGCATCGATGCGTCCGGAGTCCAGCGCCTCCATCGTATCAGCCATCCCGGCAAACCGAGAGATTGTGGTTTCCGGCGCCGCTGCGGGAACGAGAGTCTCCTGCGTGCTACCGCGACCGAAGCCGACCTTCATGCTCGACGTGTTGAGGTCATCCACGGACTGGATGTCGTCACGATCAGCCTGGGTAAAGAACACCATCCCGACAACCATGTAGGGATCGGTAAAGGATATCACCTGCGACCGAACGAAATTTGCGGTGAAGTTGGCGATCGTAATGTCTGCCTTGCCGGTCTGAAGCGCTGTCACGCGTCCGGCTGCGTCGACCCTAACCCACACTGGCTCCACACCCAACGCCTCGGCGATCATCTTACCCATGTCGATCTCATAGCCTTCCGGCTCACCGTTGGGCTTGATCACTGAGTATGGCGGCTGCGCCCCTTGGATTGCTATGCGTAGGGTGCCGCGGTCAAGAACCTCACTAAGGATGTCTCTTTCCTGGCTATATGCAGCCGTGCCGCCTAACAGCGCCGCTGCTGCCAAGAGTGGCGCGAGAAATCTGGTCATATGGCTTCGCATTTTCTCCCTGCTCCTCTGTAGGCCTGA
The DNA here is from genome assembly GCA_021774445.1 of Alphaproteobacteria bacterium. GTDB lineage: Bacteria > Pseudomonadota > Alphaproteobacteria > UBA6615 > UBA6615 > SZUA-147. The sequence goes on from JAJFJA010000047.1 coordinate 68,460, forward strand.
TTGATGGCTCTTAAGAAGCGCAGACGTTATCCGCTTGCACTGCAACTATTGCCATTCTCGCTGAAAATATGCCTATAATGCAAGAATTTTCGTATTAGAAAAATATGTGGAGGATATGCGTGATCGCAGGAGATAGGATGAACGGGCGCCGGCGCCATCACGGCCATGCCGATTGGGCAAGGACCCGCCGTTTCCCGGCCGGATTGGTTCCCAATATTGCGACGTCCGTCAGGACGGCATGGAAACCCAGAAGACCAATGCGTCTTCTTCCGTTGTCGATATGCAGCCATGCCCCATGGAACTGTCGAAATAAGCGCAATCACCCGGTCCCAAGCGCACTAAGGAATAATGCTCGGTGTAGAGTTCGACTTCTCCCTCAACGACATAGAGCACTTCTTCGCCTGGGTGGCGCATCGGTTCTCCAAACTGCTCCCAACTGTGCGCCTTTATGCGAGCGACCAGTGGGATCATGCGTTTGTTCGTAATCTCGTTGCACAGCGTTTCGTATAAATAATTGTCCGTTTCATGCCGATCGCCCGTACCGCGACGGGAGACGATCCGCCGCGTACGGCGCTCCGCCGACTCGCGTGAAGACAACAGTTCCGAAATATCAATCTCCAAGCCGTCGACAATTCGCAAGATCGTCTCGAAGGTCGGTGATAGCTGACCATTCTCGATCTTTGAGAGGGCCGAATGGGAAACCCCGCTACGGCCGGCGAGTTCAGTCTGGGTCAGGCTTCTGTCTGCACGCAGTTGGCGCACCCGATGGCCCAGGTTCTCGGGCCGCATACGCTCAGTTCTGGTTGGATTCACCGCGTTCTTGCGCAAAATCTCTTTAACGGTAGAGTCAGCACTCATTTTATGATCCGAACATTATTGTATTATACGAAAAGATATGATAAGACCACTGAGTTTGCAATACACTCCTACGTTGGTAGGAGCAAACTTTCGAGAACAGCATATCGGTGGTCATTGGCGGTATGTTCAACTTCCTTATCAGCGACGCTAATCGATCCTCTCCATCGCCGGTCCCAGGTCATTGCCGCCCTTGTCTAGCGGCTATTGCCGTAGAGACTTTCACTTATGGGCCCCCGCGGCCGCCACTGAACAACGAGATAGGCCATGAGTATAGCTTCCAGGAATAGGTCATGAGCCGCAGCTGGGAAGGCGTTTTTCCGGCCGTGACCACTAAGTTCACCGAAGACGGCGGGCTCGACCATGCCGAGATGCAACGCTGCTTTGAACTGCAGATCGACGCCGGCGTCGATGGGCTTATTGTGTGCGGTTCACTCGGCGAGGCCTCGACTCTTGATGTGGAAGAGAAGTTTGAGATCTTGCGTCTGGCCCGATCCGTCAGCGCCGGCCGCCCGGTGCTCTTCACCGTTTGTGACGGCTCGACCCGAAAGGCGCAGGAATCGGCGGCGCGCGCGGCCCGAGAGGGCGCTGAAGGCCTGATGGTCCTTCCCGGATTGCCCTACAAATCCGATCCGCGAGAGACCATCGCCCATTACACCGCGGTCGCCCGCGCCGGCGGAATTCCCGTGATGATCTACAACAACGCGGTTTCCTATGGCGTCGACATCACCCCTTCGATGTTGGTGGAAATGGCCGCGGAACCTCTGTTCACCTCGATCAAGGAAAGTTCCGACGACGTGCGCCGCGTTACCGAGATCATCGCTCTGGCCGGTGACCGTTACCAGATCTTCACCGGGGTGGACAATCTCGCGCTCGAAAGTCTTGCGATGGGTGCGGTTGGATGGGTGGCGGGCTTGGTCACGGCATTCCCGAGGGAGACCGTTGCGATCTGGCGTCTCCACCGGGCCGGCCGCCATCGTGAGGCACTTGAGATATATCGCTGGTTCCGGCCACTGCTCGATGTCGACGTATCGACGAAGCTCGTACAGAACATCAAGCTTGTCGAAGCGCTCGTGATCAATTCCAACGACCGTTGCCGTGGCCCGCGACTATCCTTGCAGGGTGCTGAACGGGAAACGATCGCCGCCCTTGTCGCCACGGCGCTGAAGGATCGCCCGCAATTGCCCGGGTTCGACTAGCGCGGCGGGTTCCGCGCCCGCGGACGCCAAACCCGCCGCTGCCGCCGACAAGCCACCCGAACGGACGCAACAGCCTCGCATCCGAACGATCGCCGAGCGGGTCGGCAGCCTCACTCGCGTTCGTAACCTTCGGCCGCTACACTTCTGCCATTGGCGAAGTTGCGATGTCGGGGACAGGTCTGTGATCGATGAACGCTAAACCGGTAAGGATCGGGCTCGTCGGCGCCGGAGCGATCATGCGCCTGAGCCACGCACCGACTATCGTCGCAAGTTCAGACGCCGAGCTTGTGGCGGTATTCGACAAAGACCTTGCCCATGCGGAATCGATTGCCGCGCAATTCGGCGGTGTGGCAACGGACGATCTTTACCGAATGCTCGAGAGTCCGGCGCTTGACGCAGTAGTCGTGGCGACGCCGAACTGCTTCCACGAAGCAGGCGTGCTTGCCGCGGCCGAACATGGCAAGCATGTTCTGTGCGAAAAGCCCCTGGCACTAGATGTCGCGGCGGCAAGGTGGATGATCGACGCCTGCGAGGCGGCCGGGGTCATGTTGCAGGTTGGTTTCAATCAGCGCTTTTGGGCTCAGAACGAAATTGCGAAACAACTTATCGACGCTGGTTTGATCGGCAAAGTGCACCAGATGCGATCGGTTTATTCGGAAAAAGCCGACGCCTATCCGGCTGCGACGCGTTTTCGGTATGACCTGTCGCTATCGGGCGGTGCAACGATTATCGACTTGACCATTCACCGCATCGATCTCGCGCGCTATCTAGTGGGTGATTTTTCGGGTGTCTTCGCGGAACTGGCCCACAGCGAACTCCCCGAGAAAGTCGATGACAATGTGTCGCTGCTCCTCCGTTTCGCGGACGGGGCGCGTGGTAATCTGTCCAGCAACAGATTTTCGCCGAATATCGGTGACGGCACAGATATCTACGGCACCGAGGGCACCATCCATATCGCCACCGAGTCCATCAACCCGCACAATTCGGCGCCGCTGAACGTTTACACCGACCGTCCGGTAAGCGAGTTGCCCGATATCCTGCAAGAGGCCCACTATCCGGACGCCTGGTGGAAAACCTTTGCGGGCGGCTGGATCACCGTCAAACCGCCACGCAGCAACCCTTACGAGACGCAGCTTGCGGCTTTCTGCGACAGCATTCGGCACGGCAAACCGGCACGTATTTCCGGCGTTGACGGTCTCCGCGCCCAGGAGGTTGTCCAGGGCGCCTATCTCTCGTTCCGGTCTGGCGCGTGGGTCGATCTTCCGTTGCCGGCCGACGCACCCTTTGTCGTTCCCGAGTATAGTTGAGGAACCTGATGTACGCTTGTTTTCATAGTGTTGGGCTGCATGAGCGCCCCCTCAGCGAAGCCATAGGCATTGTCGCGGATGCCAATTATTCGGCACTTGAGTTGAATGCGGAAACATTGCCGTGGGCGGCGCCCCATATCACGCCCGAGGCGGACATGGACGAGCGCCGGGCGGTGAAGGAAGCGTGTGCGGCGCGTGGTCTGAAGATTGCCGCGATTGGCGCGAAGATCGGTATGGTCGACGAAGACCCTTCGCGTCGCGCCACAGCCATCGCCTTCGTTAAGGGCTGTATCGATCTTGCCGTTGATGTCGGCGCGCCTTTTGTCCACACCCTATCGGGTCCCCAGGGCACCTCGACCAGCCGGGCGGACTCCTGGCGCTGGTTGGCCGAGGCTATCGAAAAGACCGCCGACTATGCCCAGGAAAAGCACATTGAACTGGGCATAGAGGCGATAGCCGGCCATCTGTTCCGGTCGGTTGACGACTATCATCAACTGTATGCCGATTTGCCGGGCATTCCATTTATGGTGAATTTCGATCCCAGCCATCTCGTCGTGCAGGGTGAGGATGCCCGGCGCGTGCCCGATGAGTTGGGAGACCGCATCCGCCATGTACACCTCAAGGATGGCAAAGGACGGTATCCCGACTTCGCCTTCCCGCCTCTTGGCGAGGGCCTGATCGATTTTTCCGATCTCGTCTCGCGGCTCCGCGCCGTTGGTTACAGCGGTGCGCTCTCGGTGGAATATGAGGCGCAGGTTTATGGCTATTCCCGATCCGAGACCGAAATCGTCATGAATGAGAAGGCATTTTGCGACCGCTTGGGAATTGCCGACGGAGCGCTTGCTCTCGGATAGTCGTACCCGCCGCGACCTCGCGCTGCGTTCACAAACCCTAATGCACCACGATGCAGGACTCGTGCCGCCTGATCTCGATTTCGACCTGGCTGATATCGCGCGCCTCCAGGCCGAAATCCTCCAGGGTTTCCGACAATAGCATCGTCACTTCTTCGAATTCCTGGTGCGTAATGCCCAGACCCGCATGCACGCGGCGCAGCACGTGATCCGTGTAGGATGCCGGCCCGCCCATGATGGTGGCGACGAATTTGGTCTGGTGCTCAATCAGGGTCCGCATGTCGGTGTTGGCGAAATGCTTCTGCAATTGCGGTGATTCCAGCACCTTGTCATAGAACGCGGAAACCACTTTCCGGACCGTCAAGAAACCGCCGCACCGCTCGAAAATTGTCGTGCCCACGATCCTCCTCCTTCTGCTACCTCACCGGCCTCAGCGCCTTCGCCGCCTGTGAGTTTCCCAATCCGTGCGGCGTCAGCAATACGCCCGCGCGATTTCTTCGACCTGTGTTCGCCCTTGCGGTCGCAACCGGCCCAGCGTGGCCAGGAAGTTCCGATGCGTCATGCCGGCGCCAAGGAACGTCCGACGATAGGCCTGATGTTGCCCGGCCGCAAACGCGGCGGCCTCGTCGTCGCTAAAACGCCGACCCGTCGCCAACGCAAGACTTTCCAAGTCAAATGTGACCTGCTGCGCGAAACCGCTGTCGAAAATACCAACGATCCCAACGTATTCGTCAATCGCCGTCACGATCTCGGCATCTGTGCAAACCTCAGACAGCGCCTGCACCATCAGCGTATCGAGCCGCGCATGTTGCGCTTCCTCCATCCAGTGATGCTTGAGCAGGCTGCAAAATTGTGGATCAAGCGCCTGATCGTCCCTGACGCTCTCCAGGTAATGACGCTGGGTCATCCACTCGATGTGCAAGACCGTTAGTGCCACTGCCAATGGATGGTGCGACATCACGACCCGCGCGATCTCGCGAGGCGGGCCGATCACGGCGCAGCCGCTGCCGAAATCTTCCGTGAACTCGGCGCGGAAGCACTTGAAGAGGTGGATATGTTTGGCCTCTTCGCTGGCAAAGCTCAATAGCGCGCGCACCCGGTAGTCGTCCGCGTCCTGTAGTTGCGGCCGCGCATGATCCAGCACGAATGGTAGAATGAACTCCTCCACCAAGCCGAATATGCACAGATAGCTGTGACCGCGAATATGGTTGAGAGTGAGTTTTTCGGCTGCATTCAGGAAGGTCAGCGGCGCCGTTTCGGCTAACGTTTCCGGCAGGAACGGCTTGTCAAAATCGAGCCGCCGATCGCCGCCGATGATATCCTCCACCCGCCAGGGGTTCTTTTCCGAGGCCGCCAAGGCCGCTCGGTAGCTGTATTCCGTCGGGTCGAACACGTGGCCCTGTTCCGTGGACATATCGACACCTCCTCGTTCAACCGTATCTGCCATGCGCCGAAGCATGACCGATAGCCATGTGAAGCATCGTCGAAATGAGCGTGGAAAATGCCTCATGGGCCGTGGTATTCGCCGGTAATCAACAAAAAAGCGGCGCCCGGACATGATGCCCGAGCGCCGCTTCGATGGCCCTACTTAGCGAGACGCGACCGCGATCTCTTCGTCTTTCGGCAGCAGCGTGAACAGTTGCACATGCGTCTTGTTGCCGAACTCACCTGGTGTACCGCCATAGGTCTGGCCGTCACTGTGATAGGCAATCGCCATGCCGGCCATGAGCTGCGACCCGGTCATTTGCAGACACGGCTCGAACGTGACGTTGTAAGCGGCATAGCCTTTGGCGTCGGCGGTGAACACCGACTCCGACCCGTTGCGCGCGCCCATGGGCAGATCGTAGGTCCCGAACGGCTCCGGGAAAGGCGTCGGCAGGTAGAAGCTCCAGAAGGTGTAGACGCCATCGGGCACCAGATTCTCGAAAGTCGCGGCGAAACTGGCCTTGTTGTCTTCGCAGCGATAGCTCCCCTTGCCGGTACCGGCGAGCCATTGACCCAAGGTGAAGCCCAGCGGCGCCCCCTTTGTGTGCGGTCCGTTGGCCTCCATGTTTACCGGATCATGATGTACCGGCCCGGCAGTGCCGAAAACCGGTGCGTCGAGATATTGTTCCCGCTCGTCCACGGTAACTCTGAAAATTTCGCCGCTGCCGGCCGTCCGCTCCACATAGACATCCTGCTCGATCATCTCCATCCGCAAATGATCGACGAATTCCATATCGAGCGTCATTGGCTCGGCGTTAACGGCCATCGGCGCAACGATCGAGATCGCCGCTATTGTCGTGAGTAATTCCACTTTGTTCATCATTGCTCTCCTCGTCTCGACACTTCCGATCCAGTGTCTGATGATCTCCCCGAAGGTCTTCACTCTGCGAACGGATCAGTCATTCGCCCACACGAACGTCGCTTCTTGCGACTTATCATTGTTCGTTCCAGTCCGGAAATTTGGCCCATAGGACCCCCGGAAAGACATCTCTGCCCTTCACGCCGCCACGCACATGGTCGTCGGCGTGATAGTCGAGCAGGAACTCTTTGCCCGGTCGATGGTCAAGGTTGACCACGACCCGAGCTTGACCCTGCCGGTCCGCCATGAAGCCGAAGCCAAAGCCGCCGGGACCGCCGTCCTGCTCGAACGCAATGGCGTTCCACCAGTGATCCTGCGTCCCATCGACGCCCGCCGGAATGTTCATTAGCGGCCGGTCGGCGAAGGCTGCGAAGTCCGCGTTGACCACATCCCACAAGGTGTAGACGCCGAGCGGCAGCAATCCATGAAAATCGAAAGTCAGATCCGTGCGCCCGTCGGCATGGGCAAATATCGTCAACTTGCCGCTGGCCGCATGAAATGTGCGGCGCGATATCTCGGTCGGCCATCCGCCCATGCGGTCGTGGAATTCTGGGTGTGGTGGCGGGATCAGGTCGATCTGATACCGCTCTGGGTTGGCGGTTTGGGCCGCCCCGGGCATCGTCCCGAGACCCATGGCGAGCGCACCGGCCGCCAGAATTATTGCTACTTCACGCATCATGAATACCTCCATCCACCCCTTGTTGATGATCCGTCAGCGCGCCTTGCGGTTTTCGAATTGGCTCTGCGCCAGAAAGTGGGACAACAAGATCAGGCCGATGTAACAGGCGTGTTCCCACAGCTCCCGACGGTCTCCGAACAGGATGTCGCCGCACGAAAACGCGACGAAAACCACCAGGCTTGCCTCCAGGCACAGGAATACCCAAGCGCCGTGGCGGCCCCGCGTTGTCAGGGCCCAGGCGAACATGCCCCCAAGAATGATTTCGTATATGCCAATGCCGTAAAGCACCGCAGGGACGATCTCACCGGAGAGTCCCAAGCGACCAAAGTAGTCCTCGAAAGACTCGGTTCGCGTGACGCCGAAAAATGTTGGCTTATCGAAGAACTTGTCGAGACCGTTGAGCGTCCAAAAGGCGGACCAGTAACCGGTAATCATGAACTGAAGACGAGCGGAGCGTCGCTGGCCTGTTACCGTGGTTCCCGCCACGTTGCGAGAGCGGGTTGGTGTTAAGTCGTCGAAGACGAAAGTGCTTGTTGTAGTTATCGTCATTTCGCAAACTCCCGTAGCAGGGCAGATAACAGCGCTCTTTGCCGAAGGTCGCAGTGACCGTAATCACAGTTTCGTGTATTATTCTTCGGTAAGGTGCTCGACGGTGGACGTTGCCCGCATCTTTAGTGGGCGTCCTGTCGCCGAAAGCTCGCTCTTGGTCCGCTGCATCTTCTTCTCCTCTCGCCACCGGTGTATGTTCCGCGGCGGTAGTGAAGCACCTTTCGCACAAACCCTGCTTGCCCTCTGCAGCTATGCGGTAGAGCAGGGGCGCGCGACGGATGGCCTGGCCGGGGCTCTTGCCGCGCTCCGCGATGTCGACGCGAAGCATCGTTTGGGCGTGGCACGGTGCTGTGCCGCCGAGATCGCGCTCCGCCACGGGGATGCGGGTCGGGCTTGTGAGTACGCGGCGGAGGCAGTGGAAATTGCGCAGTTGATGGCCCGGCCGAGTGAGCTTGTTTTGGCTCACACAGTGCTTGCGCAGGCCGCTGCTGTCGCTGGTGACGAGGGTACGTTGCAGGCCCAATGCGATGCGCTGGCATCCTTGCCTTCCCGGACTATCTCCTCATCGGCGCAACGGGCGCTGTCCGATCTGCACGCTGAGTTTGGCACGGTCGCGAAGCCGGAAAACACCTGAGGAACGTCGCCATGGAGCATATTGTTGTCGAGCGCGATATGGCTAAGCCGATGACCGTCGAAATAGCGGCGCAGCTCTATGACCAGGGTAATTTGTGCCTTGAGCTTTATCGCGTCAACGTGCTGCGCAGCTACATCGCCATCGATGGCTCCCGCATGACCTGTCTCTACCAAGCCCCAGATGCCGAGGCCGTGCGCCACGCCAACCGCCGCAACGAGCACGCCTACCGTGAAGTCTGGAAATCATCCTTGCACGGGCCCGGGCATTGCCCGCCCGCAGCCGGCAAAGAGCGGGTCATTGTCGAACGCCAGTTTGACGTGCCAGTCGTCTTCGACGAGTTGCAGGCCCAAGAGGACGCCGCCGGTTGGTGCCTCGACCTCCATAAAGTCTCTTTCGTCGAGACCCTCATGTCGGCCGATCGAAAGCGCCTGTTGTGCTTGTACGACGCCCCCGACGCCGAATCCGTGCGCACTGCCAACCGGCAGACCGAACTGCCGTTCAAGCGCGTCTGGACCGCCACGATCTTTGCGCCGTGACGGCGGGCATCCTCGGACGAAACGGCGGTCCGCGCCGTCGTTGCCAGCCCGGGCGAAGCAATCCGGCGACCCCGGTCCGCCACAGACGATATTCATCGCCGGCGAGAAGAGTCTTCTTTGTTCTCCGACAGCCGCAAGTGGAGGTCTCGGGCCAGTCCCGCCAGTTGGGCGCGGCTTGTGTCGTCCAGGACGTTTAGGCGCTGGGTGACGATTTCCGCGTGGCGCGGAATAAGGGCTTTGTAAGTTCTCCGGCCATGGGCGGTGATTTGTACCAAACTGGCGCGGCGGTCCGCGGCCGGGGCCCGGGTGAGCAACCCCTCGCTTTCCATTCGCCGCAGCAATGACGTGATGTTGCCAGCCGACGCGATCAGGCGGTTGGCCAATTGTCCAACACTGAGGTCGCCGAAGCGGTCGAGCTGCGCCAGCACGTCGAAGCGTGTCAGGCTTTGTCCGTGGTTTTGCTGCAGGTGCTGATTGACCTCGCGTTCCAGCGGCAGGACGATCTTCACCAGATACAGCCATAGCCGCACCAGATCCGCATCCTCCTCGGCCAAGCTGGGCAAGCCGCGGTCTCCTAGAGTGTTCTTGGCCTTGCTCATACGCCGCCCCTGTCGCCTGTTGCCGAAATAATATCTTACATGTAAGCTATTGACCAGAGAAGTCGCCAATTAAGGGAGCTGATGACCGGTTTTCCGCCACCCCCGGACGATCTCGTCAAGGTCTACTCGGACAGCGGTTACTGGACCGATGAGGTTCTCGGCGACGTGCTCATGCGTTGGAGCGCCGAGCGCCCGCACGATCCGGCGCTGCTGATCGGCGGTGAGCGGATCACCTACCTTGAACTTGCGGACCGCGCGCGATCATGCGCCGCCGCCCTCGCGAATCTCGCTATTACCAAGGGCGACGTGGTCGCCGTCCAGTTGCCCAACACGCCGGAATATGTCGTCGCTTACCTGGCGATTTGCCTGAATGGCGCCGTCATGCAGACCATCCACATGCCGTACCGCGCCTCGGAACTCGAATTTCTGCTCGGCCACGCACGGGCGAAGGCTTTCGTCTGCCTGAGCAAATCTGGCGAGTTTTCGCCGGCCGGCACGGCGCTGTCGTTGTCACTCCCTGCCCTGGAGCATGTCATTGCCCTCGGCGAGCCGATCTCGGGAACCGTCGACTTTGGCGATCTGACCGAGGGCGCCACGCCCGCGCCACCGCTGCCCCGTTCCGGCAGCGATCCGTTCTTGCTGCTGTACACCTCGGGCACCACCGCAGACCCCAAGGGTGTGCCCCACTGTTACCGGAACTTCCTGTGCAACTCGAGACTGAGCGCCCACGAACTCGAAATCGCCTCGGGCGACGTGCTGCTGTCCTTGGCACCCATGACCCATCTCTACGGCCTTTTCGTGTTCCATATCGCGTTGATGTCGGGGGCGGCGGTCTCTCTGTTGCCGGCTTTCGCGCCGCCCGATTTTGCCAAAACGATCGCCGACCATCGCGTCACCAAGATATTCGCCGCCCCCGCCCATCTCGCCGCGACCCTCAAGTCCGGTCTGTTGGATACCCACGATTTTTCGTCCGTCCGATTTATCTGTCTGTCGGGCAGCACCGTGCCCCCGGCGCTGGCCCAACAGGTCGAGGAAAAACTGCCGCACGGACGCACCATCCAGCTTTGGGGGATGAGTGAGTTGCAGGCCGGGACCTTTAGCCGGCCCGGCGACGCTCGGTCGGTCCGCCACCACACCGCCGGATCAGCCAGCCCCGGAACCGAGCTGCGGGTGGTCGATGAGTCCGGCAATGAGCTGCCCGCCGGAACTGAGGGCCGGCTCCGGGTCCGTGGTCCGTCCATCTTTGCCGGTTACCTGCACAACGATGCGGCGACGGCGGCGGCTTTCAACGACGAAGGCTGGTTCGAGACCGGCGACACGGCGAAACTCTCCGGCTCTGGCAGCTTGACCATCACCGGACGGGTCAAGGAAATCATCAATCGCGGCGGCATCAAATTCAGCCCCGTTGATATCGAGTTGATCATCGATGCCATGCCCCAAGTGGAACGCAGCGCCATCATACCCTACCCGGACGAGGTGCTTGGCGAGCGGGCCTGCGTCTGCGTCGTGCCGGCCGCCGGCGCCGAGGTCTCGTTGGCCGATATCCTCGCCACCCTCGAAGCAGCGGCGGTCGCCAAATTCAAATGGCCCGAGCGTTTGCAGGTCATCGACGCCATGCCGCTGACACCCACCCAAAAGATCATGCGCGGGCGACTGGCGGACCGCCTTGAGGGAGTCGCCGTTTCATGAAGAAATCCGGCACGGCCAAGTGCGATCCGCAACACCCGGACGGATATGTCCATCGTACCAGCGAGACCTTTCGGGAGATTCTGCCGGCTGCAATTTCCGGCAAGGAATTTTGCCGTTATGGCGATCCGCAGGAGAGCCGGCCCAAACCGTTCTTTTGGCACCCCGCCGACGAACAGCCCTTCGGCGACCTGCAGCAAGCCGTGATCAATCACCAACGCCAATGTCCCGAGATCGCGGCGACCTATTCCAGGCATGCCGATCGCGGTCCGCGGCCGATTGAGAAGGCGCCCGAACCGCAGCGGAACACACCGAGCGAGTGGTCCGCGTTGGTCAAGGAATTCGCCCTGTCCAACCAGGCCGATCTCGTCGGTATCACGCCGACGCGGCTCGAGTATGTCTATGAAGGTTATGAGATTCCCTATCCCAATCTGATCATGATCGGCGTGGCCATGGATCACGCCACGCTCGCAACGGCGCCGAGCACCATCGACGACACCCGCTCCGCCGTCGAGGTCGCGCAGAAATACAACAAGGCGGCGCGCGCCGTGCGCTACCTGTCGAACTACATCCTCGCCGCTGGCTACCACGCCAAGACCTTCCCCGGCCCCATGGCCACCGCCCTCAACATGATCCCCGCCGCCATCCAGGCCGGCTTAGGCGAACTCGGCAAGCATGGTTCGATGATCAACCGCCAGTTCGGCTCGTCGTTCCGACTGTCGGCGATCGCCACCGACATGCCCCTCGACCCGGACCAGCCGGATATTTTCGGCGCCGATGATTTCTGCATGAATTGTCAGGTCTGCACCAAGGCCTGCCCGCCGAACGCCATCTTCCCCGAAAAGCAGACGGTGCGCGGCACCAAGAAATGGTACGTGGATTTCGACCAGTGCATCCCCTATTTCGGCGAGACCTTCGCCTGCGGCATCTGTATCGCCGAATGCCCCTGGAGCCGCCCCGGTGTCGCACCCCGCCTCATCGATAAACTGGCCCGCCGCAAGTCCCGTCTGGAGAGCTGAGCGGAGCAGCACGTTGCGTTGGACTGAATAGTGCAGGTTCGAGAAGAACAACCAAGCGACCTGCCCGCCATTCATGCCGTCAACGAAGACGCATTCGGTCGGCGCCAGGAGGCCAAGCTGGTCGACGACTTGCGAAGCGCCGGCGACCTTGCGATCTCGCTAGTCGCTGAGCAAGCGGACCAGATTATCGCGCATATCGCGCTATCGCGATTGAAATCGCCGACCGGGGCGCTCGCACTTGCGCCTCTTGCTGTGTCGACGGCGCGCCGGCGCCTCGGCATTGGCGCCCTCCTGGTAAGCCAATCGCTCCGGCGGGCAAGGCAGCGCGGCTGGGAAAGCGTGTTCGTTCTTGGTGACCCCGGTTACTATAGCCGCTTTGGTTTCTCGGCCAAGGCGGCGGCAAGGTTCCCGTGCCGTTACGCCGGTCCCTACTTCATGGCGTTGTTCCTATCTGATACCCCAACGACGTCGGAACGGGTCATCTATCCCGCTCCGTTCGATGACCTGAACTGAAGGACTTGCCGATCGTCACGCGATGACGGCGCCTGGGACGCGGCGGCCTCGGTTAGGCTTGGCCGCTTGATAACAGGGTTCGTCCGCTATCGTGGCGTAACGAACAAGTCGTCGCGAGGGCGAGCGCAATGACGATATTCCTCCGCACGGGCTCGCCGAGAAACCGTCTCGGCCTGGACTACAGAACCGTCTCCGGTCCCATCAGCAGTGTCGGCAGGAAGGTCGAGATCCACGGCACATAGGTGATCAGGATCAAGAACAGCAGCAGGATCAGCAGCCATGGAAATGCCGCACGCACGACCGCCAGCAGGCTCATGCCGGTGATGCCCGACGTGACAAACAGGTTCAGCCCGACCGGTGGCGTGATCATGCCGATCTCCATATTCACAACCATGATGATGCCGAGATGGATCGGATCGATCCCGAGCTCCGTCGCGATCGGGAACAGGATCGGTGCCATGATGAGCAGAATCGCCGACGGCTCCATGAAATTGCCGGCCAGCAGCAACAGCAGATTGACCACGATCAGGAAGGCCCAAGGCGATAGGCCCGCCCCCAGGATCACCTCGGTGATGGCCTGCGGAATACGTTCGGTGGTCAGCACATGGGCAAACAGGAAGGCGTTGGCGATGATGAACATCAACATGATGGTCACCTTTGCGCCCTCGACCAAGGTGCGTTGGACGTCGCGGTTCACCAAGGCCCGCGGCAGGGTGATTGCGGCAATCCCGGTGTTGACTGCCAGCTCCGCCGGCTTTGTTACCAACCAGCCGAGGGAAGGAGCGACCATCGACCCGTCGCCGCCCATTGAAATACGAAAGGGCTCACGATTTTTTAGCGGGCCGATGTCGCGGTAGACGAAAACCGAAATCAAAAAGGCGTAGACCGCCGCCACCGCCGCCGCCTCGGTCGGCGTGAAAATGCCGCCATAGATGCCGCCCATGATGATGACGATTAACAGCAGGCCCCAAATCGCCTCACGGCCGGACTCCAGTATCTCGTGCAAATCGGCCCGCGGCTGTTTTGGCAGGCCTTTGATCCGTGCCGCGATATAGATCGCCACCATCAACATGCTGCCGGCGAGCAGGCCCGGTATCACCCCGGCCAGGAACATCCGCCCGACCGACACATCGGTCGCCGCGGCATAGACGACCATGACGATCGACGGCGGAATCAGAATCCCAAGTGTCCCCGAGTTGGCGATGACGCCGGCGGCGAACTCCTTCGAATAGCCGGCCTTGACCATGCCGGCGATGACGATCGAGCCAATCGCCACGACGGTCGCCGGCGACGAGCCGGAAACCGCGGCGAACAACATGCAGGCCAGGACCGACGCCATGGCCAGGCCGCCGCGCAGATGCCCGACGGCCGCGATGGCGAAGCGGATCAGCCGCCGCGCTACCCCGCCGGTAGTCATGAACGCCGAAGCGAGGATAAAGAATGGAATCGCCATCAGCGTGAAATGCTGCATCGTCTCGAACAGCTTGAGCGCGATCGAGGCCAGCGAATCGTCGGAGAAGAACAGAATCGTCAACACGCTGGACAGGCCCAGCGCGAAGGCGATCGGCGACCCGATCAACAGCAAACCAAATAGCGAGACGAACAGAAAGGCGACCGTCATGGCCGGCCCTCCTGGTCCGTGGTCTTGTCCCCTAGTTGATCGGCGAATTGATCGATGGCGGCCTGGCCCTCGTCACCCAGCAAAATGCCATCCTGGCGCCCGGTGACGATCTGCCAGCCGACCTGCAGTAACCGCAGGATGATGAGTGCGACACCGATCGGCAGCACGCTCAGCGGGATCCACCGCGGCACCGGCAGGTCGACGGCATCGATGCCGATTTGATACATCCGGGAAACGTAGTTCCAGGAACCGACCATCAGGATCACGCCATAGACCAGGCAGGCACAGACAACGGCCAGACCCATCACCCGCTGGGTGCGCCGCCCAAACAATTTCGCGAACGCGTCCACGCCGATATGGGCATGCACGCGGATGCCATAGGAAACGCCCAGCAGCACCAGCCAGGCGAACAGGAAGGTCGTCAGTTCCAGCGCCCAAACCGCGCCGGAGTTGAACACGTAGCGCGCCACCACCTGTGAGAAGGTGACCAACACCATGCCGGCGAGGAGGAGAGCGATAATGCTCTCCTCCAGCCGTCCATAGAGTTCGGCAACGCGCTTCATATTCAGGTGCCGGCGTTAAAGCCCTGCGCCGCTTCGATCACATCGGTGCCGATGTCGTCGGCGAACTGATCCCAGACCGGTCTCATCGCTTGGCGCCAGGCGTCCTTTTGCTCCGGCGTCAGCTGTCGCACTTCGCCGCCGGCCGCCAGAACCTTCTGTTTGTTGTCCTCGTTGATCGAGGCGGAGATGGCGTTGCGCTCCGTCGTTACCTCCTGGAGGATGGCGCCCAGATCTGTGCGGATGTCGTCGGGAAGCCCATTCCACCAATCGTCGCTGACCACGACCAGGTAATCGATCAGGCCGTGGTTGGATTCGGTGATACCGTCCTGAACTTCGAAGAACTTCTTGGTGAAGATGTTGGACCAGGTGTTCTCTTGCCCGTCGACAACACCCGTTTGCAGCGCGCCATACACTTCGGCGAACGCCATCTTCTGCGGGTTGGCGTCCAATTGCTTGAACTGCGCTTCCAGCACGTCGGAGGTCTGGATGCGGAACTTCAGGCCCTTGGCGTCCTCCGGCGACAGCAGCGGCTGGTTGGCCGACAGCTGCTTCATACCATTGTGCCAGAAGGTCAAACCCATCAGGCCCCGGTCTTCCATCGAGCTGAGCAGCGCCTGACCATGTTCGCTGGCCTGGAAGGCATCGACCGCGTCGATGTCGTTGAACAGGAAGGGCAGATCGAAAATCCGATACTTCTTGGTAAAGCGCTCGAACTTCGACAGAGAAGGTGCCGCCATTTGCACGTCGCCGAGCAACATGGCCTCCAGCACCTTGTCATCATTGTAGAGCTGCGAGTTCGGGAACACTTCCACGCGCACCCGGCCGGCCATCCGTTCGTTGACCCGCTCTGCGAACAACTTCGCCGCTTCGCCCTTGGGGTGCCCGGTTTCGGCCGTGACATGGCTGAATTTGACGACAATCTCCTCTGCCGAGGCACCGGTCGTGGCCCCCATCCCCAGCAACAGCACTGCCGCGGCAGCAAGTTTTACGCTTTTCATTTTTCCTACCTCCCAGATTGTGCAGCGCCCCGGAGACGCCAGTCCTTGTCATAAGACGCAATTGGGATGCCAGATTTACTTTTTCTTATGAATCAACTACTTGCTACGACTCCATCTGGTCATCTGTCTGAATATTCGGACCATCGCCGAGCCCTTGTCTGGAATCTCGCACATCTAGACGAGGTTGTCGCGGCGCATGCCATGCTTCTGCAGTTTATCGTACAGCGTCTTGCGCGGGATGTGCAGGATCTCCGCGGCATTGCGCACGCTGCCCATGGTTTGCTGCAGGGCCTGCGCGATCACGCTCTTCTCGAAAGCGGCCATCTGCTCCGGCAAGGAGGTCGCGGTTTCGCCTTCATGGCTCAGCCAGCCGGAGATATTGCTGATATCGCCTTCACCAAACAGCACGCAGCGTTCCGCCAAGTTGCGCAGTTCGCGCACATTGCCCGGCCAGTCATGCCCCATCAGCCCCGCCAGTTGGTCATGTGTCGTTTGCGGTGGTGAACGTTCGTAGCGCGCCGCCGCGGCCAGCAGAAAGTGCTGAAACAGCAACGGCACATCTTCTCGCCGCTCACGCAACGGCGGCAGCTCGACCGTTGCCACGGCCAAGCGGTAATAGAGGTCTTCGCGAAAGTTGCCGGCACTGGCGGCCTCCCGCAAATCGATCTTGGTAGCGGCGACGATCCGCAGATCCAGGGCGATGGGCTCATTGGAGCCCAGCCGCTCCACCACGCGTTCTTGCAGCACGCGCAGGATCTTAGCCTGCATCGCCATCGGCATGCTGTCGATCTCGTCCAGGAAAAGTGTTCCGCCGCCGGAGTGCTCGAACTTGCCGACCCGTTTGGCCTGCGCCCCTGTAAAGGCGCCGGCCTCATGCCCGAACAACTCGCTCTCGATCAAGTCGGGTGGCAGGGCGCTGCAGTTAATGGCGACGAAATAGCCGTCCTTTCGGCGACTATGTTGATGAATGGTCCGGGCCGCGACTTCCTTCCCCACGCCGGTTTCCCCGACGATCAGGCAGTCGGCGTCGGTCTCGGCGATTGTTAGGAGGCGGCGCTGGACATGGCGCATCACCTCGGTACGCCCGACGATCCGCGGCCCAATGCCCTCTTGCGCGCGCAGCGCCCGCCGCAATTCTCGGTTCTCTAGGGTTAGGGCCCGTTTCTCCAGCGCCCGGGCGACGACTTCAACCAGTTGATCGGCCGGGAAAGGTTTTTCGATGAAGTCGTAGGCCCCCTTGCGCATCGCATCGACCGCCATGGCGATGTCGCCATGGGCGGTCACCAGGACGACCGGTAGGTCCGGATCGATCGCCTGGGCCCGCGCCATCAGCTCGAGGCCGTCGACTCCGGGCATGCGAATATCGGTAACCAATATACCGGGCCAATCTATGGAAAGTCGCTCCAACGCCGGCGCCGCTTGGCTAAATGCCTCGGCCTTGTAGCCAGCCAACTCCAGTGCCTGCTCGCCGGCGGCACGGACATGGGGCTCGTCATCGACAAGGATTACAAGGTCACATGACGTCATGGCATATCGCCGGTCCAGCGCCGGAGGGTGAAGGTAAAACAGGTGCCGCCATGGGGTCGATTTTCGGCCCAAATCCGACCATCGAAATCCTTGGTGATGCGTTGGGTCACCGACAAACCCAGCCCCATGCCCCGGCCGCCCGGTTTGGTTGTAAAGAAGGGGTCGAAGACGCGCGCGAGGTCGCCCGGCGGAATGCCCGGGCCATTATCGGTAACCTGCACGGCCAATTCGCCAAACCTGTCGGACACTGTGACGGTCACCTGGCCCACTGCTTCGCCGATGGCATCGACGGCATTGCGAATCAGGTTCACCAGCACCTGCTGCAGGCGCACCGGCTCCGCCGCTGCGACGACCTGCGTCGGCAGGTCCGCCAACACGATCTGTATCCGCGCCGCCGGGGTCGTATCCTCGATCAAACGGATGGCACTGTTGATCGCCGGACCGACGTCCACCGGCTCCAAGCGCAGCGGCGTGCGTTGGGCGAACCGCTTGAGCTGCGACGAGATGCTCGCCATACGCTCGATGAGTTCCTGCATCAGCCCGACATTCTTGCCGGCGGCCTCGGCTTGATCGCGCAGCAGCAGCTTTGCGGTGTTGTCATTGTAAGTCCGCATCGCCGCCAACGGCTGGTTCAACTCGTGCACCAACCCGGCCGCCATCTGACCGAGCGCGGCCATTTTTCCCGCCTGCACTAGCTCGTCTTGCGCCTGATGCAGCTCTTCTTCTTTGGCGATCCGCGAATGAATCTCTTGGCGTAGGTGATTGTTCGCGGCCTGGAGCTGCGCGGTACGGGCTTCCACGCGGCCCTGTAGTGCCCGGTTGGTACGCTCTTTCAACGTCAGGCGCTGCCAAGCGACTCCCGCCATTAGCGCGGCGCTCAACAGACCCAAGGCGACCTCGAGTGTGACCAAGGCGGCTTGTCTGACCAGCGCTCCGGTCGGTGACAGCAAATAGACATCCCATTCCAGATGGTGGATCCGGCTGGCCTGGCACAGGCGGCCATCCCCATCGATCTTGAAAGCCGCCCCGCAACCGTCGACTGGTGGCAGCGTGAAGGGCAGTGGCGCGACGGCGTCGCGATTTGCGCTGCGTAGCCGCCATGCCGGTTGTGAGCTAAGCACCACGATGCCCTCTCGGTCGACGACCAGGACTTCCCGTTCCGCCAACTGCCACAGCAGCTCCAACTCGTCGACGGCGACGGCGACCACCAGAACCCCTACGGTTTCCTCCGCGACCCGCAGCCGCCGTGCGTAGTAGTACCGGCGATCACTGCCCACGGGTGTGGCGCCAAACGCCCGCCCCAGCCGCCCCGTGTCGGCGGCACTATAGGCGTCGCTCGCGGCGAACCACCTGACCACGTCAGGCAGCGCTGGCGCCGCGCTGGACGCCGCGACGAGCTGTCCGTCCCGGTCCAGCAGGAACACCGATTCCGCGCCGCTCAGCGCGGCGTATTTGCTGAGAAGTTCCGCCGCCCCCTCGATGTCGGGGGCCTCGGGTCTGAGGGCGAGGCGCAAGCGAGGATCCTGTGCCAGCAGCACGACGCTACGCGGATAGCGATCCAAGGTGCCGACGATGCCGGCGGCATAGACGTCGAGCGTCCGTTGATCCGCAGCGGCCGTGTCTGCCAGCAGCCTGTCTAGAGTGAAGCTATGGACGGCGAACAAGACCGCGCCGATCACCAACGCGCCGGCGGCGACCACCCAGGCGGCGCGATTGCCGCGCAGTTGCGATAACGGTTGGCGACCCTCAAACGGGTGCGCTATCGGATCGTCGACCGGGGCGGACGGTACGGTCACCGGAGCCCTCCATCTTTCGCCGTTCGCAGCCAGTATAGCAGGGTTCGCTAGGCGTGCCCTACGGCCACACGGGGAGGGAGTCTAGCAGTCGCCGTTAACCGGATGGTCCTTGGGTTGGAAAAGGTAGCGGCGGGCGACGGCGGCGTAGCCCGAAAACACTTGGCCGCCGTGGCTCGCGCGCAGAGCGACCCGTTCCACCTTATATCGCCGGCCAATGGCGTACCAGGGCAGGCCCGGATGTGCATGGTGGAGGACATGCAGGTTGTTGTTGAGGAACAATAGTCGCCAAATCAGTCCGCCTTCGACGATGGCTGTACGGTCCTGTTGGCGCGGCCCCGGTGCGTGCTCGACGAACGAGCGCAACAGGGTCAGAGACAAGCCGCCATAGGCGATCAACAGATAAAGCCACAGCGACATGCCGACGACCGGTCCAACCCAGATCAGCACCGCTGCCATCCCGACGAAATGCCCCAGAACCTGTCGCCAGTGGCTGAAATCGCCAGTCCTGATGCGGCGCCATTCGCCCTGCCAGTAACCACTGACCGTAAGCGCCGGGCCCAGAGTCAGACGTCCGAGCAGCGTATTGTTGGCGATCAGCAGCCAGCGCAATACCGGACCAGTCCGCCGCCATTGCTCGGCCGTCACATAGAACGCCTCTGGGTCATGCCTTGGATCGGCCAGCGCCGGCGTCCGATGGTGCGCCAGGTGCGTTTCTCTGTAGGCTGCATAGGGCATCCAAAGTCCGAGGGGCGGGGTCGCGATCGCCGTATTTATCCACGCAATGCGTGTCGGATGACCATGCACGGTCTCATGTTGCAGCGAACCATGCCAAGCGACGAGCCAGGCACCCGCCGGTAGCGCGACCCAAAGGGGCAGGGCGCCGAAATGCCAGGTGAGGAGTCCCCAGCCCACATAGATGGTCAACGCCACCGCCCAAGTCGGGCCCTCCGGCCACCTTTCGCTCATCGACAACACCCTCGCACGCCCCAGTTTTGGCAGGATGTTCCCTGTCCTGGGGCGTGCCGCCATACTGGCCTATTTCGGGTGGGGGTCAACGCAACACTAAGAAACAAAATAAGATAGTAGAGGTGTAAACACGACGATATGTGTATAAACACAACGAAGCGAGCGAATGCGGGCATGTTCCGGCGAACCTACTGTGCCGGTTGAGAGTCGGCTCAGCCGTGATTGATCACGACCGTCTTGGAGACGGTAAACTCCCGCAAGCCCTCGAAACCCTTCTCGCGGCCATGCCCGGATCGCTTGACGCCGCCGAACGGCAGTTCCACCCCGCCGCCGGCGCCGTAGCCATTGACGAACACTTGCCCGACCCGCAGGGCCTTGGCCATCCGCATCTGCCGGCCGCCATTCTCGGTCCACACGCCGGCAACCAGGCCATAGGCGACGCCGTTGCCGATTGCCACCGCCTCTGCCTCGTCCTTGAAGGCAAGTGCGGCCAATACCGGCCCGAACACTTCCTCTTGCGCCAATTCGTGGGCCGGCGGTACCGCTTCATACAGCGTCGGCTTTACGTAGAAGCCCGTCTCCGGCGCCGCCTTGTCGATGTTCCCCTGCGCCGCGACCCGGATTTGGCTCTCGGCCGCCCGCGCCATGAAGCCCTCGACCCGTTGCATCTGTTGTCGGTTGATCACCGGTCCGCAATCCAGGTCCATGGCATGACTGCCGACCCGCAGCGCGCTGATCCGCTCTGCCAGCCGCGCCATGACCTCGTCATAGATGTCCCGGTGGATAAGCGCCCGGCTACCCGCGGAGCAGGTCTGGCCGGCATTCTGTACGATGGCGTTGGCGACGACCGGTAACACGGTCTCCAAATCGGCATCGGCAAAAATGATTTGCGGCGATTTGCCACCCAACTCCAGGGCGCAGGGCGTGTGATGCTCGGCCGCGGCCCGCTGCACCAGTGTGCCGACGGCCGAAGACCCGGTGAAGGACAGATAATCGATGCCGCCATGGCCGGCCAACGCAGCGCCGGCTTCCTCGCCCAGCCCGGGCACGACATTGAGGGCGCCCGCCGGCAGGCCACATTCGGCAGCGATTTCCGCCATCAGCAGCACCGACAGGCAGGCGTCCTCGGCCGGTTTGATCACCGTCGCATTGCCGGCCGCCAGCGATCCACCGATGGTCCGCCCGAACATCTGCAGCGGGTAATTCCACGGGATGATATGGCCGGTCACCCCGCGTGGCTCGCGCAGCACCAACACCTGATAGCCATTCAGGAACGGCAGGGTTTCGCCATGCAGCTTGTCGGCACACCCGCCGTAGAATTCGAAATAGCGCGCGCAGGCCAGCACGTCGTTGCGCGCTTGTTTCAGCGGCTTGCCGGTATCCGCCGCCTCCAGCGTTGTCAGCGCCTCCGCATGGTCCAGAATGGCCATGCCGATCTTGGCAAGGATGCGCCCGCGATCCGCCGCCGGGGTGCGGGCCCACGCGCCCCCGCAGGCCGCGCGCGCCGCCGCCACAGCGGCATCCACCTCCATCGCTTCACACCGCGCAATGGCACCGATCACCGCGCCGTCGCTGGGACAGATCATGTCGATGGTCCGGCCATCGGCCGCCGGCCGCCACTTATCGGCAATGAAGGCACAGCCCTGCATGATGCGGCTCCGTTCCGCAATTGTCGGAACGGCACCATATCAACGGCCCGGACGGCGGGCCAGCAACGCCGGCTATATGGTGTTAGCGGGGCAGGAACCGTATGGCATCGAAACGCCAGGCCAGATGGGTGCCACGATCGGCTTGCGCAATGTCTCGCTTGGCAACCGTTGCCAAGAAGTCGAGACCATTGGCTGTAAGACGGTAACGCGCCCGGCCGCCAAGGAATACCCGTGTCCTGATCTTTGCCGGTACCGCCACATCCCAATCCTCCGGCACATCGGTCAGCACCAGATCCTCTTGCCGCAACACCGCCGCGCCGCCGCAATAGATTGCCGCAACATCCGCCGGCACGGCAAAGCTGAGGGCGCCATCGCCAAGGGACAGCGTCGAGCCCGAAAGCGTCGCCGGGAAAATATTGGCCGCGCCCATGAAATCGGCGGCAAAGGCTGAGGCTGGTCGGTCGTATAGCGTATCCGGCGGTCCTTCCTGCTCGATCCGGCCCTCGCGCATCAGCACGACCTTGTCGGATAGGCTCATAGCCTCGTCTTGGTCATGGGTAACGAACAGCGTTGTCAGCCTCAGGCGCCTATGCAGTTCGATCAACTCCATCTGCATTTCCTCGCGCAAACGCGCGTCGAGATTCGACAATGGCTCGTCGAGCATCAGCACGTCCGGCCGTGAGACAATGGCCCGCGCCAGCGCCACCCGCTGTTGCTGGCCACCGCTGAGTTGGCCTGGAAACCGATCGGCGAAGCTCTCCAATTGCACCATTGCCAACGCTTCGGTCGCGCGCTCCGTCTGCTCGGGCCGACCGCCGGCATTTCTCATCCGCAGCGGAAATCGAACATTGTCCGAGACGGTCATATGCGGAAACAGCGCATAGCTTTGGAACATCAGGGCGATGTTTCGTTTTTCCGGCGCCATCCCGACGACATTTCGGTCGCCGATCGCCACGGTGCCGGCGGAAGGACTTTCCAGCCCGGCGACGATCCGCATTAAGGTGGATTTCCCGCACCCGCTCGGCCCCAGCAAACTGACCAGCGCCCCATCCTCGATTTCCAAGGACATGCCGCGCAATACCGCCACCGCCCCGAAGCGCTTCTCCAGATTATCGATCTTCAGAGTCGCCATGGGCTCACACCACCCGACGCAGGCCGAGGAACCGATCAATCAACACGACCAGCCCAATCGTGATGACGATCATGATCGTCGACACCGCCGCGACAGAAGGATCGGGGCTGAATTCGAGCTGGCTATAGATCCGAATTGGCAGGGTCTCCATACCCGGTGCGCGCAAGAACAGCGCCACCACGGCGTCGTCGAAGGAGATATTGAACGCGAAAAAGGCGCCGGCGGCGATGCCGGGTCGCGCCTGCGGCAACACCACATGCCAATAGGCCTGCAGCCGATTTGCCCCCATGGTTCGTGCCGCCTCGTGCAGCGACGGGTCGGACGCTCCCAACACCGCGCCGACGGTCCGAATAACGAATGGAATGCAGATCACCAAATGGCCAACGACCAAACCGCTGAAGGAGGGTCCGTTGCCATAGATGCTGTACACCATCAGCAACCCCAACCCGAATATCAGCGTCGGCAGCACCAGCGGCGACAAGAACAACCCGGCAAGGATCTCCCGCCCCGGCAGCCGATGCCAGGTCAGTGCGATCGCTGCTGGTGTCCCGACCAAAGTGGCCAGCGCCGTCACCAGGATTGCCAATTTGAGACTGGTCCATCCCGCCGCCACATAAGCCTGGTCGCCGAACACGGCACCATACCAATGCAGGCTGAGACCGCGCGGTGGGAACACCAAAAACTGGCTCGCCGAAAACGAACTCAGCACCACCACGGCCAGCGGTACGAGCATGAAGATCACGACGGCGCCGACGATGATCACCGCGATTGCCCGCGCCCCGGCCGGAACACCGCTGATCATTCGTGCCCGGCGCCCGGCGCCGCTCCGGTTTGCCAGGATGTCCGTCGCCGCATCAGGGAGGCATAGGGAATGATCACCGCCAACGCCGTCAGCAGTAGCAGCGTTGACTGCACGCCGGCAAAATTCCAATCGAACGACCCGGTCGCGGCTTGGTAGATACTGCCGGCGAGCACCGGCAGCCGCACCCCGCCGACCAGAGTCGGCGTGATGAAGGAACTGATCGACAAGGCAAACACGATCAGGCTGCCGGAAACGATGCCGGGAACCGACAGCGGCAGCGTCACCGTGCGCAGCACCCGCCAAAAACTCGCCCCCATGGTCCGCGCCGCTTCTTCCAGATCGGCGCTCTGCCGCTGCAGCACCCCCAGGACGGTCAGCACCATGAAGGGCAGCAACACCTGTACCATGGCGATCACGATGCCGGTCTCGGTATGCAGTAGGCCCGTCGGTGCCCCTGTCAGGCCGATGGCCTGCAGAAAGTCGCTCAGCACCCCGCCCGGTCCCAACACCACCAGCCAGCCGAAGGTGCGAATAACGACGCTGGTCATCAGCGGTAGGATCACCAGGAGAATGAGCAGGATCCGTGCGCGTGGGCCGACTCTTGCCGCCAGATAGGCCAGCGGAAATCCCACCAGCAGGCAGCACGCGGTGATCACGAAAGCCAGCCTAAACGTCCGCCCCACGACGCCGAGATAATAGTCGTCAACGAAGAATGCGGCGTAATGCTCCAGGCTCACGCCTTCTTCTCCAAGAAAGCCGAGCACCAGAATGTGACCGACGGGAAACAGAAAGGCGAGCACCAGCACAAGGGCGCCGGGGGCGATTAGAACCAAGGCTTCCTTGTGCCGGCGCCAGGCAACGGAAAACCCGCGTGGGCGGCCCGCAGTGGCGCCGCCCACCTGATATTGTCCTACTTCGTCAGCGCCCGCTTCCACGCCTCATTCCATTCGCCGCGGGATTCGCCGATTTGAACCGGATCGAATCCCACAAGTTTGGCGACCGCTTCCTCACCGTAAATGACTTCGGCCGCCAGCTCGTCCGACAGCTCGACGGTACGGTTGGTCGGGGAGTAGCGCAACGCTTCCGCCCAACCCGCCGACGCCTCGGCACGAATTGAAAAATCGATGAACTTCACCGCCAAATCGCGGTTTGGTCGACCGGCCACCAAATTGACCGTGATCGGTGCGAAGGCCGCGCCTTCGGACGGCTGCACGAACTTCACCGGCAGCCCCGCACTGGTCAGGGTGAAGGCATAGTCTTGTGCGTAAGCGGCGATCCAGGCCGTTCCCTGGGCGAAATTCTGCTGGATTTCCGGAGATTTCGACACCACGGTCGCACCATTGTCCAGGAGCTGCTTGACGAAATCGAGGCCCGGTGTCACGTCGCCGAGGTCGCCGCCATTGACCTGGTTCATCATCAGCATGGCCAGCATGCCATAGGTGTTGCTGGCGGCATCGGTGACCAGCAGATGCGAACCGAGTTCCGGCTGCATGAGATCTTTCCAGCTTGTCGGCGGGGTCTTCACCATCTCGGTATTGTAGAGCAACCCGATCGCGGCGGTGGAGTACATCGGTCCGATACCGTCCTCGATGCCGGCCACGGCAAACGGGTACATGTCGCCGTAATTGCTGAGTTCTTCCGGCTTGATCGGTGCCAACAGGCCATCGGTTGCGGCGATGGTCTCCAGGCCGCCTGACAAGTGCACCACATCGAATTGCGGGTTCTCCTTTTGCGCCCGCAGTTGGGCGAGCGTATCGCCGGAATAGGCGGTCACGACCTCCACGCGCACGCCGAATTCTTTTTCGAACGGCTCGATCACTAAGCGCCGATGATGCTCTTCATAGGAGCCACCAAACGAGTTGATAATCAAAGTCTTTTCCTGCGCCACGGCAATCGCCGGGACCAAAAGTGCCGCGAGCGCAACGCCCAGCGTTCCGTGTAGTCTCCCCATAATCTTCGCTCCTTGTTTCTTTCGTCTGAGTAGCCGCTAATCCAGCCGGCCGAGCAGTGCCTGTTTGGCACCGTCGAGCCGCAGGCTGCGGCAGGCATCCGCAAAACCGTCGAGATCCTCGCCGATCTGTCCGAAGATATTGCAAGGTGTCCAACCCAGCGGGCCGAAGGTACGCCCGCCGACGTCATAGAAGATGCCGACTTCCCAAAGCTCGTCCGGCAGCCCCTTCATCAGGTTGGCCCGCTGATAGTACCAAAGGCATTCGCCGGCACCGGGAAAACACGTCTGGTTCTCCGCCGGGATGCTGTTCGGATCGAAGGTCTGCGCCTCGGCCGGCAGCCCGGTCATGATTTCTGGCCCGGCGAACATCGCGTGCACCGATAGCAGACTGGCCGGTTTCTCCACCGCATCCCACAAGGCCTTGCAGGTTTGCGGGGCGGCTTCCGTATTGCACAGGATCGGCCAGACTTTGCTCGAGTCACGGAATTGAAAAAACAGCTTCAATGTCATCCTCCCTTATCGCTCCGCCTAGGCTGGGTTTCTCCAGTGATAAAGTCAACGAAGTAAAATTTCTTATATGATAAATAAAATCTATCAATGATTATCACGTGGGATCATGAATATCGCCGCGCTAGAGACTTTCTACTTGCTCAGCATCCACCGCAATTTTCGCAAGGTTGCTACTCTTCAGGGCACCACCCAGCCTGCCATCTCGGCTCGCGTACGTGGCCTCGAGGCGACGCTCGGGGTTCAGCTCATAATGCGCGACCGTCGGCGCTTCGCTCTCACCGAGGCCGGCAACCGGGCTTTGGCGGAAGCGCGCCGGGTCTTGGACGCCCATGCCCAACTAATGGACGCTTTCGCCGATGAGGGAACGTTTCGCCAAACCATTCGATTCGGCACCGTCGACTCTATCGCGCGCAGTTGGCTCCCGGCCCTCATGCGCCGGCTGGTTGAGCGCTATCCGGATCTGACCGCCGAGCTGACGATTGATACGACGGACACGCTGCATCAGCAGATCATTGACGGTGATGTCAGCATGGCGGTGACCATCGCGCCGGTGGCCCATGCGGCGGTGACCGATATCCCGCTGTGCCATTACGACATGGCCTGGGTTGCCCATCCCCGTCTCATCGAGTCCGGCAAGGTCTATGCACTGCACGAGCTTGCACGACTACCGATCATTCGCTACCCCGCCGGCTCCGCTCCCGACCAGATTTACGGCGAGATTTTCACCGGTATTGAGCATGAGTTGGTGCATGTCAACGCCTCCAACTCCATGTCGACGATGTTATGGTTGGCCACGGAGGGGCTCGGTGTTGCCGCCATTCCGCCGGCAGCGATCGACCGATATCTCTCCGAAGGGCGGCTCGTTGAGGTCGAGACGACCACCCAAATTCCCCCCGTGCCCTTCGTGCTTTCGCTGGTCGATCTTCCACGCAATCCGGTTCAGCGGCGCTTGGTCCGGGAAATCGAAGATGTCGTCCGGGGTTATTGTGCGACCACGTCGCGGACCACCGACGCTCTCGAACCGCGCACCAGCGGCTGACCACCGCCATTCCGGCCAAGATCCTAAGCGACCTTCTTATTGAGTACGCAACTGGCCGGCAGCGATATTGTCACGGTCGTGCCGACGCCTTCCTCGCTGTCGAGATTGAATTTCCCGTCGTGAAGTTCTACCAAGGCCTTGGCCAATGGCAGGCCTAGCCCGGTGCCCCCGTGCTTGCGCGTCATGGCGCCTTCGACTTGCTTGAAGGGCTGCATTACTTGAGAAATGCGCGCGCGTGCGATGCCGATCCCAGTATCCGTCACACTGATCCGAACCCCGCCGTCGGATTTGCTCGCCGCCTCCACGGTGACCCGTCCTCCGGGCGGCGTGAATTTGATGGCGTTCGACAGCAGGTTAAGCAAGATTTGCTTTAGTTTTGTCTCGTCGGCTCGGAGCTGCGGCAGTGTGGAGATGTCCGGCAGGTCCAGCGTGATCTCCGCCGCCCGCACGCTCTCCGCCACAAGTTTGGCGCAGAGCCCGAGCAAGTCGCCGAGGTCGACGACCTCGTCCTGAACCTCGGCCTTGCCGGCGACGACCTTGGACAGATCGAGGATCTCGTTCACGAGATTGAGCAGATGGACGCCGCTATCGTTAATATCGTTCGCGTATTCCTCGTAGTTTTCGTGGCCGAGGGGACCGAACATTTCGCTTCTCATAACCTCGGAAAAGCCGATAACGGCGTTGAGCGGCGTCCTAAGCTCGTGGCTCATATTGGCGAGAAACTCGGATTTGGCATTGTTCGCGGCTTCTGCCGCCTCTTTCGCGGCCCGAAGTTTTTGCTTGGCCCGCTGCGTGCGCGTGGCGTCGAGAATGACGCCGTTCCACAGCACGCTACCGTCTTCTTGAAGGTGCGGACGTGCAATGGCATGGGTCAGTTTGCTTTGCCCGTCGCGCGTCACGATCTTCGCCTCGACGTCCCAGAGCTTTAGATCGCGCGACGCCTTTAGCAGGCGTTCTTTGAATGTCGAGCGGTATTCGTGCTCGTAACAGGCGAACAGCGCTTCCGGGTCGGCGAGAATCTCTTCGGGAGATACGCCGAACAACTCGCGCGTGCCATCGCTGACATAGGTATAGAAAATATCGCCGTCGGGCGTCACCCGGCGTTGATAGACAACGCCGGGAATGGTCGCGGCCAGCGACTCCAGTCGCGCCCTTGCCTCGCGTAGCTCGAACTCGACCTGTTTCATCCGTGTCGCGTCAAGTATAATACCATTCCATATGACGGACCCATCCGTCTGTTTCTCCGGCCGGGCGATCGCATGTGTAAACTTGCGTGTGCCGTCGCGGCTTACGATCTCGGCTTCAACATCCCAGAGGGTCAGCTCACGCGAAGCGTTAAGCAGACGCTCCCGGAATCTTGAGCTGTATTCTGGGCTGTAGCAGTCGAACAACGCCTCTGGGTCAGCGAGAATTTCCTGTGGGGAAACGCCGAACAGCTCGCGAGCCCCGTCGCTGATGTAGATGTAACGAATGCTGCCATCGGGTGTGACCCGGCGCTGGTACACAACTCCCGGTACGGTCGCGGCAAGCGCCTCGAAGCCCAGCGTCGCTTGTTCATATTCACATTTCGTCTGTTCATTTTCGACGGCAACCTCAAGGAGCTGCGCGACCGCCTGCAAGAGGTTGCCGTCCGGTTCCTCGCGTCGCTTGCGTGGGTCGAAGTAAAGCTCGACACGTCCGATTGCCGCGCCGTCTCGGTCAAGGATATGATGGACAGATATGCTGGCGGACAGGCCGGCTTCAGCCTCGCGCCGGTGATCCGCGACCTTCTTACCGGGCTCGCCAAGAGAGATGCTGCATCGGCGCGCGCCGCTCACACGCGCGATCGCCGACGCCAGTCGCTCGGTTACGTCGTCAATGCTTCTTCCACGAGCCAGCATCTCCAACACATCGACTCTTAACTCGGACAGCCAAAGCGCCTTCCGGCAGTCCGCAAGTGCCATACTCTCTACGGCGTGATCATCAATGCTCATAGCCCCGCCCCAACAATCACCACCCCTACCGGTGGGTCCGTCGTGGCGTCGTAGCCGATTGGGCGGAGCGGTGAACGTATCCAACATTTTCGGTCGACTTCGTTTGCTTTGAGTTAATAGATGGTTGCTGAATAGTATACCGATACGCCGCTTTTCTCGACGGATATCAAATTAATTCAATGTAAATTTCTTAATGAATTTTGTTCGTGTGCTAATCGATTATTCTTGTTTTTCGTTCTGTATATTCATTTACTTTGGCCCCACCTTCACGGCTTCTTAACGCCGTTGCTCCAATACACTCTTCGTCTGAGGAAAGCTATGACCGGAAGCCGGGAAATTAGTGTGTCTCCAATGTCAACGCACCAGCGCGGCAGTGTCGGCGGGCGGGAGCGGCGCTGGGGTTTTGAGCGTGAGATCCGTGCCCTTGTTGCCGAATTACGGATCGCCGTCGTCTACGGAGGTGACAAACACGCCGACGGTGCGGTGCTGCAGCGGACGACGAATCCAAGATCTTGGAAGAGCTACGAGGCCGTGGCGCGGGACATCGCCGATGCGCTTCAGCGCCTCGGTGCCGCGGATGTTTGCCTCCTCCCCGATGACATGATGCTCGGACAGCGCCTTCGCCAGCATGGCGTCCATCTCGCCTGGCTCAACACCGCCGGTGTGCAGGGCTATCACACCGCTGCGCATGCCGCCGCAATGCTGGAGATGTTCGGTGTGCCCTACGTGGGGCACGACCCTCTGACGGCCGCCACTTTGGACAACAAGCACGCGTTCAAGCGGGTATTGCGTTCGCTTGGCGTTCCCACAGCTAGATCGGTGGTTTGGGATCCCAGCCGCTCGTCGCTGATGAATGATTTTGTCCGCCTTGTCCGGGACGAGCTTGGGGATGGTCCATATGTGATCAAGCCGGTAACAGGACGGGCGTCTTTGCATGTCCATCTAGCCGAAACACCGGACCAACTTCGCGAGACGGTCGAAGCAGTCTACAACCTCACGGAAAACGTTGTCCTGGTTGAGGAATTCCTTTCCGGACGTGAGTATTGTGTGACCGTGTGCGGCGGGACGATGGCTCAAAACGGCCGGTTGTACCGGCGAAATGGGCCCTTCACGTTCAGCGCGGTAGAACGGACCTTCGCCGGCACCGAGCGCATCTTTACGTCCATGGATCAGCGTCCGATTGACGCCAAACGGTTTCGTCTCCTGGAACCTGACGGGGACTTCGCTCAGATCCGCCAACTTTCAGCAATGGCTCGAAGGATTTACGACGAGCTTAGCTTACAGTCGATCATCAGGCTGGATGTCAGGGCCGACGCCGACGACCGTCTACATGTCCTTGAGGTCAACCCCAAACCTGATTTGAAAGCACCGACGGACACGGTCACCAGCCTGGTATGTACCGGTCTGTCGCGACAGCACATGACCTATGACGACCTAATACTTTCGCTGCTCGCCGACCGGCTGAGCTTCCTTCTTCACCAACGACCCGCAAGCGTGCCGCGATTGACGGAGATGCTGGGTAGGTCCCAAGAGCCACGGGCCGGTTTCGCTGTTTCATGAACAAATACGCTTCACTCCGGCGGCGCTTCTTTAACGCCTTAACGACGACTCTAATGACGGGGCTGTCGCTGCTTTTGCTTGTCTACGTTGGTTTTGGTGAGGCGCAGCAAACCTACCGGCAATTCACGGTTGAAAAGCTTTTCTCGCAGGGGCGCGTCATTCAAAACGCGATGGAGACGTTTCTGCGCCCCGGACTACCAATCAGGCAATATGTCGGTTTCGCGACCCGAGCCGAACCCATTCTATCATCCGATCCGACCATCGCATCGATCGCCGTGTATGACGCTACGGGCCAGCTCGTGTTCTCCGGCGGCGAACAAGTACCTCTAATACATTCAGAATCCGGCGATGGCGAGCACACCCATGATCTGCGGGTAAACGGCGATCACCTCCAAGTCGTTCTCCCGCTGAAAAGCCGTTTTGAAACCGTGGGCAGCCTGGCCCTGACAATACCGAGCGCGGTCATCGATGATCGGGTCGAGCACGACTTCAAGAGACTTCTGCCGTTTGCGTTCGCACTCTCTCTTTTGTTCGGACTCTTCGCCGCGATTGCGGGAGCCCAGCTAACCGGCCGCGGGACGCGGTCTCTGCAGGTCGTCTACGGCTTGACGTTCATGTCCATGGCGGCCCTTGTGGTGGCGACCCTCGTCGTCCTTTACTCCGACGGCGCGCAGGCGAAAACAAAGGCACTTGCCAATTCACTGGGGCAGCGAATTGGCGACATCGCCGCTTTCAATTTGAACATCAGCGAGATCGTCGGGCTCGACCAAGCCTTGCTCGAGTATCGCCGCCTCAATCCAACTATCAGCGCAGCGGCGCTGATGGTCGACGGCAAGGTGGAACTTCACACGGACCCGGCGGCCATAGGCAAGCCATGGATCGGCGAGCGGCGGACTTACGAATACACGTTCGACCTCACGTCGCCGGATAGCGCCAGGCCGATCACCCTGGCCGTGACGGTCCCGAAAGAGATCGTTTTTTGGCAGGTCGCACGAAGCGTGAAGAACTTCTTGGCCCTCTTTATTGCGTCTGCTTTCATCGCCGGTCTGGCCCTGCAGTTGGCGGCCTCGATGCGCCATCGCGCAGCGGCGGACAACATGTCGGTAGATGGCCAGCAAGCCAGAGAAGTAGCACTCGATCGTGTAAAGCCGGTTTTCTTCGTCGCTGTGTTCCTCGAGCAGCTACTGCAACCGTTCCTGCCGCAGTTCATGGAAAAAGCCGTCGTTTCCTCCGGCTTGTCGCCAAGCATGATCTCGGCGCCATTCATGGCCTACTACCTGTTGTTTGCGCTGGCCCTGATACCGGCCGCCCGCTTCTCTAAACGATTTGGCCCAAAATCCCTGATGTATGTGGGCCTGCTGCTGTCGGCGGTGGGTCTGATGGTCTTGGCTCTACCGGTTGATTTTGTGATCATGACGGCGGCGCGCGCCATGTCTGGCATCGGACAGGGCATGCTGTTTATCGGCGTCCAGTCATACATCTTGGCCACTGCGGCGCCGACCCGAAAGACGCAGGCTGCGGCGATCATCGTCTTCGGCTTTCAGGGCGGCATGATCTCCGGGACAGCCATAGGTTCGTTAATCGTTGTCTATATTGGTGCGCAGGGGGTCTTCACTCTGGCCGCCGTACTCGCGATTTTGATGGCGATCTACGCCAAGCTGGTCGTGCCTGTCGTGGCCGAAAGTTGGGACCAGTCCCTGCAGAACAGCGGGCCCAAGCGACGCTTCCTCAGCAACCTGGGGCAACTCGTGCGCAGCCTCGATTTCCTGAAGGCGATGCTGTGTGTCGGCATCCCCGCTAAAGCGGTCATGACGGGTGTCGTTGTCTTTGCTCTGCCGCTACTACTCACTCAGGCCGGCTTCGCTCAGGAAGATATCGGGCAGGTGATCATGGTGTACGCCGCCGGCGTTTTGGTCGCCAGTGTCTACGCATCGCGCCGCGTCGATCGCACCGGACGGGCCGACATCGTGCTGTTCCTGGGGACGATCGCCAGCGGCGCCGGGCTGATGCTTATCGGGCTGGCAGGCTGGCAGCCTGTCGGCGGAGTTGCGCTTGGTCTGCCATTGTCGACGGTGACGATGATCAGCGGCGTGCTCATCGTCGGGCTCGCACATGGCTTCATCAATGCGCCGGTCGTAACCCATGTGGCCACATCGCGCCTCGCATATGCTGTTGGCGCAGAGTCAGCGACGGCCACCTATCGCTTCCTTGAGCGGATCGGACATGTCGCCGGACCGATGATCTTGGGGCAGTTGTTTTTCCTTTATGGCGGGCAGAGTCCCGTCGTGCTGGCTTGGGTCGGCCTCGCTGTTTTTGGATTGGCCCTGTTGTTTCTGATCCCGACCCGCGGTCCTTCGGAAGCCACGATTCGGAACGCCGAGATGATGGCACGTGGCGCCGGCGGCGGAGCGCAGGCGATCCCACTACAACCGGTTTCCGGTTCGGTCCAAGTCGCCGCCGCGGCGACGAAATAGCGACTGGGAAACATCTCAACACCTGGAGTAAGTCATATGAGCCATAGAACGACATCACTTCGAGCCGGATTTTCGTGTTTGACCCTTGCGTCCGCCGGATTCCTCATGCTCGCCTCATCCGCATCGATCGACGCTAAGCCGGCCTATTCCGACTGGTTCGCATATGATGATGAAGCGACTGCGGCTTGGAATTTTTCCGAGATCACCGGTGACCCGAACAGTCTTCATATTGCATCCAGGACGGCCGCTCCAGAGGACAAGGAGTTCAAACTGCTCGTCCTCTACCCGAAGCCATCATCGGCATATGACGTTTGCATGACGAAGATTCTCAGCGTGTTCACTGAGAAGAGCATTCCGGCCGAGTTTACCGTGGTCAATTTCGCCCGCGAGCAAGACCGCGGCGAGGCGGCGCTCGAACTCGCCGCGCGTGACGATTTCGATCTCATTTTCTCGATGGGATCGCAGTCGACGGCTTGGCTCTACAAGCAGTATCGGGGCGGCGAGATCCCGGTGGTTTCCGTGTGTTCGAAAGATCCTGTCCTACTCGGGCAGATGGACGACTACGACCACGGCAGCGGCACCAATTTCGCGTTCACGTCGCTTAACATGCCGATCGAAGTGCAGATGGCCTACGTCCTCCAACTCAAGCCGGACCTCAAGAATATCGGCGTGCTGGTCGACAGCAAGAATGTGAGCGCGGTCGAAACCCAGGCCAAACCAATGGCTGAGTTCGCCAGGAAACGTGGTATCCAGGTTCTTGAACTCGCGGTCGCGAATCCTGAGAACGCCGGGGTCGAACTAGGCAACGAGTTGCCCGGGATCGTTGCGGCCATGCGCAAGAACGACCCGAACCTTGACAATAGCGTCTTGTGGATCACCGGCAGCACTTCGGTTTTCCGTGAGATCGCGACCATTAACGCCCATTCCGACCGGGTGCCGGTCCTGAGTGTTGCAACCGAGGTGGTCCGGGAGGGCGATGACAGCGCCGTCATGTCGATCGGCATCAGTTTCGAGAGCAACGGACACCTGGCCGCACTCTATGCTTCTGACATACTGACGAAGCGGGCGGAAGCCGGTGAACTCAAGGTCGGGATCGTGTCGCCCCCGGACATCGCGATCAATTTCCGCAAAGCGCGGCAGATCGCCCTCGAGATACCGTTCGCCTTCTTTGAGGATGCGAGCTTCATTTATGACTATGAAGGTCAAGCGGTACGGAACAACGGCAAGTCAGTCGCCGCAACGCAATAGATCTGCAGAAGGGACGACATGTCAGCGGTGCCGCGCGTCGCGGTGCCGCTGACATGCTAGTCGGCGCGCCACGGGCCGGCAGCCGGGAAAACGAGAACGACGCCTTCGAACCACTCTTCAGCGCCCGGCGACAGCCTCCGCCGGCGGCACGCGGCCGGAGGCCGCCGGAAAGGCGTGTTGGAACAGGCCGCGTTGCACGTCGCTGAGGTGGTTATGCATCGTCTCATAGGCCCGCTCGCTGTCGCGTGCGGCGATCGCCTCGAAAATCTCTCGGTGATCTTTGGCATAGACGGCTTGCCGCTTGTAACACCTGCCGTTCTCGCTCAGCCTCTCCCAACTCGCATCTTGCCGCAACGCGTGCAGCGCATCGTAGAGCGCCAGGAATAACGCGTTGCGCGCCGCTTCGGCGATGCAGCGATGGAAGGCCGCATCCGCCCGCTGATAGTCGGCCGAGTTTCGCGCATTGCGGGTTTCTTCGACCAGCCGCCGCAGCTTGTCGATATCGCAGCGCGACGCCCGCAGGCTCGCTAGCCGCGCAATCGTCGGCTCCGCTGACAGCCTGACTTCCATGACTTCCAGCGGATTGGTGTGCTGAAAAACCCCGTTGAGGGGACCGCCTTCGTTTGCCTCGCCGTTCGTCACAAAGGTACCGCGTCCCTGCCGCCGCGACACTTGGCCTTCGTCCTCGAGGATGCCCAGGGCCCGCCGAAGCGATCGTCGGCCGACACCCAGCGCCTGCGCCAGTTCGCGCTCCGGTGGCAGCCGCCCTCTGGCACCCAGCTCACCGGCGCTGATCATCTTGCGGAGTTTGGACAGCGTCAGCTCGTAGCGCTCCATTGGTCCCGCTGCATCCCTTCTTGGTTGCGCTCCTGAGGGCGGTGCGAACAACACCAAACCGCCTACAACGGAACGCTGCGACAAAATCGCTCATGACGAATCTTTCCATATTGGTCGCGCAATGTCAAAGGGCGGTGTCCTGGTCATATCTGCCCCAGGAAATTGGTCCCTTCTATATTTGGGGCCTGTGCTTGCGAAGCAGAGATATGGTTCCGCAGCCATATGGAACCAAAGGGAAAATCCGCGCCGGATTGTTGACGGCTACGGGCTCATTGGTTACCGTCAGGTAACACTGGACGAGCCGGACGCGACCGCGAATTGCTTGGGGCCGACATTCCCATTTAGCGCGTTTTGTCGTCGGTAGAAGCCGGGCAGAAGGGAGCGCCACTATGAGTGATTCAACCGTCGAAATCGGTGCGGATCATAACCATCAAGCCGCGTTGGACGCGCTCCACCGGGATGTCGAGCGCGCCGATATGGCGCCTTTCTGGGCCATAGATACGACCAACAAGAATGATGAAGACCGCCAGGTCATGGACCAGAAGAAGGCGATACCCTTCGTCTGGTCTTACAAGGACGGCATTGAACCGCTGCTGTATCGCTCGGCCGAACTCATCACCACCCAGAGTTCCGAACGCCGCTCGTTGATCCTCGTCAACCCAGGCGTGGCGCCTCGTCGTGCGTCCGTCAGCACGATGTACACGGCCTACCGGCTCAATGATCCCCGCGAGATCATGCCGCCCCATCGTCACTCGCCGAACGCCATTCGTTTTGGCCTGACCGGCACCCAGAATTTCACCGGCGTCGAGGGGGAGAACATTACCTTCGGTCCCGGTGACATGGTGCTGACGCCCCATGACACCTGGCATAACCACGGCAATCAGGGCAGCGAACCGGCGATCAATCTCAGCGTTCTCGATCTGCCTTTGGTTGAGACCCTCAACGCCACCTATTTTGAGCATGATTATACCGAGGACGTTGACGGCAAGCGCGAACGGCGCACCGTCCAGTCAGAGCGTTTCTCGGCCGACTACTCCCAGCGTATTTATGGGACAGGGGGCTTGCTGCCGCGCTTCGTCAGCCACGACCGCGGCACCGGCAACGCCTCGCCCATGTATGTCTATCGTTGGCAGGTCATGCGCGAGACCTTGGAACGCTTCAAGGATTGGGATGGCGATCCCCATGAGGCGATCTTGATCGAGTATGTCGATCCGACCACCGGCGGCGCCATCTTCAAGACCATCACCTTCTTTGCCCAGATGCTGCGGCCGGGGGAACGCACCCGGCCCATGAAGCAAAATGCCAGCTTGCTCGTCGCCCCCTTCGAGGGCCGCGGCCACAGCATTATCGACGGCCGGCAATACGATTGGGCGCCCTTTGACACCATGGCGGTGCCCGGCGGCGCCTGGTATGAGCATGTCAATCCGTCCTCGACCGAGCCGGCCATCTTCTTTGTCGCCAGCGACGAGCCGACGCTCAAGGCCTTGGCGCTCTATCAAAAGCACGGTCGCACCGAAGCCGGCGAAATCGTCCGGCTCGCTTAAGCGGCGCGAAAAACACCGGCGACCGGCATGAAAAAACGCTAAGGCGAAATGGCAAAGTCACAGCACACCACGCACCTCGCCAACATCGACTGCGCTGGCGGCGGCCAAGTCTGGGTCGAGGGCACAACCCTATATATCGGTCACATGCGCCATCCCAGCGGCACGACGATCGTCGATGTCGCCGACCCAAGAAGTCCCAAGATCCTCAGCCGCATCGAAATTCCCGACGGTTGGCATTCCCACAAGGTCCGTGTCTCCGGCGACATCATGATCGTCAATCATGAACGCTTGGGTCAGGAAGGTGATGCGGACTTTGGCGGCGGTTTGGCGATCTATGACGTTGCCGACCCCAGCGATCCCAGATTGATCACCAAATGGACCACCCATGGTCGCGGCGTGCATCGCTACGACTTCGATGGCCGTTACGCCTACATCTCACCCACCGCCGAGGGTTACGTCGGCAACATCGTCATGATCCTCGATCTTGCCGACCCCGCCCATCCGCAAGAGGTCGGCCGTTGGTGGATCCCCGGTCAGTGGGCCGCCGGCGGCGAGGAGTATCCCTGGGATAACTGGGTGCCGCCGCGCTGTCATCATCCGCTCCGCGTCGGCGACCGGCTTTACGTGAGTTATTGGCACCACGGCTTCTTCATTCTCGACATCGCCGACATGGCGCAGCCGAAACTCATCGCTGCCGCCAATACCTCGCCGAGCTTCCCCCATCCCACCCACACCTGCCTGGTGATGCCCGAGCCCCTCAAGGGCCGCAAGGTGATGATCGTCGCCGATGAGGATGTCGCCAAGCTCTATCCCGCGGCGCCAGCCTTCACCTGGATCTACGACATTACCAATGAGCACTATCCGGTACCCATTTCGTCGTTCCAGGTCGAAGGTGTCGACCCCGATGGCCGGCCGCAGCAGCCGATGACTGGCTGCCATCAACCGTCCGAGCGCTTCAACGGCACCGTGATTCCCTTCGCCTGGTTCGCCCAGGGACTGCGCATCCTCGATGTCGCCGATCCGTTCCAACCCCGCGAGGTCGCCTATTACGAGCCCGACCCGCCGGCCGGCTTCGAGCGGTCTTCCGCCAACGACGTCACGATCGATTCCCGCGGCTTGATTTATCTGATCGACCGCCAGCGCGGTGTCGATATCATCGAAACTTCAGTTTTCTGAGCCAGGAAAATGTCAGACGCCATCCAAGCTTTCGGTAACAAGAACCCCAACCTGCCGTTTCATCCCGCGGTCCGCGCCGGCGATTTCATCTTCGTGTCCGGCCAGGTCGCCAAGGACGAGAACGGCAATATGTGCGGCGGCCCGATCGAGGACCAGGTACGCTGGACCTTGGAATCCATTCGCCGCGCCCTCCAGGCAGCGGGTGCCGATTTGACCGACGTGGTCAAGATTACGGTTTATCTCGAAGATACCCGGGACTTCGGGCGGTATAACCGCGTCTTCGCCGAGTTTTTTCCCGCTGGCGGCATTGCCCGGACCACGGTCGAGGCCCGCGCCGTCATCGACACCAAGATCGAAATGGATGCCATTGCCTACAAACCGGCCGGCTAAGCCGCCGGGCATGCAACGACGGGCTACGGGGAGAGGAAACCATGTTTAGGCTACTAGGCCGCAAGACCTCAGGTAACGTGCAGAAGGTGATTTGGTTCTGCGAAGAGCGCGGGTTGGACTACAGCAGTGAAGACTATGGTCGTCAGTTCGGCAACACCGACGACCGGGCGTATCTCGACCTTAATCCCAACGGCAAGGTGCCGACCTTGGTCGATGGCGATGTGATCGTTTGGGAGTCCAACACCATTCTACGTTACCTCTGCAACCGCACCGACGACGCCACGCTCTATCCCGCCGATCCCGGCATCCGCAGTCAGGCCGAGCGCTGGATGGATTGGCAGCTTGCCTCCTTGAACAACGCCTATATGGGGATATTCAAGGAGACCAAGAAGCCCGAAGCCGAGCGCAGCGCCGCGACCTTGGCCGCCCATAGCGCCGACATGGCGGCTCAGCTCACCATCCTCGATGGCGGGCTGGCCGGTCGGCAATGGCTTGCCGGCGATGCGATCAGTCTGGCCGAAATCTGTCTTGGTCCCATCGTCCATCGCTGCTTGGGTTTTCCCATCGAATTGCCGGCGCTGCCTGCTGTCCGTGGCTGGCATGAGCGTTTTTCCACCCGCCCGGCTTTTCAAACCGCGACGAGTTAACAAAACCAAATAGTTAGAGTCAAAAATTAAAGTAAGATCGGAGAAACGAATGACCAAAGCAGCCGTAATTGGCCTGGGGACCATGGGGCCCGGAATCGCCCAGACGTTGGCCCGCGCCGGAATGGATGTGACCGCCTATGACGCGTTTCCCGAAGCCCGGGAGAAGGCGCCGGCGGGTTTTGCCCTGGCCACGACCATACTCAGCAATCTTGGTGTCGAGCAGCGCGGCAGCGGCGAGGTCACGATAGTCGACGACCTTGCCGCCTGTGTCGACGGCGCCGCCCTTGTCGTCGAGACAGTCCCGGAGAAGTTGGAGATCAAGGCTGAGGTCTTCCAGGCGCTGGATAAATTGGTCGGCGACGATTGCATCTTGGCCTCCAACACCTCCGGCATTCCGGTCACCAAGCTCCAGCAAGGCATCTCCAATCCCGGCCGCGTGGTGGGCATGCACTGGTCCAACCCGCCCCATGTCATCCCCATGATCGAAGTCATCGCCGGCGCCGAGACCGCGACCAAGACCGTCGACTGGATGTGCGACACCATCAAAGGCCTCGGCCTGCTCCCCGTCGTCGTCAAGAAGGATGTCCCGGGCTTCGTTGAGAACCGCATTCTTTATGCCTTGCTGCGCGAGTGCGTCGATTTGGTCGATCAGGAGATCATCGATGCCGAGGGGCTCGACACCTGTGTGTCCTGGGGCATCGGCTACAAGCTGTCCGTCATCGGGCCCATGGCGTTGCTCGATGTCGCCGGCCTCGATATCTACGATGCCGTCGGCAGCTACCTGAACAAGGAGCTGTGCAACCGCGGCGATATGAGTCCCTTCGTTACCGACCGCATTGCCAGCGGCAAGCTCGGCATTAAGACCGGCGGTGGGGTTTACGACTACACGCCCGAGAAGATCAAAGAACTTGTCGGTGAGCGCGGCCGCAAACTCGTCGCCGTACGCAAGGCGCTAGAAAGCTGAGTGAACTCAAGTAAGATCAACACGTGAAAGGGAGGTATTACCATGTCTAGACTAAGAACACTGAGCGCCCTGACCCTGGGCGCGGTCCTCGGATTGGCGGTCACCGCACAAGCTGGGGAAATCAAGAGCATCGCCATCTTGGTTCCCGAGCAGGGCACCGACTATGGCTGGAACCAGCAGGGTGTCGATGCCGCCCGCACGGTCGCCGAGAAATTCGGTCTCGAGTTTCTGCCGGCCGAAGGCCTCGGTTACGGCGATGTCCGTCCGACTCTGCGCGAGTTGGCGGAGGAAGGCGCCAGCCTGATGATCGCCCACGCCAGCGGCTACAACACCGCCGCCCCCGAGATCGCCGCCGAGACCGGTACGCCGGTGGCGATCGTCGACCGGCCCGACGATATGAAGGCGGGCCTTGTTGCCGACTACACCCTCAGTGGCCATGAGGGCGCCTACTTGGCCGGGATTATGGCCGCGAAGATGACCCAGACCGGTACCGTCGGCATCGTCGTCTCCGGTGAGCCGCCATCCTGGAACTCCCAATCGGCTGGTTTTGCTCTTGGTGCCAAGGCCGAAAATCCAGGCATCGATATCGTCTACGCCGTGATCGGCCCGGCTGCTTATGCCGACGCCGCCGGTGGCCGCCGCGTCACTGAATCTGTCATCTCGGCCGGCGCCGACATCGTTTTCGGTCAGGGCAACGGCTCCAGCTTCGGCATGATTCAGGCCGTCGAGACCACCAAGGCGACCAACGGTGGCAAGGCTTGGTTCATCGATGTCATCGGCGACAAATCGGAACTCGACAAGGGTCACCTGCTGTCGTCCGTGCTGTGGGACATGGTGCCGGTTTATTCCGCCATGGTTGAAGACATCAAGGCCGACACGTTCGGCTCCCGCGGTTACAAGATCAGCCTCGCCGACGATTCCGTTCGGTTGCTGCAGACCCCGCACATCCCGGACGATGTCTGGGCCGATCTGATGAAGACCCGCGACGATATCGTCGGTGGCTCCGTCGCCATTGACGAGATCACCGACGCGCAAGAAGTGCGTGCGTTGATGACTTCGGTCGAGGCGGCTGAATAGCAGCTTTTCAGGGGCTGAAGGGCGGCCCTCCCAGGGTCGCCCTTCCTCCGATTGCGGGAATGCTTGAGGGCAGGGCCATGACTGACCGAGACCATGCGGTTGTTCCGGCCGTCGCGGTCGCGGGGATAACCAAGCGTTTCCCGGGCGTCGTCGCCAATGACGATATTTCCCTGACCTTCAACCCCGGCGAAATACATGTTCTGCTTGGCGAGAATGGCGCCGGCAAATCCACCTTGATCGGTATTTTAGCCGGTATGCAGCAGCCCGACGCCGGCGAGATTCGCGTCGGCGACCGGGCGGTGCGCCTCGCCTCGCCGCGCGACAGCCTGGATCGCGGCATCGGCACGGTTTTTCAGCATGTGCTGCTGGTGCAAAGCCTGACGGTGGTCGAAAACCTCATGCTCGGCGGACCCTGGTCCAGTCGCCTCGATCGGACGTCGGCGCTGGCGCGCTTTCGCGAGCTGTGTCAGGTGCTGGCGGTCACCCTCGATCCCGATGCCCAAGTCGGGCGTCTCTCGCTTGGCGAACAACAGCAAGTTGAAATCATCCGTGCCCTGTGGCACGGCGGTCGTGTCCTGATCCTCGACGAGCCGACTTCCATGCTAACGCCGGCCGGTGTGCGCGAACTGGGACTGGTCATGGCGCGCCTGCGGGATCAGGGCGTCGCCATCATCTTTATTACCCACAAACTCAAGGAGGCCTACGAGTTTGGCGATCGTATCTCCGTCCTCCGCCTCGGCCGCACTGTCGGTGAGATCACCAAGGAGCGCCTGTCCGCCATGAGTGAACAGGAGGCCACGGACGAAGTTATCCGCTTGATGTTCGGGCCAACCGCCACCAGCGAGCAGGGCGAAGCCGACACCATGGCCCATGAAGG
Organism: Alphaproteobacteria bacterium; assembly: GCA_021774445.1. GTDB lineage: Bacteria > Pseudomonadota > Alphaproteobacteria > UBA6615 > UBA6615 > SZUA-147. The sequence continues at coordinate 110,552 of JAJFJA010000047.1, forward strand.
ACGCCGCCGACGCCGCACCGTCGTGGTCGACCGCGCGCAGCCGCCATTCTTGCTTGTCCGCGATCTCTCGATCGAAACGCGGCCCGGCGAAAGCGCGTTAATCGACGTCAGTTTTGACGTTTGGCCTGGCGAGATCCTGGGTATCGCCGGGGTCGACGGTAACGGTCAAAAGCAACTCGCCGAGGCGCTGGCCGGTCAGCGCCGCACCGCCTCCGGCACGGTTGCTCTGCGCAACACGGAAATCACCCATTTGAGTGTCGCGGCCCGCCGCGAACTCGGCCTGCGCTACATCACCGACGAGCGGCTCGGGGAGGGCACGGTCGCCGCGCACTCGGTCTCCACCAACCTGTTCCTCAAGGAAATCGGCAAACCCCCATTTTGGTGGCGCGGCATCACCCGGTGGGACCGTATTCATAGCGCTGCCCGTAACAAGATCGCCACCCACGATATTCGCACCCCATCGGAGCGTACGCCCATCGGTCGTTTGTCCGGCGGCAACATCCAAAAGTCGCTGCTCGCCCGCGAACTCTCTACCGAGAGCGGCGTCGTAATTTTCAACAAGCCGACCTATGGCCTCGACTTGCACAACATCCGATCCGCCCGCGCCCGTATCCGGCAGGGCGCGGACGCCGGCTTGGCGACGATCGTGATTTCCACTGAGCTTGATGAGCTGGTCGAATTATGCGACCGCATCGGCGTCATGTATCAAGGCCGTCTCAGCGGTATCGTGGACAACGTCGAGGGCGCGGAGATTCAAATCGGCTTATTGATGACCGGGGCGGAAGCGGCATGACCGCGCAAGCGGCCTCGGCGCTTCAAGACGAGGCGCCCAAACCTGCTGTGCATGCCGGCCTCGCGACCGCCGTGCGTGTCCTGATACCGATCGTCCTCGCCCTGCTGGTTGGGGCCGTTGTTATTTTCGCCCTGGGTAAGGATCCGCTGACCTACTACGGCTATGTCATGCGTCGTGGCTTGTTGAGCCCGACCGGCGTGCAAGCCACGATAACCAGGATGGCACCGTTGCTGATGATATCGGCCGGTCTCATCGTGGCGTTCCGCGCCGGCATTTGGAATCTCGGCGTCGACGGTCAGTTCCTGCTCGCCGCGGTCGTTACGGCAGCCTTGGCACCGGCGTTGATCGACGTTGTTCCCGGCTGGCTCATGATCCTCATTTGCCTCGTCGTCGCCACCCTCGTCGGTGCCGCCTGGTCTGTGGTTCCGGCGTTTCTGAAGGCCCGCTACGGCGTCAACGAAATCATCACGACCCTGATGATGACCTTCCTCGGTATCGGCCTGGCCAATGTCTTGGTCAAGATCCCCTTCAACGACCCCACGACCACCGTACCGCAGACCGCGACCCTGGCTGTCGAGGACCGTTTGCCGCGCTTGTTCGATACCACCATCCATAGCGGTGTTCTGATCGCCATCGCCGCGGTCCTGTTGGTCCATCTGATGATGACCCGCACCGCCTTCGGGCTGAAGTTGCAGATCGTCGGCGCCAACCCCCGCGCCGCGGTCCATGCCGGCCTCAACGTTTCGCGCCTGACCTTTGCGACCTTCGCCCTCAGCGCCGGCTTGGTCGGTCTCGGTGGCGCCATCGAGGTGCTCGGCGTCTGGGGCACGGTCCGCGCCGACTGGAATCCCGCCTTCGGATTGCTGGTCGTGCCTTTGGTCTTCTTGGCCCGCTTCCACGGCGTCGCGGTGATTGGCTTTGTTCTATTCTTCGCCGTCCTGATGATCGGCGGCGAGAGCGCGTCCCGCCGGCTCGGCGTGCCCACCGACTTCGTGCTGCTGCTCGTCGGCTTGCTGATGGTTTTCCTGGCCCTGGTCGAATATCTCGATCATCGCCGCCGCCAAGCGACGCAGGCTTAGGCATGGCCGGTTTGTTCACGATCGACTTCACCACCGCATTGTTGTTCGGCGCCGTCACTGCCGGCATCCCGCTGCTGCTCGCCGGTCTTGGGGAGCAGATTTCCGAGAAGGCGGGTGTCCTCAACATCGGCATCGAGGGCATGATGCTGTTCGGCGCCTATACCGGCTTCCTTGTCGCCTTCAAATCCGGTTCCATCTGGCTCGGTTTCCTTGGTGGCGCCGGGGGCGGCGCGGCGGTGGCGCTGCTCATGGCGATCTTCTGCGTCTGGCTCGGCATGAACCAGATCGTCATCGGCATCGCTTTGACCTTGGGGGCCGAGGGGCTGACGGCGTTATTGCACCATTTCCAGTTCAGTCGCACCTACCCCCGGCTCGATAGCATTGAGACGTTGCCGCTGCCGCTGATCAGTGAGATCCCGGTGCTCGGCCGCGCCTTGTTCGACCATCACCCGCTGGTCTATCTCGCCGTTCTGCTGGCCTTCTTCTTGGTTTGGTTATTCCGCCGCACCTATATCGGCCTCAACCTCCAGGCCGCCGGCGACAAGCCGGCCGCCCTCGACGCGGCCGGCGTCGACGTTTATGTGACCCGGACCTGCGCCGTCTTGGCGACCGGTGCGCTGGCCGGCATCGGCGGGGCTTATCTCGCCAATGTCGGCGCCGGCTTGTTTCTGCCTTTTATGACCAACGGCGCCGGTTTTATCGGCATCGTCCTCGCCATGCTGGCGCGCGGCCAGCCGCTGTGGGTCCTGCTCGGCGCGACCCTGTTCGGGGTCAGCCTGGCCCTGACCACGGCCCTACAGGTCGCCGGGCTGAACATCCCGACCGACGTCGTGCAGATGCTACCCTTCGCCATGGTGATGGTAGTGTTGGTGCTTTTCGCCCGGCACAGCTATCTGCCGCCGGCACTCGGCTTACCCTATGTGCGCGGCGAGCGCTGAACAACAGTAATAGGAGGAGACAAGCTAATGCCTGATACCAAAGTTTACCTGTTGGACGGCGGCACGCTAGTCATTGACGGCTACCACGCTTTCTGGAATCGCGGGCCCGGCGGCGAGCTTCGGTTTCCTTGTTACTCGGTACTGATCGAGCACCAGGATGGCCGCTATATTTTCGACACCGGTTATGACCACGACCATGTACAGCGCGTCCTGCCGTTCGAAAAACCCCTGCAGACGCCAGAGCAAACTATCCCGGGTCAGCTCGCCCAACTCAATCTCAAGCCGCAAGACATCGACTACGTCATCAACTCCCACTATCACTTCGATCACTGCGGCGGGAACAAATACCTCACCGAGGCCTGCACTCTGTGCCATGCCAAGGAACTGGAAGCCTGCGAGTGCTACCAACCCTTCGAGCATCTCGGTTATTCCGATTTGAGTTTCGCACCGGAACTGCAGGCCAAGCGCGACGGCGCCCCGGCCGAGCCGGCCCTCGACATCTACACGCCGAAATTCGAGACCGTCACCGGCGACCAGGAAATCGCCAAGGGCTTATGGCTGTTCGAGACCCCGGGACACACCGCCGGCCATTACAGCTTGATGGTCGAATTGGCCAACCGCCGGCCCATGTTGTTCACCGCCGACGCCTGTTATAGCCAGAAGAACATGGATATGATGTGTATCTCCAGCTTCCATCTCGACCCGGTGGCGAGCCTGCAATCTATGGCGCGGCTAAAGGAGTTGGCCGACAAGCACGACGCCGAGCTGTTCTATTCCCACGACCCCGACTCATTCCCCACTTACCAGAAGGGCTCGGCCTTCTATTCCTGATCCCGGCGTTCGCCGGGGCATCTGGGTCGCTTCGCTCGCGAAGACGGTATTCGTGCGTTCCTAGAGGTACTTGACCACGCGCGCTGTCATCGCGAGCGCGGCGCGGCGATCCAGCCCGCGCAGCCATTGGCAAGGAGCTGATATTAGGCGTGATCGGGCAAACCGCACGCGACGAATTTACTCGGACAGGTTCTGACCCCGCCTCCAACGAGGGAGGAACGACGGCCGGGTGAACACGGCTCCGTTACCTCTTTTCGACGACCCGCACGTTAGGGCGAGGTTTTAGGTTAACCTACGTTACGTACGTTCTGGCCAGATCCTAGGCACTTACCCGGGCGGAGACTTGGGATACTAATTTCGGAGGGAGAGCCGTCTTGGAATACAAATTTCGATTACGAAGATCTTTTCCGTTCTCCGCGACCGAGAAAGATACCGAGTGGGACGGGTTTACACCGTCCGAGGTCGAGCTTCTCGACCGAAAGACGATAAGGCGTAAGTACGCGCCAGGTGACTTCATTTTTCACCAAGACGACACCCCCTCCGGGATCTTCTGTATTGAGGGAGGTTATGTCTTGTTGTCTCGGATGGACGCCTCTGGGAACGAGACAACGTTCGGAATCTTCGGCCCCAATGAGACCATCGGACACCGAAGCTTTTTCGCCTCAGATCTCCACGTTGCGACGGCACGGGCAATAACGCATTGTTTCTCTTATCTTATTCCGACGGACACGGTGCGCCAGCTTTTCGAATTGAATTTGGAGCTAGCGTGGTGGTTTCTGCGTACGGTTGCCAGCGACCGAGGGCCTCTTGATGGCCTTTTGTTGCGTGGCAGCAAGGTGTCCGCACGCGTTCGCTTCATTCACATGCTCCTCGTCCTCAGGGATCGTTTCGCACAGACTGATGCCAATGGGCACCTTGTATTTGAATTGCCGCTTAGCCGTGTGGAGATTGCAAATATGTTGGGGGTAACCCCGGAGACCATCACCCGCACGCTACGAGAGCTTCAGGATGAAAACCTTGCAATCATTCATGGCAGAACGGTGATCGTACCACGACCTGACCTGCTCGAGAGGGCGAGCGAGCCCAACGTTTCATTCTGAACGCCGGCGTCCGCCTCTTTGAACCGATATCGTCGACCACGACTAGGACAGACCGCGAAGTAGGCCGCCGAAAGGGATATGCCGCGGCCTGAACCGGCCATACGATCATTCTATAGACACTTACGAATCATCGATCCTAGACTTCATCAGGCGGGTGGAAGAGTACGCAGCCGTCCCCAGTTGCGCTGTGTCATGGAGATCAGATGGCCAAAGTTATCTCGCTGCCCGACGGCGTAGAATTCGAAATAACGAAAGAGGACACGCTTCTCGAGGCGGCCTTGCGTGCCAATTTGCCCCTGACGCACGCGTGCGGAGGACGGGCAAAATGCTCGACCTGTCGCGTCTGGGTACTCGATGGGCTCGATTCCTGCCTGGCACGAAATGATGCCGAGCAGGAGATGGCCGATCGGCTCGGCTTTGGCAAGGAGGTTCGTCTTGCGTGTCAGGTTCGCTCGAACGGCAATCTACGGATACGTCGACTGATCCTAGACGAAACCGATCTCGCGATGAGTAGCCAGCTCGAACGGTCCTCGGCGACACGAGCGGGAGAGGTCCGGAACGTAACCATTTTTTTCAGCGACATTCAGGGTTTTACCTCGATATCCGAATCGCTGTCGCCATACGACGTCATGTACCTGCTGAACCGCTATTTCGTTCAGGCCGGAGAGATTATCGAGCGCAACGGTGGCTATATCGACAAGTTTGTGGGTGACGGAATGATGGCGATATTCGGGGTTGATGGCCAAGAAGACGCGCCGATCCGGGCCGTAAACGCGGCGCTGCAGACGCTTGCTGCGGTCGATCGAATGAAACCATTTGTTGCGGCGATGTACGAGGCGGAATTCGACATCCGCATCGGCCTGCACTATGGCGAGGCCGTATTGGGCTCCGTCGGATCACTTGGCCATGAGCGCCTGACTGCAATTGGAGATGTCGTCAATGTCGCCAGCCGCGTCGAAGAGGCAAATAAGGAGGCTGGCACCCGGCTCCTGATATCGGAAGCCCTTCACGGCATCGTCGAGGAAGATGTCGACGTACTCGACTTCGTAAGAATACGCCTTCGGGGAACAAGCGAGCGCATGACCCTATATGAAATCGGACAGCTAAAACCCGAAGTCGATGCGAAATTGAACAGGACGGTGTCTCGCGAGACCGAGCATTATGCCGGCCGCGAGTGGCTGCGGGCATTTTTGCAGGATGAGCTTGCGGTCGGCGAGAACCGCATCCTCGATTTAGAAAAATGTGACGTCGTCGTACATCGGGCGCCACGCGGCTATGTCGCGTTCAACAACGCCTGCCCGCACTTGAGGCTTCCGATGTATGACCGCCTTCAACCGAGCCAAGAACACGCCGCTATACTGCCTCCGGCAAGTGTGGTTACGGATGACCTCGGCATTGTCTGCCGCTGGCATCAGTCCTGTTACGATCTTCACACCGGCGAAATTCGAGTGTGGTGCCCCACGCTCAACGAAGACGGTACGCCGCCTGGATTCGAGTTCGCCGGAGATGTCTCCAAGAACCGCTCGCCGCTCGAGGTCTTTCCTTGCCGGCTGGCGGACGGCTATGTTTGGATTTCGGTTGAATGAAGGATTTCTGGCGCTGCAGTAGTTGAATGAAGGATTTCTGGCGCTGCAGTATATGCAGACCAAGTTGACTTTGCAGGGCCCTGCAAAGTCGCCCACCAGCGCCTGATAGGAGAAAGGGTTTGTCGAGCTGACCGCTCAGCGATATTCAATCAAACGAGATCGAGTTTGGCGGTCATAGCCGGATGGAACCGGCAATAATAGCTCCCGCCCAGTCCCTCCGTGACAACGATCTCTTTGCGCTCATTCGGCCCCAGTTCCCCGGCGTCCCAGCTGCCGTCGTCCGCGGTTGCCGTATGTGGGACGATATCCATGTTGATCCATGTCACGCGATCCCCGACGCCTACCGAGAGGGTTGCAGGCGAAAAAGCGAAATTGGCGATCTTGACGGTGTGACTGACCGGCGCCCCGGAGGACGCCGACGCAGCGTTGAGTTTGAGCGAGGCGGTGGTAGCCGCAACAGCGGCTACCAAGCTTGCAAGAAACCTGCGGCGATACATGCGAGTCACCTCTAATTCAGGCTGTTGACCACCGCCTGAGCGTGGTTCTCATGGGCCATGAAGATTTCCAGACCAGCGCCGAACAGGTCCTTCACCTCACCGTTGTCGATGTTTGGAATGAAGGTATTCTCAACCAGATCGTTGACGGCTTGATGATAAGCCAGTTCGTTCTCGGCATAGCGCTTGTCGAAATCTGCACCGCGCAGCGCACTCATTTCATTGACCAGCTCAATCGAATTGGCAATCAATTGCTGACTGAGGAAGTTGTCTTGCGGCTGTGCACCCAGCTTTTCGAGCAGCGCAAGCGCCTGCCCATTGACCGCGTTGTGGTCGCGGATCATCGTTGCCGCGAACTCGCGAACCTCCGAGCTTTCGGAGAGTGCCAATGCGAGATGCGCATAGCGGATATCGATATTATCCGCGGTATAGGCGACATGGGCGATTTCCAGGTCGTTGAGGTCGGCCGGCGATTCCGCGTGCGCGCTTCCAAATACGGCGAAAACGGCAATACCGGCGGTTGCGACAAAGGTGTGTATTTTCATCGGTGAGCATCCTTGCTTCGCTGAGATTACGCATGAGACCAGCAGTAAATCCCGGTTTCAGCCACATGCAGGTCAGCATGATATTGGCGCGAATGCAGGATGATGAATGACGGATCGTCCAAAAGAATTGACCAATCGTTCAGAAGTGTTCAAAAGTATCCCTAATTCTGGTATTGCGGGCTGGCATCGGCAGAACAGCGGCGAATAGTGGACCTCCTAAGCGACGTTTTGAGTCTGATGAAGCTTTCCGGAACGCTCTATTTCCGTACGTCCTTTACCTCCCCATGGGGTTTGGAAGTACCGGAATTCGAGAACGTCTCCAGATTCCACTATGTCCATCGTGGACGATGTTTCGCCCATGTCGAGGGTCAGGCGGAAGCGGTTCTGCTCAGCCGTGGCGACCTGATCATCATTACCCGTGGCGCTCGACACACGTTGTCGGATCCGTCGGACGTGGCGGCAAAGAGCGTCGACCAGGTCGTCGAAGAGTCGGGGTTTACCGGCCAGGGCGCGTTGGTTTTCGGTGATGTCGGCGCAGGACACGAAACTCAGCTCATATGCGGACATTTCGCCTTTGACCGAGGGGCGAGCCACGTGCTTTTCGATTCGCTTCCGCGATACATCCATATCAAGGATTATGGCGAGGTCTCACCCAGTTGGCTGGACGATACGCTCAAGGTGATCGGTGCAGAGGTCGGCCGCAATCAGCTCGGGAGTGATCTGATCGCCCTCAAACTGTCAGAGATCATATTTACCCAGGCGATCCGCCACCACGTTGCGCACGAAGGTCAGAACCGGCCCGGGTTTGCCGGGTTTGCCGATAAGCATATTCTCCTGGCGCTGGAAGCGATGCATCAGGAACCGGCGAAAACTTGGACGCTGCAAAGCCTTGCCAAGGTAGCCGGAATGTCACGGACCGCGTTTTCGAACAAGTTCAGTAGCCTAGTCACCCACACCCCGCTGAACTACTTGACCTCATGGCGGATGCAACTCGCCCGACAGCTACTGGCCGATACCGATATCCCCATTATCGAAGTGGCCACGCGTAGCGGCTACCAATCCGAAGCGTCGTTTGGCCGAGTCTTCAAGCGTCATTTCGACATGCCGCCGGCGGGGTACCGGCGCAGCCGAGCGCTTCGCGAGGCGGTCTAGCGAACCTCCCGTCGCGGTTCGCCCGCGCCCGTGCGACGGGTGACCGCGTCGCTACCAGCGGATCATGCCGCCATCGACCGCCAATGTTTGCCCGGTCACCCAGTGGGCTTCCTCCGACGCCAGGAACGCCACCGCCGGTGCGATATCCGCCGGCGTGCCATAGCCTTTGATCGCCTGCAGCATTTCCACGAACTCGAAGGCGTCTTTGTGCGGCGTCTGCTGCACGCCTTCGGTGTCGGTCAAGCCCGGCGCGATGGCGTTGACGGTGATCTTGTCGCCGCCAAGCTCCGTGGCGAGCGCGCGCGTAAACCCGAACACCCCGCCTTTCGAGGCGACGTAATGCGCCATGTTCGGCGTGCCGGCGAACAGCGCGTTCGAGCAGATATTGACGATCCGCCCATATTTCGCTTTCCGCATGATATCGGACGAGGCTCGGCACATCAGATAGAGCCCGTCTAGGTTGACCCGCATGATCCGCCGCCATTCCTCGAAGGTCAGCTCGTCCCACGGCACGAACGGCACCAAGGCGGCCGCGTTGACCAGCGAATCGATCCGCCCGGCCCGGCTCATCACCGCGTCGTGCAAGGCCGCCACCGAGTCTGGATCGCCGATATCGCAAGCCACGCCGATGGCGCCACCACCGATTGCCTCCGCCGCCGCGTTGGCGCCGTCGCCATTGATGTCTGCGACTACGACAGTCGCCGCCTCTTCGCCCAGCCGCTCGGCGATCGCTCTACCGATCCCTTGTGCCGCTCCGCTGACGATCGCCACCCGACCTTCATAACGCTTCATTGTCACAATTCGCTCTCCATGCTGTCTGAGGCCGTTAGGCGCTTTCCATAATAACCGCGGTCGCTGCCGCAACGCCCGCCGCCAGATCGACTTCACGGCCAAGCTTCGAAAGAGCGCCGGCCAAAGCGGTAATCGCCACCACTGCATAGATCGGTTCGGCGACCGGTCCCATATGGCCGATGCGTAGCAGCTTGCCGGCGGTATCGCCGCGACCGCCGGAGATTACCGTACCGAAGACATCGCGCATGGTCGACCGGATCAGTGCGTCGTCCATCCCGTCGGGGACCTTGATCGTCGTCGCCGTCGGCGACGCGATCTCTTCCCGTGCCGCCCAAAGTTCCAGCCCCAGTGCTTTGACGCCGGCCCGGCAGGCGCGCGCCGTTAACGCGTGGCGCCGCCACACCGTCTCCGGCCCTTCTTCGAGATAGACGTCCAGCGCCGCGTCGAGGCCGTTGATCTCGGCGATCGCCGGCGTGAACGGGAAGGGCGCATCCTTGCTCCAGGCGTCCTTCCAATCCGTCAGGCTCAGCACCGAGGCGCCCGGGCAATCCGGATTTGCTTCCATATGTTCCCAAGCAGCTTCGCTGACCGCCATGACCGTCAGCCCCGGCGCGCCGCCCAGGCATTTTCCCGGCCCAGTGACGAACACATCCGCGTAACAATCGTCGGGATGAATATCCATGCCGGCGAAAGACGACACCGCATCGACCAGGAACAGGCTGCCATGGTCCCGCACCACCTTACCGATTTCATTTACCGGGTTCAGCGTCCCCGAGGGCGTGTCGTGATGCACCGCCGTGACGATGGCGATATCCGGCCGCGTCCGCAGCATTTGCGACACCTGCGCCGCCGAGATCGCCTCGTTGTACGGCACTTCGATTTCCAACAGTTCCTTGCAATAGCGCGCCGCCCAGTAGCCGTACCCCTTGCCATACACACCCGACGCCAGGTTCAGCACCACGTCGTCGCGCGAAATCAACGACGCCGCGGCGGCTTCCAAGCCGACCGCCGGTTCCGCGTGCACAATCAACGCCGGTTCTTCGACCCGCAGCGCGGTCGCGCATTTGCGCGCCACGTCTTCATACACCGACTGGAAATAGGGATCGAAATCATAGTGGATCGGCCGCGCCATCGCCCGGCTGATCCGCGGGTAAGCCTGCACAGGACCGGCCGTCAACGTAATGACGGGTTCTTTGACTCGACCATCGGCCATGTAAGTAACCTCCCTCAAATCCGGAAGTTTATGATAGCTTGGCGCTAAGTGATCGACGAGTGATTATTGTAATGCCGAAACCAAATTGGTTACGTCGCAAAGTAAAATGAACGGCCAGATCTTTGATTTCATAGTGGTCGGCGCCGGCAGTGCTGGCTGCGTCCTTGCGGCGCGTTTATCGCAAGATCCGTCGGTTCAGGTTGCCCTGATCGAGGCCGGCGGCCAACCGAATGACCCTGCGATCGCTGACCCGGCCGCGTGGCCGGCCCTGCAAGGCAGTGAAATCGACTGGCGGTTCGAGACCGCTCCACAACCACGTTGTGCCGGCCGCGTGCATCAATGGCCGCGCGGTAAGGCCGTCGGCGGCTCCACATGTTTGCACGCCATGGCCCATGTCCGCGGTCATCCGAGTGATTTCGATAGCTGGGCCGCGCAGGGTTGTACCGGCTGGGGCTACCGCGACCTGCTGCCCTATTTCATTCGTTCCGAAAACTCCGATCGCGGTGCCTCGGCTTATCACGGCACCACGGGCCCGCTGCACCTCGTCGCGCCGACCCGCCCGCACCCGATTACCTTGGCCTACATGGCGGCTGGGGAGGCGCACGGCATTGCCCCCACTGACGACCATAACGGGCCGCGCCTTTCCGGCCCCACGTTGAATACACTGAACCTAAAAGACGGCCGCCGCCAAACCGCCGCCGAGGCCTATTTGATACCGGCCCTGGGCCGCGACAATCTGCAGCTCTTCGACCGGGGTCTTGTGCGCCAACTCGCCATCGAGCGCGGGCGCTGCCGCTCGGTCACACTGCGACGCGACGGCGAAATCGTCAGCCTGCGGGCGGAACGCGGTGTCATTCTGGCGGCCGGTGCCATCGGCTCACCCACGATTCTACTTCGCTCCGGGATCGGGCCTGCGGCCGACTTGGCCGCGCTCGACGTGGCGGTCGCGGTAGACCTGCCTGGGGTTGGCGCCAACCTGCACGACCATCTGCTGGCCGGCGGCAATCTCTACCGTTCGAAACGCCCGGTACCGCCGTCCCATTATCAGCACTCGGAATCGCTGATGTATGTTGACCGGCCAGGCGGCGCGGCGGCACCCGAACTCGTACTCGCTTGCGTGGTAGCACCCGTCGTCACCGAGGCCTTTGTCGCACCGGACCCGGGCAGTGCCTACACCTTGATGTATGGCTTTACCCATCCGAAGAGTCGGGGCTCGCTTCGGCTTCGGTCCACCGATCCCGATCACCCGCCGATTATCGATCCCAACTATCTGTCCCATCCTGACGACCGGGTGGTCTATCTCGAAGCCCTCGATCTGGCCCAGGCAGTCGGCGCCAGCCCCGCCCTCGATGACTGGCGCGCCGAGGAGCTGCTGCCGGGACCGGATGTCCGCAGCCCCGAGCAACGATGGTCTTTCGTCGAGCGTGCCGCCTATACCCACCATCACCCGGTCGGTACTTGTCGCATGGGCAATGACGAACGCGCCGTGGTCGGCCCCGACCTTACGGTTCACGGGATCGACGGTCTCTATGTCGCCGACGCCTCGGTCATGCCTCAAATCACCACCGGGCCGGTCAACGCCGCCGTGGTTGCGATTGCCGAACGGGCCAGCGACCTGATCACCGGCCGCCAGCCTGCCGTCCCCGCCAGCCTACCGGTCATCTAAGGGCCATCATGATGTCGTCAGGTCGTGACCGGTCCCTCACCACTCCTTGCCAGCGGGCGTCCGCCATCCGCGAACGCCAAGATGGCAACGATTTCGTCCGGTCGCGGCCCGTCCGGCACCATGACGGTGATCGTGTCCAATTCGTTGAAGGACCAGATATTGTCTTTGTTGGACAGCGGTACGTCGATTGTCGCTCCCGCCGCCGCGACTTTCTTGGTCGATGGGATGATCGCCTCGCCGCCGCCCACCGCGTTGCGCATGGTCCTGCCGAGTTTCGGATGCAGCAGGGCAGCGGCATGCTCGAGCTCACCGCTGACGCCAACGATGGCCGACTTTCCGTAGCTCAGCGCCGGCCCGTCCAGCAGCGCCACCGCTTGCGCCGCCAGGCGCTCGCCGAGCGCCAAACCGATATCGAACAGCGGACTGACATCCGCTTGATAGCTTCCGGCAAGGGGGTTGGTGATAACAGCGATCGCCGCCACCCGCGAGATCGGCCGTGCTGCACGCTCGCCGGCATCGGCTTCGACGATTTCTTTAACGAACAATATCTTGCGAATATTCATGTGCAACCTGCCCTGGCCCGTTATTTTGCTTCCGACAGATCTTATACGTTGAGCCGACAACCATCACATGTTTAGCACCCGTACCCTTGCTGGTCTTTCAGCGCTTATCTTGCTGGCCGCCTGCACCGCGGCGACCCCGCAGCGCGCCCCCTTGGCGCTGGCTATCCGCAATACCGACCCCACCGAGCCCATGCGCTGCGTCATGGTTGTCGCGCATTTCGTCTCGGTGGATGTTCCTTTGGTGGCGCCCGGCGAGACTATCCGCCTGGATTTCAGCCGCGTCGTGGATACTGGATCACTCATTGTCGCGGCCGCCGATGGCCGCGACATGGAGGTCGAGAATCTGCTCTGCGGCAGTGACGATCGTTGGTCCGAAACCCGCGGCGATCTGCCGTTACTCCCTTTGCGCGCTGCGACCACTAGCCGGCTGGAGGCCGCCTGTCGGCTGGTCCCGCGCCTGGGTTGTACGATCAATGCGCCTTGAGCAAGGCTTCTCCGGCCGGTGGTTCTCGGGCATACTCCGCCACTTGGCGGTCTGCCCACTGGGATCGCGCCGGTTTGGAGAGAGACAGCATGGCATCGGTCGGTGTTCGGAATGTTCGCAAATCGTTTGAGACCGTTGAGGTGCTCCACGGCATCTCGGTCGACATAGAAGACGGTGAATTCGTCATCCTTGTCGGGCCCTCGGGCTGCGGTAAGTCGACCCTACTCAGGCTCATCGCCGGGCTTGAGGAGCTTTCCGACGGCGACATCATGATCGGCGACCGCACCGTCAACCACATGCCGCCGAAAGAGCGCGACATCGCCATGGTGTTCCAGAATTACGCCCTCTATCCCCATATGACGGTGGCGGAGAACATGGGATTCTCCCTAAAGATGCGCGGCACACCGAAATCTGAGATCGAGGCGCATGTCCGCCGCGCCAGCGAAATTCTTGGGCTTGAGCCCTATCTTGAACGCCGTCCGCGCCAACTCTCCGGCGGCCAGCGCCAGCGGGTCGCCATGGGCCGCGCCATCGTTCGCGACCCCCAGGTCTTCTTATTCGATGAGCCCCTGTCCAATCTCGACGCCAAACTCCGCGTGCAGATGCGTACCGAGATCAAGGATCTCCATCAGCGGCTCAAGACCACCTCGATCTATGTGACCCATGATCAGGTCGAGGCCATGACCATGGCCGACAAGATCGTCGTCATGCATGACGGCGATGTCGAACAGGTCGGTGCCCCCTTGGAGTTGTATGACAAGCCGGTAAACCTGTTCGTCGCCGGTTTCCTCGGCTCGCCCTCGATGAATTTTCTCAAGGGCAAGGTCAAGGTCAACGGCACCGCAAGCTTTGTGACCGACGGCGGCATCACGCTGCCCCTGGGCGACGCCCCGGTTGCGTCCGATGGCCGCCCCGCGGTCTATGGCATTCGGCCCGAACATTTCGTCATCACCGACGACGGCATTCCGGCCCAGGTCACGGTCGTCGAGCCCACCGGCTCCGAGACCCAGGTGTTTGCCAAATTCGGCACTCAGGACTTTGTCGGCGTGTTCCGCGAACGCATTGAGGTCGGCCCCGGCGACACCATCCATATCGCGCCGGACCGCTCCGGCGCGCTGCTCTTCGATGCCGATACGGGTCAGCGCTTGTAGACCGCTCCGTTATTTCGCGGCCCACAGCATGCCGCGTTTGAAAATCGCAGCCGCGTTCGCATTGTCGAACGCCGCGGCCGTGTGGCCCAGGACGCTGTAAAACACGCGCCTGTCTCGGGTGTCATGACGCCGGCGTCGGCTTGACACCAATAAGATCTGGTCCTTAGACTATTACGATCCAATCTGCGGGAACTTGATCCAACATATTGGAAAGACATGTGATTACGACAGCCCAGTCCGACCACCCGAACGCATTCCTGCAGAGTGCGTTTGCATACGGCCCCCCATAAACAGAGAGGATCGGTAATGGCATTGCGGCGATTTGGTGCGGGTGAAACGGGGGCCGGCGGCCAGGGATTGCCCTTTGCCCGTGCGGTCGAGGCCGATGGCTGGCTCTACGTGTCCGGCCAGGTCGCGATGGTGGATGGTGAGGTCATTGACGGTGGCATCGTTGCTCAGAGCCACAAGGCCATTCAGAATATGATCGCCATCCTCAGGGAAGCCGGCTATGGCCGCGAGGACATCGTCAGGATCGGCGTCTGGCTTGATGACCCGCGTGATTTCTGGACCTTCAACAAGGTCTATGCTGAGTATTTCAGCGCCAACCCCCCGGCGCGAGCCTGTGTCCAAGCGACGATGATGGTCGAATGCAAGATAGAGATTGACTGCGTCGCCTATCGGCCTCCGGCTTAGATCGGCGCCGGCATGTCTGACGATAAGACAACCCGTCGGGCCCGCGGCATCGAGCGGTCGTTCCATATTCTCGACTATTTGCACCAGCGCAAGTGCCCGCTGCGGCCCAACGAGATCGCGGCCGGAATTGGAGCGCCGAAATCCACGGTCTACGACATCGTAAATTTGCTGCTGGAACAGGGCATCGTCGAGTATGCCGGCGGCGATGGCCGCATTTTCTTCGGCCGCAAGCTCTACTTCTTCGGCCTGTCATACCTCAAGCGATTCGACCTGGCCCGTGAGGCAGAGAGCTATCTGCAACACCTTTCGGAGGTGACGCACGAGACTTCCCAGCTTTGCATGATCGACAAAGGCAAATATACCGTCGTCATGATGAAGGAAGGCATCCGGCCGTTTCGTATTAGTTCCGACGTCGGCGAGTCCGTCCCCATCCCCTGGACCGCGTCGGGTCGGCTGCTGTTGGCGCAACTAAGCGATCAAGAGATCCACGACGCCATTCCGAACCGGGACTTCGCACTCCCCAATGGGCAACTCGATCCCGCCGTTTTCATTGCCGAAATCCGTCAGGCGACAAAGGATCGGTTTTTCTCTTGCGACAGCGTCGTCGACAATTTTACCCACTGTTTCGCGGCCCCCGTCCGGGATCAGCATGGCAAGTTCATCGCCTGCCTCTGCCTCGTCGCGCCGCGCGGCGATGCCACCGCCAACTATGAATCTTACAAGCAGACACTGAGCCGTTGCGCCGATCAACTATCTGCCAAACTCGCTGGCGAAACACTGGGATTTGCCGCTCAGTAAGGGCGGCCGGGATGTGGCGCATCTTGCCGCGCCGGGCGTCGAAACTCTCCCCAAGAAGGAAGTGCCATGTCTGAGATCTTATTGGTCACCGGCGGCAGCCGCGGCATCGGTGCCGCTGTTGCCCGTTTGGCCGCCAAGCGCGGTTACGCCGTCGCGGTGAACTACCGCAGCGATGCCGCCAAGGCCGCCGCCCTCGTGGCCGAGATCGAAGCGGCCGACGGTCGAGCTATGCCGGTGCAGGCAGATGTTGCTGACGAGGCCGCCGTCGCCGGGATGTTCGCGGCGGTGGATGAGCGTCTTGGGCCGCTGACCGCGCTCGTCAACAGCGCCGGCGTGACCGGACCGACGACCCGCCTGGCCGATCTCGACGGCGCCGGCCTGCGCCGCGTCATGGATGTCAATGTGATGGGGTCTTTCTATTGCGCCAAAGAGGCAGTGCGGCGCATGTCGACCCAGCTCGGCGGCGGTGGCGGGGCGATCGTCAACCTGACGTCGGCGGCCGTGACCCTCGGCGCCGCCGGCGAGCGCGTCCATTATGCTGCCTCCAAGGGCGCCATCGACGCCATGACCCTCGGCCTCGGCCGCGAACTCGGCGACGACGGTATTCGGATCAACGCCGTGCGGCCCGGCTTGATCGATACCGACATGAATCACGCGCCCGAAGACCCCGATCGTCTAGCCCGCCTCGGCCCCAGCGTGCCCCTGCGGCGGGTTGGCAGTGCCGACGAGGTCGCTGAGGCCATAATCTGGCTATTGTCAGATGCGGCGTCTTATGTGACCGGCAGTGTGTTGACGGTTTCCGGCGGCCGCTAGGCGGTTCAAGGCTGCCAGAACGTGCTTGTCGAAGCGCTCACCTACGCGGGGGCACGTGGGGTGGGGGAAGCCCGCCGGTTACGGCTGCAGGGCGTCGCCATGGACGAGCAAGGTCTGCTCCCGGCGCTTGTTGGCGGAGCATCTCGATGGCTACGATTTCCGGCCCAGCGCGACCGCCTTCCATACCTGGTTGGAATTGCCGCCACCTTGGCGCGCCAATGATTTTGCCGCCCACGCCGAGCGCCGCGGCGTTGCGATAGTCCCGGCCGAGGCCTTTGTCGTCGGGCGTGCCACTGCGCCGCACGCGGTGCGCATTTGTCTGTGCGGTACCGCGACCCGCGCTGAATTGACCCGCGGTCTCGACATTCTGCGCGATCTGCTGGCAGAAGGTCCCGGCGCCCACACCTTGGTGGTCTGAAGCGCGTCATCGCGGACCGGATCGCCACCCTGGCGACGACGACTTTAACAGTCCGTTGGTCGCCGGAATCAACCGGCCCTCAGCGACCTTGAATCTCTGAAATTGTTTGGTCGTCCTCGCCGAGCATGAAGACCCGGCGGTCGCCCGCGAGCCTTTCGCCACGCTCTTTCACCGCGTTGTCCGGCAGCTTGTGCAGCGGCGTGTAACCCGGGTGATGGTGTTCCTTGAAGGGGTCGTTGCGCGCCATGTTGTAGCAGCACAACAGCATGCTGCGCGGCTCGGCCGATTTGTTTTGCGCTGAGTGATGCAGCAGATTGCAGTGAAAGAATAGCGCGTCGCCCGGTGCCATCTCGCACTGCACCTTGTCCAGCGACTTCAGCGCCTCTTCGACCCGATCCGGATCCGCGGTGGTTTGGCCGCCGACCTGCCAATGATCGAGCCGGCCCATCTTGTGCGAGCCTGCCAGAATCTGCAGACAGCCATTTTCCACGGTGGCACGGTCGATGGCGATCATGACGCTTCCCATGTCCGGAAATAAGCAGCCATTTTGGTACCAGTAGCCGTAATCCTGGTGCCAGTTCCAAGCGCCGCCGGTCGCCGGTGGCTTCATGGTCAGCTTGGAATGGTAGTGGTAGACCTCGCCGCCAAGCAGCGCCTCCATCCCGTCCACCACGCGATGACAACGCGCCACCGCACCGAAAACGTCTTCGCCCGGATGGTTCCACAGCGCCAATTCCGTCTTGCCGCCTTCACTGTCGAGCAGCGCAATGATGTTGTTGGTGATCGCTTCGTCCGCCTCAATACCACGCGCCAGGTAGCCGACTTCTTCGGTGTCGAACAGGCCCCGCTTGAAGACGAAGCCGTCCTCGACGAAGCGCGCGATTTCCGCTGGACCGATCATTCCTGTCGTGGCGGCCGTCCTATTGTCGGTCATCAAGGGCACTCCATGCTAGCATATCGCCGACGGCGCATCGCGTTTTGGGGGCAGCTTGCCTAGTGCAGTAACGCGCAGTAGGATAATTAGCTATATGATATGATGAATAAAAAGAAACACAACGGTATCGACAGAATAGCGGGAACCACGCCGGCGCGGACCTATTCCCTGCGCAGCCTGCACGGCCAGGTCGCTCATGACATCGGCGTGCGCATTGTTCAGGGCGAAATCGCCGTTGGCGACGCGTTACCCAATGAGGAGACCTTCAGCGCCCAGCTCAATGTGTCGCGCACCGCCCTGCGCGAGGCGATCAAGGTGTTGGCCGCGAAGGGGCTTTTGCAGTCCCGGCCGAAAACCGGCACCAAGGTGCGGCCTCGCGCGGAATGGAACCTGCTCGACCCCGACGTCTTGGCCTGGCAGTTCTATGAGGCACCGGACGAGGCAATCGTCGCCAACCTGTTTGAGATCCGCGAGATGCTCGAGCCATATGCGGCGGCGTTGGCGGCCCAGCGCCGCACGCCGGCGCACTTGGCGGTCTTGCGTCAGGCACTTGCCGATATGGCGGAAGCGGGTGAGGGGGAAACGACCGGGCCCGATCTACGGTTCCACCAAGGAATCCTCGACGCCACCGGCAATGAATTCCTCAGTGCGTTCGGCTCGCTGCTGGAATCGGCGCTTGCCGGATCTTTTCAGCTAAGCAGCTATAGTTTGAGTGTTTTCCGCACCTCTTTGCCCGGCCATGACAAGGTCCTGAAGGCCATTGCCGCCGGGGATGCGGAGGGCGCGCGCGGGGCCATGCGGGCCCTGTTGAACAGTTCTGCCGCCGATGTGCGCGTGGCACTGAAGGGCGGCGGAAAAGCCAAACGTAAGAGCCAGCGTGGACGAGCCAGCGGTAGGGAGGGGCGGCGTGGGTCAACCTGACTTCCAGCATGTCGTGCGTTTGGTCGACATCGAAAAGAGTTACGGCAACGTTCGCGCCCTCAGTGACATCAACTTCTCCGTCGGTCGCAATGAAATCGTCGGCTTGATCGGCGACAACGGCGCCGGGAAGTCGACGCTGATCAAGATCATGACCGGCGTCGACAAGCCGACGGCCGGAGAGCTCTATATCCGTGATCGCAAAGTCGATTGGAACGACTACTCGGTCGGCAAGGCCCATGAATTGCGGTTCGAAACCGTCTACCAGGAAAAATCGCTCGGTGAGAAGCAGCCGCTATGGCGCAATTTCTTCGTCGGCCGCCAGATCACTAATCGTCTCGGCTTCATCGACGTAAAGCGCCAAAAAGCGATAGCCGACGATATTCTGCTAAACCAAATCGGCTTCCGCGGTGCCGGCATCAATGCCGATAGTGCGGTCGCCCAATTATCCGGCGGCGAGCGTCAGGGGGTCGCCATCGGCCGTGCGATGCATTTCGACGCCGATCTGATTGTCCTCGACGAACCTACGGTGGCGCTGGCCATCAGCGAAGTGCGCAAGGTGTTGGATTTCGTGCGTGGTATCAAGGAGTCCGGGCGGGCTTGTGTCTATATTGAGCATAATCTGGCCCATGTGCATGAGCTAGCGGATCGCCTTGTGGTTCTCGATCGTGGCGCCATCGTCGCGGAAATCGGCCGTGGCGAGATGACGCTCATCGAGTTGACTAACTTCCTGATCGAACTGCAGCAGCATCGGCCCGCTGATGCCGCTGCCAAGCGTGCGTCAACGCCGTCATGAGCGCTTTGAGCAAAGCGTTGCCCCGTATCGAGGGTGTGGCGATCATCTCGGTCTTCGTCGCCATCGTGCTCGTGTTTATGGTTTTGGCGCCGAACGTCTTTCTCGGCATCCGCATCTACATGTCGTTCCTCACCAGTGTGCCGCCGGTATTGGTCTTGGCGCTAGGCCTCACGATGGTCATCGCCGCCGGCGAGATCGACTTGTCTTTTCCCAGCGTCATCGCCTTCTCGGGGTTCATTTTCGCATTTCTTTTTAAGACCTACGAGCTGACGTGGCTCGCCGTGATCGGCGCCCTTGCAGGCGGTGCGCTCGTCGGCTTCGTTAACGGCGTCCTTGTGGCCCGTATCGGTGTGCCGTCGATTATCGCGACTCTGGCGACCCAATTCTTTTGGGGCGGCATCACGACCGTCGTTTCCGGCGGCCTCTCATATAACATCCGCGCCGTAAAGGACGAGGCGATCTGGCACGTTTTTGTCGGGCGAATAGGTCTCCTGCCGGTCCAAGCCCTATGGGCTTCGGCGCTGGCAATACTGATTTGGTTCATTCTCAATCGCCATCGCTTCGGCGAACACCTACTATTCATCGGCGACAACGCGAACGTCGCCCGCGTCGTTGGCATCAATGTCGACCGCGAGCGCATCAAACTCTTCGTCCTCATGGGCGTGCTTGCGGCCTTCGCGGCCGTCCTGCTTACGCTGGAGAACAAGAACTTCTTCAATACCCAGGGCCAAGGCTTTCTGCTTATCGCGCTGGCCTCGGTATTTATCGGCGGCACCTCCATATTCGGCGGTCAAGCGACCGTCGTCGGGTCTTTCTTCGGCGCCTTCATCATTGGCATGATCGAAGCTGGGCTCGTCGCCAGCGGTATCCAGGGCTTTTGGGTGCGCGCTGTCGTCGGCCTCGTTTTCTTGGGCGCGGTGATCTTCCACTTGCGTATGGAACGCGTCAATGCGTCGGGATCCTTCGCAAAGTTTTTTGGCCGCGGTTAGCATGACCAGCCCTCTTGCCCTCACGACCGGCCGGGCAGAGGCGCCGTTCAAACAAGGCCGGTCCTTCTTGGGAGAAACGCTATGGCAAGATTCCTGACCACGGCGAGCATCGCGGCCATTGCTGCTGCGGTCCTTGGCGGCCAGGTCCAAGCTCAAACGACCGAGGGGCCGTTGGGTGAAGGCATGGTGGTATATATGCAGATGGGCGGCAACGCCGGCGACGGCGCGACCCTAGCCCGGACCACCGGCGCCCGTGACGCGGCAAAGGCGTTCGGGGTAAAGCTGATCGAGCAATATTCGGCTTGGCAGCCGGAGGTCATGCTCAATCACTTCCGAGAGGCCGCCGCCGCCACCCCGACCTGCATCGCAATTATGGGCCATCCTGGCAGCGATGCCTTCACCGACCTGGTCGCCGATGCCCGTGCCCGGGACATCGTCGTTACCAGCGGTAACGCCCCTCTAACGGCCTTGTTCAACGAGCATCAGGCCAGCGGGTTCGGTTACGCGGGCGTCGAGCTTTATGCCGGCGGCTATTTGACTGGCCAGAGCATGGTCAAGGCCGGCATTGCATCCGGCGACAAGGCGTTGGTTTACGGCTTGTTGTCCGAGGCCGAACGAGGTCTCAGCACCAAGGGCCTCATCGACGCTCTCGAAGAGGGCGGTGCCGAGGTCGACTACCTCGAGATCAGCCCGGAGGTAAACTCCGACAGCTCTCTATCCGTGCCGATCCTGACGGCCTATCTGGCCAACAATCCGGACGTCAAAGCCATGGGTACCCAGCATGGCGGCATCACGTCTTTCATGCCTAAGGCCCTGCTGGACGCTGGCAAGGCGCCGGGCGACGTGATTGTCGGTGGCATCGATCTGGCGCCGGCCACTATTGATGGCCTGGAGGAAGGCTATATCAGCACGGTCCTCGACCAGCAGCTCTATCTCCAGGGTTTCATGCCGGTCACCCAATGCGTGCTGTCGGCCAAATATGGCTTCACCGGTCTAGCCGTGAATACCGGCTCCGGCACGGTCACACCGGATACCATCGGTGCCTTGGTGCCGCTCATTGAGAAGGGTATTCGCTAGTATTGCGGTATTGGGGGACGTTCCTTGTTGTGGCGTCCCCCGTACCGGCAACCTGTCACCCCATGATGCGTAGCCAATCGGCGATCGCTTGTCCGATCTCATCCGGCGAATCTTCCGGCAAATAATGTAGGCCACGCACCGTGACCTCGCTTTGATTGACGAAACTTCGGCAAAGTGCGCGGTTGTCGCCGACGGCGGCGATCGCGCCAGGCTCACCGTTGATGAACAGTTTGGCCATCGGCGATCTCGGTAGCCATCTCATGAAGTTCTTGATGATATCGCCGACGGCCGCCGGCTCGCCGGCGAGCGGATACTCGCGGGTCCAGGTGAGCGTCGGCCGCCGCGACTCTCCCGGTGTTAAGTAGGGGCGCCGGTAGACCGCCATCTCCGCATCGCTCAGCTCTCGCATGATCATGCTCGGCAAGAAATGCTCGACCAGATAATTATCCTCCAGCACCATGGCGTCACCGGCCGGCGAGCGCAGCGCTTCGAAGGTCTCGCGAAGCGCGCCGTTCATGTCGGTCAGCCGGGGCGCGTCGATTATCGCCTCCATGTAGGCCACGGCCTTCACCGCTGCGCGATGTCGGTTGGCCCAATCGAAGCCCAGTACCGTACCCCAATCATGAACCACCAGGGTCACCCGTTCCTCGACATTGAGGGCGGCAAGAAACTTGTCGAGAAAACCACGCTGGTCGGCAAACCCGTAGCGCTCCGGCCCACTCTCCGAAAGTTTATCGGAGTCGCCCATACCGATCAGGTCCGGCGCGATGCAGCGCCCCAGGCTCTCCAGGTACGGCATCACATTGCGCCATAGATAGGACGAGGTGGCGTTGCCGTGCAAAAACAGGATCGGATCGCCTTGGCCGGCCTCCACATAGCCCATCTGCACGCCATCGATGCCGACATGTTTTTTGACGTAGCGTTCTGCCTGGCGAATCATTTTGCTCTCCTCGGCCCCGATCTCGCGCCACGATCACTCAGGCCGCGATCGGCGCCGCCGCGCGTAAGGCCTCGGCAAAGCCGGTCCGTGCGCCCGGCAACACCATGGCAAAGCTGAGGGTCACCCCGTTCGGGTCCATGACCGCGAAATGACGCTGGCCCCACGGCGCATCCGCAAGGTCGAGCGCGATCTCCATACCTTTTGTCTTCAGTGCGCGATACAGCGCGTCCACATCCTCGACCTCGAAGCCCAGGAAGAGGCCACCGCGATACTCGGTCAGAAAAGCTAGCGGCGCGGTTTCCGGCGCCGGTTTGATCAGACCGATTTGCACCGCCGCGTTGTCGGGCCACACCATTTGCGCATAGCCCTCGCTCGCGAACAGCGTGATAAAGCCCAGCATCCGATAAAACTCTAGCGATTCAGCCAGATCTTGGCAGGCAACGATCGGATATTGCAGTTTCGGTCTCATGGCGGCGACACTCTCTGTTTCTGATATGTTCTGATTGCTGTAGAACTAGCAGGACCCTACTGACAGCATGGTGTCAGTAGAGCTCGTGTAGTTTCCGGGACATGATCAGGAGGTCTCATGCGCCGCGCCGATCGGCTTTTTCGATTGATCCAGTTCCTGCGTACCCGTCGCCATGCGGCCACCGCATCGGATATCGCCGCCACTCTGGAAGTGTCGGTCCGTACGGTCTACCGCGACGTCGCCGACCTCATGGCCTCGGGTGTCCCGATCGACGGCGAGCCCGGCGTCGGTTATTTGATGCGCAGCGGTTATGACCTGCCGCCGCTAATGTTCGATGTCGAAGAGATCGAAGCTCTCGTGCTCGGCGCCAAAATCGTCTCGCAATGGTCGGATCCGGAGTTGGCGGCCGCCGCTGGCCGGGCCCTCGACAAGATTACTGCAGCGCTGCCCGACCGTTTGCGCGGCGAACTGCTCAATACCGCCCTGTTTGCACCGCCCAGCCGCATGCGCCTTGCCTTCTCGGCCGATCTTGGGGCGCTGCGTCGCGCCGTACGCAAGCGCAACAAAGTTTATTTCTGCTACGTCAACGAGCAGGGAAAGCAGTCCGACCGCACGGTTTGGCCGCTTGGTTTGGCTTTCTACGGACCGGTGTGGATCTTGATGTCCTGGTGCGAGCTGCGCGACGATTTCCGCACCTTCCGGATCGATCGTATGACCGACGCCCAGATTCTCGCGGACAGCTATGCGGATGAACCCGGCAAGACCATCTGCGACTACCTGAAGAACCAGGGCGCCGATATCTCCGACCTGCGGGCGCGCTAGCGATTCAGAAAGCCGGTGCGGCGTAATTCAGCGGCAGCGCCGTGGTGTATTTGATCCGCTCCATCGCAAAGCTTGAGGTGACGTTAGCCAAACGAACCTTGTTGATCAGTCGCTTGTAAACCGCGTCATAGCCGGCGATGTCCGGCACCACGATCCGCAGCAGATAATCCACGTCGCCGCTCATGCGGTAGAATTCCATCACTTCCGGCAGTTCCGCGGCCGCCTTAGCGAAAGCCTCCAGCCATTCCAGGCTATGGTCTTCGGTCTTGACCGCGACGAATACGGTGACGCCGACCTGGAGTTTTTCGGCATCCAACAGCGCCACCCGGGATCGGATGACACCCGTATCTTCCAGTTTTTGGATCCGTCGCCAGCACGGTGTCGACGAGAGGCCGACCCGCTCGGCGATCTCCGCGATAGACAGCGTGGCATCTCTTTGCAGCTGGTCGAGGATCTTTCGATCTATGGCGTCCACAGAAAATATTCCCACAAACAAGGCATATTGTGGGTCAACATTCTATAGAATCTCGGGGGAACCGCAATCGAGATACCTAATCGGCGCCGTCCAAAACGCCGCCGCGAGCCTCCCGGCGCACCCGGTTGGTCACCATCTCATCATGCAGCTCAGTCACCAGGCGACTGCCGGTCGTGACGAATAGGAACGGAAAAATCGCATGAATTAGGCAAGCCAGGCCGCCATACATCAGGCGCCAGCTGAAACTCGCCGCTACCGCCATATGCTCGGTGTAGGTCTCATTGACAGACGCCGGATGCGCCGAAAACGCTCTGTGGAAGGACTTCATCGACATTCAACAAGCATACCGCCAACAGATGAGTGATTTATTGCGAACTCTCTCGCAAATTCGCCTAGTCAGCAAACATATTTCCGTGAACATGGATAAATATAGAAAAACCTACTACCCGCAGTCCGAAACCTAGATGTGTCCCTCGCGCAACCACGCCCCTTGACCTTCCGGCGACTGGAAGCCTCATATAGGACAACGAAGGAGAGGCGAAGGCGATGAATATCGGAGCAGCGGCAAAACAGGCTGAATTGCCGACCAAGACCATCCGCTATTATGAGGAGATCGGTTTGATCCGCCCTGCGGCGCGCGGCGCCAACGGGTATCGTGACTATTCCAACGAAGATCTGCATATCTTGCGCTTCGTTCAGCGCGCCCGCGGACTTGGCTTTGGTGTGCGGGACTGCCGCGAGTTGCTGTCGCTGTACCGCGACCGCAATCGTGCCAGCGCTGACGTCAAGGCACTCGCCGAGCAGCGCATCGCCGCGGTCGAACGGAAGATCGAGGAACTCCAGTCTTTGCGCGAGACCCTCTGTCACTTGGTCGAGCGTTGCACCGGCGATGATCGCCCCGAATGCCCGATTCTTAGCGATCTTGCCGCGGAGTCTCAATGAGCCGGTTCCGGCGCTACGGCTTGCCGGCGCTTGTTCTAGCGGTCTTGTTGGCGGGTGCGGCCGTCCTTTGGCTCCAGCGTCTCTCACCGCCACAGATTTTCGCCGACGCCGATGATCCCGCGTTGGTCGCTCAGGGCACCCAACTCTACGCCACCAATTGTGCCGGTTGTCATGGCGCCGGGCTCGAGGGTCAGGCCAATTGGCGTTCGCCTTTGCCTGACGATGGCGGTCTCCCGGCCCCACCGCACAACGCCGATGGCCACACCCATCACCATCCTGACAGTGTTCTGTTCGCGATCACGAAATTCGGCGGTCAGGCTGCGGCACCCGAGGGATTTCGCAGCAATATGCCGGCCTTCTCCGATCTCATGACCGATCAGGAGATTCTGGCCGCACTCGCCTTCATCAAGAGTTCATGGCCGTCCAACGTCAGGGCGGCGCAGCAGCGCACCAACCAGGCCGCGTTAGCAAGCCAGAGGTAAACATGACCGTGACGGCCGATCGGGTCGCCGATCAAGGCGGCTACACCTGCCCGATGCATCCGGAAATCCAGACCCAGGAGCCGGTACCTTGTCCGAAGTGCGGCATGGCGCTCGAGCCCCTGCATCCGCCGGCCGCCACGACCACCCAATACACCTGTCCCATGCACCCCGAGATCGTCCAGGACGATCCGGGTGACTGCCCCATCTGTGGCATGGCTCTCGAGCCCATGACGGTGGCGCGCGAAGCGGAACCGAATGCCGAACTCCAAGACATGACGCGGCGCTTTTGGGTCAGCGCTGTCTTCGCCGTGCCGCTGCTGTATTTCGGCGCCGGGCGCTTCCTCCCGCTGGTCTCTTCCGCCGGCCTGCTGTCCGACTCTGTTCTTCCCTGGCTACAGGCGGCGCTGGCGACGCCGGTAGTGCTGTGGGGAGGACTGCCGTTCTTCCAGCGCGGCTGGGCATCGCTGGTGACACGCAACCTCAACATGTTCACGCTGATCGCTCTCGGCACCGGCGTCGCCTACATCTTCAGTCTTGTGGCGGTTGCCGCCCCAGGCATATTCCCGCCGGAACTACGCGGCCCAACCGGCGAGATCGCGCTGTATTTTGAGGCCGCGGCCGTCATCACCACTCTGGTGTTGCTCGGCCAAATGCTTGAGCTCCGTGCCCGCGAGCGCACATCGGGCGCCTTGCGCGCCTTGCTTAACCTTGCGCCGCCGACGGCGAGGAAACTGCACGACGACGGCACGGAGGAAGAACTGCCCTTGGAGCGTGTGCGGCCAGGCGACCGCCTCCGCGTTCGGCCGGGCGAAAAAGTTCCCCTTGATGGCGTAGTCGTCGAGGGCCATAGCGCCTTGGACGAGTCCATGATTACCGGCGAATCCATTCCGGTGGAGAAGCGGCCGGACGACAAAGTTATCGGCGGCACCCTTAATGGGCGCGGCAGCTTTGTCATGCATGTCGAGCACGTCGGCCAGGACACGATGCTCGCCCGCATCGTGCAGATGGTGGCCGAGGCGCAACGCAGCCGCGCCCCCATCCAGCGCCTTGCCGATATCGTCGCCGGTTATTTTGTGCCCGTCGTCGTCGCCGTCGCGGTGGTCGCCTTCATCGCTTGGGCCATCTGGGGACCGCCGCCGGCGCTGGGTTTCGCCATCGTTTCGGCGGTTTCAGTGCTCATTATTGCCTGCCCGTGCGCGCTCGGCCTTGCGACGCCCATGTCCATCATGGTCGGCACCGCGCGTGGCGCCAACGCAGGAGTGCTGATCAAGAATGCCGAGGCCTTGGAGCGGTTGGAGCGCGTCGATACGTTGCTGGTCGATAAGACCGGCACACTGACCATGGGCGAACCCGCGGTCACCTGGATAGCGCCAACCGCGCCATTTACCGAACACGAGATCGTGCGGCTCGCCGCCAGCCTGGAGCGCGGCAGCGAGCACCCGCTTGCCGCCGCGATCGTCGCCGCCGCGCATGAACGCGACCTGGCGCTTGCCGAGCCGCGCGACTTCCACGCCGAAACCGGCCTCGGCGTAACAGGCGAAATCGACGGCCGTCATGTCGCCATCGGCAACCTCGCCATGCTCGACGCTTTGGATATAGATGCCGCCGATCTCGGCCAGGCGGCGGAGGAGCGCCAGCGTCGCGGCGAAACGGTTATGTTTGTCGCCATCGACCAAACGATCGCCGGCATGATTGGCGTCGCCGATCCGATCAAAGAGTCGGCCCCCGCTGCGTTGGCCGCGCTGCGTGAGCAAGGCATGCACATCATCATGGTCACCGGTGACAACCCGATGACGGCGGCGGCGGTAGCGGAGCGACTCGGCATTGCCGATGTCGAGGCTGGGGTGCTTCCGCAAGACAAGAATGCCGTGGTAGATCGCTTGCGCGGACAAGGCCACATCGTCGCCATGGCCGGCGATGGCGTCAATGATGCACCCGCTCTGGTAGCGGCGGATGTCGGTATTGCCATGGGCACTGGCACCGACGTAGCGATCGACAGCGCCGACGTCACCCTCCTCAAGGGCGACCTAGGCGGCATCGTCCGCGCCCGTCGGCTCAGTCGCGCGACTATGCGCAACATTCGCCAAAATCTGTTCTTTGCATTCTTTTACAACAGTTTAGGAGTGCCGATCGCCGCCGGCATTTTGTTTCCGTTTTTTGGCATTCTCATCGGCCCGATATTCGCCGCCGCCGCGATGAGCCTAAGTTCAGTGTCAGTCATCACGAACGCCCTTAGGTTGCGTAGGGCGAAGCTCTGAATGAGTGCTTAGTTAATAGCGATTCGCGCGAACGCGAATACTCCGCACTATTCCTCGAGCGATTTGTTGACGTCTTAGCTGATTTCAGACTATCAAAGTAATTCCAAGCACGATTGTAAGATGATCGGCGTGACGTCGACAGTGAACGTCACGCGTCCGCAGCTATCGAAGAGGGGGGACAAGAAATGCGAGTGACACGATTTGGATTGGCGGTCGGGATTTGGATCGCATTGGCGGCCCCGACACAGGCCAACGAGCTGCGCTTTGCCTTCCAAGGTGATATCCATTCGATGGATCCGTATTCTCTCAACGAAACATTCTCGATTGGTACCTTGGGCAATGTTTACGAAGGGCTCGTTCAACGGGCGCCGGATCTTTCCATAGAGCCTGCCCTCGCCGAGAGTTGGCAAATTGTTGAGCCCACGCGCTGGCGCTTCAACCTGCGCCGTGGCGTAACCTTCCATGATGGTCGCCCCTTCACCGCTGATGACGTCGTGTTCTCCTATGAACGGGCGCTTAGCGAGGGCTCCGACATCAAGGCCAAGTTCGCGACGGTCGCCGAGATCAAGAAGATTGACGACTTCACCGTCGATATTCTGACCCGCTCCCCCAATCCGATCCTGACCTCCGAATTCGAGACCTGGCTTATTATGTCGCAGGGTTGGGCGGAAGAGCATGGGGCGGAGAAGGCTGAATCGGCGGCCGGGCAGGACGAAAGCTACGCCAATCGGCATGCCAACGGCACCGGCCCGTTCAAGCTGGTGAGCCGCGAGGCGGATGTGCGGACGGTGCTTGAGGTCAATCCTGATTGGTGGAACGCTGCCAATAAGACCCACAATCTCACCAAGGTAACATTCACGCCGATCGCTTCCGACGCCACCCGTGTCGCCGCTCTGCTGACCGGTGAGCTCGACATGGCGTACCCGGTACCGGTGCAGGATCTCGGCCGCATTAGTGATGCCGAAGGCACCGAAGTCCTGGTCGGCCCGGAGGTTCGTACCGTCTATCTCGGGCTCGACCAGTTCCGGGACGAGCTCTTGTATTCCGACGTCAAGGGTAAGAACCCCTTCAAAGACAAACGTGTTCGTCAGGCCATGTACCAGGCCATCGACACGGTCGCGATCAAGGACAAGGTGATGCGCGGCGCGTCGAATCCTTCCGCGATGATGATCGCCCCCGGTATTATTGGCTTCAACCCGGACTTCTCGCGGCTGCCCTTCGACCCTGACGCGGCCAAGGGACTGCTGGCCGAGGCGGGTTATCCCGACGGCTTCGAGGTCACCTTGGACTGCCCCAATGATCGTTACGTCAATGACGAAGCGATCTGTCAGGCGGTCGTTGCCATGATGGCCAAAATCGGCATCCAGGTCGAACTCCTCGCACAACCCAAATCGATATACTTCGGCAAGATTCTGGCGCCCAATTTGGACACCAGCTTCTTTCTGCTCGGTTGGCAGCCGGATAGCTTCGATTCCTGGAACCCTCTCGCCAACCTTCATGCCTGCCCGCGCAGCGGCCCTGATGAGGCCCTCTGGGCCGAAGAATCACGTGGTTCGCTGACCCAAGGTAAGTTCAACATCGGTGGCTATTGCAATCCCCGCGTCGATGAACTGACCCAGTTGATCCTCAGTGAGACCGATCAGGAAATACGCGGCGCCATGCTTGACGAAGTCTGGCAGATCACCATTGACGACCTGGCCTACATCCCCTTGCACCAGCAGGCGGTGTCCTGGGGCGTGCGCAGCGGCGTTAAGGTCGAGCAGCGGGCGGACAACGTCTTCAAATGGCGCCACGTGGTTGTTCAATAGGCAGCGGCTACCGGTGCGACTGAGAGCCGCCCTCGGGTGGCTCTTTTCTCGCGCCCCGGCGGCGTGTCGGGCACGCCGCGTGGTGACGCACATGTGTTGTCGGTTATGGGAACTCTTCGGAATAGGAGGCCAGAGGTGGGACCGACACGATGTGGCTTAGCTGCCGCGATCTTGATTGCATGGGGTTCCCATGCACAGGCGCATGAGCAAGAACGCGAGCTGCGGTTCGCATTCCAAAGCGACATCCATTCCATGGACCCCTATGCCCTTGCCGAGACATTTTCCCTTGGCACGTTGGGCAATGTCTACGAAGGTTTGATCCAGCGCGCCTCGGATCTTTCTATTGAACCCGCTCTCGCCCAAAGTTGGGAGATTGTCGAACCCACCCGTTGGCGCTTCAAATTGCGTGCCGGCGTGACCTTCCATGATGGCAGGCCATTCACCGCTGACGATGTAGTGTTCTCCTATGAGCGTGCTCTTAGCGAGGGTTCCGATCTCAAGTTCAAGTTCGCGACTGTCGCGGCTGTAAGAAAAATTGACGACCTTACCGTCGATTTTATTACCCACGCGCCCGATCCGATTTTAGTCTCCGAATTTGAGACATGGCTCATCATGTCCAAGGGTTGGGCCCAGGAACATGGTGCGCAAGAGGCGGAATCCTCGACCGGGGCGAGCGAAAACTACGCCAATCGCCATGCCAACGGCACCGGCCCTTTCAAGCTGGTCAGCCGCGAGGTCGACGCACGTACGGTGTTCGAGGTCAATCCCGACTGGTGGAACGCAGCAAACAAGACCCACAACATCGAAAAAGTCATCTTCACGCCCATATCTGCCGACGCCACCCGTGTCGCCGCCTTGCTCTCGGGCGAGCTCGACATGGCCTATCCCATCCCGGTGCAGGATCTCGACCGTGTTAGGGCAGGGGCGGATACGGATGTCTTGGTCGGCCCGGAAACCCGCACCATCTATTTCGGCCTCGACCAGTTCCGCGACGAACTCCTGTATTCCAACGTCAAGGGCGAGAATCCGTTCAAGGACAAGCGCGTTCGCCAGGCCGTCTATCAGGCCATCGACACCGCCGCGATTAAGGATAAGGTCATGCGCGGCGCCGCGAGCCCGTCTGCCATGATGGTCGGTCCTGGCATTGTCGGTTACGATCCCAACCTCGAGCGGCTGCCCTTCGACCCCCAAGCTGCCAGGTCTCTCTTGGCCGAAGCCGGTTATCCCGATGGTTTTGAAGTCACCCTCGATTGCCCCAATGACCGTTACGTCAATGACGAGGCGATCTGTCAGGCGGTTGCCGCCATGCTCGCCAAGGTCGGCGTGAAAGTCGATCTGCAAGCGCAACCGAAATCCATCTTTTTCGGCAAAATCACGGCGCCCAGCCTCGATACCAGTTTTTTCATGGTCGGGTGGGAATCGGAGACCCTCGACTCATTGAATCCTCTCGCCAACCTTTATGTATGTCCCCGCGCCACGCCCGACGAGCCTATATGGGCAGAAGGTTCACGCGGTTCCATGACCCGGGGCCGGTTCAATCTCGGCGGATACTGCAATCCGCGGATGGATGAGTTGACGCTGTTGATCTTGAGTGAGACCGACCAGAAAAAGCGCAGCGACTTGGTCGCCGAGGCTTGGCGGATTGCCACCGACGACATCGCTTATATCCCTCTGCACCAGCAAGCTGTTTCCTGGGGCATCCGCGCCGGGGTGAAGCTTGAGCAACGTGCCGACAACGTTTTCAAATGGCGCCACGTCGTCCACCAGTAGCGAGAGTGATCGTTAAATAGGAGCCGCCCTTCGGCGGCTCTCTTTTTTGCGGCGGCGAGGGGCGGCGAAATTGTCGCTGTTGTACTCTGCCGCCCTGGTGATACAAAGCGCTCGCGCGGCACCGCCGCATTTCAATCGCAAATCTGCTGAGTGGGGACGGGTCCTTTGGCCGCATATCAATACATCTACGTTATGAAGGAGCTCGGTAAGAGCCACGGCTCTCGCAAGGTGCTGGAGAACATCTGGCTGAGCTTCCTTCCGGGCGCAAAGATCGGTGTTCTCGGCGCCAACGGTGCCGGTAAGTCCACCTTATTGCGTATCATGGCCGGTCTCGATACTGAGTTTCAGGGCGAGGCCTGGGCCGCCGAGGGCGCCACTGTCGGCTTCTTGCCGCAAGAGCCGGAACTCGATCCCGCCAAGGATGTCGCCGGCAACGTGATGGAAGGGGTCGCTGCCACGAAGCGCCTGCTCGACCGTTTTAACGAGGTCAGCCTGCGTTTCGCCGAGGATCTGAGCCCTAAGGAAATGGACGCGCTGATCGAGGAGCAGGGGGAGTTGCAGTCTCAGATCGACGCTGCCGATGCCTGGGAACTCGACCGCCAAGTCGACATCGCCATGGACGCATTGCGCTGTCCGCCCGCCGACGCCGAGGTGACCAAGCTCTCGGGCGGTGAGCGCCGTCGCGTCGCGCTGTGTCGCCTGCTGCTTTCCCGCCCCGACCTGTTGCTGCTCGATGAGCCGACGAACCATCTCGATGCCGAGTCCGTTGCTTGGCTTGAGCGTTTTCTGCACGACTATCCCGGCACGGTCGTGGCCGTTACCCATGATCGCTATTTCCTCGACAACGTCGCCGGCTGGATCCTGGAGCTGGATCGCGGCCGCGGCCTGCCGTTCGAAGGCAACTATTCCGCTTGGCTCGAAGCCAAGGCAAAACGCCTTGGTCAGGAGGAAAAGCAGGAAGGGGCCCGCCAGCGCACCATTCGCCAGGAACTCGAATGGGTGCGCCAAAGCCCTCGCGCGCGCCAAGCCAAGAGTAAGGCCCGTCTCGCCGCCTACGACCAGCTCGTCGCGGCGAGCCAGGATCGGGCGCCGGAGAAGTCCCAGATCACCATTCCGCCTGGGCCGCGTCTCGGCGACCTGGTGATCGAGGCAAACCATCTCGGCAAGGCCTTCGGCGATCGCCTCCTCATCGAAGACCTCTCCTTTAAGGTCCCGCCCGCCGCCATCGTCGGTGTCGTCGGTCCCAACGGGGCGGGCAAAACCACGCTATTCCGCCTCATCACCGGTCAGGAGACGGCAGACGAGGGCGAGATCCGCTTGGGCGAATCCGTCAAACTCGGCTATGTCGACCAATCCCGAGATGCCCTGGCCGCCAACAGCACGGTCTGGCAGGAGATCAGCGACGGCCTGGACGTGGTTGAGCTAGGCAAGCGCTCGGTGCCGTCGCGGGCCTATGTGGCCGGCTTCAACTTCAAGGGCTCGGATCAGCAAAAGCCGGTCGGCCAATTGTCCGGCGGTGAGCGCAACCGCGTCCACCTGGCGAAAATGCTAAAGCAGGGCGCCAATGTCCTGCTGCTCGACGAACCCACCAACGACCTCGATGTCGACACCTTGCGCGCCCTCGAGGAAGCCCTGCTGGACTTTGCCGGTTGTGCCGTGGTCATCAGCCATGACCGCTGGTTCCTCGACCGCATCGCCACCCATATCCTGGCCTTCGAAGGCGACAGCCAGGTCGTTTGGTTTGAGGGCAACTACCAAAGTTACGAAGAAGACTATAAGTCCCGCCACGGCGCCGACGCCGGCCAGCCCCACCGCATAAAATACCGGCCCATCCACCGTTAGGGCCGAAAAACCGAGCAAAAGCTTGGGTCGCGCCTAGCGTGCCCGCATAATGGTCCCGGACTAGACAGAGCGGGAGGCCAGGATGCTTGCGTCAAGATGCCTGCGGCCTTGGGGCCTTGCCACCTTGGTCGCGATCATCGCATTCGCCCCGGCCGCGGTTGGCCAGGACAGATCGGATGTGTTGAAAATCGCCGGTGATTTGGGGCAGCTCAACGAGACTTTCACCGGGGTACCGAAGACCTCCGGCAGGATGCTGGTCGGTTTGTCGATTGGGCCAGTCGAAGGCAACTTTGCGCCCGAAAATTTGCGCCTACTGAGTGCCTCTCGGGATACTGGCGCCAATTTGTGCGTTCGGGTAACCACGCGCGATGCCCGCTATTGGGCCCTCAATGAATACGACACATCGGCAGGTCACCAGGCAAACCCCAGGCTCGCCTTCGAAACCGGCTACCGCAAGGACCTCGTTGACTACGATATCGAGAGCGTGGCGGTGCGGGCCGTCGAAAGCGATGATTGCACGGATACCGCCGACGGTCCGCTGCGGCCGGCAATATTCGATAAACCCGCCGTGGAACCCACCTTGGTTGCCCTGATCAACGCTGAGCGCGGGCGTCTCACGGCGGAGCTTCTTACGCCGGGAAAACCGGCCCGCGCGGAGTGTAAAACACCGGCCGAGGGTGCCCTTACGGCTTTCAACAAAGTTTGCCGGTTCAACTTGCCAAAAGACCTTTCGAATGGCCGCTACGACCTCGTCCTGGCCAATCGAGGCCTGACCGGAGGCGAACCCACGACGCAACGATTCACCATCGTCATCGACGGCAACGCGTTGCGATGATGCTGCGGATTCCGTACCGATCTTACCTCTTCCGGGCGTTCATCGGCGGCTTGCTGGGGACGGCTGTGCTTGCGCTCATCGTCTGGCTGTTGTCCGGCCCGGGCACGTTGGTCGTTGTGACCGCCGAGACCCAAAGCATGAGCTACACCGTCGCAGTGCCTAGCCAAGCGGTGTTCGCCGTTCGAGACTACCAACTGATCGACTTGGTGGGCGCCGACCCGCCGAAATGCATATCCGGGTTGATCGAACCGCCGGACCGTGCCGTGGTTACCTACCTTCACACCAGCGAAGGCATCGTTGTGGCCGTCGAGGCGGATGATGCCAAACGAGCTGCCACATGGCGAGAGCTGGGCTTGGAGGGTCAACCGTCGGTTGATTTATCGTCGGCGTTCACCCTGGTACCCGCACCCGCGACTTGTGGCGA
Organism: Alphaproteobacteria bacterium; assembly: GCA_021774445.1. Lineage (GTDB taxonomy): Bacteria > Pseudomonadota > Alphaproteobacteria > UBA6615 > UBA6615 > SZUA-147. The sequence goes on from JAJFJA010000047.1 coordinate 145,442, forward strand.
GGCGATGGCCGGGCGCCTGCCGATCTGGGGTGACGCGACACTCGGCGGCGAGCTCAGGCCACCATCCACGGTGGACGACCTTAGCCCGACGCTGTTGTCCGGCTCGGTCGCGGTCTTCGGTCGTACCCTCTTCGGCGGCCGGCTTTATCCATCGCAGACGATCAACTTACCGGCTGGGGCTCGCTTGGCCAGCGATCGAGATCTGCCGGAGCGGGAGCGTGCCTGGTGGGGTCTAGTCCACTTCGACCCTGATAAACGGCTCTCCATGCAGGTCACAGCGTCCACGGAGGCGCGGCGTCTGGAACTCATCGCGCCGGGCGCCCGCATTGAACCCTCGGTGATTGAGGTTCGCACTCTATCCCGTGTCCTGAATGACCCGTTCCTGCTGACGCTTGGCGTGATCCTCGGCGCTGCCGGCGTGATCCTTCAGATATCGTTAGCGGCGGCTGCGCTGTTACGCGAGGAAAGAAGGCCGTGAGGCGATGGGCCCTCTGTTGCTTGCTTGGCCTGCTGCTCGTGGCTCACATCGCGCCCTCTCGTGGTGCCCACGCGGAGACGGTTCGGCTACAGACCGGCCCGGACAGCTTTGGCCAGGGATGGCTGTTCCGCGACCGCCGCGGCCGCTGCCTGGTGGCCGCGCCATGGCACGTCGTTGCGCCCGAGCCGCTCAACCAGCCCGTTCCCGTGGTTCTCATTGATCGGCAGGGACGCACCAACCCCACCGCGTCGCCGGGGCGCACCAACCCAGAGTTGGATTTAGCTTTCCTGACGGTGGGCGGCGAAGTGGCCCGCGAGGGCTGCAGCAATTCCCGCGTCTCGGCCCTGTCCCTGAACGCGGCCCTGCGCGCCGCCAACGAGGCGTTCCTGACGACCATGGAGACCGGCGCCCGCATCACGATCCGGGTCGAGCGCCGCGCCACCGCCCTCGACGACAGCGCTGGCGCCATGATCTCATTCGCACCCGTCGATCCGGCTGAGCGGCTGGCGCAGGGAATGAGCGGCGGTACTTTCCAACGCGACACCCAACCGCTCGCCATGCTGCTGGCGGTCGATCCGGATTTCAACCTGGGCATCGGCCTGCGTTACGATGTTATCGGCCGGGAGGTGGCTGGTTACGATCCGGCGCCGGCGCCGCCGGCAAGCAACGCCATTGCTGGTCTGATAGGAGTAGAGATCACGCTATTGACGGGGCAGGCCGCTGATCCGGCACAGGGTCCATTACGGTTAGTCGAGGACGGTGGCCAGTTTTCCGTGGTCCCGAGGCAACGGCGCATCAGCCTAATCCTTCGGATACCCGTCCCGCGCCGACTAAACCGGATTTCCGTGGCTGCGACGAACCCGTCGCAGCGGGAGCAGGTCACCGCGCTGGCCATCGAGACCGCCGATACCACCACCGGTCGCAGCGTCTACGGACCTCCACGGACCTGTGCGTCTCAGGCTGGCGCCCTGCTTTTCGATTGCCAAATGGCGCCGCGCCTGGCCGACACCATACGGCTGACCTTCGCCACCGGCCCGGAAGTACAGTCCACGGCACTAGGCCGGTTGGCAGTCTCTTTTACGCCCTGAGCGGCCTCAGAACATTTGCGCCCGAATCTCCATCGGCTTGCCGTAGGTAAAGCCCTCGCAGCGCATGATACCAGCTAGTTCGAGACTGTCGGTCGGTCGAATTTCATAAGTGCATTGATAGGTATTATTAGCGAACCGAGAGGGACTCCGAAAAATCATCTTGCTGCCGACGAAACGTCCGGCGCCGGAGTAATCCTCGCTCGGCCCGCGCTGGCGCATCAGGGTATAGGCCTTGAAGGACGTCTTCAGCGGATCCAGTTCGTCGAAGCCGATTGTGAGTAATCCGGCAACACCCTCATACTCGCTCAGGAACCTGCTCCAAGACTTCCGCACCGCATCCTCTTTTTTTCGATCGCCATCAGCCGACTTCATCTCAGCGTCGAGCTCGGGCGGCAACAGCCATTCGAAACTGACGGTATCGAGTGTCGCCACGTAGTGCCGCATGGCCAGTGACCGCAACTGCTCATCGTCGATGGCCATGGCGTGTCGGATCGCCAACTCGACCACCAGTGGGTCGTCGCTGTCGGCAATTTCCTCGAAATTTGTTAGGCGCATCAACGGATCCGGGTCGTTGATCCGTTCCTCAACCGAAGCCAACTCGTCTCGGCGTTCGACAGCATCTTGCGCCCCGGCCGACGCAGTTACGGCAACGATCGCGAAGCACAAAACAGCGAACAGCCGAATTTGAACGGCTTCCATGACGCTGAACTCCCAGTAATAGATGGCCGAGATGTTCGGTCGATCTATAGAGCAAGTCAACTACTGGAAAGCGCTAACGCCGTATCGTCGAAGCGCCAACGGACTGCCGCAAAGGCCAGTCAGTTCGTGCGGATATCGCTGCTGCGGTTACGCAGTTCGGTGAGCAGGCCGGCGACGCCATTGCGCCGCATCACGGCCGAGAACTCATCCCGATAGGTCGTGGCCATGCTGACCCCGGCCACCAGGACATCGGTAATTTTATAGACATCGCCTTTGTTGGCGACGCGCCAATCCAGCCTGACGGGGTTGTTGGGATCTGTCCAAAACAGACTACGCACCAACACGGCCTTCTCATCCTCGCGCGCGCTGCGCGCTGGAATAGCCTCGGTAATCCGAAATTCTTGGCCGGAATATTCGCTAAATCGATTTGCCCAAAGGCTGACGATGACATCTTCAAACAGGTGAAAATATTCGTCTCGCTCGTCCGCTGACGCCTCACGCCAGTAGCGCCCCATGACGAAACGGGCGATCCCTGGGATAGCGAATCCCTCGCTCAACATATCGCGGAAAATTTCTTGCCTATTTTCGTTGCTGAGCGAGGCTTGCGAAAGCGCGTTGACAGCCTCGTCGGCGAGATCCTGGATGAATTTCTCCGCCCCGACGACATAGTCCTCGGTCTTGGCAGCCGCCGGCGCCACCAGCAGCGCGGCCGCCATCAGGATCGACACTAGAATGCTAGGTATTCTGTCCATGCGCAGCGTCAATTTGTTGCTGCCTCCTCATCGCTTGACGTGAATGCATCGATCGAAATAGTCGGCGCCGGTTGGCCCGAGCCGTCGGTCGAGTTCTCGATCATGGCCTGACGCTGCTGGCGATACAAGCTGCGTACGGTGGCATAATAGTCTAGGGAGCTCGCTTGCAGATCGCGCACCTCGTCGACATTGCGCGACCTGGAATCGACCGCACCGCCGGCGGCGCGGCCAACGGTTACCGTACTGCCGGCGACGGCGCCCAGCGGATCAATGAAGAAATCCACCACCCGTCCCGCCCCGTCCCGCAGGTTGGATGGGCCCAGCAACGGCAGCATGATGTAGGGGCCGCCATCCTCGACGCCCCAACGCGCCAGTGTTTGGCCGAAATCCTCTGGCTGTTCCTCACCGGGGCCGACATCGCCCACCCAAAGCAACACCATATTGGACACGAACCGCGACGCGGTTTGCTCCGCATGACTGAAATTGCCCTGCAGGATCGCGTTCAAGAACGTGAGAGGCAGTCGCGCATTGAGCAGCAGGTTGTGGATGTTATTCTTGATTGGCGGCCACATCAGGTCGCGATAGGTCACCGCGACCGGCTGTAATACCAGCGTGTCCACCGCCACATTCACGGAGAACACGAGCCTATTTACCGTCTCCAGGGGGTCATTGACGTCATTCGGCCCCGCAAGGCCGCTTCCATCATCGTTCGGCGCGCTGGCACAGCCCGCAAGCGCGGCCGTTAACACAAACGCTCTCAGCGCTCTGCGACTGAATCGGCGCACGCTTAAGTATCGCATCTGCCACTCTGTCGGATTGAACCAATATCGGCGTTGTCTGACATGGTGGACCGACGATGCTTCTGTACGGTTAACGGAACCCTGGCGCATCGCATTTTATGTTGCTGACCTATGTTCTGCTACCACAGCCGGGAAACCATGACTAGGACCGTGCTGGGGGTCGTGACAGCGGAATCACACCACTGTTGCAGATCTGCCGCGATATTCTGTAACCTACGAGAGAAGTCAATATATAAACATATATTTATGTAAATATGCTTGTTATGGTTGGCTATGGACAACTTCTTGCCCGCCTTGCGCGCTGCTGCGGAGCCAACCAGGCTCCGCCTACTCGCCCTGTGTGCGCGGACCGATTTGACTGTAACTGACTTGACGCAAATCCTTGGGCAAAGCCAGCCGCGGCTGTCGCGCCACTTGAAGGTGATGTGCGAAGCGGGGCTGATGCGGCGCACCCGCGAAGGGACGAACGCATTCTTTCGCGCTCGGGGTGAGGGGCTCGCCGCCATGTTGACCGAAATGATGCCGCATGATGACCCGACGCTGGCGCTGGACGCGCAGCGTCTTTGCGACATCAAGCAGACCCGCGCCGCCAAGGCCGCTATCTATTTTCGCAAGAACGCGGCGAGTTGGGACAAGCTGCGCGGCCTACATGTCGAAAACCGGCTGGTGGAGGAGGAACTCCTTGGTTGCCTGCCGGCCCGTGGTGTCGACGGACTGTTGGATATCGGCACGGGCACCGGGCGCATGCTCGAACTGCTCGGCCCCCGAGCCAGGCAGGCAGTCGGGATTGATGCCTCGCGGGAGATGCTCGCCGTCGCCCGGGTCAACTTAGAGAATGCTGGTCTCCGCAACGGCGAGCTGCGCCAGACCGATATGTATCAGCTACCCTGGCTGGAGCCCAGTTTCGACCTTGTCACCATCCATATGGTTCTCCATTACGCGGAGGATCCGGCCTCCGTTATCGCTGAAGCCGCGCGTGTGTTACGCCCGGGCGGCCGGCTCCTGCTCGTCGATTTCGCACCTCATTCCCTGGAGGCCCTGCGGACTGATCACGCGCATTATTGGCTAGGTTTCGCGACCCAAAAAGTTTCCGCATGGTGCGGCGAGGCAGGCCTCGGCCTATTCCGCACCAAGACATTTCCGGGCGATCCGTTAACCGTCTGCATCTGGCATGCCGACCGGCCCATTGACGCCGTCGCGAGCAACCTCGGAGAACGCCCATGACCGCAACTTCGATGTCGATCATGGAAGACCGCCTCGCGATGTCTTTGGCGGACGGGACCCCCCCGGCGGTTAGCTTCGAGTTTTTCCCGCCGAAGACGGAGAAGATGGAGCAAGCCCTCTGGCAGACCGTGCAGCGGCTGCAGTCGTTGGGCCCGAAATTCGTCTCGGTTACCTATGGCGCCGGCGGCACCACGCGCGAGCGCACGCATGCCACGGTGGCGCGGATTCAGAATGAGGTCGGGTTGAGCGCGGCGGCCCATCTCACCTGCGTCAGTGCCACTCAAGCGGAAATAGATGCTGTCGCCCAACAATATTGGGATGCGGACATTCGCCATATCGTGGCCCTGCGCGGCGATCCGCCCGAAGGCAGTGACGGTTATCAACCGACCCCGGGCGGCTATGGCTACGCCGCCGACCTTGTCGCCGGCCTCAAGCGCGTCGCCGATTTCGAAATTTCCGTCGCCTGCTACCCCGAAGGACACCCTGAGGCACCGGACCCGGCCTTCGAAATCGATAATCTCAAGCGCAAGATAGATGCCGGCGCGACGCGCGCCATCAGCCAGTTCTTCTTCGACCCCGAGGTCTTCCTGCGTTACCGCGACGCCGTCGCGGCGGCTGGTGTTTCTATTCCGATTGTGCCGGGTATCCTGCCGGTGACCAATTTCGCCACCGTGGTCCGCTTTGCCGGACTATGCGGCGCGGCGGTGCCGGCTTGGTTGACCCGCCTTTTCGCCACGCTCGACCAGGATCCGGAGACCCGCAAGCTGGCCGCCGCGACGATTGCCGCCGAGCAATGCCAGGCGTTACGCAGCCACGGCGTGGAGCTGTTCCATTTCTACACCCTCAACCGCGCCGACCTTACTTACGCCATCTGCCATCTGCTGGGCCTACGGCCCGGCACCCTGGCATAACCGCAAGCATTCCAAGGATTTATCACGCCCATGAGCGATCTCGTCAGTCAGTTGCAAGAGCGCGTTCTATTGTGCGACGGCGCCATGGGCAGCCGCACCCAGGCTCTCGACCTGGATTTGGATCGCGACTTTTGGGGCCAGGAGAACTGCACCGAAATTCTCAATCTGTCGCGCCCGGATCTGGTAAGAGAAATCCATCTCGGCTACCTGCGGGCCGGGGCTGACATGGTCGAAACCAATACTTTTGGCGGTTCGCCGATCACCCTCGCCGAATTCGACTTGCAGGATCGTGCGGTCGAGATCAATCGCCGCGCCGCCGAATTGGCGCGTGAGGCAATCGGTGAAATGGCGAGCGATGGCCGCGACCGCTTCGTTCTTGGCTCGATCGGGCCGGGTACGCGTCTGCCCACTCTGGGCCATGTGAGCTATGACGAGTTGGAGGCAGCGCTCGCCAGCCAGGCCGGCGGCTTGTTGGCCGGCGGCGTCGACGGCTATCTGATTGAGACCTGCCAGGATTTGCTGCAAGTCAAAGCGGCCGTCAATGGTGTACGCAAGGCCCTCGGCGAGCGGACAGCGGAGATACCGGTGTTCGTCAACGTCACGGTGGAGACCACCGGGACCATGCTGGTCGGTGCCGACATCGCCAGCGCGGCCACGGTTCTGAACGCCCTCGATGTGCAGATGATCGGCCTGAATTGCGCTACCGGTCCCCAGGAAATGGCCGAACATGTGCGCTGGCTTGGCGAGAACTGGCCCGGCCTCGTCGCCGTGCTGCCCAACGCCGGGTTGCCGGAACTCGTCGACGGCCAGACCAGCTACCCCCTGAAGCCCGATGCGCTGGCGAGTTGGCTCGCACGTTTCGTCGAAGAGGACGGCATTAATCTGATCGGTGGTTGCTGCGGCACCGACATCGAGCACATCGCCGCCCTCGACGAGATGCTGCGCCAGCGCGCCGATGGCGCCTTGCGGCCGCGGCCGGTGGCGAAGTCGCGAGTGTGGGTACCGTCCGTGGCCTCTTTGTTCAGTCAGTTCTCCCTGCGTCAGGAGAACGCCTATTTCTCCATCGGTGAGCGCTGCAACGCCAATGGCTCGAAGAAGTTCCGCGATCTGCAGGCGGAAAACAATTGGGACGGCTGTATTGCCGTTGGTCGCGAACAGGAGAAGGAGGGCAGCCATGCGCTGGATCTCTGCACCGCTTTCGTCGGCCGGGACGAGGTCTCCGATATGACCGAGGTCATATCGCGCATGCGCAGTGCCGTGACCGCCCCCCTCGTGCTCGATTCCACCGAGTACCCCGTGCTCGAAGCGAGCATGAAGCTCTATGGCGGCAAGCCCGTCATCAACTCCATTAATTTCGAGGATGGCGAGGAGGCGGCGCACAAGCGGCTGGTCTTGGCCCGCAAATTCGGCGCCTCGGTGATCGCCCTGACCATCGACGAAGAAGGCATGGCCAAAGATGCCGCGGGCAAGCTGGCTATCGCCAAACGTCTGTACGAGTTCGCCGTCGACGAGCACGGTCTACCGCCGAGCGATCTGATGTTCGATCCGCTGACCTTCACCATTTGCACCGGCAACGCGGATGACCGCCGTCTTGGTATCGAGACTTTGGACGGCATTGCCGCCATCCGCGAAGCACTGCCCGAATGTCAGGTCATCCTCGGGCTCTCCAATATTTCCTTCGGCCTCAACCCGCCGGCGCGGCATGTGCTCAATTCGGTCTATCTCGACCATGCCCTCAAGCGTGGCCTCACCGGCGCCATCGTACATCTCAGTAAAATCAGGTCATTACACGCTATTTCTTCCGAAGAGGTTGAGCTAGCCGAGGATCTGATTTTCGACCGCCGGCGCCCGGACTATGATCCTTTGGAAGCGTATATGGCCGCCTTCGAAGGACGGACCGTCGCCACCGAGAAGAAAGTCGCCCGCGCCGAGACCGTCGAAAAACGTCTCGAGGAGCGCATCGTCGATGGCGACCGGCAGGGACTGGAGGTGGACCTCGACGAGGCCATGGTCATGCATCCGCCCCTCGACATTATCAACACCTTCTTGCTTGGCGGTATGAAGATTGTCGGCGAGTTGTTCGGTGCCGGCAAAATGCAGTTGCCGTTCGTCTTGCGCTCGGCCGAAGTCATGAAAACCGCGGTCGCTTATCTTGAACCCCATATGGATCGGGTCGACGGCCAGCAACGCGGCACCATTGTGCTGGCGACCGTCAAAGGCGACGTCCATGATATCGGCAAGAACTTGGTCGATATTATCCTCACCAACAACGGTTACCGGGTCGTCAACCTCGGCATCAAGCAGCCCATTGGCGCCATCTTGCAGGCCGCCCGCGACAACCAGGCCGATGTTGTCGGCATGTCGGGGCTGTTGGTCAAGTCCACGGTAGTCATGCGCGAGAACTTGGAGGAGATGACTCGCGAGGGCCTCGACGTTCCGGTATTCCTCGGTGGTGCCGCCCTGACCCGCGGCTACGTCGAGGAGGACTGCGCCCGCGCCTATGGCGGCGGCCGCGTTGCTTACGCCCGCGATGCCTTCGATGGCCTCGGCCTCATGGACCGGGTCGTGTCCGGCAATTTCGACGATTATCTTGCCGAGCAGCGTCAGCGGCGGGTCGAACGGCCCGTCAATCGCCGCCGCAAGCTTGGCACCGCGGCTGAGCCGGCGGAACGGCCTGTCGATCTCGAGGAAACCCGGTTGCGTCGCGACGAGCTAGCCGTTGGAGTTGAGGTCCCAGAGCCGCCGTTCTGGGGTGCCCGGCTGGTCGAGCGAGTGCCAGTGGACGCGCTGCTGCCCTTCCTCAACGAACGCATGCTCTACCAGTTTCACTGGGGTTACCGCAAAGACGGCCGCAAGCTGGCCGAATATATGCGCTGGGCGCGCAAGGAGCTGCGCCCGCTTCTGCAAGGGTTGTTGGAGCGCTGCAAGAAAGAAGCGATTCTCGCACCCCAGGCGGTTTATGGTTATTGGAAAGCCGCCGCCGAAGGGAATGATATCATCCTTTACGGTGCCGATGGTCGGACGGAACTTACCCGCTTTACCTTGCCGCGGCAGGCCCGGGAAGGCGGCCTCTGCATCGCCGATTTCTTCCGCGATGCCAGTCGCGGCCCGGCCGAGCGTGACGTCATTGGGGTTCAGATTGCGACCATGGGCCAAAATGTCGCCGATGTGGCACGCCAATGGTTCGCCGATGATCACTACCAGGATTATCTCTATTTGCACGGCCTTGGTGTCGAGATGACCGAGGCCCTTGCCGAATATCTCCATAAGCAGATACGAGCGGAACTCGGCTTCGCCGCCGAGGATGCACGCGTCATCGAGGAGATGCTGCAGCAAGGGTATCACGGCTCCCGATACTCCTTCGGGTACCCGGCCTGCCCGAATCTCGAGGACCAGGAACCCCTGTTGAAACTGCTGGGGGCGGAGCGGATCGGCGTGGCATTGAGCGATGGCTTCCAGTTGCATCCGGAACAATCGACGTCGGCGATTGTCGTTCACCATCCGCAGGCCAAATATTTCTCCGTGTGATGTGACAAGTTTGGGACATTCGGCCTTCACGACGGCGGCCCGCCCGGGGTTGAAAGTCGTTAACACTCTGTTGACGAGGCCTCTGTAGGCTCGCGCCTGACCGGAGTGGAGGCGTGTATGGATAAGGCGAGAGCCCCGCAAAAACCGACGGAGATCGCTGAGCAGACGCTGCAGCGAATCCTCGCGCTAGGCATCACGCCGCACCCGCGGAATTATGCCGTCTGGTATGGCTATTTCTCTGGGGACCCGGAACTGGTACGGGCGGTCGACGCTATCCTGAACGGCGGCCAGGGCTTCGACGACTCTCATGGTGCCGAGTTGTACCGCGAGCATTTCTCGTACGACAATGAAGGCGCCGCGATCCGCGAGACCAGCGAGCGTGTCGAGGTCGCTCTCGGTCAGGTCGTATCGATGTTGAGCGACGCGGGCCAAGACACGTCGCGCTATGGTGACGCTCTGGCCGGTATCACCGGCGATCTGTCCGACGGGGATTCCATAGAAGAGGTCCGCGCGATCGTGACCAGACTGAGCGAACATACCCGGACGATGACGGAACAGAATAAGCGTTTCGAGGAGGAGATCAGCCGGTCCAACCAAGAGATCGAGCAACTCCGCCAGAATCTCGAAGACTCGCGTCTCGAGGCGAAGACCGATTCCCTGACCGGGCTCAACAACCGCAAATACTTTGACGAGTCTCTCTTTGCAGCGGCCCGCGATGCTGCCGACGTCGGTACGCCGCTGTCACTCTTGATGCTCGATATCGATCATTTCAAGCGATTCAACGACACCTATGGACATAACTTGGGCGATGTTGTTTTGAAACAGGTCGCCCGATGCATAGGCGCCTGCGTGAAAGGCAAGGACCTCACGGCGCGGTTTGGTGGTGAGGAGTTCGTTATCCTGCTGCCGGAGACGGCTGTTGAGGACGCCATGACCGTGGCCCAACAGGTGTGCCGGACCGTCGCCGGCAAAGAAATCGTCATGCGGTCGTCGGGCAAGTCGCTGGGCAAGATCACCTTGTCCGCGGGTGCCGCGCAGTTGCGACCGCCCGAGTCTGCTGAGCAGTTGCTCCAGCGCGCCGATGAGGCGATGTATCTGGCCAAGAATGGCGGCCGCAATCGGGCCGTCTCGGAATACGAACTCGAAAATAGGCTGTCCGCGACCGCCTAGCTTATCGCCAAACTGATTGGGCAACGGCTGGCAGCACGTGTTAGAAGAGCGCCCTTAATCAAAACAAGGGCGCCTTTTCGTGCGGAGTCGATCCGCCGCAGGGGCAGGTCTGTTGCGACGCTTTCTGCACAACGAACATCTCAGCCTATCCGTTCTGGCGGCGGGTATCGGTGCGGTGGCCGGCTTTGGCACGCTAGCCTTTCGTGCGGCTATCGGCGCCATTCAAGCGACCGGTTTTGGTTTCTCGTCCGAACTTGTGATTACCGGCACCCGCGGGTTGCCCTGGTGGCAGATCCTGGCTGTCCCGACGATCGGCGGCCTGATTGTCGGTTTGTTGCTGCGCTATCTGGTACCGGGTGGTCGCGCGCACGGTGTTTCTCATATTGTCGAGGCCGTCAGCCTGCACGGTGGCCGTATGCCGCTGCGCGAGGGCCTCGCGTCGGCCGTCGCCGCCGCGGCGTCTATCGGTGCCGGTGCGTCGACCGGACGCGAGGGACCGGTCGTCCATCTGGGCGCCACGATGGCCGCCTGGGTCTCGCAGAAACTCAAGCTCGGCCCGGGCTTCGTCCGCACGTTGTTGGGATGTGGCGCCGCCGCGGCGGTGGCGGCCTCCTTTAACGCGCCTATCGCCGGCGTATTATTTGCCCTTGAGGTCATCATCGGCCATCACGGGCTCAAGGCCTTCGCGCCCATTGTCATTGCGTCGGTCACCGGCACGGTGATCGGCCGCATCCAGTTTGGCAACGCCCCCGCCTTTGTGGTGCCCGAGAACGTGCTGATCAGCTTGTGGGAATTTCCCGCCTTCGCCTTGCTTGGCGTGGTCAGCGGCATCGTCGCCATTATCTTCATGCGCGCCATCTTGCTGGCCGACAAGGTTGCCGAACGCAGCCATATTCCCGGCTGGGCCCAGCCGGCCTGTGCTGGGCTGTTCGTCGGTGCTATTGCGATCGGGCTGCCGCACGTCCTCGGGGTTGGTTACGAAGGCACCGACGCGGCCTTGCGGGCTGAATTCGCGTTCGGTCTGCTGCTGGTCCTGATCGTCGCCAAGATTGCCGCGACCGCGATCAGCATCGGTTTTGGATTCGCTGGCGGCGTCTTCAGTCCAGCCCTATTCATCGGCGCCCTCGTCGGCGGCGCCTTCGGGATCGCCGCCGGCACCGCCTTTCCGCTCTATTATTCCGGCACGCCGGCTTATGCTCTGATTGGCACCGGGGCCGTCGCGGGCGCCGTCCTCGGCGCGCCCATGTCGACCATCTTGATCATTTTCGAGTTAACCGGCGATTATACCATGACCGTCGCCGTGATGATCGCCACGGTGGTCGCCTCGATAATCACCCATCAGTTCTTTGGCCGGTCATTCTTTCATATGCAATTGAAGCAGCGCGGCCTCGATTTGGCGGCAGCCGAGGATCGAGATCTGCTTCGCAATATTCCTATCACCGACGTAATGCGGTCGGATTTCACTGCCATTTCGGCCGACTGCCCCATGCATGAATTGGCTCGGCGTGTCGGCAGCGCGCCTTATGGTGCCGTTATGGTCACCACAGCGCCGGACGGACTCTGCGGCGTACTCACTTACGCGGATATCCATCGGCCGCGCGACGGCGATGCCGAGATAACGTCGGCCGGCGACCTCACACCCTCGGACCCATTCGTGGTTCTGGCCAGCGACCGCCTCGACGTCGCCTGGGATCGCATGCGGCGCGCCGAGTTGGAACAGGTCCCGGTGGTCGACGATCACGAGACCAAGACGGTTCTAGGGCTGCTTCGCGAACACGATATCGTCCTCGCCCATAACCGGGCAATTCTCCGCGCCCGTGCCGAGGAGCATGGCTACGACTAACAGCGCCTTTAGAAACTAGGATCGAGTCGCAGCCAATCCCGTCGATCGATCGACGGCACCGTCAACTCGCGCATCTCGCCGCCCCGGCTGAGCACCGTCAGGTCGATTGCCGTTCCGGCATCCCCCGCGGCCCAAATCGAGCGGTAAAAATCTTCCAGATCGCCGACGCCGACGCCCTCCACGCCGACCACGACGTCACCGGCACGGATGCCCGCCTTTTTTGCCGGTCCATCCTCAGCGACCCGATTGATAAACACGAAGCCGCGGACTGTCTCCGGATAGACCCCGAGCCACGGCCGCGCCGAAGCGCTGCGCTTTCCGTTGTCGATAAGCTCTTGCAGGATCGGCTTGATCTCGTTGATCGGTATGAACATGTTGCCGGGCAGGGGGCGACCCGACCCGGCGGCATCACCCACGAACAATGATCCGATGCCAAGCAGACGACCGTCTCCGCCGATCAGGGCCGCACCGGCAAAACGCCGATGCGGCGGCGCGGTAAAGATCGCGTTCTCGAGCATATATTCCCACGATCCGGAGAACACCCGCCGCGATACCACGTGAACGCCGAGGGCGTCGCTAATCCCGTTGCGGGTCGCCACGAGAGCCCGCTGGCTGGTCACCGCGCTCGCCGAGTCTCCGAGCACCAGCGGCTTGATACCCAAATGTTGTGTCGCCCGGACTAACCCAAAGCCGCTGTCATGGTCGTAGGCCACCACTTCGGCCGCGATCTCCCGCCCGTCGAAGAGCGTAAGGTCGACGGCCGACGCTTCGAGGATGAGATAACCGATGGTCAGCACCAGACCGTCCTCGGAAATCACCACGCCGTTGCCTTCGCGTTGTGTGCCGAGTCCGCTCGCGGTCCTCGCATGTTCCGGAACATCCGCGTCGATACCGACAAAACTGCGCAACAGCTCTCTAATATCGCTATCGGTTGCCGGCGCTGTTCGCGGCGCGCCGCTATCTTGTGCCCAAACCGGCGCGGCCAATCCGGCAAAAGCCACGATCAGCGCGAACGTTGCGGCACGCCTTACCCCAGTCATGAAAGGCAGATCTCTCAACATCGACTCGCCTCCGCACAGTGGTCCCGTCAAAGAATATCACAGCGGCGGTACGAAAAAGGGGCGTATCACACGAAAGTCATACGCCCTGGGAGGTGCCGCGCCTTCGACGCGTCTCGCGATGCAGGATGTAGAGGCCGCTGCCGATCACCACGACGATGCCGGCAATCACACGTGTCCCTGGCAAATCCCCCCAGAAGATGTAGCCCAGGCCCACCGCCCATATCAGCGCAGTATAGTCGAATGGGGCGATCACGGCGGCCGGCGCCAGGCGATAGGCCTGGGTGATGAGCAGTTGCCCGATCGCGCCGGTGGCGCCGACAAACGCAATGAGCCAAAGATCCTCGACCCGCAGCGAAACCCAAACAAAAGGCATCAATAGTCCGGCGGCGACCGCCATTCCCGCCAGATTGTAGACCACAATTGCCGTATTGCTCTCCGTCCGGCTCAACGCCCGCGAAGAAATCATGGCCAACGCGTAAGCGAACGCGGCGCCAAGCGCGAAAAGGGCGCCGGAACTCAGCATACCGGCCCCCGGCCGCACGATGATCAGCACCCCGCAAAGTCCCACCAACACCGCGCCCCAGCGATGCACGCCGACCCGCTCGCCCAATAGCCATGCCGAGAACGCGGTAATGAGGAAGGGTGCGGCGAATGCGACCGCGGTCGCATCGGCCAGCGGCATGCGCTTCAGCGCCATGACAAACAGCGCCAAGACAAACATATTGAGCATGGCGCGGCCCAACAGCGCCGGTTTCCGCCGCGCGCGGATTTGTCCGAAACCTGGTCCCGCCCAGGTGTAGCCGAGGACAAAAATCAGCGCCACGACCGCGCGCATGAAGACGATTTGCAGCGGCGGATAATGCGCAGCCAGACTCTTGAGCGCCGCGTCCATTGACGCCAGCGCCAGCATCGCCCCGATCGTCAGGGCGATCGCCATAGTACGCTCGCGGCGCACTGGGTCGACCGCCGATACCCGCGACTCCATGAACGGCACGTCCCACTAGGCTTGGATGTCACTTCGTCGCCGGACCGTCGTATGATCTGCATCGCCTGTCAAGCCGGGCCAAGCCCGCTCACGGCGGCCCGAACGCGACTCTCAGCGCGACTCTCGCCCCGCCGATGCTATATAGAAGGCACGATGGTCGATCCTTTTGAAATAGTTGAAGATGCCGCGCCGCCGGCGCCGCTGCCAGCCGGCGATCCGGGCCAGCCGCCGCCTTATCTTGCAGCGTTGAACGAGGGCCAACGGGCGGCTGTCGAGACCATTAACGGCCCGGTCCTCGTGCTGGCCGGCGCCGGCACCGGTAAAACCCGTGCCCTCACGACCCGCTTGGCCCACATACTGCGCCTTGGTCAGGCGCGGCCCTGGGAGATGCTCGCCGTCACCTTCACCAACAAGGCCGCCCGTGAGATGCGCGAGCGTGTGCGCGAACTCGTCGGCGGCCCGGCCGAGGCGCTGTGGCTGGGGACCTTCCATGCCCTCGGCGCGCGCATGCTCCGCCGCCATGCCGAATTGGTAGGGCTGCGGCCGAATTTCACCATTCTTGACGCCGACGACCAGGTCCGCCTGCTCAAGCAGCTCATCGCCGCCCAAGGCATCGACGACAAGAAATGGCCGGCCCGCATGCTGATGGGCGTCATCCAGCGCTGGAAGGACCGCGCCCAAACGCCGGCGGACATCTCCGCCGCCGACGCCGGTGACTTGGCCGGCGGTCGCTTGGTCGAGATCTACGCCGAATATCAGGAGCGGCTGCGGGTTCTGAACGCCGCCGACTTCGGCGACTTGCTGCTGCATTGCTTGACCCTGCTCAAGGCCAACGAGGACATCCTCAAGGATTATCAGCGGCAATTTCGTTACATCCTCGTCGATGAATATCAGGATACCAACGTCGCGCAATATCTATGGCTGCGCCTGCTTGCCCAGGGCCACCGAAACATTGCCTGCGTCGGCGACGACGACCAGTCCATCTATGCCTGGCGCGGCGCCGAAGTCGGCAACATCCTGCGCTTCGAGAAGGATTTTCCCGGCGCTGCGGTGGTCCGGCTGGAGCAGAACTATCGCTCCACCGAGCACATTCTCGGCGCCGCCAGCGGCCTGATCGCCAAGAACGAGGGCCGCCTCGGCAAGACCCTCTGGACCGCGGCCGACGGCGGCGGCCCCGTCGTCGTCCGCGGTGTTTGGGACAGCGAGGAGGAGGCGCGGGTCGTCGCCGATCGCATCGAGGATATTCAGCGCCGCCGCGAAGCTCGGCTCAATGACATCGCCATCTTGGTGCGCGCCGGCTTTCAGACCCGTGAGTTCGAAGAGCGCTTCCTCACCTTGGGCATTCCCTACCGCGTCGTCGGCGGTCCGCGCTTTTATGAGCGTCAGGAGATCCGCGACGCCATGGCCTATCTCAGGGTCATCAACCAGCCCGATGACGATCTCGCCTTTGAACGCATCGTCAATCGGCCCAAGCGTGGCATCGGCGAGGCGACGGTTCAGATCCTGCATCGCGCCGCCCGCGGCGCCGGCGTTTCGCTCTTCCGCGCCGCTCGCAATATTGTCACCACGGACGAGTTGAAGGCCCGTGCCCGCAGGTCCCTCGGCGACCTTGTGGCCGACTTCGACCGCTGGCGCAGCCTGGTGGAGCAGGTCCCTCAAGGCGATCTGGCCGGCACGGTGCTGGATGAGTCGGGCTACACCACCATGCTCATGGACGACCGCTCGCCGGAGGCGCCTGGGCGCCTTGAAAACCTCAAGGAACTTGTGACCGCCATGGCCGAGTTCGAGAATCTCGCCGGCTTTCTCGAGCATGTCGCTCTGGTCATGGAAAACAATGAGGGCGCCGGCGGCGAATTGGTCAGCATCATGACCCTACACAGCGCCAAGGGCCTGGAATTCGACACGGTGTTCCTGCCCGGTTGGGAAGAGGAGTTGTTCCCGCACCGCCGCAATCTAGACGAGAATGGGCCGGCGGGCCTGGAGGAGGAGCGCCGCCTAGCCTATGTCGGCCTGACCCGGGCCAAGCGCCAAGCCGAGATCCTGTTTGCCGGCAACCGCCGCATCCACGGCCAATGGCAAAGCGCCATGCCCAGCCGTTTCATCGACGAGCTGCCGGCCCAGCATGTCACCGTCGAATCGGCGTCAGGCCTTTACGGCAATACCGGCGCCTATGGCCGCCATGATAACGATCGCAGTCACTTCGAGACCCAGTCCGACTGGGGCGGCCAGCGCCGGCGCACCGCGCGCTATAAACGTGAGCCCATGGTCATCGAAGGTCGCGCCGAGCGTGTCAGCGCCGCCGCCACGCCGTCCTATACCGTTGGCGAGCGTGTTTTTCACCAGAAATTTGGCTATGGCAATATTCGCGCCATTGAAGGCAGCAAGCTCGAGATCGCCTTCGACAAGGCCGGCATCAAGAAGGTCATGGACAGCTTCATTCTGCCGGCCAGCGCGGTATAGCGATAGGTCGCGCCGCCATGTCGCTGTGGAAAGTCGAGTTGGCGGTGCCTCAGGCGCGCGCCGAAGCCGTTGCGGACGCCTTGGAACCGCTGATGGTATCGGTCGCGATATTCGGCGTCGATGGCGCCGGACCGGCGCGGATCGAGGCTTTTGCCCAGAGCGAGCCCGATCCGGACACGCTGATGGCGCTGCTGGCCCCGGCTGGGTATGCCGGCGCCCCACCCCATATCGTGTGGCTACCGGAGATTGATTGGCTGGCCCGGAATCGCGACAGCTTCGCACCTCTCGCGGTCGGCCGCTTCTTCATCCATGATTCCTATCATCAGGGCTGCCCACCGGTGAACGCCATCGCCTTGCAGATCGACGCCGCCACCGCCTTCGGCACCGGCGCCCACGCCACCACCCAAGGCTGTCTGGTCTTACTTGACGCCCTCATGCGGCGCGGTGTTGCGCCTTGGCCGATCCTCGACCTTGGCTGTGGCACGGGTATTCTCGCTCTCGCGATCGCCAAGGCGCAACGCCGGGCCGTTCTCGCCGCCGATATCGACCCGGAGGCCGTACGCATGACCCGCCTCAACGCCCGCCTGAACGGCGTCGCCCCGTGGGTCCGGGCTGTGCAGGCCAGCGGCTATCATGCCGCCGCGATCCGCCGCACCGGGCCCTTTGGACTGATCGTCGCCAATATCCTGGCCCGACCCCTCGCCGACATGGCCGCCGACCTCGCGCGAAATTTGGCGCCAGGCGGCACCGTGATCCTGTCCGGCTTGCTCGAGAGCCAAGAGCGGCAAGTTCTAGCGCCCCACTTGGCCCAGGGCCTCGCCCTGCGCCACCGCTACAGCCGGGACGGTTGGCTCTCTTTGCTGTTGCAACGTCGCGGAAATTAAACGGGCGGCCACCCAGGGAGGAGAAAGGTGGCCGCCCGCAGGCGTCAAACGAACCGGCGCATCCTGCTACCGGGCATCGTTCGCGCGAATAGGGGGCACCAGCGGGCCATACCCGGGTGCCGAGAGAATGTCTGCCGCGGAAAGCGCGTAAACATCGACCGCCGGTACCATCGCCCGGCGACCAGTCGCGGTCGCCAGCATCTGGACAGCGCGTCCATAGGACCGCAGCCGGCGCCCGAAGGCTACGAACGGCGTTGCCATAGTGACAAAACCTTCGTTGTCGCGATGTTCGGCCATGCTAATGACGGCGGCCATGACGTTAACTTTCCAACTGTTTGCTGCAGTGCCACAGTGCCAGGAGACGTTTGAAATATATGTCTAATTTCGACAAAATCACGTTTCGATTTTTGCAATGCAGCATTGCAGTCGCCGCGTGGCTTGCTGAGCCGGTCTCCAACAGTTCTCGCGCTATTGCTGTGCCTTCGTCCGTCGGCATAGTCTGTGCGCATGACCGAGACCGCGACAGTGACTGAGACCGGGCCAACGGCGCACAGGCTCGCTGCCCTGCGGCGCGAACTGGCGGACCGCCGGTTAGACGGCTTTATCGTGCCCCATGCCGATGAATATCATCATGAATGGCTGCCGCCGCGCGCCGCGCGCCTGGCCTGGTTGACCGGCTTCAACGGCTCGGCGGGGGCGGCGATAGTAATGCGCGAGCGGGCGGCGATTTTCGTCGATGGCCGTTACACCCTGCAAGTTCGCCAGCAGGTTGATGGCGAGTCTTTCGAGTACCGACACTTGATTGCCGAGCCGCCGCGCCAGTGGCTTGCCCGTAACATTTCCGCCGGAGACCGCATCGGCTTCGACCCTTGGCTGCATACCGAGGTTGACGCGGTTGCGCTGCGCAAGGTCTGCCGAGACGCCGGCGCCGAACTCGTTCCAACGACCGAGAACCCGTTGGACGCGGTCTGGCCGGATCAGCCGCCGCCACCGCTTGCCCCGGTCGTGCCTCATCCGGACGTCTTCGCCGGTCGCGACTCAGCCTCCAAGCGCGCCGAGATCGCCGCCGGTATTAAGCAGGAGGGCGCGGCGGCGGCGGTCATCAGCCGTCCGGAGTCCATTGCCTGGCTGCTCAACATTCGCGGCGGCGACGTTGCCGACACGCCTTTACCGCTCAGTTCCGCCATTCTCCACGATGATGGCGCCGTCGAGCTGTTTATCGACCGCCGCAAACTGACGCCGGAGACTGAGCAGCATCTCGGCAATCATGTGTCTGTGTCGCCCCCTGAGGCCTTGTCAGAGGCTTTGGACCGTTTGGCTAAGGCCGGCAGGCCGATCCGCATCTGCCCGCGCACGGCACCCTCCTGGCTGTTTCATCGGGTGCGGGAAGCCGGCGGTGAGGTCCGCGAGGCCGCCGATCCTTGCGAGCTCCCCAAAGCACGTAAGAATCAGGTCGAATTGGATGGCACCCGGGCCGCCCATCGCCGCGACGGCGTCGCCCTGACCCGGTTTTTGTCCTGGCTGGCCGCGACCGCCCCAGGCGGCGGCGTCACCGAGTTGTCCGCCGAGGCCCGGCTCGAGGCTCTGCGGCGCGATGGCGAGCATTTTCGCGGCCTCAGTTTCTCCACCATTTCCGGCGCCGGCCCCAACGGCGCCATCGTCCATTACCGCTCAACCGAGGCAAGCAATCGCCCGCTCGCACCCGGCGAACTGTATTTGGTCGATTCCGGCGCCCAATACCTCGACGGCACCACCGATGTGACGCGCACGCTCGCCATCGGCGAACCGAGCGCCGAGATGACGGACCGCTTCACTCGGGTGCTCAAGGGCCACATCGCCATCGCCACGGCGTGTTTTCCCAGCGGTACGAGCGGCGCCCAACTCGATACTCTGGCCCGGCAGTCCCTCTGGCAGGCTGGGCTCGACTACGATCACGGCACTGGCCATGGCGTCGGCAGCTATCTCGGCGTCCATGAGGGCCCACAGCGCATCTCCAAGCTGGGCCAGGTGCCGCTCGAGGCTGGCATGATCGTCTCCAACGAACCTGGTTATTACAAAGAAGGTGCTTACGGCATCCGCATCGAGAATCTGGTGACTGTCGTTGCCGTCTCGGTCGCCGGGGCGGAGCGCGAGATGCTGGGCTTCGAAACCCTCACCCTGGCCCCCATCGATCTCGGGCTCGTCGCGCCGGCCCTGCTCAC
>JAJFJA010000048.1 GCA_021774445.1 Alphaproteobacteria bacterium
GCTCAGGCCATCCGCATGACTTTTAGGCGCGGATCCAAGACATCACGCAAACCGTCGCCGAGCAGGTTGAGGCCGAGCACCGCCAGGGCAATGGCAACCCCGGGGAAAATCGCCAGGGTCGGGTCGAGTGCCATCATGGTCTGGGCGTCGAACAGCATGCGGCCCCAACTGGGATGGGGCGGCTGGGTGCCGACGCCGAGATAGCTCAGCGCGGCCTCGGCAAGAATGGCGACGGCAAACTGGATGGTGCCTTGGACGATCAGAACCGAGGCGACGTTCGGCAGGACATGATCCAAGGTGACCCGCAGCGGTCCCTTGCCGATGGCGAGACCGGCGCGGACATATTCGAGGCCCCAGATCTGCCGCGCCGCGCCGCGGGTCACGCGCGCAAACACCGGCACATTGAAAATACCGATGGCAATAATCGCATTGACCGCGCCCGGGCCCAAAAGGGCGGTGATCAACAGCGCCGAGACGATGGCCGGAAAGGCGAAAATGACGTCCGAGGCGCGCATGACCACATCGTCGATCCAGCCGCCCCGCGCCGCCGCCCAAGCGCCCAGAGCCACGCCGAAAATTACCCCGATGCCGACGGCGACCAGACCGACGGCGATGGAATTGCGTGCCCCGACCATGATGCGCGAAGCGACGTCACGGCCGAGCTGATCGGTGCCGAGCCAGTGGGCCGCGCTGGGCCCCTGCAACCGATCGGACACGGCGATGATATCGACCGGGTAGGGCGTCCACAGGAAGGACAACAAGGCCACCAAGATCAGGGCGCCCGTGAGGATCGCGCCGACGAGGAAATTCGGGTGACGCCAGGCGGACGCAATGCGCGACCAGGGGGTTTCGCGGGTGCCGATGCCCGGGTTGCCGATATTGCGGTCGCTGACGCCGCCGCTCATGACCCTGCCCGTGGCCGCGGGTCGATGACCGCATAGGCGAGATCGACGGCGAAATTCACCACGACCACGAGGGCGACCAGAAACATGGCGACATCGCGGACGACAACGATGTCGCGCTGGGTCACGGCCTGGAAAATCAGCCGGCCCAGACCGGGCAGAAAGAACACATTCTCGACCACAATCGATCCGGCGAGCAGAAAGGCGAACTGCAGACCGATGATCGTGGTCATGGGAATAAGGGCATTGCGCAGGACATGGCGCAGCAGAATCGCGCGTTCACCGACGCCTTTGGCGCGCGCCGTGCGGACATAGTCGGCGCCCAAGGTCTCGAGCACCGCCGAGCGGGTGACGCGGGCGAGGATGGCGGCTTCCGGCAGGCCGAGGGCGATGGCCGGCAACAGCAGCGACCATAAGGCGGGACCGATGCCGGCGGACCAGCCGGCAAAACCGCCCGAGGGAAACCAACCCAAAGTGACGGCGAACAGCAAGACCAGCAAGATGCCGAACCAAAAATTGGGAATGGCCATGCCGATCTGGCTGAAACTCATCACGCCATAGTCGCCGATGCGGTTGTGGCGGGTGGCGGCGAACATGCCGAGCGGTACCGCCAGAACGGTCGAGAGGATCAGGGCCATGAGCGACAAGGGAATGGTCACCACGAGGCGCTGGGCAATGAGGTCGGTGACGGGAACCGAATAGGTATGGCTGTTGCCGAGATGGCCGATGGCCAAACCGCCGATCCATTGCACGTAACGCAAGGCCGCCGGTCGATCGAGACCGAGCTGGGCACGCAACGCCGCGAGAGTATCCTCCCGGGCCTCGATCCCGAGGATCAGCAGGGCCGGATCGCCGGGCAGGATTTCCAGCACCACGAAGATGGCGCCGCTGGCGGCCAGCAAAGTCACCAGCAGAACCAGGAGGCGGCGAACGGCGTAGGCAATCATTGAGCGGTCATGGAGCGGTTTCCGCCGCCCGGCCGTGCAAAGACCGGGCGGCAGAACGCCACATTACTGCCAACTGACTCCGGTGACGTCATTGGCCTGGACCGGGCTGTTGCGCCACATGCCGGTCAAGCCCTGGCGCCAGATACCGATCTTCGGCAGTTGGAAGATGTAGCCGTTGACCGCATCCTCGGCGAGGATGCGCTGGGCCCGGCCAAGCAGGGCGTTGCGCGCGGCGGGGTCCGCGGTAACCGCAAGCTCGTCCATGACCGCGACCAAGTCGGCGGACTGGTAGTTGAAGTAATATTTGTCGCGGGCGTAGATGCCGATGTCCTGGGGCTCGGTATGGGAGACGATGGTCAGATCGAAATCGTCGCCGCGGAAGACCTGCTCCAGCCACTGGGCCCATTCCACCGGGATGATCTCCAGCTCGATGCCGACGCGGGCGAGCTGCGCGGCAATAACCTCACCGCCGCGGCGAGCGTAAGGCGGCGGCGGCAGCTTCAAGGTCGCCTTGAAACCATCCGGGAATCCGGCCTCCGCCAACAGCGCCTTCGCTTTGTCGAGATCGAGCGGGTAGGTGCCGGTGAGATCGACATAGGCCGGGTGATGGGGGGCGAAATGGCTGCCGATCGGGGTGCCGAGACCAAAATAAGCCCCATCGATGAATTCCTGGCGATCAAGGGTGTGGGCAATGGCCTGACGGACGCGGATGTCGTCGAACGGCGGGCGGGTGTTGTTGGTGGAGAGGATGGTCTCGCCCTCGGTATTGCCGACGACAACCTCGAAGCGGCTATCGGCCTGGAACTGGGCCACAGTCTCGGGCGCGCCGAAATTGGCGAAGGCGTCGACATCTTCCGCCATCATCGCCGCCATCTGCGCGGACGCGTCGGCGATGAACTTGAACGTCACCTTGCTGAGCTTGGCGCGATCGTCATTGGCGACGAGCTCGACGCGATCACCCTGGGCCCACTGGCCGAGCTTGAACGGGCCGGTGCCGATCGGGGTGGCCTTGTTGCCCTCCGCCGATTCCGGCGCGACCATGACCGCATCGCCCCAGCCGAGATTGAACAGCAACTGGCCTTCCGGCCGGCTGAGGGTGATCTTGGCCGTCGTTGGATCGACCGCTTCGACAGTGTCGATGGCCGCGAAGAGTTGTTTCTGGGCGTTGACCGAGTCCTCACCGCGGGCCCGGTCAAGCGAGAAAACCACATCGTCGGCGGTGAAATCGGTGCCGTCATGGAACTTGACGCCGCTCTTCAGATTGAAGGTGTAGGTGAGGCCGTCTTCGCTGATCTCCCAAGAGGTCGCGAGCTGGGGCAACACCGCGCCATTCTCGTCGATCCGGGTCAAACCCTCGAACAAGTTGGCGTAGACGACCTCGTCGATGGCCGCCGCCGCGCCGGCGGTGGGGTCGAGATGAGGCGGCTCGAGAGTCATGCCGATGACCAGCGTGTCCTTGGTCTGGGCTTGGGCGGTTTGGGCTTGGGTCGTAACCAGCGCCGGTAACATGGCGGTGACAGCCAAAGCCAGGGCAATCCGTTTTTTCATATTTTCCGCTCCCTGAGAATATTGCAGTGCAACAAAAGGATACCAGCCGATGGGGGCCGCCGCAAATCGGCGCAAACACATCATGTGACCGCCGCGGAACGTAGGCCGCGATAGTCCGGTATGGCATCGCCGTCGCCGAAGCTGCGTGCCTCATAGACACCACGGGCAATGGCGCGGGCGACGCAATCGGCGGCGATGGCCCCGAGCCGCGCCAAAACGAGGTCATCGGGTGGCGGCGCGCCAGGGGCATCGGTGGCCAGGCAGAATACCAGATCGCCATCATAGGGGGTGTGGGCGGGCCGGATGGCCCGGGCGATGCCGTCCTGAGCCATTATGGCCACGCGATGGGCTTGGGCCTTGCCGAGACGGCAATTGGTGGCGACGACCGCGAGGGTGGTGTTGGCCAGGGGCGATGGCTTGCCGGAGAAAAACAAGGCTGGCTCGAGGTCGGCGCCGGTGCGTGGCGGGGCGGCGTGGCCGAACTCGCCGGCCTGTTCCAGGGCCCAGGCCCAAAATACCGGCTCCGCGGGCATGATCGGAGAACCGGCCGGGTTGGCTGCGACCAGGGCGCCAACCTGCAGGCCGTCGTCGGTGATCGCCGAAGCACTGCCAAGCCCGCCTTTGAGGTGACCGGCAATAGCGCCGAATCCGGCGCCGGCATTACCGAGAGCGAAGTCCGGAGCCGCAGCGAGGCCGGCGGCACGGCCGAGGGCACCGTAGGGGCTGGCCTCGCCCCAATCCTTGTCGCCGCCATTGGCGAGATCGAACAGAATGGCGGCGGGGACAATGGGTACGCAGGCCTCTCCGACGGAAAGGCCCCTGCCCTGCCCGCGCAGCCAAGCCGCAACGCCGGAGGCCGCTGCAAGGCCAAAAGCCGAGCCGCCGGATAACACAATAGCGTGAACCTCCTGCACCATGTTGGCCGGATCGAGCAAGGCGGTGTCGGACGTGCCGGGCGCGCCGCCACGGATATCAACCGCCGCCACCGCCGGCCGCGCCGGCAGCACAACCGTGGTCCCGGTGCGGATGTCGCTATCCGCCGCATTGCCGACCAGGATGCCGTCGACATCGGTAATCAGGTTGCGCGGCCCGGGCCGGATCACGCGGCACGCCTCAGCAGTTGCAGGGTGGCGGTGGCCATGATTTTGGCCGAATCCAGCATGTCGTCGACGCCGACATACTCGTCGGGCTGGTGGGCCAGTTCGAGCAGGCCGGGGCCGTAGGCGACGCAGTCCTTGAGGCTGCCGATGCGGACGATATGCTTCTGATCATAGGTCCCGGGGGAGGCGACATGCTGGGCCGGGGCGCCGAACAAGCGTTCGATCTCGGCGCTGAGCGCCTGCACCACCGGTGCGTCTGCATCGGTCATGGTCGGGGGCATGGACCAGAGGTCACGCAAAGCGTAGTCGAATTCCGGGCGCTCGGCCTTGACGGCGTCGAGCAGTTCAAGCATCTCCCGACGCACCTCCTCCTCGGATTCTTCGATCAAGAAGCGGCGGTCGAGGACCAAGCTGCAGCGGTCGGCGACCAGGGCGCTGGGGAAACCGTCAGCGGGGCCGGGCGCGGGCAAGCCGCCATGTAGGCCGTTGAAATTGAGCGTCGACTGGCGGGCGCCTTCAGGGATCACCGGCATGGCGGTGCGGCGCTGGGCGAGGCGGGGATAGAGCTCGGTCTCCACCTTGGCCAGGAACGCCGCCATGCCGCGGATCGCCGAGACGCCGAGGAACGGCATGGAGCCATGGGCGATGCGGCCATTCACGGTCACCTCGGCCCACCAGACGCCGCGATGGCCGAGACAGACACAGTCCTTGTTGAGGGGCTCGGGGATGATCACGTGATCGACCCGGGGCGGCGAAAAACGCCCGCGCTCGGCGAGCCAGGCAACGCCGGCATAACCGCCGGATTCCTCGTCCACGGTGCCGGAGATCTCGATGGCGCCGGGAAAATCGAGACCTTCTTCGAGGATCGCTTCGACGGCGATGATGCTGGCCGCGAGACCGCCCTTCATGTCGCAAGACCCACGACCATAGATGCGGCCGTCGCGCAGCTCGCCGGCGAACGGGTCCATGGTCCAGCCGTGGCCGGGCTCGACGACATCGATATGGCTGTTAAAATGGACACAAGGACCAGGGCCGCTGCCCGCCTTGCGGGCAATGACATTGGTGCGCGGGTAGCGGTCGGAGTCCCCGAGGGCACCCTTGGCACGGAGATATTCGACCTCAAAACCGCGGGCGGCGAGGCGGTTGCCGAGATACTCGCAACAGGGCAGATAGGCATCGCCGGGCGGATTCACCGTGGGGATGCGAATGAGGTCTTGGGTCAAGGCGATGAGTTCGTCGCGTTTGCCGTCAAGGCGTGCGGCGAGCCGCTGACGTTGATCGTCGCCGAGAGCGGCACTGTGGTGTTTAGGCATGAAGCGAGGCTAGCCGGCTGCGGGCCGAGCGGTCAATGGAACCCTTTTGCTATCACCCTCGACGGCAAGTGTGACGCGGCGCCGGCCCCCCGCCGGTGGGACGGGAAGCGGTGACCACTGCGGCCACCGCTTTACGTTTTATTAACCACTGTTTGCGTATGGAGGCGGAACCGGACACCACCGGCAATGCCTGAAATCGATGCAGTCGTCGTCCAGGGCCTAACACGAAGGAAAAGCCATGACCGTGACAAAAACCCAGCTGGCCGACGCGTATTCCGCGGTCCTGACCAAAGAACTCGGCGACGAGTGGGGTCACAAATTCAGTCGCAGGGACGCGAGCAAGTTCCTTGATCTCCTATGGCCCGTCGTCTCCGGGCTCGCCCTCAAGGACACCAAGAAGAAGACACCGGGCAGCGTGCC
Organism: Alphaproteobacteria bacterium; assembly: GCA_021774445.1. Classification (GTDB taxonomy): domain Bacteria; phylum Pseudomonadota; class Alphaproteobacteria; order UBA6615; family UBA6615; genus SZUA-147. The sequence continues at coordinate 6,231 of JAJFJA010000048.1, forward strand.
GCTCGGCCATATTGGCCGCATCAAGATGCGCTACAAGGCGGCCACCAAGGCTCGCAGGGGCACCAACCCGTTCACCGGCGAGCCGGCCACGTTCAAGGCTAAGCCGGCGACCCTGCAGCCTCGCTTCACGGCCGGCAAGGCGCTCAAGGACGAGGCTAGCAAGTACTTCAAGAAGATGAGGTAAGACGCCGTAAACGTCGCAAGCGGGCGCCTCGACGCGGAGGCGCCCGACTCAAAATTGGGGCCGTCGACCGTAGCTCGCTAAATCTAGCGCGAAGGCCAACCCCTGCCAGTTTGGGTCGCCGCGACCGAGCCGACATCGGTTTTCTTCGGCAATGGTCCGAAAAAGGCGCAGAGCCGACCGAAGGTCCATGGCGGATGTGTCGGCGGCCAAATGCTCTTGAAACAGCTCGGCGCGCATTGCCCGCACAAAGTCGGCGTCCGAGATCGCCGCATTAAGCTCGCCATTGCCAAAGAGCGAGGCGCGATGCAAATTGCACGATCCAATCGTCGCCCAGGTGTCGTCGATCAGCATTGTCTTGGCGTGCACGTAGACCGGTTGCCGGAGACCGTCGGCACCAAGTCCGGCAAGTCCGGCAAGCGTGAAGTTATCGTAGTCGGCAAGATCAGCACGCTGGTCCCAAAACGCGATCTTTTCTACGGAGACCGTGATGTCGGGTTGCGCCGGCATCACAAGCACGACCTCGACGCCACGCTGCAATGCGAAGCGAAGTTCGGTGACAATTTCTTGGACCTCGAGGTATTGGTTCTCAATATAGATGGCTGACCGGGCCGCCTCGATGGCGGCACAATACTGATCAAAAATCGACTGCTCACCTGCGGCAACAGCGAACGACTTTGCTCCTGGTGAGGCGCGACCATTGGTGTAGCGATGACGATGCGTCGTGCGCTGTATCTGGACGACTGAACGTCCGGTACGCACCGGCACCTGCTCAGGAAACGAGAGATCACATTCGGCGCCTGGACCCCAACGCCCGTCCGGCACAAGTCGCTCGCTGGCTTCGTTCCAACGCTGAACAAAGTTGTGGTGTACATCGACGATCGAGGGCCCGGATAGCTCGGCATAGAGGTCGTGGTTTTCGTTCGGCCCGCCATGGCCCGGAGACACCATGGCGTTCGGATTGAGATTGATGCCGCCGACGAACGCGATCGCCGGTTTCTCTCCGGCATCGACGAGCCAGGTTTTCTGGTGCTGGCAAAACCCCGGTTCGGCTCGGTCCCACCTGACGCCGAAGCCATAGCCGCCGTTGTCGAGCAATTCGAAATGCTCGTCGGCGCCCCAGAAGGCGTTGCGCTTGTATGCGTCTGTCTGCGGATCGGGCCGCCAGAAGATCAGCCGCACATCAACGCCCCGATCCACCGCACGCTGCAGTACGTCGAACGTCGTGCCGCGCTGATCGGGCATGACAAAGCTCGACCACATGAAAGTGATAGTGGCCCAGACACTGCGCTGGGCTGATTCGATGGCTTCACAAATCCGGCGGAAGGCCGGCTTGCCATCCACCAGGGCACGTACGGAATTGCCGTCGCGCACCGGGTACGAGCCGGTTCGAACAAACGGGATATCGCCGTCTTCGGCCTTCAAGACGGACTATGCCGCGTCTTTTTCATCCAACCAGGCGCGGATGATGGTGCGGTGGCGTGCGCCGTCATAGCTGGGGAAATGGCCGCCGTGGACGACGCGGACGGGATAGTCGAGCAAGCGTTTCATGCTGTCGTAGTAGTCCCTTGCTGCGGCAGGCGAAGTGCCCTCGATCAACGGACCATCGTAGACAGTGTCGCCGGAAAACAGAATGCCGGTGGCCGTCTCCCAAAGAGCGATGCCGCCCGGCGAATGGCCGGGCGTGTGGATTACCGCGAGGTGACGGTCGCCGAGATCGATCATGTCGCCATCCTCAACAAGACGGGTTGCCGGAGCGCTTTTCACGGAATATTCCGACGAGACATAGGGCGCGGGCGGCAGCGCCGTGAAGATGGCATCGGTGGCGTATTTATCGGCGAAGGTGTTGGCCCGCGTTGGATGGGAGAGCAATCCGGCCTCGGCGGGGTGAACCAGGCGTTCCGTGAATTCATGATGGCAGCCGATATGATCGAAATGCGTATGACTGGCAACCGCGAGACAGGGGCGTTCGGTGACCAGCGGCACATGCTCCCGCAAGCTGACAACGCCCATACCGCTGTCGACTAGCAGATCACGCTCGCGGCCACGGAGATGCCAAATGTTGCATCGGTAAAACGCCTCGATGTGGGGTTCATCGATGTGAGTCACATCGTCCCCGACCCGGCGTATGCGGTACCAGTCCTTGGCAGCCATGCGATGCATCAAAGAAAATACCCTGAGAACAACAACGGCATCGGCGTACGCCGATTTCTACCGGACCGCATCGCATGGGCGCAACTTGGCGTGTAGAGCAACCAGGCCGTTGCAGGCGCAGCAGAAGAAACGTGGGCAATCGGAGCAAGAAGTTCGTAGGAAATAACAGAACCAACATCTGAGCGTTTGGCTGAAAGTCGACGAAGCGGGCTCAAACGGCAGTCGGTAAGCGGAGGCGGAAGACGGTGCCCTCGGCGCCGGTGGAGAGCAGCTCGATATCGCCGCCATGGGCGCGCATGACGTCGCGGGCGATGACCAGGCCGAGGCCGGTGCCACCCTTGCGGGCGGAGCCGGCAAAAGGCTGGAACAGCCGTTCGACGGCTTGACGGCTCAGTCCGGGTCCGTCATCGACGATGTCGATGACGGTGGCGCCGTTGTCGGACTCGGCGACGATCCGGACATTGCGGGCGCCGGCCTCGCAGGCATTGCGGGCGATATTGGCGAAGACACGGTAGAGCTGATCGCGGTCGGCCTCGACGACGAGGCCGGCCTCGATTTGGTTATCTATGGGGCATAGGGGCTCATCGAGCAGGGCCAAATCGCCGGCAACGTCGTTCATCAGATCAGCCAGACGGAAACGGGTTTGGGTGAGCTGCGGGCCCTCGTCACGGGCGAAATTCAGGGTCTGTGTGCAGAGATTGATGGCGCGGTCGATGGCCTGGACCAGCGGCGGCGCAATGCGCTGGACCTGAGGATCGGGCAAGTTCGCAAGACGGTCGGAGACCAGCACCGCTGTGGATAGGATGCCGCGCAGATCATGGTTGATCTTGGTGACGGCCGAGCCGAGTTCGGCCAAGCGCTCGCGCTGCTTGAGGGCGCCGCGCAAGCCGCCCTGCATCTGCACGAGCACGCCGTTGATGACACCGATCTCATCGGAGCGGCTGATGGGCTGGATACCGCCGGTGGCGTCCTCGGGGTTCCTGGCAAACTCGGTGACGCCCTCGGCGATGCGCCGCATGGGGCGCACCATCAACCATTGCAGGGACAAATAGAGCAAACCCGCCGTGATCAGGGAAATGACAAGGGAGAGAAACAGGATATTGCGAGAGTATTGCAGCATTTCGACGCGCAGCTCGGCTTCATCGAGCACCATCTCGATGGTCAGATCCGGCGATTTCGGCGACGGGCCGAGCACCCGCAGGATGCGGTTCTGGCGGGTCAGCATAGTGGCGAAAGCCGAGCGAATATCGCCCAGCAAGCTTTGCCGGCGCAGGTCGATCGTCACCTCAATATCGGGCGGGCGCTCAGTATAAAGCAACAGCCGGCGGTCGGGCCGACGGAGCACAACGGCGTAAGCGTCCGCCTGCTCGAGCAGGTCGGCCTTCATGGTGGTGCTGACCAGATCCTCGGGCGTCGCCTCGAGCACCAGGATCGCGAGATGACCAGCGGAAATGCGATCGGTCAGCCAACCGACCCGAAAATTGGAGAGAGACGGCGCATAAAGCAGCAATTCGGCGAGCATCACGAAGGCGACCGTGAGCACCAGCAGCTTCGCCGAGAGGCTACCGACCAGCGGCGGCGGGACATATCCCTGGTCGCCAAGATTGCGGGGCTTTTCGCCAGACATGGCGTCTTCTAACAAATAAACCCGGGGCACCGCCAATAGTCTGAGCGTAACCCCATCGGCCGGGGCTAGCCGAGCTTGGCCAGCAGGCGGACCAGCCGCTTCGTCCGCGGCGAGAAGAGCCTGGCAATATAGAAGCTGCCGGCGGCCCGCTTATTGACCTCACCCAGGGTGGGATAGGGCGCGATGAGACCGGCCATGGCGCCGATTTTCATTTTCTGGGAAATGGCAAGAATCCAGGGCTGCAACAGTTCTCCGGCATGGGCACCAACGATGGCGGCGCCGAGAATCTTGCCGCCGGGATCGGTAATGACTTTGATGAAACCGTCGGTGGTGCGCTCGGCCTGGGCGCGGTCGTTTTCGGCAAAGGGCCAACGCATTATGCGGATATCACCATGCTGTTCGCGGGCCTGGGCCTCGCTGAGACCGACGTTGGCGAGTTCAGGATCGGTGTAGGTGACCCAGGGAACGGCGCGGTAATCGACTTTCGCCGGCAAGCGAAACAGCGCGTTGCGGATGACGATACCGGCGTGATAGCCGGCAATATGGGTGAATTGAAAGCCACCGGCGACATCGCCCATGGCAAAGATCTTCTTGTTGGAGGTGCGCAGCCGGTTATCGACCTCGATCCCCTTGGGGGAATAGCTGACGCCGGCGGCTTCGAGGTTGAGGGAGTCGACATTGGGCCGACGGCCGGCGGCGACCAGCAGGTGGCTGCCGGTAATCGTGCGCTCCGTGTCGTCAGCGCCAATAATGACGGCGACGCCGTCCGCGGCGGGTTCGACCCGCTTGATGGCAATGCCCTCGAGCAACTCGATGCCTTCGCCAAGGAGGCGAGTCTTGACGATCTCAGCCAGCTCCGGATCATCCTTGCCGAGGACGGCGAACATCTCCAGGACGGTCACGCGCGCGCCAAGGCGGCGATGGGCCTGCGCCATCTCGACGCCAATGGGGCCGCCGCCGATGACGATCAAGTGCGACGGGCAGTCGGTTTGGTCGAAAATCGTCTCATTGGTAAAATAGGGAACTTGATCGAGCCCCGGTATCGGCGGCGTCGCCGGCGCGGAGCCGGTGGCGATGACAAAGCGACGGGCGGCTATACGGGTGCCATCCGCGGCCTCGACCGCGCCGGGGCCGACAAAGCGCGCGGCCTGGGTGATCACATCGACGCCGAGACCCTCGAAGCGCTCGACGCTGTCATGGGGGGCGATACCGGCGATGACGCCATGAACGTGGTCATGGACGGCGGAGAAAGAGACTTCCGGCGCGGTCGCGCGAAGGCCGAATGCTTCGGCGTGGCGGTAAGCCACGGCGGCCTTGCCGGCGGCCAGCAAGGCTTTCGAGGGGACGCAACCATAATTCAGGCAGTCGCCGCCCATCTTGGCGCGCTCAAACAAGACCGTCGACGCGCCCATCTGGGACGCGCCGGCGGCCACACCAAGACCGCCGGAGCCGCCTCCGATCACGCAGAGATCAACCTTTTTGATGACAGCCCCCTACCTTGACACCGCGCCGCTCAGTGCAGACCGGGACTCAACCCCGGCGCGCCTGAATCTTCTTGTACGCAACGGGCAGCAAGGCCAGCAAGGCCAATCCAACGATCGGCAGGATGATTTGCGGCTCGAAGATGATGCCGAGATCGGGCGACTCACCGGCGTCAAATATGGCACCCAGGCCGGCGCCGACACTGGCATAGACGAAGGTGCCCGGAATGATGCCGAAAAACGTGCCGATGACGAAGGTACGGACCCGCACACCAAGGAACGCCGGCGCCAGATTGACCAGCCAGAAGGGAAAGAGGGGGATCAACCGAAGCACCAGCATGTAGCTCAGCGCATTCTCGGCAAAGCCGGACTCCATGCGCTTGACGAAGGGTCCGGCGCGATCGTGGAAGAAATCGCCGAGGGTGGTCTTGGCGATGACGAACAAGGCCGTGGCGCCAATCGTCGCGGCAATGGTGACATAGATGCCGGCGAGGAGGGTGCCGAACAGAAAGCCGCCGGTCATGGTCAGCATGGCGCCAGATGGGGGAAAGGCAACAATGGCGAGGGCGTAGGTCGCCATAAAGAGAAAGACGGCAAAGACGAGGTTGGCGGAAACCCAAGTCCTGAGATCGGCGCGATACAGGCGCAGCGCCTCAAAATTCAGGTAACTATCGAGTCCGGCTAAGAAAAACGCCAAAATTACCGCGGCCAAGACGGCCAGGGGCCACAGGCGCCGGAGGGGCAAACCGGCCGCAAAGGCAGCAATTGACTTGTTCATTGTTCCTGACTCTACTCTGCCTTTGTTGCCTCGGAAAGGTAAGTGCGGCCCTTTCCACGCCCTAGTCACCAATGCGTGAGACAATGATGAGGGCCCGCGGCGCGGCGTCAGATTGACTTGACCCCGGCTAGCCCTTATACAAGCCCGCCTGTTAACCTCCTAAAGCACGGAGCCCATCGTGAAACGACCGTTTCAACCTAGCGTACTGGTGCGCAAGCGCCGGCATGGATTCCGCGCACGGATGAAGACGGTGGGCGGCCGACGGGTGCTGGCGCATCGGCGGGCCAAGGGCCGTAAGCGCCTCAGCGCCTGATTGCCAGCGGCACCCGGAGCAAAATCCCATGGCCGCGTCGCTCGGGCGGCTAAAAAAACGGGCCGATTTCTTGCGCGTCGCCGGGGCGCGGCGCAAATTCGCCACGCCGGGCTTGGTCCTGCAAGCGGCAAAGCGCCGCGACAGAGCCGGACCGGCATGTGTTGGCTACACCGCTAGCCGAAAGGTCGGCGGTGCCGTGCAGCGCAATCGGGCGCGGCGGCGATTGCGGGCGGCGGTCGAAGGCGTTATGGAGCGGGCGCGGCAGGATATGGATTATGTGGTGATTGCGCGGCGGGGGACACCATATAGGCCTTACGATGCGCTGTTGACCGACCTGGAGACGGCGCTGCGGCGGTTGGGTGCCTGGCAGCCCGACCGGACTGAAAACGGCCGGAGCCTAATCGACCAATGACCGCGCTTAAGACGCTCCTCAGCGGTTTGCTCCTGATCCTCATTCGTAGCTATCAACTATTCCTATCGCCGGTGTTGGGAGCGAACTGCCGCTATGCGCCGACCTGTTCGGCCTATGCGCAGGAAGCGATCCGGCTGCACGGCCCGTTTCGCGGCGGCTGGCTCGCCGCGCGGCGGATCGGACGCTGCCATCCCTGGGGCGGCATGGGCTATGACCCCGTGCCCCGTCCGCATGCCGACCACAGCCGCTAGCCCATCGGGAGACCACAGACGTGGCGGGTAACGAAAAAAATCTGGTTATGGCGATCGTCCTGTCGGCGATCATCCTGCTGGCCTGGAGCTTCTTCTTCACGATACCCCAGCAGCGAGCCCGACAGGATCAGGAAGCAGCCCAGCAAACGACCACGGCGCAACAGGCGCCCGGGGATCAAGCACGCGAAGGGGCGGGGACCGATGTGCCGTTGCCGGAAGGGGCGGTGCCGAGCGGCGTCGCGGCCGGCGGCACGGTCGACCGTGCAACGGTGGTCAGCGCGAACCGGCGGATCGACCTGGAAACGCCGCAACTGAGCGGATCGATCAACCTGACCGGGGGTCGGATCGACGATCTCACGCTACTCGAGTTTCGTGAAACGGTGGACCCGACCAGCCCGAACGTGACGCTGTTTTCGCCGGCGGAGTCGCAGAATCCCTACTTTGCCGAGTTCGGCTGGGTGGACGATCAGGGCGCGGCCTATGGTGGCGGGGACACGGTCTGGGCGGCGCCGGAGAACGCGGTGTTGACGCCAGGTCGGCCGGTCACGATGACCTGGGAGAACGACGCTGGTCTAAGACTGGAGCGGGTCTACGACCTGGACGCGGATTTCATGTTCACGATCACCCAGCGGCTCCAGAACACCGGGTCGGCGCCGATCACGGTGTTCCCGTTCGGCCGCGTCACCCGGGTCAACACACCGGACACGCTGGGCTTCTACATCCTCCATGAGGGCCCGATCGGTATCCTCGACGGCACCCTGACGGAGGTCGACTACGACGATCTGCAGGATGACGGGCCGGTGGCTCAGGATACCGTCGGGGGCTGGATCGGGGTCACCGACAAATACTGGCTGGCGGCGCTGGTGCCGGATCAGACCGCGCCGATGAAAACGCGCTTCACCTACAATCAGCGCGGCGGCTTCGACCGCTATCAAGCCGACTATCTGGGCGAAGGGATAACGGTACAGCCGGGGGCCAAGGCAGAAGTCACCAACCGGCTGTTCGCGGGCGCCAAGAAAGTCGATGTGCTGAAGCGGTATCGTGATGATTTGGGTATCGAGCGCTTCGAGATGGCAATCGATTTCGGCTGGTTCTTCTTTCTGACCAAGCCCTTCCTCGACGCGCTGACCTGGATCGCCGGCTGGGTGGGGAATTTCGGCGTCGCCATCCTAATGCTGACCGTGGTGGTGAAGCTGTTCTTCTTCCCGCTAGCGAACAAATCCTACAAGTCGATGAGCCGGATGAAGGCGCTGCAGCCGCAGATGACCGAACTGCGCGAAAAGTTCAGCGAAGACCGGCAGAAGATGCAGCAAGAGCTGATGGGCCTGTACAAGCGCGAGAAGGTCAATCCGGTCGCCGGCTGCTTGCCGATGGTGGTGCAGATCCCGGTGTTCTTCGCGCTCTACAAAGTGCTGTTCGTCTCGATCGAGATGCGGCACGCACCGTTCTTCGGCTGGATTACCGACCTCTCCTCGGCGGATCCGACCACCATCTTCAACCTGTTCGGACTGTTGCCGTTCACCCCGCCGAGCCTGCTGTCGCTGGGCGCCTGGCCGCTGATCATGGGCATCTCGATGTTCTTGCAGCAAAAGCTCAATCCGGCCCCGGCCGATCCGATGCAGGCCAAGATCTTCATGATGATGCCGATTATCTTCACCGTGATGCTGGCCAATTTCCCGGCCGGTCTGGTGATCTATTGGGCCTGGAACAACACTTTGTCCATGGCCCAGCAATATGTGATCATGCGGCGCATGGGCGTGGCGATCGGCGGCGGCAAGACATAGCGCCGCACCTGATTGAGCAAAACCATGTCTGAGCAAACGGAGACCGACCCGGAAGTGCTGGAGTTCGGCCGTTGGCTGTTCGCGCAAGAATGCCAGTTCATGTTGGGAGCGACCTCGCTCGACAACCTACCGGACGCCGATTTGCCGGAGGTGGCGTTCGCCGGACGGTCGAATGTCGGCAAGTCGAGCCTGGTCAACGCGCTGACCGGGCGCAAGACCCTGGCGCGCACCAGCAATACGCCGGGCCGCACGCAGCAGCTCAATTTTTTCGACTTGGCGGGCCGGCTGGTGCTGGTGGACCTGCCGGGCTATGGCTTTGCCCGAGTGTCGAAGAGCCAGGTCGCGGCATGGACCGATGTCATGCGCAGCTATCTCGCCGGACGCCCGACATTGCGGCGATTGTTCCTGCTCGTGGATTCGCGCCATGGCCTGAAGAAATCCGATGCGGAGATGATGGAGATGCTGGACGCGGCCGCGGTCGGCTACCAAGTCGTGCTGACCAAAGCCGATCAACCGACGGCGGCGGCCTTGGCGACGACGCGGCAGGCGACAGAACAGACGCTGGTCAAACATGCCGCGGCGTTCCCGGCGGCAGCGGTTACCAGCGCGCTCAAGCGTACCGGCATTCCCGAGTTGCGAGCGGAAATCGCCGCACTGGTGAAGGACGACCCTTTGCATTAAGGTCCGCGCCGAATCGCGGCGGCGTGATCGACCATTGTCAGTGCACAGCGGTCGGCACGGGGTCGCCAGGTCAAGGGATGGGGCGATGGCCGAAAGGGAGCAGAACGAAATAGACGAACTGCTGGCGAAAGCCGGTGTGTTGTCGGAAGCCCTGCCCTTTTTGCGGCGCTATTCGGGAAAAACCTTCGTCGTCAAATATGGCGGTCACGCCATGGGCGACGAAGATCTGGTGCTGTCCTTCGCAGCCGATATCGTGCTGTTGAAACAGGTGGGGATCAATCCCATCGTCGTGCATGGCGGCGGTCCGCAGATCGGCGCGATGCTGGAACGACTGCAGATCAAGAGCGAATTCGTCGACGGCCTGCGGGTCACCGGCAAAGCCGCCGTCGAAGTCGTCGAGATGGTGCTGTCGGGGTCGATCAACAAATCCCTGGTGACGGCGGTCAACCGGATGGGCGGGCTGGCGGTGGGGATTTCCGGCAAGGACGGCAATCTCATCCATGCCCGCAAGCTGCGGCGGACATCCCGGGACAGCGATTCGAACATCGAACGGGTGCTCGATTTCGGCTATGTGGGCGAACCGAAGACCGTGGACCCACGGGTGCTCGAAACGCTGGCGGCGTCGGAGATCATCCCGATTATCGCGCCGATCGGTGTCGGCGACCGGGGCGAGACCTACAACATCAATGCCGATACGGTCGCCGGCGCGATCGCCGGCGCCGTGGGCGCCACGCGATTGGTGATGCTGACGGACGTGCCCGGCGTGAAAGACAAGTCGGATCAGCTGATCCCCGACATGACGGTGAAGCAAGCCCGGGCGGCGATCGAAGACGGCACCGTGCATGGCGGCATGATCCCGAAAGTGGAAACCTGCCTGGATGCGGTCGAGGAAGGGGTCGAGGCGGCAGTGAGCAGCAACGGGCGCACCGAGCATGCGGTGCTGCTGGAACTGTTTACCGAGCGCGGCTTCGGTACCGCGATCTGGATGGGTGCGGGTTAGGCGCCGGCCGGGCAAAGGACGCCCCCCGGCTGTTAGCTTCAGAATCGGGTCATCCAGACACGGGGCTTCCGGGCGGGCGATGAAAGTCGCCACGGGCCAATCCACGCACCAGCGCCGGCGGGCGACCATCGCGCAGCAGGTCGGCCATGCGACACAGGGTGGGACCGGCAAACTCGAAGAAGTGCCTGTATGAGGGGCACAGATAGTTGAGAGTGGTCTCGCCGTCAGCGGTGGACATGAAGCGGTGCTTGGGACAACCTCCGTTGCAGGCGAAAAGATATTCGCAGTCGCGGCACTGGCGCGGGAGCGTGCCGCGCTTGTCCGCGCCGAACTGCCGCTGCCGTGGCGCGCGCGCCAGATCCGCCATGGAATGGTCTTCGATGTTGCCCAGGTAGTGGGAGGGGTAGACATAGTGGTCGCAAGCGTAGAGACCGCCGTCATGCTCCAGCGCCAGGCCTTGCCCGCAGGTTTCCGCAAACACACAAAGCCCGGACGGCAGCCCCGACCACAAGCCAAGCTGGATGTCGAACAACTGCACGAAGATCGAACCGACGTCGCGGCGCAGCCACTCCTCGAACACCGCCGACATGAACCGGCCATAACCTTGTCGGGGAACACTCCAAGGCGCCACGGTCGCGGCCTGCGCCGCCGGCAGGGCCGGCCTGCCGGCATCGTCCAGGCGTTCAACGAGGGGGATGAACTGCATGAAGCGAACGCCCTCGCTTCGCAGGAAGCGGTAGACCTCGCGGCCGTGGCGCGCATTGGCGCGATGAACGACGGTCAGGGTGTTGAACTCGACCCCTTCCCTTTGCAGCAGCCGGAGCGCCCGGCAGACGGCGGCGAAGGTGGGCGCGCCCTTCCGCGTCTCGCGGTAACGATCATGCAGGCGCCGCGGTCCGTCGATGCTGAGGCCAACCAGGAAATCGTGTTCGCGCAGAAAGGCCGCCCAAGGTTCGTTCAGCAACGTCCCGTTGGTCTGCAGGGCGTTGGATATCTGCAAGCCCGGCGGACAATGGCGGCGCTGGAATGCCAGTGCCTTGCGGAAGAAATCCCGGCCAAGCAAGGTCGGCTCACCGCCCTGCCATAGGAAGGTAACCTCGCGGGCGTCGCGGTGAATATCGATGTAGTCCCGGATGAAACCTTCCAGGGAGTCATCGCTCATGCGGAAACGATGAGAATCCGGATAGAGCCGTGTTTTTTCGAGATAGTAGCAGTAGCGGCAATTCAGGTTGCATTTTGGCCCAATGGGCTTGACCACGACCGAAAAGAGCGGGTCTGAGGGTCGGTCACTCGTTGCCGGGGGCCGGTTCGACATCTATCTGCCGAACGGCTGAGCGGCCAAGCAGGGCGCCGGTCGGCGCCCCAGGGCCTGATGTTCGATAAGTGCTCTCATGTTCCAATCCACGCGCCTAGGATCTGCCCGCAGGTGCATCGAGGCGAGGGGTGAGCGACAATATGGCGCGCATGCGAAACCAACTTCGCGATTGGGTCGAGTTGCAGGTCTAGAATGCCGACAGAGTTCGCCGTCAGAATTGCGACAGCCGCAGACGCGCCAGCGGTGAGCAGGCTCCTCGCCGTGTCCTATCCGGTGCTGCTGCGGGCGGCCTATGACGGGGCTACCCTTGCAGCCGCGCTGCCTTTGATGACACGGGCGAATCCGACGCTGCTATCGACGAGGACCTACTACGTCGCCGAGCGTGACGGTGGGCCGATCGTCGGCTGTGGCGGCTGGACGCGAGAACGGCCAGGCAGTGGCGAGATGGTGCCAGGTCTGGCGCATATTCGCCACTTCGCCTCGCATCCCGACTGGGCGGGGCGCGGGGTTGGACGGGCGATCTATGCCAGCGGCGAGGACGCGGCACGGTTGGCCGGCGTGCGCCGTTTTGAATGTTACGCCAGTCTCAACGCGGAAAACTTCTATGGCGCGCTGGGCTTCAGGTCGGTACGCCGGATCGAGGTGCCAATGGGGCCGGCATTGCGGTTTCCATCGATTCTGATGGTGCGGTCGATTTGAGCCAAGGGGCGACTTACGCGCCGGTCAGGCGCCGAGGAAGATTGCCCGAACATACTCGCGGAAGAGCATGATCTGCTGCGGCAGTACATGCCGGTCGCGCACGACCTTGGAGATGATGATGCCGCCGTCCACGAGCGCGGACACCATGTCGGCGAGGGCATCGAGATCGACAGGCAAGCGCGGCGGATAGCGCTCGGCGATCAAATCGAAGCGCTCCCGAAAGCGCCGCCGCCAGGCCAGAACCGCCTCCCGGTTAAGCTCGCGTACCTCGCTGTTGAACAGGTTCTCCTGGTAACAGACGGATGCGACCATGCAGCCGGGGTGGCCACCCGGCAGGTCCGCCATCATTTCCGCGAACATCTTGAGGCCGACGAGAAATCCGTGCAGGGGGTCCTCGTGCAGCTCGTCGGCACGCTGGAAAAGCGTATCCAGCAGCTCATCTTCCTGATCGATGTAGCGTTGTAACAGCGCTGTTGCCAGCTCTTCCTTGCCCTTGAAATGATAGAAAAAGCCGCTCTTGGTGATCCCAACCGCGGCGATCAGCTCGTCAATCGAGGTGGCCGCAAATCCCTTGTCGAGCACGGACCGTTCGGCGACCTCGAGAAGCCGTTCGCGGGTTTCCGCACCTCGCTTTGGCAGCGCACCATCCATGATCAACGTCGCCTTTTCGGTGGCACCACCGTACCACAGGTCAAGTTGATCGTCACAACTGCCGCCGAATACTGCCGGCGAAGCCGGATATCGTCGGTTAACTCCTTGGAATTCATAGCGAATCACGGAAGACAGCAAACCGGACCACGAGTTCACTAGTGCCGTGGCACCACATTCGCAAGTATTCGGCCCAGGACGCGGCCGAACGGCCGCCGAGGCATGACCAAGGAGCACAGACTATGGCCAAGTATCGCGCACAGCTGCCGCAGTTGGGCGGCGGGATCTATCTGACCGACGGTGGTATCGAGACCACCCTGATCTTCCACAACGGCATCGATTTGCCCCATTTCGCAGCCTTCGACCTGTTGCGGGACGAGACCGGCAAGCAAACGCTGAGAGACTATTACCGGTCCCATGCGGCAATCGCCGCTAAGGACGGCAGGGGTTTTATCTTGGAGAGTCCGACTTGGCGCGCGAGCCCGGACTGGGGCGATAAGCTGGGCTATTCGCCCGAGGCCCTTGCCGCCGTCAACCGGGAGTCGATCGAACTTATGGCGGCGCTGCGCGACGAGTTCGAAACGCCGGAGAGCCCCATGGTCATCAGCGGCTGCGTCGGGCCACGCGGCGATGGCTATAACCCGGCGGAGATCATGAGCGCCGACGAGGCCGAGAGCTATCATGCCGTGCAGATCGGCGTGTTTAGCCAGACCAGCGCCGACATGGTCACGGCGATTACGATGACAAACGCCAGTGAAGCCATCGGCCTGGCACGGGCGGCAAAAGCGGCCGAGATTCCGGTGGTCCTTTCGTTCACGGTGGAAACCGACGGGCGCCTTCCGACCGGACAGAAACTGGCGGACGCGGTCGCCGAGGTCGACGACGCCACGGCGGCGACGGCGGCCTACTACATGATCAATTGCGCCCATCCGAGCCACTTCGCCGCCGAGCTCGAAGATGGCGGCGCCTGGACCGCTCGCCTGCATGGACTGCGGGCCAATGCATCGCGGTGCAGCCACGCGGAGCTCGATGAGGCGACGGAGCTGGACGCGGGCGATCCAGTCGAACTCGCCGGCGCGTACCGCGACCTGGTGCGCCGGCTCAGCCAGGTCAACGTCCTCGGCGGCTGCTGCGGCACCGACCATCGCCACATTGCACGGATCAGCGCGGCCTGCGGGTCGCGCTAGTTTCCCTCACCGGAAATGAAACCGAGCTGCCAAAGGAGTTCCTGGCGGTCCATGGGGTATTCGCCGCTGTCGGTCGGGCGTACCGTCTCGTCGGGGGCGATGCCGGCAAGCTGGATCTGGGCGCGGACGGCGAAGCGCATGGAGAAGCCGGCCTTCCACGAGAGCGCGACTATGCCCTTGCCGTTGCGCATGGCAATGGTGCGGGACAGTACGCTCTCCGGCAGCTCGACCTTCACGGCAAAAGCGGCGATGGCAAACGCCCGGTCGCCTTCGGCCAAGGCGTCGGCCAAAGCGGATTCGTCGAGCGTGCCGGCCTTCAGCATGGCTTGGGCTCGGTCGGCGGCGGTCTCTTGGACCGCGTCCTCGTCAGCCCAGTCGGGATCAACCGGGGCGCGGCGGCGGCTGACGGGATCACGATCCGCCCAGTCCGGGTCGCCGTCGACCGGTGCGTCCACGGTCCGCTCGGGCGCCGGCTCGTCGAGGCGCTGCTCGACGATCTCGGCAATCTCGTCGAGTGTTTCTTGATCAAGATCCGTGCGGCGCTGCAGCGACTCCAAAAGGTTGGCGGCGACAAAACCGGCAATGTGACGCACGACCCGGCCCGACAATCGAGGCCGACGGACCAACGGATCATGCCAGTCAGGTATCGGCGGCGCCGCCGCGACGATCATATCGAGAGTTTCTTCGCGGATCTGGGCGCTTGGATTGGCGAGCAAGCGGGCGGTCGCCGCGGTATCGCCGGCGGAGAAAATCGCATCGGCTAGCGGCGCCTTCAGACCGTCACGATCAGCAATGGCACCGAGAGCGCCACGGATCGGTCCGCTGTTGATAATTTCCAACAGCAGATCGTCGTTCAGCAAGGGTGACGATCTGAGCACCGGCGCCGCGACACTGAGGGTTGCGTCGCGGGCTAAACATTCGATCACCGTTTGGGGGGCGGAAGCGACAGAACACAGAGCCTCACTGAGGATCTCGCGCACCCGCAAGAGCTGATCCCAGGCCAGGATCAGGAGGGATTGTTCGGTTAGCTGGTAGAGTTTCTCTTGGGTCTCCGGGTCGAGACCCGGTACCAGACGGCAGAGTTTGGTGGCCAAGTCCGTGCGCACCGACGGGTCCGAATCACTGGCCAGCAGCAGGTCCGCGTGGCGCGGCGCCCGGTCGTTCTGGGCAACCTCACGCCTGACGTCCGACGCCTCGTCCTCGGCAAGGAAATACAAAACCTCCTCGGGAATATCCGGACGCCCCGCAAGCGAACTGCGGATTTGAGAATCGCCATGCCGGGCCAGCCGGCCGGCCTCGGTATAAGAGATTTCGTCCGGCAGGATGCCATCGGTAGCGGAGCCACTCATCCCTGGGGCCCATCAGTATCTAAAGCCGACGCGTGGGGTCCGGCGTGGCGCTCGGCTTGGCGCGCGGCCTTGGTGTGGTACATGGCGCGATCGGCGCGGGTCAGCAGCTCATCGACCGATGTCTCGGCGACGACCGGGAGGTTGACGATTCCGATCGATGCGCCGATCTGGCAGTCCGGCGGCAAAATGTCGGCGCCGGCCAGGGCGAACGCGTCGACCAGCCTGTCGCGGCGTTGGCAAGCCTGCACGGATCCCGCCCCATCGAGCCACATCACGAACTCATCGCCGCCAAGCCGGGCGACGAGATCATAGCTGCGCGCATGGTCGGCAAGAATCACCGCGACGGCCCGCAGGACAGCGTCGCCGCGAGCATGCCCGAAGCGATCATTGACCGGTTTGAAATTGTCCAGATCGATGTATAGCAAAGCGCCGCTGCGCCGCTCGCGGTCGGCGCGTCGCAGACCAATTTTCAGCGCGGCCGCGAAGGCACGGCGATTGAGTAAGCCGGTGAGCTCATCGGTGCGCGACAAGCGCTCCAGCGCCGCGGCGTCGGTAACCTGCTCGAGGGCAATACCGAGCTGCCGGGCCGCCGCGTCAAGCAAAGCGTTGTCGTCACCGTTCCAAGGTTTATCGGCCGCATTGCGCAACAGGACGATGAGACCGTTTGTGCGACTGCGATATCCGGTCCTACCAGCTAACAAACCGAGTGTGGCGCCCGTTCGATCGACTACCGTCCGCTGCGTCACATCGGTAGGGCCAGCGACGAACTGCGCCAATAGAACGTCGACCAAGGCCGCGGCGTCGGCGGGGCCGGCCTGCGCCATGAGTTGCACCGCGCCATCGGCAACCACGGAATATACCAAGACCGTGGCCGAGACAGCGCCCGCCAGGGCGGTCGCCGCGGCCTCGAGCATGGCGCTGGGATCGGCTTCGGTGCGGATCTGGTCGACGAGATAGGCGGTAAGTTGCTCCCGAACCAGGGCCGCACGGAGCTGGCCATCGCGGCTGATCTGTTCGGTAATATCGCGACAAATACCGCGAGCGCCCTGCCAGCCGCCGTCCGGCGCGAGCACCGGGGCGGCGGAGATCACCATGCAAATGGCGCGGCCGTCCGCGGTACGGAACCACAGCCGCTCATCACGCACAGGCCTGCGGGCCCGAAACGGAAGCGTTTCGGGCAAGCGCTCGGGCTCCGCCAACAACGTGCTGGGGTCCAGGCCGATCAGCTCGGCGGCGGTAAGGCCGAGAGCACCGGCCGGTGAAACAAAGGTCAACAGACCCTCCGACGATGTCTCCCAAGCGAAATCACTGTCGATATTCACTAAATCCTGATAACGACGCCGAGACTCGGTAAGGGCGAGGCGGATATTCTCATCCAAGGTACAGTCGCGGCACATCAGCAAGGCTCGGCGGTGGGTCGTCGGCACGGCCATGGCCTCGTAGGCCTGGCGATCATCGCCGTCACCGAGGCCAAAGCGCATGGTCGTGGCCTGGGCCTGCTGGATCGCGGTTCGGCCCAAATTGCCGATCGCGTCGACGGCGCCGATTACCGAACGGAGGACGGCCAGCAACGCGGCGGCGGGGGCATTATGACCAACAATGGCGCCAGCGGTGTCGATAACGAAAATCGGGGCGGGATGACCGTCGAGGATCGCGGCATCCGGGCCAAGCGTGGTGGCGCCAAGCTGGGGCTGCGGAGCCGTGTTCTGGGACTGGCGAGGGATCATGCCGGCAAATACCTGAATACATCCGTCGACCCGGCGGCAGCCCTGGGGCGACGGGTTCTGAAAGTCTCTACCAGAACGATAATATGTGGGCCGTTAAACAACCCTTACGCGGGCCCCAAACAACCGGAAAGCAGGACTGTGAAATGGCAGAAATAGACGTCAGATGACAGGCGTACGGCAAAATCCGCTGGCCGCGACGGGCTGGCTTTTCGACCTGGACAATACCCTATATCCGGCCTCGGCAGCCCTGTTCGAGCAGGTCGCCGACCGCATCCAGCAATTTGTTGCCGAGCATCTGGCACTGGACGAGGACGCCGCCCATGGGGTGCGGCGGGCGTTGTTCCGCGACCATGGCAGTACGCTGCGCGGTTTGATGACCTGTCACGGCGTCGAGCCGGAGGCGTATCTGGATTATGTGCACGCCATCGAGTACGACGTCCTGGAACCGGACCGACAACTTGGCGCGGCGCTGGCGCAACTGCCGGGCCGCAAGCTGGTGTTCACCAACGCCTCGACGAAACATGCGGAGGCGGTATTGGCGCGGCTCGGTATCGCCGATGCCTTCGAAGCGATTTTCGACATTGCGGCGGCGGATTATCTGCCAAAGCCGACACCGTCGATCTATGACAAACTGGTGGCGCAGTACGACCTGGACGCGGCGACTTCGGTGATGGTCGAGGATATGGCCCGCAACCTGAAACCCGCGGCGGCCTTAGGCATGGCAACCGTATGGATCCGTGGCGACAGCGATTGGGGCGCCCCAGATGCCGATGCCGACTATATCGACCACGAGACCGACAATCTGCTGCCCTGGCTGGAGGCCCTGGTCGGCGCGCGTTGACACGGATGCGGGGCACAGGTCATCTTCGCGACCGTAAACCAACTGACAAATCGAGCTTTGAGATGGACCACGGGGATCTGCAATCCGTCATCGACACCGCTTGGGATGGCCGCGAGGCCGTTAGCACGGCCACGACCGGACAAGTGCGCGAGGCGACCACCGAAGCGCTTAATCTGCTGGACCGTGGCGCCGCGCGCGTGGCGGAACGCGAGGACGGTCACTGGCGGGTCAATCAATGGCTCAAAAAGGCCGTGTTGCTGTCGTTCCGTCTCAACGATATGGCAATGATCGGCGGCGGTCCCGGCGACCGCACGGCATGGTGGGACAAGGTGCCGTCGAAATTCGACGGCTGGGGGGAGAACCGGTTCCGGGAAGCCGGCTTCAGGGCGGTGCCCAACTGTGTGGTGCGCCATTCGGCCTACATCGCGCCAGGGGTTATCCTGATGCCCAGCTTCGTCAATCTGGGCGCCTATGTCGACAGTGGGACCATGGTCGACACCTGGGCGACCGTGGGCTCGTGCGCGCAGATCGGTAAGAATGTCCATATCTCCGGCGGCGCCGGTATTGGCGGCGTGCTGGAACCGCTGCAAGCCGGGCCGGTGATCATCGAAGACAACTGCTTCATCGGCGCGCGTTCGGAAGTCGCGGAAGGCGTGGTGATCGAAGAAGGGGCGGTGCTGTCCATGGGCGTGTTCATCGGCGCCTCGACGAAAGTCATCGATCGCGACAGCGGCGAGGTCTATCGTGGCCGGGTGCCGGCCTATTCGGTGGTGGTGCCGGGCACGCTGCCCGGACGGGCGTTACCCGACGGCTCGGCGGGACCGAATCTCTACTGTGCGGTGATCGTCAAACGGGTAGATGCGCAGACGCGGTCGAAAACCTCCGTCAACGAGTTGCTGCGAGACTGATGGCCGAAAGCCCCGCAACTGCGGCCCTGGACCCGGTCGCCCTGGCCCAGGCGCTGATCCGCTGTCCCAGCGTGACACCGGCGGATGGCGGGGCTCTGGACGTGCTGGAGAGCGCCCTGGAGGCCCTGGGCTTTGCCTGCCAGCGCCTGGTGTTCTCGGAACCGGGTACGGCGGACGTGGACAACCTTTACGCCCGCTTGGGCGCGGGGCAGCCCAATTTGTGTTTCGCCGGGCACACGGATGTGGTGCCCGTCGGCGATGCCGCGGCGTGGGACGTCGACCCGTTTGCGGCGGAAATCGTCGACGGCAAATTATTCGGCCGCGGCGCCGCGGATATGAAAGGCGCGATCGGCGCCTTTGCCGCCGCGGTGTCCCATTATCTGGCCCGGCACGGCCACCCGGATGGCTCGATCAGCCTGTTGATCACGGGCGACGAAGAGGGACCATCGATCAACGGCACGAAAAAGGTTCTGGAATGGCTGGCCGAGCGAGGCGAAACCCTCGACGCCTGCATCGTCGGCGAGCCGACAAATCCGGCGACGCTGGGCGAGATGGTCAAAATCGGCCGCCGCGGCAGCCTGAACGGCCACCTCACGGTGCGCGGGGTGCAAGGACACACCGCCTATCCCCAGCTGGCGGATAATCCGATCCATCGGCTGGTGGCAATGCTAAACCAGCTAACCGAAACGGCGCTGGACGAGGGCTCGGAACATTTCCAGCCGTCGACCCTGCAGGTCACGACGGTCGATGTCGGCAACCCTGCCACAAACGTGATACCGGCCATAGCGCGGGCAAGCTTCAATATCCGTTACAATGACTTGCATGACTCGAAATCATTGGAACACCGCTTGCGTGGCATATTCGATCGCGTCGGTCGCGACTATGAGTTGGCGATCGCGGTTTCCGGGGAGAGTTTCTTGACGCCACCGGGCAAGACCAGCGCCGTCCTAAGCGAGGCGATCGAGGCGGTGCTCGGGCGGGTGCCCGAGATGAGCACCACCGGCGGCACCTCGGACGCACGATTCATCAAAGATTTCTGCCCGACCGCCGAGTTCGGCTTGGTCGGCACGACGATGCATAAAGTGAATGAACATGTGGCGGTCACCGATATCGAAAACCTGGCACGCGTCTATCTGGCAATGATGGAGCGGTACTTCCGGACAGCGCCATGATCAGCATGCGGGAGTTGTCGTTCGCGCTGTTTGGCGTGTGGCGACTGGCACATCTCGACAAGAGCGGCCTGCAGCATCTCGACGACTCAATCGACGGATTCTGGAAATCATTCTTCGCCGCAGCCATCGTGCTGCCCGGCGCACTTATCCTGCGGCTGCTGGAAGGCGTGCCGGGCGCGGATGGCGTCGGCGACGATACCGCCGGGCTGCGGCCACTGGTGGCCTGGGGCATCGCTTATGTGATGCATTGGACGCTATATCCCATCGCGGTGTTCTATATCGCGCATGAGATCGGGCATCGGGAGCAATATCAGCGCTACATCGTCGCGCAAAATTGGGCCAGCGTCCTGCAAGTCGCGATCACCGTCCCCGCGGTGGCCCTGCTGGTCCTGGCGGGCCCGAACGGGCTGGGCGGCGTCCTGTTCCTGATCGTCACCGTGGGGCTGCTGTTCTATAGCTGGTTCATTGCCAAGACCGCCTTCGAGGTCACGGGTGTGGTTGCCGTTGGCCTGGTCATCCTCAATGTGCTGCTGTCGCTAGCGCTGAACGTCGCGACTGACCGTTTCGCCGGGATCTGAGGCCGGGCGCAGAGCAAGCCAAAGGAACAATGCCGCGGTCGCGCCGCCGAAAATAGTGAAGGCCATGGGCCAGGCCGTGCCGTCGTGAAGGATCGCGACCGTCGCCGCGCCGATCGCCCCGCCGCCTACCTCCAGCGTCGATAGCAGTGCTGCCGTGACACCGCCGCCGACATGGCGCCCGGCGGCCATCGCCAAGGCCGGCCCGGTGGCGAAGGTGAGAGCAAGTCCCGCGGCATATAACGCCATGGCACTGGCGATGTTCCAAGGTGCTTCGACGGCGTAGACGACGGCCATCATGGCGGCGCCGCCCAGGACCGTGGTCATGAGGCCGGCGGCGAACAATTTCGCGCTGGCTACGCGACTGGCAATACGGGACGCCAGCAGGCTGCCGAGGAAAAAGGCGGCAACGACAAGGGCCTGAAAGAAGCCGAAATGCTGTGTCGGCACGCCAAGGCGATCGATCAGAACAAAGGGCGCCTCGGTGATAAAGGCGAATAAGCCGCCCAGCACCAGGCCGGATGCCACAGCATAGGTCATGAAGGTGCGATTGCTCAGGAGGTCGGCATAGGCGCTGATGAAGCGATGGGGACGCAAGGCGTGATAGTCGCGCTCGGCCAAGCTTTCCGGCAGCAGCCGCCAAATGGCGAAGGCGGTGACCACGATGTAGGCAGCAAGGATCCAGAAGTTCGCCCGCCAACCTAACCACACATGGACATAGCCGCCGATCAAAGGACCGACCGCGGGGGCGATCGCGATCACCATGTTGTAAAGCGCCAGCACCCGGACAGCGGCAAGCTCGTCGTAGAGATCGCGAATAACCGCTAGGACAACCACCGCCTCGACCGCCGCCGCCACGCCCATGAAGGCGCGGGCAACGATCAAGGCGCCAATCGACCAGGCCACAGCCGCGGCGATGGCGCTGAGCGCGAAGGCGATCATGCCGACCAGCAATATGGGACGACGGCCAAAGCGGTCGGCCAGCGGACCATGGAAGAGCTGCGCCAGGGCGAAGGCGGCCAGGTTGACGCTCATGGTGAGCTGCACCATGGATGCGGTGGTGGTGAAGACCCCCGGCAGGTGGGGCAGGCTGGGGGCATAGAGGTCGGTGGAGAAAATACTGGCGGAGCCAACCGCGATGAGGATGCCGGGGATATAGAGCGGCACCCTGGTGCCGACGGGGGCGGGGGTGGCGGCGGTCATGGGTAGCCGACATGCATAAGGCACAGCCCGTGCGGCGGCGCGGTCGGTCCGGCGGCCCGGCGGTCGCACGCGGCCAAGGCGGCGCCGACATCTTGGGGCCGCCAGCGGCCCTCACCGACCCGGACCAAGGTGCCGGCAATAATGCGCACCTGGTTGTGCAGGAAAGAGCGGGCCTCGACGGCAAGCTCAATCTCCTCGCCAAGGCGCGTGACCGTGAGCCGGTCGAGGGTCTTCATGGGCGAGCGGGCCTGGCATTCGGCGGCGCGGAAAGAGGTGAAATCATGGTGCCCGAGCAGCTGGCGGGCACCGCTGGCCATGGCGGCGGCGTCGAGCGGGCGGGCGATCCACCAGACCCGGCCACGCTGCAAAGCCGGCGGCGCGCGGCGATTGAGAATGCGGTAGCGATAATGCCGGCTCACGGCAGAAAACCGGGCGTGGAATTCATCATCCACGGGCGTTGCCGTCAACACGCTTATGGGCGCGGGCCGCAAGTGATGGTTGAGGGCGTCGCGAACCGTATCGGCGGTCGTCGACTTGATTATGTCGCAATGGGCGACCTGGCCGGCGGCATGGACGCCGGCATCGGTCCGGCCGGCGCCGGAAACCGTGATGCGCTCACCACAGAAGGCCAGCAAGGCGGCTTCCAAGGCGGCTTGGACCGAGGGACCGTTATCCTGACGCTGCCAGCCTACGAAGGGTCCACCGTCATATTCGAGGGTGAGTTTGTAACGGGTCACGGGTCTTCCGAAAGGGTGTCCGGCCCGGCAAGTCGGGTTCCAGGCGGCAGGGCGTAGCCGCGCAGCAACTCGGCGGCGGTCATCGGGGCCTTGCCTGGGCGCTGCAAGCGGCCGAGGCGCAAGGCGCCCTCGCCGCAGGCCACGGTGATGGCGGCATCAAGCACGGTGCCGGGAGGGCTGTCGGCGGTAGCGGCGACCGGCGTCGCGGCCAACAGTTTGATGCGTTGCCCGCGATGGGCGAACCAACTGCCGGGCCAGGGCGTGAAGGCGCGAACCTGACGGGCCAGGACAGGGGCCGGTTGGGACCAATCGAGTTGCGCCTCGTGGCGGCTGAGCTTGGCGGCATAGGTGACGCCCTCGGCCGGCTGGGGCCGTGATGACAGAGTGCCCAGCGCGAGGCCGGCGAGGGCGGTATCGATCAGCCGGGCGCCCAACCCGGCCAGATCATCATGCAGACTCTGGCCGGTTGTCTCGTCGGTGATGGGCACGGCCTCGGCAAGGAGAATGGGGCCGGTATCGAGCCCCTCATCCATCAGCATGATGGTGACGCCACTCTCGCGGTCACCGGCCAGAATGGCGCGCTGAATCGGGGCGGCGCCGCGCCAACGGGGCAACAGGGAGGCGTGGATATTGAGGCAGCCGTGCCGCGGGGCGACAAGGACCGCGGACGGCAATATCAGGCCATACGCGACGACAACGGCGGCGTCGAGGCCAAGGTCGGCAAAGGCGCGCTGGGTCTCTTGGTCCTTGAGGCTGCGGGGCGTGGCGACGGGCAAGCCGTTATCTGCCGCCAAATCCTGCACCGGGGATGGGCGCAATTTGTGGCCGCGACCGGCGGGGCGTGGCGGCTGGGTATAGACCCGGGCGATCTCGTGCCCGGCCGCGAGCAAAGCTTGCAAGGCCGGGACGGCGAAATCGGGGGTGCCGAAAAAGGCGAGGCGCATGGTTCCTCCCACCAGACGCCGCAATGGCGTCGTAGCCCGTCTATATCAGGGACGGGCCACGCTTGCATCGAAAGGCATTCTTACTCGTCGGGCTGCGCTGATATTGCCGTTCGGGCTACTATCGACCGCAGATACAATAATTGCGCGGCTGTCATGGATTCAAAACGGTGGTTTATTCTTGGTGCCCTATTTCTGGCGCGTACTGCGATGGGCTTCCAGTTCCAGTCGGTCGTCGGCGTATCGTCCTTTCTTCGCGCCGATCTGGGTATCGGCCTGGCGGAACTCGGCGTACTGGTCGGCGCATACATGCTGCCCGGCATCGTGGTGGCACTGCCAGGCGGCTCGCTAGGCGAACGATTCGGGCAAAAACAGATCGCGATTATCGGTCTTCTGCTGATGGCTGTCGGGGGTGTCGTAACAGCGATGGCCGGCGATTTTGCCATGGCAACGCTCGGCCGTGTCATATCGGGGGCCGGCGCTGTGGTGCTCAACGTGCTGCTAACAAGCATGGTCGCCGAATGGTTCTCCAGCGACCGCCTGGTTACGGCAATGGCGATTCTGGTGACCAGCTGGCCCCTTGGCATTGGCCTTGCGTTGGTGACCGGTCCATTGATCGCCGCCGCCGTGGGATGGCCGTCGATGATCTGGCTTTCGGCCGCTGCCAGCCTGGCAACCTGCGCCTTGATCGCACTCGTCTACCGACGCCCGGATACGATAGCCGAGAGCGACACGCAGGTTGTGCGCGGAAAATTCACCTCGCGCGACTTCTGGGTCGCGACTTGGTCGGGCCAAGTCTGGGCACTCTTTAATGTCGGGTACATAATCGTCGTCAGTTTCATGCCCGCACTGATGTTGGCCGACGGAGTATCTCCGACAACGGCCGGCCTAGTTACCAGCTTTGCCACCTGGATTCTCATCGTCACCGTGCCGCTGGGCGGCCTGCTGATCGACCGCGTCGGCCATAGTGTCGCCATCATGCAGCTATGCTTCGCGGCTATGGCTATCGCAATGGCGGCTACGGCGGTCGTACCGGCGGCACTTGCCATCGTCATTATCGTCGGCGTTTTTGCCGGGCCACCTGCAGGCGCGATTATGGCACTACCGGCCAGCGCGCTGCGCGCCACCGTGCGCTCAACAGGCATGGGGCTCTACTTCACATGGTATTATGCCGCGATGGCCGTGCTGCCACCGTTCGCCGGTTGGCTCGGCGATTTGACCGGAGCCGCCTCGACGCCATTGGTGTTCGGCGCTGTCGTGATGGCGGCGGCGATGCTTAGTCTTATGGTGTTCCTTCGCACCTCGGCCCGCGCCGAAATCGGCGCCGCCGTTTGAAAATATACGCCGTCGGTCGTCGCTGGGAACGTCTGCTTTGGGTCCCATAACGGTCAAAGAGGTAGACGACCAGGTGATGATTGCCTGAGGTTAGTGCGTCGAGGTGAATCCCATGGTTTTCTGGATAGCGAGTGTAGTTGGATTGGCGATTGCTTACCTCTTCGGTTCTACGCCCACGGGCTATCTGGCGGGGAAACTGCGCAAGGGCATTGATATCCGAGAGCATGGCTCCAAATCCATTGGGGCAACGAACGTATTGCGAACCCTGGGCAAATGGCCTGCGTTGGCGGTGCTCCTAGTAGATTTGCTGAAAGGTGTGGGGGCGATCGTCTTTGCCCTCTGGTTTTATCCTTGGTTCTATACATTGCCGTCCGTCACGCCACCGACAGCGCTTGATCTGCAAACCTGGGTGCCTTGGGCTGTTTGCTTGTCCGGACTTGCCGTGTTGTTGGGGCATAGCCGTTCGATTTGGTTGAATTTTACCGGTGGCAAATCCGCTGCGACGGGGCTAGGCGTTTTGCTGGCGATGGCTTGGCCAGTAGGTTTAGGTGCCGCGACGGTTTTTGGCGTTGTGCTGGCTACTTTTCGGACTGTTTCCCTTAGTTCGATGCTAGCGGCGTTGACTGCGATCGCCCTTATCTGCAGCTTGGAACAACCGATGCCCTATCGGTTACTTGTGATTGCAGGTAGCATTTATGTGATTTTGCGCCATCGAGCCAACATTCAGCGGCTACTGGCTGGGACAGAGCCACGCTTGGGGCAAAGTAGCCCAGAATCAAAAGCAGAATCGCAAATTTAGTGCGTGCACTCTGGGACTGTCGAGATCGCCAACATGGGCTGCTTGTGGCCGAGGCTGTTGAACAAGTCGGATTTGAGGCGCGTTGCACTGTCCGCTGATAGAAGTGGCGGACTTTATTATTGCCGTTATTGGCTTGGTCGGATGAGGCTTTGCGGCATGGCTCAGGCCATCATGGGCTGTGGTGGCGGTCTGGTGGTGTGATTGGCGAGCCTTTTGAGGTTCTGGACGGTGGCGGTCAGGAGGAACTCATCCCTGGCGCCAGTAAGGCCGCGCAATCGCAAGCGCACCATCGAGAGGATCTGCTTGGCCTCACCAAAGAGCCTTTCGATCTTTTTGCGTTGGCCGCTGGAGGCCGCGTAAGCCTCGGTCTCCATCAAAGCGCGGGTATAGTCTCGTGCCGCCTCG
>JAJFJA010000049.1 GCA_021774445.1 Alphaproteobacteria bacterium
TTCAGCATTCTTTCTTCTCCCTATTGACGATGGATTCTTACGTCCGCTGGTAGTCCGAAACCAAGAGGACCGGATCACGGCCAATCATAAAACCCAACATGTCGTCGACTGATTTCGGACCGGTCATTGCGAACGCATGATTTTGTGAACAGCCATTCTATTATTATAACCCGGCTTGGAACTTTTATGCTAGCGCGAGGACAGCGGCACTCGAGCCGACTCTCGATATGGCCCGGAAAAACAGCGGTAATTCCTTGTGAAACCGCGAGGACCCTTGGAAATCCTGCGGCGCGGACTGGTTTCCACCTGCCTCGACGTCGATTAGGCGTTTCGCCACGGCGGCAACTCGGCTACTTGTACGGGCCGCCGGCGAACGCCGGCAACCAAAGGTGTTCTCCGACGGTGAATGCAGGGCAGGACCAGCCGCAATTGCGCCTGGGCGAATTCGTCGCCCTGATGGCCCTGCTGATTTCGCTGACCGCCTTGTCTATCGACGCCATTCTGCCCGCCTTGCCGGATATTGGCCGAGAGCTTGACGTCGGACGCGTCAACGATACGCAATTGGTGGTCTCCGCCGTATTTTTCGGCATGGCCAGCGGCCAGGTTCTGTATGGCCCCATATCCGACAGTATCGGCCGTAAGCGGGCCATGTATCTCGCCCTGCTGCTGTATATCTTCGGCACCATCCTCAGTCTGAACGCGGCCAGCTTTCCGGCGATGCTGGTCGGCCGTTTCATCCAGGGGATCGGTGCCGCCGGGCCGCGTATCGTCACCGTGGCCCTTGTCCGCGACCAGCATAAGGGCGCCGCCATGGCGCGCATCATGTCCTTTGTCATGGCGGTTTTCATCATCGTGCCCGTGATTGCCCCGGCGATTGGCCAGGGGATCCTTCTCGTCGCCAACTGGCGCGCCATCTTTTGGCTGTTCCTGATCCTGGCGATAATCGCCGCGACCTGGTTCGCCGTTCGGCAGCCGGAAACCTTGCCGGTATCGCGTCGCGTACCTTTTTCGCTGACTCGTATTGGCCTGGCGGTGCGTGAGACCTGTGCCAATCGCGTCTCCCTCGGTTACACCGTGACCGCCGGTCTCATCTTCGGTGCTTTTATCGGCTACCTCATCTCCGCTCAGCAGATCCTGCAGCAGCAATATGCCCTGGGGGTGCAGTTTCCGATCTATTTCGGCGTCCTATCCATCGCCCTCGGCACGGCCTCGGTCGTCAATGCCAAGCTGGTTCTGCGCTTCGGCATGCGGCTGTTGTCTCGCCGGGCTTTGATCGTCCTCACCGTGCTCTCGGTCTTATTCTACGTGTTTTCCTTAACGACCGCCGGGCAGCCACCTCTGTGGGCGCTGATTGCCTTTCTGCTGATCGTGTTCTTTTGCCTCGGCATCCTGTTCGGCAATTTCAACGCCATGGCCATGGAACCCTTGGGCCATATCGCCGGGGTCGGCGCGTCGGTGGTCGGCTCGCTGACCACCTTCATCTCATTATTCTCCGCCACCATCATCGGCCACAGCTATGACGGCACCGTCCTGCCGTTGATCGCCGGGTTTGCCCTGCTTGGACTGGCCGCCCTGGTCTGTATGCATTGGGTCGAGCGCGGCAGGCCGGCGGAGGAGCTGGGCTGACGGCCCTATTGCGCCGCCGGCTGCACCGTCACCGTAAGAGTGAAGATGCCAGGCTCGTTGACGTTCGACCCCGAGATAAAGAACAGCGCCAGGTCTGGCGTGCCATCACCATCGCCGGCCTCGTCGAGGCGCAGCCGGAATTGCGCCGCCGGCAGCTCGGCGGCGACGGCATCGGCCACCGCGCCCGTGACGTCGCAGGCCACGGACGGCGCCGCCTGCTCGGCCAGCACGCAAGCTTCGGCAACCGTCGCCTGGTCCCATAAATCCGGTGAGAATCCCGCATAACGGATGGTTTCGGCCCGCAAGGCGCCCAGACTACCGAACGGATCTCCGGCGATTTGCAGGTGCTCGGACCGTAATTCTGCGTTTTCGATGGAGCCGACCGGCAGCGCGCTCAAATCGAAGGTGAGAAAGAACTGCACGCCGTCGCCATTGGGAAAGTTCGGGTTGAGATTGTCGCCCGCGAACAGCCCGGTGCCCATACCGCGAAACCCGCGCGGCGTATGGCCTTCCAAGGCACCGCCATGGTTGGGAATGGATAGCACGACCCTATCCTGTGCCAAAGCCGTCGAGGTCAGCGGCAAAACCACCAAAAGCCCGGCGATCCCGGGTAGTCTCTGCTTCCACATGGGACAGACTATCCCCGGCGCGGTCCCCCACAAGCTAATCAAATATCGGTGCGCTGCCCGCCGGGCACATGCGGCTTGAGGCCAGGGTGGCTCAGGCGCTACTGTGCGGCGGCCCGCCCCCTACCACCCCCGCTTTGGAGAGACCGATGAGCAACCAGACCCTTGAGGTCACCGCCCAGGCGCTAGTCGCCAAGGAAAAAGGTATTTTGGCCTCCGATGAGGGCCCTGATGTGCTGGCCGACCGCTTCAGTCGCATCGGCGTCGACCCCAATCCCGATAATGGCACCGCCTATCGCGAAATATTGTTCACCACGCCAAACTTGGAGCGCCATCTCAGCGGCGTCATTCTTTACGATGACATGCTCCGTGGCAGCGCCAGCGACGGCCGCCGCTTTGTCGATATGTTGGCTGATAAGGGTATCATCGCCGGCATTAACGCCGATGGTGGCTTTCATGCGTTGGCCGGCTGCCCCGATGAGTTCGTCACCGAGGGCCTGGATGGCTTGCGGGCGCGTCTCGCCGCCTGGGCGGAACTGGGCGCCCGTTTCACCAAATGGCGCGCGGCCATCCGGGTCGGGCCTGGCATGCCCAGCCGCGCCGCTATCGACGCCAACGCCCATGCCTTGGCTCGCTACGCGGCCTTGTCCCAGGAGGCCGGTTTGGTCCCCGCCGTCGAGCCCGACGTCATGATGACCGGGGATCACGACATCGGCCAATGCGCCGCGGCGAGCGAGGCCGTTTGGCATGCCACCTATCGTGAGTTGCGCCGCCAGCGGGTCAATATCGAAGGCACGATTCTGAAGACCAATATGGTCTTGCCCGGCGACGACTGCCCTGTCCAGGCCGGTGCCGAAGAAGTGGCCGAGGTCACCATAGCCAGCCTCCGCCGGGCCGTCCCGGCGGCGGTACCGGGCATCGCGTTCCTCTCCGGCGGCCAGTCGGATTTGGCCGCGACCCAGCATCTCAACGCCATGAACCGGCGTACCGGCCATCCATGGGAGCTCACTTTTTGTTATGGCCGCGCCATTCTCGAGCCTGTGCTGACCGCCTGGCATGGCAACGCGGCCAACGCCGCGCCGGCCCAGGCCGCCCTCCGCCATCGCACCGAGATGAATGGCTTGGCCCGCACCGGGCAATACGCCGCCGACTTGGAGCAACAGCGCGCGGCCTAACGGCCCCCGCGCGCCTCGCCCATCGCCGGTCGACCATGGTCAACGTCATTTGCGTCGGTGTCGCTGTCATCGACTCGATCTTCAGTGTGCCGCAGATTCCGACCTCGCCGGTCAAGGTCATGGCCGAGGGTTATCGGGAAGTCGGCGGCGGCATGGCGGCGACTGGCGCGGTCGCCATCTGCCGTCTCGGCGGCGACGCCACCATGTGGAGCCGCGTGGCCGACGATGATCTCGGCCGGCGCGTCATTGCCGGCTTGGCTGCGGAAGGCGTCGCCACCACCGGCATCCGTCAGTTCCCCGGCCATATCTCCACCCGCGCGACCGTTCTTGTCGACCCCAATGGCGAGCGCCTGCTTGCCAGCTTCCAGGATCACAGCTTGCCCACCGACCCGGCATGGCTTCCCCTCGATGAGATCGCGGCAGCCGACGCCGTGCTGGTTGACCAGCACTGGATCGATGGTGCCGCCGCCGCATTGTCCGCCGCGCGGACACTTGCGGTACCGGCGGTCCTGGATTGCGATCTCGCGGCCGATCCGGCGGCTAAGGATTTGGTACGGTTGGCCAGCCACCCGATCCTGTCCGAGGTCGCTCTCGCACAGCTTTCAGGCGAGGCGTCGTTGGAAGCGGGGTTGCGCGCCGCCACGCAGCTGAATGACAGCTTCGTCGGCGTGACCGCCGGCGCCGACGGCTTCGCCTGGATTGAGCATGGCGGTGAGGTCCAGCGTTTCCCGGCGCCGGTCATCCAGGTGGTCGATACCTTGGGGGCCGGCGATGTCTTCCACGGCGCCTACGCCTTGGGCCTTGCCGAAGGCATGGACAGCACCGTTTGCGCGCGCTTCGCCACGGCGGCGGCGGTTTTGAAATGCACCCGCCCCGGCGGTCGCGAAGGCGCCCCGACCCGTGCCGAGGTGGCAGATTTCCTGCGATCCTGGACGCCGTAAGGTCGCAACATCATCCTCGAGCGGCTCGGCCCCGTCGTCAACCGAACTGAAACGCCGACTCTACGGCGCCCAGAACGGTATCTCTCAACGTTCTTTTGGCTTTGTCTGATCCGGCCGCGCCGGCGACCACATGCAGCGGCAGCAGATGTTCTTCCCGCGGATGCGCCAGCCGCGCCGCCGGCGCCGTTGCCCAATCCACCAGCGCCTGTTCGCGGGTTTCGGGATCTGACGTGGTCAGCATGTCGGTCAGCCAGTCGTCGAACTGCGCCGAGTCCGGCGCCGCCGCGCGGCTGCCGTGCATGTTGCGCATGAGGGTCTGCATATTGTGGTAGCTCATGCCGCTGCCGACGATCAGCACGTCCTCGTCGCGCAAGGGTTCGAGCGCTTTGCCGACCGCGATGTGGGCGGCGGGATCAAGGTTGGACGTGAGAGAGAGCTGGACGATCGGGATATCCGCGTCGGGAAAAGCGACCCTGAGCGGCACGAAGACGCCATGATCGAACCCGCGCGACCCATCGAAATCGGACACGATACCGGCTTCGCCCAGCAATTTTGCGGCGCGTTCGGCGTGCTGCGATGACCCCGCGGCAGGATACTCGATTTGGTAGGTGCTTTCCGGAAATCCGTAATAGTCGAACAGCAGGGGCGGCGCGGGATTGTTCTGGATTGTCACGGTCTCCGCCTCCCAATGCGCTGAGATCACTAGCATGGCTTCCGGCTTGCGTCCGATGGCGGCCGGCAGGCCGCGCAAATAGGCCGCCATACGATCCCAGGTATTGGGCGGATCCCAATCCATGAAAAAACACGGCCCGCCCCCATGGGGGATAAACACGGTCGGCATCCTGCTCACGTTGCTCTCTCCAATGATGTTTGCCTTAACTAGGGGCGCCGTCTCGAAATGAAAAGTGGCGCCGCTTGTCCTGGCGCCGATCCGCACCAAGTTACGACAAAGCGCGGGAGATTACGGCCATGCTCGAGTCCGGCTCGGCGATAGAAGCCGCTTTGCACTACAGTGTCCGCACGGCCGACAAGCCGGTCGCGGCGTCGGCGTCCATGGGCGGCCCGATCGAACTGCGCGAGGGGCAGTTGGCGGCCCACGCCATGACCATTCATGACGGTCGCGTCGCCGGCGACCGCTTCTCTCTCGACCGCGAGGGCTTCCGGCTTATCCCGCACGCCACCGGGGTTTCCGACTTCTATGATCAGGAGGAATTGCGGTCGGTCTATTATCCCGAGGTCGAGGCACTGGTTAAGGCCGTCTCCGGCGCCGAGCGGGTTCTGGTCTTCGACCACACCTTGCGTACCGGCGACGAAGCGGAGCGCCGGGCGCGTGGCCTGCGAGAACCGGTGAAGATTGTCCACAACGATTATACCGAATGGTCCGGCCCCCAGCGGGTGCGCGACTTGTTGCCGGCGGCGCAGGCCGAGGCTTTGTTGCGGCACCGCGTCGCCGTGATCCAACTGTGGCGCGCCATCCGCGAGCCCATACGGCGCGCGCCGCTAGCCATTTGCGACGCCCAGAGTATCGCCCCGGGCGATCTCATCCCCGCCGAACGACGCCATCCCAATCGCGTCGGTGAGATCTATCACATCGCCCACAACCCGGCGCATCGCTGGTTCTATTTCCCGCACATGCGGCGTGACGAGGTGCTGATTTTCAAATGTTACGATAGCGCCGCCGACGGCCGTGCCCGCTTCACCGCCCATGGCGCCTTCGATGATCCCAACGCGCCGGCCGACGCCCCGCCCCGCGAGAGCATCGAGGTCCGCACGCTGGCTTTCTTTCCGTCTGCCTAACGCCGCGGCGCGCCATCCGTCGGCACGCCGACGTATCAGACCAAAGTAACGCCCGACCATTGACCTGAGCCGACTTCTGCGCTCAGTTCTTGGCTGGCAACAGCACGTAGGCACGGTGATGACTCAGGCGACGCCGGATATGGCGCGGGCCT
The DNA here is from genome assembly GCA_021774445.1 of Alphaproteobacteria bacterium. GTDB lineage: Bacteria > Pseudomonadota > Alphaproteobacteria > UBA6615 > UBA6615 > SZUA-147. Next base: position 6,318 of record JAJFJA010000049.1, read on the forward strand.
TTCGTTTGGATGGCCAAGTCGCCCTGGTTACCGGGGCGGCGGCTGGCATCGGCCGCGCCGCGTCCGTGGTCCTGTCGCAGGCTGGCGCCACGGTGGCGGTAACCGACATCGATCGAGACCGTGCCGAACGGACCGCCGGCGAAATCGTTGCCGCCGGTGGCCGCGCCGCGGCCTGGTATCTCGACGTCGCGAATGAAGCCTCGATTCTCGCCGCCATCGCCGACGTCGAGGCTGCTTTTGCTCAGGTCGACATCTTGGTCAACAATGCTGGTGTGGCCCGCCGCGACCCCACTGAGGATGTCGCGACCGAGACCTGGCGCCAGGTCATGGCGATCAACATCGATGGCGCCTTCATTTGCTCGCGTGAACTAGGCCGCGGCATGCTCCGACGCCGCGCCGGCTGCATTATCAACGTGATCTCGATCATGGGATTGGTCGGCGGCGGTCTCTACCCCAACCTCGCCTATCACACGTCCAAGGGCGCCCTCGTCAACATGACCCGCGCCCTCGCCGCCGAATGGGCTGACCGCGGCGTCCGGGTCAACGCCATCGCGCCGACTTACGTCAACACGGAATTGACCGCCAAGCTTCGGGCCGATGATCAGATGGTGCGGCGTATCGAGGCGCGCACGCCGATGGGTCGGTTCGCCGAACCCGAGGACATGGCGGGCGGTATTCTTTATCTGGCCAGCCCGGCGGCGCGTATGGTTACCGGGCATATTCTAGCCATCGACGGCGGTTGGCTCGCCATCTGAGGGCGCGCGGCCGACCGGTTCTCACCTGAGCCGCCCACCGCCCGAACCTTTTGGTTCAATCGGGATATGCCAATCCGACCGTCCTGATAACCCCTCTCGCCCCGATCGCCCGTGTCTATTGCCAGTAGCATAAAGCATCGGCGCAGGAGTCAGGGTTATGAGACTATTTCAACGCATCGACGGCGGCACCTTGGTCCAGCAGGGCGAAACTGTCTGGTTGCGCCAAGATAGCGGTGATACCAGGTCCTGGAACGCTGTCACGCCCGAGCAGGCGAAGCTCAACTTCCAGGCCATGACCGGCGACCGGACGGCGCAGTTTGAGGCTTGGGCGGCCTAGCAGAAGCTATCGCCGTGATTGCCAGCCTAAGGCGATCGCAAAGACCCCGAAAGTAGCTAATATCAAGACCAAATAGACGACTTCCACCGTCGGCATGGCACGACCTCCGAATGCGAGAGACGCAACATGGGCGGAGTTGGACGAGGCGGCATTGATCGACATCAATGCACGACAAGGCCGCGCTAATTGCCGCCGCCGTTACGCGGCTGCCGCCATCAGGTGATCCAGCACCAGACCGGGATAGTGAATGGCTTCCACAGCCTCAGTCACCGCGCGTAAATCCGTGGCGAGGCGGTATGGTAGGCGTCCATCGTCGGCACGTTCATGCCCCAATAGCTGAATCGCCAGATGCTCGCCCACATTGGCCCGCGCCAAGGCCGCGCGGACCGTCGTGCGGAACGATTGGAAACCCAGCCGGCCTTGACCGGCCCGGCGCACCAGGCCTTGTTGCACGCGTAACGTCCGAAACGCACTGGTAAAATACCAATTATGTTTGCCGTCGGGCCCGCCCGGTCGCAGCGCCGGAAACAGCAAGCCGTTGGTTTGCTCCTGTCCCGCCGCCAGATAGTCGGGGAGCCCGCAGCGCGCCAGCATCGAGTGAATCGGGACCAGGCGTTGCCGGCCGCCGCCGTGCCGGCTGTTCACCGCGAACACCCAGGTATCACCTTCCTGGCGAATGTCATTGAGGCGAAGTTGGCAGATCTCATTCGACCGCAGGCCTGAAAACAGTGCGATCAACGACGCCCAAGCAAGCGCGGTCTGCACGCTATGTTGCCGTGGCTGCAGATGCGCGCCCCATGGCGTCGCCGTGAACAGCGGCGCCGTGAACAACCGGTTCAACTCGTCGATAGAAAAGGCCTGATAACCCCGCCGCGTCCCGGCGCCCGACCCCCCGTCGGGCTGTTGGTAGAGTTCCGCGAAGGGGTTGGCACCGCCATACAACCCATGTTGCCGGGCCCAGCGGAACAGGGCCGAGCAGCTCGCCACGTATCGGTTCACGGTCTTCGCGCTCAACCCCACGGGTCCGCTATGATTTTCCAGCAGTTCCCACACCGATGCGCTGCGCGCCCCCGGGCTCCGGCTCCACCGCGGATCCAGTGCCGCCAACGCCTCGATGAACCGCACCGCATCGCTGCGTGTTACGTCGGCGATCGGCATGTCGGCGAGAAATTCGCTCAGCAGCCTGTAGGTTGTCTCATATTGCTGGCGTGTCTGGTTGGTCCAGCGGCTACGGCGGTTTGTTCGATTGTCGTCGATGCAGCGCTTGGCCACCTGTGAAATAGTCGCGGTCGTGCCGCCGGTGCCTTCCCTGCGTATTGTCGGCGCCGCCATGTCGCGGGTCGGCGAACCGGAGCGCGTCCGTCGAGACGGCCGCGGCGTTGTGAGACGTTCCGGCGCCTCATAGGGGCGCGATCGTAGCTGTGCCAACCGCGCCCGTACGGCTTCCAGGTTGGCGGCGAGTTGGCTGCGGCAGAGTTCGCGATACTCCTCCTCGTCGGCGCTGATGTCGGCGCCGAAACTCTTGATGATGGCCTGCGCTTCGACGGCCACCAGGCCGTAATCGTCTTGCGCCAGCGCCTCGCTATATACCGCGGCCGCGTGTTCTAGGCCGGCCCCCTCGTCCCAGCCCTGCGACGCGGCGACCTGGCCGGACGCATCGATACCGGTCCATTGCAATGGTTCGCCGCGCCGCGCCGCCGCGTGGGCTTCCCGTAACAAACGCTTCATCGTCGCTTGTGCTTCGCGCTCGATGACCGCCCGCGTCAGCCCGTCCTCGTCTGGTTCCTCGAGCGCGTCGAAGCGCTGCTGCGCCGCTGCGAGATGTCGCCACCGCAAATTCTGCGCGTCGGCCAACACCTCGGTACCCAGCGCTTCGAGCAGTACTTTCTTACCCACTCGGTCCTGTAGCGCGCGTGGAACGGCAAGCTGAAAATACCAGCGCCGGCCGCGTTTCTTGAGATAGCGTCGATCCGACATGATGCCTCTAGTACACCGTCTCTAGTACAGAGCGCAACAAAATAGACAAATAAATTCCGACGATTAACGTCGTACCTTGGCAACGTGCTAGACACATGGCGAATCGGATTCCCGCCACGCCTGCCAAAATGAGGCGCGTGTTGCGCGGGCGTGGACTGTGGTCTTTTCCGCCGATCCGGGGCATGATCGGCGCATGCGTACGCGTCTCATTCTGACTCGGATTCTGCCGGCCGTTGTGATCGTCGCCCTCTTTGCGTCGTTTTTCTATTTCGATTTGCAACGCTTCCTGACGCTCCATGCGCTGGGCGAAAATCGCCAGGGACTGATGACGTTCGTGCATCAGAATATGATTGGCGCGGTGTTTCTCTTCATCGCCCTTTATGCCGTGGCAACCGGTCTCGCCGTTCCCGGCGCAACCATCTTCACCATCGCCGGCGGTTTCCTATTCGGCATGTGGCTCGGCACCATCTGGGTGGTCATTGCCGCCACCTGCGGCGCCACGATTTTGTTTTTGATCGCCCGCAGCACCCTTGGCGGTGTGCTGCGTCGGCGCGCCGGACCGACCCTCGACAAGATGGAGGCGGGGTTTCGCGAGAACGCCTTCAGCTATCTGCTGTCGCTCCGCCTGATTCCGGCCTTCCCATTCTTCGTGGTCAATGTGGTCCCCGCCTTTCTTGGCGTGTCCCCCCGCGTGTTCGTCATGGCAACGGCGCTCGGCATCATCCCCGGCAGCTTTGTTTTCACCACCGTTGGTGCTGGGCTCGGCAGTGTTTTCGACATGATGATGGAGCCGTCTTTGCAGGGGATTTTCACAACCGAGTTGGTTTCGGCTTTTGTCGGACTTGGCCTGCTGTCGCTCATGCCCGTTGCGTATAAGAAACTGAAGGCGCGCCGCGCCCGCTAGGATTGCTCATCCCGCTTCGGTGAGGCAAGCTCCCGCCGCCCATCCAACGCCGGTCCGGGAGGATACACCGACACCATGCCCCACAACTTGATCGCGCGCGCGCCTGCCGCATGTGTTCCGATTACCGTTGTCGCCGCGCCCGCCTATGACGACTGGCACGCCGCGGCGGCCAAATCGACGCGCCGCTGGCTGCAGTCTCTCGGTTACGGTGGCGAGCCGGAGAAACCGGCATTGATACCCGGCGACGACGGCGCCTTGTCGCGCGTCTTGTTCGTCGCCCCGCCGGCGGCCGACCTTTGGACCTGGAGTGGTCTCGCCGCGGCGCTCCCGCCCGGCAGTTATCGCATCGCCGACAAGTTGACTGCCGCCGCGGCCGGCGACGTCGCCCTTGGCTGGGCGCTTGCCGGTTACGAGTTTTCCCGCTACCGCAAGCCGCAACGCTCGATCCCGGATCTCGTTTGGCCGGCCGGCGCCGACCGCGGCGCCGTTATTGCCGCGGTCGAAGCGGTTTGCCTGGTACGCGACCTCGTCACCACCCCGGCCGAGGATATGGGCCCCTCCCAACTCGCCGCCGCCGCCCGCGCCCTCGCCCGCCGTCATAAGGCGACCGTCCGTGTCACCGCCGGCGATCAACTGCTGAAACAGAATTATCCCGCCATTCATGCCGTCGGCCGCGCCTCTGATGATCCACCCCGGCTTATCGACCTGTCGTGGGGCGCGGCGGATGATCCCAAACTGACTTTGGTCGGCAAGGGCGTTTGCTTCGATACCGGCGGGCTCGATCTCAAGGCCGCCGCCAACATGCTGCTGATGAAGAAGGACATGGGTGGTGCCGCCCACGTCCTCGGCCTCGCCTCCATGATCATGGCGGCTAAGCTGCCCGTGCGTTTGCGGGTTCTAATTGGCGCTGTGGAGAATGCCGTCGCCGGCAACGCCTATCACCCCATGGATGTGCTCACCATGCGCAACGGCATGACCGTGGAAGTTGGCAATACCGACGCCGAGGGCCGTCTCGTGCTCGCCGATTGCCTGGTCCGGGCCTGTGAAGAACAGCCCGAATTGCTGGTCGATTTTGCTACTCTCACCGGCGCCGCCAAGGTCGCCCTTGGTCCCGAATTGCCGGCGGTTTTCACCAACGACGATGCCTTCGCCGTCAGTCTGGCGGCGCTTGGCGACGGCATCGCCGACCCGGTTTGGCGCCTGCCCCTGCACGCCGGTTACCGCAGTATGTTGGACAGCACCGTCGCCGACATTTCCAGCACCGGCAACAGCGGCTTCGGCGGCGCCATAACCGCGGCCTTGTTCCTCTCCGAATTCGTTGCCGACGACATCCCATGGGCGCATCTCGACATCATGGCCTACAACAACCGCAGTCGTCCGGGCCGCCCCGAAGGCGGTGAGGCCATGGGCATGCGAACGGTTTACGCCGCGATCGCCCAACGTTTCGGCAAGGCAACGGACAGCAAGTCGCGGCCCAAACGTAACCGTCGGAAGTAGCCCGCCGCGGCGTCGCAGCCGAGCCGGCTTGCGCAAGCGGCGCGCCGGCGTTAACTTGATACGAACCCGTAACGAACCCGATTGGCCCGATGGCGGCGATGACCCCCATGCAGGCATTGGATCTATGGCGCCGCACCACGGTGGAGAGTGTCCGCCGCGACGGCCCGGATCTGAGTGCCCGCCAGATGGCGCTCTTGCTCTCCGTCTATCTCACGCCGCCGCCGCACACGGTGCGCGGACTGTCGGCCGATTTCAAAGTGTCCAAGCCGGCGATTACCCGTGCCATCGACCGCCTCGAAAAACTCGACCTCATCCGCCGTAAGGCCGATGAAAGCGATCGCCGCTCGATCTTGCTGCAACGCACGGTGGCGGGGTCGGTCTTCCTGTCGGATTTTGCCGAGCTGGTATCGGCCGCGGTCGGCGAAATCGCCGCTCAGTAGCCGCGTGCCGGGTCCACTTGATTGAGCAAGGCCTCCCCGGCCCGGGCCCGGCGGATATTCTCCGCGATCTGATCGGCGACACTGCGCGGGTCCGAAATGCTCGCCACATGGGGCGTCAGCGTAATCTGCGGATGTGCCCAGAAGGGATGATCGTCCGCTGGCGGTTCGGCCCGCAGGACGTCCAGCGTGGCATGGGCGAGTTGTCCGCTCTCCAGCGCCGCCAGCAGGTCGCTCTCGACCAGATGGCCACCGCGCGCCACGTTGATGAGGTTCGCGCCCTGCGGCAGTTGCGCGAACAGTTTTCGATCGAGGATGTTTTCGGTCTCGCCGGTCAGCGGCAGCAGACACACCAAGATGTCGCTGGCCGCCAGGAATGGCGCCAGCCCCTCGGCCCCGTGATAGCAGTGCACCCCGTCGAGCCGTTTCGGCCCCCGGCTCCAACCCGAGACGGTGAAATCCAACGCCACCAACTGCGTCGCCGCGGCCTGCCCCAGCACGCCCAAGCCCAACAGGCCCACCGACCGTTCGCGTGCGGAGATTTGGTGTTGGTGCTGCCAGACGCGCCGTTGTTGTTGCGCCCGATAGGTCGGGACTTGACGGTGATAGCTCAGCACCGACAGCAGCACATATTCCGTCATCCGGCCGGTCAACTCTTGGTCCACGACCCGGCAGACGGGGACCTCCGGCGGACAGTCCGGATCCGCGAAGATATGATCGACGCCGGCCCCGAGCGACAGGATCGCGCGCAACTTCGGCATGCGGCTCAGCAGCCCGGGCGGAGGCTTCCAAACGATGGCGTACTCGATATCCGCCAAGTCGCCCGCGTCCGGCCACACCCGTACGTCCAAATCCGGCAGCCGCGCGGTCATTTCCCGCGCCCACCAGTCGCCCCGATCGATGTCGGAAAGAAACAGCGCCACCACGGCCGCGTGCCCTCAGGTTGCGATCAGGCCGCCGCCAACAGCCTCGATGTCGAAGGCGGCCGCCATCAGTGCGCGGGTGTAGGCCTCTTGCGGGCTGTCGAAAATCTGCGCCGAGGCACCCTGTTCCACCACCTTGCCGTTGCGCATCACGATAACCTGGTCCGAAATCGCCCGCACGACCTTCAGGTCATGGCTGATGAACAGATAGGCCAGCTTGTGCCGCGCTTGCAGGTCGCGCAGCAGGTCGACGATCTGGGCCTGTACGGAGCGGTCCAGGGCTGAGGTCGGCTCGTCCAGCACGACAAAGCGCGGTTTCAGCACCATGGCGCGCGCGATCGCCACGCGCTGCCGCTGCCCGCCCGAAAATTCGTGCGGGTAGCGGTGCCGCGCCGCCGGATCGAGGCCGACTTCCTCCAGCACCTGGATGATCATGGCGTCTCGATCGGCCGGCGTATCGCCCAGTTTATGAACCCGCAGCCCCTCTTCGATGATCTGGGAGATCGACATGCGCGGGCTGAGGCTGCCATAGGGATCTTGGAAGACCACCTGCATTTCCCGCCGCAGCGGCCGCACCTGTTGGCTGCGCAGTTGATCGATATGCCGACCGTCGAACGTGATCGGTCCTTTCGACGAGATCAACCGCAGTAAAGCCAGGCCGAGGGTTGTCTTGCCGGAGCCGGACTCGCCGACCACGCCGACCGTCTGACCTTCCCGCACTTCCAGGGTAATGCCGTCCACCGCGCGCACATAATCCACCGTCCGCCTCAACACCCCGGCCTTGATCGGGAACCAGACCTTCAGATCGTTGGCCTGCATGATCGTCGCCGCATCCGGCGCCACCTGATGGGCCGCCCCGCTGGGCTCCGATTCAAGCAGATGTTTGGTGTAGGGATGGCTTGGCGCGTCGAAGATCTGCGCCACGTCGCCTTGTTCGACGATGGCTCCCTCGTGCATCACACAGACCCGCTTGGCCATTTTGCGCACGATGCCCAGGTCATGGGTGATGAACAGGATCGCCATCCCGAACCGCGCTTGCAAGTTACGCAGCAGCTCCAGGATCTGCGCTTGAATGGTGACGTCCAGCGCCGTTGTCGGTTCGTCGGCGATCAACAGATCCGGCTCATTGGCCAGCGCCATGGCGATCATCACCCGCTGGCGCTGCCCACCCGAAAGCTCGTGCGGATAGGCGCCAAGCCGCTGTTCCACATTGTCGAGACCCACCAGCCCCAACAGCTCCAGCGTCCGCGCCCGCGCTTGGGTCTTATTCAGCTTCTTGTGGATGAACAGCACCTCGTTGATCTGCTTCTCCACTGTATGCAGCGGATTAAGCGAGGTCATCGGCTCCTGGAAGATGATCGCCACGCGATTGCCACGGATGCTGCGTAGCGTCTCCGCCGGGGCCCCGACCATTTCCTCGCCGTCGAAAATGATGCTGCCGCCGGGATGCTGCGCCATCGGATAGGGCAGCAGTTGCAGGATCGACAGGGCGCTCACCGACTTGCCGGAGCCGGACTCCCCGACCAGCGCCAGGGTCTCGCCCTTATCCAGATCGAAACTGATCTTCTTTACCGCATTGACGGTACCGCCCGGAGTCCGGAAATCGACCTCCAGGTCTTTCACCCGCAACAATCGCCCGCCGCTCATCCTAAACCGCCCTCATCCCAGATCACTGCTTACTTGTTTACGGGGGTCGAAGGCATCGCGCACGGCTTCTCCGATGAACACCATCAGGCTCAACATCACCGCGATAATAAGGAAGGAAGCGATGCCCAGCCAGGGCGCCTGCAGATTATCTTTGCCTTGCTTCAGCATCTCGCCCAGCGAGGCCGAACCCGGCGGCAACCCGAAACCGAGGAAATCCAGCCCCGTCAACGCCGTCAACCCGCCGACCGTGATGAACGGCAGCAGCGACATGGTCGCCACCATGGCGTTTGGCAGCACATGACGTAACATGATCGCTCGGTTGCTCATGCCCAGCGCCCGCGCCGCGCGCACATAGTCGAAATTGCGTGCCCGCAGGAATTCCGCCCGCACCACGCCGACCAGGGCGGTCCAGCTGAACAGCAACAGCAAGGTCAACAAGGTCCAAAAACTAGGCGTGATCACCGCCGCCAGGATGATCAGCAGGAATAGCGAGGGTAGGGATCCCCAGATCTCGAGAAAGCGCTGAAACAGCAGATCGACCCAGCCGCCGTAATAGCCTTGCACGGCGCCGGCCATCACCCCGACGATGCTGGAAAGGATGGTCAAGGTGAGTCCGAACAGCACCGAAATACGGAAGCCATAGATCAAACGGGCCAGCACGTCGCGCGCCTGGTCGTCGGTGCCCAGCCAATTCTGTGCCGTCGGCGGCGACGGCGCCGGTTGCGGTAACTCGGTGACCGGCGTGTCGAAGCTATAGGGGATCACCGGCTTGATCAGCCAGCCTTTCTCTTCGATCAGTTCAACGACGAACGGGTCGGTATAGTCGGCCTCGGTCGTGAACTCGCCACCAAAATCGGTCTCCGGATAGGCCTGGAAGATCGGTGCATAGAACGCACCGTCGAACCGCACCAGCAGCGGTTTGTCATTGGCGATGAATTCGGCGAACAGGCTCAGCAAGACCATCACCGAGAAAATCCAGAATGACCAATAGCCCCGCTTGTTGGCGCGGAAGTTATGCAGCCGTCGCTCTGTGATCGGCGAGATCCGCCGGCCCAGGAATCGCGGCTCCGCGGCGACGCTACCGATTTCGGCGATCGCGACCATTAGACTTCTCGGCTCTCGAAATCGATGCGCGGATCGACCCAGACATAGGTCAGATCGGTAATCAGTTGCAGCACCAGCCCGATCAGCGAGAAGAAATACAATGTCCCGAACATGATCGGATAGTCCCGGTTGATCGCCGCCTCGAAGCCGAGCAGCCCGAGCCCGTCGAGCGAGAATATGATCTCAATGAATAACGAGCCGCCGAAAAGCACGGCGATAAACAAACCCGGAAAACCGGCAATCACGATCAACATCGCGTTCCGGAACACATGGCCGTAAAGCACGTGGTGCTCGTCCAGGCCCTTGGCCCGGGCCGTTTGCACATATTGCTGATTGATCTGATCCAGGAAGGAGTTCTTGGTCAGGATTGTCAGACCGGCATAGCCGCCGATCACCAGGGCCCCGACCGGCAGCGTGATATGCCAAAGATAGTCCAGCACCTTGTCGATCAGGCTCAACTCGGCCCAATTCTCCGATACCAGGCCGCGCAGCGGGAAGAAGTTCCAGTACGATCCACCGGCGAACAGCACGATAAACAGCACCGCAACCAGGAAGCCGGGCAGCGCGTTGCCGATGATCACGAAGGCGCTCGTCCAGATATCGAACTTTGTGCCGTCCCGCCGCGCTTTGGCGACGCCGAGGGGGATCGCCACCAGATACAGGAACAGCGTCGTCCACAGACCGATGGTAATCGAGACCGGCATCTTTTCAATGACCAAGTCGACGACTTTCCGATCGCGGAAGAAGCTCTCACCGAAATTGAACGTGGCGTAGTTGCGCATCATCAGCGTAAAGCGTTCCCACACCGGCTTGTCGAAGCCGACCATGCGCTCGATTTCGGCGACGATTTCCGGGTCCAAGCCGCGCGCGCCGCGATATTTGCTGCCGGCGCCGCCGCCCCCGAGGCTCTGTTGCTCGGAGAATTGATCCTGCTGCACCAGTTCGCCGCCGCCGCCGCTGACCCGCGCCGTGGCGTCCACCGCCGTCCCTTGAATCTTCGCTAGGAACTGTTCTACCGGGCCGCCTGGCGCAAACTGGACGATGGCGAAATTCAACACCATGATCCCGAACAAGGTCGGGATGATGAACAGCAACCGTCGGATGATATAGGCAAGCATTATGCGCGTTTCCGTTGCACTTCTAACGCGAGGCGCGGCGCGCCGCCAGGGCTGTCTCTTTGTCCTCGTCTATCCACCACAATGTGGGGGAGGTACCGCGGATCGACAGGGTCTCCGGCCAGGAGAACTTATCCCAGTGGGCGTAGCGATCCTCGCCCACATGGAATTGCGGCACCAGATAGTGCCCCCATAACAACACCCGGTCCAAGGCCCGTGTCCGCTGCACCAGACTGTCCCGATCCGGCGCATTGATAACCATCTCGACCAGTTCGTCGATCACCGGGTCCTTGATGCCGATGGCGTTGCGGCTCCCGGTTTGGTCGGCGGCGGCGCTACCCCAATAACTGCGTTGCTCGTTGCCCGGCGAGAAGGATTGCCCAAATCCCATGATCACCATGTCGAAATCGAAGCTCTCCACCCGGCTCTGATACTGCGAGCTGTCGACGATTCGCACGTTCATCTTGATGCCCAATCGCTCCAGGTTGCGCGCAAATGCCAACGCAGCGCGCTCGGCCCGAGGGCTGCGCAGCAGCATCTCGAGGACCAGGGGCTCGCCGCTCTTGCCATTCACCAGGGCGCCGTCTTCGACGACCCAGCCGGCCTCTTCAAGGATTGTTCTCGCCTTGCGCAGATTGCCCCGGATGCCTCTGACGCCGGAGCCGTCCGTGACCGGTGGCTTGAATTCTTCGGTGAACACTTCCGCCGGTACCCGACCCCGAAAGCGCTCCAGGATTTCCCGCTCTTCCTCACCGGCATCGGCCAGCAAACCGCGGCTGCCCAGTTCGGAATTGTCGAAGTAACTGTCCGTGCGGGTCAGCAGACCATAGGAGATGTTCTTGTTCAGCCAGTCGAAATCGAAGGCGAAGCCGATCGCCTCCCGGACCTTGCGGTCCTGGAATTGCGGCCGCCGCAGATTGAACACATAGCCCTGCATGCCGGCGACCCTCTGATGCGGGAACACCGATTTCAGGATCCTGCCGTCGCGCACCGGTGGCACGTCGAACGCGGTCGCCCATTGGCTTGAGGAGTTTTCGTTCCAAATGTCCGTGTTGCCGCCCTTGAACGCTTCCCGCGCAACTGTTCTATCCCGGAAGTAGTCGAAACGCTGGGTGTCGAAGTTATTCTGGCCGACGTTGGTCGGGTGGTCGGCGCCCCAATAATCCTCGACCCGTTCATAGGTGATTGAACGCCCCGGCGCGACGGCACCGACGCGATAGGGACCGCTACCCAACGGCGGTTCTAGAGTCGTCTTGGTAAAGTCGCGTTCTTCCCAATAATGCTTCGGCAGCACCGTGAGCTGACCCATGATCAGCGGCAGCTCCGGGTTCTGCGCATCGCCGAAATCGAAACGTACTTTGTTCGGCCCGGTCTGCGACACGCTCGCCACGTCGCTGTAGTAGAACCGATAGAACGGCGCCCCTTGCTCCTGCAAGATATTGTAGCTGAAGATGACGTCGTCGACGGTGATCGCCACGCCGTCATGCCAGCGCGCGTCCTCGCGCAGGGTGAATTCGACCCAGGAACGGTCGTCCGGTACCTCCATCGTCTCGCACAGCAGGCAATACTGGCTGAAGGCCTCATCCAGCGACGAGGTGGTCAGGGTATCGTAGATCAGGGCCGAACCGATCGCCGCGTTCCCGCGAATGATGAACGGATTGAGGCTGTCGTAGGTGCCGGTCGCGTCGCGCACCACGGTGCCGCCCTTTGGCGCGTCCGGATTCACATAGTCGAAATGCGCGAAGTCGGCGGGATATTTCAACTCCCCATGCATCGCCAAACCATGCGCCGGCCCATCGGTACCCTTGGCCAGCGCGCTCGGCGCACCGAGGCTCAGCGCGAGCACGGTCGCGGTTACCGCAAGTGTATTGAAACGCATGGTTCAACCCTCATTCGAAATCGCGGCTTCTCTCCGCGTCTAGTTTTGTAACGTCGACTTACGAGCCTCCAGCGCCGCTTGCTTTTGCGGATCGATCCACCAGGCGCCGATGACCGCACCGCGCAACGGTGTGACGTCGGGTCGGCCAAATTTGTCCCAGAAGGCAATTCGGTCATAGGTGATATTGAAATGTGGCACCAGGTAGTTGCCCCATAACAACACCCGATCGAGTGCCCGTGTGCGCTGCACCAAACTCTGCCGGTCCGGCGCGCTGATGATCAGCTCGACCAACTCATCGACGACCGGGTCCGAAATGCCGATGACATTCCGCGTGCCCGGTTGGTTTGCCTGGCTGCTGTGAAAGTACGAGCGCTGCTCGTTTCCTGGTGACTGGGATTGGCCGAAACTGCCAATGATCATATCGAAATCGAAATTGTCGACGCGCTCCCGGTATTGTGAGCTATCGACAATCCTCACTTTTGCCTCGATCCCCAACCGCTTCAGGTTGCGTGTGAACGGCAGGGCGTTTTTTTCCTGGCCCGGGTCGATCAGTAAGATCTCGAATTGAAAGGGTTCGCCGGCGCCGTTCAACAGCGTGCCGTCTTCTACCACCCACCCGGCTTCTTTCAGCAGGGCCGCGGCCTTCCGCAGATTGCCGCGGATACCCCTGGCCCCGGAACCGTCGGTCGCCGGCGGCGAGAAAACCTCGCTGAACACCGCCTCGGGAATCTGACCCCGGTAACGCTCCAGGATTTCGCGCTCCTCCCCATCGGCGTCGGCAAGCCGGCCGCGGCTCGCCAGTTCTGAATTGCCGAAATAGCTGGCCGAGCGGCTATAGGCGCTGAACGCCAAGTTTGTGTTGTACCACTCGAAATCATAACCGTTGACCAACGCCTCGCGCACCAGCGGGTCTTGGAACAACGGTTTGCGGATATTGAAGATAAATCCCTGCATCCCCTGCGTCCGCTGGTGCGGGATTTCTTCCTTTAGAACCAAACCGGCTTCACGGGCCTTGAAGTCAAAGGCCGTGGCCCATTCCTTGGCGCTGTTTTCCACCCAAAGGTCGATGTCGCCGGCTTTGAACGCTTCCCGCGAGATCGTTCGATCGCGGAAATAGTCGAGGCGCAGGATATCGAGATTGTTGAAGCCGACTTGGGTCGGATGGTCCTTGGCCCAATAGTCCTCGACCCGCTCATAGCTGATCGACCGCCCGGGTTTCACATCGCTGATGCGGTAAGCGCTACTGCCCAAGGGTGGCTCAAGAGTGGTCTTGGAAAAATCGCGCGTTTCCCAGTAATGCTTTGGCAGGATCGTCATTTCGCCGACGATGAGCGGCAGTTCCGGGTTCGGATCGCCGCCGAAAGTGAAGCGCACTTGCCGCGGCCCGGTCTGCGCCACGTCGGTGACGCCGCCATAGTAGGCACGATAGAACGGTTGGCCTTTGGTCTGCAGTATGTTGAAGCTGAAGATCACGTCATCGACCGTAATCGGCCTGCCGTCATGCCAGCGCGCGTCGTCACGCAAGGTGAATTCGGCCCATGCACGATCGTCGGGAATCTCGACGGTTTCGCACAGCAAACAATATTGGGTGAACGGCTCGTCGCTTGCTTGGACCATCAGGGAATCGTAGAGCAGTCCCACGCCGGCCGCGGGGTTACCGCTGATGATGAAGGGATTGAGGCTGTCATAGGTGCCGATGGCTTCGGCGACCCGTCTGCCGCCCTTTGGCGCGTTCGGGTTGACATAGTCGAAATGCGCAAAGTCTACCGCGTATTTTGGGGCGCCATGCATCGCCAAGCCATGGACCGGGCCGCTCGTGCCGCCGGCCGCCATGGCTGGTTGACCGGCGGCCGCGGCCGCGGCGACGACTGTGGCGACAACAAAGGATCGCAGCATCACCGCCTCCTACCATCGTGAAACTGTAACAACATGGGGGTTATGGTTAACGCGTATCAACCCCCATTAACCATGTTTCACGGTGAATTTAGGCGGCCAATCCCTACCAACACATGAATTCTCGGCGATTCGATGAAGTTTTGTTCATCTTTGTAAACGCCCTATCGGGGCAGGTGGCAGAGTGTTTGTTCCTCATTTCGAGCAGGCCGCAAGTCGCGCGGCAGGCCGACGCGGCAATCCACGGACACTGTATTGTGGATCGCCACGGCCGCTTCACAGCCTCGCGTTGGCAAAACCAGTAGGGGGCCCCTAGACCGCCTCGCTGAGCCGCCCCAGCACCTCGGCATGCAGCCGTCGGTCGCCACTGGCCACCACCCGCCCATCTGACCGCGGGCCCAGCGCTTTGCCCTCCCAATCGGTGATCACACCGCCCGCACCGTCGATCACCGACACCAGCGGCAGATAGTCATAGGCCGACATCCCGGCCTCGATCACCAAATCCCCGAAGCCGCTGGCGACCATGGCATAGCCGTAGCAATCGGTGCCGTAGCGAATGACGCGGGCGTCGTCCCGGCACCGGTTGAATATCTCCAGTGCCGCGCCTTCGAACATTTCCGGCGCGGTGCAATAGATCGTGGCAGCCGTCAGGCTCGCGCAATCGCGTGTCTGTACCGGCTTCCCGTTCAACAGCGTCGGCCTCTCGGCGGCGCCGACCCAACGCTCCCCGAGCGCCGGATGATCGATGACCCCGACCACCGGTCGGCCGCCGCGTAGCAGCGCGATCAGCGTGCCGAACATCGGCAACCCGGCAACGAAACTTCGGGTGCCGTCTATGGGATCGAGCACCCAGACATACTCGGCATCGGTCCGGACCGAGCCATATTCCTCGCCGATGATCCCGTGGGTCGGATAGGCCCCTTCGATCAGCGCCCGCATCGCCGTTTCGGCCTCTTTATCGGCTGCGGTAACCGGCGTCTGGTCCGATTTGTCCTCGACCGTCAGGCCGCTGCGGAAATAGGCTCGCGCAATCGGGCCGCTCGTCTCGGCAAGCCTCTCCGCCAGCGCCACGAAGGCATCCAGGCCCCCGGGCACGGCAAAAGCCCTAGGGCATCGCCAATGGGTTGTCGGCTTGCTCCCGTAGGAAGGCGATCAGGTTGGCTCGGTCGCCTATTTTATTCAGCCCGGTGAAGTTCATCTTCGTACCCGGCGCGTAGGCCTTGGGGTTGGCGAGAAACGCGTTGAGCTCTTCATAGGTCCACTCGCCGCCCAGCCCGACGAACGCCTCGGAATAGGCGAAGCCTTCGTGGCCGGCCTGAGCGCCGCCGACCCGGTTCCACAGATTAGGACCGATTTTGTTGGCCCCGCCGGCTTCCACTGTGTGGCAGGCCGCGCAGCGCTTGAAGATCGTCTGTCCGGCACCGGCATCCGCGGATGCCAACAACGCCGACACCGGCTCCAGGCCGGTCTCTTCCTCGACCGCCGGAGCGCTGGCCACCTGCTCGCCGACGCCCTCGATGTGAAACGCCGTTTCTTCATGCGCTTCCACTTCGAACAGATGGTTCGACAACTGCACCAGCGCGGTGCCGGCCAGCACCGCGATCAGCAGCGCGCCGACGATTTTCTGCTCCACCAGCCGGCCGATACCCAGCAGCGTCCGCTCCACGATCCGGCTCAATGACCCAATGGCTCCGAAGATAGTCGTGATCATGGCTCGATCCCCTGAAAACCCGCCCAACCTCTGCGGCGCGCAATGTACGCGCCGACTCGGCCCGTGTCCATGTCAGGGACCGCTACGCCGAGTGCCCCTGGCCGGGTTCTCCTAGCGCCGCCGGAGGTATATCTTCCTCTCGGCCGGTAGGCCACCCGGCCGCGGCCGAAAGCGGCGTTAGGTCGCAGTGATAGCGCCGAATGATCGCCCGACGCCCAAACCCCGCAGAGGACGCGCGATGAGCCTTCCCCGACGCCCCATTGTCCTGATCCCGTCTCGCCTCGCCGCGACCCGGTTTCCCAACAAGCCTTTGGCCGACATTCATGGCCAGCCGATGATCGTCCAATGCTGGCGCCGGGCCATCGAGGCCGATCTCGGGCCGGTCGCCGTGGCCTGCGCCGACCAAGCCATTGCCGACGCCGTCACCGCGGCCGGCGGTCGCGCCGTGCTCACCGAACCCGGTCATCCCTCCGGCTCCGACCGATTATTCGAAGCCCTGTCGATCCTTGATCCCGACGGTAACCATGACGCGGTGATCAATCTGCAGGGCGACTTGCCGACCATCGAGCCGGCGGTGATCCGGGCCGCATTTTCCGCCTTGGCCGACCCCGACGTCGATATCGGCACCGTCGCCTGCCGCATCGACGAGGAGGCCGAGCGTACCAACCCCAGTGTCGTCAAGGCGGTGTTCGGTCTGGTCCCCGGCGCCACCATCGCCCGCGCTCTCTATTTCAGCCGCGCCACGGTGCCCACGGGGGCTGGCGACCATTTCCATCATATCGGTCTTTATGCGTACCGTCGTGCGGCCCTGACCCGCTTCGTCGGCCTGCCCCCTGGCGTGCTTGAGCGGCGCGAGCGCCTGGAGCAGCTGCGGGCCCTGGAAGCCGGGATGCGCATCGATGTGGCTCTCGTTGACACTGTTCCGCTCGGTGTCGATACTGCCGCCGACCTAGCGCTTGCGCGCGAAATCCTGGCTAGCCGCGCATGATCGCCAGCCGCCGTTTCCGGCGACGGCTGGCGGCGATGGCGGCTCGCCGGACCCATGACTTACCAGCCCGAAGAGCAGCCTCATGACCGCCAAATCCGATCCGTCTCGCACCATCGCCTACCAGGGTGTCGCCGGCGCCAACTCTCATATCGCTTGTCAGGCCGTGCATCCCGAAATGACGCCGCTGGCCTGCGATACGTTTGAGGACGCCTTCACGGCCGTTGAGGAAGCGCGGGCGGAGTTGGCGATGATCCCCATCGACAACACCCTGGGCGGTCGGGTTGCGGATATCCACCATCTGTTGCCGCAATCCTCCTTGTATATCGTCGGCGAGCACTTCCAGCCGGTGCAATATCTGCTCCTGGGCACCAAAGGAGCCACTCTCGAAGGCCTAAAAGAAGCCTGGAGCCACGTTCAGGCCTTGGCCCAATGTCGCGATCAGCTTCGCGAACTCGGCCTCAAGCCGGTGACCAGGGCGGATACCGCCGGCGCCGCACAGGAGGTGGCGGAGCGCAACGACCCCTCGATCGGCGCCGTCAGCTCACCCTTGGCGGCGGAGATCTATGGCCTCGACGTGCTGCGCTCGCGGGTCGAGGATCGTATCGGCAACACCACCCGCTTTGTCATCATGGCCCGCCGCCGCATGGATCCCGATCCCCTGGCCGGTCCCTGCATGACCAGCATCCTGTTCCGCGTACGTAGCGTTCCGGCGGCGCTCTACAAGGCCATGGGCGGTTTTGCCACCAACGGTGTCAACATCACCAAACTGGAGAGCTATATTTCCGGCGACCGCTTCAACGTCGCCCAGTTCTATGCCGAGATCGAAGGTCACCCGGCCCAGGTCGATGTCGCCCGGGCCATTGAGGAGTTGGACTATTTCACGACGTCGCTGCGGGTCCTGGGCACCTATCCGGCCCACAAGTTCCGCTCTGAAGGGACCTAATTTCAAGCCTATGACGGGGCGCCGCAAGATGGTATGATTTATTCATACCATCTGTTATGACTGGCTCGGTAAGGAGACCTGTCATGTCCAATGTTGAAAAACGTACGATAAGCCTACCGGCCGAACACGCCGCCTATCTCGACAAGATGGTTGCTTCCGGCAACTACGCGTCGGCAAGCGAAGTGGTTCGGGCGGGCTTACGGGCGTTGCGGGAACGCGATGAAGCGATCGAAGGATGGCTCCGCGATGAGGTCGGGCCCGCGTATGACGCCATGAAAGCCGATCCGGCCAAAGGCATCGCAGTGGATTCAGTATTCGCTCAGCTTCGCGCCCACCATGCCGCCAAGCTGAAGGGACGTGGGTGAAACGGCGAACCGTCGCTTTTTCACCGGAAGCACGGGCCGATCTGATCGCGCTCTATGATTGGATTGCACTCGCAGCCGGCCCTGAAACGGCAATTGCCTATATCAACAGGTTGGAAACCTACTGCCGAGGCTTCTCCACCGCCTCAGAACGCGGGCACCGCCGCGATGACATTCGCCGGGGCCTCCGCATTGTCGGATTCGAACGACGTGTCACGATCGCCTTCTCGGTCGATGCGTATCGCGTCACAATCCTGCGTTTATTCTATGCCGGCCGGAACTGGGAGGGGAGCATGTCAGGCTGAGGGCTGGTCGCATACTTTCGGCTATCCCTTGGCCAGCCAATCTTCGATCAGCCGCCGGGCGATTGAATCCTTGCGCGGCAGCCGGAACGTCTCGTCCTCCGGCGAGGCGCGTAGGTCTGCCCGGCTATACCAGCCGGCGTCGTCCAGCTCCGTCGGATCGGGCGTCACGTCGAAGCTGGTGGCCCGCGCCGTGAACCCAATCATCAGCGAACACGGGAACGGCCACGGCTGCGACGAGTGATAGCGCACATCTTCGACCGTCACGTTGACCTCTTCCAGGACCTCGCGCCGCACCGTGTCTTCCAGGCTCTCTCCCGGCTCCACGAACCCGGCCAGGATCGAATACATGCCGGCCGGAATGCGCGGATTGCGGCCCAGGATGATCCGGTCGTCGTCATGCACCAGCATGATCACCGCCGGATCGGTGCGCGGGAAATGCTGGGCTCCACAGGCTTCGCTAAGGCATTTTCGGCTGTGGCCGGCGCTGATCACCTCGGTGTCATGGCCACAGACGCCGCAGAAGTTATGCCGCTGATGCCAGGTCACCATGGCCCGCGCATAGGCCATCAGCGAGCCCTGTTCCGGCCCCAGTAGCGGCCCGACCCGGCGCAGATCCTCGAACCGCCCCGCGGCGGCCAGCTCATGCAGGCTGTCGGGCGCCTCGATATGGCTGATATCGACCGCGAAATAGGCCGTTTCGCCCGCTAGGCCCAGCAGCAGCGCGGCCTCCGGATGTTCCGCCAACGCTTCCAGCATGGTCATTTCCAGCAGCACCGGTTCCGGATCGCCGCCGTGGCTGACCAGGTTTTCGCTGCCCCACACCGGCACCAGCCGGCTCGCCGGATGGCGCAAGCGAGCACGCAGCCAGTCCAGGTCTTCGCGCCGGTGCGCCGCCCGGTCGAGGGCTTTGTTGGTATAGAAGTTTCTCGCCATGATGCGCTCAAACCCTGTCACAGGACGGCTTTCCACTGCAAGTGCATGGAAGCTTGCGGATGGGCGCCTCTGATCTGATATAGTACTGACGGGAGATTGGGGCGGACGGGCGGCTCGCCAACCCGGTCAGGTCCGAGAGGAAGCAGCCGTAACGAGATATGCTCGGGTCGTATTCAACTCAATCTCCCACCTGAGACTTACGGAAAGCGGGGCCGGCCGAGGTGATTGCCCGGGCTGTGACGCCGGAACGGTGAGCCGATGACCATGTCGCCAGATGACGGCCCGCCGCAGGATCGACCGCCGGGCGTTGACGACGAGGCGGCTGGCACGGCCAGCGCGACCATCGACGATCCCAACCAAATCAGCTTTCTCGGCGCTGTCCCATCCGCCGATGATGCCACCGCCGCGCCGGCCGCCACCCCTCCGCCGCAATCCAACATCACTGCCGCTGCCGGCTACCGTGTTCTCGCCCGCCAATACCGCCCGCAAACCTTCGCCGACGTGATCGGGCAGGAGGCGCTGGTGCGCACCCTGCGTAACGCCTTCGCCGCCGGACGGGTCGCCCATGCCTTCATCCTCACCGGCATTCGCGGCACCGGCAAGACCAGCACCGCCCGCATTATCGCCAAATGCCTCAACTGCGTTGGCCCCGACGGCAGCGGCGGTCCCACTATCGAGCCCTGTGGCCAATGCGAGCATTGCCGGGCCATCGCCGAGGATCGCCATCTCGACGTCATCGAGATGGACGCCGCCAGCCGCACCGGCGTCGACGATATCCGTGAGATCCTCGATGGCGTGCGCTACAAGCCGGTCAGCGCCCGCAACAAGGTCTACATCATCGACGAAGTGCATATGCTGTCGCGCCATGCCTTCAATGCGCTGTTGAAGACCTTGGAGGAGCCGCCCAGCAACGTCACTTTCATTTTCGCCACCACCGAGATCCGCAAGGTCCCGGTCACCGTGATGTCGCGCTGCCAGCGCTTCGATCTGCGCCGCATTCCCGTCGACACCCTGGTCGCCCATCTCGGCAACATCGCCGCCGCCGAAAGCGCGCAAGTGCCGCCGGAAGCGTTGCGTTTGTTGGCCCGCGCCGGCGACGGCTCCGCCCGTGATGCCGTGTCTTTGCTCGATCAGGCCATTGCCCATGGCGACGGCAAGACCAGCGAGGCCGAGATCCGGGCCATGCTCGGTCTCGCCGATGCCGGCCTCGTCTACGATCTTTTCGAGGCCGTTATGCGCGGCGAGATCGCCCCGGCCCTCGATATTCTGCAAGGCATGTATCAGGCCGGCGCCGACCCCATCGTTGTGCTGCAGGATTTGCTCGAGCTCACCCATTGGTTGACCCGGATCAAGGTCGCCCCGGCCGCCATCGCCGACGCCACCCTGTCGGAACTAGAGCGGGCCCGGAGCGAGGAAATCGCGCAAAAGCTCCCCATCCCGGAACTCTCCCGGGCCTGGCAAGTGCTGCTCAAGGGGCTCGGCGAGACTCAGGCCGCGCCGGCCGTGTTGCCGGCCGCCGAGATGGTGTTGATCCGGCTCGCCCATATGACCTCCCTGCCGCCGCCGGCCGAGGCCATCGAGCGGTTGCGGGGCCAGGCCACGGACGCGCCGAGTCCGCCGCCGCCCGGCCCGCCAACCCGGTCTGCCGGCCCGGCGCCGTCCTCGTCTGCCCGGCCGCCATCGTCGTCGGGTCCGGCAACGTCCCGCGGCAACGCCGGTCCGGCGCTCGCCCCGGTGATGCGGGCGGCCGCGCATGAGTCACCGGCGGAGTCCGCCGACATGCCACCGGCCGAAACGCCCGCGATGGCGGATCCTGACCCGGCGGACTTCCGCGCCCTCGTCGCGTTGTTCGGCAGCCATCGCGAGGCCCGGCTGAGCAAGCATCTTTATGACGATGTCCACCTGGTCGCTTACGAACCGGGGCGTCTGGAGATCAGTGTCGGTGACGGGGCGCCGCGCGACCTGGCGGGCCGTATTTTGGCCTGCTTGCGCGAATGGTGCGGTGCCCATTGGCAGGTCAGCGTCGCCGATCGGGCCGGGGCGGACGATACACTGGCGGCTCAGGATAATGCCGCCAAGGCGGCCCTGAATCAGCGCGCCGAGCAGCACCCGACGGTTCGCGCCGTGCTCGATGCCTTTCCCGGCGCCCGTATTGAACGTGTAACGTCCCTTGCGGTGCCGGCCGATACCGACGACGGTCGCGCCGCCGAGGACGCGGCCCTCTTGGCCGACGATGATTTGAGCAATGGAGACGACGTCTTATGAAGAATCTTGGCCAGCTCATGAAGCAGGCGCAGTCCATGCAGACCAAGATGGCCGAGATGCAGCAGAAGCTCGCCGACGCCGAAGTCGACGGCGCCTCGGCCGGCGGCATGGTCATGGTGACGCTCAACGGCAAGGGCGAGATGAAACGGTTGAAGATCGACCCTTCCTTGATCAAGGCCGAGGATGCCGAGATCCTTGAGGACCTCATCGTCGCCGCTCATACCGACGCCAAGACCAAGGTCGAGGCCAAACTTGCCGAAGAGATGCAGGATGTCACCGGCGGCCTGCAGTTGCCGCCCGGCTTCAAGCTGCCTTTTTAGGCCAAGCCCAAGACATTCCCTGGCCAGATGGCGGCACGCGAAATAGAGCATTTGATCGAGCTGCTGGCGAAGCTGCCGGGCCTCGGCCCGCGTTCTGCGCGCCGCGCCGCCTTGCATCTAATCCGCAAGCGCAGCCGCCTTATGGCGCCCCTCGCCGCGGCCATGACCCGCGCCGCCGAAGCCATCACCACCTGCACCACCTGCGGCAATGTCGACACCAGCGATCCCTGCGCGGTCTGCGCCGACCCCGAACGCGATGACAGCCTGCTCTGCGTCGTCGAAGAGGTCGCCGATCTCTGGGCCTTGGAGCGCACCGGCTCGTTTCGCGGCCGCTACCACGTCCTCGGCGGCACCCTATCGGCCCTCGACGGTGTTGGCCCCGAGGACCTCCGCATCAACGGCCTCGTCGCCCGCGCCGGCGCCCCGGCGGTGCAGGAGATCATCCTCGCCACCAACGCCACCGTCGCCGGCCAGACCACCGCCCACTACATCACCGAGCGACTCCAGCACTGTCGGGTACAGGTTTCCCGCCTGGCCCACGGCGTCCCCGTCGGCGGCGAACTGGACTATCTCGACGACGGCACCCTAACCGCCGCCCTCCGCGCCCGCCGCCCGACTTAAGATTGGACAACGGCGCCGGTACAATCAAATCCGCCCCATAGACCGGCTTGATGACGGCGCCCTCCGCCCGGCCTGAGCCGACACCCTGGGCGATCGAGAGGATGGGCCGAAATGTACGATCCTTACAATCTCGAGCGCTTCGTGGCTGCGCAGCAGCCGTGCTTCCAGCAGGTTTGCGCCGAACTGCGCAGCGGCGGCAAGCGCAGCCATTGGATGTGGTTTGTCTTCCCGCAGATCGAGGGGCTCGGGCAGAGCGACATGGCCCGCAGGTTCGCAATCTCTTCGCGAGAGGAAGCCGTGGCCTATGCTGAGCACCCGATTCTGGGCCCGCGGCTGCGAGAGTGCGTCCGGCTGGTGGATCAGATCGAAGGACGGTCTGCCCGCCAGATTTTCGGCGACCCCGATGACGTGAAGTTTCGCTCTTCCCTGACGTTATTTGCCGAAGCCGCGTCGGATAACACGGTCTTCGAGCATGCCCTAACGAAGTATTTTGGCGGTCAACCCGATAGCCGGACGCTCGAGCGGCTGCAACACCGCAATACCTCCGGGTGATACGCACTCCTTGCGCGCCCCTGGACGTGTCCTCGGAAACCTGCCAACGCGTGCCAACAAGGTAAACTGATTCGATCGGACAGCGCCCAACAGTGATTCTTGACAAAACCACTTAATCGATTCAAGAAGTGGCTCCAATAGTCAGAAGTGTTTACTTTGTAATGACTTTGACACACGTAACGATTTCCTGGGGACGCGATGAAATCTGAGTCCGAACAAGCCGGGCCTGAGTCGAACGGTGCGAAAACCTTGTACCGTTGTTGGCAGCAGGCGCGCGGTATCCGCGGGCTGCCGAGCCGCGCCGACATCGACACGGCGGACATTCGGCCGTTGCTCCCCCATGTTCAGCTCTATGAAGTCGTCGACGGCGGACGCCGGTTCTATACCCGCGTCGCCGGCAGCGCCGCCGCCACCGCGCTGGGTTACGATCCCACCGGACAATTCCTTGACGAAGCGCCGGCGGGTCGCGGCCGGCGGCGCATGCTTAAGACCTTGCGTGAGGTCGTGCGCACCGGCGAACCGGCGTTCGGCCAGCACGACACCGTCTCCCCCGACGGCCCGTCGACCGAACAGGCGCTGGAGGACATCATGCTGCCCCTATCGCGCGATGGCCGGGGCGTGCACATGGTGCTCAGCGCGTCGTTCACCCTGGCCGACCCCTATGTGGCGGCGGCGGACGTCGCCGCCACCACCGCCGCTTAGGCCTGCCGCAGTCGCGGCCCGGCCTCCAGCAGATCGGCCTCCAGCAGATCCGCTTGCGGTGCCGCGATCGCCTCCTCCGCTTCTTCCTCGTCAGCCAGTTGCAAGTCCTGAATCCGCTCGCCATGCCGGCTTATTTTCTCGGTTGAGATCCGCAACTGCCGGACATCCTCGGTGGCTTGGCCGAAATGCTTCTGCAATTTTTCGCTGCGGTCGTCCAACCGCTTCACATCGACCATCAGCTTCTCGACCTCCTGCTGAATGACGCCGGCCGCCTCCCGCATGCGTACGTCTTTCAGCACCGCCCGTATCGTATTCAAGGTCGCCCACAGGGTCGTCGGCGACACGATGAACACCCGTGCCCGGTAGGAGGCTTGGATGACATCGCCGAAATTGCTGTGCAGCTCGGCATAGATCGCCTCCGATGGCAGAAACATCAGCGCCGCCTCCGCCGTTTCCCCCGGCACGATGTATTTGTTCGCGATATCGTCGACATGCTTCAGCACGTCCGCCTTCAAGTTGCGCATTGCCACTTTGCGCGTCTGGTCGTCCTCTGCATTTTGCATCGCGGCGTAGGATTCCAGCGGAAACTTTGCGTCGATGGCGATCGGCCCCGGCGGGTTCGGCAGCACCAGCAGGCAATCCACCCGTTTGTTGTCGCCGATCGGCGCTTGGTATTTTCGTGCCGCGGGCGGCAGCACCATGTCCACCAGATCGCGCAGCTGGATCTCGCCGAACGCCCCGCGCGCCTGTTTGTTGCCCAGGATGTCTTGCAGCCCGACCACCTGGGTCGACAGCTCCGAGATATTCTTCTGCGCCATATCGATGGTGATCAGCCGCGCCTTGAGGTCGTCCAAGGCGCTGCGCTGCTGTTGCTGGGTCTTCTCCAGGCTGTCGCCGACCCGGCTGGAAACCTGATTCAGCCGCTCGTCGAGCGCTTTCGAGAGTGCCCGCTCCTGCGCTTGCAGCCGCTCGCCCATTTGCGACTGTGCGGTTGTTTGCGCTTCCGCAAGCTGGCTCAGCCGCCCCACGAGCTCGTCTATGCGCGTTCCGCCGCGGTCATCCCGGCGGCCGAAGATCAAGGCCGCCGCGATCAGCCCGCCGACACCGAGGATCGCCCCCAGAATCACCACAGCCGTTACCACATCCATCTTGTCTGCCGCCTATTGGGGGTGCGAGTCGCGTGCCCGTAGTTTAGCATTAACCATCTCGTGCGGGGGACCGCATGCGCCGGCCGGCCAAGGCTTGACGCCGGCCGGTTCAGCGCATACCTACCGTCTGGATTTGTTCCAGAAGGCGGCATAACTACATGGCATTGCTACCAGTCATAATCGCGCCGGACCCGCGCTTGAAGATCAAGTGCCGGCCTGTCGAGCGCGTCGATGCCGAGCTGGTGCGCCTCATGGACGACATGCTCGAGACTATGTACGCGGCGCCTGGGATCGGCTTGTCCGCCCCCCAGGTTGGCGATGACCGCCGGGTCATCGTCGTCGATGTCGGCCGCGACGAAGAGGAGCGGGCGCCGCTGTGCATGGTCAATCCCGAGATCATCGAGATTTCCGACCAGGACGTGACCTACGAGGAAGGTTGCCTGAGTTTTCCCGAGCAATATTCCGACGTCTCCCGGCCGGACCATGTCCGCGTCCGCTACCTTGACCGACAGAACGAGATTCGGGAGCTCAAGGCCGACGGTGTCCTGGCCACCTGCGTCCAGCATGAGATCGACCATCTCGACGGCATCCTCTTCGTCGATCACCTCACGGCCCTGCGGCGCAGCATGATCATGCGCAAGATGCAGAAGACCAAGCGCCTCAAGGAAAGCGAACTCGCCTGAGGACCCGCCGAGCGGGATTTGCCGTAGAACCGTTTGCCGGCGATCGGCCCAAGGAGCGGTGTCGGATCAAAATCGGCCCTCAACGCCAGACTGTGAGCCGTGCGCATGACCACCAAGATAATCATTCTCAACGGTGTAGGGAGCGTTGGCAAAGGCGCTATTGCTAAGGCCTTGCAGGCCGTTGCGACCGTGCCGCTGCTGCATGTCCAGATGGATGTTTTCATGGCGATGCTGCCGGAAGGTTATCAGGACCACCCTGATGGGTTCACCTACCGAACCGTGGACGCGGATGGACACCCGATGGTCGTCATCAAGACCGGGACGGTGGGAGAACGGGCTTTGCGCGGAATGCGACACGCCGTTGCCGCGATGGCAGCACAGGGAAACAGCTTGATAGTCGACGATGTCATGCTAGCGGAAGAGGCGGCACACTATGCAGAGTTGCTTTCTGATTTCGACGCATATTTCGTCGGCGTCTTCGCCCCATTGGACGTCCTGAAAGCCCGCGAACGCCAGCGGGGTAATCGCATGATTGGACTGGCCCGATGGCAGTATGACCGCGTCCATAGGGGCATGACGTACGACCTTGAAGTGGACACGAGCAGCGCCACACCGGCAGCCTGCGCTAACTTGATAAAGAAGAAATTCCAGCTATAGGCTCAAGCGCGGAACGGCAGCTCTTGGCGAATACCGGCTGTTCGGGCCGGCGCCGGTGCGACCGCTCTACCCCCGAGAGCCGACGTTGCTGGCGTCATCTCTAATTTCCGGAGGTGACCCTAAGCGGACGTTCGGGAATAAGGACGCCCTAGGCCAATGGTGTGAAATGTCTCGACCAGCGGATATCAGCGGACCAAGCCTCAACCTTAGTTCCAGTCATTTCGCTGAGTCTGGTAGGAATGCCAGGCGTCTGTGATCTAGTTGCACTTTTCCAAAATCTCATCCACAACGCATTCAAGCGGTGCAGTGGCATCGATTACGACACCATACTTCGGGATATCTTCTTTTGTTGCATGCAATCGCACAATCAGCTCCCGTTCTCTCGGTCTTCCGCCAAACTCATCTTCTGGTCTCCCGGTAAGCCGCCGGTTCAACGTGTCCAGATCGACGTCGAGAACGAAAACTCCGTCAAACAAATCAATGAAGTTGGAGAAATTCCTGGAGCCGCCGCATAAGAAGGACATCGCGTTGCGTTGATCAGCGACCACGGATTTGACTTTGTCTACATCCCAAATTTGATGCTCGTGCACCCATGCGACGCTGTCCGTCTCGTTTTCGTGGGCAGGCCTATCCACCGGTTCCCCCGTCTTTGGATCGCCCTTATAAGCCAACTCAGTGTCACCATCGATGGAATGGCAACCGCGCCGCCGCAGTTCGTGGCAGACTGACGTCTTGCCGGTGCCAGAAACGCCTTCGATCAAATAGTTTCTAATGCCCATCCTATTGCTCTCACCAGAAAAGTCCCTCGCCGGGACGTCGGCAGAACCGTAGGCTCAAGTCCGTTGCGGAAGCTGGGCGGAGTGTACATGGCTAAGTACTATGCCAGCTCGCTCGATTGCGCCAACTCACAGAAGTGATGGCAGCGATCATCGCCGTCATGAACGTCCGCCAATGGCTGTGTGTGTTGAAGAAGTCCGATTGGAGGCGCATTCCACTGTCCGCTGATGGAAGTAGCGGACTTTATTATTGCCGCTTCAGCGATCTGCTGAGGCGGTTTGGCGTTATTGGCATGGGCGGATGAGGCTTTGCGGCATGGCTCAGGCCATCATCGGCTGTGGCGGCGGTCGTGTGGTGTGATTGGCGAGCCTTTTGAGGTTCTGGACGGTGGCGGTTAGGAGGAACTCATCCCGAGCGCCGGTCAGGCCGCGCAATCGCAAGCGCACCATCGAGAGGATCTGCTTGGCCTCACCAAAGAGCCTTTCGATCTTTTTGCGTTGGCCGCTGGAGGCCGCGTAAGCCTCGGTCTCCATCAAAGCGCGGGTATAGTCTCGTGCCGCCTCG
>JAJFJA010000050.1 GCA_021774445.1 Alphaproteobacteria bacterium
GCGAACCGCGCCGCGTTGTCCCGAAGCCGATGAACTAGGGTGGTTGTTGTTACGTTATTGCTCGGCCGCGCTGAAGTTTCTGAAACGTGCGATGAAGAAAACATGGCGCTCCACCACATGACAACGCGGCCTGCCCACTCCCTGATTTCCCAAGATGCTTCCCTGTTATCGCAAGAAAATTCCCTGTTTTGTTCCTTAGGGAATTCGACCTGGAGGACTAAGGAATCGGCCAGATATCGGAGTTGTTGGGTCTGGTTTTTGGTGATCAATTCGCAGATATTCCCTGTATGTCCCCTGTTTAGCAGGGAAACAGGGGAGCTGGGTTCGCGTGAGACTGCTTCCACCACCACCCAGTCTCCCGCCTGTCCGCCACCAGACTGTGCCGCGAAGAAAAACGGCAGAACCGGCCGGTTTCGCGGGCCTGTCCCCGTTGTCATCGGGCGGTGAGACTGGATGGAAGAGACATTTACGGCCACTAAGGGACTGCGTCTCTGTCGGCCCATTTTCGCCACCAAACCATCGCAAGTTCCGCGGGCTGGCCGGCTTCAGACGGTCGCGTCGAGATCTGGCGACTGCTAACCAACACCAAAAGAAAAGGCCAGAAGCCGGCCTCGCGGCCCACCGCCCGCCATAAATACATCCGTTTGCCATTGATGGAGACAAACACGTCGTAAAGGTGCCAGCGGTAATCGGCCCGAGGTCGAAGGCGCCTTAGCTTGCGGGCATAGACCTGTCCGAGCTTCAGAGCCCAGCGCCGGACCGTCTCGTAGGAAACTTCAACGCCACGCTCTGCGAGTAAATCTTCCACATCGCGGTAGCTGAGCGGAAACCGGAAATACAGCCACACTGAATGCTGGATAATGGACGACGGAAATCGGTACCGTCGCATAGGATATTTTCTGCATCGCGCGACAATAGCGTCGACAACATAGCGGTCACCGCCTTGGCGGACCGACGGCTTGTCTTGGTCATCTTGGTCTCCAAGGTTACGACACCGTGGCGTTTGCACGGCTTTCCCGCTGCCCCAAGCCCCGGTCCTTGTGCGACCGGGGCCGGACAGGGCCATGGAGAGGCCCGTCCCGTCGTCACACAGCGACGCTCAGTCTGGCCGGACAGTCCAGTCGAAATTCCACGATGGTTAGAGATTTCTCAGAAGCTAAGGCTTTGGAAAATATGCGGAATCTAGCGGGGCTGTAACAAGGTGGTCGAGAGTTCGAGTTCCCTCTGGCCCTTCGAAGACGGTCAACCCAGGCGGGTCACCAGATGGCTACCGATGGAATGTATTTCCCTTGGCAGCTGACTCGACGTACGATTTCGCCAACCTTCAGCTTATTTGGGGCGAGGGACCGCGCGATAAGGGGACACCTGATGGGATTGTTGAACAAACTGTTCGGCGGTGGCGGTGCAGCCACCCGAGCGCGCCCGAATGGCGCACCGCCCGGTGCCGGGCCTGCGGTGGCGGCAGCTGGTGCGGTGCTCCCAGGTGATCCATCGGCGCTGCCATCGCTTGGAGAAAGCCCGATTTCTGGCATCACGGAAGCGGAGGCCAGCGAGGAGGTCGCCGCGATTTTTGGCCAGGTAAAACAGGCTTTGCAGATCCCGTTTGTTCCCAATATATTGAAAATGCTCGCGAATTCACCGCAAGCGTTGAGAGCCACGGTTGGGGCGATGAGCGAGTTGCAGTTGAACTCGACGCTGC
This sequence comes from Alphaproteobacteria bacterium, assembly GCA_021774445.1. GTDB lineage: Bacteria > Pseudomonadota > Alphaproteobacteria > UBA6615 > UBA6615 > SZUA-147. The sequence goes on from JAJFJA010000050.1 coordinate 1,700, forward strand.
CAAAGCCGGTGGTCAGCATGGTGCTCTACTCGATCGCGGCAGCATCTGAGTGCCGGTATTGCGGTTCGGTACACAAGCTGAGCTGCCGGACGGTGGGCATCGACGAAGCAACACTGGCCGCGCTCAGTGGAAATCTCGGAACGCTCACGCCACAACGGGTGCAAGCCATTGTCACCTTCGCCGTGAAGGTGGCAAAATCGCCGAAGAGCCTGTCGGGCGGGGATTTTGACAAGCTGCGGGAAATGGGCGTTAGCGATGCCGAGGTGGTCGAGATCGTGGCGCTTGCGGCGCTCGGCGGCTATCTCGACTCGGTCGCGGATGCGCTGAAGATCGACGTCGACGAAATGATCGCCCAAGGCCTCGCCGCCTAGCGGCGGCGACCCGGCGCTCACATGTCCTCTGACCTAAAAAGAACGCCGCCACCGGGATGGGAGGCGCAGGCGGCCCGCTTTGCGCTGATTTCCGACGTAGTCCTTCTGATCGCGCGCTCGACCGAGCTCGAGCAGCTCTTATTTGAGGCGGTCAATCGGATCAAGTGGGTTTTCGATTTCAACCGTTGCACCTTGGCCCTGACCGAGAAGGGTGGCGAGACCTATGTTCTGCGAACGCTTTTAGAGACACGGCGCGACCATGAGAAGGTTGCGAAATCTGGCGTTTCTCTGGATGAGGGTTTTCATGGCCAGGTGATCCGTACTGGTCAGCCTTGCGTCGAGGCGGATATTTCCGCCGCTTTGGCGGACTTACCGGAGCCGGTGGACCCGGCACTCTCGGACGGCTCGTCACGCTCGGTGATCGCCCTTCCATTGCGGGCCTACGGCAGAGTAATCGGCGCCATCCTGTTTTGCGCGACACAAGCCAACGTTTTCTCGGACGAGGATGTGAAGTTGGCGATGCAGTTTGGCACCCATCTGGGGCTGGCGATCGACAGATTCCGCCAAGTGGATGAATTTCGCAACGCTGAACGGGCGGCGGAAGCCGCTCGCGCCCAGCTGTTCGAGGCGATCGAGTCGGTATCCGAGGGTTTTGTGCTTTATGATCAGGACGACCGGTTGGCCGTCTTCAACTCGCAGTTCAAGGAGTTCTTTTTCACCGCATCCGAGACCGTCAAACCTGGCGTGCCATTCCATAAAATGGTGCGCGCCGTAGCAGCCACCGGAATGATTCCCTTGGACGGGCTTAGCCTTGAAGATTGGGTGGCGCAGCGGGTCGCCACCCACAAGAGCCCGGGCGGTTCGCGCGAGATGAAGTTGGCGAGCGGCACATGGATCAAGATCAGCGAAAAGCGGACCGGTGACGGCGGCGTCGTCGGCGTCTACACCGACATTACCGAGTTAAAGGAGCGTGAGAGCCAGTTGGGCGAACTGGTCGACCGGCTGGCCGAGGCCCGCGACGCGGCGATGAACGCGACGCGAACCAAGAGCCAATTCCTCGCCAATATGAGCCACGAGTTGCGCACTCCCCTGAATGCCGTTATCGGCATTGCAGAGATGCTGCAGGAAGACGCGGAGGAGGACGACCTCGACGCCTTCATCGAACCCCTCCAGCGCATCAATCGTGCCGGCAAGCATCTGCTCGGGCTGATCAATGATGTGCTCGATTTGTCCAAGATCGAGGCCGGCAAGATCGATCTCGTGGCTGATGCAATCGACGTACCCGCCATGGTCGGAGACATCGTTACCATGGCGCAGCCACTTGCGGCGAAGAACGAAAATGCGCTCGAAAAAGAATTGGGCGATGGCGTCGGATCGATCCGCGGCGATGCGATGCGGGTCCGTCAGATCGTTTTCAACCTGCTTTCGAATGCCTGCAAATTCACCGAGAAGGGCAAGGTGTCTCTGGCGGTCTCGCTGGCTGAACATGACGGGCGCACCGCCGTTGCATTCGCAGTCCGCGATACCGGTATCGGCATTTCCGAGGAGCAGCTTAGCCGGCTATTCCAGGAATTCAGCCAAGCGGACGCGACCACAACACGTAAATTCGGCGGCACCGGGCTCGGTCTGGTGATAAGCCGCCGCCTGGCGCAGTTGATGGGAGGCGACATCCTGGTCGAAAGCGTCGCCGGAGAAGGCTCCACCTTCACGGCCTTCATCCCTGTCGAGCCGGAGATTCGCCATGACGAAGACAATGCCCCTCCCACCGATCGGACGCCAGCGCCCCCCATCGCCCGGCGCAACGAGGCGGTAGCCCTCGTCATCGATGATGAGGCCGAGGCGCGCGACCTGATTTGCCGCATGATCGAGCGTGAAGGCGTGCGGGTGGTAACCGCTTCGGACGGTGAGGAGGGGTTGCGCCTCGCACGCGAGTTGCGGCCGACGGTGATCACTCTCGATATCCTCATGCCCGGCAAAGACGGCTGGTCCGTTCTCAGCGCGCTCAAGGCCGACGCCGAGCTTGCCGCCATACCGGTGATCTTGGTTTCGATCCTCGAGGAGAGCCGGCGCGGCTATGCGCTGGGCGCGACAGGCTTCCTGACCAAGCCGGTCGACCGCGATGCACTCCATAGCACACTCGGCCGGTTCGTCGGTACGGCGGTTGGGGCGCGTGTCCTGGTCGTCGAGGACGACGACGTCACACGCACCATGTTACGGCGGTTGCTGATTGGGGAAGGCTGTCTGGTCGCCGAATCGGAGAACGGAAAGGTGGCGCTGGAGCGGGTCTCGGAATTCCGACCCGATCTGGTTCTCCTCGACCTGATGATGCCGGAGATGGACGGGTTTGAGTTCATAGAAGCATTTCGAGGCCGTCCGGATGGGGCGGATGTCCCGGTCATCGTTGTTACTGCCGCCGACTTGTCCGAGGCCGAGGCCGCACGGCTTTCGGGGAAAGTGGACGATGTCATACGGAAATCCGGTCGAGGGCTCGACGAAGTCGCTGACGAGCTACGACGACATGTAGCGCGGGTCGTGGACGGCGGTGGCGATGTGGAAGACAATCTGAAATGACCAGGATCCTTTATGTCGAGGACAACGACGACAATGTCTTCATGCTGAGCCGGCGGCTGAAGCGGCGGGGGTTCGAGGTAGTCCACGCCGAAAACGGCAAGGTCGCGCTGGATCGCGTCGCCTCAGACCGGCCATCGCTGATCCTGATGGACCTGTCACTGCCGGTGATGGATGGTTGGGAGGCGACGCGCAGACTGAAGGCTGATCCCGCCACTGCGGCAATACCCGTAATCGCGCTGTCGGCACATGCCATGAGCGGTGACCGGGAAGAGGCGCTCGCGGCCGGGTGTGACGAGTATGAGACAAAGCCCGTCGATCTCGCCCGTCTGGTCGTGAAAATCGAGGCATTGTTGGGCACCGAAGGGACCGGATAATGGCCGAGGCCCCCCGCCTGCTGGTGGTCGACGACATTGAGGACAACCGCTTCACCTTGACGCAGCGTCTACGCCGGCAAGGTTACGAGGACATCGTCGAGTCGGCTAGCGGGCTTGAGGCGATGGAGGCGCTACGCACCGAGCGCTTCGATCTGGTCCTGCTCGATGTCATGATGCCCGAGATGGACGGTTACGAGACGCTGGAGCGGATAAAAACCGATCCATCGCTGCGCGACATTCCGGTAATCATGATCTCGGCCCTGGACGAAATGGATAGCGTCGTCAGGTGCATCAAGCTAGGGGCGGAGGATTATCTGCCGAAACCCTTCAATGCGACTCTGCTGCAGGCGCGGGTCGGGGCCAGCCTCGACAAAAAACGGATGCGTGACCAGGAGGCGGAGTACCGGTCCCGTCTTGAGAGCGAGCGAAAGCGGTCGGACAAGCTCTTGTACTCGATCTTGCCGGCTGGCGCGGTGCAAGAGCTGAAGCAGACCGAGATGGTCCAGCCGCGTCGTTTCGAGGATGTCGCAGTGCTCTTCTGTGACATCGTCGGCTTCACAAGCTATTGCGACCGGATGCCCGCCGAGCAGGTAGTCGGAGAGTTGCAGACCTTGATGTGCACTTTCGAGGACATTCTCGAACGGCACGGGCTAGAGAAGATCAAGACTATCGGAGACGCAGTGCTTGCTACGGCGGGGTTGCTGCGCCCAGTCGAAAACCCAGTCGCGGCCTCGGCCAAGTGCGGGCTAGATATGGTGTCGGCCTCGCAGGCGATGGAGCCCGGCTGGCAGCTACGCGTCGGCATCCAGTACGGGCCGGTGGTCGCGGGCATCGTCGGCAGGAAGCAATTCCTCTATGACCTCTGGGGTGATACCGTGAACGTTGCTGCACGGATCACCGGTGCGGCAGCTCCGGGAACCGTGGCCCTATCCAGTGCCGCCTGGATGCATGCCCGGGACCGCATCCACGCGCGCAGTCTTGGGATGGTGGCGCTTCGTGGTCGCGGCGAGATGGAATTGATGACCTGTGAGGCGGTCGACTGACGCGGGATTACGCCGCATAGCGAGATTCATCTCGGAGCATGCCCGTCCGGTAAAGGCATCGAGAACCCGCATCCCGTCGCAGACATTCTCGGCGTCAAGCGTTCCGTCAACCGTCTGCCTCGATACCGCGCCGAATGCGTCGTCGTAACCGGCGATATTTTCGTCCCACCCGGCTCGTTCGAGGCCTGTAAATGCTTTCGGGTCGGTCCTGGCTGCACGGCATTGACATCTATGAACGCCCCCTGCGGCAACTTCAAAACGCTCAATCACTGGGGAGAAAGCGCCAGGGTTTACCCCGGCGCTCTCTCCGACCGATTCTCTGATATCCGAAAACCACCTGGACGGCCAATATCGGGCCTCTAGCCGCTCTTCAGATCAAGAACAAAGAGGCAATCGAAGACCATGTTTTCGCCGCCCGCTCGGATCATACCGGACAGCCGTGCCCTGCCGACCATGCCGGCAAAGTCACCAGTCGTCGCAACGATGTTGTCGGTCATCGGTATGCCGCCGGTGACGTGGGTGCGTTGACCGTCGCCCGACCCCACGCCGTTGATGAATGCCGGTAGACTGGTCTCGCCTTTTGATACAATAATCCCGCCGGGAAGCATGAATATCGACACTCCCGTCAGGGTCATGCCACCATTACCGTCGGGTGTGATGCCAGCCAAACAATCGATACCTTCACCCAACCGCATTTTCGTCGCCGGATCGATTAATGGCATTTCGTGGCACGCAAAGTCGGTCAACGCAAAACCCAGTTCTTCCTTGCTGAGATCAACGCCCGTTCGCTTGGCGACGTCAGCCAAAGTCCCGACCTGGGTGCCTTCTCCCAGCATTTGCAAAACCAGAGAGGTATCCGGTGCTGCGCTCGCTGTCGTGGACAGCAATCCTGCGCTGAGGCCAATCGTCACGATGGATAAGATGCTTTTGACATTCATGTTCCTGCCCTTTTGTAAGTCAGGTCATATTCCGGTGATTAAGCTTTGCCGCCGATACGTTTGACGGCTTCTTCCGTCGTCCACAGCGCGTTGGCGATGTAGCGGAAATTGGTGATCGCCGCGAGATAGCCATCGCCCTCGGGCAGCATAGCCGCCGCCGTCGCATCGCGTACCACTGCCACTTCAAGGCCCTGTTCGAGCATGTCGCGGAGGTGAGATTCGACGCATAAATTGGCTGACATGCCGGCCAGAATGACCTGATCGACATGGTTCTTGCGAAGCTGCAGACCGAGATCATTGGCTTGCGGGCCATATACTTTGTGCGGCGATGCGACGATGGTCTTGCCGTCGAAGATGAACTCCTTGAACTCGGGCATGAAGTCGGCGCCCGAACCATCGAAACCTTCCATCGTGTGGGTGCCTTTACGATCGAACATGCCGATCTTATGCATCAGCTTTTCGAGGCCGCCTTCGAACATCCACCCCCTGTCGGTTGGATAGTAGTAATGTGGTGAGATGGCGACGACGATGCCGGCGGCTTTGGCCGCGCGAAACAGCCTGCCAAGATTGGCGACCGTTCCTTGTTCCTCGACGCTTTTGCCGACAACGCCCCAGGTCACGCCTGTAGGGCTGAGGAAGTCGATCTGGGGATCGGTGACCACCAACGCGGTGCGCTTTAAGTCGAGCACCATGTCGGATGGTGGCAGCGCAGCTTTTTCCGGGTCAGCATATGGATTCCCTGCCGCCCGGGCGCTCGATGAGCCAAGAGCGGCGGCGCCAGCTGCAACGCCGGCGGCGGCACCGGCTTTCAGAAAATTACGGCGTCCGGCCGGTTGCTGTTCCGAACCGTCAGCCGCTCTATCACTGTGATTGTGGTTATGAACGTCACACATTTGATATTTCCTCCGATTGTTTACTCGTGTGTCGGCGAAGAAGGTGACGTTACTTAGGGAACTGCTAAATCTTGGTCTCCGGAATTGGGTTCGGGGTTCAAAGGGGTTAGTGCATTTCCCGGTACCCTTTAGAGACCGCCCACATCGCCGATAAGGACCACAGTTACATTTGTCTCTGTGCTAATTGGGCCGGGAGTTGTGCGGGATCGTCCACGGATCGCTTGTTGCTGATCGGGATGCGGCGTAGGGTCGCTGTATGTTGATCGATAAATTGCTCTCGAATTTGTCGGTATACGTTAAGCCGTTTGCGCTCTGCACGCTGGATGAAGGTTGGCGGCTTCACTTGCCCGGACCCTCAGGCCTGTTGTTCCACTTCGTGCTACGGGGTGAAGGGGTGCTGTATGGACCGGACAACGACGAGCATCCGATATTTCCGGGGCACCTTGCTGTCGTCCCGATTGGGGCAAAACATGTGATCGAGTCGACCGGCGATATCCATGACGAATTGCGAATTGACGCGCCGCCTCCGGGTGGACAGGTCTGTCGCATTACCGCCGGCTCGAGCGACCAACCCGACTTAATAGTCGGTTGCGGCATCGTAAGCATTCGCTATGGTCCGTCGTTGGATCTATTCGATCACCTTCAGGACGTTCTCTCCGTCGACATGTCGGATTCCCCAGAGACATTCAATGTTTATAAGGGCATTTTGGCGGAACAATCCAAACCGGATGCGGGCAGCAATGCGATGACTGCCGCCCTTATGACCCAGTGCCTTGTGCATCTTTTCCGGCGTCTGCCAAGCGAAGATGGGGAGGCTATACCATGGCTCTCCGCACTTGAGGACGATCGGATGGGCCGTGTTATGGACATGATTCTCGATAACCCCGGCGCCGATTATACGGTCGAGTCAATGGCCGACACAGCAGCCATGAGTAGATCCGCCTTTGCCAGCCACTTTGCCGAGTCATTTGGACGATCTCCGATGAATTTCGTCAACCATGTGCGCATGCAGCGCGCCTCACAAATGCTGGCGATCGAGAAATCGTCAATCGATGAGATCGCCAAGACTGTCGGATTTTCTAGCCGCAGCCACTTCTCGCGCGCCTTTAAGGATCATTCGGGTTTGCCACCAAACGCTTTCCGCGACCAAAGGCTCGCGGGATAAAAGGTAAAATCTGCTTCGAATTTTTCAGGGCGTTGTCACGTTGCTGACCTACAGTCGCAGAAATAGCCAGAGCGCATATTTGTTCAAGCGGCACCGATCGCGATCTGCCATTCGCTCATGGCGGTGCTGCGAAACTGGCGTAGTGTTCTCCGGGAAATCAGATGATGCTGGACGTTGAAGGTGTTGTAGATAGCGGCATGTGTGGAAAGAAATCGTTGCGCTGATCCGGCCGACTTGAAGCGTTGCATTCGTCGTTCACGCTGCCGAACCGGCAAATGAGAATTCTCTGCTCGGTTGTTCTTCCGGCCGCCAAAATCATGGCGCCTGGAAAGACCCAGATCTTTCAGCGCAGCACCGTATGACGGCAGTTTGTCGATGACGATGGTATCAGGGGCGAAGCCCAGCTTCTTCAACAGTTTGCGTATCAATTCGAGTGCGGCTTTCTTGTTCCTGCGGGACTGGACCAGGATATCCAGAATCTCTCCCTCGCCATCGCCTTGTCCGTTCTAAATATTCCATCCGGCGCGGAAAACCTACCGACTCGGAGTGCTCGCGGATAGCGTTGGCGGATGCCTACGATCCTCTCTCTGCTGCTCTCCGCCGTCCTTCCGAGCCTTCGAGACAGGGCCTCGCTGCAACTCGAACTTATCGCGCTTCGCCATCAGCTTGCGGTGCTCGGGCGCCAACGGACGA
>JAJFJA010000006.1 GCA_021774445.1 Alphaproteobacteria bacterium
ACCACCAGGGCAACCGCTTTCAGGTTCCGCAGTTTGAACGCCCGCTCGATCGCCGCGGCCAAGCCACTCAGCGCCAAGGCGCCACGGCGCAGCGGCGATTCCCCGGCCGCGATGACGCCGGCCAGTCGGATCACGCCCACGACCGGCGGCGGATTCTGGAATCGCTCGAAGGGCAGCAGCTTCAGCATTTCCGCGACCGTTAGCGCCATCCTAGTCAGTCCTCATATCCCGGCCGGATCCAAGCGCTGACATTGCCCGACTTCGCCGCCCCAGGAAAGCGATACCGGTAGCGATAGCGCGAGCCGTCTGCTTGCTACCCTAATCGGTCGGAATCAGGCCGCGCCCCTGCCGCAGCACCATGTCGGCCGCATCGGTATAGCCGCCGTCCGACCCGTGCAAGACCAGCCCCGCCGCTAGGGTCGACGGCCCTCGTGTCCCGACCCGCCCGGTCACAATGACCCGTTTGGCCGGTCGACCGGCCTTCGGCCACAACGGATAAACCAGCAGATCGCCCACCCGCGCCGACAGCGCCGCCACGACATGATCCAGTCGATCCGCGCGATGGATCAACGTGATGCGCCCCTTGCGTCGCGTCAAAGCGATCATCGTGCCCAGCCAATCGACCAGCGTCGCGCCATCGTCCTCGACGAACGCCGCGGCCCGGGTCGGGCTCGGCGGCGCCCGACCCCGAGTCGGCTCGAGGAACGGTGGATTGGCCATCACATGGTCGAACGCACCCGCCGCAACCTCCTCGGGCAGCACGCCGAGTCCGCCTTCTAGAAAACGCACCCGGTCCGTCATGCCATTGGCCGACCCGTTGCGCCGAGCCGCCGCGACCAGATCCGGCGCGACTTCCAGGCCGGTAACCTTGCAACCGGCCACCCGATGGGCCAGACACAGGGCCGCACCACCGACGCCGCTACCCAGCTCAAGCACGCGCTCCCCGGGCTGCACCTGCGCCGCCGCCGCCAGCAACACCGTATCGATGGCGATCCGATAGCCGTCGGCCGGCTGCCAAATCTTGACCCGACCTCCCAACAAGCTGTCTTCCGTACCGACCGCCATCGGCCTAGTCGAACTCGGATATGGCTTCGCCAGTGTCCCGAAAAAGCCGGCAGGCCGCATCATAGTCCTCGTCAAGCACCATCAGCCGCCGCAAGATCGCCCCGGCACTGCCTTCTAGGATGGCCGTGTGGGTGTCGAGAATGATTGCCTCGATGCCCTGATCGCGCAGTAAGGCCTCCAACCACGACAACCTAACCGGATCGTTGCTCCGAACGAGCTCGCGCATAGAGTTGCCTATCTCCTTTCGGCCGGGTCCGAATATCTCCGACGCCCTCGAAAGAGGGTGTGCTTGACCGGGTTCGCCTGTAGCCTATGCTCGCGTCAAGTCGCCCCAGCCGTCAACAGCGGTGGTGGCGCAGAAGGAGGATATGCGTGGCCGTTGCGCTTACTGCTGCCGCTGATGCGGCACCGCCGCACTCATCGCCCTACGACACCCTGCGCGCGCTCTGCTCCGATGATCTTGCCAAGGTCAATCGACTGATCCTTGAGCATATGAACTCGGAAGTGGCGCTGATCCCACAGCTTGCCGGGCATATCATTGCCGCCGGCGGCAAGCGGCTACGACCGCTGCTTACTCTGGCATCGGCCCGCATGTGCGGCTACCGCGCCGAGCGCCACATCGGCTTGGCGGCCACCGTCGAGTTCATTCACACCGCGACACTTCTGCATGACGACGTGGTCGACGAGTCGAATCTTCGCCGCGGCCTCGATACCGCCAACACCCTATGGGGCAACAAACCCAGCGTGCTGGTTGGCGATTTTCTGTTCAGCCGCGCCTTCCAGCTCATGGTGCAGAGCCGCTCCCTGGAGGTACTTGAAATCCTCTCATCCGCCAGCGCCATTATCGCCGAGGGCGAAGTGGCACAAATGGTCACCGCGAACGATACCGCGACGTCGGTCGACGACTATTTGGCGGTCATCCGGGCCAAGACCGCCGCCCTCTTCGACGCCGCGTGCCGTATCGGCGCCGTCATCGCCGAGCGCCCGCCGTCCGAAGCCCAGGCTCTTTCCGATTTCGGCCTCAATCTCGGCATCGCTTTCCAGCTCATCGACGACTACCTCGATTATGTCGCCCAGGAGGCGCAGCTCGGCAAGATGGTCGGGGATGATTTCCGCGAGGGCAAGATTACCCTGCCGGTCGTCCTCGCCTACGCCCGCGGTGATGGCGAAGACCGTCGTTTCTGGCGCCGCGTCCTAGAGGATCTCGACCAACGGCCGGATGACTTCGAGCACGCGCTGACGCTGCTGCGGCGCACCGACGCTTTGGCCGACACCATGGCACAAGCGCGCGGTTATGCCGATGCCGCCCGCAAGGCTCTGTCGGTTTTCCCGGACAGCGCCTACCGCCATGCCTTGGCCGACATCGCCGACTTCTGCGTCGACCGCGCGTACTAGACTCCGACAGGCCTTACTGAGTCTCAGCGGCGGCTAAGCCGGGATTTGCCGGCCGAACCCATCGCTCCTTCGGAAACCGAAGGTGCGATGGCCGCGAATACGCGGCCCACCGCCCAGCTAGCCGGACATCAGCGCCCTAACGCCGTCGAATAGGTGTCGGAGCCACCCCGGTGTTGCTGCTCGAGAGGACGTTGGCGCTTGAAGGAGCGTTTCCAGTGGTCCCGGTGCCACCGTTCCGCAGCAGCGCAAGATCGATGTCGTCGACTTGGCCGTCACCATTCACGTCCAGACCAGCGGTCGAACCAGCATCGCCGGATCCGCCGTGATCGTCATCGTCGCTGTCGTCGTCGTCACTGTCGTCATCGTCGCTGTCGTCGTCGCCGCTGTCGTCGTCGCCGCTTTCGCCGCCACCACCACCGTCGTCGCTATCACCGTCGTCGTCGTCGGCCATGGCTAGATGCACGCCAAATGCCGGGAAACCGTCCAATACCTTGAGTCCAACCGGTACTGCGACCAGGGTCACTGCCAACCCTGTCGTAACCAGAAGCCTGTTCAAAGTCGTGCGTCTGCCAAGTCCTATGTCAATCATCGCAAATCTCCCCAGTGCTACTGGTATCCAGTTTTCTCGAAAGCGCCGCCCCCGGCCGACCCAATGCGCTGTCATCGGGATCTCTGGCGCCGCCGGCGGCGGCAGGCCCGGGTGCTAAGTTCAGCGATGTTATGAACCGAGACATTACTCAAAGGTTACGGAAACCTATGCTCCAAATGTGGTCACAGACGCCCGGAATGAAGCCCGTATTTCCTCGCAAAAAAGTCACAAAATTGCACCAAATCGCCGCTGCGGCTTACGGCCTTACCCACATGCCGCTTAACGGCATTTCGGATCGGTGTTTCGGCTTCCCGGCGGCGCCGGCAGTCGGCTAAATCCAACCGTGTGCGAATCAGCCGTCGCCCAGGAGGCGCAGCTCAGCAACCGTTAAGCGGAAATTTACCGACCGATCCCTATCTTCCCTCTGAACAGCCGGAGACTAGGGTTCATGACTACGCGACGGATCTTCACGGCACTCACCATCCTAACGATGACCGCCCTTTGGGGGACTGAGACAGCCATGGCCGACCCGCCGCCTTGGGCGCCCGCCCACGGCTACCGCGCCAAGCAAAAGTCCAAAGGCAGGAACAAGCGGCATGTTGACGCCGTGCCAATTGCCGTGCCGTTAGACATCGACCTCGGCACCTGCAACCGCGACATCGTGGGCGCCATCCTCGGTGGCGCCGCGGGTGGTGCGCTCGGCTCCACGGTCGGCGGCGGCAGTGGTACGACGGTAGCGGTCATCGGCGGCACGATTATCGGCGCCGTCGTCGGCGGCAGCATCGGTCGCAGCATGGATAACATTGATCAGAACTGCGTCGGCCAAGCCCTAGAGCGCGCTTCCGACGGTCAAAGAATCACCTGGCAGGGCAGTGACCGAGAGACCTACACGGTGACGCCAATCAGCACGGATCAGACCGCCAGCGGCGCCTATTGCCGCGAATACACCACCGCGGCGACAATTGGCGGTCAACCACGGACCGTCTATGGTCGTGCCTGCCGGCAACCCGACGGGTCTTGGAAGCTCGGCGGCTGAGACCGGGCGCTTGCTCGCGGCGGCAGCCGACCGAATAGCCAGATCAGTTACCCTAACCCGTCCAGGTCCATTTGCCGTCATCGGACCGGCAGGCGCTGTTACGTACGGTCCCGTCTCGGTCGCCGATAGCAAGGGTCTCATCATAGGCGCGGCAAAACACCCCGCGATCCGTAATGAATGTCTGGCGCGGTACGATCGAACCCTGATGCCCGGTCTCATCATTAATCCAGCCGACCGGCTCGTCGGGCGGCTTCGTCTCCAGCGCAAGCTGCATCGCTTCGGCGGCCAAGGCCACGTCGCTATCGGTCATGCCTTCATACAATTTCGACGAGTCGGAAAACACCGCAGTCTCGACGGCGCTGCACCCAACCAGGCCGCAGCAAAGTAACACTTGGATTACGCGCATCACATGTCCTTCGTACCGGCTTGCCAACGCGCCGGCCTAATATGCTGAGCGGCCGGCCCGTTAGTCCGCGACGATCTCCGCCTCGCCGTCACCGCCCTGCAGCAGCGCCAAATCGGTTTCATCGACCGAACCATCACCGTTCTGATCCAGGTCGATCGTCTCCCAACCACCGCCGGGACCACCGCCGGGCTTGACGGCCGCCACCGCTTCATCGAGCTCTGTCTGCGCTTCCGCCGCCAGGCTTTCCGCGGCCTCGGCATCGCGCAGCACCTGGTCAAATTCGTCCTGGGCTGTTTGGGTGTCGTCTTCCGCCGCCGCCAGTGCCACCTCGGCGTCCGTAAGAGCGGCGGTCGCGTCATCCAGATCCTGCTGCGCCGCCTCGATTTCCGCATCGGTTGCGTCAGGGTCCTCGAGTACCGCTGTGGCATCCGCGATCTCTTGCTCAAGCGCCGTAACGGCCCCCGCGGCCTCTTCCTCCGCCGCCGTAGCCTCTGCCACGGTGGTTTCGGCATCAGTCAAGGAATCGGGATCGAACTTGCCCCCTGCCGCTGCCGCGAGGGCCGCCAGGCCGTTCTCGGTGGCGGTTCCGAAATTGGCCCACATCGCGCCATAGTAGCTCGGCAGGTCCAGCGCCCTGGCCATTTCCACATAGAAGGTCACGCGCGCGCCATGATTTACGAAGCCGTCGTCAAGTTCCGTGCGGCGGGCTCCCCAGCCCTGATCCACCAACGCCTTCGCCTCGGAAATGTTCAATTGATACTCGGGCCGCCCCACATCGCGGTCATTGCCACGACCCTTGTTCTCCTGATCCGACTCGAGCGCCGTCAAGTAGCGCTCCTGGACCGCTTCCTTCGCGGTCTTGGATTTGTCGCTGCCGGTGTCCGACTTGCCGGGCCCCGAGCTGCCAACGGCACTGGCGTGGTCTTTACCACTGCCGCTGTTACCGTTGTCGCTACTGCCGCTATTTTCGCTGCCGCCGCCGCTATTGCCGTTGCCACCGCCGTGGTCACTCCCGCCGCCGCTATTTCCGCCGCCATTTCCGCCGCTATTTCCACCGCCATTTCCCATGGCCATGGCAGTCTGGGTGGAAAGACCAAGCGCGCCGCCGCTCAGGGCGAGACCGACCGGACTCGCCACCAGGGTCACCGCCAACGCGGTTGTCACCAACAGCCTGTCCAGCACGACATGTTTCACGTCAATCATCGCGAATCTCCCTGATTCCGCCGGCGCGAATGAGGCTGCCGTCGCCCAAACGACAAGCGCCATCGGGGTACCCGGCACCAACCCGAGCCGTGCGGGCGGTGATGTGAGACGCGATGCTATTGGCCTGTTTCTTAACGAATTGTTAACGGCCGAAATCGGCTCCGGCGCCGGTCGTAAAGTCCCGTAAAACCCGCATTATTCCGTGCAAACAAGCACAAAACCCATCGAATTTTCCGCGTCTACCGTCGCAAAACGCAGACTTCACCCGCACCGCCACGCGCCCCGCGACGCGGTCGCCACCCCTGCAGCGTGCCTAGCCCGGCGAAACCGAATCATAGGCGAATCACCCGGGCCTTTGTTAAGTGATCATTAACCATACCGCCCAAGAATGGCCGCGATCTTCGCAACCTCCTTGAAGGGTAGCCCGATGTTCTCGAAGCCGACCAAGATTTCCGAGCAAACACCCGCGCCGCAGCCGGCCGTGCAAACCACCCCGGAGACGCCGTCGCCGGCCCCGGCAGTAGCCAAACCGGCCGACAGCCGGTCGTCGGCGCCCCCCTCGATCATCAGCGCCGAACTCACATTGACCGGCGATCTCACCAGCACCGGCGAAATTCAGATCGACGGCAAAGTCGATGGCGACATTTCCAGCCGCGCTCTGACCATTGGCGAGAAAGGCACCGTGACCGGCTCCGTTTCAGCCGAATCCGTCCGCGTTTGCGGCAACGTGACCGGCGAAATCAAGGGCAAGAACGTGATCCTCACCAAGACCGCCGAAGTACACGGTGATGTCGTGCATGAAAGCCTGACGATTGAAGCCGGTGCCTTCCTGGATGGCAACGTGCGGCGCGCCCCATCGGCGGCCATCGGCAATTCCAAGGTCTCGGTACTGAAACCACCCACCTGAGGCGCCACCGGCGGCTTAGCCTTGTGACATCGCGGGCAGGTCGCGAAAGCGCTGCCCGCTGGCGGCAAGATCGCGCAACAGCATGGCCGGCTCCCACAGCCGGCCATGTGTGCCGTGATACGCCTCGATCCGCCCAAGCACCTTTTCCAGGCCGATTTCGTCGGCGTAATACATCAAGCCGCCACGGAAACGCGGAAAGGCGAAGCCGTTGTTCCACATGACATCGATATCGCCCGCCCGTAGTGCTTTTCCTTCCTGCAATATCTTGGCGCCCTCGTTGACGGCGGCATAAAGGCAGCGCGTCAGGATCTCGTCGTCCGCCACTTCGCGGCGCTCGATGCCCTGCTCGCGCGCGGTTTGCCCGATAATCTCGTCCAGGGCCGGATCCGGCTGCGGCGCCCGGCTGCCGTCGTCATAGCGGTACCAGCCGGCGCCGGTCTTCAGCCCGAAGCGCCCAAGTTCGCAAAGTCTGTCGGCCAAATGGGGATAACGATCGTCCGGCCGGCGCAGCGACGCTTGTGACTGGCGAATGCGCCAACCGATATCCAAACCGGCGAGGTCGCCCACGGCCAGCGGCCCCATCGGCATGCCGAAATCATACAGCACACGATCGACCTGCTGCGGGGTCGCCCCCTCCTCCACCAGAAAGACCGCCTCCCGAAACATCGGCGCCCGGCTCCGGTTGGCCACAAAACCAGGACATACACCGGCCAGCACCCCGACTTTCCCCAGTTTTTTCGCCAGTCGCATCGCCGTCGCCACGACATCCTTGGCCGTCCGATCCGCCCGCACCACCTCCAGCAGCTTCATCACATTCGCCGGGCTGAAGAAATGCAGCCCCACGACGTCTTGCGGCCTCCCTGTCGCGGCGGCGATCTCGTTTATGTCCAGCGATGAGGAATTGGTCGCCAGGATCGCCCCGGCTTTGCCAACGCCGTCCAACCGCTCGAAGATCTCTTTCTTGAGCGCCAAGTCCTCGAAAACCGCCTCGATTACCAGATCGCAGTTGCCGAGATCGTCGAACGCCAAACTGGGTCGTATCCGCCCCAGACTCGCCGCCATTTCGGCGTCATCCAGACGCCCACGCTTGACCATCGCCCCGTAATTGCGCCGTAGCATCGCCACGCCGCGATCCAGAGCGTCCTGGTCCGCCTCCACCAGCCACACCGGCAACCCGGCATCGGCGAAGGTCATGGCGATCCCCACGCCCATGGTGCCGGCCCCCAACACGCCGGCACTCTCAACCGGACGAATGGCCGTCTCCCGCGGGATATCGGGGATCTTGACGACTTCCCGCTCCGCCAGGAAAGCGTAGCGCATCGCCCGTGCTTGCGGGGTTACGCGAATTTCTTGGAACGCCGCCGCATCTGCCGCCATCGCCTGATCGAACGCCATCTTCAGACCATTTTCGACGCTTTCAATTGCTTTCACAGGCGCCTGCTGCCCCCGCGCCCGCCGATCCGCCAGCCGCCGATAGCGCGTCAGGATCTCATCAGCGGAACCGGTGTCTTGGTCTCGATAACTGAGGTTACGCGCACAACGCAGCGGCCGCCCCTCGGCGACGATCAGTTCGGAGAAGCCAATGGCGTCAGCAAGCAGATCGCCGCCGGCGACCTTGTCGACCAGTCCCAACTCCAGGGCCCGTTCGGCACCAACCGGTTCGCCCAGCACAATCATGTCGAGCGCCGCCTCGAGCCCGATCAGCCGCGGCAGCCTTTGCGTGCCGCCACCGCCCGGAAACAGGCCGATCTTGACTTCCGGCAAACCCAGTACCGCAGCCTCGGCGGCGATCCGAAAATGACACGCCAGCGCAACTTCCAAGCCGCCACCCAGGGCCGCCCCGGCAATCGCCGCCACCACCGGCTTCCCCACCCCCTCCAGGGCCGCCGCCACCGCCGACAATGGTGGTGTCGCCGGCGGCCCGTCCAGGCTCTTGATATCGGCCCCGGCAATGAAGGCCCGCCCGGCGCCCATAATGATAATCGCCCGCACCACGTCGTCGGCCTTGGCCCCGGCGATCCCGTCGATCAGACCCTGCCGCACCGCACCGCTCAGGGCATTGACGGGTGGATTGTCGATAGTCAGGACGGCAATGTCCCCCCGTGTCTCAACGCCCACCGCCATCCCGTTCCTCCGGTCCAATCCGCAGCGGCCCATACCATAAGGCTTATGGCGCCCCTGCCAAGACCGCCCAGGGCTTGCATCCTCAATCTTGGTTAACGGCGGCCATCGCCGGTTGTTTAAGGCCGCCGAAACTATTGCTAGCTAAATTTCAACCGTATTCCAGCTAGCTCAACAGGCAGTCATGTCACAGCCCAACCGCCTCGTTCGCGACCCCCTTGGTACGGCCTTCGCCCTTCCGCCGACGGACACCGCGATTCTGACGCCCGACGACGTACTCGCTGTCGTGGACGGCGCACCGAACATGAAGCCGTCACGCGGCCGTACCATGATGGAGTTCATCCGCGACAACGACATCCGCAATGCGCTCGAGCTGGGCTTCAATCACGGCGTCTCCACCTCATACATCGCCGCTGCCGTCCCCGACTGCGTCGTCACGATGGACCGGGCACGATGCATCGGCAAGCAGCCATCAATCGAGCAACATCTCGAGCTTCTGGGACTGCGCCAGAAGGTTTGCATCTTTTACGAGCACACAACATACAATTGGCGGCTACGCGACTTCCTCCGCATGGACCCACAACCGACCTTCGATCTCTGCTTTATCGACGGTGCCCACACATGGGAAGTGGACGGGTTGGCCTTTCTCCTCGCCATGCGCCTGCTCCAGCCGGGCGGTTTCGTTATCTTCGATGACTACTCATATAATTTCGCGACCAGCGAGGGCTGGAACAGTAGTACCGGCAAGAAAACTCTCGACGCCATGCCGGAGGACGAGAAGACCATCTGCCACATTCGCGAGGTATTCGATCTTCTGGTCCGCTCGCACCCTGATGTTGCGGAGGTTTGGGACGACGTTGGCTGGGGCTATGCCAAGAAACGCGGCAAGCGTTCCGGCGGCATGGATCACGCGATGTGGACGATCCTCAATGACAAAGCCGCGGCGGTTTATGCCCACGCCACGGGCCAGCGGTAACCCCGACGGAATTTCGCTCAACGCATGAACAAAAAGGGCTAAGTCACCAAGACTTAGCCCTTTTTTATTTGGTCGGGGAGAGAGGATTCGAACCTCCGACCCCATCGTCCCGAACGATGTGCGCTACCAGACTGCGCCACTCCCCGCTGAGGTCGCGGCTGTAATACACTGGCGGAGCAGTCCTGGCAACGCCCGCCGATGTTACGCCCGTCAGCGCACCACTAGGACCGAAAGCGGCGCGTGACGCACCACCCGCGCGGCGTTCGGACCGAGCAAATAGTCCTTCAGTTCCGGCCGATGGGACGCCATGACGATCAGGTCCGATCCGACCTTTTCAGCCACCCGGCGGATCTCGTGATAGATCGTCCCATGCCCGACTTCCAATTGCGCCGAGAGGCCTGGCGGCAAGGCATCCTTGGCGATTTTGGCCAGCGCCTTGGCCGCATCCTCCCGCATCTTGGTCTCGTAGCCCTCGGGGAAATAGGACCCCACGACCGCCATGCCGAACTCCGGCACCACCGTCATCAAGACCAGCTCCGCCCCCAAGGCCTGGCACATCGCCACCGCCACCGGCAGCGCCTTCTCTTGCGAGCTGGCTTGTTCGAGATCAATGGGAACGAGGATCTTCTTATACATCACGTCACTCCTATCAAGCGGTCGCGCCAAGTTCTTCTCGTCGGCTTCGTCTTCGTTTTTGCATAAAGTGCAACCCGACCATCAGGGCCAAGCCCACCGCCTGAACCAGGACTCGCGGCACCCCGATCGGGTCGCTCAGTAGCGAGGGGCGGAACATCAATATGGCCAGCACCAGCAACAGCGCCCGCTCCGGCCAGCCGCAATCGTCCGCAAAGAAGCCTTGCGTTGCGGCCGCGAATGCAAACAGCGCCGCCAGGGCCACCGCGAACACCCAGGCCAGTTTGATCGGGTCACTGATCCAGATGACGTCACCGCTCTCGGTCAAACCGGAGATCATCAGCAGTTCGGTATTAAAGATGAATACGAACGGCAAGATCGCCGTGCGCATGTCATAGGTGAAGCCCTGGATGCCCGTCTTGATCGGATCGGATCGAGCGATCGCCGACGCCGCGTAAGCAGCCAATCCAACCGGTGGCGTGTCATCGGCAAGAATGCCGAAATAGAACACAAACAGATGCGCCGCGATCAGCGGAAATACTAGCCCCGCATCACCACCAAGCTGCACGATTACCGGTGCGGTCAAGGTCGCCATCAGGATGTAGTTCGCCGTCGTCGGCAGCCCCATACCCAGAATCAGGCTGGTGATCGCCGTCAGGATCAGCATCAAAGTGACGTTGCCGAACGATACGACATTGATCAGCGTAACGAACCGCCCGACAAGGCCGGTGCTGGTAACCACACCGACAATGATGCCGGCACTGGCCGTCGCCACGCCGATCGGCATCATGTTTCGCGCCCCGGCAATCAACCCTTCCCAGATATCTTTCAAGCCGTCGAGGAAGGCCGCGCCGATGATCGGCCCCAACGCCGCGTCGTCGCTGATGTTGCCGGCACGCTTTTGCGCCGCCAGCCCCAGATAGGCAATGATCGGCCGCTGCAACAGCATCACGACCGCCAGTGCCTCCACCGCCGTTAGCGCTGAGAATATCGCCGACCGTCGCTCGATAACGAGGAACCAGATCAGTGCCAGCAACGGCACCAAGTAATAAATGCCGTTCAGGAAGGTCTTCAGCATCTTCGGTAGCTGATCCTTGGGGATCGGCTTTAGATCGAGCTTCAAGGCTTCCAAATGTACGACATAAAACAGCGCCAGATAGGAGATCACAGCTGGAATCAACGCTGCGCGCACCACGTCGAGATAGGGGATGCCGATAATCTCAGCCATGATGAAGGCCGCCGCACCCATGATCGGTGGCATCAGCTGGCCATTTGTCGACGCTGCCACCTCAACCGCGCCCGCCTTGTGCGCCGGCAATCCGACTTTTTTCATCAACGGGATGGTGAAAGTGCCTGTGGTTACTGTATTGGCGATGGACGAGCCTGAGACCAACCCGTTCAAGCCCGAGGCAACAACCGCCGCCTTCGCTGGCCCACCACGGTAGCTGCCAAGTCCGGCGAACGCGATATCGATGAAGTATTTGCCGGCACCAGCCTTGTCCAACAGCGATCCAAACAGCACGAACAGATAGACAAATCCAACCGACACCCCAAGCGGGATGCCAAAAATGCCTGATGTCGAGAGATAAAGATCGTTTATCGCAAAATCGAGTGGAATACCGCGATGCCGCAGAATTTCAGGCAACCAGGGTCCAAGGAAGAGATAGGCGATAAACACCAGCGCCAGAATCGACAGCGCCGACCCAAGCGCACGCCGTGTCGCTTCAAGCAGCAAGACGATGAGGACAACACCGAACCAAACATCCCGCGGCTCGGGCAAACCTTGCCGGGAGATGATGCCTTCGTTGTCGAACCAGATGTACAGCGATGCGCCCGATGCGATGATCGCCAGCGCCACGTCGATTAGCGGTATGTGATCACGGTTCGATTTATGGGTGCCGAAGCCGGGCCACAACTTACGGAAAGCCCGGATAAAGCCCGGCGGTTCATGCTGATTGTAGGCCGGAAAGGCCAGGAACACGAGCGCCAGTGCAAACCCCAGATGCCAAGATCGAGAGATAAACGAGTCGATCGGGTTCTGCGCTATCCATAACTGAAAGACGGACCAAGCAACACACAGACCAACAATAATGCCTCCCCAAATACGACCCTTTGGTGTCCGAGCCCCTGTTTCCGCCGCCGCTATTTCATCGGCGCTTAGCACACTCTCTTCGCCCTGTGTCGCGTCGCTCATCTCGCCCCCAAAGACGTTATCCCCCGAGCTGAAAAAAGAGGGCGGCAACGCGCCGCCCTCTTAACTCCGGCAACCTAGAGCCAACCGCGCTCCTTGTAGTAGCGCTCGGCACCGGCATGCAGCGGCGCCGACAGACCCTTCAGCATTTCTGCTTCGTCGAGCACTTGGAAGGCCGCATGGGTCTTCTTCAGCTCGTCGAGGTTCTCGAACACCGTCTTCACATAGTCATAGACCATCTGCTCGTCGGCATCGGCGCTCGCCACCACGGTCGCTTTCACGGCATAGGTTTCGAATTCGTCCACGCCTTTGAACAGGCCGGCCGGGTACTTCGCCATCACGTAGTAGGGCTTGTCGGAGATGAAGTCCTTGATGGCGTCGGAGTTGATATCGAGGATATCGATATCGGTGGAGTTGGCCGGCTCTTCGATCGCCGCCGACGGCACGCCGACGGTGTAGATGAAGGCGTCGACTTTCTTGTCGACCAGCGCCCGCGAGGCTTCATTCTGCTGCAGGCCTTCCGCCTTGATATCGCTATCGATATCGATGCCGTAGAGCGGCAGTAGATCGGTCGAGTTGCCCCGCTGGCCGGAGCCCGGGTTGCCGATATTCACGGTCTTGCCTTTGAGGTCCTCCACCGACTTGATGCCGGTGTCCTTCCGCGTCACCAACAGCACCGCTTCCGGATGCATGCTGAACACGCTACGCAGCTTCTCGACCGGCTTACCGTCCCAATCGGCATTGCCCGTTAGGGCTTGCCAGTTGCGATCCGACTGCACCACACCGAAGTCGAGCAGACCACGGTTCACGGCGTTCACATTAAACACCGAGCCCAGCGCCGGGCGGCCAACGCAGTTGTAATTCTCGTTGGCGTGCTTATTCATCAGATCGCACGTCTGCAGTGCCACCTGGTAATACACCCCGGTGACCGAACCACCGCCGATCAAAATATCGCGTTTTTGCGCATGCGCCGGCGCCGCGGCCAAGGCTATTCCACCGAGAACGGCAATCGCGCCCACGGCAATTTTAGTGGGGAACATCCTATTCACAGCGTTTTCCTCCTTACAATTTTCGCAACAAATCGCACCGACCGCTATTTGCTAGCCGGTCACGACCTTGGAATGCGGGCACTCTATCAAGCGCCCACCCTCTCTCCATCACCGCACATCTCGGCGCGGCGGGAATATCCGGGGCACCGGCCCCGGGTATCTCTTTGTGATTTGTTAAAGCAGTCCGCGCTCGCGGAAGTAACGTTCCGCGCCGGGATGAAGTGGCGCGGTGGAAAGCGCGCTGACCATCTCGGCCGGCGACAACGTCGATAGCGCCGGATGCTGTGCCGCGAAGGCCTCGAGATTCTCGAAAACCGCCCGCACCACTTGATAGACCGTGTCGTCCGGCACCGTGGCGCCGGTTACCACGGTCGCGCCCAAGCCGAAACTCGGCACGTCGTCCAAATTTCCGGGATACAAGCCGCCCTGAATGACCGCGCCGGTGTAGTAGGGAGTGGCCGCCACCAAAGCGTCTATGGCACTGCGGTCGATCGGCACCAGCCTGGCTTCGCAACCGCTGGTCAGTTGTGTGATCAGCCCGTTCGGATGCCCGCTCGTCATCAGGATCGCATCCACCGAGCCGCTGCACAGGGCGACCACTTCTTCCCCAGCGGGCACCGGCGGCACCTCGACAAAATCGTCCGACTCCCAGCCCAGAATATTGAACAGCGCCTCCACCGTGGCGCGCTGGCTGGTTCCTTGACCACCGGGACTGAAGCGCTTGCCCCGCAGGTCGCTGAATATCTCGATGCCACTCTCGGCCTGGGTGACCACCGTCAGCGGTTCGGCATAAAGAGAGAACACCGCCCGCAGGTCGGCGCCGTCCTGCCGGCCGGCGACAGGCGCATTGCCCTGATAGGCGTGATACTGCCAATCCGACTGTACTACGCCCATGGCCAAGGTGCCGCCCAACACCCCGGACAGGTTCACCGGCGAGCCCTCGGTGCTTTCCACGGCGCAATGAATGCCGTGTTCTTGCTGCGTCTGATTGACCAATCGGCACAGCGCGCCGCCGGCCGGAAAGTAGACGCCAGTGACGCTGCCGGTCCCGATGACGATTGAGTCGGTGATCGGCGCCGCGCGAGAGGCCAGGGCAATTTCCGGTGAAGGCGCCTTTTTGGTCGCCAGAAAAACCCCGCCACCGGCGCTGAGGGCCCCGACCAGAAAACCGCCCACCGCCAACCCAACGACTTTGATGTTCAACGCCAGGATATCCCTTTCCCATGCCCATCAACCCACGCCGAGTATCTGACGCGCCGAATCGGCACTCGCCAACGGTCGCCCGAGCCAAGCGGCGCCATTACGAACCTGAGCGACCAGACTGGCATTATCGGGTGCGATCGATCCATCGGCCAACTGCAGGTTATTCTCGAATCCGACGCGAGGATGACCGCCAAGTGCGGCCGCGGTCAAGGCACACGCACTTTCTTGCGCCCCAAAGGCGCAGACACCCCAACTACCGACCGCCTCTTCCTGCTCGGCCAACACCGTCAGCAGCGGCAGTAAGTCGCGCGGGGCCGAGCGCTGGTTGACTGTATAACGGCCCAGCACCAGCAGCAGATTCCGCGCCTTTCGGGGAATAACGCCAGTGTCGCATAACGCCAGGAATCGCTGCACGTCATCCGTCGAGTAGAGGATGTATTGCGGCACGATGCCCGCCTCGTCCACCAGCCACCCCAAGAAGTCTGCCGCGGCCGAGTCATCCGCCGAGGTCGCCACGATTTCCCGAATCGCCAAGGAAATGGCCTCCGGCTGCAGCGCCCGAACCATCGCCATCTGATCCGCCGGCGTATAGCGGCCGACCGCTTCGCTAGTGACTTGGATAATCAGCTCACGACCGACCGCATCGCGCACGGCCGCACAGGCCTGGCGATAGATGTCGGGATCGAGCGAATGCCCCCCGTCCCCGTCCCGCACATGCAGATGGATCATCGCCGCCCCGGCATCGAGGCAAGCCCGCGCCGTCGCGGCGATCTCATCCGCGGTAATCGGCAACGCCGGATGGTCCCCCTTGCCTCTGCGGGCGCCGGTCGGCGCCACGCAAACCACCATCGGTTTCCCGGCAAGATCATCGGCCAGCATCATTGTGCGAGGGCCTCCGCCACCGCGGCATCCACGGCATCGCCAAGCCGCTCGACGATGATGTCTATCTCATCCTCAGTGATGATGAATGGCGGCGCCAATAACACGTGATCGCCGCGGCGGCCATCGATCGTCCCGCCACTTGGGTAACAAATCAACCCGCGCGCCATCGCATGTTGCTTGATCCGCGCATGCAACCGCAGGTCCGGATCGAAGGGTTCCCCGGATGCCCGGTCGGCGACCAGTTCGATCGCTTGAAAAAGCCCGCGCCCGCGCACATCGCCGACGAAATGATGGTTGCCGAAGCGTGCCGCCAAGCGTTGCTCCAGGATTGATCCCAGCGCCCGCACCCGTGGCATCATCGCCGGCACCTGCAATTTCCGCTGCACCGCGAGCGCCGCGGCGCAGGCGGTTGCGTGCCCCATGAAGGTATGGCCGTGCACGAATTGTCCGGACCCTTCGACAAACGCCTGATGAATCTGATCTGTGATCAGCACCGCCCCGATAGGCTGGTATCCGGCACTCAGCCCTTTGGCGAATACCACCATATCCGGCCGCAAGTTTTCCTGCTCGCAGGCATACAAGCTACCGGTGCGCCCCATGCCGCACATGACTTCGTCCAAGATCAGCAGAATGCCGTAGCGATCGCAGATCTCCCGCACCCGCCGGAAATAGCCGGGTACTGGCGCCACCGCGCCGGCGGTCGCGCCGACCACCGGTTCGGCGATAAAAGCAATCACCGAGTCGGCGCCAAGCGCCAGGATCTTGGTCTCCAATTCCACCGCCAGCCGCTCCACCATCGCCGCGTCGTCCTCGCCCGGCGCGCGGTAGCGAAAACTGAAGCACGGTGAGACGTGGTGAGTCTCGATCAGCACATCTTCGTAGCAGGCCCGGCGGGCCGCATTGCCGCCCACCGACAAGGCCCCCAGAGTACTGCCGTGATAGCTCTGCTCGCGGGCAATGAAGTGGCGCCGCTGTGGCTCGCCGCGCTCGACGAAATACTGCCGCGCCATCTTCAGCGCGGCCTCAACCCCTTCCGATCCGCCGGAAACGAAGAGCACCCGATCAAGCCCTTCCGGCGCACCCGCGACCAGCAAATCCGCCAATTCCTCCGTTGCCGAACTGGTGAAAAAACCGGAATGGGCGAACGCGATGGTGTCGAGTTGACGTTTCATCGCCGCGATCACATCCGGATCGCTGTGCCCGAGGCACGAAACCGCCGCCCCTCCCGAGGCATCGATATACCGTTTGCCGGTGGTATCCAGCAGATAGACGCCTTCGCCACGCGCGACCACCGCCGGCGTTTTCCCGGCCTGACGATGAAACACCCGGCTGCGGCTAACTTCGGCGGCCGCCAGCCGTTCTGTCTGACCGCTCATTTCGCGCCGCCGGTTGATACCGGTTCCTCATCCGGCCAGTAGGCCGAGAAGCGCTCGAGCTGTTCCTCACTTTCCGCCACTGCGGCCAGCGCCCGCGTGCCGCCTTGCGCCAGCAGCAGCGCCACCAAGATTTGCGCCACCGCCACCGCCGGTACAACGGACCGGAACAGGGCTGGTCCGCGGCTAGCGACCACCAGAGTATGTTTTGCCAGGGCCGCAACCGGGGACACCGTGCTATCGGTGACGACCACGACCTGCGCCTCCCGTGCCGCGCCGTAACTCGTGGCCTGAACCACCCCGCGCGTATAGGGCGACAGTGAGAACACCAGCATGGCGTCTCGGCTGTCGATACCGCGCAAATCGTCGGCAAACGTGCCGCCGGGGCCGTCCAACAGGATGGTACCGCTGCGAAACATGCGGCAGGCATAGTGCACATAGAAGGCCGCCGGATAGAGGCTGCGCAGCCCGGCCACATAGAGCCGGCGCCCCCCGGACAGGCACTCTGCCGCCGCCGCCAGCCGATCCGCCCCGATCGAGGCCAGGCTCGCCATCAAATTCTCCTGGTCGGCATGAATCATCTCGGCGGCAAGCGCCTCCAGACCGTCGCCGCGGCGTTGCCCACTGGTCCGTGACT
Source organism: Alphaproteobacteria bacterium (assembly GCA_021774445.1). Taxonomy (GTDB): domain Bacteria; phylum Pseudomonadota; class Alphaproteobacteria; order UBA6615; family UBA6615; genus SZUA-147. The sequence goes on from JAJFJA010000006.1 coordinate 17,667, forward strand.
GAATCCGCCGCGCGCGCACGCCATACGCCGGGCCCGCGCCCCGCAAGCGGTCACGAAAGGCGTCTCGTAGCTGGTCATAGCCGGAACAACCCAGCCGTTTTGCCAACCGCACCATGGTCGCCGGTTGCACCCCGGCCGCCGCCGCAACCTGTCGCATGGAGCGCAGGGCGGCATCGTCCGGTTGCTCCAGCAAGTACCGCGCGCCAAGCCGAAGCTGCGGACTGAGGCCACCATAGGCACCATGCAACCGGGTCAGCACATCTACGTCGATCTCGCCGCCTTGCTCCGACAATGTGGGGCCCGCCTTACGTTTTCCGCCGTTCCTGACCAAAATGAAACACCTTCCAAGAATATTTTTCAACAAATGTTTCACTTCGCACCGGAAAAGACATGAACGATTCATCGCCTGTCGCCCACAAAACAGCCGATTGCGCCTTGTGTGGCCGCCCGGTAGCATCGCCCCTCGGTTCCCCTCGACATGCCAGGGTCCATGGACATCAAAGACCACATTCGCACGATCTCGGACTTTCCCAAGCCGGGCATCGAGTTCTATGACATTTCGACTTTGCTGGCCCACCCCAAGGCCTGGCGCCACACCGTTGACTTGCTGGCGGTCGCCATCAGACAGCATGATCCCGATATTCTGGTCGGTATCGAGAGCCGTGGTTTTCTGGTCGCCGCCCCGCTGGCCCTTCAGCTCGGCGTCGGTTTCGCCATGGCCCGTAAGAGCGGGAAGTTGCCCGGCGATACCATTTCCTACACCTATGAGCTGGAATACGGCTCCGACACCATGGAAATGCAGGCCGACGCGGTCTCGCCCGGCCAGCGCGTCGTCGTGTTGGACGACCTGTTGGCAACCGGCGGCACCGCGGCCGCGGCCATTGCCTTGATCCGCGAAGCCGACGCCAACGTCTGCTCGGCGGCCTTTATCATTGAACTTGTTGGCCTTGGCGGCCGTGACGAACTGGACGTGCCCCTGACGGCCCTGATCCAGTTCCCGGCCTAACCGCACTCAGCCGTAGGGGACCTAGATGCGACCCGATCTAACCGACATCCTCCCCCTGAATGCCTCGTCGGCACTACTTATCGGCCGCGCCTGGCGGCCCGGCCCGGCCGGTGGCCGGGACGGCGGGCCCAGCATCGTCGCCGTTCACGATGACCATGTCATCGACATTACCTCGCAAATCGCGGCGACCTGCTCGGACCTGCTGAACCAGCCGGACCCGGTCGCCCATGTCCGCCACGCCCTGGCCGCCGCTACGTCACCGGACAATCTCGGCCCCGTCACCGCCCTCGCCGCCAACAGTGTCCCGGAGCGGCGGGACCCTGAGAAGCCATACCTATTGGCCCCGGTCGATCTTCAGGCCGTGAAGGCCTGCGGCGTGACCTTTGCCGCCAGCATGTTGGAACGGGTCATCGAAGAACGCGCCGGCGGCGATCCCGCCGCGGCCGATGATATTCGCCGCACCCTGGTCGCCGAGGTCGGGTCTGACTTGTCGGCGGTGGATCCGGGCTCCGCGTCGGCGGAGCGCCTTAAGCACTCCCTGCAGGAGCGCAATCTGTGGTCGCAATATCTCGAAGTCGGCATCGGTCCCTATGCCGAAGTCTTCACCAAGAGCCAGCCCCTATCCGCCGTCGGCGCCGGCGCCGATATTGGGCTCCACCCCGAATCCGGCTGGAACAACCCCGAGCCGGAAATCGCTCTCGCGGTCAATCGGCGCGGCGAGATCGTCGGCGCCACCCTCGGCAATGACGTCAATTTGCGCGATTTCGAAGGCCGCAGCGCCTTGCTCCTCGGCAAAGCCAAGGACAACAACGGTTCTTGCGCCCTTGGTCCCTTCATCCGCCTGTTTTGCGACGGTTACGGTCTCGACGACGTCCGCGGCGCCGATATCGCCCTGCACGTCGCCGGTGACGATGGCTTTACCCTCGATGCCACCAGCTCCATGAACCAGATCAGCCGCGACCCGGCGGATTTGGTGGCCCAGACCATTGGTGACCACCATCAATATCCCGACGGTCTCGCACTTTTCCTTGGCACCATGTTTGCGCCGACTAAGGACCGCGACGCCCCGGGCCTCGGCTTCACCCATAAGATCGGCGACGTCGTGACCATTGCCACCCCCACCCTCGGGCAACTGCGCAACCGCGTCGACCTATCCACCAAGATAGCGCCTTGGGAATTCGGCACGAGCGACCTCTTCCGCAATCTCGCCCGCCGCGGCTTCCTCGGTTAGCGACGCGTGCAACGGGCCGAGATGGCACGCGACCACCTGGCCCGTTGCCGCCGCGATTAGGCGGCCTTCGACGCGGGCTTGGTCCAAGTAAATCGCTTGAACACATCGTCGACGGGTGTATCGACAATGTGGTTGGTGTAGTTCGACAGCACCTTGTGGGCGATCACTGTGATGATCTCGAGCACGTTTTGCTTCGTGAAGCCCGCGGCCAGAAAGGCCGCAAGTTCCTCAGGCGAGACCCAACCGCGGTTTTCGGTCAGCGCCAGCGTGAAGACCCGCAAGGCCTCCAGCTTCGCATCCTCGTAGGTCCCGACCGCGCGCGCGGTTTCGATCACCGCCTCCGGCACTTTTTCGCCCTTGGCCAGAAACGTGTGGGCGGCCATGCAGTAGTGGCAATCGTGATAGGCGTTGATCGTGAACCAAACCACATGACGCTCTGTCGGGGTGAAACTCGACCGCATCAGCAAGCTGCCGAGGGCGTCATAGGCTTCGACCGCGATTGGCGCTTCGGCGAGCACGCCGTAGAGATTCGGAATGCCACCGAAACGCTGTTCAGCGGTTTCGAGTAGCGCGCGGCTCGCAGCCGGTGCTGAATCGGCGGTGTGGACTGTAAATGTCGTCATTGGGTCTCTCCTTTTCATTGACCGATTGGTCTAGGTTTCGTCAAAATAATTTAGTGCAGATGGAAGACCTTGTTCGTGATCTGCCACGCGCCGCGGACCTTCAGCAGTGTGAACAAGTCGGTGAACCGGTTACCGGTCCAGTTGTCGAGTTCCAGCCGTACGGTGGCCGCGGTATCGACAAGATCGATGCTGGCGATTCGTGCCTGGAGCTCCGGCGCTGGACCGTTCGCGTCACTCCAGGCAAAAAACTGCTGGATGGGACCGGCGAACAGGTCGTCGCCGACATAACCGAAAATCGTCGCATCCGCGTGGAAGGCCGCTCTCATCTCGTCGCCGCTGCCCGACCTGGCACCGTCGATGTAGCGCTGGACGGTTTTGGCGATCGCCTCATAGTCGCCCATCTTCGTCGGTTCACCGCTCATCGGACTGAGGCTTCGTGGGTCAACATTTTCACTATCACTTCCTTTCATGGACTGATCGATCTAGGTTTCATCAAAAAAATGTTAGGCGGTCTTGAGTACCGACAGTGCGCCAGCCACGATGCCTCGGGGCACCGTCGGCGTTTCCGTCACCCGGCCGATCAAGCCGAGTCCCTGATGTACGCTCATAAACAGGCGCGCGAGGTTCCTCACATTTGTCGTTGCCTTCAACTCGCCCTCCGATTGCGCCCGCGCGAACGCCTTGGAGTAGGCACGTTCGACGAACTGCATATGATCGCGGAGGACGCCGGCGATCTCCGCATCGTCCGTGCGAAATTGCGCCATGCTCACACCCAGCAAGCAGCCTCGACTCATCGGCGCGGAATGCTCTGCCGCCAACGCCCGCATTGCCGCCCGCACATTCTCCAACGCCGGTTTGTCCGGATTGTTGAGCCGCCGAGAAAGCGCGCCGCCGATGATCTGCGAATACCGATTCAGCGCCGCGACGTAGAGCGCCCGCTTATTACCGAACGTGTCGTACAGGCTCTTCCGGCTGATCTGCATGGTTTCCAACAATTCGGTCAGCCCCGTCCCGGCATACCCCTTCGCCCAGAACAGCTGCATCGCCCTGTCGAGCGCGATATCCGGATCGAATTGCTTGTCGGGTCCTCTTGTCATGAGTCCAACATAGGAAACAGAAACCGATCAGTCAAGGTTTTCCGACAATCAGCTAACGGACAAGCTAAGCCAGCACCGGCGCCAAGCGATCCAGGGCTTTTGACAGGGTCTCCGGCGACGTCGTGACCATTGTCACCCCCACCTTCGGACAACTGCGCAACCGCGTCGCCCTATCCACCAAGATAGCGCCCTGGGAATTCGGCACGGCTCGACCGCCCTTCGACGCGAGCCTGGTCCGCGAGGCTGAAGACACGCCGCGAAACCACGGGTCGCGGTACTCTAAGCCGGCCGTGGTCCGGTGTTACCGGCGCCGGCACGAAAACTGATCATCGCAATGCCCACCCAAACAAGACTGCGAAGCGTCATCGCGGCAACCGTGCGCATCTCGTAGGCGCCGCCAGTCCAAATATGAACCCCGAAGGCCGCGAAAACGAGCAGTGTTAGCGTTGCTATGAACACCGCCAGCCAAACCGCCCATGCTGTCCTTAGGACGAGCCCGACGCCTGCGGCGACATAGGCAAATCCGGCGCCAAAGTTAAACCATAGGACGAACGGCACGGCGTCGCCTGCGGCGGCGCGGGCCAAGGGGTCTCCGAACAGCGCACGCCCACCGGAAAGGATGGTAACCACACCGAACAGAAACGCGATGCCCCCTGCCACCCTGAGTGCCAGGGTTACTTTATTTTCGCTCATGCTCCGGATCCTTCGTTGCCATCCAGCCGCCCATCTCTCAGGTGAAAGATGTGATCGAAGCGGTCGAAGATCTTTTCGTCGTGGGTAACGGCGAGGATCGCCGCCTGCTGCTCGGTCGCCACTTTGCGCAGCAGGTCCATCACGATCCCTGCCCGTTGAGAATCGAGCGCCGCCGTGGGCTCGTCCGCGAGGATAATGCGGGGCCGGTTGGCGAGCGCCCGGGCAATCGCCACGCGCTGCGCCTCGCCGCCCGACAGCTTGGCGGGCATCGCGTCCTTGCGGTGTCCAACCTCCAGATAGTCCAAGAGCTCGACCGCCCGCCTTTTCGATTCCGCCGTATCGAACCCGGCCAGGCTGAGCACCACGGCGACGTTATCGGTGCTGTTGAGGAAGGGGAGAAGGTTGTGGAACTGGAAGATGAACCCGACTTTTTCGAGCCGCAGCTTGCGCAAATCGGATCGCAGCCAGCGCCCGTCATAGACGACCTCGCCATCGAGGCTCAGCCAGCCGGTGCTCGGCTCCAGGATGCACCCGATGACGTTCAGCAGCGTGGTTTTCCCCGATCCGCTCGGGCCGAGCAACGCAACCACATGACCGGGGTGGACTTCCAGGCTCACATCGCGCAGGGCATCGACGCGGGTCTCACCTTCGCCGAAGTGCTTCGAAACATGCCGTACCTCGACAAGCGGGTATTCCGGAACCGGATTGGTCATTGTTAGCCACCCAACGCCGTGGCCGGGTCGATCTTGAGGGCGAGCCGCACCCCGAGGCCGCTTGCGACGACACAAACCAGGATCACCGCAGCCGCGAGTGCGAGCCCATCTTCTGGCAGCAGCACCACGCGGCGCGGGAAGTAGTCCTTGATCGTGGCGATCAGCAGTGCCCCGAAGCCGAAACCGATCACGCCCATGGCAAGGGCCTGTTGCACGATCAGACCGATGATCGTGCGATCCGGCGCGCCGATGAGCTTGAGGGTGGCGATCTCCCGCAGCTTGTCCATCGTCATCGTGTAGAGGATCAGCGCGATAATCACCGCGGAGACGATCAGCAGCAGGCCGGTGAACAGGCCGATCTGCTTGCGCGCCCGCTCGACGACGGAGCGGGTCAGAATGGTTTCCTGCCCGGCTTGGGTCGTTGCCGCAAGGTGCTTCCAGCGCCGCGCGGCTTCCGCCACGCTCTCGGGCGCCGCATTCGGCGAGACGCGGGCAATGACGGCGTTGATCGTATCAGTGTTGCCGGGGCCGGTGCCCCGGGCAACCTCCCGGCGCGCCGCCGGCGGGGCTAATTCGAACTGAAGCTCCTGCGAATCCAGAAGCGTGATGTAGATGACCGGATCGCCGCCGGAGGAAACCTGACCGTCGGTCAGGCCGACGACCGTAAAACTGTTGCGGCCCAGTGCCAGGCGATCGCCAAGCGCCAGCCCAGAGCGCTTGTCGGCCACCATTTCGTAGTGGGCTCGGCCAATCGGTCGACCGGCGACGATCCGGTCAGGACCGCCGGGGCGGCCCGGTTCGTAGCCGACGACATACAACCGAAGTTTCTGCCCGACATAGGGGGCCTCGATGGACTGGTAGGTCACGCTGCCCGCCGCGCTGACTCCTTGAAGGCGGGCGATCGCCTCCCGCGTATCGCCCGGAATGCGCGAGGACTCGGCAAACGGTCCGCGCGTGCCCGATTCCACCACCCAGACATCGGCCGCGGGAGCGCGGACCAGCGTCAGCGCGTCCTCGACCAGGCCCCGGTAGATGCCGATCATCGACAGGACCACGCCCAGCAACAGGCTGAGACCGAAGCAGGTCAGCAGGAAGCGGCCGAGACTGTGCCGGATATCGCGAAAAGCCAGGTTCATGGCGCGGCCTCCCCCGTCACCTTTGCCGGACGCGCTTCGCGCAACCCCGGTCGCAGCACGCTGACGACGCGCGCCCCATCGGGCAGGCCCTCGACGATCTCCAGGCGGGAGTCGAGCGTTCTGTGGCCAAATGTGACCTTGCGGCGGTGCAGTTCGCCGTCCTCGACGGTCCAGACCGTGCCGTGCGTTCCGTCGAAGCCCGTGACGGCGGTTTCCGGCAGCAGCAACGCCGTGCCGAGAATGGCGGTTGTGATGAAGACCTCCGCCTGCTCGCCGAGGTGGAAACGTTCCGGGCACTGGTCGCAGGCGATATAGACGCGGCGTTCCTCACTCACCCGGTCGCTTTCGATGTCGATGCGGGTCACGTGGCCCTTGAGCATCTGTCGCGGCAGAGATCGCAGGCGGACAACGGCGGGTTGGCCGACTTGGATATCGCCGGCCCGCGCTTCGTCTACGTAGGCGAGCGCCCAGATCGTTTCCGGAGCCACCAGGGTGAACAGCGCCTCACCGGGGCTTAGAACCGAGCCCAGCTCTTTGTGACGCTGCACGACAATCGCGTCATAGGGCGCTCTGAGAGTGTGGTGATCGAGCAGAACCAATTCGTAATCGTACTGGGCTTTCGCGTCTTCGAGGGCGGCCTCGGCGACCTCGATCTCGCTGAGCGCCACGGCCAACTCGGCGGCGGCGACGTCTTCCTCCATCTGCGCTTCGTCAGCGGCCTCGACCGAGACCGTCTGCCTGGCGACGAGCGCCTGTTTGCGTTCGTTCGTCTGTTTCTTCTGGGCCAGCACCGCGCGTGCCTTGCCGGCGGCGGCTTCCGCCATCTTCACCGCCGCTTCGGCATTCACCACCCCGGCTCTGGCTTTCGCGACCCGGGCCTCCTGCTCGGCGCTGTGCAGACGTGCGAGCACATCGTCCTTCTTCACCCAATCCCCGTGATCGGTATTCAATTCGACGAGTGCGGCGCCGACCTCGAAGCCTATTCTCGACAAGATGCGCGCCTCTATTGTGCCCAGGCCAAAGACCTCGATCGGCACATTTTCCGCCGGCCGCGCGACTTCCACCGGCAACGGGCGCATGAAAATGAACAGGAGCACGGCCGCCCCCGCCGCGCCGATCCCCAGCAGCGTCAGAAGATACCGGACTAATCGTTTTCTCATGATTTCCCCTTTTTCGCCGCGGCGGTCGGGGTTGTGCGAACGAAGCCTTTCATTTGAACCTCCAGAAGTCGGGTTCCTTCCTCTGTCAGGTCGAAGTTCCGGCCACTGATCGACCATCTCACGGCAAGGCCCTGGACCAAGCCGACAATCAGGTAGGCGGCATCGTCAGGGTCGAGATCGTCGCGCAACTCGCCCGCTTCGCTTGCTTGGGTCACCAGCGCGGCGATCAGCCGCTGGAAACGGGTCATGAGGCCAAAGAAGGCTTGGCGCAGACCCTGATTCTTCGTGTGCAGCTCCCGCGAAAAGATAATCGCGGGAATCGCCGGTGTGGACTGGATCAAACGCAACTGCGTTTCGATGAGGGCGCGAATCCTGTCGATCGCCGAAGCGTCGCCGCTCTGAGCCTTTGCCCAGCGCGCTTCCATCATGGCCCCAACGCGTATCGCGACCGCCTCCCACAACGCCCGCTTCTTTGGGAAATGCCGAAATATTCCCGGCTGGGTCAGGCCAACGGCATTCGCTATCGCCTCGGTTGTCAAGCGGTCGGGTCCGAGCTTGTCGGCCAGGCGAAGGGCAGCGTCTATGATTTCCGCCTTGCGGATTTCGGCCGGTTTTCGGATACGCACTGGGACCCCGTTAATGAGTTTGTTATCACTAACTAGTGTGGGCCACGACACATTTCAATCGCCGGACGACTCTGATTGTCGGGTTCGCCCCTAGCTCGATTGGCAGCCCGGACCAAGCCTAAGCCAGCACCGGCTCCAGACGGTCCAGCGCCTTCGAAAGTGTCTCCGGGGTCGCCGCGAAACACAGCCGCATACAGCCCTCCCCGGCCGGCCCGAACCGAGGCCCAGGGCCACTTCTCAGCAGACGCCCCTGGCGCTTAAGCCCTAGTCCGGGTTTGCGCCTTAGCGGTCATGTCGATAAGCCCGCCTTGCGCAGGCCGTCGACCAGCAGATCAACGTCGGCGATGTTTTTGTAGGGCAGAAGGTTTAGCAGCGATGCAATTGAAAATTCCGGATTGATCCGCCGCACCTCGGCCAGCTGGGTGCGCGCCTGAGTGCTCTCTCCCAAATGGCCGTGGCACGCCGCGAGAAAGACGTGCGGCCACAATGCCTCGGGATTGCGAACAACGCCTCGTTTGAGCGCCACGACCGCCTCGTCAAAGCGGCGCATCGCCAGATTGGCCAAGCCGATATAGTGGGGATAGAAAAAAGGATAAAACGGATTGAGGCGCATCGCTTTTTCGATCAACGCGATCACTTCCTCGTTGTCACCGGAGAAGTGCATGGCGCCCGCCAACGTGGCGTAGGCGTCGGCGTTGCTGGGCTCCAGTTCGATCCAGCGCCGCGCGGTCGCGATGGCTTCCGCGTGCTGCCTTTTGAACAGGTGAACGGTGCTCAGCGCCTCCTGCACGAGCGGTAGTGTCGGGTCGCGCGCCTTCGCCTGTTGCGCCAATTCGAACGCGCGGTCGAGCGTCGGTTCCGAGCCCATGAACCACTCCTGCACATACGTCTCGGCCAGGCCGGCATAGGGCTCAGCATAGTCCGGGTCCAGCGTGATCGCCCGCTCATAGAGTTCGCCGGCGGCGGCGTTGCTGTCCTTTGAGAACAAGCGGTACTGCTCACGACCGCGCAGGACGCAGTCGTAGGCCTCGGGGTTGTGGGTTTGTTCGCGCGCTTCGAGTGCCGCGGCGCCGCCGACGAGTTTGACTTCCAGGGCGCGTACGATCTTTTCCGTGACATCGTCCTGCACCGCGAAGATATCCTCGAGGCCGCGGTCATAGCGCTCGGCCCATAGATGCCCGCCAGAGCGCCCGTCGATCAGCTGCGCGTTTATCCGCACACGTCCGCCGGCCTTCCGCACGCTTCCTTCCAGGACGTAGCGCACACCCAGATCGCGGCACACATCCTGGACCTTGGCGGCCTTGCCTTTGTACGTGAAGGTCGAGTTGCGCGAGATCACCATCACGTCGGGGATCCTCGAGATCTCCGTGATGATGTCCTCGGTGATGCCGTCCGAAAAGTACGCCTGCTCTGGATCACTCGACATATTGTCGAAGGGCAGTACGGCGATGGACGGCTTGTCGGGGAGTGGCAATGGCTCAGCGATGGTCGCAATACCTGCGGCAGCCGAAACGGCGAGCGTCCACTGCCACACCCGGACCGGGCGGGCGATGTTCTTGACTTCCTTCTCGCCCAAATCCTCAAAATGCAGGTCGAGCCGATCACGCACCTGCTCGTAAACGCTTCCCGAGACGCAAATCCCACCGGGCTGGGCAAGGCTCTCCAGCCTCGCGGCCACATTTACGCCGTCGCCTTGTATGTCGTCTCCGTCTATGACCACGTCGCCCAGGTTGATGCCGACGCGAAACTCCATCCGCTTATCCTCCGGTAAACCGGAGTTGTGTTCAGCCACGGCTCGCTGTGATGCAACGGCGGCGCGCACCGCATCTACGACGCTTGGGAACTCCGCTAGCATGCCGTCACCCATAAGCTTGACGATCCGCCCGTTATGTTCGCCGAGGATCGGGTCTAAGAGATCGGCCCGCAGGGCTTTGAGGGCCACTATCGTGCCTTCCTCGTCAGCTCTTATCAGCCGCGAATACCCGACCACATCGGTGGCCAGAATGGCGGCAAGACGGCGATCCATGCGTATCCTCCCTGCCGCGAAGATTAGCGGCGATCGGACCGGAAATCCATGCGCGCAGTCGATAGCGTTGAATGTCTCAAATCGGCTAAACCGAGAACTGCGCGGCCTTAGCTTGCGCGTCCGGAACATGTCCGGCGTGGTCGCTCAAGCGGCGCTTATGAGTACTGAGCTTAAGCGAGCGCCGGCTCCAGACGGTCCAGCGCCTTCGAAAGTGTCTCCGGGGTCGCCGCGAAACACAGCCGCATATAGCCCTCCCCGGCCGGCCCGAAGGCAGCACCGGGCGCCAGCCCGACCTTCGCCTTATGCAGCACCTCGCGCGCCAAGGCATAACTGTCCGTGATGCCGTCCACGGCGAAGAAGGCGTAAAACGCCGCTTCCGGCCGCGCCATCCTAATCCGCGGCCAGGCGCCCAGTCGTTGATAAACCACGTCGCGATTACGCCGATAGCGATCGACGATTTCCGCGACATAGGCCTCGCCGTCACGCAACGCCGTAATGCCGGCGTGCTGCACAAAGGTCGTCGGCGCCGCGATATTGTACTCCTGCAGCATCGCCAGGGCCTGGCCGATCTCCGGCGCATGGGTCATCCAACCCAGCCGCCACCCGGTCATCGACCAGCTTTTCGAAAAACTGTTGACCGCGATCAACCGGTCTTCCGGTTCGGCGATATCGAGGAATGACGGCGCCCGCGCCTGCTCGTAGGCCAGCCGCTCATAAACCTCGTCGGCAACGATCGTGACCCCACGTTTGCGGCAGGCTTCCAGCAACGCGACCTGCTGCCCTCGATCCATCACCCAACCGGTCGGATTGCCCGGCGAGTTCACGAACACCACCCGGGTGTTGTCGTCCATCAGGTCGATGAGGTTATCCAGATCCAGGCGCCACCCGTCGCCGCCCAGCGAGAGGAAGGCGTGCCGGGTCTCTGCGCCCATGATATGCGCCGTTTCGACGCAATTGGGCCACACCGGCGTCACCACCACCATGTTGTCGCCGGCCTCCAGCAACAGCTCCGCGGCAATCATGATCGCCGCCATGCCCGACGCGGTTACCGTAATCCGAGACGGGTCGATCGGCCGGCCATGGAGACCGGTCATATAGGTCGAGAGTTCCTGCCGCAGCGGCGGAATGCCCCGATTCGGTGTGTACAGCGTCTGGCCCGCCCGCAACGAGGCCACCGCCGCATCGTTAATAAAATCCGGCGTCGTATCGTCGCCCTCGCCGAACCACAGCGGGATCACGTCATCGAGGCCCATGCCTTCGTCGGAGATCCGCCGGATCAGCGAATCCCGCAACTGGGTCACCGCCGGACGCATTAATCTCCCAGGTTGCCTGCTTGCTGACATACCAGCCTTTTTCGCTACATCATCCATGGGGAGAACTGTTACTGACCGGCCCAGCTCGCATCAACCACATAGTTGTGGGACGCGCCGGGTGCGGCCACCGTGATGCCTCAATTATTGCGCCGATCCCCGGCCACGAAAAAGCGGTCGTCCGCGTCCGACGCGACCCGTTCTATCCGTCGAACCGCGGCTCGATTAGCCCCTTCACCCCTGGCTGCATGGCAAAAATGCCACCCGCGAGGGGCGCTTCCGCCAATGCCGCAGCATCTAGCCCAATTCGGGCAGAGGTTATATAGAGCACATCCAAATCCGCACCGCCGAAGGCACAGGACGTAACCCGCGGCACCGGCAGCCGTACCACCCGTTCTACCTGGCCTGTCGGGTCATAGCGGGTCACCCGCCAACCATCCCAATGGGCGCCCCATACAAACCCATCGGCATCCACGGTTAGCCCGTCCGGAACGCCGGCATCGTCATCGACGCGGGCGAATATCCGACGCTTCTCAATATCGCCGGTGGCTGCATCGAAGTCGTAAGCATAGATCGTGCGGCCCGCCGAATCCGTGAAATACATGGTCTTATTGTCGGGGCTCCAGCCCAAGCCGTTCGTCACCACGAAGCCGGCCGGAAATCGCTTCACCGTGTCATCCCGGTCGAGACGATAGAGATCGCCTCTCGCTTCGCCTTCTTCATGGTCCATCGTCCCGGCCCAGAAGCGGCCCTGACGGTCACATTTGCCATCATTGAACCGGTCTCCCGGCTGCATCTCCTGCGGCCGGACGATCACCTCGGCATGGCGGCTATCCGGATCGAAACGATAGAACCCGTCCCGCAACGCCAGCACCAGGCCACCTTGTATGCGCAAGGCCAAGGCGCCGACCAGATCCGGCACCTCGATCGCCTCGCTGCTACCGCGCACCGGATCGAACCGGTTGATTGACGGCGCCAGAATATTCACCCACCACAAGCATTGTTGCGCCGGATCCCAAACCGGACCCTCGCCGAGCTCGGCAGCGGCGTCGAGCACGCAAGTCACGGCCATGACCTTCGCCTCCCGGGCCTAGTGGCTCTCACGCGGGATCGGGGCGCCGCTTGAGCCAACCAGAAAGTCCAAATCGGCGCCCTGATCGGCCTGCAGAACATGCTGGGTGTAGAGGCTGTAATAGCCCCGCTCCATGGCCGCGGGCGGTGCTGTCCAGCGCTCCCGCCGACGCGCCAGTTCGTCATCGCTGACATCCAGATGCAGGCGCCGGCCGGCAACATCCAACTCGATCATGTCGCCATTGGCGACCAAGGCCAAGGTGCCGCCGGCCGCCGCCTCCGGAGCCGTGTGCAACACGACCGTGCCGTAAGCGGTGCCGGACATTCGGGCGTCGGAAATCCGCACCATGTCGGTCACACCCTGCTTCAGGATTTTCTCCGGCAGCGCCATGTTGCCCACCTCCGGAAACCCTGGATAACCCTTCGGCCCGCAGTTTTTCAGCACCAGGATGTCGTCGGGCGTCACATCGAGATCCGGATCATCGACCTTCGCCTTATAGTCGTCGATGTCCTCGAACACCACGGCCCGCCCGCGATGCTGCATCAGCTCCGGCGTCGCCGCCGACGGCTTCAGCACCGCGCCCAGCGGCGCCAGATTGCCGCGCAGCACCGCAATGCCGCCCTGGTCTTTGAACGGCGTTCCCCGCGCATAGATCACCTCGCGGTTAAAGCACTCCGCACCGGCGATATTTTCACCGACCGTCTTGCCCGACACGGTCAGCGCGTTCAGGTCCAGGATGTCGCCGATCTCGCGCATCACAGCCGGCAGACCGCCGGCATAGTAAAAATCCTCCATCAGATATTTGCCCGACGGCATCAGGTTCACCAGGCATGGCAGGTCGCGCCCCAGCCGGTCCCAATCGTCCAGCGTCAAATCGACGCCGATCCGACCGGCGATCGCCAGCAGATGCACCACGGCGTTTGTCGACCCGCCGATCGCGCCGTTGACGCGGATGGCGTTCTCGAAGGCCGGCTTGGTCAGAACCTGCGACAACCGCAGATCCTCATCGACCATCTCGACGATGCGCCGGCCGGCCAAATGAGCGAACGCATAGCGCCGGCTATCCGCCGCCGGGATCGCCGCGTTGCTCGGCAGGGCGACCCCTAGCGCTTCCACCATCGACGCCATCGTCGACGCCGTCCCCATGGTCATGCAGTGGCCGGCCGACCGCGACATGCCGGCCTCCGCATCCATAAAATCTTCCAGCGTCATCGCGCCGGCGCGGACATCCTCGGAGAACCGCCACACATCCGTGCCCGAGCCGATATCCTCACCACGGAACTTGCCGTTCAGCATCGGACCGCCGGACAGCACCAGGGTCGGCAGATCGCAGCTGGCCGCCCCCATCACCAGCGACGGCGTGGTCTTGTCGCAGCCTGTCAGTAGGACCACCGCGTCCAAAGGATTGGCGCGGATTGACTCCTCGACGTCCATCGCCACCAGGTTGCGGAACAACATGGTCGTCGGTCGCATGATCGTCTCGCCCAGGCTCATCACCGGGAATTCCACCGGAAAGCCGCCCATCTCGTAGACGCCGCGCTTCACATGCTCGGCCACCTTGCGGAAATGGGCGTTACACGGCGTCAACTCCGACCAGGTATTGCAGATGCCGATCACCGGGCGACCATCGAACACATGCGACGGCAACCCCTGGTTGCGCATCCAGCTTCGATGCACGAAGGCGTCCCGGTCGTTGCCGCCGAACCAGTGTGTACTGCGTCTTTTTTTGTTTGATGACATAGTCGCTCGGTCCCTTCGGCATCTGCGGTCGCGGCGCGCCGTCCAATTACCGCATCTATGACGTGAAAGCGGGTCACCGCCGCGATTGGCCGCACGGCGCTCGCCGATGATCGCAATTCTATTTGTATGATTATAGTAGCGCGCCGGCCGACTCAACGCCATGCGCCTTGCCGCCGCAACGCTATTTGGCGGAGTTGACTTCCGCCCCGGCGCCCTCCATCGTTACGCCGACACCGTGGACTGGGGTGCCTGGGCATTTTGCGCGGGCTGAGAGTAAACCCATTGAACCTGAACCGGGTTATGCCGGCGGAGGAAGGGATCACGGAGCAGCGTCGCCAAACCCGCCTTCGCTGCTGGATCCGCCGCCGGCCATCTCGGATGGAGAGGGCGATGAACCGGATCAAGACCAGCCTGACTGCCACTCTGCTTGTTATCGCACCCACCGTCGGTGCCGTCGCCGAGCCGCCGAACATTCCGGTGTTGGTGCCGTTGACCGGATTCTTGTCCCTCGAGGGCACTAGCCAGCGCAACGGTGCGACACTCGCCCTCGAAGAGGCCACTGCCCGCGGCCTCGACGTGGCATTCGATGTCAGCGACACCGCAACGGCACCCGAGACCGCGATCAATGCCTTCATCCGCGCCACCGACCAGAACAACGTCGTTGCCATGGTGGCGCCGATGCTCGGCACTCAGATGCTTGCCCTGCTGCCTCTGGCCGAGGAGTTCAAACTCCCTCTAATCACGGTATCCGGCACCGCCAAGATAACCGAGCTCGGCAATCCCTTTGTCTTTCGCTTTTTCCCGGGTGACGCCGTCGTCAAGCGCGCCCACGCCCGCTATGCGGTCGAGGAATTGGGTATCAAACGCCCGGCCGTGATCTTCCAGACCACCGCATACGGCCAGAGTGGCCGCACCCATCTGTCGCAAAATCTCACCGATCTGGGCAGTCCACCGGTCTTCGAGGAAGCCTTGGAGGTGAGTGTCAAAGACATGCTGCCGACTCTGACCAAAGCCCGTCAGGCCGGCGCCGACGCCTTGTTGCTGCACCTGCATGCCGGCTCCACCGCGCTGTTGATTCGCCAAGCCGCCGAAATCGGCCTGGACCTGCCAATCGTCGCCGGCTCGGCCATGCACCAGCCATCCACGGCGGCCCTGTTGGAGCCCCGCGAACTCGCCGGCGTTTGTGCTGAATCCGGGTCATCGCCAATTTCCGGCGGCAGTCCCAAGGTCGCCGATTTCGCCGCCCGCTATCAAACGAGATTCGGTTCCCCGCCTGATGCCTTCGCCCTCGGCCAATATGACGGCGTCGCCATGGTCCTGGCGGCGATTGAGGCCGGCGCCGACAATGCCGACGCCATTCGCCGATCCTTGTCGGCCAATCCCTATCCCGGTCTGGCCATGACCTACCGCTCCGACGGCACCGGCAACATGGCCCATGATGCGGTCATCATCTGCTACAACGGTACGGACCGGATACCTCAGGTCGTGCAACGTTACGAAAGTCCGCAATAGCGCCGGCCAGACGGCGGAGCCCGGCCCATGTTGATGGCTCAGCTTTTGCTGAACGGTCTCGCCCTCGGCGCCGCCTACGCCCTTGTGGCCTTGGGTTTCGTCGTCGTCCTCAACACCACCAGCGCCGTCAATTTCGCCCACGGCGAGGCGGTCATGGTCGGCGGTTTCCTCGCTGTCGCTTTAACCGCGATATTGCCGCCGGCCCTCACCGGCAACGCGTTTCTCCTCTTGCCCTTGGTCCTTATCGCCATGGCCGCGTTGGGCTTGCTGCTCTCCTGGGTCGCCTATATGCCCTTGCGTCATGAGGCGCCCACGTCGGTGTTCGTCAGCACCATCGCGGTCGGCGTCATTCTCGCCAACGGCGTCAACGCCCTGTTCGGCGCCGCGCCGCGCACAGTCCCACCCTTGCTTGCCGGCGGCCCGTTCACCCTCGATACCGCCGTGCTGGGGACGTTAACGATCAGCCGCCAATCCGTTGCCATCATTGCCACGGCCATCCTGCTCATCGGCGGTCTGACGTTGCTTTTCACCCGCACCCAACTTGGCCGCCGCTTACGCGCCACCGCCCAGGACCCGGAGATGGCCCGAGCCATCGGCATCAACACCACGGCCATGATCGCCTTGAGTTTCGCCTTGGCCACGGCGTTGGCCGGCGCCGCCGGTCTGTTGCTTGCCAACCAGTTCTTCATTAGCCCCAGCGAGGGCGGCACCTTGATGCTGAAGGCCTATATCGCGGTCGTCATCGGCGGCTGGGGTAGCCTCGCGGGGGCCGTCATCGGCGCCATGCTGATCGCCATGTTTGAGGTCGTCGCCGCTGTTTGGGTCTCTCATCCCGTCGCCGAGGGCCTGCTCTACGCCACGCTGTTCGCCATCCTGCTCTTGCGGCCCCGGGGTTTGTTCGGCGAGGCGGCGGGACGCCGCGCCTGATGGTCGACAAATTGCGCCTTGGCGACCTCAACCGGCTGTTGCTTCTTGCCGCCACCATCGCTGTGCTCGCCGGCGCCGTTTGGGGGTCGCGCTACGACCAGCGCCTGTTGGCATTGGCCGGCGTCTATGCCCTGCTGGTGCTCGGCTATCAGTTCATCTTTGGCCATGCCGGCGCCCTCAGTCTCGCCCAAGGCAGTTTTTTCGGCATCGGCGCCTACGTCACGGCAATCCTCGGCACCCAATTCGGCCAGGAATTCACTGTGACGTTTCCCCTGTCGATCCTCGTGCCATTGCTGCTGGCCGCCCTCGTCGCCGTGCCGATGTTACGGCTGGAGACCCACTATTTCGCCCTCGCCACCCTTGCCTTCGGTCAAACCGTGTTGCTGATCGCGACCAACGCCGAAGGCCTGACCGGCGGCGCCAACGGTCTCCCCGGCGTCCCGGGCGTCGTCATCGCCGGGCTGGCCATCGGCCGCGGCACGCCCATGCTGGCCTTCGTCTGGCTTTGGGTGGCCGCCGGCGCCCTGCTGTCCTGGCAACTCACCCGCGGCCTTTACGGTCGCGGTTTCACCCTTCTCCGCGCCGCCCCCTTGGTCGCCGCCACCCTCGGCATCGATACCGCCGGCCGGCGGTTCACCGCATTTGTCCTCAGCGCCGGTTATGCCGGCGCCGCCGGCGCACTCTATGCCCACACCATCCGGATCGTCTCTCCCGAGGCCCTGAGTTTCTCCATCATGGTGATCTGCCTGACCATGACCGTCATTGGCGGACGCTTGCAGGTTTCCGGCGCCCTCGTCGGCGCGCTGCTGTTGACCCACTTGCCGGAATGGTTCCGCCCGCTGCAGGAGTATTATCTGGTCGCCAACGGTGGCGTATTGCTGGCTGCGGTGCTGTTCGCCCCCGTTGGGATCGCCGGCCTCGCCTCCCGTTTCGGATCCCGGCGATCGACCCCAAGCGCCCCATTACCGCCAACCAAGCCGGTCACCGCGGCATCTCCCGACGGGGCACGCCTCGAGGTCGCGGGGGTCGGCAAAAGCTATGGCGCGATTATCGCTCTCGACAACGTAGATCTGAGCATGGCCGCCGGCGAGGTCGTCGGACTCATCGGCCCGAACGGCTCCGGCAAGACCACGCTGGCAAACCTCATCTCGGGCTTCGACCGGCCTGACAGCGGCACGCTTGCGCTCGATGGCCACCGTCTCTCTCGGCTGCCGCCTCACCGCATTGCCCGCCTCGGCCTCGCCCGCAGCTTCCAGACGCCGCTGATGCCCCCGGGTCTGTCCGTACGCGATACTGTCGCCCTGGCCCGCAGCCATATCGAAGGGGCGTCGGCACACCAAGCCTTGACCGATATCAGCCGCACCGCCCTGTCTCGTGCTCAAGCCGCCGCCCTGGCGCTGCTCCATCGCCATGACCTCGCGGCTTATTCTGAGCTACCGGCAGACAGCCTGCCCCATGGCGTGCGCCGCCGCATCGATGTCGCGCGCGCCCTCGCCGCCGAACCACGCCTGGTCATTTTGGATGAACCCGCCGCCGGCCTCACGGAGGCGGAGGCCAAGCACATCGCGACGCTGCTGCGCCAGGCCGCCGACGCCGGCACGGCCTTGCTGATCATCGAGCATGACATGAACTTCCTATTGCCCCTGGCGGATCGCCTCATCTGCCTCGATCGAGGCCGGATCGTCGCCACCGGCACCCCCGAGTCTGTGGTTAAGCGGCCAGCCATCCGCCAAGCCTATTTTGGTTTGGCGCCGTGACCGCGCCCTTGCTCGACATTGCCGGCCTCAGCGTGGCCTACGGCGGCGCCCCGGCTGTAACCGACATGACGCTGACGGTCCGACCGGGTGAGATCGTCACCTTGCTCGGACCCAACGGTGCGGGCAAATCCAGTTTGCTCCGCGCCATCATCGGGCTGATCCCCGCGACGCGCGGCCAAATCACCTTCGCCGGAAAGGATCTGTTGGCCCTGCCGGCCGAGCGCCGGGCCCGCCGCGGCATCGCCTATGTCCCCGAAGGGCGTCGTGTTTTCCCCGGCCTGTCGGTCGAAGAGAACCTCGCGGTGGCCTGCCAAACCACCCCCAGCCGGGCCACGCTGGCCCCGGCCTTTGCCGTGTTCCCGCAACTCTCCGAACATCGGCGGCGTGCCGCCTGGCGACTCTCCGGCGGCCAGCAGCAGATGTTGGCCATCGGCCGCGCTTTGGTCGCTCAGCCGCGTCTGATCCTGCTTGATGAGCCGTCCCTGGGACTGGCCCCCGCCATCGCCGACCAAGTGTTCGGGGCGCTCGTTGAAATCGCCCGCCAGGGCACCGCGATCCTGCTGGCCGAACAGAGCGCCGCCCGGGCTCTGCGCTGCGCCGAACGCGGCTATATTCTCCAGCGCGGCCGCATCCTGGTGGCTGGCGACACGGCGGCGCTCCACCGCCACTTGGCTACGGACAGCGCGCTTGCGCCACCCAGTCTCCCGTCGGACCCTCCTCGGGCCACACCGTAACCGTCACCGGCCCGTCGAAACCGGCTTGGTCCCGGTAGCCGCAGCCGACCTCCCGGGCGATGGCCTTGGCGGTTTCCGCATCGGCACCCAGCTCCGGCACCAACACCACAGAAATTCGCCCATCTCCGTCGACCGAGATCTCCCCGAGATCGCCCCGCCCGGCAGCCCAATCCAAGAAGGAATTCTCCGCATCACTAAAAGCCGGCGCCATGAAATCCTCCGGCAGCTTGAGGAACGACCGATGCACCCAAGCGTCCGTGTCGCCGTTCAGCCGAACCCATCGGCCAACCGCGTCCACCGCTTCGATTTTGTCGCCGCGCTTCAGTTTCCCGACAATCTCGTAGTTCTCGCCCGGGCCCTCCCGAACATTGAGGCTCCGGGCCGAGATTTCCCCGGCCCAGACCCCACGCACCCGGCGCGGCTCCTGGGCCGCGCTCTGTCCGGCCACCGCCGCCAGCACGACCAGCCCCAGCACCGCGGATAGCACATCACCAAGGCGATTTCGTCGCCGGCTCATCATCCCCTCGCATTCCCAAGTCTCACGCGCCTAGTGTAACGGAGGGAGTCGCCCTTGTTGATCCCCAGATAGCGTCTTAATCTCCCGCGTCTTACGAACCGGAGCCGATTCACCATGCCTGATGGAGACCTGCAATCACGCGCCGCCCGTACCACCGCGCGAATCTTGCTCGAGATCGCCGCCGTCAACTTCCGTCCCGAAGATCCCTACCGCCACACCTCCGGCAAACTGAGCCCGAGTTATATCGATTGCCGCAAGATCATCGCCTTCCCCCGCGCCCGTACCCGCCTCACCGAACTCGCTGTCGCCCTGCTGGCTGAACGTGTCGGCTATGAGAGCATCGATGCCGTCGCCGGCGGCGAGACCGCCGGCATCCCCTTCGCCGCCTGGATCGCCGACGCGCTGGCATTACCCATGCTTTACGTCCGCAAGGAGCCGAAGGGTTTCGGCCGCATGGCACAGATCGAGGGCGCCATGACCGAGGGTTGCCGCGTCCTGCTGGTCGAGGACCTGGCGACCGACGCCGGCAGTAAGGTCCGTTTTGTTGAGGCCCTGCGGCGTGCCGGCGCTGTCGTCACCGACATCTATGTCGTTTTTCACTACGGAATTTTCCCGCAAAGCACAAAGATCCTCGCCGATCTTGGTGTCAACCTGCATGCCCTCGCGACCTGGCGCGATGTCTTAGCCGCGGCCCGCGAGACCGAAGCCTTCCCCGCCGATACCCTGGACCAGGTTCAAACCTATCTCGACGATCCGGAAGGCTGGTCCAGCGCCCGTATCTGACCGCTACTCAAACCACCCATTCACATCGATGAACGCCCCGGAGATCGTCTTGGCGCGATCGCTCACCAAAAACGCGATCGTATCGGCGACCTCCTCCGGTTCGATAAACTGCGAGATAGCCTGCCGTTTCAGCAACCGCCCGGCGGCGTCTTCGCGGTTCAGTCCTTCGGCCTGCTGGATGCCGTCGATCACCTTTTCGATCCGCGGCCCGCGCACCGCCCCCGGCAACACCGCGTTGGCCCGCACATTGTAGGGCCCCAACTCGTTGGCCAGGGTCCGGGTCAGACCCAGCACCGCCCATTTCGACGAGGCATAGGGGGATCGGTTCACATAGCCGATGCGCCCGGCGACCGAGGACAAGCTAACGATCACCCCTTCCTTGGCCTCGATCATGCTCGGTATGGCCAACTGCGCCGCGCGAAAATGCGACACCAGATTGACCTCCATCACGTCCCGATAGACCTCGACCGGCGTTTCCCATACCGGCGAGGTCGGCCCGGCGATCCCCACATTGTTGATCAGTGCGAACACTGTGCCCAGCCCGTCGAACAGCGCTTTTATCTGCCCATCTTCACGGACATCGCAGGTGCGGAACTCGGCGCCAAGACGCGTCGCTTCGCGGCCGCCGGTCTGCTCGTCCATATCCGACATCACCACCCGAAAGCCATCGCGCACCAAGGCCTCTGCCGTGCGCAGCCCGATGCCCGACGCGCTCGCCGTGACCACCGCAAGCCGACCATTGCCATCCATCGTCATCTCAACCCTTTCTTCCTCGCCAACTGGTGAACCGGTTGTAAGGCTCCCCATGATATGATCGCAAGCATAGGACCAGGCTGATCAACCATAGAGAGAGTCCGATGCGCCCTATGAGAACCGCCCTCGCCGCCGCCATTGCCGTGAGCTTGGCGCCCGGCATCACCCTGGCCGCCAACGACGAACTGGTGATCGGCATCGGCCAATATCCCGAAGGTTTTCATCCCTCGCTGTTTAGCCATGTCGCCCAATCCCTGGTCCTTGGCGCCGTTCGGCGGCCATTCACCGCCTACGACCCCGATTGGAACCTCATCTGCATGCTGTGCACCGAACTCCCCAGCCTGGAGAACGGCACCGCCCGCGAATCCACCAACGCCGCCGGCGAGCCGGCCCTCGAAGTCGATTACGCCATCCATCCCGACGCGACTTGGGGCGACGGCACCCCGATCACCACCAAGGACGTCATGTTCACCTGGCAGGTCGGCCGCACCGAGGCAGCCGGCATCGGCAACCAGGAACTCTATCGCAACATCGAGCAGATCGATGTCCACGATGACAAACGCTTCACCCTCCATCTCGACCGCCGCGAATGCTCTTTCGCCGGCCTCGGTGACTTCGACCTCTTGCCGGCCCATCTTGAGGCCGACGCTTTCGCCGAACCGCGCGAGTATAAGCAGCGCACCCTCTATGAAACCGATACCACCAACCCCGGTCTGTATTTCGGCCCCTATCGCATCACCAGGGTCGAACCCGGCGCCCTGGTCGTGCTCGAACCCAACCCCACCTGGTGGGGCGCCAAGCCGAATTTCGAGCGCGTCGTCTTCCGCATTATCGAAAACACCGCGGCCCTGGAGGCCAACCTGCTTTCCGGCGAGATCGACTACATTGCCGGCGAGGACGGCATCACCTTGGATCAAGCCCTCGCTTTCGAGAATCGCCATGGCGACGACTATGACGTCGTCTTCAAGTCGGGTTTGATCTATGAGCATATCGATGTCCGCCAGGACAACCCGATCCTCAAGGATCTGCGGGTCCGCCAGGCGTTGATGTACGCCACCAACCGCCAAGGCATCAGCGAACGTCTGTTCGAAGGCAAGCAGCCGGTCGCCCATAGCAGCGTCAATCCGCTGGATTCCGTGCATTTTGACGACGTGCCGAAATACCAGTTCGACCCCGCCCGCGCCGCCGCCCTGCTCGAAGAGGCCGGCTGGACCGAACTGCGCGACGGCGTCCGCTACAACGCCGCCGGCGAGCGCCTGACCTTCGAGATCATGACCACCGCCGGCAACCGCATTCGCGAACTGGTCGAGCAGGCGCTGCAGAGCATGTGGGCCGAGGTCGGCATCGACCTCCGCATCCGCAACCAGCCCCCCCGGGTGCTCTTCGGCCAAACCCTGCGCCAGCGTGAATTCTCCGCCACCGCCATGTTCGCTTGGGTCTCCTCGCCCGAGAATATTCCGTGGACGACCTTGCGTTCGGACATGATCCCCACGGAGGCCAACAACTTCTCCGGCCAGAATTACACCGGCTACCTGAGTCCGGAAATGGACGACACCATGGAACGTATCCGCGTTGAATGCGCCCCGGAGACCCAACAGGCCCTGTGGCAAGAGATCCAGACCCGCTACGCCACCGATCTGCCGGCCCTGCCCCTCTACTTCCGCGCCAACGCCTTTGTCATGCCGAAATGGCTGCAGGGCGTGACCCCCACCGGCCACCAAAATCCCAGCACCCTTTGGATCGAGAACTGGCAATCGACGGAATAGCCGGCTGACCCGGACGGTCGGGCGACACCGATGGCACACTATCTGATCGGGCGGCTGGCCGAGGCCCTAGTCGTCCTGATCATCATGTCGTTTGTCATTTTCTTCCTGATCGCCCTGATGCCTGGCGATCCCATCGACGTCATGATTGCGTCCAACCCCGAACTCACGCCGGCCGATGCGGTGCGATTGCGCGCCCTGCATGGTCTCGATCTGCCGATTTGGCAACGTTACGTCAACTGGCTCACCGCGGCTCTCGGCGGCGATCTAGGCTTCTCCCGTAACTTCAATCGGCCGGTTTTCGAGGTCTTGCTGCCGCGGCTTGGCAACACCGTCATCCTGCTGGGCATCAGCTCCATACTCGCCATCGCCATCGCCATCCCCCTTGGCATCATCGCCGCCCTGCGGCCTCACTCCCTCGCCGATGGCGCCGTCAATTTGTTCTGCTTCGCCGGCATCTCGATCCCGCCATTCTGGTTTGCCATTCTGCTGATCATGCTGTTTGCCGTCACCCTGGGCCTGCTGCCGGCCGGCGGCGTCGAGCCCATTGACGGCGGCGGCCTCGCCGGCCGCGCCCGCCATCTCATATTGCCGGTTGCCGCCCTGGCGCTGGCCAGTCTGGCCGGCTTCACCCGCTTCATGCGGGCCTCGATGATGGAGGCCTTACGCCAGGACTATATCCGCACCGCCCGCGCCAAAGGCCTCACCGACCGCCGCGTCGTCATCGGCCACGCGTTGCGCAACGCCATGTTGCCGCTCGTCACCATTATCGCCCTCGATTTCGGCAGCCTGTTTTCCGGCGCTCTCGTCACCGAGACGGTGTTCGCCTATCTCGGCATGGGCAAGCTCATCGTCGATGCTATTTTCGGCAACGACTTCAATCTCGCTCTGGTAGCCCTGCTGATGGCGACTTTCGTCGTCCTGATCGGCAATCTGTTGGCCGATGTCGGTTATGCCTTCCTCGACCCGCGGATCAGTTTTCGCAGCCTTGAGGCGCGGCGATGACCAGCTTTACCCCCATCGCGGCACCGGCATCGGCCGAACCCGCCCCGATCCCGTTATGGCGCCGCTTCCTCGCGCACCGGCTTGCTGCCATTTGCGCCGTCATTCTCGTGGCGATCACCGCCGCCGCCCTGGCCGCGCCATTGGTCGAACGCGCCCTCGGCCTCGACGCCAACAGCGTCGACATTTTCAACCGCTTTGGCCCGCCCGACGGCACCCACTGGCTCGGCACCGACGAATTGGGCCGCGATATGCTGCTGCGTCTGCTCTATGGCGGCCGTGTCTCGCTCCTGGTTGGCCTCGCCGTCGCCCTCGGCGCCTCGCTCATCGGCAGCACCGTCGGCGTCGTCGCCGGCTACTACGGCGGTCGGCTCGATTCGGTTCTGATGCGGCTGACTGACGGCTTCATCGCCCTCCCCGTCCTGCCATTGCTGATCGTGCTCGCGGCGATCGATCTCAACAAGCTGCCGATTCCAGCCGTGATCGCGGACTCCCAGGCCGTCAGCCTCTATCGCATCATCATCATCATCGCGCTCGTCGGCTGGACCACGGTGGCCCGACTGGTTCGCAGCGCCACTCTCTCGGTGCGCACCCGCGAATTCGTCCTCGCTGCCGAGGCCCTGGGGGCTACGCCGCCCCGGATCATGGCTCGGCACATCCTGCCCAATGTCGTTTCGCCCATCGTCGTCGCCACCACTCTCAGTATCGGCGCCGTCATCCTTCTCGAATCCGTCTTGAGTTTCCTCGGTCTCGGTGTCCAACCACCGATCCCCAGTTGGGGCAACATGCTGACCAATGCCCAGGAACTCATGTCCACCGCCCCCCATCTCGCCGTCTATCCGGGACTATTCATCTTCGTGACGGTCATCGCTTTCAACTTCCTCGGCGACGGTTTACAGGACGCTCTCGACCCCCGAGCCTCCCAGCCCAAGGGCTTTTGAGCCGCCGAGTGGCCTGGTTTTGGCCATTTGCCCCTTGGCAGACCTAGGTCCCTGTGCTAAATCCCGGCAACGCCCGGTTGCGTTAGGTTTCCGGGCCAATCACTATTGCGCCCACGGCTGGCCGACCCGCCGGGCTGGGGCAACCAGGAGGACGGGTCATCGTTCAGGTCGTTGTCCGCGACAACAATGTCGATCAAGCTCTCAAAGCGCTGAAGAAAAAGATGCAGCGCGAGGGCGTATTCCGTGAAATGAAGCTCCGCCGAAATTACGAGAAGCCGTCGGAGAAGCGCGCCCGGGAAAAGGCCGAGGCCGTGCGCCGTGCCCGCAAGCTGGCGCGAAAAAAGCGGGAGCGCGAGGGCGGTTAGCGCCCGCGCCCACTCTTACGACGTTGATGAACAAACGAATGCCGCACGCATAGAGCTGTGCCGCATCCGATGGCGGTCACCGGTCAGGTATCGCCATCGGGAACCGCCCGCCCCTTAGTGGCCGCCGACCTCGAGCGCCTTGACGATGCCCTCGCACATTTTCTTGGCATCGCCGAACAACATCATCGTGTTGTCGCGATAGAACAGCTCGTTGTCGACACCGGCATAGCCTGAAGCCAGCGAGCGCTTGACGAACAGCACCGTCCCCGCCTCTTCGACATTCAGCACCGGCATGCCGTAGATCGGACTCGCCTTGTCGGTCTTGGCCGCCGGATTGGTGATGTCATTGGCACCGATGACGAAAGCCACATCCGTCATCGCGAAATCGCGGTTGATCTCGTCCAGTTCCAACACCTCGTCATAGGGCACCGAGGCTTCCGCCAGCAACACGTTCATATGGCCCGGCATCCGTCCCGCCACCGGGTGGATGGCGTAGCGCACCTTCACGTCGCGGGCCTTGAGCAAATCCACCATCTCACGCAAGGCGTGCTGGGCCTGGGCCACGGCCATGCCGTAACCCGGGATGATGATCACTGAATCCGCCTGCCCCATGATGAAGGCCGCATCGTCGGCCGCGCCCTGCTTGACCGTCCGGTCGCCCTGAATGTCGCTCGATGGCCCGGCAGCCTCGCCGCCGAAGCCGCCTAGAATAACGTTGAAGAACGAGCGGTTCATCCCCTTGCACATGATGTAGCTGAGGATGGCACCGGACGAGCCCACCAACGCCCCGACGACGATCAGCAGCGGATTGGCCAGGGTGAAGCCGATACCGGCCGCCGCCCAACCCGAATAGGAGTTGAGCATCGAGATCACCACCGGCATATCGGCACCGCCGATGGGCACGATGATCAGAACCCCGAGCAACAGCGCCAACAGCACGATCAGCCAGAAGATGAACGCCGACTGCGCCGCCACGAACCACACCACCAGCAGGACCAGCACGATCCCCAGCACCAGATTCAACAAATGCTGGCCCGTGAACACCATCGGTTTGCCGGTGATGATCCCCTGCAACTTGCCGAAGGCGATGATCGATCCGGTAAAGGTGATGGCGCCGATCGCCACGCCGATCGACATCTCGACCAGGCTGCCGCCCGGAATTTCGCCGGACACGCCGATCCCATAGGCCTCAGGCGCGTAAAACGCCGCGGCGGCGACGAACACCGCCGCCAAGCCGACCAGCGAATGAAACGCCGCCACCAATTGCGGCAGCGCCGTCATCTCGATCCTTCGCGCGATCACCGTGCCGATGGCGCCGCCGATCAGCACACCGATGATAATGGTGCCGAACGACACCACCCCCGGCAGCGCCAGCGTCGTGATTACGGCGATGACCATGCCGGTGATTGCGTAGATATTGCCCATCCGGGCGCTCGTCGGCGAGCTCAGCCCACGCAGCGCCATGATGAAACAGACGCTGGCGACCAGATAGGCGACGGCGGAAACGGATTCTGACATTGATGCGCTCCGCTACTTCTTTTTCCGGAACATGGAGAGCATCCTCTGGGTCACGATAAACCCGCCGAAGATGTTGATCGACGCCAGCACGACGGCGATAAATCCGAAGGTCTTGGACAAGCTGACCCCGGCCGGCCCGGCGGCGATCAGGGCCCCAACGACGATCACCGAAGAGATCGCGTTGGTCACGCTCATCAGCGGCGAGTGCAGCGCCGGCGTCACGTTCCACACCACGTAGTAACCGACGAAGACCGCCAGCACGAACACGGTAAGGAGGAACACGAACGGATCGCCACCGCCATGGGCGGCACTTTCCACCACCAACTGCGTCGCCTCATCGGCCAGTTGTGCCGCCTGCCCGGCCAACCGCGCCGCCTCTGTCGCCAGTTGGCTGGCGCTGTCGGCAAGAGTCGCGGGGTCCATTGCTCAGGCCCCCTTTTCGCTATCGTCGCCGCTCTCCGCGGCCTTATCTTCACCACCAGCTTTCGGCGCGGGCTCAGCGGCCTTCGGCGCCGGCTCAACGGCCTTCGGCGCGGGCTCAGCCGCCTTCGGCGTGGACTCAGCCGCCTTCGGCGTGAGCTCAGCCGCCTTCGGCGTGGACTCAGCCGCCTTCGGCGCGGGCTCGGCCGCCTTCGGCGCGGGCTCAGCCGCCTTCGGCGCGGGCTCAGCCGCCTTCGGCGTGGACTCAGCCGCCTTCGGCGCGGCTTCCGCTTCCTTCGGCGCAAACAGCGGATGGACGATCTTGCCGTCCCGGGTCAGGCATGTGCCTTGCACGATTTCGTCGTCCCAATCGATCTTCAGCGCCTTGCTTTCCGGATCGATCAGCAAGCTGACGAAATTCAGCAGGTTCCGGGAATACATCGCCGACGCGTCCACCGCCACCCGGCTCGGCGTGTTGAGATGGCCGACAATCGCCACGCCATGTTTGGTCACCACCTTGCCGGGCTCGGAGAGCGCACAGTTGCCACCCTGCTCCACCGCCAAATCGACAATCACCGAACCCGGCTTCATCGATTTGACCATCTCCGCCGACACCAGCTCCGGCGCCGGCCGGCCGGGAATCAGTGCCGTCGTGATCACGATATCCTGCTTGGCGATGGTTTGCGCCACCAGCTCCGCCTGCCGCTTCTTGTAGTCCTCCGACATCTCTTTCGCATAACCGCCGGCGGTCTCGGCTTGCGCCGTCTCTTCGCTCTCCACCATCACGAAGCTGGCGCCCAAGCTCTCCACTTGCTCCTTCGCCACCGGCCGCACGTCGGTCGCCGACACCACCGCGCCCAGCCGCCGCGCCGTGGCGATCGCTTGCAAGCCGGCGACCCCGGCACCCATCACGAACACCCGTGCCGGGTTGATCCGCCCCGCCGCGGTCATCATCATCGGCATCGCCCGGCCAAACACCTCATTGGCGTCGAGCACCGACTTGTAACCGGCCAGATTGGATTGGGAACTCAGCACATCCATGCTCTGCGCCCGTGTGATCCGCGGCACCAGTTCCATCGCGAACGCCGCCACATTACCTTTCGCATACGCCTCCAGCGCCGCCGCATCGCCGCTGGGATTGAGCACCCCGATCAGCAGCGCCCCGTCTTTCAGCAAGGCGATCTCATCATTGCCTTCGGCCTTGGTCATCGGCCGCTGGACTTTGAGCACCATATCGGCGTCGCCATAGGTACTCGCGGCATCTTTGGCCACGGTTGCCCCGGCCTGCCGGTAGTCGGCATCGGGGATCGCCGCGCCGACACCGGCACCTTTTTCCACCACGACATCCGCCCCCAGCGCCACGAAGCGCTTGACGGTCTCGGCAGTTGCCGCCACCCGCGACTCATGCGGTCGACGCTCCTTCGGTATCGCAATTCTCATGTCGGTAGAATTCCTCGGGACTGACCGGTTGCGAATGCCCCCCAACCGCTCCGGCATGCGCGCGTAATGTGCCCCGCAGCCGCGCTTAGGACAAGAGTTTTGGCAAAATCAAGGCGACGGCAGCAATGCAAACAGCTCTTCCGCCGTCAGATGAGTGATGCTGCTGCCCTCCTCATAGACGAAGCTGTGCAGCGCCCTGCCATCGCGGTCGAAGACGAATAGGGCCGGCAACGACCCGATACCGCCGAACGCCTCACTGACCGCGCGGGTCCCTTCAACCGCCGTAATATGTGGGTCCACCCGATCGAGCATCCGCATCAACCGCGTCGACTCGGCCGGGTAGTGGCCGGCGTCTTCCAGCCAGTTGACCGCGACCACCTCCAGCTTGTCGGCGCCAACGGTCTTAATGAGTTTACGCAACTCCGTAAATTCCGCCCGGCACGGCACGCACCAACTAGCAAAAAACGCCACCACCACTGGTTTGCCTTGTAGTTCCGCGGCCGCGATATCGCCGCCGCGCATCACCTCGAGCGCCGCCAGCATGCCGGCGATCTCCGGCGTCAGGACCACGGGCTCCGCCTTCGCCCCTGCGGCCAAGAACAGCGGCAGCGCCAGCAGCGTCGCGGCCAGTCTAGTCCGCCAGCGGCACGCCATGACGCCCCAGCGTATCTTTCTGCCGTGTTGCAAGAGCGGCCTCGTCAAAATCGCCGATCAACTCGTGAAACAACTCATACCAGTTGATCTCCGCTTTCAAGCGTAGAAACACCGACCCCAACCCGATCGCCGCCCGATCCATGAGGACGAACTCCCGCGGCGGCCGCACACCGCCGATCTGGCGCAACTCCTGGTGCACCTCATGGGCCACTCGGGCGCCATAGAGCCCGGAATCCTCCTGCTGGATGCGCTGGGTCTTGTTTTCCATGATCGGTGCATAGACGAAGCGCGCCCAGATATTCAACACCCGCACCAAATCGGCGGAAAGATTGGTGAAACCCCAGGTCTCGTATGCATAGACCGCCCGCGCCTCATCCCCCTCCCGCAGCGCGTGATACAGGTCGATGACCCCGCGGACAAAGCTTGGCTTGAACACCCGAATACAGCCGAAATCGAACAAATTCACCGACCCGTCTTCCGGCCGCACCGTGTAATTGCCCAGATGCGGATCGCCATGGATGACCCCATAACCATAAAACGGCACATACCAGGCTCGGAACATGTTGTAGGCGACCCGGTTGCGGTCCGCATCGGCCCGCTCAAGATAATCCACCATCGGCTCGCCATCGAGCCAGATCGTCGTCAGCAGCCGCCGCGTCGATAGCGTATCCACCACATCCGGCACATGCACCCCGGGCTCGTCGGCAAGAATTTCGCCATAAAGCCGGGTGTGTCGCGCCTCGCGCTCGTAGTCCAGCTCCTCAGTGAGCCGCTCTGCCAGTTCGGCGTGAATCTGCGACGTGTCCACCGCCTTGTCGCCGCGCTGGAAAATCGAGAACACCAGCTTCAGCTGCCGCACATCCGCTTCCACGGCAGAGGACATGTCCGGATATTGCAGCTTCGCCGCCACGATCCGACCGTCCGGACTTACCGCCCGATGGACTTGCCCCAGCGATGCGGCTTGCGCCGCCGCCGATTCAAAAGACGCGAAGTGGCCCTGCCAGTCCGGCCCCAGCTCGCTCGCCATCCGTCGTTTGACGAAGGGCCAGCCCATCGACGGCGCATTCGCCTGCAGTGCCGACAGCTCGGCGGCATATTCCTGCGGCAAGGCATCCGGGATCGTCGACAGAATCTGCGCCGCCTTCATCAGCGGACCCTTGAGCCCACCCAAGGCGACTTTGAGTTCGGCCGCGTGTTTGCCGCGGTCCAGGTTCAAACCCAGATAGCGGTTGCCGGCCAAGCGTGCCGCCGTGCCGCTTACCGCCACCCCGACCCGTGCGTAGCGTCCGACCCGACCGCGTAGGCTTGAGTCTTCCGACGCCACCCCGGGCCCTCAGCCCATGCTTTCGAGTTCGTCGATAAAGCCGGCGATGACCCCCAAACCACGCTGCCAGAAGGCCGCGTCCGAGGCGTCGAGCCCGAACGGCGCCAGCAGTTCCTGATGGCGCAGCGTGCCGCCCGCCTGCAACATCTCAAGATACTTGGCTGCGAATCCCGCATCGGCGTCTTGATAGACCGCATAGAGTGAGTTCACCAGACAGTCGCCGAACGCATAGGCATAGACATAAAACGGCGAATGGATGAAATGCGGGATATAGGTCCAGAAGACTCGGTAGTCGTCATTGAAACGGATCGCCGGACCCAAGCTTTCTTTCTGTACCGCCATCCAGATGTCGCAGATCTCCTCGGCCAGTAATTCGCCTTTGCGGCGCTGCTCATGCAGCCGACGCTCGAATTCGTAGAAGGCCACCTGCCGCACGACGGTGTTGAGCATGTCCTCGACCTTCGAGGCCAGCATCGCCCGGCGCTGCCGCGGCTCCTTGGCTTCCGCCAACAGTTTGCGGAAGGTCAGCATTTCGCCGAACACGCTCGCCGTCTCCGCCAAGGTCAGCGGTGTGTCGGCCATCAAATGCCCTTGTTGGCCCGCCAGCACTTGATGCACCCCGTGCCCCAACTCATGGGCCAAGGTCATCACGTCCCGGGTCTTGCCCTGATAATTCACCAGCAGATAGGGATGCGCCGTCGGCACCGTCGGATGGGCGAAAGCCCCCGGTGCCTTGCCCGGACGCACCGGCGCGTCGATCCAGGCATTGTCGAAAAAGCGCTGCCCCACCGCCGCCAGGTCGGGCGAGAACCGGCCATAGGCATCGAGCACGGTCGCCACCGCCTGATCCCAGCCGATCAGCCGGTCGTCATCATCCGGCAGCGGCGCGTTGCGGTCCCAATAGTCCAACTTCTCACCGCCGAACCAACCCGCTTTCAGCTTGTAATATCGATGAGAAAGTCGCGGGAAAGCCTCGGTTACCGCCGTCGCCAGCGCGTCCACGACATCGTCTTCGACAAAGTTCGACAAATTGCGGCTCGACACCGGCCGGGCGAACGACCGCCACTTGTCTTCGATCTCTTTATCCTTCGCCAACACATTGGTGATTTGCGTGAACACTCGCAGATTGTCGCCCAGCACTCTCGACAAACAGACCGCCGCTTCCTTGCGTACCTCGCCATCCTGGTCCGACAGCAGATTCAGCACCTCGGCGCTGGTCAGGTCTTCGCCATCCAACGGAAACCGCAGCGCCGCCATGGTCTCGTCGAACAGCCGCGTCCAGGCGGCCCGCCCGGTGATGTGCTTCTCATGCAGCAGCTTCTCCAGGGCGTCGTCGAGCTGATGCGGTCGGAAGGCCCGGATGTCGCGCAACCAAGGCCGATAACGAGCCAGCTCTACCGCCGTCAGTTTCTGCGCCAGCGCGCTTTCTTCGATACGGTTAAGCTCCAGCGTGAAAAACAGCAGGTCCGACGAGATCGCCGTGACCTCTTCCTGCATGCCCTGGTAAAACCGCGCGATTTCTGCGTCGCCCATATCCCCGGCATAAAGCAGCGACGCGTAACTCATCACCCGCCCCAGCACCTCGTCGATCGCTTCATAGCTGGCGATCGCGGCCGCGAGCCCGGTCCCGTCCAGGTCGGCCAATCCTCCTTTGTGTTCTTTTTGGAACGCCTGGGCGTTGGCCTTGGCTTTGTTCAAGGCATCCCGCAATTCCGGCGACTCCGGGCTGGGGAACAGATCGCTCAAATCCCAGTTCGGCAATGTCTGCCCGCCGGTGGTCGTGGCACTGGCCGCTATGGGGCTGGTAGAATCGGTCATATAACGCTCCTTGAAACCTCAACACAGATGGGGTCCGATTAACCGCCTAGCAACCGTGTGGCGTCGAACATTCCGCCGCCGGGCGAAACGAGGGGACAGCATGGCGATGACGACGGGCAAGTATGCCGATCGGTACCGGCACTGGCGAACATTGCCACAGGTCTTTTTCGAAAAGATGATCGAGCGTGAGGACCAGGCGCTGTTTTGGACCGCCCAGGCCAATGGCTGGCAGGCCCTGACCTGGCGCCAGGTTGGGGACCGGGTCAGTGCCCTGAGTCGCGGCCTGCGCCGGCTCGGCCTAGAACCCGGCGATCGCATCGCCTTGATCGCCGAGAATAGCCCCGATTGGGCGATCGCCGATCTCGCCATCATGTCGGCCGGGGGGCTCACTGTCCCCGGCTACACCACCAATACTATCGACGATCACATCCACCTCCTCGGCGACAGCGGCGCCAAACTGGCCATCGTATCCACCGCCGACCTCGCCCAGCGCCTGCTGCCGGCGGCCGGCCAAGTCGCCACTGTCGAGGGCGTGATCTGCATCGAGCCGATTACCGATTCCGGCGGCGTAACCACGCATGATTGGCAGACCGTGATCGACCGTGGCGCCGCGGCACCCGACGACGTTGCCACCGTCCTGGATGCCGCTCAGCGCACCGACACCGCCTGTCTGATCTACACCTCGGGAACCGGAGGCCAGCCCAAGGGAGTCATGCTGAGCCATGGCGCTATTCTGGCGAACTGCCTGGGCGCCTATCATCTGTTCGATGATTCCGGGCTGCTTGAAGTCGACGAAGAGGTTTTCCTATCTTTCCTGCCACTCAGCCATTCTTACGAGCACACCGCAGGCCTCCACTTTCCCATCTCCATCGGCGCCCAGATCTATTTCGCCGAATCCGTCGACCGGCTCAGCGCCAACATGACCACCGCCCACCCCACCATCATGACCGCCGTGCCGCGCCTGTACGAGCTGATGCACCAACGCATCACCGCCGGGGTCACCCGCAAGGGCGGCCTCAGCGCCAAACTCTTCAATCGCACGGTCATGCGTGGCCGCCAGCGCTATGAAGGCGGGCCGGCCGGCTTGGGATTATTCGGCCGCCTGGAAGACAAGCTGCTCGACCGGCTGGTGCGCGCCAAGGTGGCCGAGCGTTTCGGCGGTCGGCTGAAGGCGTTTGTTTCCGGCGGCGCTCCCCTAAATTATGACGTTGGCACCTTCTTCCTCGCCCTTGGCATACGTTTGCTGCAGGGCTATGGCCAGACCGAAACCGCCCCGGTCGTCAGTTGTAATCCCCCGCAAAACATCCGTATCCATACCGTTGGTCCCGCCTTCCCCGACGTCGAGGTCAAGATCGCCGAGGATGGCGAGATCCTGGTGCGCGGCGAACTGACCATGCAGGGATACTGGAACAATCCTGAGGCCACGGCGGAGGTGCTCCGAGACGGCTGGGTCCATACCGGAGACATCGGTCATGTCGACGAACACGGCTACATCCGCATCACCGACCGCAAGAAAGACATCATCGTCAACTCCGCCGGCGACACCCTGTCGCCGCAGCGTATTGAGGGCATGCTGACCTTCGAGCCGGAATTGGCGCAGGCCATGGTGATCGGCGACAAGCGGCCGCACTTGGTCGCCCTTCTGGTGCCCGATGACGAATTTCTGCGGCGTTGGGCGAGCACCGCGGGCAAACCGCCCGACTTGGCCGAGCTATGCAAGGAGGACAGCTTTCGCACCGCCCTCGCACCGGCCGTCGATCGCGCCAACAAACGTCTCTCCAGTATGGAGCAAATACGCCGCTTCGCCGTCGCGTCTAGCGCCTTCACCACCGAAAATGCCATGATGACGCCGTCACTGAAGATCCGCCGCCATGTCATTTCCGAGCACTATGGCCCGGCTCTTGAGCAGCTCTACCAGCGGGGCTAGATAGGCATTGTCGAGGTACGTTCGACAATGACCGCGACCGAACCCACGGAGGCCACCATGAAACTCTTCTCCCGCGCCGGCGCGCTGCCGACGCTTCTCCTCGCCGCCATCTTGACCTTGACCGCCTGCGGCGCCGTCGAAAGCGTCGTTGACGACCGTTCGGCCGGCCAAGTGCTTGACGATAATGTCATCTACACCAAGATCTCCACCGGTCTCGTCCGCGAGTCCGCTGACCTCTATCTCGACGTGAGCACCAGCGTGTTCCAGGGCCGCGTCATGCTGACGGGCTCGGTCCCCAACCGCGATAGTCTCGATACTTCTGCGCGGGTAGCCAATGCCGTCGCCGGCGTTACCGAGGTCATCAACGAACTACAGATCACCGAGGAGGGCGGTTTCAAGTCGACGGCAAAGGACCTCGCCATCGAGGCCAAGTTGGAGGCCAAACTCATCGGCGCGACCAACATCAAGCAGTCCAACTACCGTTGGAAATCCGTCCATGGCATCGTCTATCTGCTCGGCTTGGCCCAGGACCAGGCCGAACTGAATCGCGTGTTGACGGTGATCAAGGACACCGACGGCGTCGACCGCGTCATCACCCATGTCAAGCTGATCGCTTAGACCCGGCGCGCCACCAACACCTGACAAGACCCAGACCGGATCCGGCCACGGCCGTGACGACGGCCCGCCGCCCCTACGGCGCCCCCGCGGAGGCGCGGACCGGCAGGTCCGCTGCCGCAAGCGACAATGACTCTAGCGTGAGTTGGCAAGCCAACTCACGCTAGATCCCGTGATACTCCTTGTACCACGCGACGAACTTCGGAATGCCCGTGTCGATGGAAGTGCGCGGCTCGTAGCCTAGGCAGCGCCGGCTCGCCTCCACATCGGCATAGGTCGCTTTCACGTCGCCGGGCTGGATCGGCTGATAGTCGATCACCGCCCGCATGCCCAACGCACTCTCGATCAGCCCGATGAAGCGCATCAGCGGCTCGACCTTGTGGTTGCCGAGATTGAACAGCGCGTGCGGCGTGCTCTCCTCATTGACCCGGGGCGGCCGGTCCAAGGCGGCGACGACGCCCTGAACGATATCGTCCACATAAGTGAAGTCGCGGCTCATCTCGCCATAGTTGAACACCGGAATCGGCTCGCCGGCGATTATTTTCGAGGTGAAGATATACGCCGACATGTCCGGCCGGCCCCACGGCCCATAGGCGCTGAAGAAGCGCAGCCCCGTCGCCTTCACACCGAACATGTCGCTGTAGGAGTAGCACATCAGCTCGTCGGCACGCTTGGTCGCGGCATAGAGCGAGATCGGGCTATCCACCGGATCGCCGACCGCAAACGGTAGTTTGGTGTTGCCGCCATAAACCGAGGATGAACTCGCATAGACCATATGCTGCAGCCGGTCGCCCAAACGGCGTGCCAGCTCCATCACATTGAATTGACCGATCAGGTTGGCCTTCACATAGGCCGCCGGATTTTTCAGGCTGTACCGCACCCCCGCCTGCGCCGCCAAGTGAATGATGCGGTCGAGTTCCGGCACGCCTTCGACGGCTTCGTCCAGCGAGTCGGCTTCCGAAACATCCGCATGTACGAACCGAAAGCCGCGCATCCCGTCCAGCCGTGCCACCCGGGCTTTCTTGAGATTGACGTCGTAATAGTCGTTCAGATTGTCGATACCGAGCACGCTCTCGCCGCGCGCCAGCAGCGTCTCCGCGACATGCATTCCGATAAAGCCGGCTACACCGGTAACAAGGACGGTCATCTCTCTTCCACGCTCAACGCCAAGGTCTAACCCTATAGCGCACGCCACCACGGATTGCACCCTCTTGCCACAATTCCCGTGGACCGTATCGAGTCGTTGCTTGCGGAACCGCAACCCCGGCCGCAACTATCGATCTCCGCCCGACGCGACGCGCGGCGCTATGTTGCGTAATATCGCCGCCACATGGACAGCAGGCACGGGGAAACATACATTCCCGAAGATCATGCCGGGTGGAGCAATACGATGACTCTTGCGGCGGTAACGCTCGATGACAAATACGTCGTCGAGACCGGACGGATTTTCGTCACCGGCAGTCAGGCGCTGGTTCGGCTGCCGATGATGCAGCGTCGCCGCGACGAGGCGGCCGGCCTTAACACCGCCTGCTTCGTCTCCGGCTACCGCGGCTCTCCCTTGGGCGGCCTCGACCAGCAATTCCAACGGGCCGGGGCCTTCCTCGAACGCCACCACATCCGGTTCATGCCGGCTGTCAACGAAGACCTTGGCGCCACGGCGGTCTGGGGAACCCAGAACGTCGCCCTCGGCCCCGGCGCCCGTTACGACGGCGTCTTCGGCATGTGGTACGGCAAGGGTCCCGGGGTCGACCGCTCTGGCGATGTCTTCAAGCATGGCAATCTTGCCGGCACGGCGCCCCATGGCGGCGTTCTCCTGCTGGCCGGCGACGACCACACTTGCAAATCCTCCACCACGGCGCATCAGTCTGAATACACCTTCATGGACGCCTCGATTCCGGTCCTGCACCCGACTGGCGTTCAGGAGTTTTTGGACTTGGGCCTGTTCGGCTGGGCACTCTCGCGCTATTCCGGTTGCTGGGTCGGTTTCAAGACCATCAGCGAGTCCGTCGACGCCTCCGCGTCGGTTTTCGTTGACCCTCACCGCACCGTCTTTACGCCGCCGACCGACTTCGAGATGCCGCCGGGCGGCCTCGGGATTCGCTGGCCCGACCCGCCGCTTGATCAGGAATACCGGCTCCACAAGTACAAGCTTTATGCCGCCCTGGCTTTCGCCCGCGCCAATCATATCGACAAGATCGTTATCGACAGTCCCAAGCGGCGCCTCGGTATCGTCACCGCCGGCAAGTCCTATCTCGACGTTCGCCAGGCCCTTGAGGATCTCGGTATCGACGACGAGCTCGCCACCGAGATCGGCCTCAGCGTCTACAAGGTCGCCATGACCTGGCCCCTCGAACGCGAAGGCGTGCGGCATTTTGCCGAGGGACTGGAAGAGGTTCTGGTCATCGAGGAAAAACGCGCCGTTATGGAAAACCAGCTCAAAGAGCAGCTCTATAACTGGCGCGCCGATGTCCGTCCTCGGGTCATCGGCAAGTTCGACGACAACGGCGAATGGATACTGCCCTCGACCGGAGAGCTGACCCCCGCCCGCATCGCCCGGGTCATCGCCGCCCGTATCGCCCGTTTTCACACCTCCCCGCTCATCCAAGAACGCCTTGCATTCCTGGAACGCAAGGAAGCGGCGCTCGAAAAACGCGCGGCACCCATCACCCGCGTGCCGTTCTTCTGTTCCGGCTGTCCTCACAACACCTCGACCCGCGTGCCCGAGGGCAGTCGCGCGCTCGCCGGCATCGGCTGCCACTACATGGTCACCTGGATGGATCGCCGGACCCAGACCTTCACCCAAATGGGCGGGGAAGGTGTGACCTGGGTCGGTC
The DNA here is from genome assembly GCA_021774445.1 of Alphaproteobacteria bacterium. Lineage (GTDB taxonomy): Bacteria > Pseudomonadota > Alphaproteobacteria > UBA6615 > UBA6615 > SZUA-147. The sequence goes on from JAJFJA010000006.1 coordinate 55,704, forward strand.
AGGCGCCCTTTACCGACGAGAAGCACATTTTCGTCAATCTCGGCGACGGCACCTATTTTCATTCCGGCATACTGGCCATCCGCCAGGCTATCGCCGCCGGCGTCAATATCACCTACAAACTGCTCTACAACGACGCCGTGGCCATGACCGGCGGCCAGCCGGTCGACGGTACGCTCTCGGTACCGCAACTGACGCGACAGCTCGCGGCCGAAGGTATCGGCAAGATCGTCGTGGTGTCCGAACGGCCGGAGTCCTATGCCATCGGCGCCGACTTTGCGCCTCATGTCGCCGTCCATCCCCGTGATGAACTCGACGCCGTCCAGCGCCAGTTGCGCGAGTGGCCCGGCGTCTCGGTCCTGATCTACGATCAGACTTGCGCCGCCGAGAAACGCCGCCGCCGCAAGCGCGGTCTCTACCCCGACCCGCCGAAGCGGGCCGTCATCAACGAGGCGGTCTGCGAAGGCTGCGGCGATTGCTCGACCCAATCCAACTGTCTATCGGTCGTCCCCGTCGAGACCGAATTCGGCCGCAAGCGCGCCATCGATCAATCCACCTGCAATAAGGATTTCTCCTGCCTCAAGGGATTCTGCCCCAGCTTCGTCACGATCGAGGGTGGCCGTCTTAAGAAACCCCGTCCGCAAGAGCGGCCCACGGCGCAATCCACATCGGCCTTCGCCGGCGAATTGCCCGAGCCGACCTTGCCCCGACTCGATCAGCCCTACGGCATTCTGGTAACCGGCATTGGCGGCACCGGCGTCGTCACCATCGGCGCCTTATTGGGCACCGCCGCCCATATCGAACAGAAGGGTGTATCCGTCCTCGATATGACCGGTCTCGCCCAAAAGGGCGGCGCCGTCGTCAGCCATGTACGTATCGCCAAGGCACCGCAGGACATCCAGGCGGTCCGCATTGCCGCCGGCGGCGCCCGCTTGATCCTCGGCTGCGACATGGTCGTCGCCGCGAGTTTCGACGCCCTCGCCAAGATGCAGCCGGACACCACCCATGCCGTCGTCAACAGCCAGCGCACCGTCACCGCCGATTTCACGACCAATCCCGATCTGGCCTTCCCGGACGACGAGCTCCGGCACGCCGTGGCCGATGCCGCCGGCCCGGCAAACACCGAGTTTGTCGAGGCCACGCGTCTCGCCACCGCGCTCATCGGCGACTCCATCGCCACCAATCTTTTCATGCTCGGATACGCCTGGCAAAAAGGCCTGGTACCGGTGAGCCGCGCGGCGATCCAGCAAGCGATCGAGCTCAATGGCATCGCCGTTGAGCTGAATCAGCAGGCCTTCCTGTGGGGCCGCCGCGCCGCCCATGATTTGCCCCAGGTCACGCGCCTGGCTGCCCCCAAGACCCCGCCATCCCTGCAGCCACGGCAGCTTTCCACCACCCTGGACGACGTGATCGAACAGCGTGTCGAGCAATTGACCGCATACCAGAATAAGGCCTATGCGGCGCGCTACCGCGCTTTGGTCGCGCGCGTCCAATCCGCCGCCGCCGAACGCGCGCCGGGGCTGACCGGGCTCGCCGAGGCGGTCGCGCGCAACTATCACAAGTTGCTGGCCTATAAGGACGAGTATGAAGTCGCGCGGTTATTTACCGATGGCCGCTTCCAGCGCCGCTTGAGCGCCCAGTTCGAAGGCGATTTCACCGTCAAGTTCCATATGGCACCGCCGCTCTTGGCCAAGCGTGACGAGCGCACCGGCCACCAGATCAAGCGCCAGTTCGGCGCCTGGATGCTCCCGGCCCTGAAGCTGTTGGCCGCCTGTCGCGGCCTGCGCGGCACGCCCTTCGATCCCTTCGGCCGCACCGCTGAGCGGCGGCTGGAACGCCAATTGATTGCCGATTATGAGGCCACCGTCGCCGAGTTGCTGGCCACTCTCGACCACGACAATCATGCCCTGGCTGTGGAAATCGCGAGCTTACCGGAAAAAATCCGCGGTTATGGTCACATCAAGGAGCATAACCTGGTCCAAACCCGCGCCCGGGAAGCCGAACTCATGGCAATCTTTCGCGATCCCCGTCTCGGCGCCGCCTCCGCCGCCCAGTAATCTCTCAAACCTCAAGCGCCGACCGGTAGACGTCCAGAAGCGCCTCTTGTTCCTGCCGGTCCTGCGGGTCGATCTTGCGCAGCCGGATGACCTGGCGTAGCGCCTTCACGTCGTAGCCGTTGCCTTTGGCTTCGGCGTATACGTCGCGAATGTCCGCGGCGATATTCGCTTTTTCTTCCTCCAACCGCTCGATGCGTTCGACGATTGAGCGCAGTTGATCCACCGCGATGCCGCCAACGTCGGCCATCCTCACCCCCTCAATATTCGTGAATTCCGTACTACCTCGCAAGGCGCCGGACCTTAGCGATGCGCCGGCACCCGCGCAAGCGGCGGCCCGCAACCCGCGCCCCAAAGGTCAATCTTTGGGTTTATTGGTCTCGTAGGCGGCCAGCTTCTCGGTCGATGCGGCGGTCTGATGCTGCGCCTTCCAATCGCCATAGGGCATGCCGTAAACGATCTCCCGCGCCTCGTCATAGCTCAGGTCCAAGCCGCTGCCCTCCGCTTCGGCACGATACCATTTGCTGAGGCAGTTGCGGCAGAACCCGGCCAGATTCATCAGGTCGATATTCTGCACGTCCGTGCGCTCCCGCAGATGCGCCACCAGCCGGCGAAAGGCCGCCGCTTCCAGTTCGGTACGCGTTTTATTGTCGATATTCGGCATACTTCCTCACCTACCTGTACTGTCGAGCCCCACCATGTCATGGCGAGGAGGCCGCGGGCTGACGCGGCAATCCAGAGACTGCAGGCTGTTCACCGCTTTCTGGATCGCCACGGCCGCTTCGCCGCTTCGCGATGACGAAAATAACGACATCGGGCAGCTCCTTATGTGGGATCACCGACCTCAAAGGCCAGACCCAGGCACATAACTAAACCCCCGCCACGGTCTCCGTGATCAACCAATCGACGACCTGACACAGCGCCTCATGCTCGCTCGCGCCACCGGCAAGGGCGGCGTCATGGACCGCCAGCTGACGATGGGCGCTACTGCCTCTCGCAAGTATCTCCCAGGCATGCGCGACCTCGTTGCGGCAACCCAACCGACCGGCATCTTCATCGACGATCTCCAGAATCTCGCCGAGCAGGTGGTCATAGGGCACGACCTCGCCCCGCCCTAGATCGAGCAGCCCCTGGCTGACGCCGTAGCGCTGTGCCCGCCAGCGATTCTCGTCGATGAGCATGTTGGAATAGATCCGCCAGCGTTGGTTGCTGCGCCGCATCCTGACCAGTGCCGACAGCAGCGTCAGCAGCAAGGCGGCGACGCAGACACCATCGTCCACGTTGGTGCAGACATCGGCGATCCGCATCTCCAGGGTCGGAAACTCGTGATGCGGCCGCATATCCCACCAGATCTTGCTCGAATCTTCGATCAGACCGGCGTTGACAAGAATATCCACATGCCGGCGAAACTCGCCGTAACTGTCGAACCGCTCCGGCAAGCCGGTCCTCGGCAGCTCATCGAACACGCTGATCCGATAACTCATCAACCCGGAATTCCGTCCCTGCCAGAACGGCGACGACGTAGTCAGGGCCAATAAGTGCGGCAGGAAATAGGCGATCTGGCTCATCAGATCGATGCGCAATTCGTCATCGTCGAAGCCCACATGCACATGCATGCCACAGGTCAGCAAACGCCGCGCCACCGCCTGTAGATCACGGGCCAGGTCGTTATACCGGTCCTTGTCGGTATGACGCTGCGCCGTCCAGGCGGCGAAAGGGTGGGTCGAGGCCGCGATTGGCGCCAAGCCGAACTGCGCCGCCGCGTCGGCCACCGCGCGTCGCAAACCGGCCAGCTTGGTCCGCGCTTCACCGATCGTCTGGCAGACGGAAGTACCGATTTCGATCTGCGCGCGCAGGAATTCCGGCGAGACCGTGCCCAGCGCCGGGTCCACCAGGGCCTCACAAGCCTGCATCAGCGCGGCCGGCGGATCGGCGGCGAGATCCCGGGTCTGCCGGTCGACCAGCAGATACTCCTCTTCGATCCCAACGGTCAGCGGTTGCTCGGCGACAGCCATCGGCTCAGCCCCAGTTGCCTTGCCTCATTATATCGTCGATCGGTCGCGGCGAGCCACGTCATTACGAAAAATCCTTGCTCGTTCAATTCAATTCGCCATGCTAAGGCCTGGAGCGCCGACGATCTGCGGCGGCCGGTAACCTGGTGCAATAAGAGGGTTCAAACCGTCATGCGGCGCTACCGCAACGCCAAGATTATCGCCACGCTCGGACCGGCGAGCAGCGACCCCGCGACCATCAAGGCGCTTTTTGAGGCCGGGGCGGACGTATTCCGCTTCAACATGAGCCATGGCAGTCACGACGATCACCGCCGCAACTACGCCACGGTGCGCGCGCTCGACGCCGCCTCTGGACGCCCCATAGGCGCGCTATTTGACCTCCAGGGGCCTAAATTGCGGGTTGGGCGTTTTGTCGATGGCAAGGCGACCTTGGAGAATGGTACGCCTTTCCGCCTCGATCTCGATGACACCCCCGGCGACGCCACGCGGGCTCATATGCCTCATCCGGAGGTGTTTCGCGCCCTCGAGCAAGACACCGAAATCCTTATCGATGACGGCCGCATCCGCCTGCGGGTCGCCTCCTGCACCGGTGACAGCGCGGAGACCGAAGTCGTCGTCGGCGGTATCATTTCAAACAACAAGGGCTTCAACCTGCCCGACGTCATTCTCCCACTCTCACCTCTGACCCGGAAGGACCACGAGGATTTGCGTTTTGCCCTCGATCAGGGCTGCGATTGGATCGCCTTAAGTTTCGTACAGTTGCCGGAGGATGTCGCCGAGGCCCGCAAGCTGATTGGCAATCGCGCCCGCGTCATGGCCAAACTGGAGAAACCGTCGGCCATCCGCTACTTGGACCAGATCATCGAAATGTCCGACGCGGTGATGGTGGCGCGCGGTGATCTCGGTGTCGAAATGCCACCCGAAACCGTGCCCGGCGTGCAGAAGCAAATCATCCGTTCCGGCCGCCGCACCGGCAAGCCGGTGGTCGTCGCCACCCAAATGCTGGAGTCCATGATCGGCGCGCCGCAACCGACCCGCGCCGAAGCTTCGGATGTCGCCACCGCGGTCTATGACGGCGCCGACTGCGTCATGCTTTCCGGCGAGACCGCCGCCGGCAAATTTCCGGTCGAGGCCGTCCGTATGATGGACCGCATCATCACCCAGGTCGAACGCGATCCCCTTTATCGCGGCATCATCGAAAATGCCCAACAGGACCACGACGCCACCTCCGCCGACGCCATCACCGCGGGCGCCCGCCAAGTGGCGGAGACCATTCGCGCCGCCGCGGTCGTCACCTACACCACGTCCGGCTCGACCGCATTACGCGCGGCCCGGGAACGCCCACCGGTCCCCATTCTTTGCCTGACCCCGTCGCAAGATACCGCCCGCCAACTCGCCCCGGCCTGGGGCATCCACGCCGTCGTCACCGCCGATGCCACCAACATCGACGAGATGGTCGAGAAGGCCGAACGCCTGGCCAAGGAACAGGGCTTCGCCATCAGCGGCGATCGTCTGGTAATCACCGCCGGCATTCCCTTCGGCACCCCTGGCGCGACCAATCTGCTACGCATTGCCTGGGTGGAATAGCGGGGACTCGGAGCCGCTTCGCTGCGCCGGTTCGGGGCATGGATTGCTTCACCGCGCTCGCAAAAGACGGTGCCGGGGAACGGAGTGGATAGGAACAGTCGGCGGCGCAAACTCAGCCAGCCGCCATTGCCGACCTAGGCCAGCATGCTCCGCAGCATCCAAGCGGTCTTCTCATGGACCTGCATCCGCTGCGTCAGCAGATCCGCCGTCGGCTCGTCGCCCGCTTGATCGGCCACCGGAAAGACCTCCCGCGCCGTGCGGGCCACGGTTTCCTGATCCTCCATCAATTGCCGGATCATATCCTCCGCCGCCGGCACACCGTCCTCTTCGGCAATCGACGATAAGGCGGCATAAGCCCGATAACTGCCCGGTGCCGGATGCCCCAGCGCCCTGATCCTTTCGGCGACGAGATCGACGGCAAGGGCAAGCTCGTTATATTGCCCCTCGAACATCAGATGCAGGGTGTTGAACATGGGACCCGTGACGTTCCAATGGAAGTTATGGGTCTTCAGATACAGTGTATAGGTTTCCGCCAACACGCGGGAAAGCCCGTCCGCGACCGCTTTCCGATCTTCCTCGGAGATACCGATATTCATCTCTGCCCCTCACTTTTCCTGGGAAACGATGGTTGTGCCACATATTGGAATAATTCCAATATGTGGCACAAGTATCAGATTTCAAGCGCTATCCTACACTCGGCTAGCTGCCCCGCCATCGCAGCGCGTTCGGCCAAGGATGCTCGGCCGCCGTCTGCCGGATCAGTGGATTTATCAACAATCGCGGCGGGATCGGGGTGGTCGGCGACACCGCCAACCCCCTAAAACATCCCGCTAGGCAGCGGCGGATTCTCGCCGCATCGCAACGACCGTATCCGCCTCGCGCCCCGTCAGTTCGGACATGTGATCGATCTCGAAGCGGAACGTACCGGCCCCCTGACTCAAGGACCGCAACTCGATAATCAAATCACGGGTCTCCGCCAGCGGCATAAACGCCTGCACCGTATCCCAACCGTCCCAGCCGCTCTTGCCATCAAAGCCGAGGATTTGCCCTCGACGCTGGGTGATCAGGGTATTCACCTTGCTGGTGTGTTCGCTCGGTACGTCGATTTCGACTTTGGCGATGGGCTCCAGCAACACCGGGTTGCAGGACGGCATGCCCTCCCGCATAGCCAAGGCAGCGGCGGATCGAAACGCCTGGTCCGAACTATCCACGGCATGAAACTGACCATCAAACAAACACACCGACAGATCGACGACGGGAAAGCCCAAGTGCCCTTTGCTGAGATATTCCTTCACCCCGTGCTCAACGGACGGGATGAATTGTCGCGGTACCGAGCCGCCGACAATGCGGTTCGAAAACTCGAAACCGCTGCCTCGGGGCAGTGGTTTGATTTCGATTTTCACATCGCCGAACTGGCCGTGTCCGCCACTTTGCTTCTTGTGTCGCGCATGCTGTTCCACCGGCTTGCGGATCGTCTCTTTGTACGGCACCTGAGGGGGTTTGGTCGTCACATCGATTTTGTATTTATGCGCCAGATTGTCCTTCGCCACCGCAAGGTGAATCTCCCCTTGCCCCCACAGCACCATCTCATGGGTATCGGCATTCTGCTCCAGCACATAGGACGGGTCTTCTTCGAGCAGACGATGCACCGCGCCGGACAACTTGACCTCGTCCTCGCGTTTTTCGGCTTGAATAGCCATGGCATAAACTGGCGACAATGGACCGGGCCAAGGGTCGCCGCCTTCGCCGCGGCCGCCCGGTGTCAGCACATCGCCCGTCGCCAGATCCTCCATACGCCCCAGCGCGACGACAGCGCCCGGCCCGGCCTTGGAGATCCTGGTCTGTTGTTGACCAAGCATCTGAAAAATGCCGCCAACCCGTGATCCGCCGAGGCTGCTGCCTTCGGCAACTTCACCGCTCCACACCCGAGCGAAACTAAGCTTGCCGGAATGCGCCGCGTGTACCGTCTTGAACACCTGCGCCACGGCCTCGCCATTGCTTGCAAACCCACGTCTTTCGGCAGTCTTCGCGCTCCTCGGCGTGTCATGACGCAGCGCCTTCCACAAACGAAACACCCCGCTTTGCGTCTCGCCGCTGCCCAGCATCACCGGCACAATATTGTCGGCCGCCAAATTTATCGAAAGATTCTGGTAAACGTCCGCGGAGTCCGGCACCACATCCTCGAGCAGCTGCTCCAGCAGCCGATCATCGAAATCCGCTAGCGATTCCAACAGGCCCTGGCGCGCTTCCTCTTCCGCATCCTTGACCGATTCCGGCAATTTAATCAGCGCCGAGCCTTCCCCCGGCTTGTACTCATAGGCGCGTTTGCTGATCAGATCGACATAACCGGTGATATCGTTGCCTTCGATAATCGGCACCTGACGCAGGACCAGCGGTCGCTGCGATACCGCCTGCAGCGCCTCCAATACCTCGCTCACCCGACCCTCATAATTGTCCATCTTGTTGATGAACACGATGTGCGGCACGGCATGTTCGTCGAGCAGCTTGAACAGCGGCGCCATCGCTGGAATCTTTGAGACGTCCGGCTCGCAGACGATCACCGCGACATCGGCGACCATCAGGGCGTTGCGCGCGTCCTGGCCGAACTCGATCGAGCCGGGGCAATCGATCAGGGCCCACTCGTCGTCAAGAAACTTGCAGTGCCCGACGGAAAGCTCGACGCTCATGCTACGGTCCCGCGCGACCGGGTTGCTGTCGCCGACCGTATTCCCGTCTTTGACGTTGCCCTTCCTGGTGATCGCGCCCGCGGCATAGAGCAGGGCTTCCGTCAATATTGTCTTGCCGCTTAGATAGGGGCCGACCACCGCTGCGCAGCGCGGGCCGGATGCTCCTGCCTCTCCCATGGCTCATCCCTCCCTTAATCGATTATTTCGACGCCGCGCGGTTGCCCCCGGCAGCATCTCTATCGTTTCACCTCACCCCCGACAGGTCCAGGCAAAAGGCGCCCTGTCCCTAGCTCAATCCACCACACGCCCGCTGAATCCGCGTGCAGGCGTCCTCCAGCACATCGGTCGCGGTAGCATAGGAAATGCGGAAGTAGGGCGACAACCCGAATGCCTCCCCATGCACGCAAGCCACGCCTTCGGCTTCCAGCAGATACGCCGCGAAGTCCTCGTCGCTGGTGATCGTCTTGCCGCCCGGTGTTCGCTTACCGATGACGCCGGCGCAAGACGGATAGACATAGAAAGCGCCCACCGGCGTCGAGCATCTCAGGCCCTTCGCCTGATTGAGCATCGACACCACCAGATCGCGCCGATCCTTGAACACGACGTTATGCTCGGCGATGAAATCCTGTGGCCCTTCCAGCGCCGCCACCGAAGCCCATTGGCTGATCGTCGACGCACTCGTCGTCGACTGCGACTGGATCTTGTTCATCGCCTTGATGAGTTCCTCCGGCCCGGCGGCATAGCCGATGCGCCACCCGGTCATGCAATATGCTTTCGAAACCCCGTTGAGCGTCAAGGTCCGCCCCAGCAGATCCGGCGCCACGCCGGCGATCGAATGGAAAGTGAAATCGTCATAAACGATTTTCTCGTACATATCGTCGGTCATGATCCAGACATGGCTGTTGCGCGCCAGGACCGCCGCCAACGCCTGCAACTCGGCCTCGCTGTAGGCGGCACCGGACGGATTCGACGGCGAGTTCAGGATCAGCCATTTGGTTCGCGGCGTGATCGCCGCCTCCAGTTGCGCCGGCGTCATTTTGAAGTCCTGGTCCACCGGGCAGGAGACAAACACCGGCTTACCTTCGGCGAGCATTGCGATGTCCGGGTACGACACCCAATAGGGCGCCGGTATGATGACTTCGTCGCCCGGGTTCAGGGTCGCCATCAGCGCGTTATAGATGCATTGCTTGCCGCCGCCGCCGACCGCGACTTGGGCCGGGGTGTAGTCGAGACCATTGTCGCGCCGCAGCTTGTCCACCACCGCCTGCCGCAATTCCGGGATGCCGGCCGGTGGCGCATATTTTGTCCGGCCCGCGCGCATCGCCTTGATCGCCGCTTCCTTGATATGCTCGGGTGTATCGAAATCGGGCTCGCCGGCACCCAGGCCGATGACATTCTTGCCCGCCGCCCGCATCTCGTTGGCCATGGTATTCACGGCGACGGTCGGTGACGGCTTGATGTTGCTCAATCGGTCGGCGATGAAGGGCATGATCGGTCTCTTTTTCGATGCCTGATGGGGTCACCCGGACACTAGCCCCGCACCCCCACCCCGGCAACGTCATTTCCAGGTTTGCGAGAGTCAACACTGGCACCGGGCCGGATGGAATGCCTATATAACGCGCAATGTCCGAGACTACTGAACGCCCGCCGGTCCAGCCCGGGGACCCGCCCTCAGCCGAGGTAACGGCGCCGCTGCCCCGCGCCGCGTTCGAACTTGTCTCCGATTATCAGCCCGCCGGCGACCAGCCCGAGGCCATCCGCGACCTCATCGCCGGGCTCGCGCAATCGGAGCACGACCAGGTGCTGCTCGGCGTTACCGGTTCCGGCAAGACCTTCACCATGGCTCATGTCATCGCCACCATGGGCCGACCGGCGCTAATTCTAGCGCCCAACAAGACCCTGGCCGCCCAGCTATACGGCGAAATGCGTAGTTTTTTCCCCAACAACGCCGTCGAGTATTTCGTCTCTTATTACGACTACTACCAACCCGAGGCCTACGTGCCTCGCACCGACACTTATATCGAGAAAGAATCCACCATCAACGAGCAGATCGACCGCATGCGCCATTCGGCGACTCGGTCGTTGCTGGAGCGCCGCGACGTCATCATTGTCGCCTCGGTTTCCTGCATCTACGGCATCGGCGACGCCGAGAGCTATCAGCGCATGACCCTGCAATACAAGGTCGGTGGCCAGGTTGAGCGCAATGCGATCCTCCGCAGCCTGATCGAGCTGCAATACCGCCGCAACGACACCAATTTCCATCGCGGCACGGTCCGCGCCCGCGGCGACACAGTCGAAATCTGGCCGGCCCATCTGGAAGACCGCGCCTGGCGCCTCAGCTTGTTTGGCGACGAGATCGAGTCGATCGTCGAGTTCGACCCCCTGACCGGTGCGAAGGCCGACAGTCTTGAGTCCATCCGAGTCTATGCCAACAGCCACTACATCACCCCCAAACCGACCTTGCAGCAAGCCGTCAAGACCATCCAGGCCGAGCTCAAAATCCGCCTGCCCGAACTCACTGCGGCAGGCAAGTTGCTCGAGGCCCAGCGCCTGGAACAGCGCACCACGTTCGACTTGGAGATGATCCAGGCCACCGGCTCCTGCGCCGGCATCGAGAACTATTCCCGCCATTTGACCGGCCGCGCCCCCGGTGAGCCACCGCCGACCCTCGTCGAATATCTTCCCGACGACGCCCTCCTGTTCGTCGACGAGAGCCATATCGCCGTCCCCCAGGTCGGCGGCATGTACAAGGGCGACTATGCCCGCAAATCCACCCTCGCCGAGTTTGGTTTTCGCCTGCCGTCATGTATCGACAACCGGCCGCTGAAGTTCGAGGAATGGGACCGCATGCGCCCCGACAGCGTCTTCATTTCGGCGACCCCCGCCAATTGGGAACTCGAGCGCACTGGCGGTGTTTTTGCCGAGCAGGTCGTCCGTCCCACCGGTCTCATCGACCCGGTTTGCATCATCCGGCCCACCGAAAACCAGGTCGACGACCTGATCGCCGATTGCCGCGAGACCACCAAGCGCGGCTTCCGCATCCTCGTCACGACGCTGACCAAGCGCATGGCTGAGGACCTTACCGAATATATGCATGAACAGGGCCTCAAGGTCCGCTACATGCACTCCGATGTCGAAACCCTCGAGCGCATTCAGATCCTCCGCGACCTTCGTGTCGGTCTGTTCGATATTCTTGTTGGTATTAATCTGTTGCGCGAGGGCCTCGACATCCCCGAATGCGCTTTGGTTGCCATCCTAGATGCCGACAAGGAAGGTTACTTGCGCTCGCGCACATCCCTGATTCAAACCATTGGCCGTGCCGCCCGCAATGTCGAAGGCCGCGTGATCCTCTATGCCGACAACATGACCAAGAGCATGCGGGCGGCGCTCGACGAGACCGCCCGCCGGCGCGAGAAGCAGCAGGCCTACAACGTCGCCAACGGCATCACGCCGGCGAGCATAACCAAAAATATCGCCGACATCCTCGACTCGGTGTTCGAACGCGACCGCGTCACCGTCGATACCGGTGACAGCGACACGCTCCACCTGGTTGGCCACAATTTACAGGCTCACCTCTCCGACCTCGAACGCCGCATGCGCGAGGCCGCGGCCGATCTCGAATTCGAAGAAGCGGCCCGCTTGCGCGACGAGATTCGCCGCCTCGAGGAACAGCAACTCGAACTACCCCCGGGCGCTACCACCAGTGGCCAAACCGGTCTCGGCCAGCAACGTGCCGACCGCGCCCGCGCCGCCCTTGGCCGTCCCACGGCACCGGCCAAGCCACGCCCCGCAAAGGGTCGCGGACGCGGGCGGCGCCGTTAACCCATGACCTAGCGGAGATTTCGGTATTTTTCTGCTCATTTCCCAAACTGTGGGCGGCCTCGTCATGCTGCTGTTATGCGCCGACTATGTCGTTCGCGGCGCCGTCCGGCTGGCGCAAATGCTCGGGCTCTCCACCCTGTTGATCGGGCTCACGGTCGTCGCTTTCGGAACCTCCGCGCCGGAGTTTGTCACCGCCCTTACCGCCGCCCTTGCCGCCACACCGGACATGGCACTCGGCAACATCGTTGGCAGCAACATCGCCAACCTCCTCCTTGTCCTCGGCATCGCCGCTTTTGTCAGCCCGCTCGTCTGCTCAAACCGGGCGATTAGCCGGGACGGGATGGCCATGCTGGCCGCCACGGTCGTTTTTGTCGTCCTCGGACTCCTGTCTGGATATGGCCCCTGGCACGGCGCAATCCTGGTAGCTTTGATCCTGATCTACATTCTCCACTCTTACCGTGCCGAACGTCGTGCGTCCGCGCTTGAGTCCGTCCACGTTCAAGAAGCGGAGGAAGTTGCCGACCTGCCCCAAAGCCCGTGGCGTGCCGCCATGCTTGTCGTCGGCGGCATCATCGGCATTCTGGTCGGCGCTGAATTACTGGTACGCGGCGGCGCTGGTATTGCCCGTGCCGTCGGCATCTCGGAGACCGTCATCGGGCTGACCCTGGTTGCCCTTGGCACCAGCTTGCCGGAACTCGCCACCGCTATCATGGCCAGCCGCCGCAACCATGGCGACGTCGCCATCGGCAACATCCTCGGCAGCAATATCTTCAACTTGCTGGCGATCGGCGGCGGCGTCGCCTTGATCACGCCCTTGCCGATGCCGCCGCAAATCCTGCGGTTCGATATCTGGGTGCTGTTGTTTTTTAGCCTTCTGGTGCTGCTGCTACTGCTCGGCGGGCGGCGCCTGCGCCGACGTGAAGGTGTGTTCCTGATCGCTATGTACGTCGCCTATGTGGCCGTGCAATTCGGCCCCCTGAAGACCGTCATCGGGCTCTAGCAAAGGAGGCGCGCCAGCCATGCCGGAGCACGCTGATCCGACCCTTCCGAAGGTGGCGCTGATCACTGGGGCGGCGCAACGTATCGGCCGTGCCATGGCACTGTCTCTCGCCGAACGCGGCTGGGCGGTTGCCCTACATTACCGCAGTTCCGCGGACGCCGCCGCCCGTCTGGCCGACCAGATCGTCGCGTCCGGTGGCCACGCCTGCACCCTGCGGGCCGACCTCAGCAACGAGGCCGAAACCGCCGATCTGGTCCCCCAGGCCCGCGCCCGGCTCGGTCCGCTCGGCTTGCTCGTCAACAATGCCGCGCATTTTCAACGTGATACGGTGGACACCGCCAGCCGTGCGTCTTGGGATGCCCATCTCGAAACGAACTTGCGCGCGCCTTTTCTGCTGATGCAGCAATTCGCCAAGCACCACGCGCCAGAATCCCAAACCAACCCGCACGGGTTGCCCATCCCACATGGACTGATCGTCAATCTCCTCGACCAATGGGTCTGGAACCCGCCAGCGGACTTCGTGAGCTACACTCTGTCGAAAACCGGCCTGTGGTGTTTGACCCAAACCATGGCCATGGCGCTGGCGCCGACTATCCGCGTGAACGCCATCGGTCCGGGCCCGACTTTGCGCAATCAGCGTCAGTCCCAAGCCCATTTCGACGCCCTCGTCGCTCGTTCTCCTCTTGCGAAAGCGGCGACGCCAGACGACATTTGCCAGGCGCTTCACTATTTCATTGAAGCCCCCGCCGTGACCGGCGAGATGATCGCTTTGGACGGTGGCCAACACCTGGTCTAAGCCCTTGCAAATGGCCGATTCCCGCCAATCTTACGCGTAGTTGTACACAGGATCGATGGGGGTATGTCACATAACCGCAACAGTGTGACAAACTGCAGTAGAGACCACGTTGGTTAGCCCTTGACACGGGTTTTATCGAGGAAAATCAATATATTAGATAATATGCACAAATTTTGGGCAATCATGTTAGAAGGATTGATGGCCGTGCCCCCAAGGGGCTAGGCGACGTCCTTATCCACAGCCTTATCCACAAGAATCGTGGATAAGCCCCGTCGGGGCGAGAGAATGCTACCGCCAAACATGCCGAGACCTACCCCATGAAGCGCGCGTAAAAAAGATCCCACCATGAGCGATAATATCGACGTCATCAAAGGACCGGCCGCCGTACCGAGCGGCGGCACGCCGACGCTTGCCCATGGCATCGACGTCATCAAGCGCCAGGTGAAGACCTTGTCGAACGGCCCCGGCGTCTACCGCATGCTGAATGGCCGTGGCGATATTCTCTATGTCGGCAAGGCGCGCAACCTCAAGCGCCGCGTGACCAACTACACCCAGCCGCTGCGTCTCTCCATTCGGCTGCAGCGCATGGTCGCCGAAACCGTCGCCATGGAGGTTGTCACCACCCACACCGAAGTTGAGGCCCTGCTGCTCGAATCGAACCTCATCAAGCGCTTCCGCCCGCGTTACAACGTCTTGTTGCGGGACGACAAAAGCTTCCCCTACATCCGTTTGTCGAGCCAGCAAGAATGGCCGCAGATCTCCAAATACCGCGGCCCCCGTCGCGATGGCGACGCCTATTTCGGCCCCTTCGCCTCGGCCGGCTCGGTCAACCGCACCCTCAGCGCTTTGGAGCGCGCGTTTCTTTTGCGCAGCTGCTCCGACAGCGTTTTTTCCGGCCGCAGCCGGCCTTGTCTGAAATATCAGCTCAAGCGTTGCAGCGCCCCTTGCGTCGGCCGCATCGAGCCGAACGCATATGGCGAACTCGTCCGGCAGGCCGCGTCTTTCCTCTCCGGCCGCAACAAGCAGGTGCAGAAACAGCTAGCCACGACCATGCAGCAGGCCAGCGCCGCGTTGGAATTTGAGCTCGCCGCCCGTTATCGGGATCGCATCCGCGCCATGGCCCAGATCCAGGCCCACCAGGACATCAACCTCGAGAACGCCAACTTGGTCGAAGCCGATGTCATTGCCGCCCATGCCGATGGCGGGCAAGTCTGCATCCAGGTCTTCTTCTTCCGCGGCGGACGCAATAACGGCAACCGCGCCTACTTTCCCCGGCACGACAAGTCGATCTCCATCGAAGACGTGCTCACCGCCTTTCTTGGCCAATTCTATGAGAATAAACAGCCGCCGAGGCTCATTTTGGTGAGCCATCTCGTCGCCGAACGCGAACTGCTCGCCGCCGCCCTGACCATTCGTGCCGACCGCACGGTCCGGCTGCTATATCCGCAACGCGGCCCCAAGCGCCGCATCGTCCGGCACGCGCTGCAAAACGCCCGCGAGGCCCTCGGCCGACATCTCGCCGAAAGCTCGTCGCAACGCCGCTTGCTCGATCGCGTCGCGGAATTGTTCGAACTTGATGCCAGCCCTGAGCGCATCGAAGTCTACGATAACTCCCATGTCTCCGGCACCCACGCCACCGGAGCCATGATCGTGGCCGGCCCGGAGGGCTTCATGAAAAACGCCTACCGGCGCTTCAATTTCGACAAGTCGGATACGCCCATCGCCCCGGGCGACGATTACGCCATGATGCGCGACGTCCTGACCCGGCGCTTTGCCCGCGCCCTCAAAGAGGACCCCGGCCGCGAAAACGGCAATTGGCCGGACCTCGTCCTCATCGACGGGGGCCAGGGCCAGCTCAACATCGCCCTCGAGGTGCTTGCCGAACTCGGCGTCGACGATCAACCGCTGGTCGCTATCGCCAAAGGACCGGACCGCGACGCCGGGCGCGAGCGCTTTTTCGTGCCCGATCGCGACCCGTTTTACCTCGAAGAAAAAGATCCTCTTCTCTATTACCTGCAACGTTTGCGTGACGAGGCCCACCGCTTTGCGATCGGCACCCATCGGGCCAAACGGTCGAAAGCCATCGGCGCCAGCCCGCTCGACGAGATTGCCGGCATCGGCGCCCGCCGCAAACGCGCTCTACTCAATCATTTTGGCTCCGCGCGCGGGGTCGGACGCGCCGGCCTGGAAGATTTGGAGGCCGTCTTGGGCATCAACACGGCGGTCGCTAGGAAGGTCTACGACTTCTTCCATTCGCAGGAGTAGGTTAGGCTGCACACGCGCCACCCGGAGAATGCTGGCATGAACCTGCCGAACACATTGACGATTTTGCGAATCCTTGCGGTACCGGCGATTGTCGCCTTATTGATCGTCGGCGGCGACACCGCGCGCTGGACGGCCTTGATCCTGTTCGCCCTAGCTGCTTTTACCGACTATCTCGACGGCTATTTGGCCCGGGCCATGTCGGCCCAGACCGGTCTTGGCCGGCTGCTTGACCCCATCGCCGACAAAGTCCTCGTCGGGGCGGTTCTGCTTATGCTCGCCGGCACCGGTGCCATTAGTGGCCTTGCGCTCATACCGGCCACGCTAATTCTATGCCGCGAGTTTGTCGTCACCGGCCTGCGTGAATTCATGGCCGAGCACGGCACGACGCTGCATGTCACCGTTTTGGCGAAATGGAAGACCTTGGTACAAATGGTCGCCCTGGCGGTGCTGATTCTCGGCGAAGCCGGACCTGAAGCCATACCGGTTCGTGAAATCGGCGTTCTCGGCCTTTGGCTCGCCGCTCTGCTCACCGTGATCACCGGTTACGACTATGTCGCCGCCAGCGTCCGCCAACTCGCCAGCGGCAACCCCCTGCCGCGCGGCGGCCCCGGGTCTTGAGCGCCATCCCCGCGCCGTCCCGCGACCACCCACCGATGCGGATCTTCGGTCTCGCCGGTTGGAGCGGTAGTGGCAAAACCACGCTTATGGTGTCCGTGTTGACCCGCTTGAGCAGCCTCGGATTGACTGTCTCTTCCCTAAAGCACGCCCACCATCAGTTCGACGTTGACCAGCCCGGCAAGGACAGTTTTCGCCACCGCGCCGCCGGCGCTATGGAGGTCATGGTGGCGTCCGCCAATCGCTGGGCCCTCATGCACGAACACCGCGGCGCGCCCGAGGCGGACCTAACCACCTTGTTGAGCCATATGACACCGGTCGACTTGGTCTTGGTCGAGGGTTTCAAATCCCATCCGCATCCCAAGCTTGAAGTCCACCGGCCATCCCTTGGCCAGCCTTTGATGGCGCCCAAAGATCCCCAAATCGTCGCCATTGCCAGCGACCAGGCACTCCCCGAACAGCCGCTTCCGGTCTTCAGCCTCGGCGATACCACCGCCATCGCCGAATTCATTACCCGCCATCAAGGACTCGCGCCCCTAAGCCCACCGGGAGAGCCGGCGGTCGCAACCTCCGGTTGACGACCTTTACTGAAAATTATCGGCTTTAGCGTACCCCTGCGTCGCATGTGCATTTTGGCGAGGCCGGATCTTGCCCCGATTCACGGAACGATTGATCAAGGGGCAAACCAAATGTGGACTTTCAAGAATCGCATGATCGCGATGACCGCCGCCGCCATTGCGGGTCTCGTCGTTATCGCCGGCATTCAAGCTTTCTTTAACGCCAAAATTGGGACGCTGACCGACGAAGCTGAAGAGTTGCGCGGTCAGCTCAACGAGGTCGCTCAGATGCGGCTCGCCAATATTGAGCTGGTCCTCGCGGCCATGGACACCATCATCGATAAGGATGAGGGGGTTATCCTGCCCGAGCGCGCGCAAACCATCCGCGAGAATATCGAGTTTATCGAGGCCAGATATCACGTCATCGACATTCTTGCGCCGTTGCTCGGCATGGCCGCGGAAGCCGAAAGCTTCCAACCCGATTTTGTGGCCGTTAGCCAGGCCATCGAGGTCGATCTCAAGCACGCCATCGAAACCAACGCCGACCAGGCAGCCTTCGCCGAGCTCGACGACGTCATCGACGGCGCTGGCGAGCGCGTCGCCGAAACCATGACCTTGCTCAGCGAAAATGGCCAAATCCGTCTGGCCGCGGACTTGGACGAAGCCCGTCAGGCGATTCACACCTCTATGACCGCAACGGTTCTGTCCTTCCTGGCCACCTTGGCGGTCTTGCTTCCCCTCATGTTCACGATCGCCAAGAGCATCATTGGTGCCCTGACACGCCTCACATCGGCCATGGAACGCCTCGCGGCTAACGACCTCGGGACCACGATTCCGGACACCCAACAACAGAATGAAATTGGCCGCATGGCGACCACCGTCCAGGTCTTCAAGGACAACGCCATCGAAGCCGATCGCCTGCGCGCCCGACAGGCCGAGCAAGAGCGCCGAACCGAGCAAGAGAAGCGCCAGGCGCAAAGCCAATTAGCCGATGGCTTGGAAAGAAGTGTCAAGAGCGTAATCAAGACCATCGCCAACGCCTCGACGACCATGCGCTCAACCGCGGAAACCATGGCTAAGACCGTCGATCGGGCCAGCGCGCAATCCACGGCGGTGGCCACCGCGACCGAGGAAGCCTCCACCAACGTCCAAACAGTGGCGGCAGCCTCCGAAGAACTGTCCAGTTCCATCTCAGAAATCAGCCGTCAGGTCTCGGGGTCCCGTAAGATCACGGAACAAGCGCAAGTCACTAGCGAAAACGCCACCGAGACCATCGGCAGACTTGCCGAAATGGCACAAAAGGTCGGCGATGTTGTCAATCTGATCCAGGATATCGCTGAACAGACCAATTTGCTTGCCCTCAACGCCACGATTGAGGCTGCTCGAGCCGGTGAGGCCGGTAAGGGCTTTGCCGTCGTCGCCAACGAGGTCAAGTCCCTCGCCACCCAAACCGCCAAGGCGACCGAGGAAATCTCCGTGCAGATCAGCGGCATGCAGGGTGCCACCGAGGACTCGGTGAAGGCCATCGGCGAGATTCGCGACGTCATCGACGAATTGGGCAATATGGCCATGACGATCGCCAGTTCCGTGGATGAGCAGAACGGCGCCACTCAGGAAATTTCCAACAGCGCCCAACAGGCGGCGGCAGGTACCCGCGACGTATCCAACAACATCGGAGCGGTACGGTCCGCCGTAACCGAGACCGGCGAGTCCGCGGGCCAGGTCTTGGACGCCGCCGGCGAACTCTCCGAGCAATCCACCACCCTGAGCCGCCAGGTGGACAAATTCCTCACCGAAATCCGCGCTGCCTGACGCCTCCTCTGGACCGCCGGGCCGGCGCCGGGCCCCGCATTAGTCCAAACCCACCCGCCAAACGGGCTGCCAATGTGCTAAACATGGGCGGCCCGTTTCTTTACCGCCATCGACGAGCGACCCATGGCGCAGCTCAGCGACGATTGTTTTGCCGGCGCCGACCGGCTTATGCCGATTGACGAGGCCCTGGCCGCCCTGCGCGCACGCCTGAGCCCGGTGACGGCAGCCGAGTCGGTGTCTCTTGCACGCGCCAACGGCCGCATCCTGGCCGCCGATCTCCGTGCCGCCATCGATGTGCCGCCGCACGACAACGCCGCTGTCGATGGTTATGCGGTCTATTTCGACGACCTCGATCCCCAACAGCCGACGCGGCTGCCGGTCACCGGCCGCGCCGCCGCCGGCCACCCCCTGGGGCGCCGGCAGAATCGCGGCGAGGCGGTGCGAATCTTCACCGGCGCGCCCATGCCACCCGGCCCCGACACCGTGATGATGCAGGAAGACTGTCAGGCCGACGGCCAGGACGTCACGGTTAGGCCCGGCATCCGCCGTGGCGCCAATCGCCGGTCCCGTGGCGAGGACGTTCGCGCCGGCAGCACCGTCCTGCGGGCCGGTCAACGCCTGCGGCCGCAAGATATCGGCATTGCCGCCTCAATCGGCTGCCCGGAGCTGTCCGTCTTCGCGGCGTTGAATGTCGCCTGTTTCTCGACCGGCGACGAGGTCTTTGAGCCCGGCACCACGCCGCCCCCGGGGGGCATCTTTGATGCCAACCGTCATTGCCTGGCCGCGCTGCTTGCCCGGCTCGGCTGCGTCGTGACCGATCTTGGCATTCTGCCCGACGACCTCGCCGCGATTAGCGACGCCCTCGGCACCGCGGCCCGCCGGCATCATGTCATCGTCACCTCCGGTGGCATGTCCAGCGGTGAGGAAGATCACGTCGCCGCGGCGATCCGAGATCTCGGCCACCTCCATTTTTGGCGCCTGGCCATCAAACCGGGACGCCCGGTCGCCATGGGCCAGATCGGCGACACGCCGATTTTCGGCCTGCCCGGTAACCCTGCCGCCATGATGGTCACCTTCCTCCGCATCGCCCGGCCCGCGCTGCTGCGCCTGGCCGGCGCCGCCGAACAGGCGCCGCGCGCGTTACGCATCGCCGCCGCTTTCGAACACCGCAAAAAGCCCGGTCGTCACGAATTCGTCCGAGTCGCCCTCTCACCTGGCAAGGACGGCGCCTTGTGGGCCCACAAGTTCCCCCGCGAGGGCGCCGGCATTCTCAGCTCTCTGGTCGAATCCGAAGGCCTAGTTGAATTGCCGGAGAACTTGACCCAGGTTACCCCTGGCATGATGGTGGATTATCTGTCCTTCTCGGAGCTGTTGGCATGAAGCTGCTTTATTTCGCCTGGCTGCGTACGCGTACAGGCGTGGGGGAAGAGGAAATCGAGCGCCCGGAGGGCGTGGAGACCGTTCAGGACCTGGTCGAATGGCTGCGCAAGCGCGGCCCGGAATTTGCCGAGGCATTTGCCAATATGAAGGTTGTACGTGCGGCGGTGAACCAAACTTACGTACAGCTCGAGCACCCGCTCGCCGAGGGCGACGAGATCGCCTTCTTCCCGCCCGTAACCGGCGGCTGAGCACCGCGTCGCCGGCATGATTCGTGTCCAGACCGAAGATTTCGACGTCGGCGCCGAACTGGCGGCCTTGTCCACGGATGACCACAGCATAGGCGGCGTCACCAGCTTCGTCGGCTATGTCCGTGATCTCGCCGGCAGCGCGTCGGTATCAGCCATGACCCTCGAGCATTATCCCGGCATGACCGAGAAAATGCTCGGCGATATCGAGGCTGAGGCTCAACGGCGCTGGCCGCTTGCCGCCAGCCTCATCATCCACCGTTACGGCCGCTTGGTGCCCGGCGATCGCATCGTCCTGGTCGCTTGTGCCTCAGCCCACCGCCAAGCCTCGTTCGAGGCCTGCAACTTCCTCATCGATTGGCTGAAGACCAAAGCACCGTTTTGGAAACAGGAGCAAACCCCGGACGGACCTCGCTGGGTCGACGCCCGGGCTGGCGACGACATCGCCGCCCGGCGCTGGCAACCCCCGGAATCCTCCTCTTAGGCTACGCCGCGGCCTCGGCGGCGAAGGCTGGCGTCCGTACGGCGGCATCGTAGTCGGCCATCAAGCCCTTGGTAATTTCGCCAACCGTGAACTTATGCTCGCCGATTTCCGCGATGGGGGTGACTTCCGCCGCGGTGCCGGTTATGAACACCTCGTCGAACTCGGGCAACTCCTCCGGCATGATGCTGCGCTCGACAACGCTCAACCCGCGCTTTTTCGCCAGATTGATCACGGTGCGGCGCGTAATGCCATCAAGGAAGCAGTCGGGCACTGGCGTATGCACAACCCCGTCGCGCATAAGAAAGATGTTGGCACCGGTGGTCTCGGCGATATGGCCGCGCCAGTCCAGCATCAGCGCATCCGCATAACCGTTGGCCTCCGCCTTGTGCTTGGAGATCGTGCAGATCATGTACAGACCGGCGGCCTTGGCATGCACCGGCGCCGTCCGTGGATCCGGCCGGCGATACGCCGCCCAATCCAGGCGGATGCCCTTCATCCGCGCTTCCGGCGTGAAATAGGCCGGCCACTCCCAAACCGCGATGGCCACGTTGATTTTGGTTTCCTGCGCCGAAACCCCCATCATCTCCGACCCGCGCCAGGCGATCGGCCGCACATAGGCATTTGCCAACCCCGAGCGTTCCACGGCTTCGCGGCTCGCCGCGTCGATCTCGGCCACGCTGTAAGGCAGTTCGAACCCCAGGATCTCCGCCGACAGCGCCAAGCGCTGACTATGTTCGGTCAGCGCAAAAATACGCCCGTCATAGGCCCGTTCCCCCTCGAACACCGCACTGGCATAGTGCATGGCATGACTAAGCACATGCAGCCGCGCGTCGCGCCAAGGCACGAACCGACCATTGAGCCAAATGACACCATCTCGGTCATCGAAGGGTTGTGCTGTCATTTTCACGAATCTCCCAGAAAAGCGCCGTTTCGGACACTTTATTCCTCATCCAACGAACTCAACGTAACATTGTTCAAGAAATAAGTCAACATGACTGACCTTAAATCAGGAATCAATCCGCTCTTCCTGCGCGAAGAGGACCTCCGGCAAGGCATTGAATTGCTGTTTTATGCCTATCGCGACTTCACCGGCGAACCCGACCGTATTCTCCGCACCCATGGCTTCGGTCGCGCCCATCACCGCACCATCTATTTCGTTGGCCGCAATCCCGGTATTACGGTCACTGAGCTCCTCGGCATCCTTCGAATCACCAAGCAAAGCCTTTCCCGAGTCCTGGGAGCCCTGGTCGAGGAGGGCTTCATCGCCCAGGATGCCGACATCGACGACCGTCGGCGCCGCCTGCTCACCCTGACCGCAAAGGGCGAGGCTCTCGAGGCAGAATTGACCCAGACCCAGTTGAAACGTTTCGCCCGCGCTTATCGCGAGGCCGGCGCCGAAGCCGTGGAGGGCTTTCGCCGAGTTCTCATGGGCATCGTCAACCCGGACGACCGCGCCCGCGTCGGTAACCCCGTGGCGGCATCCCGTGACCGGAGCAGCGACTGACTGGCCCCACCTTGGGCGCCGGCCCTATACTCCAGGGATGACCGCCGGGGATCATCACATACTTGTCGTCGACGACGACACCAGGCTGCGCGATCTGCTACGCCGTTTCCTGGCCGAGCACGGCTTCCGCATCAGCACCGCGGCCAACGCCGCCGAGGCCAGGCGCAGGCTTGAAACATTGATCTTCGACCTCATTGTGTTGGACGTCATGATGCCCGGCGAATCGGGCCTTGAGTTGACGGAGAGTCTGCGCCGATCGAGTACGGTCCCCATCTTGCTCCTCACCGCGCGCGGTGAATCGGAGAACCGCATCGACGGGTTGGAACGCGGCGCCGATGACTATCTCGCCAAACCGTTCGAGCCCCGCGAGCTGGTCGCCCGCATCCGCTCTATCCTGCGCCGCGTGCCCGGCCCGCTACCCGCCCAAACGCCACCGATAGAGATCTCCCTCGGCGCTTGCCGTTATGATCTGCAGCGCGAAGAGCTGGTCAGCCCAACCGGGCCGATCCGCCTGACCAGTGCCGAAACGCGACTACTCCAGGTCCTTGCCTCCAGTCCGGGCCAGATGATCAGCCGCGAGGAGCTGACCCAGCGCTCCCAATTCAACGGCAATGTCCGCGCCATCGACGTGCAGGTAACCCGCTTGCGCCGCAAAATCGAACCCGACCCCAGACAGCCCCGCTACTTGCAAACCGTGCGCGGCCGGGGCTACGTTCTACGGCCGGACTAACCGGCCTCAATACGAATACGGCCGGACTAGCCGGCCTCAACACGAATACGGCCGGATTGACCGGCCTCTGCGGCAAATACGTCTGGATTGATCGGTATCAGCACTCAATACGGCCTCGATCAGAGTTCCGCATGCTGAAGAAATTTCTCCCTCGCGGCCTGCTGGGTCGCTCGCTCTTGATTATCGTCGTGCCCTTGGTCGTGCTCCAGGTGGTGAGTGCGCAGGTGTTTTATAACCGCCACTGGGCCAACGTCAGCAGCCATCGCTCCAACAGTCTCGCCGGCGATGTCGCCATGTTCATCAACTTGCTCGAATCCATGCCGGGCGAGGAAAACACCCGCTGGTTAACCAATCTTGCCCGCACCACCCTCGATATCCGCCTCAACATTCTGCCCGGCGCCAACCTCGCCGATCAGGGTCCCTATCAACCCAGCGGCGCCCTCGAACGCGCTCTAGCGCGATCTCTCGAGCAGCTCGTCAATCGGCCCTTCTTCATCGACACCGAGACCAAGCCGGAACGCTTCGTCATCCTGGTGCAGTTACCGGACCGCGTCCTACAGATCGACGCCAGCGATGAGCGGCTGTTCAGCTCCACCACATCGATCTTCATTCTCTGGATGATCGGCACCTCGCTGGTCTTGTTTGCCGTCGCCACCTTGTTCATGCGCAACCAGGTCAGCCCGATCAAGCGGCTTGCGCGGGCGGCGGATAATCTCGGCAAGGGCCGCGACGCGCCGGACTTCCGGCCCTCCGGCGCCACCGAGGTTCGCCAGGCCGCCGCAGCCTTCCTCGCCATGCGCGATCGCATTAAGCGCCAGATTCAGCAGCGCACCGAGATGCTGGCCGGGGTCAGCCACGATCTGCGCACGCCCCTGACCCGCATGAAGCTGCAACTCGCCATGTTTCGCGACAGCCGCGAGGTCGACGATCTCGCCGCCGACGTCACCGAAATGGAACGCATGATCGACGGTTATCTCGATTTCGCCCGTGGCGAGGGCTCGGAGGCGCCGCGGCGCACCGATATCGTTCCCTTGCTGGAGGCCGTGGTCCATGGCGCCCGCCACTCCGGTGTTGCCATTGAACTCAGCGCCCAAGGACCGCTCGAGTTACCCCTGCGCGGCGACGCTTTTAAGCGCTGCATGACCAATCTCGTTGGTAACGCCGCCCGCTATGGTCGGCAGATCGCGGTCACTGCCGCTCGCAACGGCAGCGCCCTTGAGGTCACCGTCGACGACGATGGCCCCGGAATCCCACCGGATAAGCGTGCCGACGCCTTCCTCCCTTTCTTGCGGCTTGACGAATCCCGCAGCCCGGACACCAGCGGCACCGGCCTCGGCCTGTCCATCGCCCGCGATATCGTGCACAGCCATGGCGGCGAGATCACCCTGGGGGAAAGCCCCCTGGGCGGCCTCCGCGCCGCCATCCGCCTGCCCCTCTAGACGGCTTCCCAGCCGCCGCTTTGTGCCGAGCGGAAACCGGCATCTATGACCCGCATGTTGGCGATAGTATCCTCCAACGAAACCGGCTGCTCTCGCTCGCCACGGATCGCCCGCGAGAACTCGTCGCCTTGAATGCTGTACTGGTCAACGGTGTCGAAGGTCTCCACCTTCGCCGCACTGGCATCCAACGCGCTGCCGTCATCGATGAAGATCCGGGTTGGGACGTCGTTCGGCGCGTTGCACGGCACCTCGACTTCGATCCGCCCTTCGGTGCCGATGAACACCGCACGCTGGGCCGGCACCGCCTGCGTCGAAACCGTAAACACCGCCTGCGCCGAGGGGAAATCCAGCATCGCGCTGGTCACCCGATCGGTGCCGAAGTCTGGATCGCGATCGATTAATGACACCACCCGTTTCGGCTCTTCACCGAGCACAAAACGACACGTGGTGATCGGATAACACCCGATGTCATACAGCCCGCCACCGCCGATATCCGCCATGTTGCGAACATTCTGCGGATCCTTGAGCATGTAGGAGAACACCCATTGGATCGCGCGCATCTCACCAATGGCGCCCGACTGCACCAGCTCCCGCGTGCGCAGCCACTGCGGCATGGTGCGCACCATGAAAGCTTCCTGGATCAGCACCCCGGTGCGATCACGGACGGCGATCAGCGTCTCCGCCTCTTCGGCCGTCAGGGCGATCGGTTTCTCGCACAGCACATGCTTGCCGGCTTCCGCCGCCTTGATCGACCACGGCACGTGCAAATGGTTCGGCAGCGGAATATAGACCGCCTCGATGTCCGGGTCCGCCAACAGATCCTCGTAGGAGCCATAAGCCTTCGGAATACCCGCCGCCGCAGCCGCTTTCTCCGCCCGTGCCAAATCCCGCGACGCCAGGCAGACCATGTCGCAATACTCGGCCTTTTGCATTGCCGGGATCACCTTCGCGCGACCGATCAGCGAGTCGCTGATCACGCCCCATTTTACCGCCTTCATATTTCCTCCACTGGAACTGTCGAATTAGAACAAGCGTCCGCCATTCGGTACTTTGCGATCGACACCGACCAACACCACGGCGCCGGACTCATCTGGAAATCCCAGCACCAGCACTTCGGACATGACTTTGCCGATCTGCTTGGCCGGAAAATTGATCACCGCCGCGACCTGTCGTCCGACCAGATCCTGCGGCCGATAGTGCACCGTCAACTGCGCCGAAGTCTTCTTCAGCCCAAAATCTTCGCCGAAATCGATCTTCAGCAAATACGCCGGCTTGCGCGCCTCCGGGTACACCTCGGCAGCCATAACCGTGCCGACCCGGATATCGACAAGCTCGAAATCGTCATAGCTGATTGCCGGCATGCCGCCCTCGCGATTAGGCGTGCACGCTAGCGAGCCCGGCCGACCCTATCAAGGCCCTGGCCAACTGGATTGGCTTCAAGCGGCGGCAGCGGCGGCGGCGTCTTCCGTCTTTCGTCCCGGCCAACCGCACAAGCCGCCGGCCCGCCGCAGGTTCTTATCCAGCGCCGCCATGGTGCGTCCCTGGTCGGGATCGCTGTCGCCGAACCACACCCGCATGGTAGCGAGCCAAAGCGCCACCACCACCTTGACCCGCACCAGGCCGCGCACGCCGTCCGTACGGATGCCGGCCGCCATCAGCATCCACGCAAACGAGCGTCCCAATTGCGGCAACGTCACCAGCGCCGCCATCGGATCCGCCGGTAGGTCGCGCATCATTGCCTTAAGACCGGCTTTGTGCGGCGCCAACACATCGAAACGACGCATCAGCACATCGAACAAACGATCCCGTGGCGTCTCATCGGCCGCCGCCGCGGCCCGCTGCGCTTCGATCCCGGCCAGGACAGCCGCGTCCGTACGCCGCAGAAACGCCCCGAGAACCGCCGATTTGGACGGAAATTGCCGATACAGCTCAACGACCGGAACCCCTGCCGCTTCCGCAATGTCGACCAAACTGAGCTTTCTCCAGCCGCGATCCGCCGCCAGCGCTAGGGCAGCGTCGATGATTTTGTCGCCGGGATCAGCCGGCTTGCGCCGTGCCGGTTGTTTTGCCATCGCGAACTCCTTTCCTCACGGCGCCCGTCGCGCCGGAGATTCATTTCAATTGGCCAGCGCCCGCGACCGCGCCGCCGCGGCCGCAACCGCCCGCCGCATCAGGCGCCCCATACCGTCCTCGCTCATCAGCACGTCCAGCGCCGCCGCCGTCGTGCCCCCCGGACTGGTAACATTCTTTCGCAGCTCTGCCGCATCTTCCCTGGCTTCGTCCAGCAACGCACCGCTGCCGGCCACCGTCGCCCGGGCGAGTCGCCTAGCCAAACCTTCTGGCAGGCCGGCAGCCTGCCCAGCCTCGGCTAGGGCTTCCACCAGAAGGAAGACGTAGGCCGGACCGCTGCCCGACACCGCGGTGACAGCGTCCATCTGCGCTTCGTCGTCGATCCAGGCGATTTCGCCCACCGCCGACAGCAATTGTCCACAAACCTCGCGCTGCACCGGGCTGACGCCCGCATTCGCGCATAGCACCGTAATCCCGCGCCCGACCGCCGCCGGCGTATTCGGCATCGCCCGCACCAGAGCCCCGGGCCCACCCAAGCCGTGACTGAGCCCGGCAATGGTCTTCCCCGCGGCGATCGACACGAACACGGTCGCCGGGTCGACGAACCTGGCGTAGGCCGGTAGCGCCGCATCCATCGCTTGGGGTTTGACCGCCAGGACGACGACGGCGGGTTTCAGCGGCGGCAAAGCATCGGCGTGAGTCACCGCGGTGACCCCGGGCAAACTAAAGACCTTTGCCGCGCCATTCGGCTCGACCACGAAAACGCCTTCGGGCGCCACGCCGCGCGCCAACCAGCCTTGCAGAAGGGCAAGTCCCATCTTGCCGCCACCGACCAGCAGCAACGGGGTCAATTCCGCCATAAACAGAAGGGTATCTAAGCTTCCCCGACGGTGTCCAGCATCGTGAACGCCAACGCATCCGCCGGCGTGCGGCCACCCCAGGCAACGTAGTGGAAGGCCGGATAGAACCGGTCCACCTCGCTCACCGCGATATCCACCAAATCCTCGATTTGCTCTGCCGACAGCACGCCACCACGCAGCAGCAGCGCATGCCGGAAGGCTGGCAATCCGTCCACCGAAGACAGGTCGAAATGGCCAACCCACAACCTGTCGTTGGCCAATGCCAGCAGCTCGAAGATCGGGTTGCGGCTTTCCTTCGGCACCCGCACGTCAAAGGCGCACGTCACATGCAGCGCGCCGATTTCCTCGCACCACACGAACAGCATGTGGCAATCGCACCACCGGCCGCCGACTTCGGCGATAAGCTGATCCGCACCGTTACGTTCGCAGACCCAATCCCGGGCGATAACCGCCTCTTCGACCAGATCCAGCGGATGAGAACGCCTCTCCGTCAACCCGGCTACCGACAAGCCCATAAATCGTCTCCCTGGATACGGTCAATGGTGGAGGGATGGGACCAAACCTACCAGATCTGGCTATCGACACTAGACCTTGGGGTTACCACCTGTTTGACATACAAGTCACCCTGTCAGAATCCCCTCTGCAGCGCAACCGCCGGCCCGAAATGTCCTGTGGAAATGTCTGAACAATGGACTGCCCCCAGTTTGCCGCCCCACAAGGGCCGCCTACATCAACGGGGATAACGGGTTGGGATTAATCAGTCCTTAACGCGGGCGCCGTTGCGGGCCAACGCACCGAGTGTCGCCTGCACGGGGGTCACTTTGCCGGCGTGGCCTTGCCCTTCACGCCTTTCCGCACGCCCGGTTTGGCCGCGACCGCCCCATCTGCCTCGAGCTTCGCCAGCCGCTGTGCCAGCGCTTCTTGCTCTTCGCGGGCCTTGGCCGCAACCGCCTTTACGGCCTCGAACTCCTCGCGGCTGACCAAATCCATATCGGCGAGCAGTGTCTGCAGTTTCTGTCGGATCTGCGCTTCCACTTCGCCGCGCATGCCGGCGGCGATCCCGGCGGCGCCGCTGGCGAGTCGGGCGATATCGC
Organism: Alphaproteobacteria bacterium; assembly: GCA_021774445.1. Classification (GTDB taxonomy): domain Bacteria; phylum Pseudomonadota; class Alphaproteobacteria; order UBA6615; family UBA6615; genus SZUA-147. Next base: position 84,714 of record JAJFJA010000006.1, read on the forward strand.
TGATCACGCGATTCTGACTTTGCATACATGCCTCCGCAGGCTCCCGGATGGGCGTCATACTGCGACCCAAGACCCGCTGCCGCAAGTCATCTTGGTGACCTGCGGCCCAGTGCCGCGCCACCCGTTGCCGCGCCCCCGAAGGCCGCCTATAAGGGAGCCGACACCCCAAGGGACGGTCGCACATGATCGTGATTACCGGCGGCGCCGGATTCATCGGCTCAAACCTCGTTGCCGGGCTCGAAGCCCATGGCGCCGCGGAGCTGGTAGTCTGTGACCGCCTTGGAACCACCGACAAGTGGCGCAACATAGCCAAGCGGCGCCTGGCCGACATCGTGCCACCGGACGCCCTGCTCGATTGGCTGAGCGCTCACGGCGACCGGGTCGAAGCGATCTTCCATCTTGGTGCAATATCCGACACCACCGCCCGCGACGGCGACGCCGTCGTCGCCGCCAACTTCTCCCTGAGTCAGGCTCTGTGGCAGCGCTGCGCGCGCAACGGCACCCGCCTCATCTATGCGTCATCCGCAGCGACCTACGGCGACGGCGCCAACGGTTTCGATGATTCCCCCGACGACCGGGATATGGCCCAACTGCGTCCGCTGAATCTTTATGGCTGGTCGAAGCTCGCCTTCGATCGCCGCGTGATCGACTTGCTCGGCGGTGCTGCGCCGCAGCCGCCGCAATGGGCCGGACTACGTTTCTTCAATGTTTATGGCCCCAACGAATGGCACAAAGGTGCCCAGCAGAGCATCGTTCCCCAGGTCTATCGGCAAATTCAGGAGTCCGGGCGGGCGCAGCTGTTCCGGTCCCACCATCCCGACTACCCCGACGGCGGCCAGTTGCGCGATTTCGTGCATGTTGACGACTGTGTCGCCGTCATGCTGTGGCTCTACGACAATCCCGGCACCGGCGGTTTATTCAATATCGGCACCGGCCAAGCCCGCAGTTTTGCCGACCTCGCCACCGCCATTTTCCACGCACTCGGCCAAGACCCGGCCATTGACTATATCGACATGCCGGAGAATATCCGCCATCAATATCAATACTTCACGCAAGCGCGAATTGAGCGTTTGCGTGCCGCTGGGTACGATCGCCCATTCACCGCTCTAGAGGATGGCGTCCGCCGCTACGTTTTGGATCATCTGAGCCAAGCGGACCCTTATCGATGACATGGTAGGACCGATCCCCTTCCCGAACATTGACCCGGTAGCCCTTCAGCTCGGCCCGCTGGCCATCCGCTGGTACGCCCTCGCCTTCATTACCGGCCTGTTGGCCGGCTGGGGTTATGCGCTCTACCTGTTGCGCCGCGAGCCCCATATTATGACCGGGGAGGAACTTGGCGACTTCTTCACTTGGGCCATCATCGGTGTCGTCGCCGGCGGCCGCCTCGGTTACGTCTCCTTCTACATGCCGGGTTATTATGCCTTTAACCCGCTGGAGATCTTCTTTCTCTGGCAAGGCGGTATGTCGTTTCACGGCGGTCTGCTCGGCATGCTCGTCGCCGTGGTCGCCTTCAGCCAGAAACGCAAGCTGCCCATGCTGGGCGTCGCCGACCTAGTTGCCGCCGCGGCACCCATCGGTCTGTTTTTCGGCCGCATCGCGAATTTCGTCAACGCTGAGCTCTACGGTCGGCCCGCTGACCTGCCATGGGCGTTTATCTTCCCCGGCGCCGGCGATTTCGGCCGCCATCCCAGCCAATTATACGAAGCCGGGCTTGAGGGCATTCTGCTGTTCCTCATCTTGTTCCTGCTTGCCCGCTTTACCAATATTCGCCGCCGTCCGGGCATGCTCGCCGGCATCTTCCTCGGCGGCTATGGCCTGGCCCGCATGTTCGTCGAGTTGTTCCGCGAGCCGGACGCCCATATTGGTTTCCTGCTCGGTGGCGTCACCATGGGCCAACTGCTGTCGCTGCCCTTGGTCCTCGCCGGCCTGTGGCTTGTGGCGCGCGCGACTCGGACCCCGGCCAAGATGGCGTGACGCCTCTGCTGGCGCTGCTGTGCCGGCGCATCGCCCGGTCGGGTCCTATCAGCGTCGCCGACTTCATGGCCGCGGCCTTGAGTCATCCTGAGCATGGCTACTACACCACCCGGGATCCGCTCGGCGCCGCCGGCGATTTCACCACCGCGCCTGAAATCAGCCAAATGTTCGGTGAGCTTATCGGCCTGTGGTGCGGCGATCTGTGGCAGCGGGCCGGCAGTGGCCGCCCCTTGCGCCTCGCCGAATTCGGACCGGGCCGCGGCACCTTGCTCGCCGACGCCTGCCGCGCCTTGACCGGTCTGCCCGGCCACGCGATGCGGTTGGAACTCCATCTCATCGAGATCAGCGCCATTCTACAGGACACCCAGCGACAAGCCCTGACCCTGCACCAGGTAACCTGGCACAACGCCCTGGACGACCTGCCGGACGGACCGCTGCTGATGCTCGCCAACGAATTCTATGACGCCCTGCCGACCCGGCAATTTCTCTGTCAAGCCGACGGCTGGCATGAACGGCTCGTCGGTCTCGGCATACATCCTGGGGAACTACGATTTGTCGTCGGCCCGCCCCTTGCCGCCCCCCCACCCATCGACGCCACCGCCCGCGCCACCGCCCGACCCGGCCAGATAGTCGAGGCGAGCCCGGCCCGGATCGACCATGTAACCGCTTTGTCCCGCCGCCTGGTTGCCCAGGGCGGCGCTCTGCTGATCGTCGATTACGGTCCTGCCAACAGCGGCCCGGGCGACAGTCTGCAAGGCGTCCGCAGCCATCGGCACGCCGATCTCTTGGCGGCCCCGGGTCGGGTCGACCTTACCACCCACGTCGACTTCGCCGCCCTTGCCGGCGCCGCGCGCGCCGCCGGCGCTCGGGTTTACGGACCGACCACCCAGCGGTCCTTCCTGCGCACCCTGGGCATCGAGGTTCGGGCGGCTGCCTTGATGGCCGCCGCCGTGCCGAACCAACGACGCGAGATTACCGCTGCACTGGACCGCTTGATTGGCCCGACTCAAATGGGCACTTTGTTCAAGGTCTTGGCGATCACCGGCCCGGAGATGCCGGTCCCGGCCGGATTTGTCTAACCACACGTTGGGATATGCAGCCGTTGCACAATCTGACCGTACCGGCGCTTGCCGGCGACCCGCGCATCAGGCACGGCTTCTTCGCCCGTCGTGGCGGCGTCAGCGGTGGCATCTATGCCTCTCTCAACTGCGGTTTCGGCTCCAACGACTATGCCGCGGACGTCGCCGAGAACCGGCGCCGCGTTGCTCATGCTCTCGACATGGCTGATACCAGCCTCGTCACCGTCCACCAGATCCACTCCCCCGACGTCGTCACTGTCACCGCGCCTTGGCAGCCGGCCCAGGCCCCCCGCGCCGATGCCATGGTATCGGATCGACCCGGCATTGCCCTGGGTGTCCTTACCGCCGATTGCGCCCCGGTGTTGTTTGCCGACCCGGCGGCCGGCGTCGTCGGCGCCGCCCATGCCGGCTGGCGCGGCGCCCTCGACGGAGTCATCGCGGCCACCGTCGCCGCGATGGCGGCTCTCGGCGCCCGGCGCCACCGGATTTGCGCCGCCATCGGTCCCTGTATTGCCCAGCCCTCTTACGAAGTCGGCGGCGGTTTTCCCGCCCCCTTCCTCGCGGCCGACGCCACCAATGATCGCTTTTTCATCGCCGCCGCCCGCCCCGACCATTGGCAGTTCGACCTGCCCGGATTCGTCCTGTCCCAACTGGCGCAGGCCGGAATCGCCGACCCGACGAACCTCGGCGAGGACACCTATCCCGCGCCGGAGCTCTATTTCAGCTACCGCCGCGCCACCCATAATGCCGAGCCCGACTATGGCCGCAACCTCTCGGTAATCGCCCTCGCCGCGACTTGACGAGCATGACCTACCTGCACATGCTCATCATCATGTTCCTCCTGGTCTCCCTGGTGACTTGTGCCCTTTAACCTGCCGGGCGCACCCTCTCTGACGGCCGTTGTCCTGGCGGTCGGCCTGCTCGCCGCATGCCAGCCGTTACCCCAGCCCTTCAGCCGCGATGGCGCGCCGGACAATGCGCTGCTGGCCCTGCCGGATCATGTCGGCGTCATTGTATTGCCGGTCGCCGAAGCCCCTCCCGTCACCGCCGATGCCCTGGCGGCGGCCATGGTCGAGGCCCTGCACGCCGCCAACGTGCCGGCAGCCACCCGTGGCGGCAACCGGGCCAGCCGCTATTTGCAAGGTCGGGTCGAGGATGACGGTCGCGACGCCGGCCTGGTTTGGGAGCTGTTCGCCCCCGACGGCTCGCCGTTGGGTGAATTCCGTCACTCTATCGAAGGCACGCCGGTCGCCGCCTGGCGCGCCGCCGAGCCCGCTCTTATGCACGACTTGGCTTGGACGGGCGCCGCCCCGGTCGCGGCGCTGTTGCAGCCCCGCCCCATCGAACAAGTCATGCCCCTCACTGTCGCCGACACCCTGGTCACCGGCGCCCCCGGGCGTGGTAACCTGCAGCTCCGCCGCGCCATGCTGACGGCATTAGAGGCGCGCGGCGTGCTGATCGGCGCGCCCGGCCCGCAAAACCGGGTCCAGGCCGCTGTCGATCTTGCTCCCGCCAGCGGCCGTACCCAGCGCATCCGCATCGCCTGGCGGGTCTTGGCGCCGGACGGTACTGAACTCGGCACGGTCGCCCAGCAAAATGAAGTGCCGGCGGGCAGTCTTGACGACTCCTGGGACGCTGTGGCGCCCCTGATCGCCGTTGCGGCCGCCCCTGGCATTCTTGAGGTTCTCAGCCAGAACAGACAATCGGTTGGCCCTTTGGCGACAAAACAGCCATAACGGTTTACACATATATGACTCGTTGATACTGTCCGGCCCGCCGGGGTCGGCGGGGCGTGTTCAGACGCCTTTTACGGAAACGACATAAGGTCCTCCCCAATTGGCGGGGCAGGGGGACTGCAGATGAAACTGGTTGCTTGCAACAGCAATCGCGCGCTGGCCGAGGCCGTATCCGCATATCTCAATATCGAACTAGCGACGGCCAGTATCCGCCGCTTCGCCGATATGGAGATATTCGTCGAAATCCTCGAGAATGTCCGCGGCGAAGATGTTTTCGTCCTGCAATCCACATCATTCCCGGCCAACGATAATTTGATGGAGCTGCTGGTCGCCCTGGACGCGTTGCGGCGTGGCTCGGCCCGCCGGGTGACCGCGGTGATGCCTTATTGGGGTTACGCCAGACAAGACCGGAAGACCGGTCCCCGCACGCCCATTTCTGCCAAACTGGTGGCCAACCTGATCACCTCTGCCGGCGCCAACCGGGTTGTGACCATGGACCTCCATGCCGCGCAGATTCAGGGCTTTTTCGACATTCCGGTGGACAATCTGTTCGCCGCCCCGGTGTTCGCCAAGGACATCCGCGAGAATCTGAACGGCGACGAACTCGTTATCGTCTCGCCCGATGTCGGCGGCGTCTTGCGCGCCCGTGGCATGGCCAAACGGCTCGACGCCGACCTGGCGATTATCGACAAGCGGCGGGAACGTGCCGGCTCTTCCGAGGTCATGAACATTATCGGCGACATCGCCGGCCGCCGCTGCGTCATGGTTGATGATATCGTCGATTCCGCCGGCACCCTGTGTAACGCCGCCGTCGCCCTTATGGACGCTGGCGCCAAATCCGTCGCCGCCTATATATCCCATGGTGTGCTTTCCGGCGGCGCGGTCGGCCGCATCGCCGCATCGCCCTTGGAAAGTGTTGTCCTAACTGACAGTATCCCGGCCACCGAGGCGGTACGGCTGGCCAAGAACATTCGCCAGATCAGCATCGCACCGTTGTTCGGCGAGGCCATTGGGCGGATCAGCACCGAGTCTTCCGTCTCAAGCCTATTCGATTGAACCGACAACCAATATTGAACTGACCCCGTCGGCACCCTTGGAGGCCGGCGACTAGCAGGAGAACCCAATGGTAGATACCGCTGTCTTGAACGCTGCGGAGCGTGACCGGGCTGGTAAGGGGGCCGCCCGGGCCGCGCGCCGCGCCGGTCGCGTCCCGGCCATCATCTATGGCGGCAAGGGCGAACCCCTGCCGATCACTCTCGACCCCGCCGCCCTTGGCGTCGAATATGACAAGCCGGGATTCTTCTCCCAGCTCTTTGATATCGAGGTCAGTGGCGCCAAACATCGCGCCCTGTGCCGCGATGTCCAGGTCGATCCGGTTAGCGATGTGCCGATTCACGCCGATTTCCTCCGCGTGAGCGCGGCCACGCGAATCAACGTCGACGTCCCCGTCGTCTTCGCCAACGAAGAAGACAGCCCCGGCCTGAAGCGCGGTGGCGTTATCAACGTTGTGCGCCATACCGTCGAACTCAACTGTCAGGCCGATTCGATCCCGGCCGAGCTTGTTATCGACCTTGCCGTGGCTGACATCGGCGACAGCATCCACATCTCCCATATCAACCTCCCCGACGGCGTGCAGCCGGCGATTACCGACCGTGACTTCACGATTGCCACCATCGCCGCGCCGACAGTGGCCGCCGAACCCACCGATGAGGAGGGTGAGGAAGGTGAAGCCGAGGCCGTCGAGGGCGCCGAGGGAGCTGAGGCCAGCGAAGAAGAGCCGGAGTCCTAACCGGGCGCCAGCCGAGAGGGCTAGCTCATGCTGTTGCTTGTCGGCCTCGGCAATCCCGGGCGGGAGCACGAGCAAGACCGCCATAATATTGGCTTCATGGCGGTGGACGAGATCGTCCGCCGCCATGGATTCTCCGCGCCACGCTCGCGCTTCCAGGGCTTGGTGAGCGAAGGCACCGTCTCCGGTGAGAAGATCTTGGCCCTCAAACCCATGACCTTCATGAACGAATCCGGCCGATCGGTCGCCGAGGCACAACGTTTCTACAAGCTCGATCCCGACCAGATCATCGTTTTTCATGACGAAATAGATCTGGTTGCCGGCAAGGTCAGGGTCAAACGCGGTGGCGGCGCCGCCGGACATAACGGCATCCGCAGCCTCGATTCTCATATCGGCAAGGAGTACTGGCGTGTCCGCCTCGGCATCGGCCACCCCGGCGATCCTGGGCGTGTGCATGGCCACGTGCTCGGCAAATTCAACAAGGCCGACGCCGCCTGGCGTGACCCTTTGATCGAGGCCGCCGCCGACGCCTTCCCGGACCTGGTCGCCGACGATCCCGGCGCCTTCATGAATCGCATCGCCACCGCGCTGCGTCCACCGCCGCCAAAAACCGCACCACCGGGCGAACAAAAAGACCCGCCACAGCAGGGCCAAGCACCAGAGCCCAAAGCAATCGACACCGGCAAAGTAGAACAAGGCCCTACGGACACGGATAGTCCAGCCAACAAGGGAACCACCCTCGGCGGGGCCTTCAGCGCGGCCTTCGCCCGCTTGCGCAAACCTCAGCAGAAGTAGACGCCCATGGGCTTTAACTGCGGCATTGTCGGCCTTCCCAACGTCGGCAAATCCACCTTGTTCAACGCCCTCACGGCGACCGCCCAGGCCGAGGCGGCGAACTACCCGTTCTGCACCATCGAGCCGAACACCGGGCGTGTCGCGGTACCCGACCCGCGCCTGAACGAGATCGCGCGACTCGCCAAATCGGCTGCCATCCTGCCCACCAGCCTAGAATTCGTCGACATCGCCGGCCTCGTTCGCGGCGCCAGCACCGGCGAGGGTCTCGGCAACCAATTCCTCGGCCACATTCGTGCCGTCGATGCGATCTGCCATGTTCTGCGCTGCTTCGAGGATGGCGGCGTGACCCATGTCGAGGGATCGATCGACCCCCTGCGCGATGCCGAGATCATCGAAACCGAGCTGCTCATCGCCGATCTGGAAAGCATGGAACGCCGCACCGAGCTCGCCATCAAGCGCGCCCGCGGTGGCGACAAGGAGGCTAAACGTTTCGTCGACGTCGCCGAGCCGGTACTTGCCGCCTTGCGCGAAGGCCGGCCCGCGCGTCAGGTCGCGCTATCGGCGGAACTCCAGCCCGATCTTCGCGCGCTACACCTGCTGTCGGCCAAGCCGGTGCTCTATATCTGCAATGTCGCCGAGTCGGACGCCGCTCAGGGCAATGCCCACAGCCAAGCCGTGGCAGCGATGGCGGACGACCAAGGCATGGCGAGCGTCGTCATCTCCGCCGCCATCGAAGCCGAGGTCTCGCAATTGGACGACCATGCTGAACGGACCGCCTTCCTCGCCGATCTCGGGCTAACGGAGACCGGCCTCAGCCGCGTTATTGCCGCCGGCTATCGCCTGCTTGACCTACTCACCTTCTTCACCGCCGGCCCCAAGGAAACCCGGGCCTGGACCGTCCGCCGCGGCGCCACCGCACCCCAGGCGGCCGGCGTTATTCATAGCGACTTTCAACGCGGTTTCATCCGCGCCGAAACCATTACCTACGCGGATTTTGTCGCCTATGGCGGCGAGCAAGGTGCCAAGGATGCCGGCAAGATGCGCCAAGAGGGCAAGGACTATGTCGCCCAGGACGGCGACATCTTTCTCTTCCGCTTCAACGTCTAGCCATCGGCTAGCTGGTTTCCTCGCCCCATCCGAACTCCAGCAGCACGCCGCAGGCTTGATCCGCCGGCACCAGGACGGTGCCGTCGGGCTCGCGCTCGAACTGCACCTGCTGGCCGGAGAGATAGAGCGCGGTCGCCTTGGGGTCGCGCACCGCCAACGTCAGGGCGGCCAGCCGCGGCAGCCGCAGATTCTCATCCAGCACCACGTCATAGTGTCGTTTTGGGAAGGCCTTCGGAGTCACAAACAGCAAGGTACCGTTGCTGGTCGCCACGCTGATGGCGCCACGCCGCTCCTCGCCCCGGATCGCTGCCGCGCCGAATAGCGCGCCATAGCCTTCACGCACGCCCTCCAGGGACTCCATCACCACGGTCACCTCCGCGATAGACCGCGCCCCGTTCGGGTGCGACAGCAAATCGGGTTGATGCAGCAAATCCGGTGTCACATGGTGGAAGGCATCGAGCTGCAACCCCGGTGTCAGATTCCCAGGCAACGACACCAGTTTGAAACGCAGCGTCTTTTCGCCATCTGCATAGTCGATCAGCCGCCCTAGATCCCGCGGCGCCTCCGCCTCATAGCCTTTGCTGGCCAACCACGCCGCCAACCGCGGCGCATCGTCCGTACCAAGACGAATCGAGTACAAACCTTCGCCGCGCGCCAGGAAATCGTCTAGGTCGCTGACATACTGATTGGCATCGATGATGCCCAAAAGCTCGACATAATCCCCGGGAAAGACGATTGTGTAGTTGGCCGTGCCCCAGCCGATATGCCGGCCAAGCGGCGCCACGGTAAAGCCAAGCCGGGTGAACGTCGTGCGCGCATTCTCAAGGTCGGCAACGCCCACCCGTGCGTGATCAATCCCCGTAACCGGGCTCTCTGCCGCCTCTGGATCGACCATATTCATTGTCATACCGGGCCTTTGCCCTTCTGATATTCATATCGCGGCCACGCGAAACCTTCGCCGGTACGAGACCGGCGCAACACATTTCTTACCATTCGGAGAGCCCCTAAGGAGCTGCCCCCGCCGGGCGCTACCCCCTCCGCATTACATATTGAAGCACGGTTGCCGTCTCCCGGCAAACCATCCTGCTCAGCCGAGCACCCGTCCCGCCACGGCGTCAAGCGCCTGACATGCGGTGCCATCGCGGGCTTCCGGGGCGGTGATCAGCGCATTGTCCAGTGCCCGATGACAGCCGGCGCCACAAATTTCGGTCCGCCCTGCCAGCCTCGGCGCCACCGCACGCACCAGATCTTTTGCCTTCCCGCCATTGGCCAGCAGCACCGCGATCACCTGATCGACGGTTACCGCGTCGTGATCCTCATGCCAGCAATCATAGTCGGTGACCATGGCGACTGTGGCGTAGCAGATCTCTGCCTCACGGGCCAATTTCGCTTCCGGCATATTCGTCATGCCGATCACCGAACACCCCCAGCTACGGTAAAGGTCGGATTCGGCCCGGGTCGAGAATTGCGGTCCTTCCATCACCAGATAAGTGCCGCCCCGCACCATAGTGACACCGGCATCGTCCGCCGCCGCCATCAGCGCACTGCCCACCCGTCCGCACACCGGCTCGGCCATGCTCACATGGGCCACCATGCCGCTGCCGAAGAAGCTCTTATGACGGGCGAAAGTGCGGTCGATGAATTGATCCACCAGGACGAAAACACCTGGCGCCAATTCCTCGCGCAGCGAGCCAACCGCGGAGAGCGAGATGATTTCCGTCACCCCGACCCGCTTCATCGCATCGATATTGGCGCGGAAATTCAGCTCCGTTGGCGGAATCGGGTGGCCACGGCCATGCCGCGGCAGGAACACCATTTGCAGCCCGCCCAACGTCCCGAGCATCAAGGCGTCGGAGGGTTTGCCGAATGGCGACACGACCTCCACCCAATGGACATCTTCCAAGCCGTCGATTTCGTCGATGCCGCTGCCGCCGATAACGCCAACGACCGGCAGCACGCCAGGCACACTCATCGCACCTGCCTCCTTACCGGCTTCGGGTTGGCCCTGCTGGCCCCGCCGCTCCGGAGATCAGTGCAGCTTTGCCCACATCTGGCGCTTCGATGCGTACAGCAGCCCGGCCAGGATGATCAGAAAAGCCACCACCACGAAGCCGGTCTGCTTGCGGCGCTCCAACTCCGGCTCCGCTGCCCAAGCCAGAAAGGCCGATACATCCCGCGACATCTGGTCCACCGACGCCTCGGTTCCGTCGGCATATTCGACCGCGTCTTCGAACAATGGCTCAGCCATAGCGATGGTCCAGGTTTTGAAGTAAGGATTATAGTCCTTGCCTTCAGTTACCTCGAACTCGCTCGGCGGCGCCTCGCCGTACCCCGTAAGCACGGCATGCACATAGTCCGGACCAGCCGGGCGGGCCTTGGTAATCAACGTCAGGTCAGGCGGTAACGCCCCGCCGTTGGCCGCCCGTGCTTGTTGCTCATTGTCGAACGGATGCCGGTAAGGATCCGACGGTCGCCCCGGTCGCTGAAAGTTATCGCCGAATTCGTCCGGACCGTCGGTCACCTCGACTTCCGCGGCAATCGCCTTGATCTCGTCTTCCGACAACCCGATCCCGCTCAAATGCCGGTAGGCGATATGTTCCAACGAATGGCAGTTCGCACAGACTTGGTTGAAGACGTGGAACCCACGCTGCAACTCGGCCCGATCGAACTGTCCAAAGATACCGTCGAACGACCACTCCAGCTCGGTCGGCTCACGTGCCTTGCCGGCTTCCGCCGCCATCGCCCCAACCATTGGACTGGCAACCATCGCCGCAAGGCCAACGAACGCAATTTGCAAGCGACCGAGCATCACGCTTTCTCCATCGGCTTCGCGGTGGCCCCGGACGCGGCTGGCCCGCCACCCGAGTGACTTCCGAGGACCGCGGCGGAAATACTGTCTGGCAACGGCAGCGGCCTTTCGAACCGGCCCAGCAAGGGCAGGATGATGAAGAAATGGATGAAGTACCACGCCGTGGTGATCCGCCCCAAGTCGATGAATTCGAACGACTCGATGCTTTCGAACACCGGGCTGTTCGGTGGCTTCCCACCAACGAAACCCAGCAACAAGCAGTCGACGAGGAAGATCAGGAAGAACCAGCGAAAGATCGGCCGGAACTTGCCGCTGCGGACCTTGGCGGTATCGAGCCACGGCAACGCGAACAGCACGAAGATCGAACCGAACATGGCAATCACGCCGGCCAGCTTTGCCTCCACGAACCAGATCGCCGGCACCGACCGCAGAATCGCGAAGAACGGCAGGAAATACCATTCCGGTACGATCTCCTCCGGCGTCTTCAGGAAATCGGCTTTCTCGTAATTCTCCGGTTCGCTGAAGAAGTCCGGGGCGAAGAACACCACTGCGGCGAAGATTACCAGGAACACCCCGAGGCCAAAGCTGTCCTTGACCGTGTAGTACGGATGGAACGGAACCGTGTCCTGCTGACTTTTCGGCTCGATCCCCAGTGGGTTGTTCGAACCGGTGACATGCAGCGCCACCACATGCAGCCCGACCACACCGACAATCAAGAACGGCAGCAGGAAATGCAGGGCGTAGAACCGGTTCAGCGTCGGGTTGTCGACCGTGAACCCACCCCACAGCCACGTCACGATCGAGTCGCCCACCAAGGGTATCGCCGAGAACAGATTGGTGATGACCGTCGCGCCCCAGAAGCTCAGCTGCCCCCAGGGCAGCACGTAGCCCATGAACGCCGTCGCCATCATCAGCAACAAGATGATCACGCCCAGCATCCACAGCAATTCCCGCGGCGCCTTGAACGAGCCGTAATACATGCCGCGGAAGATATGGATGTAGACCACGATGAAGAAGAAGGACCCGCCATTGACGTGCACGAGGCGGATAAACCAACCCGAATTCACATCGCGCATGATCCGCTGCACCGAGTCGAAGGCCAGATCCACATGCGGCGTGTATTGCATCGCCAGCCACAGCCCGGTGACGATCATCGTCACCAGCAGGAACATGGCCAAGGCACCGAAATTCCACCAATAGTTGAAATTCCGCGGCGCCGGATATTCGCCGTATTCCTTCTGCATGTAGCTGAAGATCGGCAGCCGGCTGTCGATCCACTTGACCAGCCCGCCACCGGAGCCGGTTTCGATAGAATGTGCGCTCATGGCCGTCCCTGCTTCAGCCGATGCGTATGGAAGTATCTGTTAGGAACGCATACTCCGGAACTTCCAGATTACGCGGAGCCGGCCCTTTGCGGATCCGGCCGGACGTATCGTAGTGGGAACCGTGACACGGGCAGAACCAGCCGCCGAACTCGCCGCGGTTCTCGCCCACTTTCTGTCCCAGCGGCACGCACCCCAAATGCGTGCAAATACCGACCACCACGAGCCACTCGGGCTTCAGCACTCGGTCGCCATCGCTTTGCGGATCGGGCAGCCCATCCGGCGGTTCGTCGGCACTGGAAATTTCCGTCCCCGTGCGATGTCGGATGAAAACCGGCTTGCCGCGCCACACCACCGTAACGCTTTGGCCCTCTTCAATCGCGCCGAGATCCACTTCCGTGCTGGCCTGCGCCAACACATCGGCGGACGGGTTCCAAGCGTCGATGAACGGCCAGATCGCCGCCGCCCCGATAGTCGCCGCAAAGGCGCCGGTGGCGATATACAGGAAGTCCCGACGGTCCTCGTCATGGCCGTCATGGTCTTGCACCTGTTCCGTCATAATTGTCGCGACCCCCTACTGCGTAACCCGCCACGGACGGTACTTACGCGCTCGCTTGCAACAATGTGACACCATGACGCAGTGATCGGAAGCGCGTCAGGTTGTGCCGGGGCGGGTATAGTCCAAATAGTCGCCGTTGCATAGCCCGCAGGCCATGGCCGCGGAAACCTTGCTCGACTGCCACCCACACCGACTGTCAGCGGAGACGACATTTCGTGCGCCTAGCCCTCTACCAACCCGACATTCCGCAAAACGCCGGCGCCATGATGCGTCTGGCGGCCTGCCTCGGAATACCTCTCGATCTAATCGAGCCGGCCGGGTTCGTGCTTTCCGACCGCCATCTGCGTCGCGCCGGCATGGATTATCTCGACCGTCTCGACCTCACTCGGCACCCGTCCTGGACCGCCTATCAAGCGGCTCGTACCGGCCGCTTGATCTTGCTGACCACCAAGGCGACGCGCCCCTATCTCGACCCCGGCTACCGCCTCGATGACACCCTGTTGGTCGGCCGTGAGAGCGCCGGCGTGCCCGCCGAGGTTCACGACGTCGCCGATATTGCCGTCCGCATACCCATGGTCGGCGGCGTGCGCTCTCTCAACGTTGCGCTCGCAGCGGCGATGGTGCTCGGCGAGGCGATGCGGCAAACTCAACAGCGTCCAAGCTAGAGGAATTCCGATGAGCGAAATCACCGATCGGCAGCACCGGGCCCGCGCCTGGTTCGAACGGCTGCGCGACGACATCTGTGCCGCCTTCGAAGCCTGTGAAGATGTTCACGAAGGCACCTTCGCTGATCGGCCGCCGGGACGGTTCGAACGCAAATCCTGGCAACGCCCCAGCGAGGAACCGAGCGACGAGGCCGGTGGCGGCGGCGTCATGGCAATCATGCACGGCCGCGTTTTTGAAAAAGTCGGCGTCAACGTGTCCACGGTTCACGGTACTTTTTCCGAAGAGTTCCGCCAGAGAATCCCCGGCGCCGGCGAAGATGGCCGCTTCTGGGCCAGCGGGATTTCCCTCGTCGCCCATATGCACTCGCCCCTGGTCCCCGCCGTGCACATGAACACCCGCCACATTGTCACCGCCAAGAGCTGGTTCGGCGGTGGCGGCGACCTCAATCCCAGTCACCCCTTGGACCGTGACACCGCCGATTTTCACCGCGCCTTCGAGACCGCTTGCAATGCCCACGCCGTCGCCGACTACGAAAAATACAAGAACTGGTGCGACGAATATTTTTTCAACAAGCATCGCGGCGCCGCCCGCGGTGTCGGCGGCATTTTTTACGACTACCTCGACAGCGGCGATTGGCAGGCCGATTTTGCCTTCACCTGCGACGTCGGGCGTGCTTTCTTGGAAATCTACCCCGAACTCGTCCGCCGTCATCAGAATGAGCCGTGGACGGACGAGCAACGGCACCGCCAGCTCATCGCCCGCGGTCATTACGCCGAGTTCAATCTCCTCTACGACCGCGGTACTCAGTTCGGCTTAAAGACCGGCGGCAACGTAGAGGCCATACTGATGTCTTTGCCGCCGGTCGCCATTTGGCCGTGAGCGCAGCGTGAGGACTCAAAAATGACTCGACGCCTTCGGCGATGCCTGCCGATTGTATTGTTGCTGTGGCCCCTGCTCGCCGCCCCCCTGGTCGCCGCCGGCCAGGATCTCCCGGTCGACGCCTTCTACGGTCAGTTCCAGGGGTCCGGTATCGCCGAAAACGACGATAGCCTGTATTTCGGCGTCACCGTTCGCGATCTGGACGTCCAGGTCGGTCCCTTGGACAGCGGGTTTTACGTCGAATGGACCAGCGTTATCCGCAGCGGTGGCGATCCGGACAATCCGGACATCCGCCGCCGCACCAGTCGTGTCGATTTCGTCCCTGGCGACCGGCCCGGCATTTTCCCGGCGATCGGCGCCGGCAATCTCCTTGCCGGCGAGCCGGTTATCTGGGCCCGCGTCGCCGGTCAGACCTTGACCGTCCACGTCGTCGCCATGCTTGACGACGGCGGCTACCAGGTCCAGACCTATGATCGTACGCTCACCGGCGGCGGCATGGATCTCGATTTCAAGAGCATCCGTGACGGCGAAGCGGTTCGCCAGGTCAGCGCCCGCCTTGTCAAGGTCGCCCGCTGACGCCATCTGTGAACAAGTAACATAGTTTTTACCGCCCTGAGACAGGCTGTACCGACGGGCTCGCCTCCGCTGAGCCGAAAATGGAGAATGTAAGATGGCGCTCGGTAGCTTTCGCTTCCTGACGATTCTCGCTGTTCTGCTGCTGGCGATTCCGGCACATGCCCAGGACAGCATAGAGCCCTTCTTCGGCACCTATGTCGGCAGCGGTATCGGCCAGCGCGAAGGCGCACCCGACGAAATGCGTGACATGGACGTAACCGTCGAATCGTCCAAGAACGGCGGCTTCAAGCTCAAATGGATCACCGTTATTCGCGGGCCCAGTGGCGAGCGTGCCGGCGCCGACGTCAAGCGGCGCGAGATTGAGGAAACCTTCCTCCCCTCCGAAGAATTAGAGGGAGTATTCATTCTCGCCCCGCAAGGCACCTTGTTCAAGAAGGCGGAACTGCCCAACCCGCTGCGTGGCGAGCCCATGCGCTGGGCCTCCATTCACGACAACACCATGACGGTCTATTCCCACGGCATCACTGCCGAGGGTGGCTCCGAGCTCCAGATCTATCACCGTACCCTGGTAGCAGACGGTCTCGAAGCGACTTTCCTGCGCATGCAGAACGAAACGGTCATGCTGCGCGTCGTCGGCAAGCTCACCCGCACCGAGTAGGCTGCTAAGAGCCCGGCGCCACGAGTTCTTGTAAACGCGCCAGACAAGCCGCTCGGTCGCCGCTGAAGTCGCCGGCAATCCACCAGCTCTCGACGGCCTGCAAGGCCTCGCCGATGGCCGGGCCATCGGGGACGCCCAATACCTGCACGTCACGGCCGCCGACCGGCAGCGTTGGCAGCGACCAGTGCTGCGGCAACGCCAACAGCATCTGCCATGCTTCATCGTTACATGCGGCCCCACGAGCAAGCCGGTCGGCCCAAGCCAACAGCACAAAATCGACGAAGGCCCGTTCCCCAACGCCGTACAGCAGCGCCCGCCGCTCATGCTGCGACATGGCGGCATCGACGTTCGGCAAACCGGCGGCCATGGCGATCAGCCGCAACCGTTGCACCTTCGACAGCCTTAGTCGCTCGGCCACCCCGGCCGCGCCGCCCGCATCGACGATCAGCATCGCCGCCAAACGCCGCAACGGGTCGGTGCCAACCGTCCTATCCTCGATTACCGTCAAGGCCGCCAACCGATCAATCGCCCCGGTCTCCGGCAGGACATGCAACAGAATGCCCTGTCCGGCCATCAGACTAAACACCGGTGCTGGGTCTTGCGCCGCCAGCAGCCGCATCAGCTCATGCGCCACCCGCTCCCCTGACAGGGTCGGCAGCAGCGGCGCCAGCTCGGTACAAGCCGCCAAACCGTCCGCATCAGCCGGTGCCGTGCCATACGTCGCCTGGAAACGGAAGAACCGCAGCAGCCGTAGCACATCCTCCCGTATCCGCTGCGCCGCATCGCCAACGAACCGGACCTTGCCCTGCCGCAAGTCGGCCAACCCGCCGACCGGGTCGTAGACGGTGCCGTCGCCATCGCAAAACAATGCGTTGATCGTGAAGTCCCGCCGCGCCGCGTCGGTCGCCCAGTCATCGATGAAGGCCACCGTGGCGCGCCGTCCGTCAGTGGTCACGTCCGTCCGCAACGTGGTGATCTCGAAATGATCGAACGGACCCGCCCGCTCACCGAGGATTGCCGTCACCGTGCCATGCTCGATCCCGGTTGCCACGGTTCGAACACCGGCTTCTGCCAGCCGGCGGATGACTTCCTCGGGGGCCAAAGCCGTCGCGACATCCACATCCCTGACGTCACGGTCCAGCAGCATGTCGCGGACGCAGCCTCCGACATAACGTGCCGGCTGCCCGTCCGCCGTCAGCGCCGCCATAAGCTGGCGCACTGGCGCCGCGCGCATCCATGTCTTCGGACTGATTTTCTCCGCCGGTTCCATACTACCTGCGTCCAGAACGCTATTCCGGTGCTACGACATGCCCCGGCACGATCTCCCCATCGACGAAACGCGGCGGTACATACTCGCCTTCGGGAAGTGTCTCCTGGGTTAACGCCCAGCCAATAAAGCCAACGATCACCAACACCAAGCCGGCGGCCAGCAGCCACGGCAAGCGACCACTCATGAACGAAGGCGCCGGCGCGGGGTTAGCGCCCCCTCGGGCCTGCGCGATGCCCCTGGTAACCGTCGCCCAGGCAAAATAGAGCGCCAGCGGTAACAGCAGCGGAATCAAGATCTGCAGCAGCGTTCGACTCATCAGGTCGATAATACCTCGTAAAGGTTGACCAGCATGCCGGCCGTCGCCCCCCAAATATAGCGCTCTTCATAGGTCAGCACATAGAAATGCCGCGTCTTGCCGTGAAAGATCCGGCTGTGCCGCTCATGGTTCGCCGGATCGAGAACGAAACCCAGCGGCACCTCGAACACCTCGGCGACCTCGAACGGATCGAGCCGCGGCACGAACCGCTTCGTCACCAAACCAACGATCGGCGTCACCTCGAAGCCGGTGCGCGTCTCGTATTTGTCGAGTCGGCCAACCAATTCGACATGACCGGGCGGCAGACCGATCTCTTCTTCGGCCTCGCGCAATGCCGCCGCCTCCGACGACGCGTCCTCCGCCTCGATACGACCGCCGGGGAAACTGATCTGGCCGCCATGGTCGCGCAAATGGGCCGTGCGTTGCGTCAACAGTACCTCGTAACCGTGCGGTTTCTCCACCAGCGGCACCAGCACCGCGGCCTTGATCAGCGGACCGGGATGATGCACTCCCGGATTGAGGTCGTGATCTCCGCGCCATCCGATTTCCGAGCCGCGCCGGCTCAGCAACGTCTGTGCATCCGCGATCCGCGACATCACTTCGCTGCGTTTCATCCCGCTCAAGCCGTCTTACCCAGCCGAAAGAATGCACCGCCGCTCCACACCCCAAGCATATGGCCCTGACCACCGCTGGTTTCCACACCCAGTTCGACCAAGTCATAGAACACCGAACGTACGATCAGCGCATCCAGGTTTTTTCGTACGCGTACATACGGCGACGGCGCCTCCGTCATCGGATCGGTGGTTACGTGAATGGGCTGCGCCGCACCCGCCGTCACCCACTCGTCCAGATTGGTGCGAAACCGTATTTGCTGATCGGATCCACTGCCTGATGCTGTCATTTCAACCGCGACGAAGGGCGCGTCTTCGACATCGATTCGCCCTTTTTCTATCGGAGTCTCCAGCCAGAATTGCCCGTCGCCATCGCGCATCAAGACCGATGAAAATAACTTGACCAACGGTTTACGGTTGATTGGCGAACCACGATAATGCCAAGTGCCATCGCGAGCGATTCGGATATCGAAATGACCACAATCGATAGGCGCATCGCGGCTTTTGCCCGCGCCTCTACCGGTCCGCAACATGCTGGCCAGTCGATTCGCATCGGCATCGTCGGGAAATGTCATCCCGGCGCACGAGAAATTGACCTGGAGGCGTCCATTGTCTTCCCTCTCAACCAGTGACCTGAGCCCCGGCGAGACCTCGCCGCCGGACGCCCTCTTGGCTGAGTTCGAAACCTTGAGCGAACGCATTGCCGCGGTACGATCGAGCATCGGCCGCGCCATTTTCGGCCAAACCGACGTCGTCGACCAGACCCTTATTACGCTGCTTGCCGGCGGTCATGTCCTGCTCGTCGGTGTGCCCGGATTGGCCAAGACCCGTCTCGTCGAAACCCTGGGCACTGTACTTGGGCTCGACGACCGCCGAGTGCAATGTACGCCTGACCTCATGCCGGCGGATATTCTTGGCTCCGAGGTCCTCGAGGAAAGCGATGCCGGGCGCCGCTCTTTCCGCTTTATCAAGGGCCCCATATTCACCAAGCTCCTGATGGCCGACGAGATCAACCGCGCCAGCCCGCGAACCCAATCGGCACTCCTGCAGGCCATGCAGGAGCACCGCGTCACCATCGCCGGCCAACCGCACGACTTGCCGGAACCCTTTCACGTGCTGGCCACTCAGAATCCATTGGAGCAAGAAGGCACCTACCCGCTGCCCGAGGCCCAGCTCGACCGCTTTCTCATGCAGATTGAGGTCGGTTATCCGGACATCGACGCCGAACGCCAAATGCTGATCGCCACCACCGGGTTGCATCAGGACGAAGCCCACCCGGTCATGGATGGCCCCGAGCTGATCGCCGCCCAGCGGCTGATTCGCCGCATTCCAGTGGGCGAAAGCGTCGTCGAGGGCATCCTCGCCCTCGTCAATGCCGCCAGACCCGGCATCTCGACCCATAACGACATCGTCCGGCACATCGCCTGGGGTCCCGGCCCGCGCGCCAGCCAGGCATTAATGCTCGCCAGCCGCGCCCGGGCGCTCCTCGAAGGCCGCCTATCGCCCTCTCTCGACGATGTCATCGCCTTGGCGCCACCGGTTTTGCGCCATCGCATGGCCTTGAATTTCGCCGCCCGCGCCGACGGGGTGACCATGGCGCAAATCATCGATCAGCTCTGCCGACAGTTCAGCTAGCCCGGATATTTCATGGCGCGGACTGAAATCTCCGACCTTGGCGGCGACGTTGGCCAGCGCCGGCAGCGCGCCGAACAGCTGGCGTCGGCACTACCGCCGCTACTTGTCGCGGCCGACCGTGTTGCGGCAACCGTGGCGCAGGGCGTGCACGGCCGCCGCCGGGTCGGTCAAGGCGAGACATTTTGGCAGTTCCGCCGCTACGAATTCGGCGACACGCCCCAACAGATCGACTGGCGCCGCTCCGCCCGCACCGATCACCTCTTCGTCCGCGAGACCGAATGGGAAGCCGCCCAAAGCGTGTGGCTTTGGCGCGATCATTCGCCGTCCATGCACTACCAGTCCGAACGCGACCTACCGACCAAACAGTCCCGGGTCGATCTGTTGCTGGTGGCCCTGATGGCACTACTGGTGCGCGGCGGCGAGCGCATTGCCTTGCTCGGCGACGGCAGCGTGCCCGCTACCGGCCGGGCGGCACTCAACCGGCTCGCCACCACCCTCACCCTTGAGACCTTGGTCGCGCCCGACTCGGAACATCCCGGCATCCCGCATTCCGTGCCCCTGCCTCGCCACGCGACGGTAGTACTGATCGGCGACTTCCTCGCCCCCTTCGAGGCCATCGATCGGTCGATTCGCGCCCTTGCCGCGCAAGGCGTCCGTGGCCACATGCTACAAGTGCTCGATCCCGCCGAAGCCACCATGCCATTTACCGGCCGCAGCCGTTTTCTCGGCCTCGAGGCCGAGGGCGACTTGCTCGTCGGCCGTGCCCAGGGTCTGCGCGAAGACTATCTCGACCGTCTCGATGAGCACCAAAACCGCCTCCGCGATCTGGCCCGGGCCGCCGACTGGACCATGGCGATCCACCACACCGATCAGCCGCCGCAACCCGCCTTGCTGGCCCTCTTCGTCGCCATGACCGACCAACCGGGTTTCTAGCCATGCTGACCCTCGGCCCATTGGCTTTTGCTGCCCCCTGGTTGCTTCTCGCCTTGGCCGGTCTGCCCTTGCTTTGGTGGCTGTTGCGCGCCGTCCCGCCGGCGCCGCGCCTGATCCCTTTTCCGGCGATCCGTCTGCTCTTCGGTCTCGATCCGACCGAGGAAACGCCCCATCGCACCCCGTGGTGGTTACTGCTTCTCCGGCTTATTCTGGCGGCCTTGGTCATTCTTGCCCTCGCCCGCCCACTGCTCAATCCCGGCAACGACCTGCGGGCCAGTGGACCGCTGCTTCTGGTCGTCGACAACGGCTGGGCGGCCGCCAAGAATTGGCCGGCGCGTCAGGCCGCCATGGCGGAGGCCATCGACCAAGCCGACCGTGCCGGCAAGCCCGTCATGATTCTGCCTACCGCCCCCCTGGCGACCGGCGAACCGCTGCAGACGGGCACTTTGACGCGCGCTGGCGAGGCCCGCCGGCTGGTACAAGGCCTGGCACCGAAACCATGGCCGGTCGACCGCGCCGCCGCCCATGCCGCGCTTGCTGAGATCGACCTAACTGGCTCTGCCAACGTCCTGTGGCTGTCCGACGGCATCGACAATGGTAGTGCCCGCCTCCTGGCCGAGCGCTTGCAGCAGCTCGGGCCGACCCGGGTCTTAACCGATATGCCGGCCGAACAGCCCGTGTTGCTACTGCCGCCGCAGCCCGAATTCGACGGCCTGGTCGCCCGCGCCCTGCGGGCCGACGGTCGTGTCGAGCAAAGTTTCACCATCGGCGCCGGTACCGAGGACGGGCGCCAACTCGGTCAGGAGACATTGCGGTTTGCCGCCGGTGAGACCGTCGCGACGGTAATGGTCGAGTTGCCGTCGGAACTCCGCAACCGCGTCACGCGACTGGCGGTTGCCGGTGAAAGTAGTGCCGCCTCTGTGGTTCTCGTCGACGAGCGTTTCCGCCGCCGGCCTATTGGCCTGGCCTCCAGCGACACCCCTGACGTCGACCAGCCTCTGCTCGGCGACCTTTATTACCTCGACCGCGCCCTCGGCCCCTTTGCCGAAGTCAGGCGCGGCAATATCGAGACTTTGCTCAGCCGGAAAATCGCCGTGCTGATTCTCGCCGACATTGGCACCTTGACCGGTGCCGAGCGTGGTGCCTTGGAGAATTGGCTCGACCGCGGTGGCGTCCTGGTCCGCTTCGCCGGCCCCCGTTTGGCCGAAAGCGACGACGATCTGTTGCCCGTCGCCCTGCGCCGCGGCGGCCGCACCTTTGGCGGCGTCATGAGCTGGGAACGCCCGGTAAGCCTCGCCCCCTTCGAAGCCCAGGGCCCGTTTGCCGGGCTCACCATTCCGCCGGATGTCGTCGTCCGCCGCCAGGTCCTGGCCGAGCCGGCGCCGGATCTCGGCGGCAAGACCTGGGCCCGGCTCGATGACGGCACCCCTTTGGTCACCGCCGATCGCCGCAGCAGCGGCTGGATCGTCTTGGTCCACACCACCGCCAATACCGCCTGGTCCAATCTCTCCCTTTCCGGTCTTTACGTCGACATGCTGCGCCGCGTGGTCGCCCTCAGCCAAGGCGTCGTCGGTGACGATGGTGGCAGCCCGTTGCCCCCGTTGGCGCTCCTCAACGGTTTCGGACAGCTGACTGAACCCGACAACACCGCCATCGCCATCCCCGCCGGCGGATACGGCGACGCCCGGGTAGGCCCGCGCACGCCGCCGGGATTTTATGGCTCCGAAACCTCGCGCCGCGCCCTCAATCTCGGCGCTCATATCGACAGCCTCGCCCCGATCGCCGACCTGCCGGTCGGCATTACCACCACATCTTATGGACCGGCCACTCAACTCGACCTCAAGCGCTGGTTGCTGCTGGTCGCCTTGGGGGTGCTGTTGGCCGATTTCCTGATTGGCCTGTTTTTGCGCGGCTTGCTGCCCCTACCCCACGGCAAGACGGCGGCGGTCAAGCATATCGCCGCCGGTGCCATCGCCGCGCTTTTGCTGTTGTCCCAGCCCGGCCCGGCAGCCGCCCAAACCACCGCGGATGAGGAGGCCATCGCCGCGACCCAGCTAACCCACCTCGCTTATGTCCTCACCGGCGACGATCGTGCCGACGAGGTCAGCCGCGATGGCTTGATCGGCCTCAATCTCGCCTTGCGGTCGCGAACCTCGGTGGAACCCGGGCCACCGATCGCCGTCGATATCGAGACCGATGAGCTGGCGTTCTTCTCGCTGCTCTATTGGCCCATGAGTCCCAATCAGCCCGCCCTCACCGACAATGCGCGCAAGCGCCTCAACGCCTTTCTGCGCAATGGCGGCACGATCCTGTTCGATACCCTCGACCGGCAATATGCCGGGCTCAGCGGTGTCGGCCCCGGCACCAGTACTCTCCGCCAACTCGTCGCCGGCCTCGATTTGCCGCCGCTGGTCCCGGTGCCGCCCGACCACGTGCTGACCAAAGCGTTCTATTTGCTGCAGGAATTTCCCGGCCGCTGGTCCGGCGGCAATCTCTGGGTCCAGGAGCCCGACAGCCGGGTCAATGATGGCGTCTCGCCGGTCGTCATCGGCGGCAATGACTTTGCCGCCGCTTGGGCCAGCGACGAGTTTGGCCGGCCGCTCTTTCCGGTCGTTCCCGGCGGCGAGCGCCAGCGCGAGATGGCGCTGCGGTTCGGCGTCAATCTTGTGATGTACGCCCTCACCGGGAACTACAAGGCGGATCAAGTCCACGTCCCTGCCATTCTTGAGCGCCTCGGCCAATGAACGCCATTTCCCTGGGCTGGGATCCGCTCTTTCCGATCACCGTGATTGCTGCTCTCGGCGCGGTCAGTGCCCTCATTCTCGCCGCCGGCCTGATCCGCCGTGCCGGCGGCCTGGCGTTGCGGGCGCTCGCCGTCGTCGGCATCCTCGTTGCCCTCGGCAATCCGGCGGTCATCGTCGAGCAGCGCCAGCCGTTGACCGACATCGCCGTTGTGATCGTCGACGATACCGCGAGCCAGGCCATCGGCGACCGCCGCGACCGCACCGCGGCGGCCCTTGCGGCCGTCGAAGAACAACTCGGCAGCCGCGACGATATCGAGGTTCGGGTCGTTCATGTCGCCCCCGGCGACGGCCCGGCGCGCGGTGGCCCGGTCGATGGCACTCACCTCTTCGCCGCCCTCGAGCGTGCCCTGGCGGACATACCGCGCCGCCGTTTGGCCGGCGTGATGATGATTACCGACGGCCAGATCCATGACGCCCCAACCCCGGAGGCGCTGAACATCCAGGCCCCGCTGCATGCCCTGATCACCGGCGACCGCACCGCCGGCGACCGCAAGCTCACGGTCATCGAAGCGCCCAACTTCGGTATCGTCGGCGAACAGGTGGAGGTCGTCATCCGTGTCGACGACCCGCCGACCGCCGATCGCCGTCAGGCCCGCCTTCAGTTGCGCCGCGACGGCGAGACCCAAAGCCGTACCGTCCTGGTCGACATCGGCACCGACCATGTTCTCAGCCTGCCCATCGACCGCGGCGGCACCAGTGTTTTCGAGCTTGCCGTCGAGCCCGGCCCGGAGGAGCTCACCGAGGTCAACAACCGCACCGTGATCGTCGTCAACGGCGTCCGCGACCGGCTGCGGGTCTTGTTGGTCTCCGGCCAGCCTCATCCTGGCGAGCGGACCTGGCGCAATTTGCTCAAGGCGGACCCGTCAGTGGACTTGGTGCATTTCACCATTCTCCGCCCGCCGGAGAAGCAGGACGGCACCCCGGTCCGCGAACTCAGTTTGATCGCATTTCCCATTCGCGAGCTGTTCGAGATCAAGCTCCACGATTTCGACCTCATCATCTTCGACAACTACGAACGCCGCGGCGTGCTGCCGCAATTCTATCTCGCCAACATCGCCGACTATGTGAACGCCGGCGGCGCGCTGCTGGAGGCGGTCGGCCCCGGCTTTGCCTCGCCGCTCAGCCTCTATCGCACCCCCCTGGCCGAGGTTTTACCCGGCGCGCCGACCGGCGACATCATTGAGGAGGGTTTTCGCGCCCGGGTCACCGATCCCGGCTATCGTCATCCGGTCACCGCCGCGCTGCCGGGCGCCGGCACGCCTGGTGGTACCGCGGCCGCCGACTGGGGCCGCTGGTTCCGCCATATCGAGGTCACCGCCCGTTCCGGCACGGTCTTGATGGACGGTGCCCGTGAAAACCCCTTGCTCATTCTCGACCGGGTTGGCGAAGGCCGCGTCGCCCAGCTCTTGAGCGACCAAATTTGGCTGTGGGCACGCGGTTACGAGGGTGGCGGCCCGCACGCGGAACTGCTGCGTCGCCTCGCCCATTGGCTCATGAAGGAGCCGGAGCTCGAGGAGGACCGTCTGGTCGCCCTGGTTCAGGGCGACCGCATGGCGATCACCCGCCACAGTCTGGAACTCGACGACAGCCCGGTGGAGGTAACCTTCCCCTCCGGCCGGGTCGAGCTGGTGCCGATGGCGGAAGCGGGCGGTGGCCAGGCGACCGGCAGCATTCAAGTCGATGAGGCCGGCCTGTATCATTTGAGCGATGGCAGCCGCACAACGTTGTCGGCGATCGGCGCCCTGAACCCGCTGGAATTCCAGAGCGTTGCCGCCACCGACGAGATCCTGGCGCCGATTGCCGCCGCCACCGGCGGCGGCGTCGTCTGGCTCGCCGACGCCAGTACCCCGGACCTGCGCCGCGTCCAGCGTGACCGTGAGATGGCCGGCGCCGCGGCCGGCGGCACCCGGCCCTGGCTCGGCCTGCAGCGTAATGGCGATTCGATCACCCTCGGCGTCGCCGAAGTGCCGCTCTTGCCCGCCCTGCTGATCCTCCTATTTACCTTACTCTCCCTGCTCCAGGCTTGGCGCAGAGAGGGGCGTTAGTGAGGGGCGCTAATATCGGCCCCGGATAGTCACGCGAGCGGAGAGCTTCGGATCATGGGAATGCTTGTCGATGGTGTTTGGCATCAAGTCGTGCCGGCACAAGCGGACTCCGGCGGGCGGTTCGTCCGCGCCACCAGCCAATTCCGCCACTGGATCACCGCCGACGGCTCACCGGGTCCCACCGGTGACGGTGGCTTCGCCGCCGCGCCCGACCGTTATCATCTCTACGTCAGTTTGGCCTGCCCCTGGGCCCACCGCACCCTGATCGTGCGTCAACTCAAGGGACTTGAGGATCTCATCTCGGTCTCGGTCACCCATTGGCACATGGCCGAGCATGGCTGGACGTTCGCGCCCGGCGCTGGCGTCGTGCCGGATCCCATCAACCACGCCGACTATTTGTATGAGGTCTATCGCGCCGCCCAATCGGACTATACCGGCCGTATCAGCGTCCCTGTGCTTTGGGACAAGCAGACCGGCACCGTCGTCAGCAACGAGTCTTCTGAGATCATTCGCATGTTCAACGGCGCCTTCGATGCCTGGGGCCGCGCCGACCTCGATTTCTATCCCGCCGAGCAGCGGTCCGAGATCGACGCCGTGAACGACGATGTTTATGCGAATCTCAACAACGGCGTCTATCGCTGCGGTTTCGCCAAAACCCAAGAAGCCTACGACGGCGCCGTCGCCGACTTGTTCGCCTGCCTCGACCGGCTCGAGCAACGCTTGAGCACCCGGCGTTATCTTATCGGCGACGGCCTTACCGAGGCCGACATCCGCCTTTTGCCAACCTTGTTACGCTTCGATCCGGTCTATCACACCCACTTCAAATGCAACCGCCGCCGCATCAGGGACTATCCCAATCTGTGGAACTACACCCTTGATCTCTACCAGCTTCCCGGCATTGCCGAGACGGTCAACCTGCACCACATCAAGAACCACTATTTCGGCAGCCATGAGAGCATCAACCCGACCCGCATCGTCCCCATCGGACCCCTGATCGACTACACCGCCCCCCACGACCGCGACCGCCTACCAAAAGCAGCCTAGGGCCCCCTCGCCGTCATTGCGGGCCCCCTAAGCGAAGCAATCCAGCCTTAATGATCCGCACAGGCTAAGTCAGACGGCAGCATCCTCGTCGCCGGATCGCCGCTAACGTGCTCGCCACTAAAAAGAAGACCCCGGTTCCTTGAGAAAGGCGATTTCCTCATTGCTGCTCCCGCGTCCCAAAACGGCGTTGCGATGCGGAAACCGCCCGAATCGCGCCACGATATCGCGATGGGCAACCGCCGCTTTCTGAGTCTTTTGCGATTCCACCCCCGCAAGCGCCTGACACAGCGCCACGCAACGCTCCTGATCCGCCAACCGCTCGCTATGCATGAAGGGCAAATAGAAGAATTGCCGCCGCAGCGGCGGCACCCCTTGGTCGAAACCCCGCGCCAACGCCGCCTCCGCACACTGCCTCGCCATTACATCGGTCGCAAAAGCCTGCGGGTTTTCTCGAAACATGTTGCGCGGAAATTGGTCCAAGACAATGCACAGCGCCAAGGCCCCCTCCACCGACGCCGCCCAATGCTCGAGCGACCCTGCGGACGCGGCATCATAGGTCGCCCGAAACCGCGCCGTCAGATCCCGATCGAAGGCCGCATTCTTCTTGTACCAAGCCTCGGCCCTGGCTTCCTCGAACCAGAAACTCAGCACGCTCTCTATCGTCGCAATTGCCATGTCGCCAACATTCCTACAGGCTCAACGCCGCGCCGATCGGGAGAGTGAGAATGAAACGAAGCAAAATCAACCGGATTATTCGCACCGCCAAAGACGCCTTCGCCGGCCACGGCTTCGCCCTGCCGCCCTTCGCCTTTTGGTCCCCCGACGATTGGCGCGCCAAAGGACCGGAGGTCTCCGAAATACCGGCGCATGGTTTAGGTTGGGACATCACCGATTTCGGCCTCGGCGATTTTGCTCAACATGGCCTGACCCTGTTCACCATCCGCAACGGCACCCCCGACGCCGTCAGGAGCGGCCAAGGCAAGACCTACTGCGAAAAGCTGGCTTTCATGGAACTGGGCCAGCGCTGCCCGGACCATCACCACTACGTCAAAGTCGAGGACATTATCAACCGCGCCGGCGGCGAGCTGGTGATCCAACTCCATGCCAGCGACGATCATGGCGCCTTCACCGACGACGCCCTAACAATCAGCGTCGACGGCGTCGAACGTTTCATCGCGGCCGGCGATACCGTGCGCCTGACCCCGGGCGAGAGCCTGACCTTGAATCCCGGCGTCTACCACGGCCTCTGGCCCGAAAGCGCCCCGGTGATGTTCGGCGAGGTCTCGGTCGTCAACGACGACCAAGCCGACAACCGTTTCCACCGACCCGTCGGCCGTTTCCCCAAAATCGACGAGGACGAGCCGCCCGAACATCTGCTGATCGGCGACTACGCAGAGTACTACTGACCTGCCACTGAACTTTCATCCAGTTGGCCCCGGAGTCCTGTGTGTTGATACGCCGTTTGGCGCGGGATGAGCAACCGGCCGGTACACGCTGTTTGTTAGTGACGGCGTGTTGGGGTTGGCTGCGGTGGTCAGGTGTTTGGCAAAGGTGGCTGGGGTCTGGTAGCCCAGCGCCGAGTGAGGTCGCTGGGTATTGTAGTCCTCGCGCCATCTGGCGAGCACGGCGCGGGCATGGGCCAAGCCGTGGAAAAGGGTTTCGTTGAGCAGTTCATCACGCATGCGCCCATTGAAGCTCTCAACAAAGCCGTTTTGCATTGGTTTGCCCGGGGCGATGTAATGCCATTCGATCCTGTACTCAGCGCACCAGTTGAGGATGGCGTTGGAGGTCAGCTCGGTGCCGTTGTCGGAGACGATCATGCCGGGTTTGCCCCGCTGGGCGATGATTGCCGACAGTTCACGCGCCACCCGCCGGCCCGAGATTGAAGTGTCCGGAATGGCTCCCAGACATTCGCGGGTGACGTCATCGACGATATTGAGGATGCGGAACCGGCGGCCGCAGCCGAACTGGTCATGCACGAAGTCCAACGACCAACGGGCGTTGGCATGTGCCGCCACCAGGATCGGCGCCCGGGTACCCACCGCCTTGCGCCGGGCACGCCGCTTGCGCACACTCAGCCCTTCCTCGCGATACAGCCGGTAGATGCGATTGATCCCCGACGGCTCGCCCTCGCGCCGCAACAGAACAAACAGGCGACGATAGCCGAACCGCCGCCGTTCGTTGGCTAGATCGCGCAGGCGCCCACGCAGGGCCGTGTCATCCGGGCGGCGGGATCGATAGCGCACCATCTTGCGATCCGCGCCGGCAATCCGGCAGGCCCGCCGCTCCGACAGGCCCAGCCCGGCCTGCAGATGCGCGACCGCGGCGCGCTTGGCGACGGGCCTTACCATTTTTTTGCCAGCAGCTCGCGCATCGCCGCCGCATCCAACATCTGCTCGGCCAGCAGTTTCTTCAGCTTGGCGTTCTCATCCTCAAGCGCCTTCAGCCGCTTCGCCTCCGAAACCGTCATGCCGCCATACTTGCTCTTCCAGGCGTAAA
>JAJFJA010000051.1 GCA_021774445.1 Alphaproteobacteria bacterium
TCGTCCGTTGGCGCCCGAGCACCGCAAGCTGATGGCGAAGCGCGATAAGTTCGAGTTGCAGCGAGGCCCTGTCTCGAAGGCTCGGAAGGACGGCGGAGAGCAGCAGAGAGAGGATCGTAGGCATCCGCCAACGCTATCCGCAAGCACTCCGAGCCGGTAGGTTTGCCGCGCCGGATGGAATATTTAGAACGGACAGGCGTTCATAGATGTCAATGCCCTCGCCGGTGCGACAGCGTAGCGCCTCGTTGCGAGCCGTAGCGGCGGATCGGGTCAACGCGCCGCGGTGCTCGATTCGCTCGCGACGATGACGAGCCCCTCTTGCGGCCGCACGTCGACCTGATCTCCGGTGTGGATCGCTTTCGTGATGTCGGTGTCAAATCGATCGCTAAAGGCCAGGCCGGCAAACGCGGCTGCCTGCGCCATGATTGGGTTGGCCCGATTAAGCAGTAGCGCGAGTGGCGACATTTGTCGGGTCACCATGTCGTACAGCATCCAAGACGTGGCGACCCCACCTTTCGCCGTGTTCAAGATGAGCACCTTGCCGACATAACTTTCGCCGTAGAGGGCATGGGTTGGTCGCGAAAAGACACCTGCTGTGCGGTCGAGGTCATAGCGCGCACTGAAGTTGTCGGCGGCGACAAGAGCTCGGCCACTCACGGCCGTTCCGATCCCGGGATGTCCACGGAAAATGAGCGCCGTCATTGCCCGACCCGCCCGGCGACGGCAGCGTCGACACACTGGGCCATGGTTGCGAGGGCCGGTTCGTACCCATAGCCGCCGATGATGTTCACCAGCTTGGCCGAGTTTGTCAGCAGCGTGCGCCAGCCGTTGGCCAGCGCCAACTCGCGGGCATGCATCTGGTAGAAGCACACACCTTCCAGAACGATCGCGCCTGCGTCTTCCAGCGCTGCGGTTATCCCGTTACGGTCGCACATGACTTTTATCGCCGGCGCCGTTGCCACCAGCATCGCAGTATTAACGTGAACTTTGCGGCCACCTATTAGCGACGCCAGGCGCTGCATCTCGAACAGCGAAAGTTGCGGGGCGGCGAAGACGACGACATCCACTTCATCGGCGGTCAGTTTGAAATCGGCGTAGAATCGCGAGATGTCTGCCTGAGCGATGGGTTCGGCCCGGGGTGGTGGGCCGGTGAATGAAGCTGGTAAGGCAGGCGCTTCTGGTGTCAAGCCAACAAAGTGGAACATCGCGGTCGAGCCGTAGCTCGCCATGGCGGTGCCCAGATGTTTGAGATCGTCGGCAGTCGGCGCTGCTAGCCGCGACACGACGACAGGGACGTCCCAATAAGAGTCCATTTGGCGGCCGATGATGCCGCCGACAGCGCCCCAGTCGCTGTAGCTGTTTGGCGCCTCGACGAGTTCGAAGAGGCAGGTGCCCTTCCGAACGTCGTCGAGGTGATACCCGTAGCGCGGCACGCGCCCCGTCAGCGAGGCGGCGAGCGCCGCCGGTCCACCTTCAAAATTGCTGCGCGCGCTGGCCACGCTGTTCGCGAAGATGACCGATCCCGTGTCGCCGAAGGCCAAATGCTCGCCCGGGACCGGCGGCACGATACATTGATAGTTGATGCAAGTGTTTGTCAGGAGGTAGCCGATCTCCGCCAAGGCATCCGCCAGGCGGCACTCAAGCGCGACGATAGCCTCGGCCTGTCCGAGGTCGGCGTGCCGCTTGAAGTCTGCGCCGCGAGGGTCGGTGATCGACGGCACCCAGACTTTGCCCCGGCCGGCCGGGGCCGCCGCAATCCGCTCCACGAAATCCACCCCCGCCGGACCGAGTGCTTCGGTGTCCGCGCAAAGATGAACCTGGGTGACTTCGACGAAGTCGGTGGCATCAAAAAACTCACCGACGGCGATCTGTTGCTCCAGGGCCCATTGCCGTGGGGCGCCATGGTCACCCTGCAAGATCGCCTTTTCCAACGCAGTAAGGTCCATCGTTTTGCCTTGCAAATATTCTGGTACCAGATCCATTGAGGAATCGGCGCTGTTGTTTAAACCCCGGGCGCGAGCCAGCGCTGGTTGGCGGGGATAAACGCGCGCTGGTAATAAAGCGGCCGGCGCCGGTAGGCGTATCCGAACATATCGACGATAAGCCCAATAGACGTGCGCTTTACGCCGAGGGCCTCGACCGCGGCGCGATCAAATCGTCCCGCGCGGATACGGTGACTGACGTGGCGAGTCTCGACGCCGAATTCCTCCGCGAGGACATGCTTGAAGTTACGGCCATGGAGCGCCGACAGCCGCATCTTTGCGACCCTGCGAAACCGGTTGGCGCCAAGATAAAAGACATTGTAGCAAGCAAACTCGTGGTTGATGTCGATCAACCGGCGCAGGCAAACAAACTCGGATTCGGATTCCGACTCGTCTAGAAATTCGGACCACGGCCCACGATCTTCGATTAACCCACGCGACAGCGCTTTCGCGTATACCGGCAGCGCCTCGCCGCCTTCCTCGGCGACAAAGCGCAGGTGCCAGGGATCGAGTAAGCGCATCTCCGGTGGCGCGACGAATGTTCCGCGCCCCTGCTCGCGCTTGAGGATCCCGTCCTCAGCGAGGGTCGCCAGTGCCCTTTGAACAGTGCCGAGGCTCAAACCGGTCAGGCGCGACATTTCTTGTTCCGGTGGCAACTGGTCGCCTGACTGCCAGTGCTCACCCTCAATCATGTTCAGGATTGCAGCCCGTAGCGCGACGTATTTGGGAGCATGAGGAACGATTTGCTGATCGAGCAGCTCGGCAAGAACCTCGCCGTTGGAACTTGGCATGTCGAGCGAACCTCCTCTAGCGGGTCCTCAAAGAACGGATACGGCGTCACTAGGAATGTAGAATTTTCCCGGCTGGGTGAGAGAATACTATATAGTTACATAGTGAATGTCACGAACAGAGGAAGGGTCCGAATGTCCGAACAACGCACTTTGAAGGCCATGGTCTCTGACCCCGGCCCCAAAATAGGCCATATGTTGTTTGAGTTCATGACGCCGAATGTTGGCTATGGCTTGTCTTCAGCCGGTGCTGATTTCGTGGTTATCGACATGGAGCATAACGGGCTCGGTTTTGAGACCTTGGCCACCACCATCCGCTATTTGCATGCGGCGGCGCTGCCGGTGATCGCGCGCATAGCGACACGTTCACCCGCGGACGTCTCGCGGGCTTGCGATGTCGGCGCGGACGGCATCATGGTTCCGATGGTTTCGAGCGTTGGGGAAGTCGAGAGGATCGCCGCCGCGATGAAATACTACCCAGAGGGGCGTCGTGGCGTGGCCCTGCCACCGCTCGCGCGCTACGGACCCATACCGATGATCGATGCATTCGCCGAAGCCAATCGCCGGCTAGCCCTGTTCATCCAAATTGAGAATACCGATGGCGTCGAAAACGCTGACGCGATCGCCGCCTTGGACTCCGTCGATTGTCTTTGGACCGGTCATGCAGACCTCAGTTGCGCCCTGGGCGTGCCCGGTGATTTTCAGTGTGAGACCTTTCGACAAGCGGAGGCGAAAATCATCGCCGCCGCCAAGAGCAAAGGAAAGTCGCTGGGTCGCCTCACCCTGAGTGTCGAGGGTTGCGTCGAATTAAGTCGGTTGGGTTACGATTTTCTCGTGTACGGCAACGATCTGAAGCTGTGGACGGCGGCGCTCACCGACGGCATCGGCAGCATTCGTACGACCCTTAACTAAAGTCCGGTGGCGGCTCCGGCGCCGGCGTGAAACCAATGTCGCCCCGGGCGATCACGGCCTCGCGCCCGCCGTTCGCCGCGAGTAGCTCGGCTTGGCGTTGCTTCGCCCGGCGGTTGACCGCTTCGGGATCGCATAACGTGCGCAGTGCAGCCTCCAGCGCCGCGATCGTCGAGGCGAATTCGGCACTATCGCTCAGGTCTCGCGACTCTCCCGGATCGTCATCGAGATTGAACAGTTGCGCTGGATAATCGACGTAGTGGACATATTTGAAAGCGCCGCGCCGAATCATGAACGCTGCCGTGGTCGATCCCATGCCGTGATACTCTGACAGGATCGTGCGGTCCCAATCCTCGGTACGGGCCAGCTGCAGCAAGGAATGTCCTGGCAAAGGTAGCTCCGTGGTCCTGGGCTGGCGCTCGTGCCCGACGATTTCAAGAACAGTTGGGTGGACATCGATATGGCTCGCGCCGGTCGATCGATGGACGTCTTGCGGCACGCCGGGTCCTGACAGGATCATCGGGACGCCTGCGGCCTCTTCGTACATTGTCGATTTGCCCCAGGCACCACGCGCGCCGAGATTGTCGCCATGGTCGCTGGTATAGAGAATTCTGGTCGTGCCGGCTTGGCCGCTCTCTTCCAAGGCGCGGAGCACTTTGCCGACGTTATCGTCGACGAAGCTGCAAAGACCGAAGTACCCAGCGAGTGCGGCTTGAACCCTTTCGTCGTCAAAGTAGTCGTCGTAGTTGAAGCTGTTTCGGTAGTCTTCCAGAAAGGGGTGATTGGGGCGTTCGGACTTGGCATAGAGTTTCGGCATCGGCAGATCGCGATTGCGGTAGCGATAATAGAATTCCGGGGGAGCGATCAGTGGAAAATGGGGAGCGACGAAAGAGACAAACAGCACCCAAGGCCTGTCGACATGTTTTGGTGCCTCTTCATGTAGCCACATCTGGGCGCGTGCGGTTATCTGTCGGTCGTACCGGGTGTAGGTCGTGTCCCCAGGGCCAGCCGGTCTGGCGATTTTCCACGCCCCGTCTCGCACTGGAAGCTCATCACGCACGAGACCGAGCAGGTCTCCCTTGGCCTCAAAAACGTGCATCGGGATGATTTCTTCACTGAACCCGTTGTCGTCTTCGCCGCTGCGAAAATGCAGCTTTCCAATGGAGACGACGTGATGCCCACTGTCCCGTAGCTCGTGGTGCCAACTACGAACCGAACCGTCATAAGGATCGGCGTTGTCCCAAAACCCGGTTTCATAAATATGTCGCCCGGTGGCGAACGCCGCGCGTGCCGGCACACAAACAGGCGACGCTGTGTAGGCGTTCGTGAATACCGTGCCCTGCGACGCCAGCTTATCTAGGTTCGGAGTTTCGACAATGGACGAGCCGTAACAGCCGAGCCACTTTTTGCTGTGCTCGTCGGACATGATGACCAGGAGATTGGTGGGCGCCATACCTGATCCCCTTTCGGTTCTCGAACTAAACCTCTATTACTATATAGGAATGCGCAAACCAAGCAATGAGGGCCGTCACGTCCTCGGCGCTACCCCGCGGTCACGCGCGCCACCGCATACGCGTCCAGCCGTAGTTGTCGAACCGGCATTACGGTGGGCGGGACTGCCTGATGAAAATCGTTGGGCGCGGCCGTTGCGCTCGAAAAGATCGCGGCGTCGAGCATCTGGATGCGAGCCCGTCCGTCGGCAAACCCGGAGATAGAGACGGTTTGCAGCGTTTCGCGGAGGTTTGCCAGCCACAATTCCGAACCGTCGTTCGTCTGCCAAGCGACGCCGGTCACGCGGCCTCGATCCGTTGAGGTCACCTCAAGGGTTGGCCGTCCGGAACCAGCGATGAAGCCAGCAATAACGTGAAAGACCGGGTAGACGGCGTTGTCCGGGCCGCCGTCGTAGTAGGGCTGGGGATCGTGCGTCTTGGTGTAGAACACGCCCAGGGGGCCAACGAGCGCCGACAAAGACACGGAATCGACTTCGCCACGGGCCATTTCCGCGACGTAGCCCACGTTCCATGCTGCGGCAAAGAGGCCGCGCTGGCGGGGGTCGCGGGCGGTCATTGGCAAGCGGATATTGTTTGGATTGGCGAGGGGCAAAGCCGTGGCGTGGGGCCTGTGCCGCATGCCGATCGCGCTGGGGCCGATCCAATAGGGGACGCCGCCTGAAAACTGGCGGGTCGAAGCGATGACGTGCGGCAACGCCTCGAGCGATTCCATGACCGCGCGGTCGTCGGCGTCGTGAACGATGGGGCAGGTCGTATGTGTGATGTAGTCCAAGCCATCGTCGGAGCCAACCCGCGCGCGGTTGAGGTCCGTGAAGAAAGCAAACGATCCGCCGCCGATGGCGCTCTGTGGGAAAGCCGCGCGGGCAGCGGCATAATACGCCGCAAACGGCGGGATGTCGGGCCACGGTCCTTCGGGCTGATAACTTTGCAAGTAGGGCGCCGGGAAGACCGAAACTGCCGCCGGACTGAAACCCACGTCGCGCGCGATGGCGGCGGCCGCGGCCGCCTCTTCTGCCGGATCGTGCTCGGCGGCAAGAATGAGTTCCAGGACTGCGTCCGCGCCGATGGCATTGCAAAGGGAGCGGTAATTCTCCATCAAACTGGCATCGTGGCGCCGCGCGTCAAACTCGCAATTGAGAAACTGCGGCGCCAGTATCTTCGCCCGGTCGGCAGCCGCGAGCGAGGCGTCGGCAACGTCTGCCGCCACAGCGAGACCAACGCGTGGCAACCGACTACCTATCGTGGATCCCACGTTGATCTCCACGTCGTCAGCCGTTCGACCTGACCTAACCCCAGAGGGTACCTTCGAAAATACCAGAGACACAGATTGCTCGATATCGGTGCCGGCCGCCAGAGTGTAGGGTCGTTGTTTCGAAAGGGGCCGGATATAGGTCTTGTAGGAGGCGTCGGTCCAGTTGCGCTGATCCTCCATCTCGAAGGCGTCACCGAGCATGGTGCATGTCGCCCTGAGACCTCCCGCAATCGTGTGGGTGAGCGCGCGAATGTCATAGAGGGGTTGGTCAGGACTAATGAAGCGCGGGAACGTCGTATATTCGACCTTTCCATCGGTGTGTGTCACCTCAACGGGCCGACCGACCACACCGTGCAGGGGATGAAGGACGACGAAACCGAGCCGGTTGGTGAGAAAATCGGTCTCGGCACGACCCGTCACCTTGAACGAGGCATCGCCGTTCGGGTCGGCAGCGATCACGGCGTGGTAGCTGAGATCCTGACCGTTGCCCCGACACCGCCCCGCGTAAGAAATGCGAAATCCATCGTTTGACTCATCGACAATCAGATCGGTGATTTCCGGCGCGTAAGTCCCCCATTCACGGTCTCTGATCAGAAAGAGAACGCCTCGCAAAACCTCAGTACCGCCATGCGAGAGATGGCGAAGCTCACCATTTTTTAGCTCTGCCGTCAGGGGACCGGCAGCCAGCATGCGCGGTGGGTCTGGAGTCTGCTCCGCGCCAAACAAAATCACGGCGCGCGATGGCGATTCTGGCATGATAGGTCGGTCTCAGCCCGCAGAGGCGGGGCGACTAGATCACAAGCTCGGTTGAGGGGTCGATCACAATCGCCCGGTTCATGTCGATTTGGAGCTTAATCTGCTCGCCCGGCTGTTCCACATCATGCGCCCGCAATTCCGCCTGAACGGCAACGCCGGCAAGTTTAAAAGAGGCGTATGTACGCGACCCGGTCGGTTGAGTGAGGTCTATGGTGACCAACAGATCGACAAATCCGTCGTCCAACTCACCATCGCGGGCCGGTGTGATGTGTTCCGTCCGCACCCCGAAAGTCACGTCCTGACCGACCCGTGACGCCAATCGTTGGCTTGCCGCAGCCGGCAGCGCGAGGGTCACGTCGTCGGCGAACCGGAGCCCAAGATATGTGCCGTTTTCAACGAGCTTCGCGGGCAGAAAATTCATCGACGGCGAACCGAGGAACCCGGCTACAAACCGACTAACCGGGCGCTCGAATAGGTCCAGAGGTGCCCCCTCCTGTTCAATGGACCCGTCCTTCAACAGGACGATCCGATCGGCAAGGGTCATCGCCTCTATCTGGTCGTGGGTGACATAGATCATCGTCTTGCCGAGCCGTTGATGCAGCTGCTTGATCTCTACGCGCATGCCTTCGCGCAATTGCGCATCGAGGTTAGACAGGGGCTCGTCAAACAAGAATAATCGCGCGTCGCGGACAATGGCGCGTCCGATGGCGACGCGTTGCCGTTGGCCACCGGAAAGCTGCCGCGGCAGGCGCTTGAGGAGCTCGACGATATCGAGGGTCTCGGCCGCCGCCTGGACCCGCGCGGTAATCTCGCGAGCCGGAAACTTACGCGCGCGGAGGCCAAAGGCGATGTTGTCAAAGACGTTCATGTACGGATAGAGGGCGTAGTTTTGAAAAACCATCGCGACATCGCGATCGCCCGGCGCTAGATTGTTTACGACCTCATCGTCGATCTCGATCGTCCCGCTATCGATATTCTCCAGGCCGGCGATCGCCCGCAGCATGGTGCTCTTGCCGCAACCCGATGGTCCCACGAGGACGGTAAACTCGCCGTCGCGGATATCAAGATCGATACCACGCACTGCGTGCACCGAATCGTAGTATTTGTGAAGTGACGAAATTCGAATATGTGCCATGGCGAAGTTTCTAACCTTTCACAGCGCCGAGCGATATGCCACGAACCATGTAACGCTGGAACACGATGACCGCGAAAAATATCGGGAGTGTTCCCATCATGCTCATCGCGCCTATTCTCGCCCAAAATACGAACTGCTGGCCAAACCAACTGGTCACTTGTACGGGGAATGTAACCACTTCGGTTCGCGTCAAGACGAGAGCGAAGATGTAATCGTTCCAGGCAAAAATGAATGTGAAGACGGTGGTCGCAAAAAGACCCGCCCGCGCCATGGGAAAAACAACGCGCAGCAACACTTGCCAGCGCGACCAGCCGTCGACAAGCGCGCTATGTTCGAGTTCAATCGGAATGTCTTCGATATAACCCCGCATCATCCAGATCACGTAAGGCAAGTTGAACGCCGTATATAAGATAATAAGGCCATGAAATGTGTCTATCCAGCCGAGGAAGACATAGGCGAGGAACACCGGAAAAACGATGACGATGGGTGGGATCATCCGTTGTGAGAGAATGCCGATCGCCAGATTTCTGCCGCCGGTCTTGAAGCGCGCCAGGCTATAAGCGGCGATGGTGCCGAAGAACATCGCGAATATTGTGCTGACCCCTGCTGTTATCAAACTAGTCCATATTGCGCCCAAGTCGCCGTCGCGAACGAGAGCTTTGAAGGTGTCGAGATTGAAGTCAGCTGGAAGCCATACGGGTGGTCTTGAGAAGATCTCATCGGGCGTTTTGAACGCCATCATGAAGATCCAGAAGACCGGAAACAGGAATATGACGGTGATCGCCACGGCCGCGGCATAGCGGGCAATTGTTTTCAACGATCGGCGGCGAGCCTGCCAGAGACTTGCCGAGGAACCGGGGGCGGCTCGAACGGCGACAGTCATCGTGCGATCTCGATGCGTCGTAACGCGTAGATGGTGACGGCCGTCAAAATCAACACGACCGTGATTGCCACCGCGGCGGCAAAACTGGTGTCAAATTGCTCAAAGGCCTTAACGAACGTGAAAGTCGAAATCGTTTCCGTTACCGTTCCCGGACCGCCACGAGTCAACGCCCAAATAATGTCAAAAATCCGGAACAGATCGAGCGCGCGAATGAGGATGGCGACGGCCAGCACGGGACGGATGGCGGGAAGTATTATTTTGAAGAATATCCGTGCTGCAGAGGCGCCGTCGATTTGAGCGGATTCGATCTGGGACCGATCCACCCCCGCAAGGCCAGCCAATAGGATGATGAACATGAACGGCGTCGAGTGCCATACCTCCGTCGCGAGAATCGCCGGCCAGACAAAGCTCGAATCCGCCAGCCATACGATCGTCACGTCGCGCCCGGCAAACCATCCGATGATTTGATTGATTGGGCCGAACTGATTGTCAAACATCAGCCGCCAGGTTGCGCCGGCGACGATCGGCGCGATCACCATGGGCAGGACCAACAGCGCCACGAAGATCTGCCGCCCGCGCATCTTGTCGACAAACAGAAGTGCCATGGCCATGCCGAAGATCAACTCAATGGGCAAAGCGACCAACAAAAGGCCGACCGTGTGAAGCAACGACTTCCACATACGGCTGTCGCCGGCCAAGCGCTGGTAGTTCAGGATTCCGTGGAAGGACTTGTTTTCCGCGATTATCGATATCCCCTGGAAGCTGACGACGAGCAGGTTGATCAGCGGGAATAGGGCAATCGACAACATGATGAAAAGCGCAGGCGCAATGAGGAAATACTTGAATCGGCTGTCACCGAAAGGGCCGCCGACCCACTGCTCGGATACGGCCGCCGTCGCTCGGGGAACACTCATACGCAAGCACTCAACTTACCGACCCGATGGACGCCGAAGCGGGAGGAGCCGATCGGCTCCCCCCTTTTCGACATTATGTATTGGTCATCTGGGGTAGGCATTCGATTTGGACGCCCACTCGAGATAGGAACTCTTCTGAGTCTCTAACCCAATTTGTTTTGTGAGCGCATCCCATTCGCCGGCGGCGGTGTCGAGAGCCTCCTTCACCCCCGTTCCGCCAAACGCGGCCGAGATGGCACGCGTGAGTGCGTCCTCGTAAGCCGCCGTGCTGCGGATCGACAGATCGGCCAAACCAGCGTTTGCCGCCGCCTCCAACGTCTCGAGATATTCGGGGGCTGCCGGCCATAGCGCCTTGTACTCGTCACTTCGGAAGTGCGAGGTGCGGAAGGGATCGCGCAAAGCGAACGGCAGCATCGTCCGCTGCAGGCTGATGTCCTTGCTGTTCATCCATTGGATAAACAGGTAGGCAAGTTCCTTGTTCTTGCTGCTCGACGACACGCCCAAGACGAACCCGGCCGCAAGCTCCGGTGCCCCGCCCGGCGGCAACGCGTAGCCGACCTTGCCGGCGACCGTCGACTTCGGCAGCCACGCCAAGGCCTCGACCTCGGTGCCATAACCGGCCGACCAGCGCCCTGGTGGCGGCCACCAGCCCATCATTGCCAGATCCCCAGCCATCCAGGCACTAAGGACCTCGATCGGCCCCCAGGCCTCGACACCGGGCGGCATGAACCGATGCTCATCGATCATTGCCTGAAGCGTCGCAACGCCGACGTCATCGTTGATCTGTGCCTTCATTGCGTCCGCGTCGAAGAATTTCCCACCGTCGTTGCGAAAGCGTTCCTGGAACACGTAGTGGACCAGGCCAGGCGCGTTGATTCTGGCGGAACCGTAGAGATCAGGCGCAAATTTCTCCGTGAAGAACTGCGAAATCTGGCTGAATTGCTCCCAAGTCGTGGGCGGCGCCAGATCGTAACCGAATTTCGCCTTGAACTCTGACTTATTGCTCTCGTCCGCAAAGAGGTCTTTGCGGTAGTAGTTGATGAGCACGTCGCCATCGTCCTGGAACGCGTAGATCTGACCCTTGTACTCACCCATGACGCGGTAAACAGGCGCGATATCGGCGAATTCCTCACGATAGCCGAACTGGTCGACGAAGTCGTCGAGGGGTTCGAGCGCGCCGGCCTCGATCAGGTCCGGCAGCCACGCCGGCGTCGCCGGCATGACGTCAAAACTACCGGTGCGGGCGCGATGCTCGATCAATATCTTCGAGAACATTTCGGTGAGCGGCACCTCGACCACATTGATCTTGACGCCGGTCAATTCCTCGAACAGCGGGCCCGAAAAGACCAATGGATCGTTCGCCTGAAGACCCGCCTGCCAAAGCAGGTTAAGGGTGGTTCCGGAGAATTTCTTGGCCGCCTCCACCGCCGTATCGGCGGCATTTTGGGCCAGCGCCGGGGGGCCGGCTGCCGACAGCAGGAGCGTGACTACCACGCTCCCCAAACCCAGTCTAAACTTCATTGCATCCTCCCTTGGTTACGTCCTCGGACGTCGCTCGGTGACACCCAAGGACGGTGGTTCGACCACGGCTGAACTTGTTAGCGGCGATGAAAAGCCATTCGCGACGGTGCGGCACCCGTTCTTTCTTTGCTTCTCCAGCCATCGAGGGCGCCTACCTTCCTGCGCGCATCTGGACCGCTGCGCCGTGCAATCAATTCGCGTTGCTCAAAAAGAAACGCGACAGTAAACGACGCCGAATACAGTCCTGAGTGCCAGTGTCGAATTCTCGAAAATGATTTGTATGTTGATGCGCCTCGAATGCCGCCGCGTCCTCGTAGATCTCGTACAAAACAACTCGGTTTTGCTCATCGTCTGGTATCAGCACGTCGAAGCGATGGCACCCAGCCTCCAAGTTGAGTGACTTTTCGGCATTCTCGAGGACGGATGAGTGGAACAGGTCGAAGCTGCCGTCCTCGAGCTCAAACTCGACGATGATCGCAAAGCGGCTCACAGCGATTGCTCCCTGGCCTGCCAATATTGCCGGCAGACTGTCTCAAGGTGCTGACGCATGGCGGCTTCGACGCCATCGGGATCCTTGCCAGCCACCGCGTTGAAAATATCCTCGTGAGAGCGGTACGCAAGCTCGTTTGCGTTCGGAATGCGAAGCGTTAAAGAACGCTGCTTGGTCAACCATTCAACCACGGCTTCATGGATCGCCGTGAAAATCGGATTGCGCGCAATTTTGGCAAGGACAAAATGAAATTCAACATCGGTCCGCTCAAACGCGTCGAAGTCATTTAGCGCGGCTTTGTTGGCCTCGAGCGCCGCACGCAAGCTTTCCACGTCCTCCGGGGAGGCGTGCTCGGCGGCATTGCGGGCGAGCCCAACTTCAAAGAAAGTCCGCGCTTCCTGAAAATGGCGTTCACCTTGAGGCTCGGCCATCAAGTGACGCGCCACGCCGCCGAGCTCGTTGAGCAAGATGCGCGGCGTCGGCTTGGTAACGCGCCCGCGCTCGCCACTTCTGATGTCGAGAAGTCCCATCTTCTGCAGGGAGTAGAGAGCTTCACGGACAGCCGGGCGGCCAACGCCAAATCGCTCCATGAGCTGGCGTTCGGAAGGGAACTGATCGCCCGGCTTGTACTGGGGCGACAAAATCATCTCTTCGAGGCGCGCGACGACGTCCTCAGACAACCTCCGGCGGCGGATTAGCTGATTCTGCACGCGTCCCTCCAGCGTAATGCTGATGGTATGACAGTATACTAGTCATACCATCATGCGCAAGTTTGATACCAATGCGCCTTTTCTTGGGAGAGTCCCCGGCTGGCCTAAGAACGCGAGGTGGGGAAGGGACTGCGGTCGTCGTAGTCCATCATTTTGCGGACCATGGCCTCCATCAGCGTGCGCTTAACGTCGAAATACTCGACGTCGTCCCAACAGTTGTGCATCTCGTTTGGATCGTTCTCCAAGTCGTAGAGCTCACCCCAACTGACGCGATCGAAAAGCGTCATCCGCCACCGCTTGGTGACCAGAGTTCTCAGACGAGGGTGTCCGGGAAAGCCCAGCAAGATGAGCTGGTTCTCGTCTTCGATCAGCAGGTCGTCGTAAAGCTGGACCTCGCTCCCACTGAGGAGCGGCAAAAGGCTCTTTCCCTGCATGCCGTGGAAGGGTTGCAGCCCGGCGCGATCAAGGACGGTTTGGGGAAAATCGAGACTGCCGCACAGGGCATCGCAAACCGCTTCGGCAGGTGGCTGCATCGGGTCGGTCCAAATGAAAGGCACGCGGATCAAGCCTTGATAATGCAGCGGACCCTTCATCAGTAGCTGATGGTCGCCCATGTAGTCGCCATGGTCGCTGGTGTAAACGACGACAGTGTCGTCTGCTAATCCAAGCGCCTCGAGATGACTAAGAATGCGCCCAACGGCATCGTCGATCATCGTGATCTGGCCGTAGGTTAACGCAATCGCCTCGCGCGCCTCGCGCTCGCTCACCGCCATTCCCCAAAATGAACTGACATCCAAATGGCGGCTGTTGCGTTGCTCCCGCAGGTAGTCCAGTGACGGCAGCGGCGGTTCCTCGCCGCCGCCAAACGACGGCGGCAGCGTTATTTCAGCAGGGTCGTACATGTCGAAGTAGTGGCCTGGCGGCGTGTAGGGGTGGTGTGGGTCCGGGAACGAGCATTTCAGAAAGAACGGCGCCTCGCTCCCCTGCCGCGCATGCTCATCGAGGTAGGCGATCGATTCTTCGGCAATGTACGAGGTCGAGTAGAGTTCCTCCGGGACCCGTGTACGCCAACCAAAAGGAACAACGAGGTCGGAGGGCAAGGCATTATCGCCGCCGTGCAACATGCTCTCACCCCGCAGGGAGTCCGAACCGGGGTATTTCTCCTCCAGCCAGCGTCCGTAGTGACCATGCACCTGATCCCCATGCATCAGGCAGAGTCGGACATGATCGAACCCGTAGTAGGGCAACGTTACGTCGTGGTTCGGGTCATTCCGCCAGGCGTCCAGGGACTCCTGGTCATAGGGTCCGTCATCCTTTGTCGGCATTCTCGCCTCCGCAAGATGCGGCGGTGGTGCGGCCTGGCTTTCGTCGACCTCGGGCGCCGCCTGGATGGGCCCCCATGCGGTCATTTTTTGTACGTGCATCTTGCCGACCACAGCCGTGCGATAGCCTTGGGCTCGGAGAAGATCGGCGAACGTGGTCGAGTTGAGAGGAGTCGGTACGCCGTTTGTCCGCACGCCGTGTGCCGAAGACATCCGCCCCGTCAGCAAGGTGACACGGTTCGGCGTGCAGATTGGGCTGGCAACATAAAACCGATCGAACCGGGTCCCGCGCGCAGCGAGCGCGTCGATGTTCGGCGTCTGGAGCATTTGGTTGCCAGCGCAACCCAAGTGATCGGCGCGTTGCTGGTCGGTGATAATGAAGAGGAAATTTGGCCGTTTCATCATTTCCCTCCTGCAAAACGTTGCGGCGCCCAACCACTGTATGCTGGTATAACACGTTACCTAGGTGATAGGTATCTCACGGATGACCCGGCAATTGCAGCAAGATCGTTTCGTTGGCGTCAGCGTGATGCCCGAATATCTGCAGGCCGAGGGCAGCGATCTCATCGATCGGCTGATCGATCGGACCGGCGCAACGGCGATCGTGACCACGCCTTGCGTCATCGAATTGGCCGATGAGGCAACGGGCGTTCGCGAGCCGCCGGTCCGGGGCGCGTTGCTGGACCGGCCGCTGTGGGGTCGCCGCCAGTTATTCATCCGGACCGCACCAAGTTTCGATCACGACACCTCGCTCTATACGGGCCTTCGTTACCAGCCGCCTGTGCCAACGGCGCTCACGGCGCGGAACGGACACCTGGTCGACGATTTCATTGACACAGCGAAGGCGCGTGGGCTCGAGGCTCATCTTCGCGTGCAAGCGGCCGCGCCGCCGGGTTATCGCGCCGGGATTAGTAATATCGACGCCGGCGATGAACCGCGCCTGCCCGGCGGCGGTACTTTGCCCGACCGCCTCGACCAAAACGGCAGCCTTGCGAGCCCACACGTCAAAGATTACATCTGCGCGCTGCTGCGCGATTTGTGTGCCCGCTATCCCACCGTCGACGGATTTCACCTGGATTGGGTGGAATACCCGCCCTACACGCTCGACAGCGTATTCTTCGATTTTAGTGGTCACGCCGAGGCCGCTGCCGATCGTCTCGGCTTCGACTTTGGGCGCATGCGTACCGCGGCTGCGGCCCTGCGGAATAAGCTTCTGGGTGGTATCGATGACACCGACCTGCACACACTGCTGACCTCGGCGGGCAGGCAGTTCGCAGTGCGTCAACTGTTGTCGGACCATCCT
The DNA here is from genome assembly GCA_021774445.1 of Alphaproteobacteria bacterium. Lineage (GTDB taxonomy): Bacteria > Pseudomonadota > Alphaproteobacteria > UBA6615 > UBA6615 > SZUA-147. The sequence goes on from JAJFJA010000051.1 coordinate 15,477, forward strand.
GACCTAACTAGTTTCTGGCGGTTCAAATCGGTCCTTGTTGAGGACTTCCTGGCGGCTTGTCGGCGCGCGGTCACCGACGCCGCCGGACCAGGCAAAAAAATCGGCCCGATGGCCTTCCCGCCGCCGTGGTCGGCGGTGTCCGGATTTGACTATGGGCGCGCCGGCCGGCACTGCGACGGCATACTGCTCAAACTCATTCCATCCCACTGGCCGATGATGCTGCGCGCCTACGGCGAGGCTATTCGTCAAGCCAATCCCCGGGTTTCCGAGACCTTGTTGGTTGCTGTCTTGAGCCGGATCTTGGATATTGACGGTGGCGAAACCGGCGCAACCCTTGCATCCTATTCCCACCCGACCGACGGGGAGGCTTTTGCGGTCGGCCGCGAAGCCCAGCTGCGAAAGATCGAACAAGCACAGGCGCAGGCCGGCGACACCCCGATCTTCGCGCTGGTGCACAGCGGCGGGCCGCTGGATGACTTCCGCAGCCGGCTCGCTTTGTCCTATGCCGCCAGTGGCAACAAGGTGTGGGTTAACCGCTATGGCTTTCTGACCGACGTCAAGTTGGAAGCGATTGGCGCCGCCACTGCGTCCTGAACGAAAGGCAGACACCTATGAAATGCATCGATACCCACCAGCACCTGTGGGACCTGGAGAACCATAGTTATCCGTGGTTGTCGGAGGAGCGCGACCAGACCTTGGCTATTGTCGACATTAGCGGGCTTCGGAGGAGCTATCTCGTCGCCGACTACCAGGCCGACATTGCGAACCAGAACATCGTGAAGGCCATCCATATCGACGCCAGGTACGACGAAAACAATCCCGTCGGCGAAACCGAGTGGCTGCAAAGTGTCGCGGACGCGCCCGACTCCGGTGGCATCCCACACGGCATCGTCGCCTATGCGAACCTTGGCGATGCCAGTGTCGAGGCCGTGCTTGCCGCCCATGCCGAATTCCCCAATCTGCGCGGCATCCGTCACATTCTCAACCGTGACCCTGATATCGCGGACCGAGACTACCTAGCGGACGACACATGGTGTGATAACTTTGGCCTGCTGCAGAAGTACGGCTTATCCTTCGATCTGCAGCTTTATTTCCCGCAGATGGCCGCCGCTGCGCGGATCGCGCGCCGCTATCCTGAGACCCAGATCATCCTGAATCATGCCGGTATGCCCCATCGCCCCGGTTCCGACGGCTTCGCGGGTTGGCAACAGGGAATGCAGGAACTCGCATCGTGCGACAATGTGGCGGCGAAAATCTCGGGCCTCGCAATGACCAATCACGATTGGACCACGGAATCGATTCGCCCTTACGTCTTGAAGACCATTGAAATCTTCGGCGTGGAACGCTGCATGTTTGGCAGCAATTTTCCTGTCGATGGGCTGTATAGTACCTTTGACACGCTCTTGAACGCCTACAAGGCCTTGACCCAGGATTTTTCGCAAGACGAGCGTGCCGCGATGTTCCATGACAACGCCGAGCGGATTTACCGATTGTAGGCGGGTGTTACCAATTCTTGTTCCGCCGTCCCGGGGCCTGTTTCGCCAAGTCGGCGTCACCCGTTAGCCACAGTGCGGTCCATTCGTTGTGAATATGGTCGTCTGTTGCCGCCATCCACAAGACCATGCGTCGCTTCATGTCTTTTAACGCCGCACCCGCCGCGCCAGGGTCTTCCGCCAGGTTGCGAAGTTGATGGGGGTCGCTTTCGTGGTCGTAGAACTCGTCGATGTCATTCGGGTGGTAAACATACGAATACCGCCGGTCGCGTAACAGGCGCATGCTGTAGAGGCCCATGTGGCTACCATGGAATTCGCAGTAGGCCTCCTGCGGCCAGTCGTCCCCGACCTTGCCCGCGAACACCGGCATTAACGAGCGGCCATGGGTCTGCGCCCCGGTATCTCCGCCCGCGACCTCGACAATGGTCGCGCACAGATCCAAAAAATGATGCACGAAGTGGTTTGAGCGTGCGTTTTCCGGGATTATTCCCGGCCAACGCATAATAAGCGGCACACGATAGATCTCCTCATACATCGTATAATCTTTGTTGCAGATCCCGTGGGCGCCCATGGTGTCGCCGTGGTCTGTCGTCCAAATGACCAGAGTGTTCTCGGCAAGCCTGGTGGCGTCGAGGTGATTCAGCACCCGCCCTACCTGTGCATCGATCAAGGTGACCTCCCCGAAATATGCGGAGACGAGCGGCTGCCAGTCCGACCAGTTCATGACGTCCGTCTGCCAATGGCGCTTCTTAATGCTCTGCACCGCGGGCTTGCCGGCCAGGGAATCGTCGAAATTCGGCCAAGGCTCAATAGTCGCGGGGTCGTATAGCGAGAAATAAGGCTCCGGCACGATATTGGGGAAGTGGGGCCCATGAAAGTTGAGTTGAATCATAAACGGATCCGCTTCATCGGAATATTTGTCGATCAAGTCGATCGC
>JAJFJA010000052.1 GCA_021774445.1 Alphaproteobacteria bacterium
CGAGCGGTTCTTCGCGCCGTTGGCGCGAGGAGATGCCGGTGCCTTCGGGCTTACCGATGATGCCGCGGCCTTGCCTTGGGAGGCCGGACAGTCGCTTGTCGTGACCAGCGACGCGATGGTGGCCGGGGTCCACTTCCTGCCAGAGGACCCAGCCGAGACCGTCGGTGCGAAGTTGCTGCGAGTCAATCTGTCGGATCTTGCGGCGATGGGCGCGGTACCGCGTTGCTATACACTCTCGGCGTTGCTGCCCGATCAGGTCGATGAGGCCTGGCTTGCCGCCTTCGCGGCCGGCCTCGCGGCGGATCAAGAAGCCTTTGGCATTGCCCTGGTGGGCGGCGATACGGTTAGGATGCCGGGACCGTTAACCTTATCCCTGACGGCGTTCGGCTCAGCTCCCATGGGCGCGGAGCTGCGGCGATCGGGGGCGCAAGTCGGCGATCACGTTTTTGTATCCGGGGAAATCGGTGGGGCGGCCCTGGGCTTGGCGCTGTTGCAGGGGAGCGGTCGGCAGATCTCTGAGGCGGCTAGAGAATCGGCGATATCGCGCTATCGAATGCCGGTGCCCCGGCTGGCCTTAGGTGAGGGTTTGCGGGGTTTGGCGTCGGCTGCGATGGATATTTCGGACGGGCTTTTGGGGGACCTTGGGAAGCTTGTAAAGGCCTCCGGAGTAGGGGCGGAGCTGCACTTGGGTGCGGTGCCGCTGGCGCCCGAGGTGGTAACAGAAGGTCAACCTATCGACGCTAGCCTGCTGGATCTTGGTGATGACTATGAGCTCCTGTTTACCATATCTCCTGCGGCTGCGGGTGACGTGGCCGCTCTCGGGCACCGATTGGATCTGGCCGTAACCAAGGTGGGCCAGATAACGGCTGCCGGGGGTCTTAGGGTGCTCGATGAGAAAGGGCGCTCGGTCGATGTACTCGTGGGTGGATACCGACACTTCTAAGAGACGCGTGAGACGATTGGGCCGTCGGTCGGTCTTGGCCGCCGCTGCCGGGGCTCTGATGCTGGCGGTCGGCGGGGCCGGTGCCCTAGCCGAGCCGGGAGCCGCCGCCGCCGCCGCGAGCGGCGGCGAGGGGGCTGGTCCGAGCTTCGTCAAGGTCGACTGGTTGATGGTCCAGGCTCGGCAGACGGATGGTCGGCGGCGTAGCATATCGCTGCTGCTTACCCTCGAGGTTGCCGAACGCGATGCCACCGAGCTGGTCGCGAGAAATCTGCGGCAGCTGCGGGATGCGTATCTGCAGGCGCTAAGTTCGCCGCCTCTGGTGCGGACGGCACGCGATCGGGTCGATCCGGAGGACGTGAAGGTGCGGGTCGCGAAGGCCAACAAGCGGGTCCTCGGCGAGAATGTCGTCGGGCATGTTCTGGTGCGCAACATCAATGATTTTGGGGCCCAGTAAGATGGGGCGCAGCGGCACGTTGGCGGCAGCGCTGGCGGTTTTGGTTTGGCTGCTATCGGCGCCAGTGATTGCTGCCCCGGGCGGTGGCGGTGGCGGCAGTAGCAGCGCCGGCGGTGAGGAGAAGGGCGGTGACTCTGGGGGGCGCGGACGGACCGGCACCGAGAACATTGGCGGCGGTGTGCACGACGGCAGCGACGGTGCACGATTGGAGGGCGCCTATGTGGCGATCGCGCCAATTATCGTCACGGTATTTAGTAAGAGGGGGGTCGCCGGTAGAATATCAGCGGCGCTGACGCTGCAAATGGTGGATGAGGCGCAGGCGCAGGTCGCGGCGGCGAGCCACACCAAATTGAGGAATGCCCTCATTCAAGAGCTGCATCGGTTGTCGGAGTTCGAGGTGCGGCGTGGGCGGGAGTATTCAGTGAGCCAGATAAAGCGCCGTTTGACAGCGGTGACTCGGAAGATGCTTGGGGATGAGGCCGTGAACGATGTCTTGGTGCAGGCGCTGACCCGCACTGGTGGTTAAGCCCCGAGGCCATTTTTGAGCCACGGCTCGACCGGGGTTGCCCGGGGCCGGCGGATGGCCGATTGTCAGCCGCATGGGCCTATCGAAGAGTGCCAGAAACGTCGGCTTGCTAGCCGTCTGTCAGGCGTTGTTTATGTCCGGACAGACGCTGCTGATCACAGTCGTGGCCCTGATAGGCTACTCGCTTGCCAGCGTCAAAGTCCTCGCCACGTTGCCGCTGACATTTCAATTCGTGGCCATGGCGCTGACGACGATTCCGGCTTCGCTGCTGATGCGCCGCGTCGGCCGGCGGTTCGGCTTCATGATCGGCCTGGCAGTGGGTATCGCCGGCTCAGGGCTTGGTGCCTATGCCATCGTTGCGTCAAGTTTCTGGGGGTTTTGCGGTGCCTCGATGCTTATGGGGGCGGCGAACGCGTTCGGTCAGCTGTATCGCTTCGCGGCGGCAGATGTGGCGTCGGAGGGTTTTCGTAGCCGGGCGATCAGCCTGGTCTTGGCCGGCGGGGTGGTCGCAGCCTTTGTCGGCCCAACCTTGGCAAGCTGGTCGCAGGATCTGATCGCCCCGGCGCTATTCGCCGGTTCGTACCTGGCGATAGCAGGGCTACAGTTGGCGACTGTCCTTACGCTCGTGTTCTTGGATGTGCCGAAGCCCGTGGCCCCGAGCCGGGACCGCGCCGGCCGGCCGCTGGGTGTAATCTGCCGTCAACCGACCTTCATCGTCGCCGTGATCAGCGGGATGTTCGCCTACGCGGTGATGAACCTCGTCATGACGTCGACGCCGCTGGCGATGTCGGGCGGCTCACATACGTTCGAGGAGACGGCGTTCGTCATTCAATGGCATGTCTTGGGCATGTTTGCGCCCAGCTTCTTCACCGGTTCGCTTATCAAACGCGTGGGAACACTCAATGTTATCGCCACGGGGGCGGCACTCGCAGCGCTGGCGGTGGCGGTCAATCTCTCCGGCGAGGCACTTTGGCAATTCTGGGTGGCTCTTTTCTTGGTGGGAATTGGCTGGAACTTCATGTTTATCGGTGCCACGAACCTACTGACGACCGTGCCGGATCAGACGGAGCAGGCGAAAACACAGGCGATGAACGACTTCATCATATTCGGCACGGTGGCAATATCGTCGTTGAGTTCGGGGGCGACTTATGCGGCCCTGGGCTGGAGTGCGGTGAACCTGTTGGTGTTGCCAATGATCATCACCGTGTTCATCGCAAATATCTGGCTAAGGGCCAAGGGCGAGGCCGTTCGCGCGTGAGCGGTTGCTATCGGCGTGCCTTTTTGGCATGTTCCCGGCGCTTTCTGAAGAGCGACCCCAGAGTCGCGAGTGCCCATGGCCTGGGCCCCAACCGAATCTTGCTAGCTTGGCTACCAAAGGGAAAAATCACCGATGTCTGCACCACTCTGGTTCGCGCTTGCCTGTGGAATATTGGCGCTACTTTATGCGATTTGGGCCGCTCGCGTCACTGTTGCCGCGAGTGCCGGCAGCGCGCGAATGCAGGAAATTGCCGGTGCCATTCAGGAAGGCGCGAAAGCCTATCTGAATCGGCAATACACAACGATTGCCATCGTCGGAGTGGTCGTCGCGGTGATCCTGCTGCTGCTCCTCGGTTTGAATGTGGCCATCGGTTTTGTGATCGGGGCGGTGCTTTCAGGCGCGGCCGGGTATTCCGGAATGATCGTCTCGGTGCGTGCCAATGTGCGCACGGCTGAGGCGGCTAAGCAGGGCCTGGCGGAGGGGTTGAGCGTGGCGTTCCGCGCCGGCGCGGTTACCGGCATGCTGGTGGCGGGTTTGGCGCTTTTGGCGGTGACCGGGTACTACAGCTATCTGCTGACTTCCGGCGCAACCGGTCGGGAGCTTATCGATCCGCTGGTCGCGCTGGGCTTCGGCGCCTCGCTGATCTCGATCTTTGCCCGTCTCGGTGGCGGTATCTTTACCAAGGGCGCCGATGTTGGCGCCGACTTGGTCGGCAAGGTCGAAGCCGGCATCCCCGAGGATGATCCCCGCAATCCAGCGGTTATCGCCGACAATGTCGGCGATAATGTCGGCGACTGCGCCGGCATGGCAGCGGATCTGTTCGAGACCTATGCGGTCACCGTGGTGGCGACGATGGTGCTGGCATCGATTTTTTTCGCGGGATCGGCCACGGTCGGTTCGATGATGGCCTATCCGCTGGTCATCGGCGCGGTCTGCATCATCGCCTCGGTGATTGGCACGTTTTTCGTCAAGCTGGGTGCCAATCAGAACATCATGGGGGCGCTGTATAAGGGCTTCATCGCTTCGGCCGTACTGTCTCTGGTGGGGATTGCCATCGTTACCGGCTGGATCGTCGGGTTTGGCACGGAATTCACGGTCGCGGACAAGAGCTTTACGGGCACGTCGTTGTTCTTCTGCGCGGTGGTGGGGTTGGTGGTGACCGGCCTCATTATCTGGGTAACCGAATATTATACCGGAACCGAGTATCGCCCGGTCCAGTCGGTGGCGCAGGCTTCCACGACCGGTCACGGTACCAACGTGATTCAAGGCCTGGCGATCTCAATGGAAGCGACGGCGGTCCCGGCGATCATTATTTGCGCGGCGATCATCATCACCTTCTTGTTGGCCGGTTTGTTCGGTATCGCCATCGCCGTCACATCGATGCTGGCGCTGGCCGGCATGGTTGTGGCGTTGGATGCTTACGGGCCGGTTACCGACAATGCCGGTGGCATTGCCGAGATGGCCGACCTCGAGGGCGAGGTGCGGAAGACGACCGATGCATTGGATGCGGTCGGCAATACGACCAAAGCCGTGACCAAGGGCTATGCCATCGGTTCTGCCGGCTTGGGTGCACTGGTGCTGTTTGCCGCTTACACATCGGACCTCAACCTGTTTATCAGCAAGCCGGCCGAGCACCCGTATTTTGCCGATGTGCAGTTAAACTTCTCGCTCGACAACCCTTATGTCGTGGTTGGTCTGCTGCTTGGCGGTTTGCTGCCGTATCTGTTCAGTGCGCTGAGCATGACCGCGGTCGGCCGGGCAGCCGGTTCGGTTGTTGTCGAGGTGCGCCGGCAGTTCAAAGAGATCCCCGGCATCATGGAGGGTACCGCCAAACCGGATTACAGCCGGGCGGTCGACTTGCTGACGCGGGCCGCAATTCGGGAGATGATCGTGCCGTCGCTGTTGCCGGTGTTGGCGCCGATCGTCGTTTATGTCGTGGTGCTGCTGATCGCCGACAAGTCGGCGGCGTTTTCCGCCGTCGGTGCGATGCTGCTGGGCGTGATCGTCACCGGCCTGTTCGTGGCGATCTCAATGACCGCGGGTGGCGGCGCCTGGGACAACGCCAAGAAATACATCGAGGACGGCCATCATGGCGGCAAGGGCTCGGAGGCGCATAAGGCCGCGGTAACGGGCGATACGGTCGGCGATCCGTATAAGGACACCGCCGGGCCGGCGGTGAACCCGATGATCAAAATCACCAATATCGTGGCGTTATTGCTGTTGGCGGCGTTGGCGTAAAGCGCTGACCTAACCTAACTAAAGGCCGGGCCGCGTCCGGAACCGGGCGCGGCCCTTTGTCTTGCCGGCGTTGCTCTATCCGGGACCGGCCGCCTAATCGTTGAAGCGGCCGAGGTTGCCGAATAACTGCTGGATCAGGGTAAGTTCATTGCCGGCGGTCGGGGTGACGCGGCTGACCAATCTGACCGGCTTACCGTCGGCCTCGGTATAGGTGAATATGTCCGCGACCCGATCAGATTGGTCGAAGGTGATGGCGACGATTTCGCGCTCCACGACTTTGGGGTTGAGGAAGGCTACCGTTTCGGTGCGCTCGCTAATGTAGTACCAAGTCTCGTCGTCGAAGGTGCCCTTGGCGGACGGCGTGCCGAGGGCTTCGGATACGTCGGTCCGGTTGGATTGGCCCGGTTGCAGGTTTGCCAGGGCTTCCGCATCCGGGACATGGCCTCGGCTATGAATCGCCGGCGAGCATGCTGCCAGGGTAAGGGCAAGAGTGATGACAGCGAGATGACGCCGGCCAAGCCACCGCATCGGTCTGCTCCGTGATGGCGAAGGGCCTGGTCCTCGCGCCGCGCGTCGACCAGGTGACACCTTCGGGCTAATCGTTCAGTACTCGCCTCTTGCAGAGGCGCCGTTTGGGCGCGATTGTTGGTCGCGACATTTGCACCGGACGCCCGGTGATGTCAACGGCGCCGCGTTTGGCAGCCGGATCCAGAAGGATGGAGCGAAAGCATTGTTGAGCGGGATGTTCGCGAGTGGCCGGAGGCGCCGGGAGAGCCGGATATCAGTGGCTGAGCAGCTTTATGTCACGCTTGTCGGGCAGGCGCGGGAGCCGGCATTCTACAGAGATATGGGGGTTCCAGACACGCCTCTTGGTCGCTTCGAGATGATCTCGCTGCATGCCTTCCTGCTGTTCCGCCGACTGCGGGGCGTGGGCCAATCGGGGCGCGCCCTTGGTCAGGGGGTGCATGACGTCATGTTCGCCGATATGGACCGCAGCTTGCGCGAAATGGGTGTGGGTGACTTGGGTGTCGGGAAGCGGGTGAAGAAGCTCGCGAGCAATCTTTATGGCCGTATCGAGGCCTATAATGACGGCATGGATGAAGAAGACGGAACAGGCTTGGACGAGGCCCTGCAGCGCAACGTATTCGCCGAGACCGAGGTATCGCCCGAGCAGGTCCGGCTGCTGGCCGACTACATGCGCCGCCTGGCGAGCGCTCTGGCGACACAGGAGGACGACGCCCTGATGTCCGGTCGGCTGCAGTTCGCGCCGGTGGAAGCCTAGTGGAGGTTCGAATGGCCAAATCTGAGTTGAGCCGGCCATTTCAGCTGGCGGAGCTGGGGGATCGACCGAACCTGCAGGTGGCGCGGCTGGCGATCCGGACAGACGTGGATGAGCGTGCCGGGTTGGCGCGTCGGTTTGATCTGCTATCGGTGGACGAGTTTGTCGCCACTGTCGCCGTGCGGCTCGACAATCCGGGAAAATTGGTGGTGAACGGGCATTTGCGGGCCGCGGTCGTGCAGCGATGCGTGGTTACCTTGGATCCGGTACCGGCGACAATCGACGAGGAATTCGAGGTCGTTCTTGCGAAAGATGAGGAGGCGGCCGGCGAGGAAGAGGCCGAATTAGACCTGCCGGAGCCGTGGCCTGGTGCGGAATTGGATCTCGGCGAGCTGGTGGCGCAACAACTTGGCATAGCCTTGGACCCCTACCCCAGGGCTCCCGGTGCCGATGTCGTTTTGGGTGGAGATCAGGATCAAGGGGCGGAAACGGGCTCCCACAGGCCATTCTCGGGTCTTGCCGAGCTGCGCGATCGCCTAGGACGCAAAGGATAACGTCTTGCCCCGCGCGGGCTTATTGTATAATTAGCAGCGGCTGGCTCGGTAGAGGGCCGCAGTCTGAATCGAAAGCGTCCATCATGGCAGTGCCGAAGAAAAAAGTCTCCAAATCTCGCCGGAATATGCGCCGGTCGCACCATGCGCTTACGCCTGGGAGCGTCGGCGAATGCTCGAATTGCGGTGAATTGAAGCGTGATCATCATGTTTGTGCAGCGTGCGGCCACTATGATGGCCGTGAGGTTACCGAGGTCTCGGGCGCCTGACGCCACTCGCCCCTTACTAGGTCCGGCCGCGATTGCGGCGCTACGAAACGTGCACTGTTGGCTGAGCCCGTCAAAATTGCGCTAGATGCCATGGGTGGCGATAACGCGCCGCATATTGTCCTCGCGGGGGCAAATATCGCGCGGCTGCGTTACCCGGACGTGCGGTTTATCCTGTTTGGGGACGAAGCTGAACTGGCGCCACGCCTCAAGAAACTGCGCGGGTTGCCGGACGTGGTCGAAATTCACCATACATCCGAACGGGTATTGGCCGACGACAAGCCGTCGCAAGTCGTTCGCACCGGCAAACAGACAAGCATGCGACTGGCTATCGATGCGGTGAAGGAGGGTCGAGCGGCAGGGATCGTATCGGCCGGCAATACCGGCGCGCTGATGGCGATGGCGGTCCTGACACTGCGGACGCTGCCGGGCATCAACCGCCCGGCAATAGCCTCGTTTTTCCCGACGTTGCACGGCGAAACATTGATGCTCGATTTGGGCGCCAACGTGTCCTGCGATGCCGTCAACCTGGTGCAGTTCGCCATCATGGGCGAGGTGTTCGCCCGCGAGGTGCTGGGCACGAAAGTGCCGACCGTCGGTTTGCTGAACATCGGGTCGGAGGAGATCAAGGGCAACGAGGCGCTGAAGCAGGCAGCCCAGACATTACGCGAGTCCGATCTGGCGGACCGTTTCCATGGCTTTGTCGAGGGCGACGATATTCCTTCGGGCACCGTGGACGTCGTCGTGACCGATGGCTTTACCGGCAATGTCGCGCTGAAGACGGCGGAAGGTACCGCAAAGCTGATCCGGGCGTTCGTCCGCGAGGCCTTTCAAAGTTCCAACTCAGCGCGGATCGGCTACGTCTTTGCCAAGCGGGCGCTCGACAAGTTGCGGGTACGGACGGATCCGCGCCGATACAACGGCGCGATGCTTCTCGGCCTGAATGGCGTGTGCGTCAAGAGCCATGGGTCGACAGACGCGGTTGGTTTTGCGACGGCTATTGGCGTGGCCGTCGATATGGTTAAGCAAGCAGTCAATAAGAGTATCGCCGAGCGGGTCGCGTCGGGACAGGCCGACAGCGCCTTGGCGGTTTCTTGATGGTGCGACGCTCGGTCGTCACCGGATATGGATCGTATCTGCCAGAGCGTGTGCTGACCAACGATGAACTGGCCAGCCGTGTCGACACTTCGGACGAGTGGATAGTCGAGCGCACCGGGATCCGCCAGCGCCATGTAGCGGGGGAGGGTGAGTTAACTTCCCATCTTGCCGCCCACGCCGCGCGGCGCGCGTTCGATCAGGCCGGAATCGGCGCCGATGCGATTGACATGGTGTTGGTGGCGACCTCGACACCCAACGAGACCTTTCCGGCGACGGCGACAATCGTGCAATCCGAATTGGGTATGCGGCACGGCCTCGCCTTCGACATGCAGGCGGTTTGTGCCGGTTTCGTCTTTGCGCTGGCCACGGCGGACAACTTCATTAAGGCGGGACAAGTCGATCGTGCGTTGGTCATCGGCGCGGAGACTTTCACGCGTATCCTCGATTGGTCCGATCGCAGCACCTGCGTGCTCTTCGGCGACGGCGCGGGCGCGGTGGTGCTGCAGGGCAGCGACGGCGAGGGAACCGTCGAGGACCGAGGCGTGCTGTCCAGCCATCTGTATTCGGATGGGTACTACCACGACATGCTCTATGTGGACGGTGGTCCATCCTCGACGGGCCAGGTCGGACATTTGCGGATGGCCGGCCGGGAAGTGTTCAAGCACGCAGTGGTCAAGATGGCCGAAGCGACGGACGCGGCACTGGTGGCCAATGGCCTCGAAGCCGACGACGTGGACTGGTTCGTACCCCATCAGGCGAATCGGCGAATCATAGATGCGACATCGAAAAAGTTGGGATTAGCCGACGATAAAGTGGTGATCACCGTCGATCGACATGCCAATACGTCGGCGGCATCTATCCCGCTGGCGCTGGCGGAGGCGGCCGGGGACGGCCGGATTCAGCGTGGACAACTTGTGCTGATCGAGGCGCTAGGCGGCGGCCTAGCTTGGGGGTCGGCGTTGATCCGTTGGTAGGCCCTGACTCAATTCCACGTTAAACAAACGGCTCAATCCTTTGATATTGACGGGTTTCTCGTCACGATGTAAAGTCCGACCAGGCCTTTAGGGGGAAGCCAATGGCCCCGTCGACAATTACACGTGCGCATCTTACCGAAGCTGTGTACCAAGAAGTCGGTTTGTCGCGGAACGAGTCCGCGGATTTGGTTGAGTCGGTGCTGAGCGAGATGTCGGACGCGCTGGTGCGTGGCGAAATGGTCAAGCTGTCTTCTTTCGGCAGCTTTTCCGTGCGACAAAAGGGGCCGCGCATGGGGCGTAATCCGAAATCGGGCGAAGAGGTTCCGATCCTGCCACGCAAAGTACTTGTTTTCAGACCCAGTCATGTGTTGAAGGAACGAATCAACGACGATGAGTTGGGTTATTCCGGGGGATCCGAACAGGCAGGAAGGCAACCACCGGGATCTAGCGCGGCTGGATAGCTAGGTCCAGATGGCTGAGGCCACCGAAAGATTGAGACGCAGGTCGGGCAAGTCCTCGGCTGCCTTCCGAACCATTAGTGAAGTTGCGGAGCGACTCGACGTACCGCAACATGTGCTGCGTTTCTGGGAAACGAAGTTTGGTCAAGTGCGACCGCTGAAACGTGGCGGCGGTCGGCGCTATTACCGACCCGAGGATGTCGCTTTGTTGGAGCGCATCCGCGGCCTGCTCTATGACGAGGGCTACACGATAAAGGGCGTGCAGCGTTTGCTGCGAGAGGGTGGTGCCAAGGCCAGTGGTCCGGCGGCGAGCGATGACGTAGCGGATGAGGCCATGGCTGATGCCCGCACTGCCGATGAAGCGGAAGCGCCGGCAGCGTCCGAGTTGCCGCGCGGCATGCCCGCGGCAACCGGCGAACTCAATCCGACGCAACGCCAAACCCTTGAGGATTTGCAGAGCGAACTAACGGATCTAATGGTTCTGCTGGCGAAGGTCGTGCGCTGATTTGGCGCCAAGAGGCTGGTCACGCCTGCCGCTGCGTTGGCGCGAAGTTGGGTCTCAGGTATTTTTCTCGAAATCCCATCTTACGAATGTTGTTGTAGGAATGCTGGGAGTCGCCGGGCGCGTCCTCGCCGGTGCAGGTGAAAATCTCGCGGATCCCGCTGGCTAGGGCATCGCGAAGGCGGCGATGCATGATGGCGGTCTGACTGCCGCGTCGGCGATGGCTGGGCTTGGTCGCGGCCCAATCGCACCAGGCGGTATCACCGGCGATGTATAGGGCGCCGACGCCGGCCGGCTGGTCACCGTCAAAGCTCATATAGATGCGCCAATCGGGCCGGCCGGGTAGGCGGGCCAACCATGGTATGGCGGGCGTGCCGAGGTCGAAGGCGTCGGCGACTGTTGAGGCGAAGTCGGTCCCGTGATCGGGACCGATTTCAGCGACGCGCAGGGTGGTGGCGGCCTCCGGCAGGGGTTCTGTTCCACGGGAAAATTTCATCCAGCTACGGACGCGTCGATAGCCGTGGGAGGCCAGGTGCGCGGCCGTGGACGCCGGATCGGCGCTGGGGTCGAGGGCTACGAAAGGGCGGGCGAAGCCAACCCTTTCGTAGGCTTGGACCACCTGGGCGATATGGTTCGTATCGTCGTCGAGGCCGAGAGTGCGGTTCACGACTAGGCTCGATGGGGCCAGGTTGGCGGCGATCGAGATGAAGACTCCTTCGACGGTTTGTGTCTGCAGGTCAAGTTGCTGACGCAGTGTGCCGTCGGCGGCGGCATGCAAATCGGCCAATGCGGCCCGCTCGATCGCCTCGCTGTCCATCACGGTCTCCCACATTCGCCCGGCCCCGCGCGTTGCACTCTGGGGTCAGGGCCGGCACAGGTAGTAGTAGTTCTGAATGTCGTGGTCCAGTTCATGGACGTCCACGGTGCTGAAGCCCGCGTCCCGGAAGTAGCGTTCGGCGGTTTCGCGGCCCCACATGGCGCCGAGGCCCTCGCCGCCCTGGGCCAAAGACACCGACATGCAATGCATGCAGGATATGGCGTAAAGCAGTGGTCCAAGCGGGTGGTCCCGATCGCCATGATGATGGCTGGAGCCTTTGATGTCTTGGGCCAGATAAATGCCGTCCTCGGCGACGGCACGGCGGATACCCTTGAGGACGTTCAGAGGCTGCGCCTGATCATGGATGGCGTCGAAGCTGGTTACCAGATCGAAGGCGGCAGCGGGGGCCGTGTGGTGGAAGTCGCTAAGGTCGCGGGCGGTGAAGGTGACGTTATCGAGGCCGAGTGCCCGCGCTTTCGCCGTTGCCCAATCCGTGGCCTCGGCCGAGAGATCGTAGCCGGTGAACCGGCTTTTGGGATAGCTCTCGGCCATGCGCATTAAGGCCAAGCCACGGCCGCAACCGACATCGAGCACCTTGATGCCAGCGCTCAACCGTTCGGGCAAGCCGGCGGCCAGCGGCAGAATATGCTCGTCGAGCGCCGCGACGACGGTTTGGCTGCTATCCTCGGCCATGACCTCGTGAAAACGCGGATAGCGGTCATAGGACAGGCCGCCACCCTGGCGGAAACAGCCAATGATCTCGTCTTCGACCGTCCCGAGGAGGGGGACATACTGGGCGAATACCGCGAGGTTGGCGGGCCCGTCACGGGTCAGCAAGGCGGCATGCTCGTCCGGCAGGCGGTAGGTGCCGGCAGTGGGATCAAGCTCAATCACGCCACCGGTGACCATGTTGCCGAGCCATTCCCGGACATATCTCTCATTAAGGCCGGCACGATCGGCGATCGCCCGACTGGTCAAGGGTGGTGCGCCTTTCAACGTGTCGAACAGGCCCGTACGATGGCCGATCGACGTCATCATCAGCACCGCGCTCTCGTTAAGCGCGTGGACGAGGCGGCCCTCAAATGCGGCCATGCGGTCGTCATCGAAAGGGATCTGGTCGAATTCAGCCTGGATGGGGGAGGTTGCGGTCATGGTTCGTCTCCGTCGGTTTGGGGGCACTTGCTGGAGGCGATATCTAGTGGGAAGCGGCGCGCTTTGTTAGAGTTGCTTCGGACGAAAACAGGACGAATGTGTCATGGCTGAGGAAAAGGGCCTGGTCGCCGCCATTGTCGCGGTGCCGGAAGCGACGGCGTCGACGGTCTATGGGATGTATGACGTCTTCAAGTCCGCCGGGCGAGACTGGTCTATGTTGATGGGAGAGACCCCTGGGCCAGCGAAAATTCAGCCATTCGTGGTCGGCGCCGATGTTGCCGGCTTTCGCGCGGCGAATGGGGCCTGGATCAAGCCGGACTGCAGCTTCGACGAGTGTCCGAAACCGGACGTGATTTGCGTCTCGGATCTGATGGTGATGCCAGGCGAGGATCTCGCCGGCCGTTATGATCCCGTAATCGCGTGGATGCAGCAAGCCTATCGCGGCGGCGCGACGGTCTCATCGGCATGTTCCGGGGCGCTGCTGTTGGCCGAGGCCGGCTTGCTCGACAATTGCGACGCAACCTCCCACTGGGGTTATTGCAGCGCGATGAGCAGCCGCTATCCGAAGGTCCGGATGCAGCCGTCGCGGGCGCTGGTGGCGTCGGGCGACGGACAGCGCATCATCACGGCCGGTGGCGGTTCGTCCTGGTACGATCTATCGCTGTTTCTGGTCGCCCGGTTCTTGGGCCAGGAAGAGGCCATGCAATTGGCACGGGTCTATCTGATTGATTGGCACAGGCATGGGCAACTGCCATTCGCCGGGTTGGCGCGGTCGCGTCAGGTCAATGACAGCGTGATCGGTGCCTGCCAAGAGTGGATCGCCGACAACTATGTAGATGGGACACCCGTCGCGGCGATGACGGCGATGAGCGGCTTGTCGGAGCGCGCTTTCAAGCGCCGCTTCGTCCGCGCAACCGGACTATCCCCGATCGCCTATGTGCAGACACTGCGGCTGGAGGAGGCGAAGCAGGTGCTGGAGACCACCAACATGCCGGTGGAGGCGGTGGCGCAGGAAGTCGGTTATGAAGACGGCAGTTTTTTTCGGCGTTTGTTCCGGCGGAAAGTCGGACTTACGCCAGGGGCTTACAGAAGGCGGTTTGCGACGGTGCGGCGGGCGCTGCAGGAAGCCGAGGATGCCGGTCCCGCGGCGCGCCTGGCATCCCTGAGCCCGGTTCCAGCTTCGCATTGCCAGCGTGTCGGCCTGGGCTTATAGTCCGGCCCTGCTTGCCTCGGTCGGGGCGTAGCGCAGCCTGGTAGCGCGCCACCATGGGGAGGTGGAGGTCCCCGGTTCGAATCCGGGCGTCCCGACCAAATCTCTTCACATTGTGAAACTATGCTAAGTGGCGGCCTGGCATCTCCGCCCGGATCAATCAGTGGGTGCAGCATGGGCTTTCAGCAACATTGGGGACGCTACCTTCCCCTGATCAGCTTGGCGTTGGCGCTAGCTATGGTTCCTTCAGCGCCGGCGTGGGCGGGCGATGGGGTGGCGCAAGTGATTTCGGTGACGGGACGGGGCGAAGTCACCGTTACGCCGGACCTGGCGGAAATTCGGACCGGCGTCGTAAGCCAAGAGCAAAGCGCCGAAGCGGCGCTGGCGGCCAATTCGGCGGCCGTGCGGCGGGTGATCGCTGGCCTGGCCGAACGAGGCATCGTGGCGCCGGACGTGCAGACCCAGTCCTTCTCGGTGGCGCCGCTCTATGGCAGCCGACAGCCAGGCTCCGTCGAGGCGCCGCCGATCGTCGGTTTCCAGGTCAGCAATCAAGTGCTGGTGCGCTTGCGGGAGGCGAGCCAGGCAGGGTCTATCCTGGACGCCCTCGTGCGGCTGGGCGCGAACCAGGTCGGCAGCGTCTCCTTTCGGGCCTCGGATCCAGCGGCGGCGCTTGACGAAGCCCGGCAGGCCGCCGTCGCCGATGCGCGGCGCAAAGCCGTGTTGTTGACCGAGGCGGCCGGGGTGACGCTAGGGCGGGTGCTGGCCATTCAGGAAGGCGGTGGGATCACGCCACAGCCGCTGTTTAGGGCGGAGGCCGCCTTTGCCCAGGCGGTGCCGATCTCGCCCGGAGAACAAGTGTTGTCGGCCAGCGTATCGGTAACGTTTGGCCTGGAATAGGGCTGTGGCGGCCTAGCTTTGCAGGACTTCGCGGCCCGCTATGGTCAGTTTGCAGATCAGCCAATCCGGCTTCAGTGGATTGTCGAACCAGGGTTCGGCCCAGCCCTGGCGAATGCAGCTCTTGATCGTTCGCGGGCTAATGCGCGCGCCGACCTCGTCGAATAGGGGGAGTTTGCCGCCGGGTTGGGTTAGGCCGCGACGGAGCCATTCACCTTGTACTTTCGTTGGGCGCGGTACGCCTGTTGCCGTCCGCTGTTGTTTGCGGCGCGGTTCGAGGGGAATAATGTTGCCCTGAACCGGTAGTTTCGCCACCTTTGCCATTCTTATCGCCCCCTGTGGGACATTCCAGGCTGTAAGCCTAGATTAGATCTACGGGATCGCCAAGGTTCGATGCCGTGGCTCGCCGGGGTAGGCGGGCCGACGGCGCCGCTCGGTTCGCTTGCTTGCCCATTTGCGGGAAGGTTTTGTAGGTAATGGACAAGTTGTCAGCTCGACTGTCGCTGATCTTCTCGTGCGTCGGGCATGCCTACATTCACATGTTCACGGCGTTCTACTTCACCATCGTGATCGCCATCGAGCGGGTGTGGGAGCAGCCGTTCCACGAGCTGATCCGGCTGTGGACGCCGGCGGCGCTGCTCGTCGGCGTGCTGGCCCTGCCGGCGGGCTGGCTGGCCGATCGGTGGAGCACGCTGGGTATGATGGTGATCTTCTTCATCGGGCTTGGTTTGTCGGCGATCCTGTCCGGCTTGGCCGGGGGGTCGACGGGTCTGGTGCTGGCGTTGGCTGGTATCGGCGCGTTTGCGGCCATCTACCATCCCGTGGGGATCCCCTGGGTTATCCGCTCGGCGCGCCGCAGCGTCGGGATGGCCTTGGCGGTGAACGGGATCTTCGGCGGCCTCGGCGTCGGTTTGGCGGCGCTGGTCGCGGGTGGGCTGATTGACGTGCTGAGTTGGCGCGCGGCGTTCATCGTGCCCGGCGTGCTGTGTCTGGCAACCGGTCTAGTGATGCTGGGGTTCGTTGCGACCGGCAGGCTCAAAGAGGTTCCGAAAGCGGCGGTGGAGGAAAAGTCCGTCGGACAGGACGGTCGGGTCCGTGCCGTAGTCATCCTGCTGCTGACGATTTCAGTCACCGGCATCATCTTCCAAGCCATGCAAACGGTGATGCCGAAGCTGTTCGAGGGGCGTCTGTCCGATCTTTTCGACGGCAGCGTGCTTGGCATCGGGCTGTCGGTGTTCGCCGTTTATGCGGTTTCCTCCTTCGCCCAATTGCTGGGTGGCGTGCTGTCGGATCGGCTACCCCTGAAGTTGGTCTATCTGCTGAGTTGGATGCTGCAAGCGCCGTTACTGTGGCTGATGGCCCAGATTGGTGGCATGCCGCTGGTGCTGGTGGCCCTGGTGTTGGTGTCGAGCAACACGGCGTCACTGCCGGCCGAGAATCTGCTGTTGGCGCATTTTACGCCGGCCAAGCATCATGGGTTGGCGTTCGGCGTGAAGTTCGTGCTGGCGTTCGGATTGGCCCCGTTCGCCATTGAGTTGGTGGCCCTGATTCAACGCCTTACCGGGGGCTTCGATGTGTTGTTCTTGCTGCTGGGCGCCGCGGCTGTGGCGATCGTCGGCGTCGTCTCTCTGCTGCCGTCTGCCGGTCGTGCGCGAGCGCCGGTACGGGCTGTGGTGGCGGAATAGCTGGAGGATCAAATGACCGGAACAGACATTTGGCAAGTCTATCTATCAGGGGAAATCCATTCCGATTGGCGGCAACGTATCCGTGACGGTGTGGCGGCGGCGGGGCTGCCGATAACCCTGTCGGCGCCGGTAACGGATCACGCCACCAGCGATGACGCCGGGGTCAGGATACTTGGGAGCGAGGACAAGCCGTTTTGGCATGACAATAAGGGCGCGCGGCTGAACGCCATTCGGACACGTACGCTAATCGACAAGGCGGATGTGGTGGTGGTCCGCTTCGGCGAAAAATACCGACAGTGGAATGCCGCCTTCGATGCCGGTTATGCCGCGGCTTTGGGGAAGGCGGTTATCACGCTGCATGACAACAGCCTGGCTCACGCCCTCAAGGAAGTGGATGCCGCTGCCCTGGCGGTGGCCGAGACGCCGGAACAAGTGGTGCAGGCGCTGTGCTACGCGATTACGGGTGAATTGTCGGCGCCGCGGGCGTAGATCGGGCGGGAGTTCCCTATCCGCCGTTACCTGTCCGGACGACATAGCCAGCGTTCGCCAGGTGACAGGGTGAGCCTTCGCTTTCATGTTACCTACTATTTGGCGAACGTGGCGGTTGACGTTCTCGTAGATAGAACGTTTATGCTTGAGCATCATCACGTTCTATTCGAGGGTTCATGTCGACGATTGTTTCGCGCAATAATCAGAGCGAATACGAACGCCGAACGACGGCGTTCATCACGAAAAAGCACGATCACATATTTCCGGCGGA
The DNA here is from genome assembly GCA_021774445.1 of Alphaproteobacteria bacterium. Classification (GTDB taxonomy): domain Bacteria; phylum Pseudomonadota; class Alphaproteobacteria; order UBA6615; family UBA6615; genus SZUA-147. The sequence continues at coordinate 17,066 of JAJFJA010000052.1, forward strand.
AGCGACGATATTGCGCGAAGTCGGTGACGAATTCCGCGGCCGTGCAATCCTGGATATCGGTGTCGGGGCAGGACGTACCACCCGGCACTTCGTAAGTATCAGTGAGAATTATGTTGGCATTGACTATTCGGCTGCAATGGTCGACGTCGCGCGGGCAGCACATCCCGGTGTGGACATCCGGCATGGCGATGCCAGGGATCTTTCGATGTTCGGGGACGAACAGTTCGATCTCGTTTGTTTCTCTTTTAACGGGATAGATTACGTTCCGCATGAGGACAGACTGAAGATCCTGGGGGAAGTGCGTCGGGTGACCAAACGTACAGGCGCCTTTTGTTTTTCCTCTCATAACCGGAACTGCCCTGTGCGTTCCGCTCATGATCTGTCACATATTAGACTGTCCTGGAATCCGCTAAGGACTGCCAAAAGCGCCGTGAGTTATCTATTAGGGATGCTCAACTCGAGCTCACGTAAGAGGCATGAGCGCTCTACAGATGAATATGCGATCTTGAACGACGAGGGTCATCTGTACCGGCTGCTTACCTACTACATGAGCGAAGAGAAACAGGTCGAGCAGCTAAATAGAGTTGGTTTTTCGACAGTTCGGTCCTACGGTATGGATGGGAAACTGATCAAGAGTCATGGCGACCATGCGGACAGTTTCATGATTTATTACCTCGCCAGGACCTAAAGGTCAGCGGAAGCAATCGCGGTCGATCAGAAGAAGCGTGTCAAGCGCAGGGTAATGGCGTCATCTCTGCGGAAACCGGCGGTCGGGTCATCGCTCGGCGCATTGACGAAGAACCGGCTCTCCAATTCCACTTTCCAATCGCTGCCAAGCCGACGTTCAGCCTCCAGAGTCAGCAAGGTGGCCTGGGAGCGGCGGTCGACGAGCGCGCCGACCAAAGCCTGAGTGTCCGGCTCGTCATTGAGCACAATACGGGCACCGACAAATATGTCGTCGTCGGCGAAGGTGCCGGGGACGCCTTGCTCATCGCGGCCGTCATAGAGATATTCGGCGAGGAGGCCGAGATCGATGTTGGTGTCGAAGATACCGAACAAGGTGTGCTCAAAGCCGCCGACGGCGGCGACGAAACGATCGCCGTGGCCGCTTCTGGTTATGGCTTCCAGCTTCCACAGGGTGGTTTCGGTCGTAAGCTGAAGATCCAATCCGGTTTGGTCGATCTGTTCATAACTCGGGAAAAGGACCTTGTTGCCATTCTCGTCCGTGCTGGCGATGAAGCTTGGCTCGCGGCTGGTGCCATGGAACTGGGACAGGCCGATGTCCCAATCGCCGATGGTATGACGCACGCGCGCCGCGAGGTCGATATGTCGGCGCCCGGCGCCGGACTCGAACAGGGGATTGTTGTCGTCGACGGGAGTCGCGCCGCGTAGCCGGGCGCTATCCTCGCGAAACTTTCGCTCGCGGAACCCAGGCAGGATGAACATGCTGACGGTCGTGTCGTCAAACAGCAGATTGCCGTTGATCATCGGTTGACCGAGTTTATCTTCGCCGTCGATGTCTTCGACGGCGTCATCCTGGTTGATGATGTCGACTAGGTGGCGCGATTCCGTGACTCCCCAGAAAACCTTGTCGATGCCGACAACCGCATCCCAGTCGTCGCTGATGTGAAGCCAGCTCGCTGTCCTGATGTCGGCGTGGCTGCGGCCGTTGTCGTCGGCGTCAAGTCGTGCGAACGGTGCGAACGTTAGCCGGTCGTCGCCGCTGTCGGTCTCATAGACAATTTCCGCTTCGAAAGCGATGGACGGAGAGAGGGTGGTGTCGTCCTGGTCGGTAAAGGCGGGGCTGCTGGGGAAAAGGCGCAGTTCGGGCGCGACGGAGGCGTCAATGTCGAACTCACCCGCGGTGGCTGCCGTCGCGAGAAAAAGTATGGCGAGCGCGGCAAACGAAAAATACTCCCTCCCGAACGTTTTGCCCGAGAGGGAGAGTGCCCACCGCGTGACGGTGGGTGGCGTGCTAACGGAACGGCTCATGATCGATTCGTTGACTACCGAGCGCGCTTCAGTCGGTTGGAGGCGAAGTCGGCGTCGTTGAGGCCGACCTGAAACTCATAGTCGGCGAACTCCATGGTCGTGCTCTTGCCGGTCTGATGGTTGTCCATCTGCAGTGTTCCGGCGCGCCAGTATGTGCCGAGATATTGCTCATAGTCCGAGAAGACGAGGGTCTTAAGCAGGCTATCTTTGCGATCGTAGAAGTCGATCCGGATGATGCGATACTCTTCCTTGTCCACCCAGACGACCTGCTTGGTGTAGCCGGAATTCTCATAGACCGGGTAGCGATCGATGACGAAACATTCGAGATCGCCACATGTTTCGTCCTGCAACCATTTGTATTCGTACTTCTCGACTTCCTGGCTAAGCAGGTCTTCATAGGCAAACTCGCTGCCGACGAAAGGACCGGACTTGTTGGCGGAGGAAATTCGCTTGACCCGCTTGAGGGCCGGCAGAAAGAGCCACTGGTCGTCCGGTTCCGCCACCTTAGTGTGCGAGAGGAAGGCGGTGCCCTCGACGTCCCGGGGCACGTCGAAAACGATGAGGCTGCGGTCGCCGAGGCCGGTATCCTGAACCTCCTGCACTTTCATCCGCAGTTCGCGGGCGCTGGTTTCGCCGTGGCGGTTGCTCAGCAGCATCTTGAGCTGAACGGCGCTATCGCCCCAACCGAGGTCGCGCCGATCAATTTCCGCGGCGATCGCCAGACCCTTTTCCTCCGGCGTCTCGGCGATGGCGGGGCCGGCAAGCAGCACCGATGCGACAGCCGCCGCAAGTATCCTGGACGATGTCTTCATAGGGTTATGCTCCGACCGTAACGGCGTCTTTGGGTGCATCAGTTTGGTTCCTCTTGTCGATGGCGATGAGCAGGGACGGCAGTAGAAGAAAGTCGACGACCAGCGCGACCGCAATGGTCGTCGCCGTAAGCAGCCCGAGGGTCGAGTTCAGGGCGAAGGTGGAGAGTGACAGAACCGCAAAACCGGCTACCAACACCAGCGACGATACCCATAGGGCGACGCCGACGGTCGAGAAGGCGTAACGTACGGAGTCCTCAACGCTGCTGCCCTCTTCCACCCGGGCGCGCTGATACTTGCTGAGAAAATGCACGGTTGCGTCGACGATAAGGCCGAGGGCGGTCGCCGTGACAAATGCCGCGGCGACGGTGATTTCGGCCACAAAAAGCCCCCAGATACCGAAGGCAATAATCGGTGGCACAAGGTTGGGGATGAGACTGATGAGCCCCAGGCGGAGGTTGCGCAGAGCAAAGATGAGGAGGCCGGATATCAGGATCAGTGCAACGGACGTGCCCAGAAGCATAGAGTTGACGTTGTTCTGGGTGATGTAGGCAAACATGAGCGCCGGACCGGTGGCCTGGGCTTGCATGTTTTGTGGCGCATTCTCGGCGAGCCATTGCTCCGCATCTCGTTCTATCCGCTGCATCTCGTTGGTTGAGACATCGTCGAGCGTGGCGGTTAGGCGCGTGGCCGACTTGCCGACGGTAATCTGATTGTTGAGATCCAGGCCGTAGGGCAGGGAGAATTCGTATAGCAGCAAATATTGGGCGCTTAGGTCGCGACCTTCGGGTAGCTGATAGAATGCCGGGTCATCGGCATGCATGTTCATATTCAGGCGCTTAATCACGTCGGAGAAACTGTTGATATGGATGACGCCGGGCTGCTCGCGCAGCCATTGGGCGAAGGCGTCGAGGCGCTCGAGGTAGGCCGGGTCCGAAATGCCGCCTTCGTTTTCGGCGGGAAGCGAGAACTCGATTTGGTAGAGGCCCGTGAGGTTCGCGGTGGCGAAGTCGGTTTGGGCGCGGAACGGAATGCTCTCGTCGAAATAGGAGACGAAGCGTTCGTTGACCTTGTTTTGGGGGATCATGGCGGCAAAAACGATCGTTGCAGCCACCATCACCCACATAACCGGCTTGTGGTTGCCGATGACGAAATCGGCGAACCGCAGGATGGACTTGTTGTTCTGTGCCTGAGTTGCTTTGACCCGCACCGGAAGCATAGCCAGGAGGGCCGGCAACAGCAGAATTGACAAGGCCCAGGCCGCGGCGGCGCCGACAGCCGCCATGTTGCCAAGATCATGGAATGGCGGAGAGTCGCTAAAGTTGAGGCTCATGAAGCCGATAATCGTCGTGATGCTGGTCAGCGTTATCGGCGTAAAATTCACCCGCATGCTGCTGACGATGGCGTCTCGTTTGCTCAGGCCGCGCCGCATGTCACGCAGCATGGTCACCAAGAAATGGATCGAATCCGCCACGGCGATCGTGAGGACGATCGTCGGTGCGATGGACGAGGGCGGCGTGAGCTTGATGCCGACCCAGCCGGCGAGGCCCATGGTGATCATTGCCGAGAGAGCAATCACGACCATGGTCAGGATGGTGCCGGTGAAGGTGCGCAGCGATACCAGGATGACGACAAGAATAATGCCATACATCAACGGTATGAGCGTCTTCAGGTCCTTGATACTGGCGTCGTTGAATGCGTTGTTGAGGGGCACGACGCCGGTTACGGCGATGGTCAACTCGGGATATTCCTGGCGAATCTCTTCGGCCAGGGCGAGCGAGAAGGCGTTGGCCTCCGGCACCGCTTCGATGGCTTCGTCGGGGAGTTGCAGCGTGGCGACGATACCCGTGGTGGTGCCGTCGCGAGACATCAGTCGACCGGCGATGACCGGTTCCGTCAAGGACACTTCGCGGATGATATCCAGCTCCGCCTCGGACAGCGATCCAGGCTGCTGAACCAGGTCCTCGACGGTCAGGTCATCGCCGTCGGCGGTGGTGTGCTGGTAGTTGCTGATGGAATCGACGCGGGTGGAATAAGGGATCTGCCAAGCCCGCTCCGTCAGAGCCACGACTGCTTCCAGGGTGCGGTCCTCGACGATCTCCCCCTGATCGGGCTTGACCACGAACATGACCGTATCGGTCTTGGTATAAATGCGTTGTAGAGCCTCAAAGGACTGCAGTTCCGGGTTGGCGTCGCTGAAGAATACCCGGTAGTCGGTGGTGATGCCGAGGAAGCGGCCGCCACTCGCGGCGGCGAGGGAAACCAGGATGCAGCCAAGGGCGACCAGGAAACGCCAGCGGATAACCCAGTGGCCGAAGCCGGTGGTGAAACTGTCCATTTTGCTGGGAGTCGCGCTCATCAAACGGACTCTCCCCGGCACGCCATCCGGACCTGGGCAGCGAGTTTGGCCGGCGGCCAGGGCCGGATACCCGCTCGGTTCTTCGGTAAGGGCGCACAAAACCGGATTGGCATGCTATCCTCCACAAAAAATTGGCTTGTGAGTGTTTGTTAACGGTTCAGTCCTAGAGTAGAGTACTTTACTATACCGTTTAGTAAAGTCCAGCACCACGGAGGTCAAGAGAGATCGTTGGCAGGGAGTGACCTAAGGACCCGTCGGGGGGCGGTGTCCGAGAAGGCAGAGCAAATCGTGTCTGCGGCGCAAAGCCTGTTTCTCGAAGACGGCTATGCGGCGACCAGCATGGATGCGATTGCGCATGAGTCGGGCGTGTCGAAGCCGACCGTCTACAGCCATTTTCAGAGCAAAGAAGGGCTGTTTGCCGGCGTGATGTGCCGGATGTGCGAAGACATCGGGTTCGACGCATTCGATGGCGTTGAAACCGACGGGCCGCCGGCGGTCGTGCTCAAAGCCGTGGCCACGGATATGTGCCGCAGATTGGTGGTCAGCGAACAAGGGCGCGCTTTGCTGCGCACGGTCATTTGCGAAGCGCCGGCTTTTCCCGAGTTGGGCCGCGTGGCCTGGGAGACCGGGCCCAGATATGGACGTGAGATGGTGGCCGATTATCTTGCCGGTCTAGACGGCCAAGGCGAGGTGGACGTGCCGGACCCCGTGCTGGCGGCGGGCATGTTCTTCGGCATGGTCACCGGGCCTTTTCTGATTCCGGTGCTCTTGGGCACAGAGCCGCCGCCGAGCGAGGCCGTGTTGAGCGAGACCCTCGAGAAGATCGTGGCGACTTTCCTGAAGGGGGTGAGCGTCTAGGGCGTGCTCAGCCGGGCCCTATTTGGGGACATCGGCCTTCCAGCAGATCTCGCTTGGCAAGAATGGCTTTGGCCATGAACCTGAGGAAATGCTGCACGCGTGCGGTTTTTCGTAGATCCTCGTGGGTCAATAGCCAGATATCCCGGCTCGGCATGGCTGTCGCCGGCGGTAGCCGGCGTAAGGTGGGCTCGGTGTCGCCGATGAAACAGGGCAGCATACTTAGACCCATACCAGCCTTGGCCGCCGCCAATTGGGCCAGCGGGTTAGGGATGCGGTTGCGCGCGCGCGCTTCTGGATAGGGACTCTCGCGAACCCATTGCGGGTCCGGGACCGAATCGTTCCATCCGATCCAAGTCAAATTGCTGCCGCCATTCGTGGGTTGATGGCGGGCCAAATAGTCTTGTGAAGCATAAATCGCGGCGGCGTATCTCAAGATCCGCCTACCGAAAAGACTGTCGGGTGGATCGTTCGAAACCCGGACGGCAATATCCGCTTCGCGGCGGGCGAGATCGGCCATGGAATGGGAGATCACGAGTTCTAGTTCAATTCCTGGATAGACCTCACAGAAGGCCGCTAGGTCCGGCATTAACAGGTTCTGAGCCAGAGAATCGTGGAGAGTCACCCGCAGTAGTCCGCTGAGCCGTGTGTCGCGCCCCGTCACATGTCGATTAATCGCAGCGACCGCGTTTTCGATCTGCTCCGCGGATTGGAGCATCTCCTCGCCCGCTGGTGTGACGAAGTACCCGGAGGGAAGCCGCTCAAACAGACGTACGCCCAGAGTCTTCTCGAAAGCATCGATGCGGCGGGAGACCGTCGAATGGTTCACGCCGAGCATGATGGCGGCACCGCGAACCGAGCCCTTGCGGGCCACGGCTAAGAAGTACCGCAGCTCATCCCAGTTCTTCACTGGTGCATAATAGCACCGCCGAAGTGCAAGAACCATCCATTCACTGTCATTTTTGCGCCAACCAGATAACGACGGCGATCCGTTGCGACCGCCGTTCCGCGGTCTGCAAGAGGATGATGAAAATGTCTGACCCGAGAAGGAGACAGCCGTGACAACATTACAAACATCGAGCCGCCTTGCCGGTAAAGTCGCGATCGTGACCGGTGGCGGGACCGGAATTGGTCGGGCCACGGCGGAAGCCTTTGCCGCCGAAGGTGCGAGTGTCCTTGTCGTCGGGCGCCGCGAAGCGCCGATCAAGGCGCTGGCGGCCAAGCATGATGGCGTGGTGAAATTTCTTCAGGCCGATGTCACGCAGTCCGGCATTCCGAAAGCCATTGTCGAACATACGATCGAGGCATTTGGCCGCCTCGATACTCTGGTCAACAATGCCGGCGTCGCCTTCCTGAAGCCCTTGGGCATGCTTGCGGACGATGAAATCGATCAGATGCTCACAACGAATGTCAGGGCGCCGCTGGCAATGTCGCGGGAAGCTGCTCCGGCGCTTGAAAAGAGCAACGGATCGATCATCAATGTGAGCTCAGTGGCCGCTCAAACCGCGGTGCCGGGGATGTCAGCATATGCTGCGACGAAATCCGGGGTCGACCGTCTGTCCAAAATTCTTGCTGCCGAGCTCGGTCCGAGTGGAATTCGCGTAAACACGGTCGCGCCGGGTTTGACGCAGACGGACATGTTGTCGGTCATGCCGGAAGAGGCGCGTATCCAAATGGTCAACGAAGGGACGGCGTTGCGGCGCCTGGGTGAGCCCGAAGACGTTGCCCAGTCAATCGTGTGGCTGGCGAGCGACCATGCCGGATGGGTCACCGGACAAGTGATCCAAGCAAGCGGCGGATTGCTGCTCAGCTAATTGGCCGAGAGGTTCCGGCGCATGCCGGACGTCTGTATCGCAAAACAACAGGATATGGCTCGGGAGAAGGATTTGAACTATGGCCTATGAACTCTATTGGATTAGCGGGAGTCCGAACTCCTGGCGTGTGATGTTGGCGATGGAACTCAAGGGACTGGCCTACGAGTCCCATCGCCTCGACCCGGGCAAACGAGAGCACAAAACACCTGAATTCCTTGCGCTGAACCCGCGTGGCAAAGTCCCTGTGCTCAGGGACGGAGATTTCGTTATCTTCGAGTCGATCGCGATCCTTGCGTATCTCGAGCAGAAACACCCAAAGCCAGCGCTGTTCGGCGCGACACCGGAGGAGGCCGGTCATGTCTGGCAGCGAACTTTCGAAGTCATGAATTACGCACGAGACGCAGTAAGCAACGGTGTCGTCCGGCCGCTTATTCGGGGCGAAGCGGCGCAATCTAGCGAGTCGATCAAAACTTCCGCTGTCGAGGCCCACGGGGAGTTGCAATGGGTTGACGATATTCTGGCGGATGTTCCCTATCTTGCGGGTGATCAATTCTCCGCGGCCGATGTTTCATACATGCCGATCGTGCAGGGCCTGATAAGAGCGGGCCGCGGAGACGATGCGGTGCGGCTGGCGCTGGGTTTTGACGATTTCGGAGGGCGCTACGCGAACATCGCGCGCTGGCTAGCTAGGTCGACTGGAGGCCATGCCGGGCTATGACAAGGCCTATCCGCCGCATTGGCGGAGCAAATAACTCTGCGAGCCAGCTTACCCGGTACTGCGCTTCCTGAGCTGCGACGCTGGTGGCGATGCTGGCGTCGGCGTACAGATAGCGGCGTCAGCGCAGCCAGACGTCGTAGGGGGAGTCGATCTGAAATTCCTCGACGTCTAGAGCCAGCATGCGGCGCATATCTGATTCAGCGGCGGTCATGTGATCGTCGAGATCGGCGTAGTGGTAGATGTTGATCGACGGCACCACCGGAACCGTCAGGGCTTGGCCGCGCTTGACCTTGGCGCTGTCGAGATCGCGGCCGTGTTCGAAGAGAATGTAGCCGCGCGCGACATCCTCGCCGCGCGCGGCGGCGGCCTCGATCTGGTCGAGAGTAAGGCCGACGCGGGCGCCGGCATCGACCCATTCGGCGGGATGCTGGGTGTTGATGACATACGCCGTGCGCAGCAAGTCCTGCTCACGCAGGACTCGTTTGACGGCGTCGAAGTAGGCGGCGGACTGTATTCTTGGTTTGAGGTCGAGCATCAGGCGGAGGCGGCCTTTCGCCAGCGCCGCCAGTTCGTGGAACTGCAACGGTCGTGAACCGCCCGGCTCGGCGCGCAATTCGGCGATCTCGGGCCAGCTCATCTCCGCCAGTTGCCGCGGGTCGTGGTAGAATTTGGTGAAGTCGGCGTCGTGGTGGACGACGAGCTTGCCGTCCCGGCTTTCGCGGATATCGACCTCGATCATCCAATAACCACGCTCGATCGCCGCTTCGACCGCCGCGGGGCTGTTTTCGGCGTGCTCGTCGCCCACGACACCGCCACGGTGGGCGATGATTCGTCGGTGTCGGCCAGTCATCTGCAGCGGAGTTCTTACTGCGCCGCGGCGCTGGTGGCGATGCGGGCGCCGGCGTTCAGGGCCTGATCCAAGTCGGCGATAATGTCCTCGACGGTTTCGATGCCGATGGAGACCCGGACGACATCGGGGCCGGCGCCGGCGGCGACCAGTTGGTCAGGGGTGAGCTGGCGGTGGGTGGTCGAGGCCGGGTGAATGATCAGAGACCGGGTATCGCCGACATTGGCCAGGTGGCTCAGTAGTTCGACACTCTCGACCGTGCGCATGCCGGCCTCGTAGCCGCCCTTGACGCCGAAGGTGAAAACCGAGCCGGCCCCCTTGGGCAGGTACTTCTTGGCGAGATCGTTGAAGGGGCTCGATTTGAGGCCGGCATAGGAGACCCAGGCGACCTGTTCATGGCCTTCGAGAAACTCGGCAACGGCCTGGGCGTTCTCGACATGGCGGGCCATGCGCAAGGGCAGGGTTTCGATGCCGGTGAGAATCATGAAGGCGTTCATGGGCGCGATTTGCGGGCCGAGATCGCGCAAGGCGACAGCGCGCATTTTGGTGGAGAAACCGAAGTCGCCGAAAGTCTCGTAGAAAGTCAGGCCATGATAGGCCGGATCAGGCGTGGTCATGGATGGAAACTTGTCGTTTTGGCCCCAGTCGAAGCGGCCGCTTTCGACCGTGATGCCACCCATGGACGTGCCGTGACCACCAAGGAATTTGGTCATGGAATGGATGGCGATATCTGCTCCCCAATCGAAGGGCTGGCACAGGAAAGGGGACGCCATGGTGTTGTCGACGATGAGCGGAATGCCGGCGGCGCGGGCAATCTCCGCCACCGGTTCCATATCGACGACAATGCCGCCGGGGTTGGCCAAGTTCTCAAGAAAGATGAGCTTGCATTTCGGCGTCAGGGCGGCGCGGAAATTTTCCGGGTCCGTCGGATCGACGAAGTGAACGGTCCAGCCGAACTTCTTGAATGTGTGGGTGAATTGGGTGATCGAGCCGCCATAGAGGTTGCGTGAGGCGACGAACTCGTCGCCGGGCTCGAGCAAGGTGAAGAAGGTCATGAGCTGGGCGGCGTGGCCGCTGGCGGCAGCGACGGCGGCGCGGCCGTTCTCGAGGGACGCGACCTTTTCCTCGAGCGCGGAGATCGTGGGATTGCCGATGCGGGTATAGATGTAACCAAAGGTCTGGAGATTGAACAGCGACGCCGCATGGTCGGCGTCGTCGAAGACGTAGGAGGTGGTCTGGTAGATCGGCACATTGCGGGCGCCGGTACTGGGATCCGGCGAGGCGCCGGCGTGAATGGCACGGGTGGCGAAGCCGGGCGGCTGTGGGCGCTTGCTCTCGTTGTCAGTCATGCCCTGATCCGTTTGCTGCGTCTGCTGGTGATGACCTTGGTGTTGACGCCGCTCCAGCCCAGTTCGCCGGACAGGCGGCCGAACTCGATTTTCGGGCAGCGGTCCATGATGACGGTGGCGCCGGTCGCCTCGGCCTTGGCGGCGGCCTCGTCGTTGCGGATGGTGAGCTGCATCCAAATGATCGGCGCACCGATCTCGATGGCGTCGTCGACAATGGGGCCGACCTGGTCGGAACGGCGGAAGATATCGACGATGTCCACCTTGTCGGGAATATCGGTGAGGCTGGCGTAGGCTCGCTCACCGAGAATCTCCTCGCCGGCGGCGCGGGGATTGACCGGGATCACGCGAAAGCCCTTCTCCTGGAGATACTTCATGGCGAAGTAGCTGGGGCGGTTCCAGCTCTGGCTGGCGCCGACCATGGCGATGGTATTGGCCTCGCGGAGGATACGGCGGATCTGCCAGTCGGGATAATAAAGCTCTTTCATCATTTGCCCTGCCAGACGGGTTTGCGTTTTTCGATGAAGGCGTCAATGCCCTCGGCAGCATCGCGGGCCATCATATTGCGGGCCATTTCCTGACCGGCATAGGCATAGGCCTCGTCGAGGCCCAGCTCCATCTGCCGGTAGAAGGCGTGTTTGCCGAGGGCGATGGCGTAGGGGCTCTCACGCGCCACCCGGCCGGCCAGTTCATGGGTTGCCTGGGTCAACTGTTCGGCCGGGACCGCCCGGTTGATAAGGCCGATCTCACAGGCGCGGGCGGCGTCGATGAAATCGCCGGTCAACAGCATTTCCAGGGCATGCTTGCGGGGAACGGCACGGCCGAGGGCAACACCGGGGGTGGTGCAAAACAAGCCGGCGTTGATGCCCGAGGTCGCGAAGCGGGTATCGTCGGCGGCAGTTGCCAAATCGCAGCCGGCGACGAGCTGGCAGCCGGCGGCGGTGGCGATGCCGTGGACCTTGGCGATGACCGGCTGCGGCAGGTCGCGTATCGCCAGCATGATCCTGCCGCTGTGAGCAAATAGCCGTTCTTGGAAGGCGAGGTCGGGGTTGGCCCGCATCTCCTTCAGGTCATGTCCGGCGCAGAAGGCGCGGCCGCTGCCCTGAAGAATGACGACGCGGATCGTGTCGTCCGAGGCCAGCGCCGCCAGTGCGCTTTCGAGGGCAGTCAACATGGCCTGAGACAAAGCGTTGAGCTGCCGCGGCCGGTTGAGGGTCAGCGTGGCGACGGCGCCGGTGTCCTCTCGAACGACAAGAGGTTCGGCCGGTTCGATCTCGGCGGTGGTGGTCATATCTGTTTCTGCATAGTGGCGCGGGCTACTGTGCCGTGGGCCGGAAGCGCAAGCAAGTGTGCTGGAATCACAAGCCTGTAGGAGCGATAACGCTTCCTGGCGCCGAGACCGATCCGGAGGTTGAATACTGATATGGCTGATGACCAAAAATATCGATTGTTGGCGAGCCCTGGGTCGGGTTCTACCTTGGTAGAGGCCTGTTTGACGCTGGCGAGCGTGCCGTTTGAGATCCAGGACGTGAATTATGCGGCGCTGGGACCTGGTTCGAAAGAGACCCAGGGAAATCCCCTAGGTCAGGTGCCGACCCTGATCCTGCCGGACGGCTCGGTGATGACCGAGAGTTTGGCGATGGTGCTGCATATTCACGACTTGGTTCCCGAGACCGCGCTGTTGCCGGCGGTGGGCAGTCCGGCGCGGCCGATGTCGCTGCGCTGGCTGGTGTTCATGGTTGCCGCGATATATCCGACCTTCACTTTCGGCGACGACCCGTCCCGCTGGGTCGCCGATGAGGCCAGCCAGAAGATGCTGCGGACGCGGACGAATATGGGCCGGGAGGCGATGTGGCGGCAGGTCGAGGAGGCGGTGGCCGGCACGCCATGGTTTCTGGGAACGACTTTCTCGGCGCTGGATATTTTCGCGACAGTGATGACGCGGTGGCGGCCGCGGCGCGACTGGTTCGCGGCGAACTGCCCGAGGTTGACCGCGGTGGCGCGGGCGGGCGATGAGATCGAAGCGCTGCAAGGCGTGTGGGCGCGCAACGGCGCTGACTGACGGACAAGTGATTTGCCCGATTGGGTCGTTCGATCGACTTAGGTGGTCGCACTAAACCAACCTTGTGGAGGGCGGCGTGACCGCGACAGTCTTGGTACAGTTTACCGTCAAGAATCCCGAGAAATTCAAAGACTACAGCGCGGCCGCCGGGCCGACGATCAAGGCTGCCGGCGGCGAGATCGTCGGGCGGTTTCGCGCCGCCGAGACGCTTACCGGGGAGTCCGGCTTGTCCGGATTTGCGTTGATCACGTTTCCGGACGCGGCGACGGCCAAGACTTGGCATGATTCGGCGGACTATCAGGCGTTGGTGCCGCTGCGCGAAGAGGCCGTGGACATGACTTTGGTGATAGGCGAGCCGCTTTGATGTAACGGATCAACGCTCGCCGCGCAGGCGCGGATCCAAGGTGTCGCGCAGGGCGTCGCCGAGCAGGTTGAAACCCAGAGATGCGAACAGGATCGCCAGACCCGAAAAAATAGAGGTCCATGGCGATAGGGTCAGGAATGAGCGGCCCTCGGACAACATCAGGCCGAGGGACGGGGTCGGCGGCTGGGTGCCGATGCCGAGGAAGGACAGCGACGCCTCGACCAAGATGGCGGTGGAAAGAGACAGGCTGGCCTGAACCAAAATGACGCTGGTCAGGTTGGGGATGACGTGGCGAAAGATGATGGCCAAGTCGCCCAAGCCGATGGCCTTGGCGGCGCGGACATACTCGCTTTCGGCGATGACCAGGGCGGGTCCGCGCAGCAGCCGGGCGAAAATCGGCATGTAGACTATGCCGATGGCGACGGCGGTGGTGCCTTGGCGCGGCCCGAGCACGGCGATGATGCCGATGGCGAGCAGGATGATGGGGAAAGCGAAGAGTATGTCCATCAGCCGCATGATGATGCGGTCGGCGACGCCTTGATAATACGCGGCGATGACGCCGAGCCAGCCGCCGATCAGCAATGCGATCAGTACGGAAAGTCCGGAGACGATCAGGGATGAGCGATAGCCGAAGATGATGCGGGAGAAGACGTCGCGGCCGAACTTGTCGGTACCAAGCCAATGCGCGCCGGACGGTCCCTGCAGGCGGGCGACAATGTCCTGGCCTACCGGGTCATAGGGGCTCAACAGCGGTGCGAAGAACGCAAAGATGAGCTGGGTGCCGACCAATATGAGCCCGATAGCGAGCAGGGGGTGGCGTTTCAGTAAGCGCCAGTTGCTTGATCGCGTGGCCTGCAGGTTGGTGGCGGCGGTGGTCATCGCTGGCTGACCCTTGGATCGATGATCATGTAGAGCACGTCGATGAGGAAGTTGATGATCACGAAACCGCCGGTGACGACCAGGATCGCGGCCTGAATCAGCGGGTAGTTGCGCTCCGCAATGGCGCCGAGGATGAGGCGGCCGAGGCCGGGTAGAGCGAAGACTTGCTCGACGACGATGGCACCGCCAAAAAGATAACCGGCCATGATGCCGATATTGGTGACCGCCGGAATAGCGGCATTGCGCAAGGCGTGGCCGAAAACGACGCCGACTTCGGTAAGGCCCTTGGCGCGGGCGGTGCGGATGTAGTCCTGATTGAGGGCGTCGAGCATGGTCGACCGGACGATGCGGGAGACCGAGGCGACAATGGGCAGACCCAGCGCCACGGTCGGCAGGATCATGCGGGCGAGGTTGCCGAGCGGGTCTTCGCGAAACGGCACATAGCCGATGCTGGGGAAGCTCGGGGCGAGTTTGAAGAAGACGAAAATCAGCACGATACCAAGCCAGAAGGAGGGGATGGTGACGCCGATTATGGTGGCCAGGCGGATGACGTAGTCGCCGATGGTCCCGCGGATGTAGGCCATCATACAGCCGGCGGGGAAGCCAACGATAATCGCCATACCGAGGGACAGAACCGTGAGTTCTATGGTGACGCCGATGCGGCCGAGTATCTCTCCGCCCACCGGGGCGCCGGTCCAGACCGACTGACCGAGATCGCCGCGGAAAACGCCGCCCAGCCAAAAGAGATATTGGCTGATCAGCGGTTGGTCGAGACCCAGGCGGTGGCGCAAGGCAGCGACGGCTTCTTCCGTCACCTCGCTGTTGGCGCCGAGCATGATTTCGACGGCATCGCCGGGAATGAGCCGGATCATCAGAAAGGTGATGATCGACACGCCGAACAATACCACCACCAGATCAGCCGACCTGGTGCCTAACAGTCGTCCCATGCCACCGCCTGGTTCGTTATCGCATTGGCCGCTTACTGCGCCACGGCGGTTTGCCGCAGGTAACGCAGCGAGCGGTCAGCCACGAGTTCATAGCCCTCTACATCGCTGCGGGTAGCGGTGAACAGGGTGCCGTAGTTGAGGTGGGCGATCGGCCCCTGACAGGCCAGGGTGTTTTGCACATTGTCGTAGAGGGATTTGCGCTCCGCCGCGTCACCGCTAATCCGGGCGGTGTCCAGCCAGCTATCGACCTCGGCGTTGGTGTATTTGAACACGTTGGTCGAGCCGCCCGTCCGGAAGGTACGATAAAAATAACCGTCGGGGTCAACATTGCCGCCATTAAGGGAAGCGAAAGCCTGGAAGTTCGAAGCTTTCCAGTCCTGTACGAAGACACCTAGTTCCTGCACATCAAGGTCAACATCGAAGCCGGCCTGGTTGAGTTGTGCCTGGACGACTTGGCTGATGTCCACGACGAGTTGAAGCGAGCCGAGGGCCTTCAGGGTGAAGGACACCGGTTCGGTATGGCCTGCCTCGGCAAGTAGTGCCTTGGCCTTTTCCGGGTCGTGGGCATAACAGCCGAATTGCTCCGTCGGTACGGCCCATTCAACCAAAGCCGGCGATACCGGCCCGGCGGGCACCGCTTCGCCGAAGTAAGCGGCCTGGGCGATCGCATTGCGGTCGATGGCGTAATTGAGCGCCTCACGCACCTTCGGATCATCGAATGGCGGCACCGTGGTGTTCATGCCGACCAGCGAGTAGGACAGGTCCATGGCCTTGAGCACCTTCACGTCCGGCTGATCCTGAACGGACAGGGCAATGGACGCATCGATGTTTGGTAGAAGCTGGTAGACGTTGGTCGACAGGCCGACCTGACGGGTCGTCGCTTCCGGCACGATATTAAACTTCACGCCGTCGAGTTTCGGCAGGCCATCGTCCCAATAACCGGCATTGGCCGTCAGCAGGATGGACGTGTCCGGCACCCATTCGTCGAAGGAGAACGGACCGGTGCCGACGGCAGTGCGCTGGAGGTCGCCGCCGCCCTCGACGTAGTCGGCCGGGACAATATGCAGCGAGGCAAGCTGCCCGAGGAAGGGGGCGAAGGGATCGGACAAGGTAATCTGAACGTCGCCAGCGTCGTTGGCGCCGACGTCGGTAATCAGGTTGAAGCGGCTGGCGATGGGCGATCCGGTTTGCTCATCCAACACCCGCTTGATGGAGAACACCACGTCGGCGGCGTCGAACGCCTCACCGTTGTGGAAAGCGACGCCCTGGCGCAGCTTGAAGACATAGGTCCGCTGATCGTCCGAGACCGTCCAGGATTCGGCAAGGCCCGGCACCACGCGAAGGCCACTGTCAATGGCGGTCAGGCCTTCATAGATGCTGTCGTTGATCAGCTTGGTGGAGAACGCCGTCGCCACATGGGGGTCGAGGCCGGCGGGGGACTGATCGGTCGCGAGCTCCAGGGTCTGGGCCGAAACGGCGAGCGGCACGGCGGCAAAAGCCGCCGCCGCGAGAAATACGGGCTTGCGCATGACGAGTTTTCCTTTCAAATGATTTGGTTCTTACGCGCCAAATGCGCCGAACCTCCCTAGTTGGGGTCATTCAAATCCGTTACCTGGGCTGGGTCAAACGCAAAGGATACGCGGATCGGAGGATGTAAGCGGGATGTGGGCAATCGGGCTGATGAGCGGGACGTCGTTGGATGGCATCGATGTGGCGTTATTGGAAACGGACGGGGTGCGCGTGACGGCTACCGGCCCCTGGAAAACAACGGCTTATGACGCTGAGCTGCGGCACCGCTTGCGGCTGTGCCTGGACGCGCCCGACGGCGATCATGCGGTGCTGGAAGACGATCTGACCGATGCCAACCGAGATGCCGTGGAGGCCTTGCTGCGGGACAACGACGTTCGGCGCGATACGGTCGATCTGGTTGGTTTTCATGGGCAGACCATTCTCCATCGCCCGGAGCGGCGGTATACACGCCAGCTGGGCGATGGCGCGCGCTTGGCAGGCTCGCTGGGTATCGACGTGGTGAGCGAGTTCCGTCATGCCGATGTGGCCGCCGGCGGGCAGGGCGCGCCGTTCGCATCGCTTTACCATCAGGCGCTGGCCGCGGATCTGGTGCACCCGCTGGTGGTGCTGAACCTCGGCGGTGTGGCCAATGTAACCTACCTCGACGGCGAGACGGTGTTGGCGTTCGATACCGGGCCGGCGAGTGCCCTGATCGACGACTGGGTGTCGGCACGAACCGACAAGACCTATGACGAGGACGGGGCTCTGGCGGCCGCCGGGACGGTACATGACGACCGGCTGGCAAACCTCATGAATAACGACTATTTCGCCGCCAAGCCGCCGAAGTCGCTGGATCGTAACGACTTCCCGGCGGATATCGTCGACGGGTTGTCGCTGGAGGATGGCGCCGCCACCCTGGCTGCCTTCACCGTACAGAGCGTGGCGGACGCGCGCCGGCATTTCCCCGGTGAGCCGATGCGCTGGCTGGTGACCGGAGGCGGCCGCCACAATCGCACGCTGATGCGCTGGCTGCGGGAGGCGGTGGGTGGTGCGGTGGATCCGGTTGAGGCGGTCGGCTGGCAGGGCGATGGGCTGGAGGCGCAGGCCTTTGCATTCCTGGCCGTAAGGTCGGTCAAGGGTTTGCCGCTGAGTGTGCCGTCCACCACTGGTGTACCGCGGCCGATGACCGGGGGTGTTTTGCATAAGGCGCCGGCGCCTTGAGTGTAGAGCAGATCGCCGAAGCGGCGTTCGAGCCCGCTGCCGTCGCCGTCGCGGAAGGGCGCATCCCGGGCGCTACCCTTGGCCTGGTGACGAGAGATGGGGCGACGGCGGTGCGCCTGGCCGGTCACGCGGCGCTGGTGCCGACGAAAGACCTGTTGACCCGTGAGGCCTGGTTCGACCTGGCCAGCCTCACCAAGGTGATCCATACGACCACCGAAGTCTTGCGATTGGTGGAGGCGGGTCGGGTGGGGCTGGACGATGCGCTGATGCGGTACATTCCGGACCTCTTTCAATACGAACCGGAGGCGCCGCTGCGACAATTGACACCGCGGGCATTGTTGACCCACCAAGCGGGGTTGCCAGCGGTAGAGCCGCTCTATACCCGCGTCAGTGACCCTGAGACGGCCCGAGCATATCTATTGCAGAATGATTGGCCCCTGGGGGCGCCGGTTTATTCCGACATTGGGTTCTTGCTGCTGGGCGTGCTGATCGAACGCTGCCATGGGATAGCTTTGGGCGACATGGCGGTGGGGGAGGGGCTGAGCTTCTCACCCGACCCGGCGCGCGCCGTGGCGACGGAGAAATGCAGTTGGCGCGGCCGAGTCATGCGCGGCGAGGTGCATGACGAGAATGCCTATGCTTTCGGTGGCGCGGCAGGGCATGCCGGTTTGTTTGGGCAGATCGACGGCGTGCTTGGCTTTGCCCATGGGTTGATGACCGGGGCGCTGCTGGGCCCGGCGATGATCGCCGAAATGACGAGGCGCCAAACGCCGGCGCGCGGCCTGGGCTGGCAGATCAAGCGGACTGGCGAGGTGGCGGGAGAACCCGCCTGGGCCGGCGGCGGCCGTTGCTCGGAGGACACGATCGGTCATACCGGTTTTACCGGCACCGGGTTATGGATCGACCTGGAACGCGGGGTCGCTTGGGCGCTGCTCACCAATCGGGTGCATCCGTCGCGCCATGTGGAAACGGGAATTGCGGTGCTGCGGACCGCGGTTGGCAATATCGTCGGGGCGGAAACCGCGGGCCGGGCCTAGCCGCCAAGGACGATATCGAAACGGCCTTGCAGGGCGCCGGACTCCTGCTCCGCTGTCGTGAGCGGGACGATGATACGGGCACGCTCGGCGGGATCGCGTACGGCGCCGAGAAGGCCGTCTCGATCGTTGCCGGGCTCGCCGGCGAAATACATCTGGGTGACAAGGCTCTCGGCGCTGCGTGTCTTGATCGCGAAATGAATGTGCGGGGTGCGTCCGGGGTAAGGGGCGGGACGGATGGTACGAAACCGGTAGAGCCCCTCCGCATCGGTGACGGTTTGGCCGTAACCTTGAAAATTCGGGTCAATGGGTGTTGGTGAGTCGTCACCGGGGTGGTGATAACGGCCAAAAGCGTTCGCCTGCCATATTTCCACCAAGGCGCCGGATTGGGGTCTGCCGCTTCGATCCGATAGGCGGCCACCTAGGTGGGTTACGGTGCCGGCGGCGCTGCCGATCTGACCGTCGACGATTGTTAGATCGTTGTCCCGATCGAGCGGTAATGAGAGTGGATAGAAGGGACCTCTGCCTTGGCTTGGGGTTAGGGCCAGGGCGGCAGCGGCTCGATGCACGAGTGACAGGCTGCCAAATCCCGTGACCGACAACATTCCGGCCCGGGCAAGTAAACGCCTTCGGGAGATTTCCATGGTCATCGGTCGCCTCTCATAGGGTCGGCATTAGGTTATCGGATGTGGGGCCGCGGACGAAGTCACACGCTATCACGACTGGGATGGAATATTGGATCGCCGCTCTTGTTGCGGTATCATGATACCGCAACTGTAAGTCATTCAGATTCTTGTGATTTTCTCGTATGAAATGCGTTGACAGGGCGGATTTGCGTGACATACTCCGCGTCCGTCGGGCCGAAATTTCGGCCGCCTTTTTTGATTGGGCAGGGTCTGCCATGAGAACCTATTCCGCCAAACCGTCCGAAGTCGAGAGACGATGGTGGCTCGTCGATGCCGAGGACATGGTCCTGGGCCGGCTTGCCGTGGTCATCGCCACCCGTCTGCGGGGCAAACACAAGCCCATGTATACGCCGAATATCGATTGTGGCGACCATGTCGTGGTCGTCAATGCCGAAAAGGTTCGGCTGACAGGCAATAAGCGCCGAGACAGCAAGTTTTACTGGCATACCGGCTATCCCGGCGGCATCAAGAGCCGAACGGTTGGGCAAATCCTCGACGGCAATCATCCGGACCGGGTGCTTCGCAAGGCGGTGGAGCGCATGCTGCCGAAGACGAAGATGGGCCGGCAGCAGATTAGAAAGCTGCAGGTCTATACCGGCGGAGAGCATCCACATGATGCGCAAAAGCCGGAAGTACTGGATGTCGCGGCACTGAATCCGAAGAATAAGAGGAGCGCCTGACCATGGCCGACGAAATCGCAACGTCGACGGAAACGGTTGGCGAGCCCGTTGCGGCGGCGGTGGTCGCCGCGGCACTGCCCG
This sequence comes from Alphaproteobacteria bacterium, assembly GCA_021774445.1. Classification (GTDB taxonomy): domain Bacteria; phylum Pseudomonadota; class Alphaproteobacteria; order UBA6615; family UBA6615; genus SZUA-147. Next base: position 37,269 of record JAJFJA010000052.1, read on the forward strand.
AGCCGAAAGTCGACGAGCACGGCCGGACCTATGCGACCGGCAAGCGAAAAGATGCCGTGGCGCGGGTGTGGATCAAGCCCGGTGGCGGGGTACTGACGATCAACGGCCGTGGGGCGGAGCAGTATTTTGCCCGGCCGGTGCTGCGGATGATCCTGGCGCAGCCGTTCCAGATGACCGGGCGGATGAGCGAGTACGACACGAAGTGCACGGTGAAGGGCGGTGGCCTATCGGGCCAAGCCGGTGCGGTGCGGCACGGGATCTCGAAGGCGCTGGCCTTGCGTGAACCGGCGCTGCGGCCGCTGCTGAAGAAAGCCGGCATGCTGACCCGGGATTCCCGGGTGGTCGAACGCAAGAAGTACGGCAAGGCGAAGGCACGACGGAGCTTCCAGTTCTCGAAACGCTGATCGCCAAGACGGATCGCGACGAAGGGCCGTGAGATCTCACGGCCCTTTTTTATGCCGACATTGCCGGCTTGATGGCTGGGTTAGGAGCCGTGCCGACCCGCAGCAGCGGCAGGCCGGCGGCGACCGCATGACGGAACCAAACCCCGGCCGCCAACGATGTGAGGATGGCGACGAGCACCAGTGTGACATAGAAGCGCTGGTCGATCAGGCCGAAATCCAGCGCGATGCTGGCCAAGACAATGCCGGGACCGCCGCGCGTATTCATGGCGACGGCGAAGTGCCAACTGGTCAAAGGCGAGCAGCGGCAGAGACGCATCGTGATAAATACACTGGCGCCGACTATGGCGCTGGAAAACAGGAGGAAGCCGAGGAAGGACGGAGGGTCGAACGCGGTCGGCAGGTCGATGTGGAATCCGACTAGCGCGAAGTAGGCCGGGACGAAGAATCGCAACCCAAGGGAAGTGATCCGTTGCTTGGCTTCGGCGAATTCGCAGTGCGGAAGCTTGCCAAATGCGACACCGGCGAGGAGAGCGCCAAAGGCCCAGTTCACCTGCTGGAAAGTGGCAAGCGAGACAACCAGGCAGCACCAGAACAGGGCGTAAAGGGTGCGCAGTGTATGGCGCGCGCGATGCAGGCTGGTGCTGGTGAGCAAGCGCAGCAGTCGTGGACCGGCGACCAGAACCACCGTACCGAACAACAGCGTTTGTCCCGAAGCAAGGGCAATGGCGGCGACCGATGTGGTGTTGCCGGTGGCGAGACTGGTGGCCACTGAAAGCGCGGCGAGGAGCAAGATGTCCTGAATCGTCGATGTGGTGAGGACGATTTTCGCAAAGGCGCTTTCCATGATGCCAAGGTCGATGAAGATCCGCGAAATGACCGGTATGGATGTCACCGCCATGGAGATCGCCAGCACGAGCGCGAAGGTGACTGGGGTCGCCCTTGGTCCGGCATAGCCGCCGAGGTCGACGAAGAACGTGACACTCCAGCCGGCGGCGAAAGGGAGCGCGGTGGCGCCGAGTAGCAGCAGGCCCACCAGTCGG
>JAJFJA010000053.1 GCA_021774445.1 Alphaproteobacteria bacterium
ATCAAGGGCGAGGCAAAGCTCGATGGCAACGGACTGGCATTGAAGGTCGAGATGGGCGGCGATCGATCGACGGCTGCCATTGAGTCTCTAAAAGTGGTTGCCTTCGATCTGGCAGTGCTCGCCATGACTATCGAAGGAAAAACCAGCCTTGCAGATTTCTTGGTTCACGACAGTCCCCGCGAGGCAGATCTTGGAGAATCCATTTATCGTCGGCTTTTCAAGTTCGCGGGCAAATTGGAGGGGTTTGGACCAAACCCGCTGTTTCAATACATCATTAGCACGACGACTCAGCCCCCAGAGGAATTCTGTTCCGACCCATGGCTCCGCCTAACCATTTGGGGCGCGCCAGCTGAAGAACGCTTGCTGGGCTTTGACCTATGACTCTCGGTTCTCTTCAGAGAAATGCGCTCGAATATATTCTTCGCACCAATGGGTTTCATATAGAGCGCGAGACGGAGCCAAACTGGGTCGCGGCGGATGCCACCTTTGCGCCTGGCCGATGCTTTTTGGCATATGACTTGGAGAATCAAGATCGCATAGTCGCTGCCACGTCCTTACAGCACGTTGCGCAAGCTCTGATTGGTGAGGGTCACCAGTCCATCGCTGAAATGAAACTGCCCAACGAGGCGGTTCGGGCTTTTAGGGCTGAGAGCCAGGAACAAGCCCATAAGCTAGTTCGACGCCTATTCCAGCTCTCCAAATCGCTGCCAACAGCGCCGCTAGATACGTACCGGCAAAAGACACGCGCACTTCCTACGACTACGGAGGCGGAACGGACGGCCATTCAGCGTATTGGTCAGGACATATTTCGCGAGGCGCTTTTGGATTTTTGGTCCGGGCGGTGTGCGGTGACTGGCCTCGACCAGCCCGAGCTTCTTCGTGCAAGCCATATGAAGCCTTGGGCTGCCTGCACATCAGACGAAGAACGTCTAGACCCGTTTAACGGCCTTCTCCTGGCCGTGCATTGGGACGCAGCCTTCGATCGCGGACTGGTTTCATTCGACGACGATGGATGCGCCCTATTATCGTCGGCTCTGACTTCCACAGCACACGCGCTGCTCGACGCCGATGTCACTCGGTCCAAGCCGGAGTTTTCAATTCGACCAGAGCATCGTCCTTATCTTCAACACCATCGAGAACATATCTGGCAGAATTGACTAGATTTGAGGGGTCATGCTGGATCATCATGCCGCTGCTTGGAACGGGCCCTGCTGATATCGTTGGTTGCGGGCCCCCGCAACCAAACATTAGCGGTTCGGCTCAGGCGGCCGAACCGTCTTTTTTATTGCGTGGAGCCGAGCGCTCGGCCCAAGCTTGTCGACGCAAGTTTGCAGGAGGCCGTGCGCCGTGTCTGAGAAGGCTGATAAAACCGTTTTGGTTACCGGCGCCGCTATCGGAATCGGTAGGGCTACGGCGAACGCGTTCGCCACGGTGGGATACCGCGTGATTGTGACGGATATCCTGCGCGACGACGGTGCTGCGCTCGCCCAAGCGATCACTCAGGGTGGTGGCACGGCCGAGTTTCATCATCTCGACGTGACGTCCACCGACGAAACCGACACGCTGGTTCGTGTTGTCGAAGACCGCTACGGCGCTCTTGACTGCATCGTTGCCAACGCCGGCATTGCCCATAAGGTGCCGCTCGCCGAGCTGACCGACGAGAAGTGGGAGCACACCTTCGATATTGATCTGAAGGGCATGCTTCGCGTCTTGCGGGCGGCGGCGCCAAAGATGCGGGCCGCCGGACGCGGCGCGATTGTCTGCTTGTCGTCGATCATGGGCTCTGCCTATGGCTGGGACGAACATGTGCACTATTCGGCCGCCAAGTCGGGCGTTGTCGGCCTGGTGCGGGGGCTCGCCGTCGAGCTTGCGGCATCGGGCATTCGCGTAAACGGCGTGGCGCCGGGATACATCCGCACGGCGCAGGCCTTGTCGGAGCAGCATTCTCTGGGGCCGGCCGGCCTTGCGGCGGCGGCGTCGTTCATCCCCATGGGCCGGATCGGCGAACCCGAGGACATCGCGGATGTCATCCTGTTCTTGGCCTCCGACGCCGCGCGCTACATGACGGGCCAGATCGTCACGGTAGACGGCGGTTTGTTGGTCGGTCGTTATTAGGCCGTCGCCGGCCTTGCACATCTGCCGCCGTTTCACGTACGTCTTCGCTTCTGCGTGCGGGAGTAGAGACGAATGACAACGGCAGGCAACCTGCTGGGTATTGATATCGGCACCTCAAGCTGCAAGGTCGTTCTCATCGATGATGCGGGTGAGGTTCTGGCCAGCGAAACGGCGTCCTATCCGCTCTCCATCCCGCGCGAGGGCTGGTCGGAACAAAACCCCGAGGACTGGATCTCCGGAACCCGGGATGCCATCGCGAAGCTGCAGACCACGGCCGACGTCGGCGGTGTGTCGGCGATCGGCCTGTCGGGTCAGATGCATGGCCTCACGCCCCTCGATGCGGATCTGACGGTCCTCCGGCCGGCGATTCTCTGGAATGATCAAAGGACGGCGGCCGAGTGCGAGGAAATCACCCAATCCGTCGGCGGCCTTGATGAACTGTTGCAACTGACCAACAACCGGATGTTGCCGGGCTACACCGGCGGCAAGATACTCTGGATGAGGAACCAGGAGCCGGCCCTGTACGAACGGCTGTCTCATGCGCTGAATCCAAAAGACTATCTGCGGCTCAGATTGACCGGCGAAATCGCCACCGAGGTCTCGGATGCTTCCGGAACCGGTTTGTTTGATGTGACGGCGCGGGCCTGGTCGCGGACCCTTCTGGAGAAAACCGGGATAGATCCGGACATCCTCCCGGCCTGTTATGAGTCGGCGGTTGTTTCAGGTCGGATCAGTCGAACGGCCGCGGAATATTTCGGCCTGACGGAGGGCGTTCCGGTGGTCGGCGGCGGTGGCGATGCCGTAATCCAGACCTTGGGTTCCGGTGTCGTCGATTCGGACATCTTACAGACGACCATCGGGACGGCGGGCATCATCGCCACATCCCTGGACAGTCCCGTCCGCAACCCCGATGGCCGCCTGCAGGTCTTCTGTAACGTGTCACCGGAGAAGTGGCATTGCATGGGGGTTTCGATGAATGCGGGCGGCGCGTTTGCCTGGCTGCGCGATATCCTTGCGGGACGCGCATTAGGCGCCGCCGAACTCAGCTTTGACCGACTCATCGCCTTGGCGGAAAAGGCTCCGCCCGGCAGTAATGGCCTTCTGTTTCTGCCCTATTTGATGGGCGAGCGCTGCCCCTGGCCGGACCCGGATGCGCGGGCGGGATTCTTGGGCCTTCGCGCCGGACATGACGAAACCCATATCGTCCGTAGTTTGCTCGAGGGCGTTGTCTTTGCCCTCCGCGACATGCACGCGCTGATGCAGGAAGTCGGCGGCGATACGGTCGCCAGGTTGCATGTTTCCGGCGGCGGCTCCTCGGCGTCCCTATGGAACCAAATACAGGCCGATATCTTCGATGCGGAGGTTCTGACCGTGCGTGGCGCCGCCGAGGGTGGCGCCTACGGTGCCGCCCTCCTGGCCGGCGTCGCGGCCGGTAACTGGGCCGGTATCGAGCAAGCGGCGCGTGTCTGCGTCGCCGAGCATCGCTGGCAGCCCAACCCGGCCAACACGGCACGTTACCGGGAACTCTTCGACATCTATCAGGGGTTGTATCAGCTGTTAAGCCCGACCTTCGACAAGCTGAGCCGGTATGTGAAAGCGACGGAGTAACGTGCCGGTCAAGCCGCCCACCGACGGAAGCGGCTAGGCGGTTAAAACCACCTCCCCGGTTCGCGCTGCGCGGTCGATCGCCACAATTATCGCCAGGTTTCTCAGCCCGTCATGTACCGTCACGACCGGGTCCGTTTCGCCCCGAATGACCGCGCAAAAGTGCCTGAGCTGCCGTTCCAACGGGTCAGCGCGCTCCAGCGCAAGGTTGCCCGTCTCGAGCGGCTTCCACCACGAACGGTCTGCCTTCTTTCGGTGGGTCTTGAGCCGCATCGTCGGGATTGCAAGCGAGCCATCCGTACCGGCAAGCGAATAGCAGTCCACATCCTCGTAACTCGCATAGCTGGCGTTTTCGCCTGCCGTCTGCTCCCAGCTCTGCGCCGACGCCGCGGTATCGGAAAGCAAGAAGGTGCCGAGGGCGCCACTGGCGAAGCGAAGGTTGATCGCCACGGTATCCTCGACCGGAAAGCCCCGTGTGTCATTGGAGGAAAAGGCCTGTACCGCCGTGATCTCGCCCATCAACGCGCGCAGATTGCCGACCTCATGAATCATATTGATCAGGATCGGCCCGCCCCCAAGCTCCCGGCGCCAAGGGCCCTCCTCGAAATATTCGTCGGGTTTGTAGAACATGGCGCTGCCGGTAACGGCGACCAATCGGCCTAGGATACCGCTTTCGACGACTTCTTGGGCCTTGGCCATGATCGGACTGTGCTGACGATGGTGGCCGACCAGCAGTTTGGCGTTGGCGGCTTCCGCGGCCTCCCGCAAACGCTGACCATCCTCGACGGTCACGGCCACGGGTTTCTCTATCAGGGCAGGGACACCGGCTTCGACGCAGGCCAGCCCTTGCGCGACGTGCAATTGACTTGGCGTCGCCAGAACAACGCCGTCGGGTCGCTCGGCGGCGAACAGGCCATCCAGTGTGTCGAACAGCGGCAACCGATCCTCTCGAAAGGCTTCTCGGGCAGCATGATTTGGATCGACGACCGCCGCCAGCCGACACTCAGATGACTGCTTTATGAGTTCGATATGGCGCCGCCCGATCAGACCGGCACCGACCACCGCTATCCTCAACCGTTCCACGCAATGCCTTCCAACTCAACTGCCATTGCCGTCCCTTCTCGCAAGGCCCACGAAGATCATGACGGATACAATGCGGCATGCGACAACCTCGGGCAACGCGGGGGTGCGGCCGGTCCTTCCTTACTTTGATGTCGGCGCGGCCGTGTCCGACGCTCCGCCGTCTCAAGCAGCGTGTTGGCTGTGACCGGGCCGGGCGGGAATATCGGCCGCCTGTGCCGGACGTCCCTCCATTTCCTGCACCCACTTCCTCAGCAGCCGGTCGCAGAGGTTGGCGAACGGCGCGGCCATGACCTTGAAAAGCAGCCGGTTGATAACACCGGATTTGGCTGCCACGTCGAACGCCATCTTGATCCGGGTCCCGTGTGCCGTCGGCGCCAGCGACCACACACCCGACAATTCGGCAATCGGGTAGGGGTAGTCCTCGGCCTCTGTGTGGACCCGGAAGGCGAAGGCGCTCCCGTCGTCCCAGCGGGTGCAGGTCTCTTGCCATGCTCTGCCCTTGGTGTCCTTGCATTGCCGGATCATGCCTTCGCCCTCACCTGACAGGATCTCGACCGCGCTCAAATTATCGGCGACTTCCGCGTAGCCTGGCTGATCGCTCATGACCTGCCACACCCGGTCCGCCACCGCGCGGGTGTCGAGACTAGCTGTGATTGTCATTCGGGATCCCTTCGTCGTGATGACCACCTTACTGGCCCCCTGATAGACCTGAGCCAGGGCCACCATCTGCTCGATGACGAACAGCAGCGTGACGACGGCGCCGAGAAGTATGATGTTGAAGCCGGTGGGCGAAAGGTGTTCAGCCATGGGCAACAGCAGGAATGCGCTGATGATAACCCACAATATGTCCAGAAAAATGATCCCTTTCACGCGTGACCGGCTCAACATCTCTTGCCGGGCGGTGTGCAGAACAAATCCGGCGAACAGGAGAAAGATAAGCCCTGCGTCCAGCACGATATTGGCCGGCGACGCGCCGAGTATTGTGAAGCTTTGCGAAAATAGGGCGTTCGCGGCCATACCGGAGAAAAGCAGGCCAGCCGATCCGAAGGCCACCGAGACAACGACGTTGGTTAGCAGGATATTGCGCAAGAATGCATCATTGGTTTGATGCCGAATCATATTTTCTTCCTTTCCGCCTATGGGCCTGGGTTAAGGTCTAGACTGTGAAATGGAATGGTGGCAACTACCTGTCGGGTAGTTGCCTACACGCCAATCCTTGCGGCTCTATGGACTTACGATGATCACACCGACCGACGATTTCCCCCGGTTCCTGAAATCCTGGCGCGCGAATCGCGGTGTCAGCCAACTGGAACTGTCCCTGCGCTGCGAGGTTTCGCAGAAGCATATTAGTTTCCTCGAATTGGCGAGGAGCGCGCCGAGCAGGGCCATGGTGATGCGGATCTGCGACTCCCTCGACATCCCACTGCGCGATCAGAACGCCCTGCTCGTCGCCGCGGGATTTGCACCGGGTTATCGGGAGAGTGCGCTGACGCAACCAGAGTTATCCGCGGTCGATCAAGCACTTACCATGATGCTGGCGCAGCAAGAACCTTATCCGGCCGTCGTCTTGGACCGCCTCTATAACGTCGTGCGCGCCAACCGCGGCGCCGCTCGACTACAGGCCTTGCTGTTTGAGGTCGAGCGACCCGAGGATCTGCCGGCCATCGCGGGCAACATCCTGCGCGGCTTGTTTTATCCGCAAGGTTATCGTCGTTACATCAAGAACTGGGACGATATCGCGCCATGCTTGTTGCGGCAGTTAAGACGCGAGATTTACGCTGGCGGCGGTTCGCCGGAGCTACGGGGCCTATTGCAGGAGTTGGAGCAATGTGAAGGCGTACCGGACGATTGGAAGCAGCATCTGCCGGGCGATTGGCTGGCACCCGTCTTGACCGTCGACATCGAAAAGGATGGCCTACAGCTTAGCTTCTTCTCCACAATCGCAACCCTCGGCACACCCCTCGATGTGACGCTACAGGAAACCAGGATAGAGGCCTACTTCCCCGCGGATGATGCAACGAGGAAGTTCTTTGCCCAAGCCTGATAGCTCTTCGGTCGCTCAAAGTTAAAATACCATCCGCCGTTATCGCCGCCGGTCATCCAACTCCAGCAACTCGCGGAACGCGTCGAACTCCGGCGGAGCGATTTTGGCGGATTCCTGTTCCGAGGGAAAATTGCCCTCCATAGCGTCGTTTCGGAAGTCTTTAAGCGCCAAGACGACCGCACCGCGGACTTCGCGGTCCAGGTGTAAACACGCTTCATCTTGCCATATCTCCTTTTGGCTCTGATCTTAATGCGGCCGCGGAATTGCTGAATTCTATCATTCTGTCAGCGCCGATTTCCACACTTCGCGCCACACCGTTGGCTGCAAAGTCAGCCGTGTGTATACCGGATAGACTTGTCCGTCAGGTCGACTTGCGGCACCATTGCCTACCGCGGGTTCCTTGGGAAAGCCGGTAATGATATCCGATGCGCAACGGCAGTTTTGGTCACAGAACGGCTACCTTATTGTCGAAAAAATGCTGTCTGCGAAGCGCCTGGAAAACCTCCGCAAAGCGCTCGACGAGCGGCATGTTTTGGAAGCGGACCATGCCGGGTGGGAGGGTTCCGACAACCCGGGCGTCCGCCGCCTCTGCAACCTGCTCTCAAAGGGCCGCTTGATGGAGGAGTTGGCCGTCGAGCCGTTAGCTCTCGAGATGGCCAGAATGACCATAGGCAGCGACGTCCGCTGGCAGGCCATGAATTTTCACGACCCGCTACCCGGGGATACGCGAGCCTATCAGACCGTCCATGCCGACCGATCCTTCTTTCCCAATTGCACGGGTTACATGAATGTCATTTGGGCCGTTGATGAGCTGACCGAACGAAATGGTGGCCCGCGCCTCGTTCCCGGTTCCCATAAACGACCTTGGCCCCTGAACCTGACCGATAGCGCCGCTCCGATCGCGGACGAAATATTCGTGACATGTCCCGCTGGAAGCGCTGTCTTCGTTCATGGCGATACTTGGCATGGTGGTCGGGTCAACAATACGACCTCTCCGAGACGCGCCATTCACTTCGGTTTCAGCTGTGTCCGGACGGCCCCGCAATATGAGATAGCCGGCACGTTGACGCCTGAGATCCGGCGCCGCCTAGGCGACAACTGCGCACTGATTCCTGCCGCGCTGGAGTCATTCGGCCTGGCCGAAGGCCCGACCGAAGGGAAGTCCGTGCGCGATCTGCTACGCGAAGCCGGAGCCACGTCCTAACTCTTCTGTTTGCAAATACCCCACGCCTTCTGACTATCATCTCAGATGTTCTCCGCACGGGAGCGAGCGATGCCAAGCGTGTTACAAAAAGAACAGCGCCAAGCCTATGACCGCGACGGCTATATCCTAGTCCGTGAATTCTTCGATACTGAGGAAACGGCGCTGCTCCGCGCCGCCATCGACAAGGATCCCGCAATTCGCGGCCATTTCTACGACCGCGGCGATGCCGAGGGCATGACCACGAAGCTGGCAACTTGGAATCATCCGGGCGACAGCGTCTATGGCATAGCGGCGCGATCCTGCAAGATGGTTGACACCATGGAGGATCTACTCGGCGGGGAGGTGTATCACTACCACTCCAAGATCACCGCGAAGGAGCCATATGAGGGTGGTGCCTGGGAATGGCACCAAGATTACGGTTACTGGTACAATAATGGCTGCCTGTTTCCCTACATGGCATCTGCCATGCTCGCACTCGACAAATGTACGAAAGCAAATGGCTGCCTCCAGGTACTCAAGGGGTCACATGACCTCGGCCGCATCGACCATGGATTGCTGGACGGCAATCAAGTCGGCGCGGACGCCAAGCGCGTTGAGCAAGCGCAGCAGCGACTGGAGCGTATCTATTGCGAGATGGACCCCGGTGACGTCCTGTTTTTCCACTGCAACACGTTGCATCGGTCGGATCAGAACCGCTCACCGGACCGGCGTTGGACCTTGATCTGCTGTTACAACGCCGCGCGCAACAACCCTTTCAAGGAGCACCACCACCCCCGTTACACGCCGCTCGAGAAAGTACCCGACACCGCTATCAAGGCGGCGGGTCTGAAGTTTTCCGACCCGAGCCACGAAGACGCCTTCCTGCGTAAAGCCAAGGCGCCGCCGGACCTGAAGCGAAAAGGCGGCAAACTGTTCACCAGCGGTTGAGCCAATGACTAACATGACAAGTATCGAACAAGACTGGGCAATCGAGTGCCGCGTAGCGGCCGCCGAAAGCGCGACGCAGGCCGCGCCGACGCTGGAGCGCGCGGGCAGGGTGCTCGGTGAGCACACCTGGCAGGGCTCCGTCGCCCCGGTTAGAACCGCTTGACCTTCGCTGATTTTCCGGGCTTCGAGGCTCTCCGCGCGGCCGACTCATCAGCGTCGACCTTGCCCACCACTGCTGAACGCGAACTTCTCGACCGCCACCGGCCGTGCTTGTTCCTGCCCACCGACCATCCGGGTCCGGTTAGCTTCTACGAAGACTATATTGCACAGGGGACTCTGTTTTCCCCGACCGGCGAGCGCATCAGCGGCACCGTTGATCGCGCGTTGCTGAACCAGCACAGGGATATCTCACGAACCCAGTTTCGTCACGAACCACGCACGGTCCCGCCCAAGCCCGTGGCCTTCGGCCGGATCCGTTATGATCACCTCGACCTGCCGGGCCAAGGCCGCCTCGACTTAACCTTCCTGACGTATCATTTTGTTTTTCGTCACTCCGGCTTGCCCGCTGGGTTGCCACCCCTGCATTGGACGCTGGCCAAGCTGTTCAATGCCCACATCGATTGGCACCAACTCGACCATTACACTGCCGCGACCGTCGTCCTAAGCCCGGACAATCGACCGTTCGCGTTGCTCTTACAGCAGCACAACTACCTGCGCAGCTACCTGTTCGATAAGGATCTGCCGGCGCCCGCCAATGGCCGGCCTGAAGTCACGGCCGCTATCGGATCCAACGAGCTTTACCCGCAAAGCCCTGAACGCCGCCGCCGCCGCGCGGTGCCGTTTATCAGCGCCAAGACCGTCGCGTATTTGGTGTTAGGCACGGAACGGCCGCGCATGCAGGCCGACGACATCACCCACGGCCAATCAGAAGTCCCCTACCAGCTCGAGTTTTTGCCCCCCAATGACGCGTTTTATACGTTCCGTGGCTGGCTCGGCGCGCGGCGCCGGCTGCCGGGGCGTACGGGGCCGCCTGGCGCCGACTACAACACCATCCCGGCATTCAAGCCGATGGGTATTCAACTCATGGCCTTCTACTGGCATGACGGCCAAGACGACTACGTCGACCTCGTCCGCGCCGGCCTATTCCAGACCCGGGACAGCAGGTTTCGCAATCGCATCGATACGACAACATACGCCGCCATCGCGCATCGCTTTGAACGCGCTCTGCGGCATCGGCCCCTCTAAGCGAATAGAGCGCGATCACCAGGTTGGCCTGCATCGCCGGCTCATTCGGGGAATGTCAGTCGAGCACGCGGCGCGCCTCGACATGTTGATCTTGGGGCGTCAAGCTAGATGAATTCGGGTCAACGGAGAACCATCATGGCCGCGACGTCGACGAATGTGAGCTTCACTGGCTCCATCCCCGAGGTTTACGACACCTATCTCGGACCGCTCCTGTTCGAGTTTTCTGCCGCTGATTTCGCCCGCCGGGTCGCCGCCGCGTTTGGCCGGCCCGGGAAGGTGTTGGAGGTTGCCTGTGGCACCGGGATATCCACCCGACATTTGGCGAACGCGCTGCCCGACGGCACGGAAATTGTTGCCACTGACCTCAACGAAGCGATGCTGGATCATGCTGCTAAGGTCAACGGAGATTTGCCGGGCGTGACATACAGTCAAGCCGACGCGTTGGACTTGCCCTTTGAAGATGAGAGCTTCGATGCCGTGGTCTGCCAGTTCGGCGTGATGTTCTTCCCCGACAAGGCCATCGGCATGGGTGAGATGGCCCGGGCGCTGAAGCCTGCAGGCGTGCTGGCCACGAACGTTTGGGATTCGTTTGATAAGAACCCGGTGGTGCGTGTTATCGATAATGTTGTAAAGAGCTTCTTCAAAACAGATCCCCCGCGGTTTCTTGAGGTTCCGTTCAGCCTAAGCGATGTCAGCGAAGGACGCCGAATGCTTAGCGATGCGGGCTTTGAGGGCATCGATGTTGCGTATGTGTCCGAATTGGTGGAAACGGCGGATCACGCACTTCCGGCACGCGGATTTATCACCGGCAACCCAACCATTTTAGAAATCGAGCGGCGCGCCAAGGTCGGCGTGGAGGAAATTGTGGCTGCCGCCGCCGCAGCGCTGCACAGCGAGTTTGGGCCGGCGCCGGTCAAGTTGCCATTTCAAGAGATCGTCTATCTCGCGCGCAAACCGAGCGCTTAATGAGGGGACGGGTTCAGCAGGCATGTCCGACGACGAACAGGCGGCCGCGACCAGGTCGATGGTTGCCCGGTTCGAAATCGAGGACAAAACCGTCCTGCGGCGGGTCCGACTTTTTCTGCACGCCCGCCCGACCGTGGTTCCCTTCATCGTCCTTCTGATCTCAGTCGTTCTGTTCAGGGCCTTTTCCGGCAGCCAGTTCTTCGATCCCTTCAACCTATCGCTGGTCCTTCAGCAGGTCACTATTATCGCAATCCTCGCGACCGCGCAGACCCTGATTATCCTGGCCGCCGGTATCGACCTCTCGGTCGGTGCGATTATGATCCTCTCTTCGGTCCTCATGGCTCGTCTTGCGGTGCTCGCGGGCCTGCCGGTGGAAATTGCCTTCACCCTTGGGCTCCTATGCGGTGTCGCTTGCGGCTTCATCAACGGCGCACTGGTCACCTTGTTCAAATTGCCGCCGTTCATCGTCACGTTTGGCACTTGGAGCATTTTCGCAGCGCTGTACCTTGGCTATTCGCGGGGCACCACGATTCGTCAGCAGGACATCGAGGCGACGGCGCCATTCCTGCATTTCACGGGTACGATCATCCAGGTCGGTGACGCGCGCGTTACCTACGGCTCTATCCTGCTGATTCTGCTCATAGCACTGATCTGGTATGTGCTGAACCACACCGCGTTTGGGCGTCATATCTATGCCATCGGCGACGACCCGGACGCCGCAAGCCGCGCCGGCATAAACACTCGGCGCACGCTGATTGCCGTCTACGCGATCGCCGGCTTGATCTGTGCAATCGCGAGCTGGGTTCTGATCGGCCGCAGCGGCGCGGTGAGCCCGATTGCGAGCAAGTACGCCAATCTCGAGTCGATTACCGCGGTCCTGATCGGCGGTACCAGCCTGTTCGGTGGCCGCGGTTCGGTCGTCGGCACCCTGGTGGGCGCGCTCATCGTCGGTGTGTACCGCAACGGCCTCGCCCTCGCCGGCGCCCCCGCATTTTGGCAGGTGTTTGCAATCGGGTCGCTGATCATCCTCGCCGTTGCACTCGACCAATGGATCAGGAAGATGTCGGCATGATGGCCGAAGAGTCGATCGGCGGCGGCGCGCATGCTCAACTCGGCGTCCGCAATGCCACCAAGGGGAGGGGGAATAGCTCGATGGAACTCATACTGACCAGCGAACGGCTGCTATTTCGACCTTTGGCCGAAACCGACTTGGATCTCGGTCTCGCCCTCCTCACCGACCCCGAGGTCACCAGTTATATTGGTGCGGTCCGCACGGCGGAAGAAGTAGGCCGGGAATTGGCCGTCGCGACCAAGCGCTGCGCCGGCGGCTGCATCGGGGTTTGGTGCGCGATTGATCGGGCGACCCAAGAAAAGCTCGGCACGGCGGTCCTGTTACCGCTGCCCATTGAAGAAAATGACACCAACTGGGACTTGGTGGCCGGCGACGACCTACCCGATTGTGAAGTGGAAGTCGGCTACATCCTGAAGAAATCCGCATGGGGCAAGGGCTATGCGACCGAGGCGTGCAAGCGCCTGTTGAGGTTCGCCTTTGAGCGGACCCAATTGGCCGATGTTGTCGCCGTCACGCACCCGGAAAACACCGCCTCGCAGCATGTACTTCGGAAGAGTGGTCTTGTCGACGAAGGTCCCCGCCGGGCCTACGCCACGCAATGTCCCGGCTTTCGAATCACCCGCCAGCAATGGTCTCGGCGTACCGGCACTTCCTAGCCGAGAGCGCTCCACGCCTAACGAGACGTGAACGGTCAGCGTCGGATCTTCGACAATAGCCGACTCAATTCCCGGAAGTCCCTAGAATCGAGACCGTTTGCGAAATGCTCCTGGATTGCTGCTTCGTAGGCAGGCCACATCCGTCGCAGCAAATCGCGCCCGCTCCGGGTGATCCTCAGGATTTGGCCGCGCCCATCCACCTCACTCGGCAGCCGCTCCACATAGCTGGCCTTGACCAGCCGCTCGACCAGGCGCGACAAATTATACTGCGCCAGCAGCATCTCCCGTTGCAGTTGGAACGGCCTCAGGCCCTTGGACCCAGCTCTCTTTAGCTCCAAGAGTGCGTCATACCAGGATAGTGGGGGCAGGCCGGCGGACTTCAGGTCGGCCTCCACCCTAATGAGCAAATATTGCGAAACACGCATGACGCCAGCCCACGCCTGTACCGCATCCTTTGAAGGTGTTTTTGTCTTCTTGGTCACGCAGCCAGGATGGCAGATAGTTGACAGTCAATGCAACTGCATTTATATCGGAGGTAGATGCGATTGCATATAAGGAGCCGCCGTGGACAACCAAGACAGTCTCACGCTCATTAGCCATCATCTCTGCCCTTACGTGCAGCGGGCCGCGATTTCGCTGGCGGAGAAAGCAGTCCCCTTTAAGCGGATCGATATCGACTTGGCGAACAAGCCCGCGTGGTTCAGATCTCTCTCACCACTCGGCAAAGTTCCTCTGTTGCGGGTCCGCGAAGCCGGCCGCGAGGTCGCAATCTTCGAATCTGCGGTCATCCTCGAATATCTCGAGGAAACCCAGCCGCATCCGCTTCATCCCCAGGACCCCCTGAGGCGGGCCCATCACCGCAGTTGGATCGAGTTTGGCTCCTCGATCCTCAACCGAATTGCCGCGTTCTACAACGCCCCGACCGCGGCTGATCTCGGCAACGAGGCTCAGCGATTGGCCGAGATGTTTGGTCGTGTGGAGTCGGAGCTGGGCGACGGACCCTGGTTCTCAGGCCAGCGGTTCTCCTTGGTCGACGCTGTCTACGGCCCGATTTTCAGATATTTCGACACCTTCGACGACATTGATGATTTTTCGGTCTTCCAAGAATCACCGAAAACCAATTCCTGGCGCAGTGCCTTGGCCGGTCGAGGGTCAGTGGCGGCGGCCGTACCCGTAGACTATCGTGCGCGGTTGCTCTCTTTTGTCAGAAATCGCCGCGGTGCCCTGGCCGCTCGAATAGCGCCCGTTGGGATAGCGTCGTAGCCTCGGATCGCTCGAGCCTTTTGCGCGCCAAGCCGTGCGGCGATAGGGTATCTGCAACGCGATCCAATTATGCGGCAACAGGGAGAGTTCCTATGAACGATATGTCGGATATTCGGCTTGCCGGCGACAAGGCGCGGCCCTGGGATTGGCCGGAGGAGAAATGGCGCGGCATCGTCAACAAAGTCCGCGCCGGCCGATCCCTAAAGCCGAAAGTATGGAAAGATGGCGCCCGGGTCGCGGTGGCGATCTCCTTCGATTCCGACCATGAATCACTGACTCTGCGCTGGGGAGATGAGTCACCGGGGCGTTTGTCCCAGGGTCAATATGCGGCCCGCGCGGGGATACCCCGTATTCTCAAGTTGCTCGAAAAATATAGCGTTCCGGCAACATTTTTCGTCCCCGCGGTCGTCGCACAGCTTCACCCCGATGAACAACGGGAGGTCGTCGCGAGTGGCCATGAGATTGGCATCCATGGTTGGATCCACGAGCTGAACAGCCGCCTCGGTTACGACGTCGAACGTGACCTGCAGATGCGCTCATCTGAAGCCCTCGAGAAAATCACCGGCGCGCGGCCGGTTGGTCTGCGTACGCCCTCTTGGGATTTCAGTCCATTTACCCTTACGATCAGTCGTGAAATGGGGTTGCTTTATGATTCCTCGATGATGGCTGACGACGAGCCTTACGAGTTGCTGGAGGCGGGCGAACCCACCGGCATCGTGGAGTTGCCAGTTGAATGGATTCGTGACGATGCGGTCTATTTCAACATGGATCGCTTCGCCGGTCTCAGGCCATATACGCCACCTTCGGCCGTGCTCGATGTCTTCCGACGCGAATTCGATGGCGCGTATGAGGAGGGCGGATTGTTTTTGCTCACCCTTCATCCGCCGATTATTGGCCACCGATCCCGCATACAACTGATCGAGGAACTGCTGCGGCATATCCGCTCCCATCCGGGAGTCTGGTACGCGACACATGCCGAAATAGCGCAATATTGTAAAGACAACGCCGAGTAGACGCCGCCTCGTTGCTTTGCGAAGGGGGCGGTTATGCGAGCACTCTACTAATCGTCACCTGCAGGAAGGGCACCCGACCCCGCGCCATCTAGGCCGCTGCGCAACAATGCGGCGGCCGGTCGCGTGCCGGCGAGTCCGAGCGCATTATTCCTTGTCGTCGTGTAGAGATAGGAGAAAATCTCGTCGAAGTTATCTTGGACGGAATTGATCAGGCGCCGCAGGTTCGGATTGCTCAGGCGATGGCTGGAGAACAGCGCGTACATTGGCACGTCGCGCGACCCCCACTGCGGCAGAACGCGCTCCAAGAGGCCTTCATTTTCCTCCAGCGTGGCGAAGAATGTCGGCAGGAAACAGATCCCGTGATCGTGGATCGCCGCCAATTTTGTAACCCAATAGTCGTTCGACAGAAACTTCGCCTGAGGCTGTACACTGAATGCCTCACGCCCGTTTTTCAGTTCCCACACTGTCGTCTTGTCGCCGTTGTGGAATCCGATCAAATCGTGGGACCGCAGTGTATTCGGCGCTTCCGGGGTACCCCGTTCGTCGAGGTAGCCTCGGCTGGCGTAGAGCGCGAATGAGAAGCTGCCAAGCAGCTTTGCCGTCAGTTCGGCCACGCGTGGCACCGGCGGTTCGCCGAGATAGAGGATGCAATCCAGGCTGTCCCGGGAACTCAGCAGCGCATCGCCGCGCAAGACCATAACCTCGACCCGCAGGTCGGGCTGTTTGCGCGCAAAGTGCAGGACCAGCGGCGCCACTAGATTTGACGTGAACTCGCCGGACGATCCAATTCGTATGGTTCCCGCCGCGACCTGCTCGCTACGCCGCGCGGCATCGATGCCCCGCTCGCATGCCCGCCGAATATTCTTCGCATGATCCATGAAATCATGACCGGCTTCGCTCAACTCGAGCCGGTTCGCGGAACGCAGGAAAAGGGCTGTGCCAATCTCTTCTTCCAGGCGGCGCAGCTGGTGACTGACCGTCGCCTTTGGTTTGCAGGCGACCCGCGCGGCGGCCGACAGCGATCCGCTGGTGGCGATCTGCAGGAAGATCTGCACGTCATCGAGGAGCATCCTGCCTCCGTTCAAGATTTCCGAACACTTGTTTCAAAATAACCATCTGTATCATTCAGTCAATGGACCGTAGCCTGTTCCGGGCCAACGCCAGATTGGAAAAAGCCAGGCTGGCGGTGGTCCTTGGGGATGTTGAGGCCGGGCGGAGAGAGATGCAGCAGAGCCAACACGACGCGGCGGGCGCCCGAGATTGTTGGATCGCGGTCGGCCTGGACGCTCAGATTCGGCCGCAATCGAGCCACCCGGTCATCGTCGCCGGTCGCGAACTCGCCCTTTGGCGTGGCGAAACCGGTCCGGCAAAGGTCTGGGACGATCAGTGCCCACACCGCGGGATGCGATTGAGCTTTGGCTTTGTGCGCGATGGTACCCTCCGCTGCCTGTACCACGGCTGGGGTTATGGCGAGGATGGCCGGTGCGTCTCTATTCCGGCCCATCCCGAACTTGCTCCGCCCAAGACTATTTGTGCCGGCGCCCATGCCGTCGCAACGAAATACGGGATTATCTGGTCAAACCTGTCCGCCGCGCGCGCGGCGACCGTGCCCGAAATACCGGCAGTGACGGACTGGCGCCCGGTCCGCAGCCTCTATATCCATCGTTCGGCTGCCGTCGTGCTCGCCGGCATCGCGGCTTTCGACTATGGCGCACCGGCCGAACCGGCCACGCCCGCCGCCGATGTCTACGTCGTGACCTTGGGCGCGCAGACCCAGCTCCTGCTCGCTTTGCAGCCGGTCGAGGCCAACAAGACCGGAGTGCACATTGCGTCATCCGGCGTCGATGCAACTGCCGACCGCCTTGCCCTGGTACGGCAAATGCATAGCCTACGCGATGCCATCGAAGCCGGCACCGGCCCGAGCCGATAGGGGGCGAGATCATGACAGTAACAACGGATGCCGTTGCGCTCGGCGAGTGGGTTGCCTGCGGTTGGCCCGGCAAGGTGCCGGTTGGCGGCCATTGGGACACCGTCATCTTGGGTCAGCAGGTTCGTGCCACCCGCACGGCCGCCGATAGTTATGAGGTCTTCACCCTCGATCGGACCGGCACGCCCGGTCGACAACTGCCCGTACAGAGCCGCTACTGCTGCATTTTCACCACTCTGAGTGAGCCCAAGCGACCGCTGCCGGAGATCTCTGAATTCGCTGAGCCTGACCGGCGGCTGGTCAATAGCGGCTGTGTCGGCGTCAACACAAGTCCCTATCGGCTGATCGAGAACTTCCTCGACATGGCCCATTTCCCCTTCGTCCACACCGACATTCTAGGCGCCGAAGAACAAACTGAGGTCGCCTCGTACAAGGTTGAGCACCGCAAGGAGGTCGACGAGATCTGGGCCACCGATTGCCAGTTTTTTCAGCCCGCTGCCTCGAAAGCGGCCACCGGCGGCCAAATGACGAAATACGTTTATCGGATCATGTCGCCCTTCAGCATCATGCTTTACAAGACCGTTCATGGCGACCCCGGCCGCAATGACGCAATCTGCCTTTTCATTCAGCCGAGAGACGAAACGGACTGCCTCGCCTATATGCCCATGGCCTTGGTCGACGCGGTCAGCACCACCGAATCGATGATCGACTTCCAGCAGACCATATTCCTGCAGGACCGCGTGATCTTGGAGAACCAGCGGCCCGCTCTCATGCCGCTCGATCTGACCGCCGAGATCCCCACCAAGGCTGATGTCGGATCGGTGACCTTTCGACGCTGGCTCAAACAATCTGGTATTTGGTTCGGGACCAGCGAGAAAGCGGCGGCATAGGCAAACGAGATGGCGCTTAAACTCTACGACTACACGCTCTCCGGCAGCTGCTACAAAGTGCGCTTGCTGCTCGGTTTTCTCGAACTTACCTATACGCGCGAGCAGGTAGACTTCTATCCCGGTCGGCGCCACAAGTCCCTGGATTTCCTCGCAATTAATCCTCTGGGGCAACTCCCAGTGCTCGAGGACGGCGATCTGCGCTTGCGCGACGCCCAGGCGATCCTGTGCCATTTGGCGAACAAATACGACAAGACCGGCAAGTGGTTACCGCGCGACCCCGCCACGTTCGGCACGGTGATGATGTGGCTGATGTTCGCCGGCGGCGAGATCATGGCGGCGTCGGCCGCGCGTCTCCACGATTTGTTGGGTTATGATCTCGACATCGCCGCGGCGCGTAATAGCGCCCATGCCGCCTTCCGCATCCTCGACGATCACCTCGCACTCCGCGAGATCGCCGGCGCTCAATGGATCGCCGGCGATCACCCCACCGTCGCTGACGTGGCCTGCTATCCCTATGTCGCCCTCGCCGGGGACGGCGGCATCGGGCACGAGGACTATCCCGCGCTCCGCAACTGGCTGCGGGTGTTTCGTACGATCCCTCATTTCGACCCCATGTCCGGCATACCCGAGTTCGCTTAGTGGACCTGGAAGTCACCATCCGGGAGATTCGCCGCGAGACTTCTGAAATCCGCAGTTTCATTCTCGAGCCCAGGCCGGGTGAGACCCTGCCGCCGTTCCGACCCGGCGCCCATATCGATGTCTGCCCGGTGCCTGGTTTCATTCGCCAATATTCTCTTGCCGGCGACCCGGCCGACGGCAGCCACTATCTGATCGGCGTCAAACGTGAGCAGAATGGCCGTGGCGGGTCCAGTGCGATGCACAGTCAGCTGCAAGAGGGCGGTACCCTCAAGATCAGCCGGCCAAAAAACAACTTTGCGCTCCGCGACACGGGCGGTCGCAGCATCCTCCTGGCCGGCGGGATCGGCGTCACGCCGTTGCTAAGCATGGCGCAGGCCCTGGCCAGCGAGCGATTGTCATTTGATTTCCACTACTTTGCGCGTTCAAATGGTGAGTTGGCCTTTCGCGATTTGATCACCACCAGTGGTTGGTCGCGCCAGGTGGCTTATCATTTCGGCCTCGTGCCGCCATTGCTCAACGACGTGCTGGATGAAATTCTTCGCTCTCCCGGTCCCGACGACGTGATCTATCTCTGTGGACCAGGCCCGTTCATGGATGTCGTCGGGGCTGTTGCCGAGCAAGCCGGCTGGCCCGCCGACGCCGTCATATTGGAGCATTTTTCCGCTGACCCGCCCAAACTCACGCCCGGCGCCGACGAGTTTGTGATCAGGCTCGCCAAGCGTAGTATCGAGCTAGTCGTTCCGCCGGACAAGGCCATCATCGAGGTACTGCGAGAAGCCGGCATTGAGATCCAAACAAGCTGTGAGCAGGGGGTCTGTGGCACCTGTGTGACACCTGTGCTCGAAGGCGAACCCGAACACAACGACATGTTTCTCTCGGACGAGGAGCGCACGTCGGGCCACCTATTCACGCCCTGCGTTTCACGGGCAAAATCCAAACTGTTGGTGCTAGACATCTAACCGTCTGTAATAGCGACCGGGGGCCAGTTGCGGCTTTGATGAGAAACCAAGAACTCGATATACGACCAAGTCCCCAAAATGCCGGTGCCGAAGCGCCACTTCTTGAACTCGTCGGCGTTACCAAGGCATTCCCAGCGGTCTTGGCCAACGACAACGTATCGCTGAAGATCGCGCCCGGCGAAATTCACGCCATTTTGGGTGAGAACGGGGCCGGCAAAAGTACGCTGGTCAAGACCATTTATGGGGTTCTCGCTCCCGACGCCGGCGAGATCAGATGGCGCGGCGAGGCGGTCGAGATCCGCAACCCCGCCCATGCCCGCGCTCTGGGGATCGGCATGGTGTTTCAGCATTTCTCGCTGTTCGAGACACTCACTGTCGCCGAGAATATTTCCCTCGCCACGCCGAAGACCGCCGCCAAGCTGGTGCCGAGCATAACCGAGATCGGCGAGCGCTTTGGTCTGCCCGTGGACCCGCACGCCCTGGTGCATTCCTTGTCGGTGGGAGAACGTCAGCGCGTCGAGATCATCCGCTGCCTGCTTCAGGACCCGCGCTTGATCATCATGGACGAACCGACGTCGGTGTTGCCGCCCAGCGGTATTCCGGCGCTGTTCGAGACCATACGCCGGCTCGCCGATCAAGGCAGGGCGGTGCTGTTCATCAGCCACAAGCTCGAGGAAATCAGGGCCCTCTGCCACAAGGCCACCATTATGCGTGGCGGCAAGGTCGTGACGGAAGCCGTTGACCCGACGCAGGAAACTAATGAGTCCCTGGCCCGTCTGATGATCGGTCGCGATATTCCGCACCCTCGACGCGCCGCCGCCACGCCGGCGGACGCCGCGGCGATGGAAGTGCGCGATCTCACCTATGTTCCCGCTGATCCGTTCGGGACCACGCTGAGTGACGTTTCCCTGGCCCTGCGCCCCGGCGAAATTGTCGGCATCGCCGGCGTCTCCGGCAATGGACAGAAGGAACTTGCCGCGATTTTGTCCGGTGAGACCCTGCTGCCACCGCGCCAGCAGGATCGGATCGTCATTAATGGCCGCTCCTGCGGTGCCGCGGATAGCGGCAAGCGCCGTGACTTAGGCTTTGCCTTTGTGCCGGAAGAGCGCCATGGCCGCGGTGCGGTCCCCGAGATGAACCTGAAAAAGAACGTTATCCTAACGGCCCATTCCTTTGGCTTGGCCAACCGCGGTTTCATCAAACGCCCCGCCGCCCGCGCCTTTGCCAAGCAGTGCATCGACCAGATGGACGTCCATTGCAGTGGCTGGGACGCCGAAGCCCGTAGCCTGTCCGGCGGTAATTTGCAGAAGTTCATCGTTGGGCGGGAGATCCGCCTAGGGCCGAAGATACTTCTGGCCGCCCAGCCGACCTGGGGTGTCGATGTTGGCGCCGCCGCCGCGATCCGCCAGCATCTCGTCGATCTGCGAGACAATGGCGTCGCAATCCTTATCATCAGCGATGAGCTGGAGGAGCTGCTGGAAATCGCCGACCGCCTACATGTTATCTTTCGCGGTCACCTCTCACCGTCTATCGACCGGGTCGATGCGGATAGTGCGCTCATCGGCGATTTCATGACTGGCGGTTTCCTGCCGGGACAGCCGAACGGCGAGGCGGTGCCGTCATGATGCGGCTGCCTTGGGTTATTGAAACCAAGACGGAACGCTCGACATCCGCGCCGCTTATCGCACCTTTCGCGGCAGTCGCGATCACGGTCTGCGCTGGAGTTATCATACTCTCCATACTCGGTGTCTCGCCCGGCAAGGCGCTTTTCTTTCTGTATTTCGCACCGTTTTCTAGCGGCTTTAACATCAGTGAAGTGTTTCTCAAGATGGGACCGCTGCTACTGATCGCTCAGGGTTTAGCCATTGGCTTTCGCGCCAAGGTCTGGAACATCGGTGCCGAAGGTCAGCTGCTGCTCGGTGCCATCGGCGGCAGCTTGCTGCCGATCTTCTTCAATGACAGCCAGAACCCGTTGATGTTGCCCGCCATGGCGCTCGTTGGCGGGTGCTTTGGCATGGGCTGGGCGGCGATCGCCGCCTGGTTGCGGGCGCGCTATAACGCCAACGAGATCCTCGTCACCTTGATGCTCAACTCGATAGCGCTGCAATTGTTGTTCTACTTGGTGTCAGGTCCATTGCGGGATCCCCTCGGTTTCAATTTCCCTCAGTCGGCCTTGTTCCCGGATGTCGGCATGCTGCCGATTCTGTTCAGCGGCTTCCGAGTCAATATCTCCATATTCTTTGCCATCGGCGTGAGCCTGCTCGCCTGGCTCTTCGTCGAGCGCAGCATGACCGGATATAAGCTCGAGGTCGGCGGGACGGCGCCCGATGCGGCCCGCTATGCCGGCTTCAGCGAGGCGCGTGCCATCTGGCTGAGTCTACTCATCGGTGGCACGGCGGCTGGATTAGCCGGTGTTTTCGAGGTGGCGGGACCCCTGGGTCAACTGCAACGAGTGGTATCTCCGGGCTACGGTTTTGCCGCGATCATAGTGGCATTCCTCGGCGGCCTGCGGGCGATCGGCATCCTCTTTGCCGCCTTCTTTATGGCGGTAATTTTCGTCGGCGGCGACATTGCCCAGACCTCGGCGGGCGTACCTTTTTCGGTCAATATCGTACTGCAGGGCATTCTGCTGGTCACCTATTTGGCAGCGCGTGTCTTCGTCGACTACCGTGTGCGCTTCGGCACCAGACGGCGTATTCCGGCAGGGGCTGGTTGATGGACACACTGACATTTCTGCTCTCGGGAACGTTGCTGGCGGCGACGCCCCTGTTGATAGCGGCGCTCGGCGAATTGGTTGTCGAGAAGGCGGGCGTACTCAATCTGAGCATCGAGGGCATGATGGCACTCGGTGCCGCAGTCGGCTTTATCGTCGTCTCTAACACCGAAAGCTATTGGCTCGCGATTTTTATCGGGGGCCTCGTCGCGTCAGCATTGTCAGTCGTTTTCGCCGCCGTCGTGCTCCTCACCCTCGGTAACCAGGTCGCCACCGGTATCGCTGTCGGCATCCTCGGTTTGGGGTTGTCTGCGCTGATTGGTCAGCCTTACGAAAGCATGACGGTCGCACCCATGGCACGACTGCCGATCCCTCTCCTCTCGGAGCTGCCGATCGTTGGCCGCGGGCTGTTCGATCATGTTGCCGTTGTCTATTTGGCACCGCTGCTCGCGGTCGCGGTTTGGTTCATGCTCATGAAGACCAAACTCGGCCTGATCGTCCGTGCCGTTGGTGAGTCGCCTGAATCCGCCCACGCGATTGGTTACAACGTGAACGCGATCCGCTTCGCCGCGATCTTGTTCGGCGGCTTTATGGCCGGCGTCGCCGGCGCCTTCATCTCGGTTGCTTCCACGACCCTTTGGGCCAACGGATTGATTGCCGGACGCGGCTGGATCGTTGTCGCCCTGGTCGTGTTCGCGACTTGGCGCAGCGGCCGTATCGTGATCGGCGCGTATCTTTTCGGTGCCGCCACCATCGGCGAGTTGTTGGTCCAGAGCTTCGGCCTGGCCATTCCATCCCAACTGCTGACGAGTGTGCCCTTCATCGCCACCATTATCGCCATCGTGCTGCTATCGATGGACGGCCGCAGTATCCGTCTTAACGCCCCTGTTTCGTTGGGGCGTGTCTACCATGTGACGCAATAAGAACAGCAACAGGAGGACGACAAATGCACTTCAAAACACTGACTTGGTTAGCGGTTGCCGGCACGCTATTTACTGCCGGCGCCGCCCAGGCCGAGGAGATGACCATCGGCTTTATCTATCCGGCCCCGGTCGCCGATGTCGGCTGGGCTAAGCAACTCGACCTTGGTCGCGAGGCCATCGAGGCAAGCTTCGGCGACAAAGTAAAAACGACAGTCGTCGAGAACGTCCCGGAGGGCCCTGACGCCACCCGCATCATGAACCAGATGGTAACCGACGGTGCTGACTTCGTTATGCTGGGCTCGTTCGGTTATATGAACGACGGCCTGCGGTTGGCCGGTCGCAACCCGGACGTTTCCTTCCTACATGCCAGTGGTTTCAAGCAAACCGACAACTTCGGCACCTTCACGCCGCGCAATTATGAAGGTTTTTATCTCGGCGGGCTCGCCGCCGGTCTGGTGACCAAAACCAATACTATCGGCATGGTCGGCGCCTTTGCCATTCCCGAAGTCGTGGCTGAAGTCAATGCCATCACCCTGGCCGCCCGCAAGGCCAATCCCGATGTCGAAATCAAGATCATCTGGCTGAACTCCTGGTTTGATCCCCCGAAGGCCCAGGACGCGGCGCGGGCCTTGGTCTCACAGGGTGCGGATGTCCTGTTCTCCCTCCACCAGGACACTCCGTCCGTCGTCAATGTGGCCGAGGCAGAGGGCGTTTACGTCGTCAACACCGGCTCGGACATGAGTGCCTACGGCCCCAATGCCGTCCTCGCCTCGGTAACGATGGACTGGACGGACTATTTCGTGCGGGAAGTCGGGGCGGCCTTGGAGGGGAACTTCAATGGCTCCGATTTCCGCGGCGGTCTCAGCGATGGTGCCGTCAAAGTGAAAGCCTGGAGCAAGGACCTGACGGCCGATCAACTCGCCCAAATCAAAGACGCCGAGGCGAAGTTGATGAGCGGTGAGCTGCATGCCTTCGCCGGCCCGATCAAGGATCAAAAGGGTCAAGAGCGCGTTGCCGCCGGTGCGAATCTTCCCGATCCGGAAATCTTTGGTATGAACTGGTTGGTTGAGGGTCTGGAAGGCTCTCTGCCGAACTAGGTTGGTCCTGGACGCAGGCGTCGGTTCAAGGCCGCGCGCCTGCGTCCAGCGCCCAAGCGTCGCGTGATTTACGGAACCGGTGCGGATCAGTCTCGGTTCCCAGACCCGTGAGTTGGGAATATCTTCAGCCATACGCCGTAAATCAGTCAGAGAACTCCTGGCCGAAGTCCGGCCCATGGGAGAAACTGCCATTTTGCGGTAGGGATGACGCATTCGTTGTACTCAACAAGGCCCATGTCGGGGCAGCACGGCTGTTCCGGGTGATGTTCCGCGACCGCACATTGCTGATTGCCGAGATCCCCCACCTGAGGCGTTATGCTAGGGTCCTCGTCCGCGATGCCGACGCTGCGGACGACCTGGTCCAGAATTGTTTGGTACGGGCCCTTGGTAGGTTCCATCTCTGGCAATCGAACCGGCGCCTGCGCCCATGGTTATTCGCGATCATGCACAATTTGCACGTGGACGTTGTACGGCACCGTTCGAGAAGGGGAGCGACCGTAACCTTGGCCGATGTCGGCGAGCTGTCCTCACATTACGCCAGTCCAGAGGACCGGATCGGCGCACAGGCGGTTCTTGCCGAAATTGACCGTCTGCCGCAGAACCAAAAGGATGTGTTGATCCTGGTGGGGATAGACGAACTGAGCTATGCCGAGGCCGCCAAAGTCCTATCCATCCCGACCGGCACGCTGATGTCGCGTCTGCACCGGGCACGCGCAAAGCTTCGGACGAATCTTGGCATGGCCAATCGCAAGCCGGCGATCCGGCGCGTGAAGTGACGGCGCCGATGAACGAAAATCCCAACGCCGCGATAACCACCGACGATTTGCACGCCTACGTCGATGGTCACTTGTTGCCCGAGCGGGCAGAGCAGGTCGAGGCGTATCTGGCGGCGCACCCTGAGGCGGCCGCGGAGGTCGCCGACTATCGGCGGATCAATGCGGCTCTTCATGAATCTTTCGACGGCGTCTTCGACGAGCCGGTGCCGTCCGCTCATGCTGACCTCATCCGCCGGCGGCGCCCGCTTTTGGGGTTCCCGATGGCCGCGGCAATCGCCGGGCTGATCGTCGGGGTCGGCGCCGGTTGGTTCGCGCACGGCCTCGGCAGCGCGGATCGTGCGATCCTCGACCAGCTTGCCGAAAGTTCCAGCGCGGCCTACGTCGTCTACTCACCCGAGAAACGTCACCCGGTCGAGGTGACGGCAGCGGACGACGTCCATCTATCAGCTTGGCTGTCCAATCGCATGGGCATGAGTTTACCCATTCCCAAACTCAACAATTTGGGGTTCGAGTTGGTCGGCGGACGCCTGATGGTCAGCGAGACATCGCCGGCCGCGCTGCTCATGTACGAAAACGACGACGGGCGTCGCGTTGTGTTGTATGTGAGGAACGACCTGCGATCGACGGACTCGACCGACATGCAGTTTGCCCGCAAAGGCGAAGCGGGCGTGGTCACATGGGCCGACGGCGCATCGGGTTTCGGGCTCGCCGGCGGATTCTCGGAGCAAGAGTTGTTGCCGGCTGCTCATCTGATCAGGGCACAACTGTCGTTATAGGCGATATTATCGTTCGTATGATTTTCATGTCGGCCACATGGAATAATGCCGGGGCGCTCCCGTATGTCAGACATCATCACAATAGAACTGGAGCGCATCACAATGAGAAAGTTTTTCACTTCTGCCGTCGCCGGACTCTTGGTTTCGACGGCGATTGCCGCGCCGGCATTCGCCGGCGGTGGTGCCGACCTGGCCAAAGCGCATTTTGAGGCGATCGCGGCGGGTTTGGTCGACAAGGCGAGCGAAGCCTACACTGACACGACGAAATTCCAGTGGATCGGCGGGCCGCTCGACGGAGAGTACACCGGCAAGGCCGACATCGCAGCGCTGTGGACCAAGTTCTCAAAGGCCCAGGGCAAACTAACCGCCGAGATATCCGACGTTAAGGAAAGTGCGAACCCGAAAGGCGTGACGGTAACGGCCAACGTAAAGTTCGTCGGTAAGAATACCATCCCGGTCCGCTACGTTTTGACTTATCGGGGTGACGATCTCGTCAACGAAACCTGGCAGATCGATCCTAACCTGTGAGGCTAATCCTTTTTGCGCCGGCTCGGCACCAACTTCGTTAAGGCCAATTCTCATTCAAAACGGTTGGTCAACGGATTGGCGTGTTTGGTGAGCGAAATCTTGCCTGGGGCCTAGGCGCCGGTCTCTAAGTCCGCGCCTAGCGCCCGGCTGGCTCACCACCGACGGCGCGATTAGCTTTGCCGCACCGCGAGGCCGGCGGCGAGGGCTCCGAACGCTTTTGTCGTATCCAGGATCGATCCGTCGCGCGCCGGCGGTTGATCCAGCATCCGCCAGGCTTATTTGGAAAGGGCCGCGACACCGCAAATGAAAGGCCCCAGCGTGAGCTACGAGCAGCCGACAATCTTGCACGCCGACCTCAGCCGCCGCGCCGTGGTGGATACCAATGACCTGCCTTGGGTGCCGTCGCCTCAGGCGGGCATCGAGCGCCGCATGCTGGACCGCGATGGCGGTGAAGTCGCCCGAGCCACCTCTATCGTCCGCTTCGCGGCAGGCCATACCTTCCCCAAGCATCAGCATGGCGGCGGTGAGGAGTTCTTTGTCCTAGAGGGGACCTTCTCGGACCAGGATGGCGACGCCTCGGCGGGCACCTATGTCAGGAACCCGCCGGGCACCCACCATGCACCCTGGTCGGACGAGGGCTGCACCATCCTGGTCAAGTTGCGGCAGATGCGCCCCGCGGGAGAACTCCAGCTCGTCATTGATTCGAGCGCGACGGAATGGCAGACCGGGGTCATCACCGGCCACTGGACCAAATCACTTTTTACCGCCCAGGCCTGGCTGGAAAACGTCAGCCTCGAAAAGCTCGATCCCGGGACCCAAGTGCCGGCATATCTTTGCGAAGGCGGCGAGGAAATCTTCGTCGTAGACGGGTCGTTTGCAGACGATCATGGCAGCTATGCCGCCGGCGTTTGGCAACGCAATCCCCACGGCTTTAGCCATGGGCTGCGTAGCGACACGGGTTGTACCCTATGGGTCAAGCGCGGCCATCTCAGCCCCTAAGGCGACCGATCGCGGCCCTGTAGGCCTCGTCGATCTGCGCTTCTTCCTCGTGCCGCCCGTTGCGGATGACGGGTCGGCCGCTGACATAAACGTCGCGCACCGGATTACCGTGGTTGGCGAACACCGCCACGTCGAGAAGGTGCTCGTCAGCGACGTGGCACAGCGCGGCGCTGTCGGTGTCCAGTACGGCAAAGTCGGCGAACATGCCCTCGGCAATCTGGCCGATCGGTTGCCCCAGCACGTCACTGCCGGTTCTCGCCGCCGCTTCATATAAGTGCTGTCCCACCGATGGTTGCGATGTCCCGGTCAGCAGGTTGCGCCGCTGCCTGAGCAGTCTCTGTTCATATTCCAGCCAACGCAGTTCTTCGCCGGGGTCGACCGAGATCTGGCTGTCCGACCCGATGCCGAACCGCCCGCCCGCCGCAAGAAGCGCCTGTATGGGAAAAATTCCATCACCCAGGCTTGCCTCCGTTGTCGGACACAGACCCACCACCGCGCCACTCTCCGCCATCCGGCTTATTTCGAAGCCGTTCGCATGGGTCCCATGTACCAGGCACCAGCGCTTGTCCACTGCGGCGTGGTTGAGCAGATAATCTACTGGCCGCGCCCCCAAGGTGCTCATGCAGTCGTCGATCTCCGCCGTCTGCTCCGCAACATGGATATGAATAGGCGTTTCCGCCCCGACCGCCCGCGTCGCCGCCGCGATATCCCCACCGTTCACCGCCCGCAACGAGTGCAGGCCCAGCCCAACGCTCACCCGCCCATCGTCCTCGTTCGCGGCGATAACCGCGTCACGAATATCCAGCAGCCCGCCCACATCGTTGGCAAAACGAAGCTGACCTCCGGCCAGCGGGCGGCTATCGAACCCGCCAAGGCAATACAGTGTCGGCAAATGGCAAATGGCGATTCCCACCCGGCGCGCCGCGCCCACCACCTGCAGCGACAGCTCGGCCCGGTTGTCATAGGGCAACCCGGCTTCGTTGTGATGCACATAGTGAAACTCGCCGACCGCCGTATAGCCGCGTTTCAGCATCTCCACATAGAGTTGCGCCGCGATCGCCGACATTTCGTCCGGGCCCAGCCGCGCCAGCGCGCCATACATCTTGTCCCGCCAAGACCAGAAGCTGTCCTCCCGATCCGCGTTCCCATGCTCGGTTAGTCCGGCGATGGCCCGTTGAAAGGCGTGGGAATGCAGATTGGGCATGCCCGGTATCACCGCGCCGCGTATCGTTACCCAGTCGGGATCGCTCGGCTCTTCGTCGGCCGATAGGCCGGTGATCACACCGCCGTCGTCCACATCGATCCGCAGGTTATGGCGCCATCCCTCAGCCGTCAGCGCCCGCTCAACGAGCAGTGTCGTTGTCACCCCCAGGTCTCCGCCGCGCCTTCGCAGTAGGTCGTAACCAGACGCAAGATCAGATCCCGGATCGCGGCGGCGGACTCATCGCTCAGCGCGTTCTCCAGCACCGGGTCGAGATAGGCGTCCTGGCGCAACTCAAGCTGGATCGCATGGATGCCACTCTTCGGCGCCCCGTAATGCTGTGTGATGTAACCGCCCTTGAAGAAGCCGTTCAGCACCGACGAATAAACTTCCTGTCGCGCCGCCACCGAATAGACAGCGTCTTGTAAGCCCGGGTCGCAACTCGCCCCGCCGGCGGTACCGATATTCAGCACCGGAAACCCCATCGCCGCCAGCGCCGGAACTTGCGCCCGAATGGAATGCGCATCCCACAACAAGGCATAACCGTGCCGCGCCCGAATTGTCTCCAACGCAGTCCTTAGTTTGTCGTGATAGGGCTGCCAGTAGGTCTCGATCCGACGCGAAAGTTCGGCCGCATCAGGTGCCCGGCCCTGCAGATAAAGCGCCTTGCCATCGAACGTTTCGGGGGCGACCACGCTCGAGACCCGGCGCTCGGAATAGAGCGAGCGGTTGTCCGGGCTGCGGTTCAGGTCCGCGGCATATCGGGTCGTCTTTGCGGAGATCATCGACGCCCCCAAACGCGCCGCAATCGGGGCATAGAGCTTCTCCACCTGCCAGTCGGTATCCACCAGCGTCCGCCCGGTCTCCGTCAGGGTCGGTGCGATCTCCGCCGGGATGCTCGTGCCGCTATGCGGAGAGCTGATAAGCAGCGGCGATGGCCCTTCCACGAAGTCGAACAAGGCGGCGGTCATAATCCCATAACCATTTGGCGGACAAGGAGAATTAGCCTATACACATAGACTGCCATATACACCTCGAAAAGCGCCATGCCGATAGTGATCGATCACATCAACGCGGCCGCCATGAGCGGCAGCCACGGCACGCCCTATGGCACCGTCACCGACGCCGCCATCGTCATCGATGACGAACACATTGCCTGGCTCGGGCCTCGTGCCGAACTACCGTCATCTTACCAGAACATCGCGCCTGTCGACGGCCAAGGCGCCTGGGCTCTCCCAGGATTGATCGATTGCCACACTCATATCGTCTATGGCGGCATGCGGGCGGGTGAGTTCGAACAGCGTCTGCAAGGCGTCAGTTACGAAGAGATCGCCCGCCGGGGCGGCGGCATCCGCTCGACGGTCGCCATGACCCGCGCGGCGTCTCTGGAGGAGCTTGTCGACAGTGCCACGGCCAGGCTGGTCGAACTTCGCCGAGAAGGCGTCACCCTGGTCGAAATAAAATCCGGCTACGGCCTCAACCTCGAGACCGAGCGCAAGCAACTGATCGCCGCGGGGCAAGCCGCCGAGCGCGCCGGCGTCGATGTCCGCCGCAGCTTCCTCGGCGCCCACACCATTCCGCCGGAGTACGACGGCAACGCCGACGACTACATCGATCTGGTCTGCGATGGGATGTTGCCCGCGCTCGCGCGCGAAGGCCTGATCGACGCCGTCGACGCCTTCTGCGAGACCATCGGTTTCACCCCGGCCCAAACCCGCCGTGTCTTCGAAACCGCCCGCGCCCACGACCTGCCGGTAAAACTCCACGCCGACCAACTCACCAACGGCGGCGGTGCCGCGCTCGCGGCTGAGTTCGACGCCCTCTCCGCCGACCATGTGGAATTCTGCGACGAGGCCGGCGCCCGTGCCATGGCCGCCCACGGCACCGCCGCCGTTCTGCTCCCCGGCGCGTACTACTTTCTCGGCGAGACCCAAAAGCCGCCGATCGACCTGTTCCGCCGCCACAAGGTCTCCATGGCGGTCTCCACCGACAGCAACCCCGGCTCCTCCCCGACCACCTCGCTGTTGCTCATGCTCAGCATGGCCTGCACCTTCTTCCGCCTCACCCCGGAAGAAGCCCTAACCGGCATCACCGCCGCCGCCCAAGCCCTCGGCGCCACCCCCGACCACGGCACGCTAACCCCCGGCGCCCTCGCCAACATAGCCTTCTTCAACATCACCCAACCCGCCGAACTCGCCTACCACATCGGCCACAACCCGTGTGTCGGGCGGTGCTATCGCGGTCGGCTGTCGCTCGACGGATGGCCGAGCTGAAACAACGCAAAGCCTTCGTGAATTTGAAGCGTACGAGTGGACTACTTGTCGAAAGCCAAAGGCATTACTACTTGTGATCTGCTATGGCGCAGCGACGGCGAGGAGGTTTGGCGTGTTCTGTCTAAAAACAAGCGACCATTGGGATATTGTCGACGGGTGGGCGGTGCTGAACGGCACGCTCGATGACGTCTATCCTCAAGAAATAAGGATACTCGTGAGTTCGGATGTTCTCATGAGGGATTTCGGTTCCGGTCCAGACAATCTACTTGAGACTGTTCGTGCACACCACAAGGAGATTGTGAAACAGGCAGCTCGACGAATTCCAGACCGTCTCCGAGAAGGCACGATTGTCTTAGGTTAGTACGCTAGCCCAACACTGCCCCCACGAACCGCCGAAACACCCCGTCCCGTACCAGTGTCTTCGCCGCCGCCAAGTCCCGCGCCCAGTAGCGGTCCTTGTCATAGAACGCCACTTCGCCGCGGATCACCGCATGCGCCTCGGCCAGCTTCGGTGATGTGACCATCGGCGCGTGAAACTCGATCCCTTGCGCTGCTGCCAGCAGTTCTACCGCGACGATGCCGGCGACGTTGTCGGCCATCTCACCCAGGCGCCGGGCGGCGAAGGTGGCCATCGAGACATGGTCCTCTTGGTTGGCCGACGTCGGCAGCGAATCCACGCTGGCCGGGTGGGCGAGGGACTTGTTCTCCGACGCCAGCGCCGCCGCCGTCACTTGCGCGATCATGAAACCGGAATTGAGCCCGCCGTCGGCCACCAGGAACGCCGGCAGGCCGCTCATCGCCGGGTCCATCAGCAGGGCAATGCGCCGCTCCGACAACGCCCCGACTTCCGCCAGCGCCACCGCGATGATGTCCGCCGCCATCGCCACCGGCTCCGCATGGAAGTTCCCACCCGACAGCACCGCGCCGTCCTCGGCGAACACCAGCGGGTTGTCCGACACCGCATTTGCCTCGGTGACCAATACCTGTCCGGCGTAGCGCAGATTGTCCAAGCATGCCCCCATCACTTGCGGCTGACAGCGCAGGGAGTAGGGATCCTGCACCCGCGTGCAGTCCAAATGGCTCTGGCGGATTTGGCTACCCACCATCAGGTCGCGATAGACCGCCGCCATCTGCTGTTGGCCCGGCTGCCCCCGCACGGCTTGAATGCGCGCGTCGAACGGCGCGTCCGATCCCTTCACCGCATCCACACACAAAGCCCCGGCCACGGTCGCGGCGGCAAACGCGTCATCGGCCGCGAACAGTCCCTCGAGCGCCAGCGCCGTCGAGACCTGCGTGCCGTTGAGCAGCGCCAACCCTTCTTTCGGCCCCAGAACCAGCGGTTCAAGACCGGCCCGCTTCAGCCCCGCCGCCGCGTCGATCACCTCGCCCTTGTGCGTGACCTCACCAACCCCGATCAGCGCCGCCGCCATGTGCGCGAGTGGTGCCAGATCACCGGAAGCGCCGACGGAGCCCTTGGCCGGAATGACCGGAAGCACATCGGCCTCAGCGAGCCGCAACAGGGCTTCGACGGTCGCCCAGGCCACACCGGAATAGCCCTGCGCCAGCGACGCCGCTTTCAGCGCCAGGATCAGCCGTACCGTGCTTTCCGCCAGCGGCGCGCCGGTGCCGGTGGCATGACTCAGCACCAAATTGCGCTGCAACAGCGCCAGTTGATCGCCCGGAATGCTGGTATTCGCCAGCCGGCCAAAACCGGTATTGATGCCATAGACGGTTTCGCCACGCGCGACGATGTCAGCGACCGTCTGTTGCGCCGCCTCGACACCCGGGCGACAGCCAGGATCGAGCTTGAACCCGCTACCTTCCGACACCTGCCGCCACACGGCGAGAGGGACTGACCCAGGATTCAGCTGCACCACATCTGCCATGGTTTCCCCTTAGAGCCCAAGCATCGGTAGTTTAAGCTGCTTCTCCCGTGCGCAATCAATGGCTTCTTCATAGCCAGCGTCCGCGTGGCGCATCACGCCGCTGGCCGGATCGTTCCACAGCACCCGCCCGATCCGTTTCGCTGCCGCTTCGCTGCCGTCGCAAAGAATCACCATGCCGGCATGTTGCGAATAGCCGATGCCGACCCCGCCGCCATGGTGGATCGATACCCAGGTCGCGCCGCTGGCGCAATTCAGCAAGGCATTCAGGAGCGGCCAGTCCGACACCGCATCGGAACCGTCGCGCATCGCTTCGGTTTCGCGGTTGGGGCTGGCTACCGACCCTGAATCGAGATGGTCGCGCCCGATCACCAGTGGCGCTTTTAGCTCACCGCGCGCCACCATCTCATTGAACGCCAGGCCCAGACGATGCCGGTCGCCGAGCCCGACCCAGCAGATCCGCGCCGGTAACCCTTGGAATTGGATACGCTCCCGCGCCATGTCGAGCCAGTTATGCAAATGCGGATTGTCCGGGATCAGCTCTTTGACCTTGGCGTCGGTCCGGTAGATGTCTTCCGCGTCCCCGGACAGCGCGGCCCAACGAAACGGCCCGATACCGCGACAGAACAGCGGCCGAATATAGGCCGGCACAAATCCTGGAAAATCGAAGGCATGGGTCTCGCCCATCTCCTTCGCCATCTGCCGGAGGTTATTGCCATAGTCCAGGGTCGGAATGCCCATACCATGCATGGCCAGCATCGCCCGCACATGCACGACCATTGATTGTTTCGCGGCCAATATGGTGCCGTCCGGATCGTCGGCCCGGTGCTGCTCCCATTCCGCCAAACTCCAACCCGCCGGCAAATAGCCGTTGAGCGGATCATGGGCGGAGGTCTGGTCCGTTACGACATCGGGCCGCCAGCGCGGATCTTCGGCGGCCCGTCGTGCAACCTCCGGAAATACCTCGGCGGCATTTCCGAGCAAACCCACGGAGATTGCCTTGCCGGCGGCATGCGCCGCCTCGATTTTCTCCAGCGCCTCTTCCAGGCTCTGCGCGCGGGTATCCAGATATCCCGTTCGCAATCGGAACTCGATGCGGCTGGGTTGGCACTCAACGGCCAGTAGCGAGGCACCAGCCATCGTCGCTGCCAGCGGCTGCGCCCCACCCATGCCGCCCAGCCCCGCCGTTAGGATCCACTTGCCCGCTAGATTGCCATCGTAATGGCGGCGGCCGATTTCGACGAAGGTCTCATAGGTCCCCTGAACGATGCCCTGGCTGCCGATATAGATCCACGAGCCCGCCGTCATTTGCCCGTACATCATCAACCCGGCCCGGTCCAATTCGTGGAAATGTTCCCAGTCGGCCCAATGCGGCACGATGTTCGAGTTGGCGATCAGCACCCGCGGCGCATCGGCGTGGGTCCGGAAGATTCCGACCGGCTTGCCCGACTGCACCAGCAGGGTTTCGTCTTCCTCCAAATCCTTTAGGCTGCGGACAATCTGATCGAAACATTCCCAATTCCGCGCCGCCCGGCCGATCCCGCCATAGACGATGAGCTCGCCGGGCTTCTCGGCCACATCCGGGTCAAGATTGTTCATCAGCATCCGCAAGGGCGCTTCCGTGGCCCAGCTTTTTGCGGTCAGCTCGGTCCCGATCGGCGCCCGGATAATCCGCTCATTCGCCAGATCTCCAGCCATGTATTCCCCCGTCATCCTCGCAAGTGCATAGACATGTATATACAACAGGGTGCATCCGCCGTCACGACTTCATCTCGGAGATCCCGCGCCGCCCCGGCAGCCACTCGCGTATCGTCTTTCATGGATTAAGAGAATTCTGAATGATTGTTCATTGAAAATAACCGTTTTTCATGACATATCAAGTTTGTGAACTAAAATTCGAATAGTTCGAATAGCAGGCGCGTTTTTCACGGATCTCATGAAAAATAACCAGTTTTCAGGCCCAGTAAGCGTTTTTCAGGAAAGTCGGCTGCCGGAGGTGGCTTTGCCTGTTGGCTATGCAGCCCTGATTGGGGCGTACGATCTCCAGGTGCCGCTGCCACTTATCCTTTGTGCCATCGGCAAGCGCCATAAAATCTACGAAGAAAACGACTGGCGCATCTATACCCCGCGTTATGAACCGCAAGCCACCATTGAGGGGCATTTGGTCTTTGCCCTTAAATATGAAGGGCTTGACCTTGCCATCTTGAAGAGACTTTTCGACACGGTGTCGCCCGCTGATCTTGAAACGATCGTCCGCGCAAAGCCCACGAGCACCTATATGCGGCGTATCTGGTTTCTCTATGAGTGGCTGTTGGATCGCAAACTCGACCTGCCTGATGCGGCGACCGGCACCTATGCCGAAATCGTTGATCCCAAGCAGCAGTGGGCAGTTAAAGGGGAAACGTCCAAGCGGCACCGCGTGCGCAACAACCTGCCTGGCACCAGATTGTTTTGTCCACTCGTCCGCCGAACAGAAGCACTTGAGCGCTTCGTAGAGGCGAAACTTGACCAACAGGCAGGTGCCGTTGTCGGCAAAATATCAGCCGGCGTCCTGGCACGCACGGCAGCCTTTTTGCTTCTAAAGGACTCAAAGTCCAGCTATGCAATCGAAGGAGAGACACCGCCGCAAACGCGCATTCAGCGTTGGGGTAAGGCCATCGGAGAGGCTGGAAGACACCCGCTCGATGTGGATGAGTTTCTACGCTTGCAGCGTATTGTGATCGGCAATGAGCGTTTCACGCGCCTTGGCTTTCGCGATGAAGGGGGCTTTGTCGGAGAGCATGAGCGGGACAGCCGCGTGCCGCTTCCCGTCCATATCAGCGCTCGCCACGAAGACTTACCTGCACTCGTGCAAGGTATGATTGATTTTGATCTTGAGTTTGCAGGCGGCATTGATCCCGTGATCGCGGCTTCTGTCCTCGCCTTTGGGTTCGTTTACATTCACCCCTTTGAAGATGGCAACGGGCGGCTTCATCGTTATCTGATCCATCATGTTTTGACGGCGCGCGGCTTCACCCCAACCGGTATCGTGTTCCCAGTATCATCCGCGATCCTGGAGAGAATTGATGACTACCGGAGCGTTCTTGAGAGCTATTCCGGCCGGCTCCTTCCCCTCGTTAGGTGGGAGCCTACCGAGAAGATGAATGTTCGCGTCCTGAACGATACGGGGGATTTCTACAAGTATTTTGATGCGACGCCACACGCAGAGTTTCTGTTCGAGTGCGTACGGAAAACCGTAGAAAACGACCTGCCCGAAGAGGTTGCCTACCTGGAACGCTACGATAAATTCAAGACCCAGGTGGAGGCGCTAATGGAAATGCCAGCGTCTACGGTCGATCTGCTATTCAGTTTGCTGAAGCAAAACGGTGGGGTGCTTTCAAAGCGCGCGCGTAACAAAGAGTTCGCCGCATTGACGGACGATGAGGCGACGCGGTTTGAGCGAATTTACCAAGGGCTGCTTGAGACCTGAATCTCGGTCCTCTCCAGTTTACAAAGCATCGAACTTCCCGTGGTGCCGGTCAGGCCGGCTTGTGGCACGCGAATAGGCCGACCGCGACCCGTCCCTCAGCCAGATTGCGCCTGACCAGCGGCAGGATTTCGCCAGCACTCGGTCCCAGCACCAAATGCAGGCCCAACGGCGGCGGCGACGGCATCGACGCGATTTTTTCCAGACCCTTATCGAGAAATGCTAACCCGGAGACCGAGCGGTCTTGCGCGTCGTCCACAACGAAACCCGCCCCATCTAGATGGTCGCGTAACCTGCTCTGAGTGCACAGGAAACTGGCTTTCGGGTCGCGCGCCCAGGGCGCTGGATAGAGCGCTTCCCGGCCGTCAACCGCCAGGACGTCGTAGACCAGGAAACGGCCGCCCGGTTTCAGAACCGAAAAGATCCCGTTATAGAAAGCGAGTTTGTCGGCGATGTTCATCCCCACATGAAGTGTCCACGCCGCGTCGAACAGCGCTGCACCCAAGGTCGAGAGATTGGTCCCATCGCCTTGGACGAGCGTGACTTTATCGGCCAGCCCGGTCCATGCATTGAGCGCGCCGCCCGTTTCGCAAAAATCAGCGCTCAGATCCACGCCGGTGACGCGACATCCAGTCGTCTCAGCCAACCGGCGTGCCGGACCGCCAAGTCCGGATCCCACATCCAGCACATGCATGTCCGGCGTCACCCCCAACCGGTCGATAAGTTCGATGGTGACCTGCGCCCCGCCCAGATGAAATTCGTCCACCGCGCCGAGGTCATCGATGGTCACTCTGTCCCGCGCTTTTCCCATCTTGGCCAATCCTTGGGTGATCCGGTCCAGTAGGCCGGGCGCCGCATAATGTTGTTGTATAGCCTCATTCATAACTTGCTTCTCTCCGATGTATGGTAAGTGCAGATACACATAAAATACCAAAAAATGCTAGCGTTGTGCGATCGCATGCACCGCGCTGAGATCGTCGCTCAGCCGGCGCCAACGCTCGTCACCAAGGCTGGTAAGGACCTGACTCTGGACCCGGCGCCATAGCGGCAGGGCTTCCGCAAGTTTGCTTTGGCCAGCCTTGGTCAAGCGCACAACCCGTCGTCGGGCGTCGTCCGCCGCGACATTCTCGACGAAGCCGTCTCGAACCATCACTTGCAGATTGCGGGTGAGCGTGGTCCGGTCCATCGCCATCTCGTCAGCCAGCCGGCCGACCGTAATCTCGCCGAGAATATTCAGCGCCCCCAAGAGAGAGAATTGCGTGTTCTTTAGCCCGCTGGGCTTCAGCGCCTCGTCATAGAGCTTACCCGCCGTCCGGGCGCTTTTGCGCAGAGTAAAACAAACGCATTTCGCGGTAGCACCGCTGGCATCCAGGTCGGTCAAGTCGAATCCTATGTCCGTTCTAACAGTGTATGCATATACACATATATATCGGTCGACGAATGTCAACAGGAATGGCGCCAGGGGTCCGTCATCGGGCTCTCAGCGATCTTCCGGCGCAACGTCACTTAAGCGCAGCGTGTGGGCGGCAATATCATCCAGGTCATCGGATAGGTGCACCCGCCGGTTCGACCAGATCCGCCCGAAGGTCTCCAAGCTCGCCGCCATCATGGACGGCGCAGAGACCGACGTGCTGGCCTACATGACCTTCCCCAAGGAGCACCGGACTAAGCTCCACAGCACGAATCCGATCGAGCGTCTCAACGGCGAGATCAAGCGCAGGACCGACGCCGTCGGCATCTTCCCCAACGACGACGCCATCGTCCGTCTGGTCGGCGCACTCCTGCTCGAGCAGAACGACGAATGGGCCGTTCAGCGGGCCAGCTACATCACCCTGGAAACCATCAGCCAGATGAGCGACGATCCTCTGATCAGCCTGCCAGCCGTGGCCGACTGATCATCCCGGCCTTGCCGGAGCGCGCGGCCAGCAGCGGCCGAGCTACACCACGCCACGGGACACGATCGATTGGATCGACTAGCGTATGGCGCGATATGGGCAGATGACCCAATCTTAGTCTCTGATTCGGATTAAGAATTACGGCATGCCCAACAGAAACGAAGGAAAACGGACATGAAGAAATCACACCTCATGGCGGCTCTCGTTCTCGCCGGCCTTCTTGCCGGACCGATCGCGGGCTGTACTAGCACGCCAACGCGTGAAAGCACGGGTGAGTTCATCGACGACGCGGCCATCAGCGGCAAGGTGCGCGCCCAGCTTATCGGCGACAAGGATCTGAACGTGTTGAAGATCGATGTGACGACCTTCAAAGGAGTCGTCCAGCTGAGCGGCTTCGTGGACTCGGCGTCTATCAAGGCGCGCGCCGGCACGGTGGCTGCCGGTGTCGAAGGAGTCAAAGAGGTACGCAACAACCTGGTCATAAAGTAGCCCGAGGTGGTTCGATGCGCCGGCGCACGCTACTGACTTCGTTTCTTGCCGGGACGGCAGTGTGCGTCTTGCCGCGCTACGCATCAGCCGCCATGGCTACTGTGTTGCGGACTGAGGCCGCCAACCAGCGGTTTTCGGTCCTCTACAAGGATCAAAGAATCGGCGCGCACACGGTCACTTTTGCTACTGAAACCGGGCAAACTCGAGTCACGACCGAGATCAATCTCGTCGTCAAGGCGCTTTTCTTCACAGTGTACGCCTTCAACCATCGCTCGGAGGAGATCTGGTCTGACGAGCGCCTGATGTCGCTGAGCAGCGAGACGGTGGAGGACGGCGAGACGATCCAGGTCAAAGGCGCGGCGACGCCCAAAGGCTTTCGCGTCGTCAGCAAGGCCGGCCCCTTCATCGCGGCGTCAGGCTCCTTGACGTCGAACAGCATGTGGACGGAAACGTTGGTGGAGCAGGACTTGGTGATCGACGCGCATCATGGCGGGGTCATCGGCGTCAGTGTGCGCAAGATTGCTGATGAGCAAATTGCGATCGCCGGCCGCCGAATTCGGACAACGCGCTACCGCTTCATCACGCCTAATTTGGCCGGCAGCATCTGGTATGACGATTCGAGCCGATGGGTCCAGGGGGAGTTCGAGCGCGACGGCGCTCTAATCCAATATCGCCTTGATCCATAAATTCCCCGTTCCCGGCAGGCGATGGAGTGCTTAGACATGACGGTCAAACGATTGCTCCTCCTAACAGGCACCGTCGTCGCAGCGGCGGGTTTGGCCTCATGCCAGGTGCCGATTACGATCGCCAAGCGCGCGCCTGTCACCATTTCCACCGCGAGTCCCGGCGCGATATACCACCCGGTGGGCAACGCCATCTGCCGCATAGTCAACCTCACCCACCTCAACGATCCGGTGAAGCGCTGCCGGGCGATCCAATCGGCCGGGGCGGTAGCGAATGTCGAGAAGGTGCGCAGCGGCGAATCGACATTCGGCCTAACCCAATCCGATCTCGCCTTCGGCGCGTTTCGCGGTGAGGGGTTGTTCGCCGCGGTTGGGCCCGATCCCGATCTGCGCAGCGTCGTAGCGCTGCACCGGCAATCCTTCACCGTCATCTCCCGCGCCGATTCCGCGATACACGATTTTGAGGATCTGCGCGGCCGACGTGTTGGCATCGGCAATAGAGGCGCCGGCTACACCTTCACGCGCGACGTCGTGCTCCGCTTCTACGGCTGGAAGATCTCGGACTTCGACCGCGCCCTGGAGCTCGGTCCAAGCGAGCAGAATGAGCTGCTGTGCGACAACCGGGTCGACGCCGTCATCTACGAAACGGCGCACCCCGACGGCTTGACACAGGAAGCGACAAGCGATTGTGGGGCGCGGCTCGTCCGCGTCGTGGGACCGTCCATCGACCGGCTGCTTTCAGCGCACGCCTATTATTTGGCCTCGGTCATCCCGGGCGGTATCTACGAAGGCAATGCGGCCGATACGCCGACTTTCGGAACACAGACATTGCTCGTGACGTCGGCGCGGCAGCCTGACGATCTCGCCTATGCCGTGGCCAAGGCAGTGTTCGAGGATCTTGCCGATTTCCGCCGCTTGCATCCGGCGCTATGGATGCTCAAGAGGAAAGACATGGTGCCGAGCGAGGCCGTGATGCCAATTCATCCAGGGGCGCTCAAGTATTATCGAGAGGCAGGGCTTCTGCGGTAGGAATGAGCGGCTTCAGCAGGAGAATAAACTTCCGACCGCGGCATTGATGAATCCGCGATTGCAGCCTGCCTGCGTTCCCAGTCGATCATATAGTCCCTCGTAAAAGGCAGGGACTCCTGCCGTTTCGTAAGCTGAATCTGGAATACCATCATAGATCGATGCCGAAACCCAAGCTCGCAAAGCGCGAGGTAAAACCACCACATGCGGGCGAAGCGCTCATCATAGAGATTGAGCACCTCATCCCACGCTTCGACAAATCGACCGCGCCACTTCCTAAGGGTCTCAGCGTAATGCAGTCGAAGTATCTCGACGTCGGTTACGATAAGCTCGGACTCTTCTATCGCCGCAAATACCTCTGAGAGCGACGGAATGTCGGCCCCTGGAAAGATATATTTTCGGATAAACGGGTTAATAGGGCCCGGCTTATCGGAGTAACCAACCGAATGGACAACCGCAACGCCATCTTCATTCAGCAATCTACCTAACTTCCTGAAATACTCACGATATCGCTTATGCCCGACATGCTCAAACATGCCTACAGACACAATGCGATCATACTTCCCTTGTTCCTCTCGATAATCGCGCAAAATGAAGTGCGCTCTATTGGAAAGGTTAGCGGCGGAAGCGACCTCATTGCTCACTCTTTCCTGCTCATGACTGAGCGTAATTCCCGTCACATTAGCCCCGGCCTCGGCGGCAAGATAGAGCCCCAATCCGCCCCAACCAGAACCAATATCAAGTATCTTTAAGTCTTCCCGATGCAGGTACAGCTTTGACGCGATATGAATGATCTTGTTCCTCTGAGCTAAGTCGAGTCCGTCGTCCTTGGATCGGAAATAGGCACATGAATACTGACGCTGTCGGTCAAGGAAAGTGTCGTACAGATCAGTCGTTAGATCATAATGATGGGCGACGTTTTTTCGCGCCTGTTTCAGGCCGGCACTTGCCCCCAGCTTGCGGGCTAAGTTGGACAGAAACTGCGCATGAAAGCCGACTTCTAGATTATCGAGATTCAGCGCGACGATTTCCAAGAAGTCATAGATATCGCCCTCTTCAACGACGAGCGTGCCGTCCATGAACGCCTCACCGATTCTGAGGCTTGGACGGAAAGCAAGCCAATTCCCGACCCACTTCGATGTAAGGCGCAGTGTGCACTTCGGTGATTCGCCGTCACCGTAGGACCTGGTTCGATCACTGGTGTCAATCAGTCTTACTGTACCCGATCGTATAAGGCGCTTCAAAAGAGCTTCGAATAGCATGAGTTTGCCTCCACGTCCGGGATTAATAATGACTTGCAACCGAACTACCGGCCCGGGGCCACTCTTACCCTCCACTGAGTGCCGGATATTCGATCTTTCACGGGCGAAGTCGTTCTTTCGCTTCGGTACGATACTTCCGGGAAATCTCGGTTGGCGTCTTTTGTGCCGGTCGGCTTCCCGTTATCCGTTGTGTGGTCCCCGCGCTCGCCGCACATTGCATCATCGGCGCAGCAGCTATGCACAATAAGCCAATCTGTCGCGGTCACTGCCAGCGGCACATATTCCTTATCTGAGGCAGCACAAGCCAATGCGGTGTACCGGCCGAAGCTGATCCAATCCTCCAATGTTCGTTATTGATGCGGTGGACGTCTCCCCTCCAACGGTATCTCTATGTGACGATCTGAGAACGCGTTGGTCTAACGGCCAGTCCAAGTATTAGCATATGAACGGCTGTTATTGGGCTACAACCGGCTGTTTCGCGCCGTGCGTTGGAATGACCGGTTGGCGATCCGAAAGCGGACATCCAAGGGTGAGCGTCTCGGGGGTCGGGTCGACAGCAGTCATCTAGCCTGCACCAAAAGGGTTCCCTTACGATGCATCGGTCCACGGTTCTCTAAGCCGTTGGAATCGTTGAAGCGGGAATGCCGCAAAGGGGCGGTGCAAATTGGCTGTTCGCGGGTCTTCTCGGGGTC
Source organism: Alphaproteobacteria bacterium (assembly GCA_021774445.1). GTDB lineage: Bacteria > Pseudomonadota > Alphaproteobacteria > UBA6615 > UBA6615 > SZUA-147. Next base: position 42,291 of record JAJFJA010000053.1, read on the forward strand.
GTGTCCCCATCGGTGGTGTAGCTGGTCGGCGGGTTGGTCATCGGCGCTTTCCATTAGGGTCAGGTTGCGAGACCGACCTTTGACCGGAGAGAGCACCGATGACCGACGACATGATGACCCTGCGCAGGCTCGTGGAGAAGACGCCGGACGCGGATCTGCTTCGTGAGATGATCGGCTTTGCCGCGGAGCCGCTGATGGAACTGGAGGTGGGCGCGGCGACCGGCGCCGGCTATGGCGAGAAGAACCCGCTGCGTCAAGCTCAGCGCAATGGCTATCGCGACCGGGACTGGGCGACGCGGGCCGGGACCGTCGAGCTGCGCATTCCGAGGCTCCGGAAGGGATCCTACTTTGCCTCGTTCCTCGAACCTCGTCGTATGGCCGAGAAGGCGCTGACGGCGGTGATCCAGGAAGCCTACGTGCAGGGTATCTCGACGCGCTCGGTCGACGATCTGGTCAAAGCGACGCCGGCATGCCAGATCCCTTGACCCGGCGCCCCCGACCGGGCAGGGAGACGTCTTGAAACAACCAGAAATCACCGATGCCGCGAATTTTTCTTACTCATGATCCCGTGTCCCGCGCCAATTACTATGGCGATAAGGCACTCGCCCGGCTCAGCGACCTGGGTGATTTGCGGTTGCATGACGATAGCGAACTCTTGTCCGGGGAGCGGTTGATTGCCGCGGCGGCGGGGGCCGAGATTATCGTTTCCTTCCGTACGACGCCGGGCGAGGCGGCTTTGTTCGACAAGTCACCGGATCTCGTCGCTTTTCTGCGCTGCGCGGTCGACATCCGCAACGTCGACGTCGCCGCCGCCTCCGAGAACGGCGTGCTGGTTACCAATGCCAGCCCCGGCTTTATCAACGCCGTGGTAGAGCTGGTTCTGGGCATGATTATTGACCTTGCCAGGGGCATTACCCGCAGCACCGCGGCCTATCATCGCGGTGAGGTACCCGGGGTCGCCATGGGGCGCCAACTCGCCGGCAGCACCTTGGGGATTCTCGGCTACGGCAACATTGGGCGGAACCTGGCCGCGGTCGCGAAAGCGCTTGGCATGAGGGTTCTTGTGAACGACCCCTATGCCACCGTCGAGGATCCGGCGATCGATCAGGTCGGCATGCTTGAGGTTATTGAGCGCTCGGACTTTGTTGTCTGCCTGGTCGTTGCCAACGACAAAACCGAAAACTTGCTTGATGCCGCGGCCTTTGCCCGCATGAAACCCACCGCGTTCTTCATCAACGGGTCGCGTGGCAATCTCGTTGACGAGCGGGCGCTGCGAGAGGCCCTGGTCGCCGGTCGCATCGCCGGGGCGGCGATGGATGTTGGGCGCGCCCCGGATCAAATGCCGTCGCCCGACCTCGCGAAGCTGCCGAACGTTATCGCCACCCCCCATATCGGCGGGCTCACGCCGGCCGCCATCGAGGCGCAGGCCCTGGAGACCGTTGAACAAGTGCGTGCCCTGGTCTCCGGCCGTCTGCCTCATAACGCGGTGAACCCGGCGGCGGCTCATCGCCTTAGCCGGCTGGGCATCGCCCGCGCCTAGCCGTGAATGTTGACGATTTCCGGCGCATCGGAGAGAGTTGCCGGCATTGACCCTGGAGGCGCCGATGCTCACCGACTCATTTCACGTCATCGACCCGCGATTCGCCGACTATGTCATGGGCAATGTCCATGTCGAAAAACTCTACACCGGTTGTCGCTGGGCCGAGGGCCCGGTCTATGTCGGCGATGGTCGCTTCCTACTGTGGAGCGACATCCCCAATAACCGCATTATGCGGTGGGACGAAACCGACGGCTCGGTAAGCGTCTTTCGCCAGCCTTCGAATAATAGCAACGGGCACACCCGTGATCGTCAGGGACGCTTGGTGAGCTGCGAGCATCAAGGTCGTCGTGTCACCCGCACGGAGTATGACGGCACCATTAGCGTCCTTGCGGATAACTACCAGGGCAAGCGCCTCAACTCGCCCAACGACGTGGTGGTGAAATCTGACGGCAGTGTTTGGTTTACCGATCCGCCTTACGGCATTCTGTCGGAATATGAAGGTGATCAGGCAGAAAGCGAAATCGGCGCCAGTTATGTCTATCGCATCGACGGGGACAGCGGCGCGCTGTCGGTCGTCGCCGAGGATTTCGACAAACCCAACGGCCTTGCGTTTTCGCCTGACGAGAGCGTTCTCTATATCGCCGATACCGGCGCCTCCCACGATCCGGATGGTCCACGGCACATCCGCGCGCTGGACGTCTCCGGCGATGGCCGGAACCTTAGCAACAGCCGTGTCCTCGCCACCTGCGACGTCGGGCTGTTCGACGGTTTCCGCTGCGATACCGACGGCAATATTTGGTCCAGCGCCGGCGACGGTGTCCATTGTTACCTGCCCGATGGCACTCTGATCGGCAAGATTTTGGTGCCCGAGGTCGTCGCCAATGTGACCTTCGGCGGCGTCAAGAAGAACCGCCTGTTCATCTGCGGCACCACATCGCTCTATTCGGTCTATCTAAACCGGCGCGGGGCGTGACCTAACCAAAACGGTTGGCCGGCACCCCGCGAACGCCTGGCTTCAGACAGAACAACCCGCCTTCCAAGCGGTTGGCCGCTAAGTGGGCGTCGCTCATCGTGAATCGGGCCGACGTGACGAACAGCGTGTCGAGATTGTCGCCGCCGAAGGTACAGCTTGTCGGCCAGCTGCAAGGCAGTTCCACAACGCGGTCGATACTCCCGTCCGGCGCATAGCGCGCCAGACAGCACCCGCCGACCACGCGGCAGTTCCACAGGCACCCCTCGTCGTCCATGCAGGAGCCGTCGGGCAGGCCCCGATCGATCGGGGCGTCGAACCGCCGCGGGTTGCTGATCGTGCCCGCTGCCCTGTCATAGTCATAGATATGGATCTGATTGGCCATCGTATCGGCGCTGATGAAGTGGTCGTCAGACGTCCAGGCGAGGGTATTCGTGAGGCCGATATTACGTTCCGTCAGGCGCGAGACCGCACCGTCACTGGTAATCCGATAAATCGCGCCACTCGACCGCGTCATGTCTTTCGGCGTGCCGTCCGGGTTCAGGTTGTTCTGCATCGTCCCGACCCAAAACGCGCCATCGGGCCCGACCACGCCGTCATTCATCCTGTTGTCCGGCACATCCGGTTCGGGCATGGCCAGATTGCGAAAGTCACCGCCGAAATCCCACAGGGCGACGTCGCGGGTCAGACCGACGACGGCGCCACCATCGGCGCGCAGTCCGACCGATGTCACAAAGTCCGGCGCCTCCCAAATCTCATGATCGGAGCCATCTGGCGCCATACGCTGCAGGCGCTTGCCGACGATATCGACCCAAACCAGCCGTGCTAACCGGCTATCCCAGACGATGCTCTCGCCGACAATGTCTTCGGCCGGCAGCACAAGCTCGGCACTCATATCGCCCCCTCCCAATACCGTTTGGAGTTTTATCTTGACTCGAATTTACTGAAAAGCTTACAGATAGGTCAACCTAACCTATAACATAGCTTCATGTCGAAACTTGTCGATCTTGTCAGCGGTTCGGAGTTGGCCCAGAAGGGTGACTTGGTCGGCGCTGTGATGCGCGCGGTCAATAAACACATCCGCTCCAATGGACTGCTCGTCGGCGACCCACTGCCGAGCGAAGGGGCGTTCTCGGAGGAGTTGGGCGTATCGCGGGTCGTTGTCCGCGAGGCGTTCCGCTCTCTTTCGGCGATGGGATTGATCGATGTCGGCAATGGCCGTCGCGCGCGCGTGGCCTCGATCGACAGCGGCGTTCTGGCCATGATCATCGATCACGCGGTTCATATCGACCAGATGTCGATCCAGCAAATCTACGATGTCCGGCGTACGATCGAAGCGCGGTCGGCATCTCTGGCCGCCCTGCGGCGGACTGACCTGGACGCCGAAGTCATTGCGACTCACGCCGCGAACATGCGCCGCGACTTCGCCGAGCCGGAGGAAGTTATGGAGCACGATATTGCGTTTCATAAGGCGATTGCCAAGGCATCCCACAATCCCGCCTTCGCCCTGATCGTCGGCGCCTTTGAAGTTGTGACGCGGCAGACTTGGGGCATCGGATGGCGTAGCCGTCAGAGTGATGAAGAACGCATGGGTTCGGTCGAAGCGCATGAGGCCGTTGCCCAAGCCATCATCGCTGGCGATCCCCGGGCGGCTCACGGCGCCATGAATCATCATTTCGATCACAGCGTGAAGGCGCTGATCGAAGCTGGCGTGATCTAGCGGCGCCGGCAATGAAGATTACCCGCATCGAAACCGTCCGCATTGAGGAGAACCCGAACCTACTTTGGGTTCTTGTTCACACCGACGAAGGCCTTACCGGTTTGGGAGAGACCTTTTTCCTCGCCAAGTCCGTCGAAACTTATGTGCATGAGCATATTGTGCCGCGGGTCATCGGCGAGAATCCTCTCGACATCGGGCGGCTCGCGAAGAAGCTTGTCGGTTACGTCGGCTTCCGCTCAAGCGGCGTCGAGATGCGCGGCAATTCAGCCTTCGATATTGCTCTTTGGGACCTGTTCGGCAAGGTAACCGGACAGCCGATTGCGCAATTGCTCGGCGGTTTTGCGCGGCGCGAAATCAAGACTTACAACACCTGTGCCGGTGCCGGATATATGAGCAGCGGTAAAGGGCAATCGACCGCAAACTACCAGATATCGGAGATGCCGAGGGGCGACTATGACGACCTGAACGGGTTCATGTTCCGCGCCGACGAGCTGGCGGAGGAGTTGCTCGCCGAGGGCATCACGGCCATGAAGATTTGGCCTTTTGACCTCGCCGCCGAAAGGACTGGCGGCCGCTACATCGAAAGGGATGATCTGAAGGCGGCGCTTCAGCCTTTCGAAAAGATCCGTGCCACCGTTGGCGATCGCATGGAGGTTATGGCCGAATTCCATTCCATGTGGCAGCTCTTGCCGGCCATTGAGATTGCTCGAGCGCTTGAGCCATTTGCGGTCTATTGGCATGAAGACCCGATCAAGATGGACAGTCTATCGAGCCTGATACGCTATGCCGAGGCCACGAAGGCGCCGCTCTGCGCCTCGGAAACTCTTGCGACGCGATGGGGGTTTCGCGACCTTCTGGAGACCGGCGCCGCCGGCATCATGAATCTCGATATCTCCTGGTGCGGTGGCCTTTCCGAGGCCCGCGACATTGCCGCCATGGCCGAAGCCTGGCACCTGCCGGTGGCGCCCCATGACTGCTCCGGCCCCGTGGTGTTGACCGCGGCGACCCATCTTTCCCTCAGTGTGCCGAACGCGCTCTTTCAGGAAAGCGTCCGCGCCTATCACCGCACGTGGTACCGTGACCTCGTTACGGCGTTGCCGGAGATCAGCGACGGCATGATCACCGTCCCCCCCGGCCCTGGTCTGGGCCTTGAGTTATCCCCCGACATCGACGGCAAGTTCACGACCGTTCGCGAAAGCAGCGACGCGGCTTCTTTGTAACTCAACCAACAGCATTGGGAGGATCAAACGATGCGCAAACTAGCAACGATACTGACATTGGGTTCGGCCCTGGCAATTGCGGCGCCTGTTGGCGGCGCACACGCGCAGGAACTGAACATCGTGTTCACACACCATTCGTCCGCCTCGAATCCGTTCTGGCAGGCCGTCAAGAAAGGTTTCGATGACGCCTGTAACAAGATCCAGGCGAATTGCCAGATGATCTTCACCCAGACTGAAGGCTCCATCGACCAGCAGGCCGCGAATATGATGGCCGCACTGGCTCGGAGCCCTGACGCGCTCATCACCTCGATTGTCGACAACAATGCCTTCGACGAGATCATTGCCGGCGCCCGGGATAATGGCGTCATCGTCATCGCATCGAACGTCGATGATACGGATGGCGCGGCAGGTAACGCTCGTCAGGCCTTTATTGGCCAGGGCTTTATCCCGGCCGGTTATTCGCTCGGCAAGAAGATGGCGGAGTTCTTCCCGGAGGAGGGCAAGATCAAAGCGGTTATTGGCGTTTCGGCACCGGGCCAAAATTGGTCTGAGCAACGCGCTGCCGGCGTTATCAAATACCTTGAGGAATTCAAGGCGAACAATGTCGACCGCGAGGTCGAGATCGTGCGCCTCGATACCGGCACCGATGGCGCCGTGGTCGCGGAACGCGTCGGCGCCTATATCAATGCCAATCCGGACACCACGGTCTATTTCGACACCGGATTGTGGCATGCTTTTGTTGCCCAGGTTCTGGCTGACCGCGGCATTGAGCCGGGCAAGGTCTTGATGGGCGGCTTCGACATCGTCGCCGAGGTATTGCAGCAGATGGATACCGGCTACATCCAGGTTCAAGTCGACCAGCAGCCCTATATGCAGGGCTTTATGCCGGTCATGCAGGCCTATCTTTCAAAGACTGTTGGCTTGTCGCCGGCGGACATCGACACCGGCCAGGGCCTCGTTTTGCAAGAGGACGTGGCTGAGCTTTGGGACCTAGCCAAGCAAGGGCTTCGTTAGCGGCGTCAACGGGGGTCGCGGCGAACCGCGGCCCCCGTTTTTTGCATCGGCTGCACGGTTCCATGAAACGATTTCTAAAAATCTATCTTGAGAAACCCGAGCTTGCGGGCCTTGCCTTCCTGGTCGTGCTGACCTTGGTTTTTCAGGTGCGGTCGGACGGCGTTTTTCTCAACGCGCAGAACCTGCAGGGCATCCTCGGGCTTCTTCCGGAGATGGGCCTGGTGGCAATCGGCGTGACCCTTCTAATGATCTGCGGCGAATTCGACCTCTCCGTTGGATCGGTATTTGCGCTCACGCCGATGCTGATGGCGATCCTCATGGAGGGCGGTACACCCTTCATCCTCGCCTTTCCCGCTGGTCTCGCGGCGGCGGCGGCGGTTGGCTTTGCCAACGGTTTCCTGACCATCCGCTTCAGTATCCCGAGTTTTATCACCACGCTGGGCATGCTGTTCGTCGTACGCTCGATCACCGTCGTCGTTTCGGGCGGGTTTCCGCCGTTTCTGCCGGCCGACGCCCTGCCGAAATGGCTGTTCACGGTCTATGTCGGGCCGGCCGGCCTTTTTCGCCTGTCCGTCTTCTGGTTCCTCGCCGTGGCGATCCTGGTGTCCCTCCTGCTGACGCGGACCAATTTCGGCAATTGGGTCAGGGCAACTGGCGGGTACTTGCCCGCGGCTCAGTCGATGGGTATCCCGACGGCACGAGTGAAAACTGCCTGCTTCATGATTTGCTCGGTCCTTGCTGGTTTTGCCGGTACCATTCAGGTTATCCGCCTCGGCGCGCCCCTACCGTCCTTGGGCGAAGGCCTGGAACTGCAGGCGGTCGCCGCTGCGGTTATCGGCGGCACCGCGCTTACCGGCGGCATCGGCACCATCTTTGGCGGCATCATCGGCGCCGCGCTGATCCGTGTTATCGACAACGGTCTCGTGCTCAGCCAGGTCGACGCCAACTGGTTCAAGATGGCCATCGGCTTTCTGACGATTTTCGCGGTTGTTGCGAACTCTTGGCTTCGCAAGAAAGCCAAATCCATCAAGGTCGAGACCTGAGCCATGCCGGAACCGATTATCCAAGTTGGCGATTTGCACAAATGGTATTCGGGCGTGCATGCCTTGAAGGGCGTGTCCCTCGACATCTACGCGAACGAGGCGCTCGGCCTCATCGGCGATAATGGCGCCGGCAAATCGACTCTGATCAACATTCTCTCCGGCACCCAGCGGCAGGATGACGGTTGGATCCGGCTCGAGGGCCAGCCAGTCGATTTTTCCAACCCACGAGACGCGATGGAGCGGGGGATCGAGACGATCTACCAGTACAATTCCATGGTCCCCACCATGACCATCGCGCGCAACGTCTTCATTGGTCGCGAGCCGCTGAAATTCTCCTTGTTCGGCATCGGTGTGATGGACCACAAGAAAATGCGGGACGATAGCGTCTCGGCCATCGCCGACGTTGACCTGCACCTGCGTTCTCCCGACGCCATCGTTGGCGAGCTCTCGGGCGGACAGCGCCAGGGCGTCGCGATCGCCCGGGCCATGCACTTCAAATCCAAGGTGATGATCCTCGATGAACCGACGAACCACCTGTCGGTCAAAGAGACCAAGAAAGTCATCGGCTTTGTTCGAGGGCTCAAGGATCAAGGGGTGACGGGCATCTTCATCAGCCACAACATGCATCAGGTCTTCGAATGCTGTGACCGTGTCGTGGCGATGGCGCGCGGTGAGATCGTCATGGACAAACGCATCGAAGAGACCTCGATCGAAGAGGTCAGCGAGATCCTCTAGGGGACCCGAATGACGGACCTTTCAGGTAAGACGGCACTGCTGACGGGCGCGCTTGGCTCTTTGGGGCGCGCGCAAGCCCACGCGCTCTGCGAGGCTGGCGCCTTTGTCCTCGCGCTGGATCTGCCCGATCGTGAGGATGGCGCGGTCCTGGCCGCGCAATTATCTGCCGGCGCCGACGGGCGCACCGAATATATCGGCCATGATCTTGGCGACCTGGAGGCAACCGAAACCCTCGGACGCGAGTTGGCGGCGCGCCACGGCGGGATAGACATCCTGATCAACAATGCTGCACTGATCATCAACCGGCCCTTCGAAGAATTCTCCATCGCCGAGTATGAGGAGCAACTCCGGGTCAACGCCGCCGCCGGCTTTGTCCTAGCCCGCGCCGTGGCACCGATCATGAAGCAAAAGCACTATGGCAAGATCGTCAACTTCTGCTCAGTCACCCTGAACGGTCGGTGGGACGGCTATGTGCCCTATGTGGTCTCGAAAGGGGCCATGTTGGGGCTGACCAAGACTCTCGCGCGGGAACTCGGCCCCCATGGCATAAGGGTGAACGCCATCTCGCCGGGGGCCGTCGTGTCGGACGCCGAGGCGCGCGTCTTCGGGGATAAGTTGCAGGAATACAACGACTGGATACTCGAAAACCAGTGTCTGAAGCAGCGTATCCAACCCGAAAATATCGCGGATCTAACGCTTTTCCTCATATCGCCGGACTCCGACATGATTTCCGGCCAAAACATCAACATCGACGGCGGCTGGTAACGCAGGAGACCCGGGCAGACTCGCGTTCGAGAGTCTGCTTTCATGGCACCGCAAGTTTCGGAATGCGGCGAACGTTATGCCGGACTAGAGCGGGATCGTCTTAATCGGAGTCGATCAGGGATTCCCAAATCAGTTTTGATCTGATTCAAGATAGGGGCTGGTGAAGGAGGCCAGCCTGCATGGCACGAGCTCTTTCGAATGACCTGCGCGAACGCGTTGTTTGGG
>JAJFJA010000054.1 GCA_021774445.1 Alphaproteobacteria bacterium
GATTAACCCCAAGCAAAAGCCCAAGGCGATGTCGCCGTGCGATCCTTCGGCGGCCTGGACCACGCGGGGGCGTCACAAGGTGATGTTCGGCTATAGCCTCAATTATCTGATCGACATGGAGCACCCAGTCATCCTCGATGTCGAGGCGACGCCGACCCGCATCTCCAAGGAGGTCGATGCCACCGAGACCATGATTGAGCGCACCGAGGAACGCTTCGGTCGATCTGAGATTTGCGCCAACCGGCTCTGAAACGCTGAAGGGATTTTCAGAGCCGGTTCAGCTGTTTTCCCCGGCTTAGTGATACGGGCACCGCTCTCTGAAACACGCGAGAAATCGTCGGCGCCAATGTCCGTGCCTGGCTACGCCTTGCCGTCCCGCGCATGTCCGCAGAACGCCCGTTTGAACCTGCCTACAGAACTTCTGGCGGCGATGTCCGGAACCGACCCGTTTTAGTCCGGACCTCCCTTAGCTTCGGTCGGTGCTGGGACCGCCGGGCGCACGGGAGAAGTGACCCAATCCGGACTTGCAGCACCTCCAATCTGGCAGGCGTTGAGGTGCGAACGCCTTCAAGGATCGACCAGTGAATGAGGCGATATCTCCGAGAAGATACCGATTACTCGTGCATGCCGGCCTTGCGCAAACCATCCATGAGGACGTCGAAGTAGGGGCGAAACCGGAAGCGGGTCTCCTTCATGAAGCGCGTGACTGTCAGACCTGGCACCAATGCCAAGAGTGAGTCGACGACATTTTGGGCTTCGGCGGTATGTCCCGCATGCGCAAGGCTAGCGGCAAGCACGCGGTGGGTTGGTGTAAACCTGTCGTTCTCGTGCAGCGCTTTTCGACCCCAAGCCACCGCCTCGCCGTATTGACCCAAATACATGTAGCCAAAGGCCAACCCCGAATGGGTTCGATAGCCCGCTGGGTCCAGCGGGTTCAGCCGCATCGCGCGCCGGAAGTGCTCGACGCTCCGGTCCGCCTTGCCGATGTACATGTTGACCCAGCCGCTAAAGACCCAAGCCTGCGCCGCATTCGGATTGAGTTCGAGGGCTCTCTCAATCAACGCCAAGCCACCCTCAAAATCCTCGCCATAAAAGGCCTTTGCGTAACCGGCGAGCCACAGGACCTCGGGCCGTTCCTCCGGCCCCCTGACGGCCGCCTCGGCCAACTGTCGCGCCTCGACCACCTCGGTTTCCATTGATTGCACCCAACCGTGTGCCAGCCGAAGCGTGTAGCACCACGCCAGGAGGGCCATGGCCAAGCTATAGTTCGGGTCGATCTCGATGGCTTGCTTGAGCAGGTGGATGGCCTTCTCGTTGCCTTCAGCGGTCATCTCATGAACGTGCGGTGATGCCCTGAGAAACAAGTCGTAGGCAGTCAGGTCATCCGGCGGCTTGCGCTTCGACCGTAGGATTTCGGCTGACCGCAATTGCGGTTCGATAGCGCCAACGATGCTCTCGGCAACACTGTCCTGGAGAGCAAATACGTTCTCCAATAGACCGTCATAGTGGTCCGCCCACACGTTTGTGCCGCCGACCGCGTCGATCAACTGCGCCGTGATGCGAACACTGTCGCCGGACCGGCGAACACTGCCCTCGACCAAATACCGAACGCCGAGTTCACGCGAGATCTGTTTGGCGCCGACACTGCGGCCTTTGTAGGTAAATGCAGAGTTGCGGGCGATGACAAAGAACGAGCGAACGCGACTTAGGGCTGACGTAATCTCCTCAACGATACCATCGGCAAAATATTCTTGATCCCGGTCGGCCCCGAGATTGTCGAAAGGTAGGACCGCGAGCGACGGCCGATGAGGAATGGCGAGTAATTCGGGCTCGGCCAACGCAGCGTCTTGCTCCTCGCGCCGGAGGAAAGCATCTCTGACAACACGCTGCGCGCGCCCGGCCGCTTCGGCTTGATCCGACCACAACTGGCTCGTGCCGCTCCGGAGCTGCCCCAGGCTATCGCGAACGAGTGGAAAGTAACGCCCCCCCTCCTCGGTGAGTTCCAGGCCCTGATTGATTCTTCGAAAAAGCGCCACGCCAAGATACAGCTCAAGCGCCTTCACCTGTTGGCTTATCGCCGACTGTGTGACGTGCAACTCCTGTGCGGCCCGCGTAAAGCTGAGGTTACGCGCCGCCGCTTCGAAGGCGGGCAGGGACTTCAGTGGGGGCAGTCGGGGCCCCATTCTCTTCCTCCAGATTAGAGTTTCTAATGTAGCACATTAGAAACGAACGTTTGTCTCTCACCGATCCCGCGAGCCCAATACAGGGGGCAACCACGAGGATCAGGATCGGAGGGCATCCATGACAACTTCTCGCGGAACCGCGAAGCCTTTGGATGCGTCCGGGAGACGGAAGAGATGGTGGCACGCCGCATGGGCATGTTTGGCTTTTTGGCCAGGCGCCGCCGGCGCTCAATCTTCGGACTCCTCTGACGCCAATGGCCAGTTTTCCACTCTTTACGCTCGGGATCGTTCCGAAGACGCCGTTCAATTTGGCGAGTGGGCCCTCGGCGAGTTAGGCCCCAACAGCAACAAACGCGTTTCAGCCAGCCTGATCAGCAAGCTCGCATCACTCTATCGCGCAATGGGCCGATACGACGATGCCGAGCCTCTTTATGAGCAGCTATTGGCCTCCCTGACGGCGGATCTTGGCCCAGAACACCCGCGCGTGGTCTTCGGCCTGAACAACCTTGCAGCGTTCTATCTTGAACAAGGGAAGTACGCGAAGGCGGAACCTGTCTACGCCAAAGCGCTCAGGGCTTTCGAAAAAGTGCTTGGCCCCGAGCATCCAGAGGTGGCGCAAGCGCTCAACAACTTGGCCGGCGCTTACAAGGAGCAGGGTAAGTTCGCCAAAGCGGAACCACTGTTCGAGAAGGCGTTGGCCATACGCATGGTAACCCTCGGGCCGACACACCCCAGCGTGGGCGAAAGCCTCAACAACTTGGCTGGTCTGTACCGAGACCAGGGCCGATACGTGGAGGCTGAGCCTCTCTACAAGAGATCACTTGCCATCCTCGAACACGCATTTGGTGTCGTTCATCCTCTTGTGGCCACGACACTTGAAAACTACGCGGCCTTGCTGCATGCCACCCGACGCCACCAACAGGCGACCAATGTGGAGGCCCACGCCAACGCCATTCGGGCGAAATTGGTCCGGCGTGTTCAAGGTCCTGAGATTTGAAACAGGGTAGCAGGGGCGTTCGTCGCCGTCAGCAGCGGCAGCAAGTCAGGAACGAACGGCCCGGTCACCAATGTCGCCTCTTGGCTATTCGCGTCGTTCTCAAGCCCATGTAGGAGCGTCAGCTTTTCGCCCACCAGCGGACCTTCGGCCACTCCGTCCGCTTTTTTGGCCTGGAGGTCCGCTCTACCTTCAGGTGCGAGCCCAATATCAGCAGGTGCTCATAGGCCGCACCTGACCCACTTGAGACATTCCGCTCAATGTGAGCCAGCCCTCCCTATCGCTCTTAGGATAGAATAGAGTGCCTGGGGGACATGTCCCCGAGGACGGGCATGGTCGAGGAACGCGTTCAACGTAGGCTTGCGGCAATTCTAGCTGTCGATGTCGCCGGTTTCAGTCGCATGATGGAGGCTGACGAGGCAGGCACGCTAGAGCAGCTCAAGAAATTGAGGCGTGAGATTTTTGTCCCGACGGTGGAAGGGCACGGCGGACGCATTGTTAAACTCATGGGTGATGGCGCATTGGTGGAGTTCCCAAGCGCGGTAGATGCTGTTCATTGCGCTCTCGCTTTTCAGGAGAAGCGCGGGTTGCCGGGGCGGAGGAACTGCGCCTCGTTTTGCCATGTCGTGAACCCTCCGACTTTGGAATTATTCTGTCGCTGCTGGCCAACCTAGTTGGTCGTGTCACCTTCCGATTGGGCAGTATCGTGTTCGACCGGCTTGTCACTGGTATTAGCCCGCGTGTAGTCGACAATGCCAATGGGCAGCACTCGCCGCCTCAAATCCCGCCGCCGCTACCGCAACCTTGCGCACCGACCCATGGTGCACTCAACCTTGATGCAGCAAGCTCTTGCACCCAAAGCCTCAAATCCCTCACCAGCAAGCCCAAATTCACCCCAGAACCAACAAATCCGTGACCCACATATCCGTGACGCGACCCGGGCCGGTCAAGATCCTCATTCTCTGGTGCGCGTCGGTCGGAGCAACTACTGCCTAAAAACCGAAATAAAGAGATCTATTGCCACACATCGCTGCTGAGCACCGCAAGAGCCGCAGCTGAACCGCTCCGTTTTCCTATTTCTCCCAGTTGATCATTTCGACTAAAAGTCTTCCTCTGCCTCGCTTCACGCCGTAGCCACCGCTCTTAGGCAGTTTCAGCTTCTTGTCACGCACAAGCGGCCACAACGTATCTTGGATTAACTGAGCGTTAAGGTCGTGCTCTTCGCCATTGCCGCCAGCATCCTTGGCCTCATACCATTTTAAGAAAGCTTCGTCGGCAAATTTGTCGCCAATTGATTTCCGCAGCGCATTTAATTTCCTAATCTCCCCCTTCGTAAGTTTCTCTTCGTCGATGATCCTCTTCGTGTTGTTCTTTGATCCTTTTGGACGGCCTGCCACTTTTCTACTCCTTCATTGAGTTAATTAGAACTCAATAACTCATGCTCTTTTACAAATATTTCTTTACCACCGAGGAATTATTTTGTAAAGCGAGTCGCGGGTTCGGCGGTTGAACCGTTCATCGCAGCCACGCCATACATCCGAAAGAAGCGCAAGGCGACAGCAGCTACTACGCGTGTACCATACGGGACACACGCACGATGGCGAAAGAAACTAGCAAAACAAAGCGTCATAAACCCGCACGCAATAAAACGACACATGGCAAAACTTAAGAGCGGTGCCTGTATTGCCGAGGCACGCGTATCACGAAAAAGGGGACGCGACGGAAGAAACTCGAGACGACCCAGCTTTGGTATTGCAAAGATTGCGAGCAGGTTTTCACACCACAGCCGCTAAAAGGTAAAACGTACCCGATACCGGTCATACTCGATGGACTAAGCGGCTACCACACTGGCTATGACCTGCTCCCCTGAAATGTCCTTGATTTGAGGTTAGTCTGTTCTCTTAGAGAGGAGACAGGCGATGAAACGCAGCAGGTTTTCGGAAGAGCAGATCATCGGGATCTTGAAGGAACATTCTGCAGGGCTGTCGGCGACGGAGTTGTGCCGCAAGCACGGCATCAGCGACGCAACCTTCTACACATGGCGGAAGAAATACGGTGGCTTGGAGGTGTCGGAAGCCAGGCGGTTGCGGGCGCGCGGGGATATATGACCTAGGCCATCGGCCAAGGCGAGGGCCTTCACCCAGGGGGTACCAGGACGCCGTGGGAGAGCAAGGCTTGCCGTGGCGGCCACCCTTGCGCAGCAGGCCATGCGCGAGGTGATGGACCTCTGCACAGAGGCCAACGCCGGGCGGGTTTCGCGTTGCAGCGGAGGCGTGAGCCTTAAACGCTAAAACCGGAAGCGGTCATTGAGCCGGACTAGCTATGCAGTTAATCGGGGAGGCCTGCATCGAGAAGTGCGCGACGCAGACATTCGCCGTGCTCTTCCCGTCGAAACAAGCGCCAAAGGCCCATCCCCGTGACCCGGAACGAGGGCAGTTCGACAAGCACGGCCCGCGCTCTCGCATGAGGGCCTCACCCTTGTTGTTGGGTGTATGAGCGTCAAATCTCCAGGACCGTGGTTTCCGTCGCCAGCTCCGTCGCCGGAAAAATTCGCCGGACCCGCTGCAGAACCTCCTGCAGCTCGTCATCCGACCGGGCCGGGTCATGGTGACTGAGGAAGAGCCGCTCGACGCCGGCCTGCTTCGCCGTGAGCGCCGCCTCGTCCCAGGAGCTATGGCCCCAGCCCGACTTCGGCCCCCTTTTTTCCTCTGGCGAATACTGCGCATCGTGCACCATGATCGTCGCGCCCGTGGCGAAGTCGACGACCTGCTGCGACAGCCCTTCATCCGGGTGCTCGTGGTCCGTGATGATGCACAGCGACCCGCCGGGCGTATGGGTCCGATAGCCGATCGCGCTTTGCGGGTGCCGCAGCGCACAGGTGGAGACATCCAAATCCGGGGCGATGGCCACGGCGCTGTCGGGCCGGATCGTATGGAAGTGCATCTTGCCACTGACTCTCTCCAGCGGGACCGGAAAGATCGGCGCCGCCATCTGCCGGGCGAGGATCTGCTCGACCGAGAGCCCGTCCTTGTCTTCGCCGAAGATCTCCAAACCGTCGGCCGAATTCGGCGCCAGGCAGTGAAACGGCAGCCCCCAAATATGGTCCCAGTGATAGTGGGAAAGAAACAGCCGCTTGTGCAGGCTGCCGATGGGCGCCGCGGCGAAATGCTCGTCGAGGCGGCGAACCCCGGTGCCGGCATCGAAGATCAACAGGTAATCGCCCTGTTGCAGGCTGACGCAAGTCGTGTTGCCGCCAACCCGCACCGTATGCGGGCCGGGCGCCGGCATCGACCCGCGCACGCCCCAAAACCGCACCTCGGTATTGACCCGGGTCAGCGTCACTGCGTTGGATCCGGCGAAACCCGGACCACCAGTTTACCGAAGTTGTGGCCCTGCAAGAGCCCCTGGAAGGCCTTGGGCGCGTTCTCCAGCCCGTCGACGAAGTCCTCCCGATACTTGATCCGGCCCTCGCGGATCCAGCCGCTCACCCGGTCGACGAACTCCGCTTCCTGTTCGGCGAAGTCCCAGACGATGAAACCCCGGACGTTCAGCCGCTTGGTCAGCACGGCGCGCATCAGCAGCGGCACTTGATTGGGTCCAGGCGGCAACTCAGTGACGTTGTACTGCGCGATCAATCCACAGACCGGCATACGCGCGAAGGAGTTGAACAGCGGCAGTACGGCTTCGAAGACCGCACCGCCGACATTCTCGTAATAGATGTCGATACCCTCGGTGCAGGCCATTTCGAGTTGCTCAGCGAAGTCTGCATCCCGGTGGTTGAGGCAGGCATCGAAGCCCAATTCCTCGACGACGAAACGGCATTTCTCGGGTGAGCCTGCCACGCCGACCACGCGGCATCCCTTGATCTTGCCGATCTGCCCAACCACCGAGCCGACCGCGCCCGAGGCTGCGGCAACGACCAGGGTCTCGCCTTCCTTGGGCTGGCCTATGTTAAGCAGGCCCGTGTAGGCGGTCATGCCTGGCATGCCGAGCACGCCGAGCGCTGTCGAGATGGGTGCCAGAGCCGGGTCGACCTTGCGCAGGCCACGGCCATCGGAGAGTGCATAGTCTTGCCAGCCGGTATAGCCGAAGACGATATCGCCGGGCCGGAAGTCGGCCAGGTTCGATGTGGCCACCTGGCTGATCGCGCCACCTTCCATGACCTGGCCGATCTCGACCGGCTTGGCATAGGACTTGGCCGCGCTCATGCGGCCGCGCATGTAGGGGTCGAGCGAGAGATGGATGTTGCGGCACAAGACTTGGCCGTCACCGGGCCGCGGGACCGGGCTCTCGACCAAATTGAAGTCGCTATCCTTGGGCGCGCCCTCCGGTCGCGCGGCAAGCAGGACCTGGCGATTGACTAACTCCGGCATGGCTGTCCCCCCCCGGCGATGACTGTCTCTGGTTGTCTCTGTCCTCGGATTTTGCTTGGCGATCCATAACGGTGCCCCGGCCGACGTCTACAGGCTCGAACATCATGCTCCGATGGTAGAATAGTATGAAGGCTCCATTGACTGAGGAACAGTGTGAGTCTGCTCTTGGCTACTTTTGCTCGTTCTTCCGCCGTGATCAGAAGGGCCGTTTTGGCTCGCTAAGCAGACACTGCGAACAATAAAACCGCAGTGGCTCGATAGTCCCGTCAAGTCTGTCGAACGCGTGCACAGTTCCAGTTCCTGCCTTCGGCCATAGGTCACGGGTTCATCGCCGCCACCATCTGGAACCGCGCCGGGTAGCTGGCATGGTGATTGGCCCGCGCCACCACGGCCCGGCCGCTTTCCATCGGCTGGCGCAGCGATTCCAGCGTTTGCCGCGAGAACTCCGGCAGTTCGTCCAGGAACAGCACCCCCAGATGGGCCAGCGACACTTCGCCCGGCCGCGCCCGCATACCGCCGCCGACCAGCGCCGGTAACGACGCCGAGTGATGCGGATCGCGGAACGGCCGCTGGCTCACCAGCCCGTCGTCCGGCAATTCCCCGGCGACCGAATGGATCAGGCTGACTTCCAGCGCCTCCGCCGCCGACAAGCCCGGCAGCAACCCCGGCAGCCGCTGCGCCAGCATCGATTTGCCGGCCCCCGGCGGTCCCACCATCAGCAGGTTGTGGCCGCCCGCCGCGGCGATTTCCAACGCCCGCTTCGCCGTCTCCTGGCCCTTGATATCGGCGAGGTCGGGGTATTGGATGGCCGCCGCACGCAGCGCCGCCTTCGGTTGCGACAACACTTGCGTGCCCTTGAAGTGATTCACCAGCGCCACCAAATCCGCCGCCGCCAGAATTTCCACATCGCCGGCCCAGGCCGCTTCGCCCCCTTGCGCCGCCGGACAGATCAGCCCGCGGTCCTGCGATCCCGCATGCACCGCGGCGGCAAGGACCCCGGTCACCGGCGCCAACGCGCCGTCCAGTCCCAACTCCCCCAGCGCCGAGTAGGTCGCCACCTCGTCGGCCGGCAGCGCGCCCATCGCCGCCAGCAGGCCCAGCGCGATCGGCAAGTCGAAATGGCTGCCTTCCTTGAGCACATCGGCGGGCGCCAGATTGACCGTGATCCGCTGCGGCGGCAGCGCCAGTCCCATCGCCGCCAGCGCCGCCCGCACTCGTTCCCGGCTTTCCCCCACCGCCTTGTCCGGCAGCCCGACGATGGTGAAGGCCGGCAAGCCGTTCGCCATATGCACTTGCACGTCGATCGTCAGCACGTCCATGCCCTGGAACGCCACCGTACGAACCCGCGCGACCATATCCCCTCCCGTAGCGACGTCCTCTATAGCCGACTGCGGCAGCGCGTACTACCGCCTAGGAGACATCGCTGGCCGGCCTTGAGCGGTCAGAGTCGGTAAGCGGGAACTCGGGGGTTTACTCACCGGTAGGCCGTGCGCTAAAAACCGGTATGGCGTGCTAGTCACATAGGCGTGAGGTGGGATTCCACCTCTTGCCCCGGTCAGCGATAGAACCCCAATTAGGGGCAGCTGGAACCCAAAGTGAGCATGTGTCCTGATGGACATCGGCGTGCCATTTCGCGACCTCGGTCGGGTCGACGTTGCTGCTGCGGTCGACCGCGTGCGGGCGATTCACGACTTAGAGTGGACGCGTAACACATTTCGGCAGGATGTTCTCGCCGACGGCGCACATGCGGCCACCCGCGCAATTCTTTTTCGCCACGAGTGGGTCCGCTGGGACAACCCCTGGCATGTCAACACGATTGAGGAGTTGATCGAGTTGTGGGCGGCCAAAAAAGGCATCGCCGCGGAACCCTACCTACCGGTCGAGAGCGCCGAAACCGACGTCGGCCCGGTCCACACATTCGCTGAGTGGGCGACCTACCAAGACGTCTTACAGCCGGTTGTCGATGCGGCGATAGCGTCGCTGCGCACCGGCCGCGGCATCGTCACCCGATTGGCCTTGGTTTGGCTCAAGCCCGGCGCCGTGATTCCGCCCCACGACGACGGTCAGATCCTGGCCCACCGCGCCCACCGCCTGCATGTGCCGCTGCTCACGCCACCCGGGGTCGAGTACAAGATTGGCGGCAAGAAACTGGTGATGAAGCACGGTCACGTCTACGACTTCAACAATCGTCTGCGTCATTCCGTCCGCCACAAGGGCAAGCAGCCCCGGGTCAACCTGTTCATCGACTATTACGACGACCCCGGCAGCTACGTCCCGCCCCAATACAGTCATTACTAGTGGCGTTTCGGCGGCGCCTCGGCAACGGCTAGTCCGGCGGGCCTTCTTTGCAACGCCGTTCGACCGCGTCCCACACCAGGCTGGCCACCGGGGTATTATCGAAGCGCGTGATCTCCTGAATGCCGGTCGGCGAGGTCACGTTGATCTCCGTCAGATGACCGCCGATCACATCGATGCCGACAAAGATCAGGCCCTGTCGCCGCAAGCTTGGCCCGATGGCGGCGCAGATCTCGCGGTCACGCGCATCCAGGGGTGATTTCTCGGCCGTGCCGCCCACATGCAGGTTCGAACGCGCCTCTCCCGCCGCCGGCACCCGGTTCAGGGCCCCCACGGCCTTGCCGTCCACCAGGATGATCCGCTTGTCGCCCTGGCGGATCGCCGGCAGATATTTCTGCACGATCAGCGGCTCCCGGTGCTGCTGCAAGAACATCTCCACCAGTGAATTGAGGTTCTCGTCCGCCGGCGTTATGTGGAACACTCCCGCACCGCCGTTGCCGAACAGCGGTTTGACGATAACGTCCGCGTGCTCGGCACGGAACGCGGCGATCTCCGTCTCGCTCCGTGTCACCAGGGTCGGCGGCATCAGGGCCGCGAAGTGGGTGACGAACAGTTTTTCCGGCGCATTGCGGACGGCGGTCGGATCGTTCACCACCAGGGTCTTGGGGTGGATTTGCTCCAGCAAGTATGTGGTCGTGATGTAGGCCATGTCGAACGGCGGATCCTGCCGCAACATCACCACGTCGACCCCGGCCAGGTCGAGGCGCTGCGGCGCCCCCAGCGTTCCATGGTTGCCGTATTCCCGGCGCACCTGTAGCGGCCGCGCCGTTGCCAGAACCCGCCCGTCTTTAAGGCTCAGATCGTCGGGCAAATAGTGAAATAGCGCATGCCCCCGATCCTGCGCCTCCAAGGCCAAGGCGAAACTGGAATCGGCGTCGATATCGATGCCTTCGATGGGATCCATCTGAAAGGCCACCGCAAGGCTCATGGTCTACCTGCTGCACAGCGTGGGTTTTGCAAACCGGCCCGCACTATAGCCGCGGTCAAGCAGCGCGCAAAGCGTGCTGCCACGAGCCCTCATGGGTAAGGACCAAGAGTGCAACCGACCCCAGGATTCAGGCCCGGCCCTGACCACGGCCCGCCGGTTATCCGGCGCCCCGCGCAGGCGTGGACCGCTCGGTCCACTGCGGCACGCGACAAAGGGTCCTTACAGCGACCGCCGCGCGTCGTCGCGCAGCAGCACATGGTTGACCACCTTGTCCACATAGCTGGTATTGCGCACGATCTCGAACACGCGGTCCAGCTCCTCCCGGTCCTTGGCGATGCCGAGCAGGAACACCGAGCCGTCGACCGTGCGCGTGCTGTAATTGATCGCGTCCACATTCTTGTCCAGCAGCAGCCGCGTCTTGACTTGGGTGGTGACCCAGCTGTCCCGGGCGGTGGTCTCTACGCCCCGTCCGTCGCCAACGACGATTTCGTTGATGACGGCGCGCACCCCGTCTGGCTGCCAGGCCAGTGCGACGGCGCGATCGCGCATCGCCTCGTTGGGCACCACCCCGGTCAGCAGGACGCGTCCTTCATAGACCTGCAGGCCAACGGCGATATAAAGCTTGTTGTCCGCCTGGAACCACAGATCATTGATCTTCAGTCGTATGCGCGTGTCGGTGACGGCGCCACTGACGCCACGTTCTTCCGCCGCCGCCACCGCGACCGTGGCACCGGCGCCGGCGGCGACGCCGATCGGGGTACACGCTGCGGCCACCAGCGCGGTCAGCATCAGCATCGCCAAGAGCTGCAAGCGACCAATGCCGTTGCGCCGGCCCGGGGAGCACGCAAATTCCATGATCGAAACATCCCTGCGCGGTGGGAGGGTCCGACTCGGGACCCCTATCTCAGGATCATTATTAAGGTGAGCTTCGGTGCCCTGCCAACCCCTCGTTAGGGCCAAACGCTCCGTCAAGAATCGAGCCACCATGCCGCGGCGAGATGGCGCGGTTTGCGCCACGGCCGCACCAGCAGCGCGTCGAAGCGCAGCACATGGCCGGCATAACGCGGATGGTGCTTGATGAAATGCGCCGCCCCATTGGCGATGCGCCGCCGTTGTTTCTCCGAAATCGCCTCGGCGGCGCCAGTCAGGGTCGGGCGCGCTTTCACTTCGACGAAGGCGATGGTGCCGCCGCGCCGCATTACCATGTCCAATTCGCCGGCCGGCGTCCGGTAGCGCCAGGCCAGTAGCCGGTATCCCTTCGCCATCAGCCAGGCCGCGCCGATCCATTCCGCGCTGCGCCCGCGATACCAGGCGCGCCGGCCCCGTCGTTGTCGTTCGCCGGGCTCAGGCATCGCGCAAGCGCAACGCGATCTCGTAGATTCGGCGCCGCGGCTGCCCGGTTGCCGCCGCCACCGCCGCCGCAGCGTCGCGCAGACTGTGCGCCGCCAGGGCCTCGCGCAGCATAGCCTCCAACGCCGCCTCGCTCACCGTTTCGGCCTCGGCCCCCGGCGGCGCCACCACGATGACGATTTCGCCTTTTGGTCGGTTCTCCGCATAGCGCTCCTGCAACGCCACCAGCGATCCCCGCACGACCTGCTCGAACAGTTTCGTCAACTCGCGCGCCACGGCGGCCTGACGCGGCCCCAGGATCGCTGCCATGTCGCCCAGGCTGGCGCCGAGTCGCCGCGCCGATTCATAGAAAATCAGCGTCGCCGGGACCGCCGCCAAGTCTGTCAGCGTGGACCGTCGCGCCGCCGCTTTGGTCGGCAGAAACCCGGCGAACAGGAAGCGGTCCGTCGGCAACCCCGACAGCACCAGCGCCGTTACCGCCGCCATCGGACCCGGCAGCGCCGTGACCGGCAGATCCGAGTCGATGGCCGCCCGCACCAGCTTGTAGCCCGGGTCGGAGACCAGCGGCGTCCCGGCATCGCTGACCAGCGCCACACTCTTGCCCTGTTGTATTTGTTTGATGAGCCAGGGACGGACCGCGTCCGCATTATGATCGTGATAGGGCTTGGTTTTCGTCGTGATGTCATATGCTTTCAGCAGCTTGCCGGTGACCCGACTGTCTTCGCAGGCGATGATATCGGCGCTGCGCAGCGTTTCGACCGCGCGGGCACTGATGTCGCCCAGGTTGCCGATCGGCGTCGCCACCACATGCAGCCCGGCTGTCGCCTGTTGTGGTTCCGAGCCGCCGCGTTTAGGCTCTGCCACTGCGTCACTCATGCTTTGCGAGGGATAGGGTGCTCGGCTTTGCGTCTTCCGTCCGGCCACCGCGCCGCGCTTTCGTTGTGTCATGCTGGCTCGCTGCCGCCATTGTCTTGGCGGCCTGTGCGCCCACCACCGTAAGCGGGACACCGCCGGCCGCGCAAGCGCCCGCTGACGGCGCGCCGGCGCCGACCGCAACGGCGCCGCTCGACCCCGATCCGTCATTCAGCCTGCCGCCGGTCGAGGCCGCACCCTTGGCACCGGACACCGGGCGCAAGGTCGCCTTGCTGCTGCCGCTGAGCGGTGCCGCCGCGGCCACCGGCCGTGATCTTCTCGATGCCGCACAGATGGCGGTGTTCGACATCGCCGGCGACGACTTCGTGCTGGTGCCCCGCGACACGGGCACCACCAGCGCCGGGGCTGCGGCGGCGGCGCGTGAGGCCCTCGATGACGGGGCCGAGTTGATCTTGGGGCCGCTGCTCGCCTCGGCCGTATCCGCGGTCGGCCCGGTGGCGCAGCGCCGCGACGTGCCGGTCATCGCGTTCTCGAACAATCGGGCCGTCGCCGGCAATGGCGTGTTCATCATGGGCTTCCTGCCCCGCGACCAGATCGACCGTGTCGTCGATTACGCCCGCCGCGAAGGCCTGACCCGCCTTGCCGCGATCGCGCCCGAGAACAGCTACGGCCGCGCCACGGTCACGGCGCTGGAACAAGCCGCGACGACCGCCGCCGCCACCGTGTCGGAGGTGACTTATTACGAGCCCGCCAGCGCCGAACTGCCGGACATCATCCGCCGTTTTGCCAACTATGACGAGCGCCGCCAGGCCCTCTTGCGGCAGCGCGAAGCCCTCGAAGGCCGCGACGATGCCATTTCCAAACAGGCCCTCAGCCGGCTCGCAGGGCAGGAGACCCTCGGCGATGTCGATTTCGACGCCGTGCTATTGCCCGCCGGCGGCAGCGAGGTGCTCCAGCTCGCCCCGCTGCTCGCGTTTTATGATATCGATCCGGCGCGCGTGAAGCTGCTCGGCACCTGGCTGTGGGATGACACCAGCCTGGGCACCGAGCCGACCATGATCGGCGGCTGGTTCGCCGCCCCGTCGCCCAGCAGCCGCGCCGATTTTGTCAGGCGATTCCAGGCCGCATACGGCCGTGAACCCGATCGCCTCGCCACCTTGGCCTATGACGCCGTCGCCCTGGCCGCCATCCTTAGCCGCGAGGCCGATGCGGACGACGACGTCTTCAGCCTCGAGGCTCTGACCACGCCCAATGGCTTTGTCGGTATGGACGGCATCTTCCGCCTGCGCCCCTCCGGCGAGGTCCAACGCGGCCTCGCCGTCCTGGAAATCCGCCGCGGCGGCTTCCGCGAACTGGAACCGGCCCCCGAGACCTTCCAGGATTTCTTCAACTAGCCGCCGCGCAACATCGGCTGCGGGCCTCTTTGCGCCATGGCCACGTCCACCGGACGGCCGGATGATCTGCCGGTTCCAAAAAACCTTGGACGCCTAGCGAAACGGGGCGCATGCTCGTGACCGTCCGCTCTTGGCTGAGGAGCCGGCGTGATGCATGTGGGCCGCAGCCTCTGGGGCCGCCTAGAAAGCGTCTCAACCGTTGGTACGGATTCCGTAGACGAGCGACGGCGCAAGGCGACGCTCGTCCTTCTCAGCGGCACCTGCATAGTTGCCAGCATCGTCTGGGGCACACTCTATCTCGCGATCCTGGGCCCGACGGTCACGGCGCTCATCACCTTCGGCTTCACCGTCGTCGTCGGCGCCGCCCTTATCGTTTTTCTCGCGACGCGTCGGATTCAGCTCCTGCTCTATCCTTTCTTCTTGATGATCCTGTGGAACCCGGTCGCCATGCAGTGGAGCCTGGGCGGCCTCGCGGCCTCGGGCGTTTTGATGACCTGGTCGATTCTGGCGCCCGTTGGCGCCCTGATGTTCCAGACCGTCCGCCTCGCGCTCTGGTGGTTCGCCGCCTATCTCGGCCTCGTCGCGGTGTCGCTGGCCTTCGATGCCGAGGTCCAGCGCTGGGCTGAGCCGGTGCGGCAGGACGTATCGATGCTGTTCTTTGGCATGAACCTGATCGGGCCCTCGATCGCGGTCTTTCTGTCGATAACGTATTTCGTCCAGGCGTTTCAGAAGGAACACCGGCGGTCCGAGGAGCTGCTGCTGAACGTTCTGCCCGCGCCCATAGCGGACCGGCTGAAGGACAAGGAGGAAACGATCGCCGACGACTTTTCCGAAGTCACGATCCTGTTCGCCGACATTGTCGATTTCACCAAGCTGTCGGCGCGGATCCCGTCACGGGCGCTGGTAGACCTGTTGAACCGGGTGTTTTCGGCCTTCGATCGACTCACTGAGCGCCATGGCATAGAAAAGATCAAGACGATCGGGGACGCGTACATGGCGGTCGCCGGGCTGCCCGTACCTCGCGCCGACCACGCGGAGGCGATTGCCGACATGGCGCTCGACATGCAGCAAGCGATGACGCGCCTCAGAACGGAGCTCGGAGAGCCGCTTGCTCTCAGGATCGGGATCCATTCCGGGCCGGTCGTTGCCGGCGTGATCGGGGACCGTAAGTTTGCCTATGACCTATGGGGTGATACGGTCAACATCGCCAGCCGCATGGAATCGCACGGCGTGGCGGACCGAATACAACTGACCCAAAGCAGCCACGCCCTTCTGCGCGACCGATATGTCTGCGAAAAGCGCGGGTCCATCACGGTCAAGGGCAAGGCGCCCATGACGACCTACTTTCTGATCGGCAAGCGGGACGAGGCACCGCTATCACGACCGCAACGCGTCGCTTCACCAGCGCGACCCCCTTGACGCCAGCCGGTGACGAGGCGGCATTGGCAGCCATCCTCAGCCGCGAGGTATTGCCGCCGCCAGCCGCATATTCACGTAACGTTAATATTAACGAAAGACACTGATCCACTACGTTTTAACTAGCGCGATCAGCAGTACCGTATATGGCGTATAACCTCAGACAAGTACACGTCTTGGTGGTTGACGACAACCAGCATATTTGCATGGCCGCGCGCCAGATACTCGAGGCGTTTGGCATCACCCGAGTGGACTTCGCCAGCGACGGCTTGACGGCCTATGGGATGTTCCAGCGCAACCCGCCGGACATCGTGATCACCGACATGGACATGATCGGCGGTGACGGCCTGGAACTCGTCCGCCTCATCCGCCAGGCTGGCGACAGTCCAAAGCCGACCGTGCCGATCATCATGATGTCCGGCCATACCGAGCGCGAGAAAGTGCTCGCCGCGCGCGATATCGGCGTCACGGAATTCCTCTGCAAACCATTCTCCGTCGGCATGGTTTACGACCGGTTGATCGCCACCATCGCACGGCCGCGGTCTTTCGTGCGGATGAGCAGCTATTTCGGGCCGGACCGGCGGCGCAGTCTGCGCGACTTTCAGGGCGGCGAGCGGCGCATTCGGGGCGCGTTATGACAAGGCAAGCGCCGGCGCAGGCAGGAGCATAGTATGACGACCGGCGGACCGAGCGAGAAACCCGCGCTTTGTGAGTTCATCACCGTACCGAACGAACTCCTGGCGAAGGTTGGTCCCGGCGGCGGGCCGCCCGACGCGCAGGCGCTATGGCGGGCGGAGCAAGCCATCGAACGTCTCGCGCGCGACTACGGTCCCCGTTGCAGCAAGGACATCGCAACCCTGTCCGACGCCTTCGAGGCCGTGCCGGACGAGGCGATGGTGGTCCGCGAGCGCTTGCGGACCATCCACGACATCGCGCATGAGTTACGGGGGGAAGCCGGGATCTACGGCTATACGCTGATCGGCCAGATCGCCGCCTTGCTGTGCCGATACTTGGGCGCTCTCGACGACACCGCAAAGGCCGACATCCGCGTTGTCGGGGCCCACGTCGATGCCCTCCAGCTGGTCGACGCGGAAGGCCTTGAGGGCATTGGCGGCGCCGGCGAGAAACAGCTCATCGACGGATTAACCAGGCTGCAGCAGAAGGTTCTGGACCGCTAGCGCCCGCGCCTCGCGGCAAGCCGTGTCACCGCGCCGCCAGCCGCACGATCCGCGGCTGGCGAGTGGTCGTCCCGGCAATTTCCAATAGCAGTTTCTTGCGTACGGCCTCGGCAAACCGGTCGTCGCTGTCGACCGTGACCACGAAGCTGCCCGGTCCGCCGATGATGCGGTCGGCGAAGGCGGCCTCCAGGTCATAATTCACCGGCCGCCCGTTGCACCCGGCGCGGCACAGGATCGCCAGCCCGTTGATCGTGATGTCGGCGGCCACGGCCCGCGCCCGCGCCACTGCGATCGGCACGCCGTTCCAGGTATTGGCGCTGTCGGCCGACAAATCGATCACCCGCCGAAAGCCTTGGAAGTCGTTGCTCTCGATCAGCCCATGGCCGAAATCGATGGCGCTGCCGATGGCGTTGCGCCCAAACGCCAAGCGCGGCCTGTCCAGCAGGGTTTTGGCGAAGGCCTCGGCGCTGTCCGGACCGTCGATCACCGTCCACGGCACGACCACCGCCTGCGAAAACTGGTCGCCCCATTCCACGTAGGTCACCGCGATGCGCCGGTCGTAACCCTCGGCGATCGCGCCCAGCACGTCCGGATGGGTAATGGCTGTTGCGTAACCCTGGCGCTGGAAGCGGATCTCCGCCTCGTTGATGGAGCCGGTCGCGTCCGCCAGCAACACCAACTCCAAATCCACCCGCTCCTGCGCCGCCGCCGCGCTCGCCAGCCAGGCCAGCAGAACCGCCCCGCCTACGATCCGTGCCGTCTCCCTCACGCGTTTCATCATGCCCCTAGTGTAACAGCAATCGGCCACGAACGGTGCCTGAGTGGTCATGCGCGATCGCGAAAATAGGCAGCTGAGGAAGAACCACTTAAAGTGGGCAAGGGGAGAGATCATGTCCAAGCGCATTTGCCTCTTATTCGGATCGCGACCGGCGGCGCAACGTCTCTTTCCGAGTCCCGCCCTAATCGAGGTCGCGGAAGCGAGGGAATGTAGCGAAGTTAGCGCGGTTTGACCGCTGGGAGGACCAGACTATGGCCGAATTGACGACCGATGTAAGCTGGCTGGCAGTCGGTGTCGGCGCCGTTGTTTCATTTTTGGTTGGATGGCTCTGGTATTCGCCAAAATTGTTTGGCCGGCAATGGGCTGAGGGCGTTGGCGTGGCAATGGGTACGGCCAGCGACATGCCCGTTGGGGCCATGGTCTCTCAGATCGTTGGACTGGCCCTGATGAGCTGGTTTGTCGGCGTCACCGCGGTTTCGAACGCGCTGCTTACGGTGATCCTGGCGACATTGGCATTTGTCGTTCTGGCTTATTCCGGCGGGATGTTTACAAAAAAATCCAGTTACGCTCGAAATGTGGAAGCCGGTTATTGGCTTGTTTCATTGGTCATAATGATTGCTTGCCAGGGTGTGTTCCGCAGTCTCTAGATCGCCTGACCAGCCGCACACGCCGGCGTTCATGGACACCACCGCGCGGCAAGCCGTCGCGTTGGATGATACGGAACCGCAATCGTGGATTAGCCCGACTTGGTTCTGGTGGCCGCCGCCGCGGGTCGCCCGTCATCCCACGCCAGGACTTCGTCGCGCAGCCGTCGGAACCGATTCTGCGCACTGCTGCTGAACAGCGGGTCCTCGGTATCCGCGATCCGCGCCTCGATCTCGGCCCAGTCCGGCGCCTGCAGCACGTTTTCCGCGACCGGAAAGAAATAACGCTCTTCTCTGTCCATATGGTGCCGGGTGAAATCGACATAGTCGCGCGCCGCCTTCTTGAACCAGTTGCGTGGTACCGGCGACTCTTGCAGGACGCCCTTGAGCAGGCTGGAGAATTTCGCGGTCAACGTGGCCGGGCGCGGCCGCGCCGGCGTCTCGCGCAACGCCGCCTTGACCAGACTTGAGAATCTCTCCGTCAGCGTGGCCAGGCGCTTGTGTTCGGCGGCCAGATCGATCCGGCCGCCGAAGGCGCCGGGACTGCGCTGCTTGACCTTCTCGTAGATCAGATCCTCGACCGGATGATGGCAAAGGTCGGGATAGGCAAAGCTATAGTCGACGACATCCTCGACGATCGCGTAGTCGACCATCAGGCCCACCTCGAAGGCTTGCAGCTGGCGCTCCAAGGCCAGCAGCAGTTTTTCCATGTCACGGTGTTCTTGCCGCAATGTGCCGAGGACCTTCGCCATTTGCTCAAGCCTCGTCGGTCTCGCATCGCCGCCCATATCAGCGCACACGGGTCTGAGCGGCCTTGATGCACGTCAATTGGCGAACAATTATGCCTGCATGAACCACCGTCGGCCTTGCACCCCCGGATCCGGTGATCTGCTAGAATTGGCCCATGCGTGCCGACTCGAGCCGGAAGATCAGAATTGCCGCCGCCGTCATTCTGGATGAGCAAGGCCGGCTGGCCCTGGTCCGCAAACGCGGCACCAAGGCGTTCATGCAGCCGGGCGGTAAGCTGGAAATTGACGAGACGCCGGAAGCCTGCCTCCGCCGCGAGTTGCACGAGGAACTCGCCATCGAACCGGGTCGCGCGCGTATGCGTGCGCTGGGAACGTTCGCCGCACCGGCCGCGAACGAGCCGGATGCGGTCGTCGAGGCCGCGCTATACTTTGTCGAAGGCCGCTTCGAGCTAAAGCCCGCGGCGGAGATTGCGGAAGTCATCTGGCTGGACCCGACGGCCATCGCCGACGTCCAGCTTGCGCCCCTGACCCGCAACGCGGTGCTGCCCTTACTTCCCGGCATCGACAACACCGCCGACCGCGCCGGTGCGCAGGCACCTTAGGCCGCGTCGGTGCGCAGGCACCCTAGGCGGCGTCGCCGAGCAGCCGCCCCAACACGGCATTGAGCCGCTGTCGGCCGGCGGCGGTGGCCCGCAACCCGGCATCGTCCAGCACCAGCAGGCCGCCGTCCACCAGCGCGGCCACCGCCTTCGCCGGCAACGCGCCGGTCAGCGCTCGACCCGTCTTCTCGTAAAACCCATCCGCGGCCACGCCGTCGCAGGTCCGCAATCCCATCATCAGCATCTCTTCGCCGACTTGGGCCCGATCCAACGCCGCATGCACTTGGCCGGCATGGCCGTCGCGCTCGACCCGTTCCAGCCAGATCGCCGGCGCCCGATGTTGCCGTGTCGCGACCGTGTCGCCGGCTAGGCTCAGCCGGCCATGGGCGCCCGGGCCGATACCGACGAAGTCGCCATAGCGCCAATAGGTCAGATTGTGGCGGCATTCCTGGCCCGCCGCCGCGTGGTTGGAGATCTCGTAGGCCGGCAGGCCGGCGCGATCGAGGCGTTCTTGCGTGACCTCGAACAACGTCGCCGCCATGTCGTCGTCCGGCAGCACCAGATCACCGCGCGCCGCCAACATGTGGAATGGCGTGCCCGGTTCCATGGTGAGTTGATAGACCGACAGGTGACCGCGCGCGTAACCCAGCGCCTCATCCAGCTCATCGCACCAGGCGCCGACCTCATGCCCCGGCCGGCCATAGATCAGGTCGAAGGAGAAGCGCTCGAACAAACCCGCCACCGCCACAATTGCCGCCCGCGCCTGGTTCGCGTCGTGGCTGCGCCCCAGCGCGGCCAGCGCCGCGTCGTCCAGCGCTTGTACGCCAAGGCTCACGCGATTAATCCCGGCGGCCCGAAAGTCGGCCATGCACGCCACTTCCGTCGAGGTCGGGTTGGCTTCCAGCGTCACTTCGATCGCCGGGTCGCAGGTCCAGTGCTGCGCCGCCCGGTCGAGCACCGCGGCCACCGTCTGCGGCGCCATCAGTGACGGCGTGCCGCCGCCGAAAAACACGCTGTGCAATCGCCGCTGCGGCGTCAGCGCCGCGAAATGATCTAACTCGGCGACCAGCGCCCGCTGCCAGCGCTGATCATCCACCACCCCGGCGACATGGCTGTTGAAGTCGCAATAGGGGCACAGCGACTGGCAGAACGGCCAATGCACATAAAGGCTTAGGGGGTCATCCCCGTCAGGCCCCAGGGCTGTCGTCACCACGGTCGTCGTCACTGGGGTCGTCGTCATTCGTGGCCAAGCAATCGGCGATCATTTTCCCGAACGCCACCGCCCGATGGCTGATCCGATGTTTCTCGTCCGGGTCCATCTCGCCGAACGTGATCTCGTAGCCGTCGGGAACGAACATCGGATCATAGCCGAAACCGCGGTCGCCCCGCGGCGGCCACGTCAGGTATCCGGCCACCGTACCTTCGTAATTCTGCACTTGGCCATCCGGCCAGGCCAGGCTCAGTACGCTAACGAAACAAGCCCGGCGATCCGCGGTGTCGGCCAGCTTTTCCTGCACCAGCGCCATCGCCTTGCCGAAGTCTCGTTCCGGCCCGGCCCAACGGGCCGAATAGATGCCGGGGGCGCCATCCAGTGCCGTCACCGCCAGCCCGCTGTCGTCGGCCAGCACGATGTCGTCCGACTCTGCCGCCAATTGCCCCGCCCCGGCGCGGCTCTTTAGTTCCGCATTCGCAACGAAACTGTCGCCGGTCTCTTCCGGCTCCGGCAGGCCGACTGTGGTGGCATCGATCACGGCGATCCGATACGGTGCCAGCAACGCCGCAATCTCCCGCACCTTGCCGGCATTGTGGCTGGCGATCACCAGCCGTTTGCCGGTATCCAGTCGCCGTCTCACCTGGGCAGCTCAAGGGCGGCGCGCTGCAACCCGCTCAGCGTCGTGATACCCTGTTGGGCCAGATCGAGCAGGTCGACGAACTGGTCGCGGCTGAACGGGTCGGCCTCCGCCGTGCCCTGGATCTCCACCAACCCGCCGCCTTCGGTCAGCACGAAATTGGCATCGGCTTCGGCGTTGCTGTCCTCGGCATAGTCCAGGTCCAGCACCGCCGTATTTTTATAGAGCCCGCACGACACCGCGGCCACCAGACCGGACATCGGGACCGCCGCCAAATCGCCGCGCGCCACCAGCCCTTGCAGCGCCACATGCAGCGCCACGCAGGCGCCGGTGATCGCCGCCGTTCGCGTCCCGCCATCCGCCTGGATGACGTCGCAATCGAGCCGGATTTGCCGCTCGCCCAGGGCCTTAAGGTCCGTCACTGCCCGCAGCGACCGGCCGATCAGCCGCTGGATTTCCTGGGTCCGGCCCGATTGTTTGCCCCGCGCCGCCTCCCGGTCGGTGCGGCTATGGGTCGACCGCGGCAGCATGCCATATTCGGCGGTGACCCAGCCCGAGCCGCTATTGCGCAGAAACGGCGGCACCCGTTCCTCGACCGACGCGTTGCACAGCACGTGGGTATCGCCGAACTTGGCGAGACAGGAGCCCTCGGCGTATTTTGTGAAGCCGGTCATCAGTTCGACGTTACGCAATTGGTCTACGGCGCGGCCGGAAGGGCGCATGTCTAAATCCTTGTGTTCGCGGGGTGCGGAGCCTGCCACGCTAATACCTGCCGGCCCGCCCGTCTAGCCCGCCCGCAATCCCATCTCCCGGCCGCCCAAGTTGATTTGCCCCCTTACCGCCACTAAGTTCCGTGCGCGGGACACCAACAACGGGATTTGGTCTACAAGACCGCCATGGACACGCCGAAGCCGATGGTCATCACCGAGCGCAGCAAGGAAGTGCTACGGGTTGTTGTCGAGGCATACGTCGAGACCGGCGCGCCTATCGGCTCGCGCTCCTTGGCCCAGCGTCTCGGCATGGACCTGTCGCCGGCGACGATCCGCAACGTCATGGCCGATCTCCAGGACGCCGGTCTGCTCTTCGCACCCCATACCTCGGCCGGCCGCCTGCCCACCGACGCCGGCCTGCGTTTGTTCGTCGACGGTATCCTCGAAGTCGGCCGGCTCAACGAGGAAGAGCGCCACTCCATCGACGCCCAATGCAATGCCGCCGGCAGGCTGCCGCAGCAGGTCCTCGAGGAAGCCACCAAAATGCTTTCCGGTCTCAGCAGCTGCGCCGGGCTGGTGCTGGCCCCGAAGACCGAGGCGACCTTACGCCATATCGAGTTCGTCAGCCTCGGCCCTGGCCGCGCGTTGGTCGTTCTCGTCACCGAGGACGGCTCTGTTGAAAACCGCGTCATTTCGGTGCCCTTGGGCCTGCCTGGCTCGACCTTGGTGGAGGCGTCGAATTTCCTCTCCGCGCGCATGCTTGGCCGCACCATCCAGGAGGCGCAGGATCAGTTGAGCGCCGAGTTGGATGTCCATCGCCAGGATCTCGATGAGCTGACGCGCAAGCTCGTCGAAGCCGGTCTCGCCACCTGGTCCGGTGAGGGCGAGGGCAGGTCGTTGATCGTCAGCGGCGCCAATAATTTGCTCGAGGATGTCCACGCGGTGGAGGATCTCGAGCGCGTCCGCCTCCTGTTTGCCGCCCTCGACACCAAGGAGGACCTGGTCCGCCTGCTCGATGCCGCCGCCAATGCCGAGGGCGTGCAGATCTTTATCGGCTCGGCGAACAAGCTGTTCGGACTTGCCGGTTGCTCTATGATCACCGCGCCCTATACCAACAGCCGCCAGGAAATCCTCGGTGCCGTCGGTGTCATCGGCCCGACGCGTGTCAATTACGCGCGCATCATCCCGGTGGTCGATTACACCGCCAAAGTGGTCGGGCGCTTGCTCGGCTAGCCCAGTCTTTTTCAGTTCTTCATGACGGATACCAAAATGTCGACCACGCACAGCAGCAAACGAGCGGGCAACGGCCCCGATGAAGCGCCGCCCCAAGACGTCCCGGAAATCCCGGAAACCACCGAACCCGAAGCCCTGCGTCCCGAGGCGGCCGCCGATGAGCTCGCCGCCGCCGCCGCGGCCGATCTGTCCGACGACGATCCGGGTGGGCCCGACCTTGGCGACCCCGAGGCCGCCGGCCAGCCGCGGCCCGCCGCCGAGCCCAAGTCAAAAATGCCGCTCGAACTGCAGGACCGCATCGATGAATTGAACGGCCAGCTGTTGCGCGCCTTGGCCGAGATCGACAACGTCCGCAAGCGCGGCGACCGCATGGTCGCCGACGCTCACAAATACGCCATCGCTAACTTTGCCAAGGATTTGCTGAGCGTACCGGATAACCTCCGACGCGCCATGGAAGCGGTGCCTGAGGAGGCCCGAACCGGCGACGGTTTGGTCGCCAAGCTGCTGGAGGGGGTGTCCGCGGTCGATCGCGAACTCGCCTTGGCCTTTGAAAAGCACGGTTTGGAGAAGCTCGAACCCCTTGATGTGCCCTTCGACCCCAATTTCCATGAGGCGGTGTTCGAGGTACCCAATTCCGGCAAGCCGGCGCGCACCGTCGTTCAGCTCCTGCAGACCGGCTACGTCCTCCAGGGCCGCCTGCTGCGGGCCGCTATGGTCGGTGTCGCCAAAGGGGACGGCAATCCGCCGGAACATCAGGTCGATACCACCGCCTGAACACGCGGTAATTAGCGGTCCCAACGGTTGCAGGG
Source organism: Alphaproteobacteria bacterium (assembly GCA_021774445.1). Taxonomy (GTDB): domain Bacteria; phylum Pseudomonadota; class Alphaproteobacteria; order UBA6615; family UBA6615; genus SZUA-147. The sequence continues at coordinate 24,417 of JAJFJA010000054.1, forward strand.
CCAAAGCACGCACCCTATATGTGCGTCAATCAATTGTGATTGGCCTCGCCTTACGGGCGGGGTGACCGGGGGTTCCTGTGGTGCCGGACCGGGCTGCGGCAACTCGCTGATTTGGAGAGGAAGTTATGAGCAAAGTCATCGGCATTGATCTTGGGACGACGAATTCCTGCGTCGCCGTAATGGAGGGGTCCCAGCCCAAGGTTATCGAAAACGCCGAAGGCGCGCGCACGACGCCGTCGATGGTCGCTTTCACCGAATCCGGTGAGCGGCTGGTCGGCCAGGCCGCGAAGCGCCAGGCGGTAACCAATCCAGAGGACACGTTGTTCGCCATCAAGCGGCTGATCGGCCGCCGGCATGACGATCCGACCACCCGCAAGGACCAGGATCTGGTCCCCTATAAGATCATCAAGGCCAAGAATGGCGACGCCTGGGTCGAGGCCAATGGCTCCGGTTACAGCCCCAGCGAGATCAGCGCCTTCATTCTGCAGAAGATGAAGGAGACCGCCGAATCCTTCCTCGGTGGCGAAGTGACCCAGGCGGTCATCACCGTGCCGGCCTACTTCAACGATTCTCAGCGTCAGGCCACCAAGGACGCCGGCAAGATTGCCGGTCTCGAGGTGCTGCGCATCATCAACGAGCCCACCGCGGCCGCGTTGGCCTATGGCCTCGAGAAGAAGAACAGCGGCACCATCGCCGTCTTCGACCTCGGCGGCGGCACCTTCGACGTTTCCGTACTCGAGATCGGCGACGGTGTCTTCGAGGTGAAATCCACCAACGGCGACACCTTCCTCGGCGGTGAGGATTTCGACGGCAAGATTATCGACTATCTCGCCGACGAGTTCAAAAAGGAGCAGGGCATCGACCTGCGCCAGGACAAGCTCGCCTTGCAGCGCCTCAAGGAGGCCGCCGAGAAAGCCAAGATTGAGCTCAGCTCCGCGACCCAGTCCGAAGTCAACCTGCCTTTCATCACCGCCGACCAGTCGGGTCCCAAGCATCTCAACATCAAGCTCACCCGGGCCAAGCTCGAGGCACTGGTGGAATCGTTGATCGAGCGCACCATCGCGCCGTGCAAGGCGGCGCTGAAGGATGCCGGCCTCAAGCCCAACGAGATTGACGAAGTCATCCTCGTCGGCGGCATGACCCGCATGCCCAAGGTCATCGAGACGGTAAAGAATTTCTTCGGCCGCGAGCCTCACCGCGGCGTCAATCCCGATGAGGTCGTGGCCATGGGCGCGGCCATCCAGGGCGGTGTCCTGGCCGGCGACGTCAAGGACGTGCTGCTGCTCGACGTCACCCCCTTGTCCCTCGGCATCGAGACCCTCGGCGGCGTTTTCACCCGCCTCATCGACCGCAACACCACGATTCCCACCAAGAAGTCCCAGGTCTTCTCGACCGCCGAGGACAGCCAGAACGCGGTGACCATCCGGGTCTTCCAGGGTGAACGTGAAATGGCCGCCGACAACAAACTGCTCGGCCAGTTCGACTTGGTTGGCATTCCCCCGGCCCCACGCGGTATTCCGCAAGTCGAGGTCACCTTCGACATCGATGCCAACGGCATTGTCAACGTATCGGCCAAGGACAAAGCGACCAGCAAGGAACAGCAGATCCGCATCCAGGCCTCCGGCGGTCTCTCCGACGGCGATATCGAACGTATGGTCAAGGAGGCCGAAGAACATGCCGACGAGGATCAGAAGCGCAGAGAGCTGGTCGAGGCCCGCAATCAGGCCGAAGCCCTGATCCACGCCGCTGAGAAGACCGTCTCCGAGAATGCCGACAAGATCCCGCCGGAGGATAAGGAGGCCGTCGAGTCCGATGTTGAGGGCCTGCGCACGGCGATTGCCGGCGAGGATCTCGACGACATCAAGGCCAAGACCGAGGCGCTGTCCCAATCCTCCATGAAGGTGGGCGAGGCCATGTACAAGGCCCAGCAAGCCGAGGCCGAAGCCGCCGACGGCGCTGACCCCGCTGGCGAGGGCTTCGACGGTGGCGACGCTTCAGCCGACGATGACGACACGGTTGTCGACGCCGACTTTGAAGAAGTCGACGACGACAAGAAGGACCAGTCCTCCGCGTCTTGACTTGGCCCACGCTGACAATGAGCATGCTTGACCGCCCCGACCTGCGCCGTCCAAATCGGCTCTCGGGGCGGCGGCATGTTTGGCCAGGGTGGTTTCGGGGTCGAGCGGTTTAGGGGGACAACGCCGAAATGGCGAAGCGTGACTATTATGAAGTACTTGGCGCGTCCCGTGACGCCAGCGCCGATGATCTGAAAAAGGCCTACCGCAAGCTGGCCATGAAGTATCATCCCGACCGCAATGCGGGCGACGCGGCGGCCGAGCAGCGTTTCAAGGAACTCAACGAGGCCTACGCGGCGCTCAAGGAACCCGATCAGCGCGCCGCCTACGACCGTTTCGGCCATGCCGCGTTCGAGCAAGGCGCCGGCGGCCGTCCGGGCGGCGGTGGCTTCGACTTCAGCGGCGGTTTCGCCGATATCTTCGACGAGATGTTTGGCGAGTTCATGGGTGGCCGCGGCGGTGGTCAGTCGGGCACCCGCGGCGCCGACCTCCGGCTCAATCTCGAAATCACCCTGGAAGAGGCTTACACCGGCAAACAGGCGACCATCGATGTCCCGACCGCGGTCACCTGTGGCACCTGCCAGGGCAGCGGCGCCGCTAGCGGTACCCGGCCGGTGAGTTGCCCGAGTTGCCAGGGTAACGGCAAAGTCCGCAGCCAGCAGGGTTTCTTCACCATCGAACGGACCTGTCCGGCCTGCCACGGCGCCGGTCGGGTGATCGAAAAGCCCTGCGGTACCTGCGGCGGGGCCGGTCGCGAGCACCAGGAAAAGACCCTCAACGTCAATATCCCGGCGGGTGTCGAGGACGGCACCCGTATCCGCCTGTCCGGCGAGGGCGAAGCCGGTGTTCGCGGTGGCCCCACCGGCGATCTCTATATCTTCCTCTCCAGCAAACCGCACCGCATTTTCCGCCGCGATGGCGCTAATCTACATCTGCGGGTGCCCTTGGCCATGACCACGGCGGCCCTCGGCGGCAGCATCGAGGTGCCGACCATCGACGGCGCCCGCGCCCGCGTCTCCGTCCCTGCCGGCACCCAAGGCGGCCACCAATTCCGCCTCAAGGGCAAGGGCATGAGCGTCCTCCGCAGCAATGCCCGCGGCGACATGTACATCCAGTGCCAGATCGAGACCCCGGTGAACTTGTCCAAACGCCAGCAGGAACTGTTGCGTGAATTCGAGCAAGCCGGCGGCAAGAAGTCCCACAGCCCCGAATCCGAAGGTTTCTTCAGCCGCGTCAAGGAACTCTGGGACGACCTCAAGGATTAGCGCGAGTAGCGCCCGGTCCACGGCGCGCGGCCACCATTTTAACCGTTGTTTCAGCCCACTCCGGTAGTCTGCGCCTGGGCTCCGTTGCCTCTTCGGCCCATCGGGTTTCCTAGCAGCACCGCTGCGGCTAGCGCCTGGTCACGGAAGGGCAGTCCCGGAGGGGTAGGACTTTGACGACAGCGGAACGCGCCGCGGGCGCGCAAGCGAGGCGCTGGGTACGCGACTTGGTCGGCGCCGCGCTGTTCGCGGTCGGCGGGGCCGCCGCGCTGGGTTTCATGGACGTGTTCGAGCACCTGCACGCGATTTCCAGGGTCTACGAGCCCTGGAACCTCGACGAGCTCGTACTCTCTGTATGGCTCTTCGCCCTTTCGATCGTCTGGTTCGCCTGGCGGCGGCAACGGGAGGCGCAGCGGCACCTACGCGCCCGCACCGACCTGGAGCGTGATCTTCGCAAGAGCCACGATGAGCTATCCTTCCTGATCTCGGCGGCCCCCGGCGCGCTCTACGCTTGCGAGGCCGGGGGCGACTTCGCCGCCACCTTCGTGAGTCCGAGTGTCAAGGCCCAGCACGGCTACGATCCCAGCGATTTCACCGGTGACCCCCAGTTCTGGGCTGACCATATCCATCCCGAAGATAAGGAGCACGTCTTTGCGGGATTGGCATCGCTGTTCGAACACGGCCGCCACGACCACCAGTACCGCTTTCGAAATAGCGATGGTTCCTACGCCTGGATGCATGACCAACTGACACTGTTCCGCGATTCTGACGGCAAGCCCGACCGGATTGTGGGCTTCTGGCATGACATCACCGACCACAAGGAGTTCGAACAGCGTATTCGGCATTTGGTCGAGAGCTTTAGCTCAGGCATTTACATCCACGCGAAATTCAAGCCGATCTACGCCAATCAGACCTTACTCGACATGTTCGGTTTCGACGGGCAGGAGGATTTCCTTTCCATCGACTCGACAGAGACGTTGCTGGCGTCTGAGGAACGAGAGCGAATTTGGCAATACCACCAAGCCCGTCTACGTGGCGATCCGGCACCAGCGGATTATGATTTTTGGGCGCTCAAGAAAAACGGCGAAAAGCTCTACGTCAACAATCGGTCTTTTGTCGTCGACTGGGATGGGCAACAAGCCGTCTGCACGACGCTCTTCGACCTGACGGAGAGACTGGCAACAGAGAAATCGCTGGTCGAGCAGCAACATCTGATGAATTCCCTGCTCGAAACGACCCAGGAAGGTTTCTGGTTCATTGATCTTGACGCGTGCACAACGGACGTAAACCCGGCCATGTGCAGAATCTTGAACCGCCCTCGCGAGGAGATTATCGGCAAGAGCATTTTCGAATTCGTCGATGACGAAAACCGGAAAATATTCCACGAGCAAATAGCTCGGCGACGGAAAGCGGCAACCGGTGCGTACGAGATAGCGCTGCGGCGGCCGGACGGCACGAATGTATCGTGTCTCAACAACGCGACGCCGCTTTTCACGTCGGAAGGTGAGCGCAGCGGATCGGTCGGTATTTGGGCCGATATTACCGAGATCAAGACGACGCAGCGCAAACTGGAACGGGAGAAGGAACGGGCACAGGCCGCCAGTATCGCCAAGTCGGAATTTCTGGCGATAGCCAGTCATGAACTCAGGACTCCGATGAATGGGGTGCTCGGGGCGGCCGGGCTATTGCTGGCAACAGACCTGTCCGACGAACAGCAGCATCGCGTCGAAATCATCAAACAGTCAGGCGAATCCTTGCTTGAACTGCTCAACGACATTCTTGACATCGCCAAGATTGAATCCGGCCGTATCGAGATCGAAAGATCTCACTTCGACCTTCGCGGACTGATGACGGGTGTAGCGGCGCTTATGCAATTGCGCGCGCGGCAAAAAGGGTTGGGCTACGAGTGCTGTTTCGCTGCCGACGTGCCCGCTGTTTTGGTCGGTGATTTGGCGCGATTGCGGCAAATCCTCATCAATCTGGTCGGCAACGCGATCAAGTTTACCGCAGTGGGAGAAATCCGGATTTCAGTTTCGCAGACGACAATCGACCAAACTTCATCTCTTCTGCGTTTCGAGATCACCGACACCGGGCTGGGTATCGACGAACGGGCCCAACCAAGAGTTTTCGAGAAATTCACCCAGGCGGACGCGTCGACGACGCGAAAATTCGGCGGCACCGGACTGGGCCTCGCGATTTGCAGGAACCTGGTCGAACTACAAGGCGGCGAAATCGGCGTCGATAGTGTCCTCGGCGAAGGATCGACATTCTGGTTCACCGTCATTTGCGGGATCGGCGACCGGAGCGAAATCGTTGACAGGCAGGCCGCCGACGCATCGACGGACGCGCGCGCGCTAGCGGATTGTCCGCCGTTGCGCATTCTGTTGGCGGAAGACAATCAGATAAATCAAGAGATTGCCAAGGATACTTTGGCAAAGCGGGGTCACCGTGTAGACGTCGTCTGGAACGGTATCCAAGCACTTGAGGCCGTTCAGAAGGTCGCCTACGACGTCGTTTTGATGGACATACGTATGCCCGAAATGGATGGGCCGACGGCGACGCGAAAGATTCGGGAACTCACCGGCGACATGTCCAAGGTTCCGATCATCGCGCTGACCGCGAATGCGATGGTTGGCGACAGCGAAAAATTCTTGGCCGCCGGCATGAACGGTTATGTGTCGAAGCCATTCGATCCGAACCGGCTGTTCGCGACGATCGCGGATTGCGTGCAGATGGCGCCGGTCAGCGCTGCACGGCGGCATTTCATCGAGTATCCCACGGCGGCGGGCGCGCCAGCAGACCCTGTCCTGGACGCCGCGGTTGTCGAGCCCTTACGCCTCGGTACGCCCGATTTGTGGCAGCGGCTGATCGCGGTTTACCGGGAGACCACCCTGAGCGGCCATGAGTCGTTGGAACGGGCGCTGAATAGCGACGATCGCGCCGCGGTGCGGATGACCGCGCACACCTTGAAGTCGTCCAGCGCCAATATGGGGGCCCAAAGGCTATCCGGTCTTTACCGACAGCTTGAGACGGCGGCGGGCGAAGCAAGCCTGGATAAGGCGCGCGCGCTATCCGCTGAAATTCGCCGAGAGTTCGAAAGTGTCAGGACCGCGCTCGCCCGCGACGACGACGGCGATACGATGACCGAAAGATCCACCGCATGATCGACGATCGCAGAAGATGCGCGGATGCATTGATTTTCGTCGTTGACGACGAGGAGATCCAAAGGCTGCTGACGCGCCATCATCTGGAGGCTGAGGGTCTGAGGGTCGCCGAAGCGTCGAATGGGGAGGATGGGCTCAGACTGATCCGCGAGTTGCGGCCCGATCTGGTCCTGCTCGACGTCATGATGCCGGGAGTTGATGGCTTCGAGGTATGCCGCCGATTACGCGCCGACCCCGCCATCTGCCACACCCCGGTGATAATCGTCACCGGCCATGAGGATACCGAAGAGGTCAAGAAGGGGTTCGCCGCCGGAGCGACGGACTTTCTGATGAAGCCCGTTCCCTGGAATCTTCTGCCCAATCGTATCCGCTATGTCCTCAGGACAAGCAGATTGGAGCAGGAATTGCGCCTTGCCAGGGAAATCGCTGAAAAAGCCAGTGAAACGAAATCGGCACTCCTGTCGACCATGGGGCACGAACTGAGGACCCCATTGAACGCGATCATCGGTTTCTCGGATCTGATGAGGCAGGCAGCGTTTGGGCCCGTCGGATCGCCGCAATACGAAGGATATGTCGTTGGTATCCACGAGTCCGGCATACGGCTCTCCAACGCCATTAACGACATTCTCGAAATCACCAATTGTGAGTCGGGGAAGCTGCAGATTGATCGGCAACGGATTGGCGTCGCTGACCTCGTCGATACCGTGGTGCGGCAAGTTACCGCGGAGGCCAAGGCATCGGGCGTCCGGATCGCGAATGGCGTCTCCGACAATCGTGTCTTCCTCAACGGCGACGAGAGCCGCCTGCGCAAGGCGCTTTTCAATTTGGTGTCCAACGCCGTCAGGTTTACCGAGCCGGGCGGCGTTGTTCGCATCGATATGTCCGTCGAGAAGGACGCTGGCTTGGTGCTGACGGTTGCCGACAATGGGATCGGCATATCAGCCGCGGATCTGCCGCGGATAATGCAGCCGTTCGAGCAGGCCGACGGTCGTCTCGCCCGCAAGTACGAGGGGCTGGGGCTAGGCATACCGCTGGCCAGCGCGGTGCTGCGGCTGCATGGTGGCGATATCGATTATCAGAGTGCGCTCGGGCAAGGAACCACGGTCCGCATCACCATACCGGCCGTTCGCATGGTGGCGTCGGGTGAAACCGCGGCCGCCTGACACAGGACATCGATTTGCAAGGCCGGGACACCCGTTCGTCGCGGTAACCCGTTCCGCGCCGCCGGGGACGGGCGCGGTCGCTTGCCCTTCCGCGGCCCACCCGATCACCCAGCGAGTGGCGACAACACGTCGGCGCATCTGAGGCCGTAGCCCGGATCCTCGCCATCCTCGAGATCCCAACTTGCGCTCAGCCCGGCATGCGCAAAGGCGAAGTTCAATACGCGCCGGGCATCCAGGCCGAGCCGGCGCGCATAAAGTTGGGCCATCTGCCTCATTCGGTCCGGACTATGCACCAACTCGCCATGCGGCCACGGATTGCACAGCAAATTGGCGACGTCGTAGGTGCGTTCGCCGATCAGCCCTTTCGGGTCGATCGCCAGCCACCCGCGCGCGCCGGCATCCAGCACGTTGTAGTGATGCAGGTCGCCATGCAACGGCACCCGCTCGCCCTCCGTGGCCAGCAACTGGCGCGCCATGTCGGCACATTGGCCCAACAGCGGATGGGTGGCCTCGTAGGCGAAGAGGGCGCGAAACCGCTCGGCCAGCGGGGTCAGCGACGCCGGTACCGCGCATCCGCTTGGCGCATGTAGGATCACCACGGTATCGGCAAGTATGTCGGCGGCATCAACATCGCGGCCGGATAGCGCCATCGCCGCCAGCGACCGCTCGCCGCTCGCCCGCTCCATCAGCAGGGCGTTGTCGTCCGCTTCGAAAAGCCGCACGGCACCTCGTCCATCATAGTAGCGCAGCAGCGCCGCCGCGTTCTGCTCGTCGCTATGCGGCTTGAGCAACTTCAGCATGGCCGCTACCCCCGCACGCCGCACCGGCTGTAGCCAGCTCGCCGGTGTCTCCATACGCTCGCCATCCGGCTTGGCCGACCACTGTTTCAGATAGCCGGCAATGTCCTGTCTCGCGGCCTCCGCCAATGCGCCTATCCCAGTTCTCTGTCGTAGTAGGCGAGCACCCGGTCCGCCAGCGCGTCGGCGGTCGTGTCCACGGTATTCAGCACCAGCTCCGGGGTCTCGGGCGGCTCATAGGGCGAGTCGATACCGGTGAAATTGCCGATTTCACCGGCCCGAGCGCGGGCGTAGAGGCCCTTGGGGTCGCGCTGCTCGCAGACCTCGAGCGGGGCGTCGACGAAGATTTCGACGAACTCGTCCGTACCCATCATCTCCCGCACCATGGCCCGCTCGTTACGGAACGGTGAAATCAGCGATACCAGCACGATCAGCCCGGCATCGACGAACAGTTTCGCGACTTCGCCGACCCGGCGGATATTCTCCACCCGGTCCTCGGGGCGGAACCCCAGATCGCGGTTCAGCCCATGCCGCAGATTGTCGCCATCCAGCAGGTAGCAATGCCGCCCGCGGCCATGCAGGCGCGTCGCCACCGCGTCGGCGACCGTCGACTTGCCCGCGCCCGACAGGCCGGTAAACCACAGCACCAAGGGTTTTTGGCCGGTCAGGGTGGCCCGCGCCGCCTTGGTGATCTCCAAATCCTGCCACGGCACGGTGCTGGCGCGCCACAGTGCGAATTCGATCATACCGCAGCCGACGGTGGCCTTGCTGAACCGGTCGATCAGGATGAAACCGCCCAGGGTCGGGCAGGTCGCGTAGGGCTCGAACGCTATGGCCCGGTCGAGACTGAGCGTGCCATAGGCGATATCGTTGCAGTCGAGATGCCGCGCCGCATGTTTGTCGAATGTGTTCACATCGATGCGGTGCTTCAGCTCGGTGATCTGACCGGTCAGGGTGCGGTGGCCGATCTTCACCTGGTAGGCACGGCCGGGATAGAGTGGCGCCTTGTCGAGCCACACCACATGGACGGCGAATTGGTCGGCCTGCTCCAGCGGGTCCGCAGCCGCGGCGATCACATCGCCGCGGCTGACGTCGGTCTCGTCTTGCAGCGCCAGCGTCACCGCCTGACCTTGCCTCGCCGCGCCAAGATCACCGTCGAACGTGACGATCCGCGCGACCGTCGTCGCCTGACCCGATGGTTGTACGACGACGGCATCCCCGGGGCGCACCGCACCCTGTGCGATGGTGCCGGCATAACCGCGAAAACTCTGATCCGGCCTGACCACGCGCTGCACCGGCAGGCGCAGCGGGCCCTCCGCACCCCGCTCGGCCGAGATCGTCTCCAGCACTTCCAGCAGGCTGGGGCCGCTATACCAACCGGTCCAGTCGGACGCCCGCGTAATGTTATCGCCGTTCAGTGCCGAGACCGGCACCGAACGCACCTCGTCGACCTTGAGTCGCGCCGCCAAGGCTTTGAAATCGGCAGTGATCCGATCGAAAACCGACTGCGCATAGTCAACCCGGTCCATTTTGTTGACCGCCAGCACGAAGACCCGAATGCCGAGTAGCGCGGCGATATAGGCATGTCGTCGGGTCTGCGGCAGCAACCCTCTTTCCGCGTCGACCAGAAGTACCGCGAGATCGGCGGTCGACGCCGCGGTCGCCATGTTACGGGTGTACTGCTCATGCCCCGGCGTATCGGCGACGACGAATTTGCGCCGGCTGGTGGCGAAAGTCCGGTAGGCGACGTCGATGGTAATCTTCTGTTCCCGCTCGGCCTCGAGCCCATCGAGCAGCAGCGAGTAATCAAGGTCAGTCCCCGCCGTGCCGAACCGCCCGCTGTCACTGTGCAGCGCCGCGAGCTGATCGCTATGCAAGGCATCCGCCTCAAACAGCAGCCGGCCGAGCAACGTGCTTTTGCCGTCATCGACGCTGCCGCAGGTCATAAAGCGCAGCGTGCCCTTCTGCGTCTCGCGGCGCAGCAGGTCGCCGAACACGCGGTCTTCCGGGCCGGTCGATTCCGCCATCAGAAATAGCCGTCCTGTTTCATGCCCTCGAAGGAGTTCGCGGGATCCTGGTCGATCAGCCGCCCGCGGCGCTCGGACATGCCGGCGCTGATCGTTTCCCGGATGACCTCGGCCGGCGTCGTGGCGTCCGACTCCACTGCCGCGGTCAGCGGATAACAGCCCAGCGTCCGAAACCTCACCCGGCGCCGTAGTGGTGCCTCCCCTGGGTTTAGGCGATAGCGGTCGTCGTCCATCACGAACAGCGCACCACCCCGCTCGATCACGAGCCGTTCGGCGGCGAAATACAGCGGCACCACGGCGATGTTTTCGGTATGGATGTAAAGCCAGACGTCGAATTCGGTCCAGTTCGACAGCGGGAAGACGCGCATCGTCTCGCCCGCCTGCAGCTGGCAGTTAAACAGCCGCCATAGTTCCGGCCGCTGTGATTTCGGGTCCCAACGATGCGCCTGGCTGCGCAGCGAAAAGATACGCTCCTTGGCGCGCGATTTCTCCTCATCCCGCCGCGCGCCGGCGATGGCGGCATCGAATCCATGTTTGTCCAGCGCCTGTTTCAGTGCCTCGGTCTTCATCACCTGGGTATACAGCGCGGCGCTGTGATCGAACGGATTGATGCCCCGCGCCAGTCCGTCCTCGTTGGTATGGACCAGCAAGGCGAAACCACCGTCCCGCGCGCAGGCGTCGCGGAACGCGATCATCTCGCGGAATTTCCAAGTCGTGTCGATATGCAGCAGCGGCATCGGCGGCCTTTCCGGATAGAACGTCTTGCGCGCCAGATGCAGCAGCACCGCGCTGTCCTTGCCGCCGGAAAACAGCAGCACCGGCTTGCGAAATTCCGCCGCCGCCTCGCGAAATATGTGAATACTTTCCGCTTCCAGCTGCCGCAGGGTGGAGAGCTCGGTCACCATCGGTATCTATCTCTTATTGCGAGCATCGCCGCCGCTCAGCTTTCACGCTCCGCCAGCGCCGCCTCTAGCGGTTGCAGATGTGACGCATAACGTTGCCACCGACCTATCGACCCGGTGTAGATCGGCCGCCGCACTTGCGCGTCGCTCGCCGTATTGACGTAGCGTTTGTTGCGCTCCGGCTGCAGGCACGCGGCGTCGAACGGCAGGTCCAGCGCGCCGAGCAGTCGGCGAACTGCGTCTTCCGGTTCCCGGACCAGGGCCTCGTAGTTGACGCCGATGATCGGCAGCGGCGCAACGGCATGCCAATGCCGCATCAGCTTTTCATAGTGCCGATAGAAATGTCCCAGATTTGTCAGCTCGCCGGCAAAGACGTTCCCGGACCGAAAATTCTGGAAGTAGGCCGACAAACACACATCCCGCGCATCGCGCACGCAATGCACCACCCGCGCGTTGGGTGTCAACATCGCGGCGAGTCCGAGCTGTTCGAAATTGGTCGGCATCTTGTCCGTCACCAGTTCTGTGTCTTCCCCGGCAACCCGGCGCAGTGTTTGGCTGTAGCCGCCGGCAAGTTCTTCGAGCAATGCCGGGCCTACCGAAGCCAGACCAGCCGGATAGTCCATCGCCCCGGACAGCGTGTGTGCGGCGCGCTGCAGATCGTTCAACTCGCCGGCCCCCGCGACCTGGGGGTGGCAATCGAGAATCTGCTCGACCAGGCTTGTCCCCGAGCGCGGCATGCCGACGATCAGCACCGGACGCGGTGAACGGTTCTTGGCTTTCGGCAGGCCGGCGAGGCGCTCGGCGGAGAAAAAGCCGATAATCTTCTCCGCCGTGCGCTCGACCGCCGCGGGATCATAGGGTTTCCGAACGGATCGGTTGGCCCGTTCGTAGGCCGCGAACGCGGCGTCGAAATTATCCAGCGAGTCTTCGACGCCGCCCAGCGCGAACCAGAGCTGTTGCGTCGCATGCACGTCCGACTCTGCCTCCGGCAAAGCCACCCGCAATAGGTCCCGCGCTTTCGCCGCCGCGCCGAATTTGGGCGCCAGCCTTGCATAAGCGCCTAACACGCCGACCCGGCGATGGCCCTGTTGTATCAGGCTTTCCAGGGTTTCGAAGGCGGCCTTGGCCTCTCCCATTCTTTCCAGAACCTGCGCTTTGCCGAGTAATCCAAGGTAGTGACCCGGCTGCTTCTCCTGCAGCCGGTCCAGCGCCGCCAGCGCCGCCGAAAAATCGCCATGGGCGCGTTCCGCCAGTGCCAGGTTGAAAAGCACTTCCGGATCCTCCCGCACCGTGGCGGCTTTGAGGAGCCAATCGCGCCCGTCCTCGGCATGCCCCATTTTCATCAACAAGATGCCGGCATGGGTTAGCGCCGCGACGTGCCTCGGCTGTTTCGCCAATATGCGTTGATAGAGCGTGAGCGCGCGCGGGAAGTCGCCCTGCCGGTGCAGCAGGTCCGCCAGCACTTCCAGGACATCGGCACGATCCGGTGCCAATTGGGCACATCGTTGCCACGTCTCATAGGCCTCGCGGCCCTTGCCGTTCTCGATTTGGGCCCGGCCGAGTTCCATCAAAGCATCAAGCTTGTCCGGTGCCGCCCGCACCGCCGCTTCTAGCCGTCGCAACGCCTGCATGGTCTCGACTCTCGGCCCCCTCGACTCGCGAATCCAGTTAGTCCGGACAACATATTTTATTCTGTTGCTGAAGACGAGCGTGGGGACGCGGATTTCGCCGGCCGCTACCGGCACCCGAGGCAGTCGCCAATTTCGCCAGCGCCTCAGAACATTGCCGGCGAATTGCGTCAGGCCAGCGGCATTATTGCGTTGTTTTTGCGCGCGTGATCGGGCGCGTTATCAGGGCAACTTATTTCAGATAGAGAGTGCCATCTGGAATGAAGGCGCTGAAAGCATAGGCGAAGCTCACGTCATACGGCACATCGACCGGACCCGCGTCCGTGCGCCGTTGCACAACCACGTTGCCGACATCGCGGCCGTTTCGGATCAGGCTTGTGTCATGGGTGGAGTTTTGCCCGGCCACCCAGGTCAGGATCAAATCGCCGCGCTCGACGCGCTCTTGCGCGCGCACGAGATCGAGAGTCCATGCCTCATCGCCCACGACGATCAGCCTTTCCAGCGGTGACACCCCCTCCGGCACCGGGAATGGATACCGCTCGCGCGCCAGCGCCGGCGGCATGTCGTCGACGCCCGTGCCGCCGGTGGTGCCGTAGGGCCGCATGTTCTCGTTCGGCGGGATGAGGACCTTTCCATTCGGGGCCCGCTCCTGAAACCGGCCCAGCGACTCCAGCCGGGCCGGCATGGCGCGCAGTTGCTGACCGGTGCGTTCGCCGACGATGGCTTCGCCGAGAAACTGTTGCCACCAGCTCTCCGATTGCCGGTCATAGATGACCATATCGTAGTGGCGTAGCCGGCCCGTGTTGTCGAAGGTCAGCGTCTCGCCCCCTAGTCGGCGATCATAGACGACGCCGGAATTGCACAACGGGCAGTAGGTAACCAGGACGGGCACGCCGCCGACCACGTCGTTGACCAACTCATGAAACAACATGATGCGCAACGGGTAGGCCCGCGCATCGCCATCGATGATCAGGCTGAGCACGGGCTCTAACGGGCCGACGTCGACGATGTCGTCGACCGCCACGAACTTCGGCTCGTCGATCGTCGGGAAACTGCCCCGGCGTGGGTTGCCGGTGAAGATCTCGCTCAGGTTGATGGAACGGACGGCGAAATCCGTCAGTGGGAATTCCCGCTGAAAATCGAATATGGTCTGTGCCGCCGTCGGTAGTGGCACCAGTAGTGCGCCGATGCAGGACAGCGCATACGCCCATCGTCGTATCGAAGCCATCTCTCGACTCTATGCCGACGCGCGGTGTTTTGAGTTCACAATGGCGTTTTCTGTAAGCGGCTGCCGTGCTTAGATCCCCCGGGGAGCGAGGCGGCGCGGCAACCAGCTTGGGGACGTCATGAGTGAATTGCGTATCGGGGTAATCGGCGCCGCCGGCCGCATGGGCCGCATGGTGTCGCGGGTGGTCATCGAGCATGACGCCTGCGTCTTGGCCGCGGCACTCGAACATACCGACTCACCCCATGTCGGTCACGATGTCGGCAACCTCGCCGGCGGCAATGCTGCCGCCGTCTGGGTCACCGACGACCCGGACGCCTTTTACGGTGCCTGTGACGCCGTCGTCGATTTCACCCGGCCGGCTTCGACGGTGCAGCACGCCGCCCATGCCGCCGCCGCCGGCCGCATCTTCGTCTCCGGCACCACCGGCCTCGACGCCGGCCAGCAAGACAGCCTACGTCAGGCCGCCGAGAAGATCCCCGTGGTTTGGGCGCCCAACATGTCTGCCGGCGTCAATCTCCTCTTCGCGGTCACCCAGCGGGTCGCCGCCGCCCTCGGCGAGGACTACGACATCGAGATCGTCGAGATGCATCATCGCGACAAGGTCGATGCACCCTCCGGCACCGCGCTCGGCCTCGGCCGCGCCGCCGCTGCCGGTCGCGGCGTCGCCCTTGAGGACGCGCAAATCTTGAGCCGCGAAGGCCACACCGGCGCTCGCGAACGCGGCCGCATCGGTTTCGCCGCCTTGCGCGGTGGCGACGTTATCGGCGACCACAGTGTCATCTTCGCCGGCGATGGCGAGCGCGTCGAACTGACCCATCGTGCTTCCCGCCGCGACAACTACGCCCAGGGCGCGGTCCGCGCCGCCCTCTGGGCCCATGGCCGCGACCCGGGATTTTATGGCATGGCGGACGTGCTCGGCCTGACCGAATAGGCTGGTCCCGTTCGTAGCCATCCTTGGCCAAGAGAGCAGCAAATGCGCCAAGTGTGGCGGACAACTGCCGCCCCCTGGTTGGTCAAAAACTAGCCCGCCTGCGGCCCCAACCGCCCTAACGCCGAGCGCAGCGCTTCGGCAAAGCCGGCTTTCTCCTGCGGCGATAGAAAGTGGCCGATCGTCATCGACCGGCCGTGGCTGCGGATCACCAGGCTGTTGCTGCCGTCGGGATAGCGCTGCAGATCCACCCGCAGCCAATGGGGCGGTCGGAATTGGAAGCGCTTCTTGCGGCCGGACGGCTTGGCTTGTTCGATACTCAGTTCGGCGGTGGTCAACCGCACGGCTTCATAGGCGCGCGCATCCCGGTAGTTGGTGCGAAACGCCAAATAGACCAGCAACACCTCACAGCCGAAGAAGGGCAGCACCGGCCACAGGCCCAACACGGCGAACCACAGGCTGGCGAGTGCTGCGACGGCGGCCACCGCCGCCATCAACCAGGTAAAACCGCGCCGGCTGAGGCTGCGATAGGGCGTGATCACCACATCGAACAGCGCTTGTTCGGCGGCCCCTTCGTCCCGCGACGGATCGGTCATGGCACTCGTCCTCATTGCCGGTAAACCATGTTACTGGGCCGAGATGGGCGCCGCAAAGTCTGCGCCGTTCACAAGGCTGGCACCGGTGACAATGCGCCGCTAGTCTGCCCCGATCATGCGCAAAGCCGATATCGCCGAATTTTTCGCTCGCCTGCAGGCTCAGAATCCGGAACCCACGACCGAGTTGGTATCCATCAACAATTTCACTTTGCTGGTCGCGGTCGTGTTGTCGGCCCAGGCCACCGATGTCGGCGTCAACAAGGCGACCGGGCCGCTCTTTGCGGTCGCCGACACCCCGGCCAAGATGGTGGCGCTGGGGGAAGACAAACTCCGCGACTACATCCGCACCATCGGCCTCTATCGCAATAAGGCCAAGAACGTCATCAAGCTCAGCGCCGCTTTGCTCGCCGACCATGGCGGTCAGGTGCCGGCCGACCGCGCCGCCCTGGAGGCCCTACCCGGTGTTGGCCGCAAGACCGCCAATGTGGTCCTGAACACCGCCTTCGGCGAATCGACCATTGCCGTCGACACCCACTTGTTTCGCCTCGCCAACCGCACTGGGCTGGCGCCCGGCAAGACCCCGTTGGCGGTGGAGCAGGGGTTACTGCGCCGGGTCCCGCCGGACTACCTGCGCCACGCCCATCACTGGCTGATCCTGCACGGTCGTTATATCTGCAAGGCGCGCAAGCCCGATTGTCCAAACTGCGTCGTCCGCGATCTCTGTGATTTCAAGGGTAAGACGGTGGCCTGAGGGTAACCGGCCGTTTTTCGCGATCGGCCTGCCCGTGGCGGGGTAGGCCCCTGGCCGTAACGGCTGGCTACGCGCGCGATGACGACGGTTGCTGGAAAACGGTACGGCCGCGTGGCCGCGCGCGATGGCTAAGCGGCGTTACCGCTGCGCAGCAATTGTGCGAAACATCCACGCTGGGCGTTTTCGCTCAGGCCGCTGGCATCGTGCCGCAGGGGCCGCACGTCGTAGTGCACGACCCGTTGGTCGGTGCCGGCCCCGTCGTCGTAAAGGAATAGATCGACCACGCAGCGGTCGCGTCGGTACTGCCAGACCTCAGCCGTCATATCCCGTCGCACGAATTCCGGCCGTCCCAACAAAGATCTCAGCTCCCGGGGCAGCATTCCGACGACTTGGGTCGGGTCGCTGTTGACGACCATCTGCGGCACGACTTGGCGCTGCGGCAGGCGCTCGGCACCGAGCACGCCGACATTTGGCGCTTCTACCGGTGCTACGGCGGTGGTTGTCGCGGCCGGAGTCGGGGTCTGGGTCGTTTGACAGGCCGCCAGTAACAGCCCGGCGATCAGGACGAAGAGTGAATTTCGTTTCGCCATCGAAACACTCATAACCACATGAAGAACACCACCATGGCGGCGGTAATGGCGACGGCGGCACCGATGGCGACCGCCGACGGGGCCGTGGCGACCTCGCGATCTCCCTGACGTGCCGGGGCGGGACCGAGGGTGGCTGCTGCTTTCTGCGACATCTTTACTCATCTTGCTGCCCCGGCGGCGCGAAATCGGCCAAATCGGCCGATTCCTGCCGGCTCGGTGGATACATTCCTGCCAACAGTCCAAATATGCCGGCGTTGCTGTTAATAAAGCGTTGAGCACAGCGTTAACCCTGTCGGCCCCGTTTCGGCAGCGCCTCGAAGATATGCAGCATGGCGGCGGCGGCGATAATCGGCAGCACCAGGTTGAGCAGCGGTATCGTGGATAGGAAAGCGAAACCAACGCCGGCGATCAGCACCCGTACCCGATAACGCTGCCGCGCCGCCCGCATTTCACCGGGGGTCAAGCGGCGCAGCGCCACCATCTCGAAGAACTCCCGTCCCAGCAGATAGCCGTTGAGACCATAGAACAGCACCACATTGATCACCGGGACCAGATACAGCGGCAGCGCCAGCAGGTTCAGCACGATCAGCACCGCCATGAAGCGCAGCGTGATCACGATCACCTCGAAGATCGACTGCGGCCGCGGCGGCGGCAGCTGCGGATAGTGCTCTGCTTCCACCGCCGCACAGACCCGCTCCAGCAACAGCCCCGCGACCATCCCGACGACCGCCGGAAACAGCACGATGATCAGCACCAGGGTGACCAGGCCGCCGAGCAGATCGAGCACCGGCTCCACCCAGGCGATGGTCGCGAAGCTGGTGTTCAGCAACAGCCAAGCGACCACGCTCGCGAGCACCAGGCTGATCACCACGCTGCCGAGAATACTCAGCACCACGGTGCCGCGCACGCCGCGCTCCGGCAGTTGGGAAAAAGCTTTCAGGTAGGCGCCGATCATCGCGACAGTCATAGCCGCCGGCAGGGGTCACGCCAACAGCAAAGCCGCGCACGCCGCGCACTTGCTCATGATCCGGCGACGGTTATACTCGGCGCCGCGCGCGCTTGGTGCGCCACGACAATCGCGCTTTCGCGCGCCGCGACCTTAGGAGCCCCCATGTCCAACGCCGATCTCGACGTTGTCTGCATTGGCAACGCCATCGTCGACATCCTGTCTCATGCCGAGGACGCCGATATTGGCCGGCTCGACCTGACCCGCGGCGCCATGACCCTGATCGACGCCGACCGCGCGCAGGACCTCTACCAGCAGATGGGCCCGGCCGTTGAGGCCTCCGGCGGTTCGGCCGCCAACACCGCCGCCGGCATCGCCTCCCTCGGCGGCGCGGTGGCGTATGTCGGCAAGGTGCGCAACGATCAGTTTGGCGGCGTCTTCACCCACGACATTCGCGCCAGCGGTGTCGAGTTCACCTCCACCCCGGCCACCGAGGGTCCGCCGACGGCCCGCTGCCTTATCTTCATTACGCCGGACGCCCAGCGCACCATGAACACCTATCTCGGCGCGTGTGTGAACCTCATGCCCGAGGACATCGATTCGACCCAGATCGGCCGCGCCAAGGTGACCTATATGGAGGGGTATCTGTGGGATCGTGACGAGGCCAAGCAGGCCTACCTCAAGGCCGCGGCGGTGGCCCATGATTACAACCGCCAGGTCTCCATCACCTTGTCGGATTCATTCTGCGTCGAACGCCATCGCGACTCGTTTCACGAGTTGATCAAGGGCCATGTCGACATTCTGTTCGCCAACGAAGCTGAGATTACCGCCCTCTATCAGGTCGATAGTTTCGACGCTGCGCTACAGCGCGTGCGCGCCGAATGCCAGATAGCCGCCTTGACTCGCAGTGAGCATGGCTCCGTGGTCGTCGCCGGCGACGAAGTCCATGTCGTCGATGCCGTCCCGGTCGCCCATGTCGCCGACAGCACCGGCGCCGGCGACCAATATGCCGCCGGCTTCCTTTATGGCCTGACCCATGGCCATGGCCTGGCCGAATGCGGCCACCTCGGCAGCATTGCCGCCGCCGAGGTCATCGGCCATGTCGGCCCGCGGCCCGAGGTCACCCTGTCCGATCTGGTGGCCAAGCAGCGACTGACTCACTCCTCGGCCCAGAAGGTCTCCAGCACCGCGCCATAGATCGGCGCTTCCGCCGGCCGCGCAATCTTGTTCCAGCGCGCGATCCGGAAGCCCGGATCGTGATACAGCGGCACCACGTAATTTCCCCACATGAGGATGCGGTCCAGCGCCCGCGCCGCCGTCACCAGCTCCTCCCGCGTTTTTGCCGCGACCAGCGTGTCGATCATCGCGTCCAGTGCCGGGTTTGTAATACCGGCATAGTTGCGCGACCCCGGCGCTGTCGCCGAAGCGCTGCTCCAATAATTGTACTGCTCGTCCCCCGGGGACAGCGTGACGCCCCGGCGGGCGACGATCATGTCGTAATCGAAGTCCTCCAGCAGACCGGCATATTGCGCACTGTCGACGACACGGACGCTCGCGTCGATACCGAGCCGCTTCAACGATCGTTGGTAAGCAAGGGCGAGTTTTTCGTTTGCCGTGTCGCTAAGCATGATCTCGAAGGTGAACGGCTCGCCGGCGCCGTTCACGCGCCTGCCTTTCTCAACCGACCAGCCCGCCTCTTCGAGCAATTTTGAAGCTTCGCGAAGGGGCCGCCGGTCGTTGCCGCTACCGTCGGTGACCGGGGGCGCATAGGGTTCTCCGAAGACCTCTGCCGGCAATTGGTCACGCCACGGCTCCAGCAAGGCGAGTTCGGCGCCGGCTGGCGCCCCGCGCGGTTTCATCTCGGAGTTGTCGAACAGGCTGGTGGTGCGCACATACCCGCCGTGCAGCAGATTTGTATTGGTCCATTCGAAATCGAACGCTTGGGTGAGCGCCTGGCGCACACGGCGGTCTGCGAACAGCGGCCGCCGGTTGTTGAGAACCAGCGCCCGCAGCCCGGACGGCGCCCCATGGGTCACGATCTCCATCGTGACGTTGCCCTGCTGGCGCGCCGGAAAATCATACTGTTGCGCCCAACGCGACGCGCTGCCCTCGAACCGGTAGTCATAGTCGCCGGCCTTGAAGGCTTCCAGGGCGACGCCCTGATCCCTGAAGTAGGTGTATTTGATCTCGTCGAAATTATGGTGGCCGACATTGACCGGAATATCGCCGCCCCAATAGTTCGGGTCGCGGCGATAGCTGATACTGCGCCCGGCGTCGAACTTGTCGATCAGATAGGGGCCGCTGCTCACCGGCGGCTCCAATGTCGTTTCGGTGAAATCGCGACCTTCCCAATAGGCCTTGGATAGGATCGGCATGAAGCCGCCGATGATCAGCGGCAGCTCCCGGTCGGTAGCGTCTTTGAAGATGAACTTCACCCGGTTCGGTCCGGTTTGTTCGGCACGCGCCACTTTCTGATAGGTCGAGCGCGAGCGCGGCCGAGCTTCGGTGCTCATTTTTTCCCAGGAGAAGATCACGTCGTCGACGGTGATCGGGCTGCCGTCGGAGAAATGCGCTTGCTCGCGCAGGGTAAACTCGACCCAGGATCGGTCGTCCGGTGTTTCTACGGTTTCCGCGATCAGCCCGTACATCGCGAACGGCTCGTCCCACACCCGCTGCAACAGGGTCTCGTAGATCATGTTGACCCCGGCGGCCGCGCGCCCCTTCAGCACGAAACGATTGAAGCTGTCATAACTCCCCACCGCCGCCAGCCGCAGCGTCCCGCCTTTCGGCGCGTCCGGATTGGCATAGTCGAGATGCGTGAAGTCGGCGGCGTATTTCGGTGCTCCATGCATGGCGATGCCATGCGCTGGTTCCGCCCGCGCCGGCATCGCCGCGGCGGCGCCGACGACACCGATGATGGTAATCGTGCGTAGGAAACGGCCCGGTCTGGTCATCTGTCCATCCATAGTTGCACTGATCGCGGCATCGCGACCACGAATTTGCACGTTGCGACGCCGGGTGAGCTCAGCCATCGTGCCAGTATTTCGCAGAACGAATCGTGAGCACGCAAATGCTGATCGGGGTTCCCAAAGAGATCAAGACCCATGAGTACCGAGTCGGCCTAATTCCGTCGTCCACCCGCGAATTGACCCATCATGGTCATCAAATTGTGGTCGAAAGTGGGGCGGGTACCGGTATCGGAATGAGTGACGAAGACTATAAGCGCACCGGCGCCGAGATCGTCGCCACCGCGGCGGAGGTCTTCGCCCGCGCCGATATGGTCGTCAAGGTCAAGGAACCCCAGGCGCCGGAGGTCGACCATTTACGCGCCGGGCAGTTGCTGTTCACCTATCTCCATCTCGCCGCCGAACCGGAGCTCGCCGCCGGCCTGCTGCAATCCGGCTGCGTCGCCATCGCCTACGAGACCGTGACCGGCCCCCGCGGCGGCTTGCCGCTGCTCGCCCCGATGAGCGAGGTCGCCGGCCGCATGTCCATCCAGGTCGGCGCCCACTGTCTGGAGAAGGAACAGCAGGGCAGGGGCATCCTGCTCGGCGGTGTCGCCGGTGTGCCGGCCGCCAACGTCGTTATCCTCGGCGGCGGTGTCGCCGGCACCAATGCCGCGCGCATGGCCATGGGCATGGAGGCGAAAGTCACCGTGCTGGACAAATCGCTGGGTCGCCTGATGGAGCTGGATACCCAGTTCGGCCCCACCCTGAACACCATCTTCAGCACAGTCGACGCGGTGGAGGAATATGTTCTCGACGCCGACCTCGTCGTCGGCTCGGTGCTCATCCCCGGCGCCGCGGCACCGAAACTGGTGAGCCGCGACATGGTGCGCCAAATGAAGCGCGGGGCGGTGATGGTCGATATCAGCATCGATCAGGGCGGCTGCTTCGAGACCAGCCGGCCCACCACCCATGCCGATCCCACCTATGTCGTTGACGAGGTTGTCCATTATTGCGTCACCAACATGCCCGGCGCCGTCTCCCGCACCTCGGCCCACGCCCTCAACAACGCCACTTTGCCGTTCGTTCTGGCCCTCGCCGACAAGGGTCACGTCGCCGCCTTGCGTGACGATCCGCATCTGCTCAACGGCCTCAATATCAGCGCCGGCAAGGTCACCCACGCCGCCGTCGCCGCCGACCTCGGACACCCCCACGTCCCGGCCGAGGAGGCGCTGGTGTGAGCGAGTATTGACGATGGGACGAAGAGAAGCGTCTGCGCAATATTGAGGAACGCGGTGTCGACTTCCGGCTGGCCGCACGTATTTTCGACGGTACCGTGATCGAGGCCGAAGACACTCGAGAAGATTATGGTGAAACCCGCTTACGCGCCCTAGGCGAAGTAGAGGGCGAATTTCCTGGTGGCTTACACGTGGCGCGGAGCCGATCGCCGGATCATCTCGGCTTGGAAAGTGGATAGCGATGGCAAGGAAAGATATCAGGCGATACTCGCCAACTGAACTGAAAGAGCTGGCCGTCAAAGGCGATGTTGTTCCGGTGCGGCCCGATGCTCCGGAAATTCGTCTGGACGAGGAGTTTTGGCACAACGCTCGCATTGTGATGCCGTCTGAGGGTGGCAAGGAGCGCATCACGTTGCGCGTCGATCGCGACGTGCTGGAGTGGTTTAAAGGGCACGGAAGGGGGTATCAGACGCGCATCAACGCTGTCCTGCGTTCCTTTGTCGAAATGCAGCGCCATGACCGAAAATAGCAAAACCGGCTACAAAGAGCCGCCGGACGATCCGCCTAACGTAAAGGTGCTACAGGCTGCGATCGACGAAGGCTTGGCAAGCGGCGTCAGCTTCCGGTCGCTCAATGAGATCTTAGCCGAGGCGCGGGCGCGAGCACAGTACAGCCGGAAAACGCCTACCTAAGCCGCGGCGTCCAGGGCATAGCCGGCGGAGCGTACCGTGCGGATGAGATCGGGCCGGTCGCCGTCGTTCAGTGCCTTGCGCAATCGCCGGATGTGTACGTCGACGGTGCGCGGCTCGATGACGGCGTCATAACCCCATACCGCGTTCAATAGTTGCTCTCGGCTGAACACCCGCCCGGGATGACTGAGGAACTGGTGCAGCAACCGGTATTCCGTCGGCCCCAACGCCACCGGCCGGCCATCGCGGGTGACCCGATGCGCCGCCATGTCCATCTGCAGATCGGCGTAGTTGAGCAGTTCGTTATCGCCGCCCGGCCGGGTCCGCCGCAAAACAGCGCCGACCCGCGCCACCAATTCCCGTGGCGAAAACGGTTTCACCACATAGTCGTCCGCGCCCGCTTCCAAGCCGCGCACCCGGTCGGCTTCCTCGCTGCGTGCCGTCAGCAGGATAATCGGCAGATCCCGGGTCGTCGGCCGTCGGCGCAGGCGCCGGCAGATTTCGATCCCCGACACATAAGGCAGCATCCAGTCCAGCACCACCAGGTCGGGCTTGTCTTCGGCGATGGCGAGCTCGGCTTCCTCGCCGTCCCGGGCCACGCGGGTATCGAACCCGGCCCGCTCCAGATTATAGGTCAGCAGCTCGACCAAGGCCGCCTCGTCCTCAACCACCAATATCTTCGGTTTGGCCAGGCTCATGATCAGCGGCGGCCCGGCTCGATGACCGTCACGCTGGCCTGGTCGGCCTTCGGCCGATCCTCGTCCAGGGGCACGCCCTCGACTTGGAAATGGATGCGCTCCGCCACATTGGTCGCCAGATCGCCCATGCGTTCGATGTTCTTGGCAATGAACAGCAGATGGGTGCAAGCGCTGATGTTGCGCGTGTCCTCCATCATGTAGGTCAGCAGTTCGCGAAACAGGCTGTCGTAGATTTCGTCGACTTCCCGGTCGCGCTCCCATACCGCCCGCGCTTTCGCCACATCGCTGGTGGCATAGGCGTTCAACACGTCGTTGATCATCTCCCGCACCATGCGACCCATGCGCGGGATCGTGAACAGCGGTTTCACCGCGGGCACTTGGCTCAGCGCGATCGCCCTCTTGGCGACGTTTTTCGCGTAATCGCCGATGCGCTCGATATCCGGCGCGATTTTCAGGGCCGTGATTATTTGCCGCAGATCCGGACCCATCGGTTGGCGCAGGGCGATCAGGCGCACCGCCATCTCGTCGACTTCCGCTTCCAGCTCGTCGATCTTGCGATCGCCGGCGATGATCTTTTCCGCCAGCGCGGCGTCCCGTTTCACCAGCGCCTCGATGGCACCCTCGAGCTGGTTCTCGGCCAGTCCGCCCATGCGGCTGACCAGCTCATTGAGCCGTTGCAACTGGTCGTCGAAGGATTTGACGATATGCTCGCTGTTCATGGTTTTCTCCAACCCGGCTGCCGTTAGCCAAAGCGGCCGGTGATGTAGTCTTGCGTGCGCTTTTCTACCGGATTCGTAAAAATCTGGTCCGTCTCGCCCTGTTCGACCAGGACACCCAGGTGAAAAAAGGCGGTGCGTTGGCTCACCCGGGCCGCTTGCTGCATGGAATGGGTGACGATGACGATGGTGTAGTTGGCGCGCAGATCGTCGATCAGTTCTTCGATCCGCGCCGTGGCGATCGGGTCCAGCGCCGAGCACGGTTCGTCCATCAGGATGACTTCCGGACTGACCGCGATCGCCCGGGCGATGCACAGCCGCTGTTGCTGACCGCCGGACAGCCCGGTCCCCGGTTCGTTCAGGCGGTCTCTAACCTCGTCCCACAGCCCGGCGCGTTGCAGGCTGGACTCCACGACCTCGTCCATCTCGGTCTTGCTGTCGCACATCCCGTGGATGCGCGGCCCATAGGCGACATTCTCATAGATGCTCTTGGGGAAGGGGTTGGGCTTCTGGAACACCATCCCGACACGCGCCCTGAGATGCACGACGTCGACATCGCGGCCATTGACGTCCAAGCCGTCGAGCAGGATCTCTCCCTCCACCCGGCAGATCGGGATGGTGTCGTTCATCCTGTTGAGGCAGCGCAGGAAGGTCGATTTCCCGCAGCCTGACGGCCCGATCAGCGCGGTCACCTCATGGCCGCCGACATCGATGCCGACGTCGAACAACGCTTGCTTGGCGCCATAGAAGACATTGACCCCACGCGCCGAAACTTTCACGGCCCGCCGTAGGGCGTCGGTTTGATCAGCGCCGGCCTGTTTGGTTGCTTCCTCGGGCTGTTCCACTGTCAATGTCATGCTACCACTGCCTTTCGAACTTCTTGCGCAAGATCACCGCCGACAGGTTCATCACCACCAACACCGCGAGCAGCACCAGGATCGCCGCCGCCGTGCGCTCGGCGAAAGCCCGCTCCGGCGCGTCCGCCCACAGGAAGACCTGCACCGGCAGGACCGTCGCCGGGTCGGTGATGCCGCGCGGCACGTCCGCGACGAAAGCCACCATGCCGATCATCAGCAGTGGCGCCGTCTCGCCGAGCGCGCGCGCCATACCGATGATCGTGCCGGTGAGCATCCCCGGCATCGCCAGCGGCAGCACATGATGCAACACCGTCTGCATGGGTGAGGCGCCGACTGCCAGCGCCGCGTCGCGGATCGACGGCGGCACGGCTTTCAACGCTGCCCGGGCCGCGATGATGATCGTCGGCAGGGTCATCAGGGCCAGCACCATCCCGCCCACCAGGGGCGCCGAGCGCGGCAAACCGAAGAAGTTTAGGAACACCGCCAGCCCCAGCAGGCCGAACACGATCGAGGGGACCGCCGCCAGGTTGTTGATGTTGACCTCGACCAATTCGGTCCAGCGATTCTTCGCCGCGAATTCTTCTAGGTAGATCGCCGCCATGACACCCGTCGGGAAGGCCAGCAGCAGGGTCACCAGCAAGGCGTAGAACGTCCCGACCACGGCGCCGAGGACCCCGGCCAGTTCCGGTTCCCGGCTGTCGGCGGCGGTGAACAGCCGGCTGTTGAAGGTCCGGCGCACCTGGTCGTTCGCCGCCAGCCCATCGAACCAGGCGATCTGCTTGTCGCTGACCCGCCGGCGGTCTTCCTCGCCGCCGCGCCCGATGGTGCCCTTGTTGAGGGCGTCGATATCGGCGCCGGCGGTCAGCCAGACCCGAACCGTGCGGCCGACCAGCGTCGGATCCGCCGCCACCGCGCGGCGTAATTCTTCCTCGGCCCCGACGCTCAGCAGTTTCGCCAGCGCTTTCTTGTCCCGGCGCCCGCTGACCTCCGGAAACTTCGCTTGCAGGGTGTCCCGCGCCAGCTTGCGATAGTCGGCCCGCGCCATGACCGCCGGATCGCCGCTGCCATCCGGGTCGACGATGACCGCCGCGAAGCTGACGTCGAGACCGATCCGCGTTTGCGTCAGCGCCGGCAGCCCTTGCGCCACGATCGAACCGAACAGCAAGGCCAGCATCCCCAGCGCGATGACGATCGCCGCCGCGCCATAGAGACGGAACCGCCGCTCCGCCCGGTAGCGCTTTTGCAGCCGCGCCTGACTCAGATCCGGCCGGCGCCGTGCGTCTGATGCCGCCAAGTCACTCATAGGCTTCTCGATAGCGTTTGACGACGCTCAGCGCGATCATGTTGAGCCCCAATGTGACCAGGAACAGCACCATCCCCAACGCGAAGGCGGCCAGGGTCTTGGCGCTGTCGAACTCTTGGTCGCCGACCAGCAATGTGGCGATCTGCACCGTCACCGTCGTCACCGCCTCCAGCGGGTTGGCGGACAGGTTGGCCGCCAGCCCGGCCGCCATCACCACGATCATGGTCTCGCCGATGGCTCGGCTGACCGCCAGCAGCACGGCGCCGACGATGCCATGCAAGGCGGCCGGCAGGACCACCCGGACGATCGTCTCCGAATGGGTCGAGCCCAGCGCATAGGCGCCCTCGCGCAACGCCCGCGGCACCGCGTTGATGACATCGTCCGACAATGACGACACGAACGGGATGATCATGATGCCCATCACCAAACCGGCTGCCAACGCACTCTCCGACGAGACGTCCAGGCCGACGGACTCACCGATCAGTCGCAGCGACGGCCCGACGGTCAGCGCCGCGAAAAAGCCGTACACCACGGTAGGAATGCCGGCCAGGACCTCCAGCAGCGGTTTGATCACGGCGCGCGCCCTTGGGCTGGCATATTCCGCCGTGTAAATCGCCGCCATCAGGCCGATCGGCACCGCGACGACCATCGCAATGACCGTGATCATGGCGGTTCCGGCGAAGACCGGGATCGCCCCGAACGCGCCCGACGAGCCGACTTGATCCTCCCGGATCGCCGTCTGCGGGCTCCATTCCAAGCCGGTCAAGAAAGCCCAGGGGGAAACTTGTTCGAAGAACCGCAGGGTTTCGAACAACAGCGACAAGACGATGCCGATTGTGGCCAAAATCGCCACCGAGGCCGCTGTTATGATGGCGAACTTCACCACCTTTTCGACCCCGTCGCGCGCCCGCAACTCTCGCGTGATCAAGCCGCGGCCATACATCAGCCCGACCGCGGCCGCGGCCAAGACGACCGCGACGACAGCCAGATCGCTCACCCGTCGCAAGGCGTTATAGCGCTCGGCCGCCGATCGCAGCCCGCTGTTACTGTCGATCCCCGACCCCGCCGCGATCCGTCGCACTTCGTCCAGCACCAGGCCGAGTTGCGACGACGGCAGCGCTTGGCTTTCAGGCGGCAGGGCGCCGACCACCAGCAGCTGCACGATCACCGGCTCGCCGATCAACCAGCACAGCAGGATCAGACCGGCCGGCAGACCACACCACAGCGCCACATAAAGACCATGCTGATGGGGCAGCGCGGCCAGGCGCTGTTTATCGCCGAGGGTCCCCCGGATCGTCAGCGCCCGCCGCTGCCCCATGCGGTAACCAAGGGTCGCGAGAACGAGCAGCGCGGCGGTAAGGATCAGCAGGGTCACTGGGTCTCTCGTTTCAGTTTCCGCCTCGTTCCGACGGCCTCAGAGCGCGAGAAAACGGCCCCGCTCGTTCCAGCGGGGCCGCGCCGGCAGCAGCCTACATGGCCAGCGGTGCCAGTGCACCGGCGCCGGCGGCAACCGCGTCCCGCTCTTCTTCGGTCAACGGGATCAGCCCCTTGTCGACAAGGTACCCGTCCTCGCCCCAGGCCTGCTCGCTGGTGAACTCGCCGACATATTCGGTGATACCGGGAATCACGGCCACATGCTCTTTCTTGACGTAGAAATACAGCGAACGGGACACGCCATAATCACCGGCGGCGATATTCTCGAACGTCGGCTCGATGCCTTCCACCGTCGCCCCCTTGAGCACATCGGCATTGTTGTCGAGGAAGCTGAAGCCGAAGATCCCGATCGCATCCGGGTTGGCCTGCAGCTTCTTGACGATCAGATTGTCGTTCTCACCGGCCGGGATGAAGGCGTCATCCTCGCGGATCGTGTGCGCGGCGGCCTTGAAGGCATCCTTGTCGGACTTGGCCAGCGCGCTGAGCATCTCGAAGCTCTTCGCACCGCCTTCCATGGCCAGTTCGACGAACGCGTCTCGCGTGCCGCTGGTCGGCGGCGGGCCGAGCACTTCGATCTTGATCGCCGGCAGCGCCGGATCGATGTCGCTCCACAGGCGGTAGGGGTTGTCCACCAACTGGCCGTCGACCGGCACCTGTTTGGCCAAGGCTTGGAAGATCTGTTGCTTGGTCAGGGCGAAATCCGGGCCGGCATTGTCGCTGGCCAGGACGATCCCGTCGAAGCCGATCTTGACCTCGACCACCGTGATGCCGTTGGCGCCGCAATTGTCGAACTCGGATTTCTTGATCCGTCGCGACGCGTTCGTGATGTCCGGATGGCCTTCGCCGAGCCCGGCGCAGAACAGCTTCAGGCCGCCACCCGACCCCGTGCTCTCGACCACCGGGGTCTTGAACTCTGTATTCCTGCCGAACCGCTCGGCGACCGTGGTTGCGAACGGGAACACCGTCGACGACCCGACGATGCGAATCTGCTCTCTGGCTTCCGCGGCGCCGGCAAGGCCGACGACGGCCAGCAGCGTAACACTGGCGATTTTTGTGAACACGACCGGTTCTCCTCTTGATGAGCTAGCTTCACGAAGCCTGCGGCCGCTGTTGGGCCGCAGGTTGTGGCGCTACGCTAGGCAATCGGCGTGCGGATTGTATTGCGGTTCTATTGCAGTTATGTGACAGCCGGCAGGCTGATCATGAATCGGCTGCCCGATCCCGCCGCGCTCTCGATCTGCAGGCGCCCCTTGTGCCGGTTGACGATATGCTTGACGATCGCCAGCCCCAGCCCGGTGCCGCCCAGGGTCCGGCTCCGCGCCGCGTCGACCCGGTAGAAGCGCTCGGTCAGGCGCGACAGATGTTCCGCGGCGATGCCCTCGCCTTCATCGGCCACCGTCACGACGATCTCGGTCCCGGCGACCTCGGCCGTCACCTTTACCGCGGTTTCGGCCCGGCCGTATTTCAGCGCATTGTCGATCAGGTTTTGAAACAATCGCGTCAGATCGTCGGCGTCGCCCAGTGCCGCCGGCAGGTCCGGCGGCGCGGCTATCGTAACCTGCATATGTTTCTGGGCGGCCTGCGGCGCCAGCATGTCCGCGATCGATTGCAGCAAGGGCGTCAGGGCGACCCGGTCCCCTGGCGGTTGATGCTCGTTCATTTCGATCCGCGACAGCGACAGCAGATCGTCGACCAGCCGCGCCATGCGCGCCGCCTGCTGGTCCATCAGAGCCAGAAACCGGATTCGCGCCGCCGGGTCGCCCTCGGCCGGCCCGCGCAGTGTTTCGATAAACCCCAGCAGCGACGCCAACGGCGTGCGCAATTCATGGCTGACATTGGCGACGAAGTCGGCCCGCACCCCTTCGCCGCGGCGCACCGCCGTCATGTCGCGGATCACCACCAGCACGCGCGCCTTCTGCGCCCCGGCCATCGGCTCGATCCAGGCTTCGACAAAGCGCTCCACTTGGCCGGACAAGGTCAGCTCGATCTGCCGCCCCGTCGGCCCAAAATCGCCTTCCCCATCACCGCCCCTCTCGTCCCCGGCCGCGACGTCGGCGATGGTCTCCAGCAGTGCCGGCTGTCGCAACAGGCTGGACAAGGGCCGGCCGGCGGGATCTTTATCGGTCCCGCCGCCCAGCAGCCGCCGCGCCGCCAGGTTGGCAAACACCACCCGGCTGTGGTTGTCCAGGGTCAGCACCGGGTCGGGTAGGCTGTCCAACAGCGCCAAGCTGTCGGCCATACGTTGCGCCAGCGCGCCGGCTTGCTGTCGCCAATGGCGTTCCAGCCGCCGCACTTCACCGGCGATGTCGTCCAACACGCCGATGCCCATACCGGCGCCCAGGTCGGTGCCCACGTCGGCACCTGCGTCGGCGCTTCCGTCCCTCGACCCGCCGTCGCTGCGCCAGCGCAGCCAATCGCGCAGCCGCGTCACCCGGTTGCCGAGATGATGGGCGCCCGCCGCCGCCAACAGCACGGTGCCGAGGCCGGCCACCACACCGGCCACCACACCGGCCGATGGCGCCAGCCCGCCCAGCGCCACCAGGGTCGCCAGCACCACCCAGCCTGGTGCCGCGAACAGCAGCGCCAGCAAGCCTATCTCTCGCCGCGACATGATCGCCGCTTTCGGGCTCGTCCCGACGCTACTGAGCGGCCGCGCGCCGGCCGCCGGGTTTGCGGCGTTTGCTACGCTCCGCGGTGCCCAGGCGGATCGACTCATGGGCGGCCAGGGCGGCCGCATTCACCAGGTCATTGACGGTCGATCGCATCGGCACGATTTGCGCCGCCTGAGACAGCCCCATCAGGATCGGTCCGACGGAGGTGCCCGCCCCGGTCTGGTGCAACAGTCGCGACACGATATGCGACGAATGCAATCCCGGCATGATCAGCACATTGGCCGGCCCGTTGAGCCGGCAGAACGGATAGACCCGTTCCCGCAAGGCCGGTTCCAGCGCCATGTCCACGCTCATTTCACCGTCATACTCGAAATCCACGTCCTTGCGCGCGTCCATGGCTTCAACGGCTTCTCGCACCCGCCGCGCCATCACCCGGTCGGGATTGCCGAAATTGGAGAAGCTCAGGAACGCGACCTTGGGCTCATGCCCCATCTGCCGTGCCTTGGCCGCGCTCTGCACCGCGATGTCGGCCATCACCTCCGGACCGGGTAGCTCATGCACACTGGTATCGGCGATGAACAATGTCCGCCCGCGGCCGATGGTAATGCTGAGCCCGAAGACCTCTTCACCCGGCTTGCGGTCGAGCACCAGTTCGAGATCCGCGAAACAGGTGTGGAAGGCCCGCGTCAGGCCGGTAACCATGGCGTCGGCCTGCCCGCTGGCCACCATGCAGGCTGCGAACACGTTGCGGTTCTGATTGACCATGCGCTGGCAATCGCGGAACAGCGAGCCCTTGCGCTGCAGCCGCTCATAGAGATAGTCCACATAGCGGCCGCGCTCGTCGTCGAGCCGCGCATTGTGGACTTCCAACTCGCCCACCCCACCGTGCAGCCCCAGCGCCTTGATTTTCTGCCGCACTAGTTCCTCGCGGCCGATCAGCACCGGCGTGCCGAGCCGGGCGTTGCGGAAACCGATGGCGGCGCGGATGGCCTTTTCCTCTTCGCCTTCGGCGAAGATCACCCGCCGCGGATTTTCCCGCACCGCCTGGAAGATCGCCTGCACGCTTGCCGCGGTAGGGTCGAGGCGCTGGGCCAGTTCCCGCCGGTAGGACTCCATGATGGCGATCGGCTTGCGCGCCACCCCGGAGTCCATGGCCGCCTTCGCCACCGCCGGCGGCACCGACTCCATCAATCGTGGATCGAACGGCACCGGAATGATGTAACCCGGGCCATAGCGCAGCCGCGTATCGGCATAGACTTCATCCAACTCGTCCGGCACGTCCTCCCGGGCCAAGGCCGCGATGGCTTCCGCGGCGGCGATTTTCATCGGCTCGTTGATCGTCCGCGCCCGCACGTCGAGCGCCCCGCGGAAGATATAGGGGAAACCCAGCACGTTGTTGACCTGGTTGGGATAGTCCGACCGTCCGGTCGCCGTAATCGCATCGGGGCGGGCGGCACTGACCGCCTCCGGCGTGATCTCCGGGTCGGGATTGGCCATCGCAAAGATGATCGGCCGACTCGCCATCGACTTGACCATATCCTGCGACACCGCGTCCTTGACCGACAGGCCGATGAAGACGTCCGCGCCCCGCATCGCATCCGCCAGGTTCCGCGCCTCCGTTTGCGCCGCATGGGCCGATTTCCATTGGTTCATGCGCTCCGTGCGGCCGGCGTAGATGACCCCCTTGGTGTCGCACAGCACCACATTGTCATGCGGCGCGCCCATCGCCTTGATCAGCTCGGCGCAGGCGATCGCCGCCGAACCGGCACCGTTGATCACCACTTTTATGTGGTCGATGGCCCGGCCGGTCAGGTCCAGCGCATTGATCAACGCCGCCGCGGTGACGATGGCGGTGCCGTGCTGATCGTCATGGAATACCGGGATGTCCATCAGTTCGCGCAGCCGCTGCTCGATGATGAAACATTCCGGCGCTTTGATGTCCTCCAGATTGATGCCGCCGAAGCTCGGCCCCAGATAGCGCACGCAATTGACGAACTCGTCGACGTCCTCGGTGGCCACTTCCAAGTCGATCCCGTCGATATCGGCGAACCGCTTGAACAACACCGATTTGCCTTCCATCACCGGCTTCGCCGCCAGCGCCCCGATATTGCCGAGGCCCAGCACCGCCGTGCCGTTGGAGATCACCGCCACCAGGTTGCCTTTGGCGGTGTAGTCGTAGGCCTTGGCCGGGTCTTCGTAGATCTTCAGGCAGGGCGCCGCGACCCCGGGCGAGTAGGCCAGACTGAGGTCGCGCTGGGTCGTCAGCGGCTTGGTCGGGCTGATTTCGATTTTTCCGGGCCGCCCCGACGCATGCATATGCAGCGCATCTTCTTCCAGGTTCGCGTGGTTGCGTTGATCCGACATACCTAGCGCCTTTCGGTGGGACGATCGTCGAGGGTGTCGATTTGAGGGTGGCCCGGGATGGCGCCTCAGGTCAACAGCGTGCACCGGCCGCAGGCTCGTGCAAACGCCGCGGATATGTCATGATAAGCCTCGGCTCCCGACGGTCTCCGCACTCCATGAGCAATAAAACGGCAAGCAAACGCGCCACAGCCGAGTCGGCCGCGGTAACGCCCATGATGGCGCAGTGGCACACGTTGAAGCGTGCCAATCCCGAATGCCTGCTGTTTTTCCGCATGGGCGACTTCTTCGAGCTGTTCTTCGATGACGCCGTCGCCGCCGCGGCGGCCCTCGACATCACGTTGACCACCCGCGGCTCCCATGGCGGCGCGCCGGTCCCCATGGCCGGCGTGCCGGTGCACGCTGCCGAGTTGTATCTCTCGCGGCTCATCCGCCGGGATTTCCGCGTCGCCATCTGCGAGCAGGTCGAAGATCCGGCCGCCGCCCGCAAGCGCGGGCCAAAGGCCATCGTCGAGCGCGCCGTCGTCCGCGTCGTCACGCCCGGCACCCTGACCGAGGACAGCCTGCTTGAACCGCGCCGCAACAACTATCTGGCGGCGTTGGCCGAGGCCCAGAACACCCTCGGCTTGGCCTGGCTCGACATCTCCACCGGCGAGTTGTGGTTGCAGCCCTTGCCCGCGGGTACTTTGGCGGCGGCCTTGGCCCGTGTTTCGCCGGGCGAACTGCTGGTGCCCGAGCATTTGCTGCAGCGTCCCGACTTGTTCGAGCTGTTTGGCGATCACCAGAGCATTCTGACGCCGCTGCCCGCCAGCCGGCTTGATTCCGCCAACGGCGCCCGCCGCTTGATGACGCTCTATCAGGTCCAGGCCCTTGACGCCTTCGGCGATCCGACCCGCGCCGAATTGGCCGCCGCCGGCGGCCTGATCGACTATGTCGAACTGACCCAGGCCGGCAAGCTGCCGCGCCTCGAGCGGCCGCGGCGCATGCCGCCGCCCGGGGCCAGCGGCGCCGCCATGGAAATCGACCCGGCGACCCGCCGTAATCTCGAACTGACCCGTACCTTGAGCGGCGAACGCAAGGGCAGCTTGCTGGCGCTGATCGACACCACTGTCACCAATGGCGGCGGCCGTTTGTTGGCGGCCCGGCTGTCGGCGCCCCTGACCGGCATTGCCGAAATCAAGGCGCGCCTCGACGCGGTGGATTATTTCCATCAGGCGGCCAACCTGCGCGCCGACATGCGCGCCGCCCTCCGCGGCTCTCCGGATATGGAGCGCGCCCTGTCGCGCCTGTCCATCGGCCGCGCCGGCCCGCGCGATCTTGCGACTATCCGCGATGGTTTGTCGGCGACCGAGGCCATTCATATCATCCTCGGCCAGGCGCGCGACGGCCCGTTGCCGGCCGATGTCGAGGCCGACCGCCGGCGTCTTGGCAGCCACGGCACCTTGATCGATCGCCTGACCCGCGCCCTCGGGCCGACGCTGCCGCTCAACGCCCGCGACGGCGGTTTCATCGCCCCCGATTACGCGGTGGAGTTGGACCAGCAACGCACCCTACGCGATGAAAGTCGCCGCCTGATCGCCGGTTTGCAGCAGCGTTATGCCGATCTCGCCGGCATCGCCTCGCTCAAGATCCGTCATAACAATGTGCTTGGCTATTACGTCGAGGTTCCGGCCGGCCAGGCCACCAAGCTCATCGGTCCCGAGGCCCAGGCCGACCATTTGCCGTTCCAGCACCGCCAGACCATGGCCAACGCCGTCCGCTTCTCCACCCCCGAGCTGGCCGAGTTGGCCGACAAGATCGGCCGCGCCGCCGATAAGGCCCTGGCGATTGAGCAAGCCTTGTTCGCCGACCTGGTCGGCGAGGTGTTGGCCCGCGCCGCCGACGTCTCCCATGCCGCCGCCGGTTTGGCCGGTCTTGATGTCGCCTGCGCCCTGGCCGAATTGGCCGTGCAGAACGACTACTGCCGTCCCCGCATCGACGACTCCCTGGCCTTCGATATCATCGGCGGTCGCCATCCGGTGGTCGAGGCGGCGCTGCGCGCCGGCGGCGGGGCCTTTGTCGCCAATGCCTGCGATTTGTCCGCCGCGCAGCGAGTCTGGCTGCTGACCGGTCCCAACATGGCCGGCAAGAGCACCTTTCTGCGGCAGAACGCGCTGCTCGCCATTCTCGCCCAGACCGGCTCTTTCGTCCCGGCCGAGGCCGCCCATATCGGTGTCGTCGATCGCCTGTTCAGCCGTGTCGGCGCGGCCGATGACCTGGCCCGTGGCCGCTCCACCTTCATGGTCGAAATGGTCGAGGCCGCGACCATCCTCAATCAGGCCACCGCGCGCAGCTTCGTCATCTTCGATGAAATCGGCCGTGGTACCGCGACCTTCGATGGGCTGTCCATCGCTTGGGCAACGGTTGAGCATCTCCATGACACCAATCGCGCCCGGGCCTTGTTCGCCACCCACTATCACGAACTGACCAGCCTGGCCGCCAAACTCGCCAGCCTCGCTTGTTTCACCATGCGGGTGAAGGACTGGCAGGGCGACGTGGTTTTCCTCCATGAAGTTGCCGCCGGCACCGCCGATCGGTCCTATGGCATTCACGTCGCCCGTCTCGCCGGCCTGCCCCCACCGGTCATCGCCCGCGCCGAACAGGTCCTGGCCTTGTTGGAGCAAGGCGAGCAGGCCGGCGCCCTGACCCGCCTTAGCGAGGATCTGCCGTTATTCCGTCACGCCGCGCCACCGGCCCGGCGCGGCCCCTCGCCGCTGGCGCAAAAGCTCGCCGCCACCGATGCCGACCGGCTGACGCCCCGTCAAGCCCTGGAGTTGCTCTACGAGCTCAAAGACCTCGCCGCGCAGGACGGTTAGGCGGCATGACCGATAGAACTGTCCGTCACATTCTGACTGGGTTGGCCCGGATTGGCGGCTTTGGCGCCATCGGCACGTTGATGGCCGAGCGCAATTTCCGCATCTACACCATCAGCCATGCGGTCAATCTGCCGGGCCTGTGGATCTACCGTGTGGCACTTGCCTGGTTGACCTGGGACCTGACCCATTCCGGTACTTGGCTGGGCCTCGTCGCCGCCGCCGATGCCTTACCGGGCGTGTTCATCGGACCCCTTGGCGGTGTCCTGGCCGATCGTTTGGATCGCCGCAAACTGGCGCTGATCACCCAGGCGATTCAACTGGCTTTCGGCTTCACGGTCGCCGTCCTCACGCTGACCGGATTGATTAGCATCGCCAGCTTGTTCCTGCTCACCTTGCTGCGCGGCATCAACGTGTCGTTCTGGCAGCCGGTGCGTTTGACGTTGGTGCCGGCGCTGGTTCCGCGCGAACAGGTCGGGACCGCCATTGCGTTGCACGCCGCCGTTTTCAATACCGCCTTTTTCATTGGCCCGGCGCTGGCGGGCCCCTTGATCCTCCTCGGTGGCCCCGGTCTCGCCTTCTCCGTGGACGTGGCCACGTCCACGGTTTTCATGGCGGCATTATTGACCATCCATATTCGCCCGGTTCAGGCTACCGGCGCCCGTCGCAGCGTCCTGGCCGAGGTCGGCGAGGGCCTTGCTTTCATTGCCCGCCACCGCGGGCTTGGCCCCCTGCTGCTGCTTACCGCCACGGCCAGTCTCACCCTGCGCCCGGTCACCGAATTGTTGGCAGGCTTCACCGATCTACTGTTTGCCGGTGGTGCCGGCACGCTCTCGGCCTTCACCGCGGCGTTGGGATTCGGCGCCCTGGTCGGGGCGGTGTGGGTCATGCGCGGCGGTGACTCGTTCAATCATGCGCGGCAGATGCTCATTGCCGGCCTGATCTCGGTCGCCGCCGTCGCCGCCTTCATCGCCACCGGCATCTTCCCCATCGCCTTGATTGCCTTGGCGTTTGCCGGCTACGGTTTTTCCGTCATCGGCGTCCTTGGTCAAACCTTGGCACAGCACGTCGTGCCGGACGGCATGCGTGGTCGTGTGCTCAGTATTCATGGCCTGCTCATGCGCGGTGGCCCCGGGATCGGCGCCCTAGCCATGGGGGCCGCGTCCGATACCGTCGGCCTCCGCCTGCCGCTGCTCGTCGGTATCCTCGTTGCCGCCGCCGTCTACACCCTCGCCTGGACCAGGCGTCGCCGCTTCGCCCGGGCCCTCGCGGACGGCCCCGCGCCGCCCCCGGCTGTGATGCCGGCCGCCGAGCGATAGACACCGGAATCGCTTGCTACGACGCCCTCGAATCAGCATGTGTAGGGCTATGAACGCGGTCCAAAACCAGCGCCAGATCATCAACCGGCGACGTCTGCTGGCGGAAATCGACCCGTTCTACACGGCTGGCGGCGATGATAGTGCCCGCCGCGCCAGCGTCCTGGCTTGCCTGAAGACCGCCCTCGCCCACGGTCGCGCCGAGATCTATCGCCGCTTCAACGACGAGCGCGTCGGCGGCGACGCCACCGTGCGGGCCACCACCGTGCTGATCGACCAGCTCCTGCGCACGATATATGAACTGGCGGCGGAACGTGAATTTCCCGGCCACAACCCCACCACGGCGGATCGTCTGGCCGCCGTCGCCGTCGGCGGTTACGGACGGGGCGAATTGGCGCCATACTCCGACGTCGATCTGTTGTTCGTGATGCCCTACAAGCGCACCCCGCGCAGCGAGCAGATTGTCGAGTATGTGCTCTATATGCTCTGGGATCTCGGCCTAAAGGTCGGCCACGCCACCCGTTCCCTCGACGAATGTATCCGCCTCGCCCGTAACGACATCACCATTCGCACGTCGCTGATCGAGTCGCGTTATCTGACCGGCGATCAGGCGCTGTATCTGGAGTTGCGCCGCCGCTTCTCGGACGACGTGGTTGCCGGGTCGGCGATGACGTTCGTCGAGGCCAAGCTGGCCGAGCGTGACGCCCGCCACAAACGTCTCGGCGACAGTCGTTATGTCCTAGAGCCCAATATCAAGGAGGGCAAGGGCGGCCTGCGCGATCTCCAGACCCTGTATTGGATCGGCAAATATGTCTACCGCGTCGACGATGTCGACGAACTCGTGGCCCACAAGGTACTGACGGAGCGCGAGGCCAAGCGGTTCGCCAAGGCCCAGAGCTTTCTCTGGGCCGTGCGCTGCCATTTGCATTATCTCGCCGACCGCGCCGAGGAGCGCCTGACCTTCGATCGCCAAACCGAGATTGCCGCCCTGCTCGGCTACACCGACCATCGTGGGACCCGCGGTGTCGAACGCTTCATGAAGCACTACTACCTGGTCGCCAAGGACGTCGGCAATCTGACCCGGATCTTTTGCGCGTCGATCGAGGCCGACCACATGCGCCGCCCCTTACTGCGCCTGCCGCGCCTCGGCCGCCGTCAGGATCTCAAGGGTTTCCGCCTCGATGCCGGCCGCCTCCATCTCGATGATCCCAACCTTTTCCGCGACGACCCGGTCGCCATGCTGCGGCTGTTTCATGTCAGCCACGAGACCGGCATCGACATGCATCCCCACGCCTTGCGCAAGGTCACCCAGAATCTACGTCGCGTCGGCCCAGCCGTGCGCCGCGATCCCGAGGCGAACCGTATCTTCGCCGATCTGGTCACCTCGAAGACCGATCCCGAAATGACCTTGCGCTACATGAACGAGGCGGGGTTGCTCGGCCGCTTCCTGCCGGATTTCGGCCGCGTCGTCGGCCAAATGCAACATGACATGTATCATGTCTTCACGGTTGATGAGCACACGGTGCGCGCCCTCGGCATCCTCCATCGTATCGAGTTGGGGCTCTACGCCGATGAGCATCCCCTCAGCACCAGGATCATCCACCAGGTGCAGTCCCGGCGGGCGCTCTATTTCGGCTTGTTGTTTCATGACATCGCCAAGGGCCGCGGCGGCGATCATTCGGCGCTCGGCGCCGAGCTGGCCGAACGCGCCGGTCCTGGCCTCGGCCTGGATCCGGAGGAGACCGAGACCGTCGCCTGGCTGGTGCGCCACCATTTGATCATGAGCAACACGGCCTTCAAGCGCGATATCGCCGACCCGCGCACCATCAGCAATTTTATCGCCACCGTTCAGTCGCCTGAACGGCTACGTCTGCTCATTTGTTTGACCGTGGCCGATATCCGTGCCGTCGGGCCGAAGGTCTGGAACAACTGGAAGGCCGCGCTGCTCCGAGAACTCTATCACGCCGCCGAAGACATGATGTCCGACGGCCAGGCCGTGAGCGACCGCGACACCCGTGTCGCTGCCGCCCGAACCGCCTTGCGCGCCGAACTTTCCGACTGGCCCGACGCGGCGGTCGACGCCCATCTCGCCCGTGGTTATCCGGGCTATTGGCTCGCCTTCGACACCGCCACCCTGGCCCGTCACGCCCGCCAAATGCGCGCCGCCGAGCAACGTAAGGCACCCCTGAGCATCGAGACCCTGGTCGATGGCGCCCGCGCCGTCACCGAGGTCACGATCTACACCCTTGACCATCCCGGCGTATTCTCCGCCATCAGCGGCGCCATGGCCGCCTGCGGCGCCAACATCGTCGATGCCCGGATTTTCACCACCCCGCACGGCATGGCTTTAGACAGCTTTTGGGTTCAGGACGAAAACGGTGCCGCCTTCGATCGGCCGGAGCGCCTGGCCCGCCTGTCGGTTCTTGTGGAGCGCAGCCTCAGCGGTCGTCTGAAGCCCGAGGAGGTCAGCCGCCGGCCCGCCTTCGCACCCGCCAGCAACGGCGTCTTCCGCGTCCAGCCGCGTGTGCTCATCGACAATCAAGCCAGCGCCACCCATACCATGATCGAAGTCAATGGCCGCGACCGGCCCGGATTCCTCTATCGCGTCACCATGGCGCTGACCGAGCTTGGTCTGCAGGTCTCCAGCGCCAAGGTTTCCACCTTCGGCGAACGGGCCGTCGACACGTTCTACGTCAAAGACGGCTTCGGCATGAAGGTCCATCATGAGGTCAAGGTGCAGCGCATACGGGAGAAACTGTTGCCGGTCATCGCCGACCCCGCGGACGTCGACCGTCCGCCGACCCCCATCCCGGTCCGGCCCCGCCGCCGCGCGGCGGTTCCACAAGAGCCGACCGCCGCGAAATAAACACATAGCCGCCCGCGATATTCATCCCGATCCTCACCGGACACCACAATCCTCGTCGATCGCCGACAGATCCGGCGTTGCCGCCTGACCGGCTGCGGCGACGGGCATTCGACGCGGCGCCTCTTTCATTCCCGCCAGATCTCGGCTAAGCAGCGACGATGTCGTCCTTTATCCGCTCTGCCGCGACCGTCGGCGGCTGGACCATGGGCAGTCGGATTCTCGGTTTTGTCCGCGACATTCTGATTGCCAGTTTCCTCGGCGCCGGTCCGGTGGCCGACGCCTTCTTCGTCGCCTTCAAATTCCCCAATTTCTTTCGCCGCTTGTTTGCCGAGGGGGCCTTTAACGCCGCCTTCGTGCCCCAGTTCGCCGGCACCCTCGCCAGCGACGGTTTGGCAACGGCGCGCCGCTTTGCCGAAGATGCGTTGTCGGTGCTGCTGTCGATCCTGCTGCCGTTCACCGTTCTGGCCCAGATCTTCATGCCCCAACTCATGGTCGTGATCGCGCCCGGCTTTCGCGATTCGCCCGAGACCTTTGCCTTGGCGGTGGAGCTGACTCGCCTGACATTTCCCTATTTGATGTTCATGGCCTTGGTGGCTTTGCTCGGCGGCATGCTGAACAGTCGCGACCGTTTCGCCGCCCCGGCCGCCGCCCCCATTGTCCTCAACATCATCCTCATTGCCGCCATGCTGCTGTTGCGCGACCGCCTGCCGACGCCCGGTCACGCGCTCGCCTGGGGGGTCGCGTTCGCCGGTATCGCCCAGTTTTTGCTGCTGATCGTCGCCACCGACCGCGCCGGCATGAGCCCACGCCTGCGCCGCCCGCGGCTCACCCCCCGTGTCGCCAAGACCTTGCGCTTGATGGTACCCGGAGCGATCGGTGCCGGCGTCGTCCAGATCAACCTGGTGATCGACACCATCTTGGCCTCGACCCTGCCGACCGGCGCCATTTCCTATCTCTACTTCGCCGACCGCGTGAACCAACTGCCTCTCGGCGTTGTCGGCGTCGCCATCGGCATCGCCTTGTTGCCTTTGCTGTCCCGTCAGCTACGCACCGGCGACCTGGCGGGCGCCAGCGACAGCCAAAACCGCGCGATCGAGTTTGCTCTGCTGCTCACCGTGCCGGCGGCGGCCGCTTTGCTGGTCATCGCCGACCCTATTGTCCAGGTCCTGTTCCGCCATGGCGCTTTCGCCCCGTCGGCCGCCACCGCCACCGCCGGGGCCTTGACCGCCTTTGCCGTCGGTTTGCCCGCCTATGTGTTGATCAAATCCCTCACCCCCGGTTTTTTTGCCCGCGAGGACACCACGACGCCGGTCAAAATCGCCGCTGTCGCGGTGGCGGTCAATATCGTCGCCGCGATCGTCCTGATGCAGTTCTTCGCCCATATCGGCATCGCCTTGGCCACCGCCTTGTCCGCCTGGCTCAATACCAGCCTGCTCGCCACCACCCTCCATCGTCGCGGTCATTTGCACCTGGACGCGCGCCTGCGCGCTCGTACGCCGCGGATTCTTGCTGCCGCCGCGGTGATGGCCGTGCTGTTATGGTTCTTCGCCGGCCGCCTGGGTGGCGTTTTTGCCGAGCCGGGCGCCCTGCGCGCCGTCGTCCTGGCACTGCTCATCGCCGCCGGCATCGGCGTCTATCTGGCGGCGGTGATTCTGCTCCGGGCCACCAGCTTGGCTGAGCTGCGTCGTGCACTGCGCCGTGCCTAAGCGCTTGACCGCCGGCGCTTTTCCCGCGATAACCCGGCGCCTTGCCGCGATGCCAAAATGCCATCCCGATGGCGAAATCGGCCGCCGGCGCCGCCAACATCACGGGGTCCACACCCATGAGCAGGATTTTTTCCGGCGTCCAGCCGACCGGTAACCTTCATCTCGGCAACTATCTCGGCGCCATTCGCAACTTCGTCGCCCTGCAGGCTGAATACGAATGCATCTACTGCGTCGTCGATCTCCATGCCATTACCGTGTGGCAGGATCCCGCCGAGCTGCGCGCCCAGACCCGCGAGGTCACGGCTGCGTTCCTGGCCGCCGGCATCGACCCCAAGACCAGTATTATCTTCAACCAGAGCCAGGTTTCGGCCCATGCCGAGTTGGCCTGGCTGTTCAACTGCGTCGCCCGGCTTGGCTGGCTCAACCGGATGACCCAGTTCAAGGAGAAATCCGGCAAGAACCGCGAGGCCGCTTCGGTCGGCCTCTACGTCTACCCGAATCTGATGGCCGCCGACATCATGGCCTATAAGGCGACCCATGTGCCGGTCGGCGAGGACCAGCGCCAGCATCTCGAACTTACCCGCGACATCGCCCAGAAGTTCAACAATGACACCGGCAAGGAGGTCTTCCCGATTGTCGAGCCGCTGATCTTCGGCGCGGCCACTCGGGTCATGAGCTTGCGCGACGGTAGCAAGAAGATGTCCAAGTCCGAGCCCTCCGATTTCTCCCGCATCAATATCACCGACGGCCCTGAGCTGATCGCCCAGAAGATCCGCAAGGCCCGCACGGATTCGGCGCCGGTGCCGGGGCCGGAGGCCCTGACCGCCGATGGTTTG
This sequence comes from Alphaproteobacteria bacterium, assembly GCA_021774445.1. Taxonomy (GTDB): domain Bacteria; phylum Pseudomonadota; class Alphaproteobacteria; order UBA6615; family UBA6615; genus SZUA-147. Next base: position 66,903 of record JAJFJA010000054.1, read on the forward strand.
CAGATCGCCGAGGCTCACCAGACCGAGCGGCCCGAGGCGTTCAATCTGCTGGCCATTTATGCCGCCTTGAGCCATCAGCCCATCGCCGCGCCCCTCAACGAGTTCGGCGGCAGCCAGTTCAGCGATTTCAAGCGCCGCCTGGCCGAGCTTGCGGTCGAAAACCTCGGGCCCATCGGCACCGAGATGCAACGCTTGATGGCCGACCCGGCCTATGTCGATTCGGTGTTGGCCGACGGCGCCGCCCGCGCCGATGCGCAGGCCGCCCCGGTACTTGCCGAGGCTAAGGAGGCTATAGGACTGTTATCGACCTGAAGCGCCTAGAGGTGCCGTTGGGTATTTCCTCAGGCGCTCGGCGGTGCGAACAATTCCTGCGGCTCGCTCGTGCCGCGCAAGGCGTGGTGGCCGAGTGACACCATGTCGACGGGCACCGCGTCGGCAAACGCGGCCGAGGTCAATAACGAGCGGCCGAGTTGCCGGCATTCCCGTTCCATGCGCGCCGCCTGATTGACCGCCGGCCCGATCACGGTGAAATCCAGCCTGTCCGGCGAGCCGATATTGCCATAGACCACCTCGCCAAGATGCAGAACCACGCCGAAGTGGCTTGGCGGCAACGCCGTATCTTCCCGGTTCTCGTTATGCTCGACCGTGCGTGCCAGGGCCTCCTCGGCGGCTTCCAGCGCGACCTTGGCGGCCTTTTCCGCGCCGCCCAGCTCGTCGATCGGGAAAATCGCCAGCATGCCGTCGCCCATGAACTTCAGCACTTCGCCGCCGCGCTCCGTAACCGGTCCGACAATCTGCTCGAAATGGTCGTTCAGCAGCTCCAGCAGGGTGTCGCTTGGCAGCTTGTCGGTCATCGCGGTGAAGCCGCGTAGATCGCTATACCAGATCACGGCATTGATGGTCTCGACACTGCCGCGCTGAATGGCACCGTTGAGCACCCGTTCACCGGTTTTGTGGCCGAGATAGGTGTCCAGCAGGTTGCGCGCGATGTTGTGCATGGAGCGTATTTCCAGTGCCATCGCATAGGTCGGCATCAGCGCCGTCAGCCGTTCCACCTGTTGATCGGTGAATCCGCCCGCGGCCCGCGTCGACCATGACGCCGCATAATTCCGGCCATCGCTGAACCGCAACGGCAGAATCAGATAATCGGTGACCCCCTGTTCCGCGAGATCGTCGAGAATTGGAAAGTCGCGCGGGCAGTCGGGGTGCGCCAGCCGCCGCCGAATCCCCAGCGACCCGTCGAAGATCAGCCGCACCGGGCTGGCCAGATAACGCTCGTTGGACAGCATCTGGTGGCTGGCCGAGAACATTTCCACTTTGCCGTTATCTGCGGTCCAGGAATAGCCCTCGCTGATGAACAGCGGATGCAGCGTGCGCAGGATCACCATTGTGCGGTGCAGCGGCAACCCGCAGGCCACCATCTGACCGTTTAGCTCGGCGATCATCTGCGGCACGCTGGTGATCAGCCGCCCCTCGTTCTGCAGCCAATCCGTCATGCTGCAGGCCGGTGCCTTTATCGGAATCAGCGTCGCGATGTTCCGTGCGTCGGCACCGCCGCCGCTATCGAAGCCGTCGCCGCCCTCAGCGTCACCCCTGCCGTCGGCCCCGCCATCGCGGTCCAACAGATCCAAAGAAGCCATGTCCAACCCCGGCCTGTTCAATATGCGAATGCTCTACTCTGCCTTAGATAGGGCGCGCATGGGCAGGGTTCCAGCACGTATATCGCCGCCGGGGCTCTTGACCCGCCGCCGATTCTTCCCATTTCCCAGGGGCAAACCCTGGCCATGGCGCCGGCCCATTAGGCGGACCCGAACATGTTCATTCAGACCGAGCAAACGCCGAACCCGGAGACTCTGAAATTCCTGCCCGGCCGGCAGGTGATGTCCACGGGCACCGCCTATTTCCCCCACCCTGGCGCTGCCGAAGGCTCGCCCTTGGCGCAGCGGCTGTTCGAGGTCAGCGACGTGACGGCGGTCTTCTTCGGCACCGATTTCGTCACCGTAACGAAATCGGCGATGGCCGATTGGCCCGTTCTCAAACCCATGGTGCTCGGCGCCATTATGGAACATTTCATGTCGGGCGAGCCGATCATCCGTGTCGCCGAGGCCCCGCCGCCTCCCGCCACCGACGAGGATGAGGACGAGGTGGTCCAGCAGATCCGTGAGTTGCTCGATACGCGCGTCCGGCCGGCCGTCGCCCAGGACGGCGGCGATATTGTCTTCCACGGTTTCGAGCGCGGCGTCGTCTACCTCTACATGCAAGGCGCTTGCGCCGGCTGCCCTTCATCCACCGCCACCCTGAAAATGGGCATCGAAAACATGCTCCGCCACTACATCCCGGAAGTGCTTGAGGTCCGGGCCTTGGAACCGGCGGCTTACTAGCGCCTGCTTCGGCACGACCCTATGGTTCAGCGATTCCGCGGCGCTATGCGCCAATATCCCAGCCTTTGGGGCCTCGCGGTGGCGGTGCTGGCGCTGTATGCCCTGGCCTTGGCCGACCTTCTGAGCGGAGACGACGGCCGCGAAGAGCCCGGAGTCAGCCTCGCCGCGGACCCGGTGCCTCGGCAATTCGCCGCCCGGCTCCCGGCGCCGATGCCCGCCGACGCGCCGACCCGCAAGCAGCTTTTCCTGGCCACCGTGTTACCCCTGGTCCTGCGCGTTAACGAGGACATCAGGGCGGCTCGCGCCCGGCTGATCAGGGTCCGCGGCCTGGTGCTGAATGGCCGCCCTTTGCCGCCGTCCGAACGGACCTGGCTGCGCCGGCTCGCTGAACGTTACGGCACCGAAACTACTGATTTTGCTGTCTTACTCCGCCGCGTCGATGTCATTCCGCCATCCTTGGCACTGGCCCAGGCGGCCACCGAAAGCGGCTGGGGAGAGTCCCGCTTCGCCCAGCAGGGCAACGCCTTGTTCGGCCAGCGAGTCTGGCGTGCCGGGGCTGGCTTGATCCCGGCCGGTCGTGCCGACGGTGGCCAATATGAAGTCCGCCGCTTCGCCGATTTGGAGGCCAGTATTCGGGCCTATGCCCGCAACTTGAACAGTCACCCGGCTTATGACGATTTCCGTGTCCAGCGGGCGTCGCGACGTCCCAAGGCGGACCCCATCGCCCTCGCCGCCACGCTATCGGCCTATTCCGAGCTCGGCGCCGAATATGCCGATCTCTTAGGTCAGGTAATTCGTGAGAATCAGTTGCGTCAGCTCGACACCGCCCGGCTCGCCCAACCTTGATTTTGTCGGGCTCTCTGGGGCTAGTCTGCGGCCTTGGCGACGGCGGCCGGCACGTAGAACTGCATCCCGAACCAGTGCCAGCGCCCGTCGGTGCCCGGGGCGGTGCAATTGATCCGCGCCCGTCCCTTACCAAAAGGCTCGGCAACACGGACCTCGACCCGCGGTCCCAGCCGCTCGATCACGGCCTCGCCTTGTCCGGAGGCGTAGCAGGCCAGACGGTCCTGGCCGTCGAACGCTTCGGTCAAGGTAAAGCCGAAAGCCGGCGGGTTTGTCTGCAGGGTCGGGTCCGCCGGGGTGATGTCCGCGACCGGCAACGGCAGGGTCTGCGTCACCATGCGGAATCGGTCCTCGTCGCCATAGGTTTCGTTCAGCGCGAAGCGCGGCAGGTAATAGGGATCGACGCTGGCATGGACCACCCCGGAATGCTGTCCGAAGGCAGTATTGAAGCCGGCCTCCCGCACCGCCGCGGTCACCGCTTCGCTGGTCTCGCCGAACGGATAGGCGAACAGCGCCGGCACCGCACCGAGTTGCGCCTGGTAGCTGGCGTTGGCCCGGTTCAGCTCCTCGATGACCGCCGCGTTATTCCTCGCCGCCAGGTGTCCGTGGCTGGCGCTGTGGCCGCCGATGACGACGCCGGCGTCGCGCAGCTCGCGGATCTGCTGCCAGGTCATGAAACCGGCCAGGTTATCGTCGATGGAATCGGTGGATGCGAACAGGGTGAATGGCATTCCGGCCGCCCGGAGCCGCGGCCATGCTTCCCGATAGACCGACGCATAGGCATCGTCGATCGTGATCCCGACCGTTTTGTCCGGCAGCGGCCGTCCTTCGTCGATGGCCGCCAGGATCTCCGGCACCGGCAACACCGTATAACCCTCGCTGCCGAGTATCCGCAGATGCGCTTCGAACTGCTCGAGCCCGATATTGGTGCTCGGGTAGTTGGTCTCGCCGAACCGGTGATACATGATGATCACCGCCGATTCCGCCGCCTCCGCGGCCGGTGCCAGACCGGCATTGGCGGCCAACAGGACGCCCAAGGCGAGTATTCTCTGCGGCCATCCGCGCCGCCACCTCGCGCGGCTGGCTCTTGCTGGAACTGCGATCGTGCTATCCTCCGTGGTCGGGCAGGGGGAGCCCGGACGATTAACCACGTATTTTCGGTCCTGGAGTTTGATAAACCATGAACGAATCCGACAGCGACGGTTTCCTCGACCTGGTGTTCAGGGCCGCCAGGACGCCCCGTGCCTGGACCGATCGGCCGCTCGATCCGGGCCTGTTGGAGCGGGTTTACGATCTCGCCAAGATGGGCCCGACCAGTGCCAACTGCTCGCCCCTGCGCATTGTCTTCTGCACCAGCGAGGACGCCCGCCGACGCCTCGCCGACTGCGCCAGCAGCGGCAATCGCGCCCGTGTCCTCGGCGCCCCGGCCACCGCGATCTTCGCCGAAGACCTGGCCTTCTACGAGCACCTGCCGGAACTGTTCCCGCACACCGATGCCCGCAGCTGGTTCGCCGGCAAGCCCCGGCACATTGAAACCACCGCCTTCCGCAACGCGACCCTACAGGCCGCCTATTTCATCCTTGCCGCGCGTGCCTGTGGCCTCGATGCCGGCCCGATGTCCGGCTTCGACGCCCCCGCCGTCGACGCGGCGTTTCTTGCCGACACCGGCTTTCGCGCCAACTTCATCTGCGGTCTCGGGTATGCCGACCGTACCGGACTGAGAGACCGTCATCCGCGCCTCGCCTTCGACCGCGTTTGCCGCGTTATTTAGGCTCTGACGCAGTGGTTATCCTAGCCATAGAGTGTGCCACGCAGGCTTGTTCGGTCGCTATTTTGGACAATGGCCGCCTCCGCGCCCATCGTTACGAAGAAATGCCGCGCGGCCATGCGGAGCGCCTGCTGCCGATGATTCAGGCGGCGCTGGCCGATGCCGCCCTGGCGTTCGCGGCTCTCGACGCCTTGGCCGCCAGTACCGGTCCGGGAACCTACACCGGGGTTCGCATCGGCCTGGCCACGGCCCGTGCCTTGGCCCTGGCCACCGGCCGCCCATTGATCGGCGTCACCACGCTCGAAGCGGTTGCCCGCGCCGCCCTGCAACCCGGCCCCGCCGGCGGAGTCGATAGTGCCGGCACGTCGACCTTGACGGTCGCCCTCGAGACCAAGCGGGCGGATTTCTATCTGCAGAGTTTTCGCCCCGACCTGAGCCCGCTGACGGCGCCTGCCAGCGTCGTTGCGGATGATGTCGCTGCGGCGTTGCCTGCCGGTCCGCTCGCCATCGCCGGCGATGCCGGCCCGCGCCTCGCCGGTTTGCTCGGGCCGAACCGGGCCCTCACGCTGGTCCCGGGCGCCGACTACCCCGACGCCCGCTTTGTCGCCGAGGCGGCCGCTCAACGTCTCGCCGCCGCCAACCACCCTGAGGCCGGACGGCGGCCGGCACCGCCGCCGCGCGCGCTGTATTTGCGCCCGCCCGACGTCACGCCCCCGCCTCCGCGTGCCGGCCACAAGGGCCTGCCGGCGCCATGACGGACAGTATGGTGGAGATTCGCACCACCGGCAGTGCCGCGGCCGACCTGTTGGCCGCGCTGCACATCGCCAGCTTCGCCGAGTCCGCCGCCGAACCGTGGTCGCCCGCCAGTGTCGCTGCCATCTTGCGTGCCCCCGGCGCCCTGGCGCTCATTGCCGTCGACCCGGCCGGCCCGGGCGGGAACGACGATCCCTGCGGCCTCGCCGTCGCCCGTTGCGGCCCTGACGATGCCGAAATACTGGCCCTTGGGGTGCTACCCGAGCGCCGGCGCCACGGCCTCGGCGGTCGTCTGCTGGCCGCGTTGCTCGAACTGCTGGCCACCACGACCACGCGCAAGGTGCTTTTGGAGGTCGCGGTCGACAACCATCCGGCGCGCCGACTTTACGCCGCCCATGGCTTCGCCGAGATCGGCGTTCGGCGCGGCTATTATCGCCGCCGCCCCGGCCCGCCGGTTGACGCGCTGATCCTGGCCCGGTCCGTGGACCCGCCGACCGGGTTCGTCCGCGGGTCCAGCAGCTTCGTTGCTGGATAGCGTCCGAAGCTCTATACTCGCCGCTGTCCTTATTGCCAGAGTCCGCCCTTATGCCCGAGCAGGTCAGTCACGCTGACATCATGAAGCTCACGGTCGACATCGTGTCGGCCCATGTCGCCAATAACGCGCTCATATCCGCCGAGCTGCCTCAGCTTATCGCCGATGTTCACGCCACCCTGGCGCTGGTCGGGACGGCGGTTGAAGCGCCGGCCCTGGCGCGCCCGCCGGTCGTCCCGATCAAGCAATCCGTCACCCCGGACTACATCATTTGCCTCGAGGACGGCCGGAAACTCAAGATGCTCAAGCGCCACCTTCGCACGGCCTACAATTTGTCGCCGGAGCAATATAAAGAGCGCTGGGGCCTGCCGGCGGACTATCCGCTGGTCGCCCCGAACTATGCCAAACGGCGCAGCGATCTTGCGCGCAAGATCGGTCTCGGGCGCACGGGCCGGACCCGTTCGTGAACGTCCTGGCAGCCCCCAACCAAGCGGCTTGGTAAGGTTGAGGCGCGTGATGTCGTCGCGAATTGAAAAACTTTGTGAGGCCAAGGGTCTCAAGATGACCGAGCAGCGTCGGGTCATTGCCCGGGTGTTATCGGATTCCGACGATCATCCCGATGTCGACCTGGTGTATCGTCGCGCCACCAAGGCCGATGCGCGGATCTCGATCGCCACCGTCTACCGCACGGTTCGTCTGTTCGAAGAAGCGTCGATCCTCGCCAAGCACGATTTTGGCGACGGCCGCGCCCGCTACGAGGAAGCGCCGGAAGAGCATCATGACCATCTGATAGACATTCGCGGCGGCCGGGTAATCGAGTTTCACAATAAGGAAATCGAGGCGCTGCAGGAAAAGATTGCCAACGAACTCGGGTACCGGCTGGTCGACCACCGCTTGGAATTATATGCCGTGCCTTTGGACGATAAGGACGAAGACAGAGACTAGCCGGCACACCGGCCGCCGGTCCGATGGGGGCGTTTGGCCGGATCCGGTCTTTGCTTAAGGGGGAGGGCGCAGGCCCAGCAATGTCCATCGATACAGGCGCCGCGCCGGCGCTCGATCCGGTGATCTCTGTCGCTGGCAGGGATCAAAGCTGGTTTCCTGAGGCGCGCTCGGGAAATCTCAGCGTTCGGCTGGCTGTGACACCGGCAGACGTTGCCGCCGTGCAGGGCCTTCGGTACCGGGTCTTTTATGACGAAATGTCGGCGATCCCGACCGCCCAGATGCAGGCTGCCCGGCTCGATTTCGACAGTTTCGACCCCATTTGCGACCATCTCATCGTCACCGATTACGGCCTCGACCCCCGTGGCACCGTGGTCGGCACCTACCGCGTCCTACGCGGTTCCGAGGCGCGCCGCCATGGCCGCTTCTACACCGCCGATGAATTCGATATCGCCAAGCTGCTCGCCACACCGGGCGAAGTGCTGGAGCTCGGCCGCTCTTGCGTCGATCACCGCTTCCGCAATCGTCCGACCATGCAGCTGCTGTGGCTTGGGCTTGCCCAATATGTCTATCATTTCGACATTGCCTTGATGTTCGGCTGCGCCAGTCTGCCTGGCGTCGAGCCGCAACGTTTGGCGACATCGTTGAGTTATTTGCACCACTATCATCTGGCCCCGCCGGCCCTGCGGCCGCGCGCCCACGACAGTCGCTATGTCGACATGAACTACATGCCCTCCGACGAGATCGACAGCCGCGCCGCCCTGGTCGCGCTGCCCCCGTTGGTCAAAGGGTATGTCCGCCTCGGCGCTTTTGTCGGTGATGGCGCCGTTGTCGATCATCAGTTCAACACCACCGACGTATGCGTTGTTGTGAAGACCGACCTCGTCACCGAGCGCTACGCCCGTCATTTCGAACGGCGCACGCGCGAGGCGCCCGGCGTCGCCGCCGCGTCCGCCCGCCTCGTGGCACCCTCCGCCGGTGACTGAGCCGACACTCATCCACTCGCCGGTGGTCGCGGCGAGCCGTTTGTTGGTCTACGGCCTGTGGACTACTGCGTTGATTCCACTGCAGTTTTTCGCCCTCAAACTGAGGCTCCCCTTGGCGCAGCGGCTGCCGCAGCTCTATCATCGGGCGTGTTGCCGCATCCTCAACATCCGGCTTGAGGTGATTGGCCGCCGCTCCCGCGTCCGGCCGACGCTATTTGTCGCCAACCACAGCTCCTATCTCGACATCATGGTCTACGGCGCGCTCATCAAGGGCTCGTTTATCGCCAAGACCGAGGTCGGTCGTTGGCCGCTCTTCGGCACCCTGGCGAAATTGCAGCGTTCCGTCTTCGTCGATCGCCAGATTCGCTCCCTGGTTGCCCAGAAGGACGAGATCGCCAAGCGCCTGGTCGCCCGCGACAACCTTATCCTGTTCCCTGAGGGCACCAGCAATGACGGCAATCAGGTGCTACCGTTCAAGAGTTCCCTGTTTGTTGTGGCGGACCAGCAGATCCGCGGCGAATCCCTGACCGTGCAGCCGGTTTCGATCGCCTATACCCGGCTCGACGGCATGCCGGTCGGTCGTCACCTGCGGCCTTTCTTCGCCTGGTACGGCGATATGGCGCTGCTATCCCATATCTGGCTGCTCGCCGGTCTCGGCCGCTTCACGGTCACCGTGACCTTTGACAAGCCGGTGACCTTCGCGGCGTTGGGCTCGCGCAAAGCGCTCAGTCAGCATTGCTGGGAAACCATCTCCACCAGCCATGCCGAAGCCATTACCGGTCGCTGGCCGGAAGGTCGTGGCCCGCGCCGAGCGCGGCGTTGGATGCGGGCCCGCCGCCGCGCCGGACGGGCCGCCGCCGCTTGACTCCGGCCGGTACAGCCCCTACCTGTCTTAGGCGGCTCTGCAACCAGGGAGGATAGGGTCCGCCGGTGGTGCATGTGCACCCCAGACCTTCGGATTGCCGCTTGGCCAAGAAGCTTTTCATTCGCACCTACGGCTGCCAGATGAACGTCTACGACTCCGCCCGCATGGCGGATGTCTTGGCGCCCCTGGGCTATGCGCCGACCGCGACGCCGCAGGGTGCGGATATGGTCATTCTCAACACCTGCCATATTCGCGAAAAGGCCAGCGAGAAGGTCTATTCGGAACTCGGTCGCCTGCGCCGGCTCAAGGATGAGCGGACCGCGACCGGCGGCGACATGGTGCTGGCGGTTGCCGGCTGTGTTGCCCAGGCCGAGGGCGAGGAGATCCGCCGCCGCGCACCCTATGTCGATATTGTTTTCGGCCCCCAAGCCTACCACCGACTGCCGGAGATGGTGGCCCGGGCGACCCGGGCGTCCGCCGCCGCTCGCCACGCCGGCCCCGGCGTGCTCGACACCAGCTTTCCGGTCGAGTCGAAGTTCGACTATCTGCCCGGCGCCAGCGGCCGCCAAGGCGTGTCGGCCTTTCTCTCCGTCCAGGAGGGCTGCGACAAGTTCTGCACCTTCTGCGTTGTGCCCTACACCCGCGGGGCCGAGTTCTCCCGCCCGGTACCCCAGATCGCCACAGAGGCGCGTGACCTGATCGCGCTGGGCGCCCGCGAAATCACCCTGCTCGGCCAGAACGTCAACGCCTACCACGGTGCTGACGAGCAGGGCAGGGAGGTCGGCTTGGGCGGTCTGATCCGCCACCTTGCGGCTTTGCCCGGACTGCAACGCATCCGCTACACCACCAGCCACCCGCGCGACATGGACGATGGCCTCGTCGCCGCCCATCGCGAGGTCGCGGAATTGATGCCCTATGTTCATTTGCCGGTGCAATCCGGCAGCGACCGCATCCTTGCCGCCATGAACCGCAAGCATGATGTGGACGATTACCGCCACGCCGTCGATCGCCTGCGCCGGGCGCGGCCCGATCTCGCGCTCAGCTCCGATTTCATCGTCGGCTTCCCCGGCGAGACCGCTGCCGATTTTGCCGCCACCTTGGACCTGATCCGCGCCGTTGGTTACGCCCAGGCTTATTCCTTCAAATACAGTCCCCGGCCCGGCACGCCCGCCGCCGCGCTGCCCAACCAGGTGCCCGAAGCCACCAAGGGTGAGCGTCTCGCCGCCTTGCAGGCCCTGCTTGCCGAGCAGCAGCAGGGCTATAACGACGCCGCTCTTGGCCGAAGTTTCGCGGTGTTGTTCGAACGGCCGGGACGCCATGCCGGCCAGTTGGTCGGCCGCAGCCCCTATAACCAGGCCGTCCACGTAACGGCTCCGCAAGATTTACTCTGTAAACTCGCGCTCGTGCGTATTACGCACAGCAAGAGTCATAGCCTGGAGGGCGCCTTGGTCAAGCAGCCGGCCTTTGCCGGCGCCGCGACATAGCGGCGATGTCGGAAGACGCACATGCCGCGCCGGCACACATCCAGTTCGACGACAATTTGCTGCTGCCCGCCCTGTTCGGCAGCCATGACGAGAATCTTGCGCAAATCGAGCGCATGCTTGACGTGCAGCTGCGCTATCGCGGCAACCGCCTGGAGATTCGCGGCGCCGAGGTCGGGCGCGACATGGCGCGCCGCGCCATCGACTCGCTCTATACGCGGTTGCAGAACGGCTTGGACGTGACCGAAGGCGAGGTTCGCGCGGCGGTCAATATGGCTGGCAATGGCGACACCGAGGAAGGCGGCGTGATCCGCACCCGGCGGCGCACGGTGACCGCGCGCAGTCCGGTACAAAACGACTACATGCTCGCTTTGCACCGCTCCGATCTCGTGTTCGGTCTTGGCCCGGCCGGCACCGGCAAGACCTATATCGCCGTCGCCATGGCGGTTGCCATGCTGCTCGAAGGTAAGGTCGACCGTATCGTGCTGTCCCGGCCGGCGGTCGAGGCCGGCGAGCGCCTCGGTTTCTTGCCCGGCGATCTCCAGGACAAGATCGACCCCTACCTGCGTCCGCTCTATGACGCACTCTATGACATGCTCCCGGCCAGCCAGGTCACCGGCCGCCTTGCCAATGGTGAGATTGAGGTGGCACCCCTTGCCTTTATGCGCGGCCGCACCTTGTCGAATGCCTTCATCATCCTCGACGAAGGCCAGAATACCTCGCCGATGCAAATGAAGATGTTCCTGACCCGTCTCGGCGAAGGCTCGCGCATGGCGGTCACCGGAGATCTCAGCCAGATCGATTTGCCTGCCGGGGCCGAGTCCGGCCTCATCGACGCCGTAACCTTGCTCGAAGGCGTAAAAGGTGTTTCCCACGTTCGTTTCACGGAAAAGGACGTCGTGCGCCACGATCTGGTGACCCGGATCGTTGGCGCCTACAACCGCCGCGATGCCCAACGCCAGGGCCGGCGGAAGGGCGGTAAGGCGGGTGACCAGCCGTCATGACCGCCGCCACCCTTGCCACCCGGCCTGACGACGATATCGCCGTGCGCATCGATACTGCGGGCTGGGCCGACGCCCTGGACGACCCGGTTCATATCTGTCGCGCCGCCGCCGCCGCCGCGCTCGCCGCCGTACCGCCGGCCACGCCTGTTGAGGTGAGCATCTTACTTGCCGACGACGCGCGTCTGCGGGCCCTGAACCGCGACTATCGCGGCCTTGATCGATCGACGAATGTTCTGTCTTTTCCAGGACTTGCGGCGCCACCCGTGGGGGCGCCGCGGCTCCTGGGCGATGTCGCCATCGCCGCCGAAACCACCGGCCGCGAGGCCCGGGCCATGGGTAAACCCTTGGCCGCACATCTCAGTCATTTGGTTGTCCATGGCACCTTGCACCTGCTTGGCCATGACCATGAAAACGCTGCCGACGCAACTATTATGGAGGATTTGGAACGGCGGATCCTTGCCCGTTTGGGGATCGACGATCCCTATCGGACAATGCCGCCCGACGAACCGCAATGAGCGAGATACCAGCAACCACCAGACCGTCCGAAACGGGCGAAGAAGACGACCAACAATCTGTTCTTCAAGAACTCCGCACCTGGCTGAGATCGATGATCGGCCGCCGCAACGGCGAGAATTCCGTACGCGAGGCCATCCAGGAACTCATTGTCGAGGGCAGTGAGGCCGGCACCGCCATCGATGCCGACGAGCGCACCCTGATCGTCAATATCCTGAAGCTGCACGAAGTCACGGTGGCGGACGTCATGCTGCCCCGCGCCGAGATCGTCGCCGCCGACATTGAAACGCCGCTCGCCGACCTTATCGAAATCATGGCCCGCGAGGCCCACTCCCGGCTGCCCTTGTATCGCGACACCCTCGATGACGTTGTCGGCTTTGTGCACATCAAGGATGTGCTGTCCTGCCTCGACCAAGCCAAGCAGACCAAGATCAAGGATCTGGTGCGCGACATTCTGTTCGCCGCGCCCTCCGCCCGCGTCCTTGACCTATTGTTGGAGATGCGCGCCAGCCACGTTCATATGGCTGTCGTCGTCGACGAATTCGGTGGTGTCGGCGGTTTGGTGACGATCGAGGATTTGGTCGAAGAAATCGTCGGCGAAATAGAGGACGAGCATGACGAAGAGGGGCCGGCCCTGCTGATGCGTCCCGACGGCAGCATTCTTGCCGATGCCCGCACCCGCATCGAGGATTTCGAGATTCTGTATGGTGCGTTCGCCAGCGCCGAAGAGCGCGAAGAAATCGACACTCTCGGGGGCGTCGTCTTCGGCCTTATCGACCGCGTGCCGCGGCGCGCCGAAGTGATTACCCACCCGGCCGGGCTGGAGTTCGAAATCATCGACGCCGACCCGCGCCGCATCAAGCGTTTGTGCATCAGACGCCTATCCGCGGCCCCCAGATCCCCGGGTGCTGCCGCTGACTAGCGAGACCCGATCAAGCGCCCCCGCCGCCGGGTCCGCCGGGTCAATTGGGCGTCTCGCCGGTTGGCGCCGGCGTGCGTCTACCCTGGCCGGTTGGCGTCGGGCCCTGTTCGCCGCGTTCCTCGGCGGGCTCGCCGCAACGGCGCTGCCGCCATGGCACGTGCTGCCGCTCCTGATCCCTGCCTTTGTCGGTCTGGTCTGGCTGCTTGACGGCGCTCGCACCACGCGCACGGGCTTGTTCATCGGCTGGTGTTTCGGTGCCGGCCATTTCCTCGTCGGCACCCATTGGATCGTCGAACCCCTACTGATCGACCCGGCCCGCCATGCTTGGCTAATTCCCTTTGCCCTGTTCGGCCTCTCTGCCGGCCTCGCCATATTCACCGCACTGATCGGCGCCGCCTTCGTGTTCTTGCACCGCCGCGCCATCATCGCCGGTCCCGGTCGCATCATCGCGCTCGCGACCCTTTGGACCTTGTTCGAATGGGTCCGCTCCTGGATCTTTACCGGCTTCCCTTGGAACCTCCTCGGTTATGTCTGGTCGCCGTCGCCGGCCATGCTGCAAACCGCCTCCGTCGCCGGCGTGTATGGCCTCAGTCTGGTCACGGTTGTGGCCGCGGCCATGCCGGCGCTGCTCGGCGAAGGTGCGGGCAACCGCCGCACCTTGCGCTACGCGCTGGTTATTGCCGCCACCCTGTTGCTGCCGGCCGGGCTATTCGCCTATGGCTCGGCGCGGCTCGCCGCCGCCCCGCCGGCCGACACCGCCATTGTGCCCGACGTGCGCCTACGGATCGTCCAGGCCAACATTCCCCAGCGCCTCAAATGGCAGGCCGACCGGCGTGTCGCCAATTTGCAGCAGCATGTCGCCATGAGCCGCCAGCCGGCCACCGCTGGTGCCCCTCCAACCCATGTGATTTGGCCGGAAACGGCGGTACCCTTTTTTCTTGGCGAGGACGCCGCCGCCCGCCAAGCCGCGGCCCAGGCGGTCCCGGCCGGCGGTCTGCTGATCACCGGCGCCCCGCGCAGCGAAACGGCCAGCGCCGGTGCCGGCCCGCGGCGGTTCTGGAACAGCGTACACGCCATCGACGGCAGCGCGGCCGTCGAGGCGACTTACGACAAGTCCCACCTGGTACCCTTTGGCGAATATATTCCGGCCCGCGGCATCTTGCCGATCGACAAGATCGTCCCTGGCCAAGGCGACTTTACGCCCGGCTCCGGCCGCCGCAGTCTGCGCCTTACCGGCTTGCCGCCGGTGAGCGTGTTGGTTTGTTACGAAGCGATTTTCCCCGGCGCCGCCGTTGATCGCGCCGATCGTCCCGCCTGGATTCTCAACCTCACCAACGACGCCTGGTTCGGCAAACTTGCCGGGCCGCGCCAGCATCTCGCCATCAGCCGCATGCGCGCCGTCGAGGAGGGCTTGCCGCTGATCCGCGCCGCCAACACCGGCATCTCCGCCGTTGTCGATCCCTATGGCCGTATCCTCGCCAGGTTGGCTATTGGCGAGACCGGCATCATCGACGCCGACCTGCCCATGGCGATCGAAAAGCCGCCGCTTTTTGCCCGCCTCGGTGCCGGCACATTGATATGGTTGCTGGCCTTGTCGGTCGTCCTCACGGGCTTGTTCTACCGCCGCGACGCATAAGTGGTTCGGCTTTGCCTCGCCTGCGCCGGGCAAAGCCCTTGACGCGCTACCGCAAACTTTGCACAACCACACGCTCTCCTCGAGGGTCTCGACCGCTCTGGCGTTTTTCGACATCCTGGGGGTTCTCGACGCCCAACAAGGCCGCGCGCATCGGTGCGGCTCGCATGAAAATGGAGGCACGGCTGTGCGCAAGAGTTATCTTTTCACCAGCGAGTCCGTGTCCGAAGGCCATCCCGACAAGGTCTGCGATCGCATTTCCGACGCCATTGTCGATACATACCTGACCGCCGATCCGGCCAGCCGGGTTGCCGTCGAGACCCTGACCACGACCAATTTGATCGTCATCGCCGGCGAGGTGCGCGGTCCGTCGTCGATCGATCATGCCCATCTTGAAGACGTCACCCGCGCTTGTGTGCGCGATATCGGCTATGAACAGGGCGGTTTCCATTGGGAAAAGTCGGAATTCCGCTGCCACGTCCACTCCCAGTCCGCCGACATCGCCCAGGGTGTCGACTCAATGGGCAACAAGGACGAGGGCGCCGGCGACCAGGGCATCATGTTCGGTTATGCCTGCCGCGAAACCGACGCCTTGATGCCGGCGCCGATCTATTACAGCCATGCCATCCTGCGTTCCTTGGCCGAGGCGCGCCACTCCGGCGCCGAACCCGGCTTGGGGCCGGACTCGAAAAGCCAGGTCACTCTGCAATATGAGGGCGGCAAGCCCGTGCGCGCGACCTCCGTCGTCGTCTCCACTCAGCATGGTGAGGCTCTCGACCAGGATACGGTACGCGAGATCGTCAGGCCCCATGTCGTCAATGTCTTGCCGGCCGGCTGGATGTGTGATGAAGCCGACTTCTACGTCAATCCCACCGGTCGTTTTGTCATCGGCGGTCCCGACGGCGATGCCGGCCTCACCGGCCGCAAGATCATTGTCGACACCTATGGCGGCGCCGCGCCGCACGGCGGCGGTGCCTTCTCGGGTAAGGACCCGACCAAAGTTGACCGTTCCGCCGCCTATGCCGCCCGCTATCTGGCCAAGAATGTCGTTGCCGCCGAACTGGCCGAGCGCTGCACGATCCAGCTCAGCTACGCCATCGGTGTTTCTCACCCGCTTTCCGTCTACGTCGATACGCATGGCGGCGGCAAGGTCGACGATAACCGACTCGCCGAGGCGCTGCAGCAGGTCATGGACCTGAGTCCCCGCGGTATTCGCGAGCAACTCAAACTCAGCCGCCCCATTTATGCCCGCACCGCGGCCTACGGCCATTTCGGCCGGTCCCCCGACGCCGATGGCGGTTTTTCTTGGGAGAATACCAACCTCGTCGACGATCTGCGCGCCGCGCTCTGAAGTGACCCCACCAACGGACGCCCGTTTCTACGGGCGTCGCCATGGCCGCCCCCTGCGCCCGGCCCGTCGGCGGCTCATGACCGAACTGCTGCCGCGTCTGCGCCTCCCCGCCTTGGCTACAGGTGCCTCGCTTGATCCCACCGGCTTATTCGCTGTACCGCCCCGGCAGATCTGGTTCGAA
Source organism: Alphaproteobacteria bacterium (assembly GCA_021774445.1). Taxonomy (GTDB): domain Bacteria; phylum Pseudomonadota; class Alphaproteobacteria; order UBA6615; family UBA6615; genus SZUA-147. Next base: position 83,058 of record JAJFJA010000054.1, read on the forward strand.
ATCGGTTTCGGCGATGGCGAACATCTCGCCTGGCAAGCCGCGGCCAACCCGGACGTCGGCTTCATCGCGGCCGAGCCTTATGTCAACGGCGTCGCTGCCCTGCTGTCACGTATCGCCGCCGAGAATTTGGCCAATATCCGCATTTTCGATGACGATGTCCGCCCCCTGCTCGCGGCGCTCCCGGCGGGCAGCATCGACCGTGTGTTCATCCTCTTCCCCGACCCCTGGCCCAAGGCCCGCCATCGCCGCCGCCGCATCGTCAATGCCGAGACGTTGTCGGCCTTGGCCCGCCTGATCGCCGTCGGCGGCGAGCTCCGCCTGGCCACCGACGACCGGGACTATGCACGCTGGATGTTGCGTCTTCTGTTGCCGCGCCGCGAGTTTCTGTGGCGCGCCCGCGGTCCCGCTGACTGGCGCCGGCGGCCGCCGGACTGGCCGTCGACCCGCTATGAGCGCAAAAGCGCCGCCGCCGGCCGTACCGGCATCTTCCTTAGTTTCGCGCGCCTCTAGCGTGCCAAAGGCTTAATCCCTTCGGCCATTCCGACGGCCCTCGTCAATCCGCGCATCTTCGCCGTGACAAGGCTCTTGCGCCGTCGGCAGCATTGCCTATATTGGGGCCAAATAAAGACCCGATTGCCTGGCAACAGGTCGTGAAGGGTGGCCCCCGGGGGCCGCCCTATTTTATTGGTCATAGCGAAGGGTATGCCTTGAGCCTCGTTAGCGAGACCCGAGAGACCGAGCGCGTCGCGGCGATCATCGAACCGTCGGCGACAGCCATGGGGCTGGAATTGGTTCGCATCTCCCTTACCGGCGGTCCGCACCCGGTTCTCCAGATCATGGTGGACCGTATCGATGGCGCCACGCTGACGGTCGATCACTGCGCGGAACTGTCGCGCACGGTGTCGGCGCTGCTCGACGTTGCCGACCCGATCGCCGAGCCCTACGCCCTCGAAGTCAGCTCGCCCGGTCTTGACCGGCCGCTGACCCGACCGCGCGATTTCGATCGTTTTGCCGGCAACGTCGCCAAGATCGAGATGCGCGAACCGCGCCCCGATGGCCGCCGCCGTTTTCGCGGCCGTTTGCTCGGACTGTCGGGCGCCGACGTTCGCCTGGCCCTTAAGGACGACGAGGTCGCCCTGCCGGTCGCCGACATCGCCCGCGCCAAACTTGTGCTGACCGATGAACTCCTGACTGCCGCGTCAAGCGGACAGCAGGCCTAATAGGGATCTAGGAAACCCGATGGAACTTTCGACAGGACCAAGCCGCATTGAAATGCTCGCCGTCGCCGACGCGGTGGCCCGTGAAAAAAGCATTGAGCGCGAAGAAGTACTCGAAGCCATGGAGCAGGCCATTCAGAAGGCCGGGCGCTCGAAATATGGCGCCGAGCATGACATCCGGGTGCGCATCGACCGCGGCACCGGCGACATCCATCTATACCGTTTCCGCGAGGTGGTTGAGGAAGTCGAGGACGAACACACCCAGCTGACCTTGCCCCACGCCCGTCTTGAGAAGGCCGATGCCGAGGTCGGCGAGTTCCTGATCGATGAGCTGCCGCCCATTGATTTTGGCCGCATCGCCGCCCAGACCGCCAAGCAGGTCATCGTCCAGCGCGTCCGCGACGCCGAGCGCGAGCGCCAGTATGAGGAATACAAGGACCGCGTCGGCGAGATCGTCAATGGCCTCGTCAAACGGGTGGAATACGGCAACGTGACCGCCGATCTTGGTCGCGGCGAAGCGGTTTTGCGCCGCGATGACATGATCCCGCGTGAGACCTTCCGCACCGGCGATCGCGTGCGCGCTTACATTTACGACGTCCGCCGCGAGCCCCGTGGTCCACAGATATTCCTCACCCGCGCCCGGCCTGAATTCATGCGCTCTCTGTTCGCCCAGGAAGTGCCGGAGATTTATGACGGCATTATCGAGATTCGCGCCGCCGCTCGTGATCCCGGCAGCCGCGCCAAGATCGCTGTTATTTCCAACGACAGTTCCATCGATCCCGTTGGCGCTTGCGTCGGCATGCGCGGCAGCCGTGTGCAGGCCGTCGTCGGCGAGATGCAGGGTGAAAAGATCGACATCATCCCCTGGTCGCCGGACCCGGCGACCTTTGTCGTCAACGCGCTCGCCCCGGCCGAGGTCAGCAAGGTCATCCTCGACGAGGACACCCACAAGATCGAAGTCGTCGTGCCCGACGACCAGCTTTCGCTGGCGATCGGCCGCCGCGGCCAGAATGTCCGTCTCGCCACCATGCTAACCGGCTGGGACATTGACATCATGACCGAAGAGGAGGAATCCCGGCGCCGCCAGGATGAATTCCTGGCCCGCAGCCAGCTGCTCATCGACGCTCTCGATGTCGAGGATGTCATTGCTCATCTGCTGGTCACCGAGGGTTTCACCAGCATCGAGGAAGTCGCCTTCGTGCCCACCGAAGATCTTTCTGGGATTGAGGGCTTCGACGAGGATATCGCCGAAGAGCTGCAAACCCGCGCCCGCGCTTGGCTCGAGGAACGCGATCAGCGCCTTGATGTGGAACGCCGGGAACTCGGTGTTGCCGACGAGATGGCGACCGTGGAAGGCATGAGCCCGGCCATGTCGCTGAAGTTGGGCCAGGCCGGCATCAAGGCCCTCGACGATCTCGCCGATCTCACGGCCGATGAGTTGCGTTTCGTCGTCATGGAAGAAGAGACCGAAAAGAGCCTCGACGATCTGGCCGAAATGCAGCCCGAGGATCTCGAAAAACTCTTGGCGCCAAGTGCCCTTTCCGAGGCCGAGGCCAATACCATCATCATGGCCGCCCGCAAGCATTGGTTTGACGACGAGCCCACCGACGAGCCCACCGAGGACGTCCCCGCTGATCCCCCAACCGGTGCCGAGGCCTCGGCGACCACCGCGCCGGCGCCCGAACCCGTTATTGCCGATAGTGAGGGCTGAGTAGACCGTGCCGATGCCGCAACAATCCGCCACCTTGCCGCCAACAGCGCGGCCGGCGCCCGCCTCTGAGCCGACCCGGCGCTGCCTGGTCTCCGGCATCCGGGCGCCCAGGGAATCGTTGCTGCGTTTTGTCGTCGCGCCGGACGGCGCGGTCGTCCCCGATATTGCCGGGAACCTGCCCGGTAGGGGTTTGTGGTTACAGTGCCGCCGCGATATGATCGCCCGGGCCCGTGCGAAGAATCTCTTCTCACGGCACGCGCGCCGTCAGGTGAGCGCCGCGGCGACTTTGTCTGAGTTGGTAGAACGGCAGCTCGCCGAACGTTGTGTCGAGTTGGTTGGCTTGGCGCGACGAGCGGGGGATTTGGTCTCTGGGTTCGATGATGTACGGGAGTGGCTCCGTCGCTACCCGTCGGCGGCCGGTAACCAATCCACCGCCGGGTCTGGCGTTGTTATCACGGCGCGCGACGGCGCCGCGGACGGCGTCGCGAAAATCTCGGCCTTGGCGCGTGCCGTGGCACCTGGTATGGCCCGCACGGCAGTGCTGACCGCGTCCGAGATGGGGCGCGCTATCGGTCGCGATCGCGCCGTTCACATGATCATCCGCCCGAGCCCGTTGGCGGATAAGTTTACTAACGAAGCCGGGCGTTTAGCAGGCTTTCGTCCCGCCGGGACGGGGGCCGCCTGGACTGGAGAACAGTCAGAAAATGGCGATTGATAGTAGTACGGACAAGAACTCGGGCAAACCGCTGACGCTCTCGCGGCCGGGCCGTCTTGAGCTGAAGAAGACGATCGAGTCGGGTCAGGTCAAACAGAGCTTCAGCCACGGTCGTTCGAAGACCGTCACCGTCGAGGTCAAGCGCAAACGGACCTTTGCCGCTGGTGCCGGCGGTGCCATGAAGGAGGTGCGCACGCCGCTGCCCCTCATGGAGCCCGAGACCCCGGCCGAGCCGGTCGAGGCGCCGGCGGAAGACACCGTAGCAGCGCCAAAGCGTCCCCAGCGTACCTTGACCGAGGGTGAGCGGGCTGCCCGTACCCGTGCCATCGAAGAAGCGCAGCGCGCCGCTGAAGCGGTCGCCGCGCGCGCCGAGAGCGTGATCCCCGAGGCGCCGGTCGCCGCGGAATTGCAGATCGAACCGGAGCCGGAGCTCGGTGGCCGCGAAGCGGCGGAACGCAACGAGGCCGAGGAGCTCGCGCGCCTTCGCAGCGCTGAGGACCAGCGTCGTGCCGAGGAAGAGGCGCGCCTGACGGCGCAAAGCGAAACCCAGCGCGCGGCCAGCGAAGCTGAGACTCGCGCCGCGGAGGCCGAGCGCCGGCGCCGCCTTGCCGTACCCGAGGAACCGGCGGCTGAGCCCGCTGGCGGACGTGGTCGCAGCAAGCCCGGCAAGACCCCGGCCAAGGCCCCGACCACCCGCACCCGCGGCGGTGAGCGCCGCCGCTCCGGCAAACTGACGATCAGCGAAGCCCTCAGTGACGAAGGTGGCGAACGCATTCGCAGTGTCGCCGCCTTCCGCCGCCGGCAGGAGCGGGAACGGGCGCGCGCTCAGGCCCAGGCCGCTCAACAGCAGGGCCGCAAAATCGTCCGAGAAGTTGTAATCCCCGACGCCATCACCGTCGGTGAGTTGGCCAATCGCATGGCAGAGCGTGGCAGCGAAGTGATCAAATCACTGATGAAAATGGATATTATGGCGACCACCAATCAGACGATCGATCAGGATACAGCCGAGTTGATCGTCGAGGAGTACGGTCACAAGGTGAAGCGAGTATCGGAAGCGGACGTCGAAATCGGCGTTGGCGGCGAAGTCGACACGGACGAGAATCTGCAACCCCGCCCGCCCGTAGTCACCATCATGGGGCACGTCGACCACGGCAAGACATCCTTGCTCGACGCCTTGCGCAAGACCGACGTCGCCTCCGGCGAGGCCGGCGGCATAACCCAGCACATTGGCGCTTATCAAGTCGAAATCGGTGACCACCACAAGATCACCTTCTTCGATACGCCGGGCCATGAGGCTTTCACGGCCATGCGTCAGCGCGGCGCGCAGGTGACCGACATCGTGATCTTGGTGGTGGCCGCCGATGACGGTGTCCAGCCGCAGACGGTCGAGGCCATCAACCACGCCCACGCCGCCAAGGTGCCGATGATTGTCGCGGTCAACAAGATCGATCGGCCGCAAGCCGACCCCAACCGCGTCAAGAACGAGCTGTTGAGCCACGACATCGTGGTTGAAGATATGGGCGGCGATGTCCAGTGCGTTGAGGTTTCGGCGACCGAAGGCACTAATCTCGACAAGCTTACCGAGGCCATATTGCTGCAGGCCGAAGTGCTGGAGCTGACGGCCAATCCCGACCGCGCGGCTTATGGCGCCGTGGTTGAGGCAAAGCTCGAACGCGGCCGCGGCCCGGTCGCCACGATTCTCGTTCAGCGCGGCACCTTGAAGGTTGGCGATATCTTCATCGCCGGTGGCGAATGGGGTCGGGCCAGGGCGATGATTGACGACCACGGCAACAACGTCACCTCGGCTGGCCCGTCCGTACCGGTTGAGGTGCTGGGCCTCAACGGCACCCCGCAAGCGGGCGACGAGATGGCGGTCATGGAAAACGAGGCCCGTGCCCGCGAAGTGACCGAATATCGTCAGCAGCAGCAGCGTGACCGCCGCGCCACCGCTGGCGGTCGCGGCACCATCGAGCAGATGTTCAGTCGCATCGCCGCCGGCGAGCAAGTCGATGTCCCGTTGGTCATCAAGGCTGACGTGCAGGGCTCGGTGGAGGCCATCGTCGGTGCCCTTGAAAAGATGGCGACGGACGAGGTCCGGCCGCACTTCCTCCATGCCGCTGTCGGCGGCGTGACGGAATCGGATGTCTCCCTGGCCTCCGCCTCCGGCGGGATGGTCATCGGCTTCAATGTCCGCGCCAATCCTCAGGCCCGCGACCAGGCCAAGCGCGACAATGTCGACATCCGCTATTACGGCATCATTTACGACGTCGTTGATGACGTGAAGCAGCTGATGACCGGCAAGCTCGCGCCGAAGCTCCGCGAGACCCAACTCGGTGCGGCGCAGATTCGCGAGGTCTTCAACGTCTCCAAGGTCGGCAAGGTGGCCGGTTGCATGATCACCGAAGGTATCGTCCGGCGTGGCTCCAAAGTCCGCCTGTTGCGCGACAGTGTCGTCATTCACGAAGGTGATCTGTCGACGTTGCGCCGCTTCAAGGAAGACGTTCGTGAGGTCCGCGAGGGTTATGAGTGCGGCCTCGCTCTGGAGAATTACCACGACATCCAGACTGGCGACATCATCGAGTGTTATGAGGTCGAGGAGGTCGCCCGCGAGCTCTAGGCGGGCGGGTGCTGGGCTGTGAGGTTGCCTTATGGCTAGACGTGCCGGTATGGGCCGCGAACCGTCGCAACGTCAACGCCGGGTCGGCGAGGAGTTGCGTCATGCCTTGGCGCATATTCTGAGCCTGGACGAGTTGCGCGATCCCGATCTGGCCGGTCAGTCGATTACCGTGACCGAGGTTCGGGTCAGTCCGGACCTGCACAACGCCACCGCCTTTGTGATGCCTCTCGGCGGCGAGGGAGCCGACCGTATCATCGTGGCGCTGGGCCGTGCGGCTACCTATCTGCGCGGGCGCGTGGCCAAGGAGGTACGCTTGCGCGTGGCGCCGCGGCTGATTTTCCGCCTCGACGACAGCTTCGCCAATGCCGCCCGTATCGACTCCCTACTCGCGCCCTCCCCGCTCCCCGCGGAGGATGAGGGCGACGATGGCGCGTAGCCGCCGCGGCAAGCCGATCCACGGCTGGCTCAATATCGACAAGCCGTTGCGGATGACTTCGGCCGCTTGCGTTGCCGCGGTCAAGCGCGCGACCGACGCGGCGAAGGTCGGTCATGCCGGTACCCTCGACCCCCTGGCCACCGGGGTTCTGCCCCTCGCCCTGGGGGAGGCAACCAAGACGGTGGGCTGGCTCACTGACGCCGACAAGGCCTATCGCATGACGATCAGATGGGGCGAACGCCGCACCACCGACGATCGCGAGGGCGAGGTCGTCGAGACCAGCTCTAAGCGGCCGGCGCGCGCCGACATCCTCGCCGCCTTGCCGGACTTTGTCGGCACCCTTGAGCAGCGGCCCCCCGCCTTCTCCGCGATCAAGATCGCCGGCCGCCGCGCCTATGACATGGCGCGCGCCGGCGCCGCCCCGGAAATGACCCCGCGCCAGGTGCGGATAGACGATCTGCGCTTGCTGGAGGTCGTGGACAAGGACCACGCGATATTTAGCGTGGTCTGTGGCAAAGGCACCTACATGCGGAGCTTGGCCAGGGATTTGGCCATCCGTTTGGACACTTGCGGACATGTCGCCGCGCTGCGCCGAACCCGGGTCGGTAACTTCGCTGAGGCCGGCGCAATTTCGCTGGAAATGCTTAACAACTTCGGTCATAGTGCCGCCGCCCGCTGCGCACTCATACCGATAGCGACCGCGCTGGACGACATCCCGGCGCTGGCCATATCGGAGAGCGAAGCCACACGCCTTCGCAACGGGCAGGCGATTCCGGTTCCGCAGTCCGCGGATCGGGCGCAAATCCAGGCCATCGGGAACGACGGCATAGTGCTTGTCATGGCGGCGGCGACGCCGGTCGCCTTGGCAAGATTTGACGGTACCCAGTTGCGGCCTGTTCGCGTGCTTAACTTGTAGTTGGAAGGAACACGATGTCGATCACGCCTGAGCGTAAGCACGAGCTCATTGGAGAGTATCAAGCCAAGGCCGGTGACACCGGCTCGCCGGAGGTCCAGGTCGCGATCCTTACGGAGCGCATTAGCAACCTTACCGGTCACCTCAAGATCCACGCCAAGGATCACCATTCCCGCCGCGGCCTGTTGATCATGGTCGGTCAGCGCCGGCGTTTGCTGGACTATGTGAAGCGGCGCGACACCGGCCGCTACCAAGCGCTGATCCAGCGGTTGGGTATCCGCCGCTAGTGTCATTGCGACGCAAGGCGGCGAAGTCTGATGGGCGGCAGGACGACGTAAGCCGCCGGCAACCGCGCGAATCCTTCGCGCCCGCGTGCCCGCATGCCGATAGAGGCAGAACCCGGCGGCGCGCCTTGACTGTTAGGAAAGATGAATGTTTACGATAAGCCGCAAGGAAATTACCTGGGGCGGCCGCCCCCTGATTCTAGAGACCGGGCGCATTGCCCGCCAGGCCGACGGCGCCGTCTTGGCCACCTATGGCGAGACCTCGGTATTGTGCACCGCGGTGGCCCAAAGGGAGCCGAAGGTCGGGATCGATTTTTTCCCTTTGACCGTGAATTATCAGGAGAAGACCTTTGCCGCCGGCAAGATCCCCGGCGGATTCTTCAAGCGCGAGGGCCGGCCCAGCGAGAAAGAGACGCTGACGTCGCGCCTCATCGATCGTCCGATCAGGCCGTTGTTCCATAAGAATTTCCGCAACGAGACCCAGGTCATCTGCACCACCATCAGCCACGACCTGGAAAACGACCCTGACATCGTCGCGCTCGTCGGCGCCTCGGCCGCCCTGACCATCTCCGGCATCCCGTTCCTTGGCCCCATCGGCGGCGCTCGGGTCGGTCGTGTCGATGGTGAGTTCGTGCTCAACCCGCGCGCCGAGGAATTGGCGGCCAGCGATCTCGACCTGGTGCTGGCGGGCACCAATGCCGGTGTGCTGATGGTCGAGTCGGAAGCCCAACAGCTTCCCGAGGATGTCATGCTTGGCGCCGTGATGCATGGCCACAACGGTTACCAGCCGGTGATCGACGCCATCATCGACTTGGCCGAGCAATGCGCCAAGGAGCCCTGGCACATCCCGGAGACCCCCGCCGAGGTCACCGAAATCGCCGAGCGCGTCCGCGAGTTGGGCGAGGCGCCCCTGCGCGAAGCCTATGGCATTCGCGAGAAGCAGGCCCGGGTCGAGAAAATCGCTGCGGCCAAGGCGCAGATTGTCGAAAGCCTGACGGCCGAGGACAAATCGCCGGAGCTTGCCCGTGGACCGCTGAAATCCCTCGAAAAAGACATCGTTCGCGGCAATATTCTCCGCACCGGTGAGCGTATCGATGGTCGCGACACCCGTACCGTGCGCAATATCGACTGCCAGGTCAGCATCTTGCCGCGCAGCCATGGCTCGGCGTTGTTCACCCGCGGCGAGACCCAGGCTCTGGCCGTCGCCACTCTAGGCACCGGCCAGGACGAGCAAATCGTTGACGCCCTGGACGGCGAATATCGCGAGCATTTCATGCTCCATTACAATTTCCCACCCTACTCCGTGGGCGAGGCGTCGTTCCTCCGGTCTCCGGGCCGTCGTGAGATCGGCCATGGCAAGCTTGCCTGGCGCGCTCTGCGGCCGATGCTGCCGTCCAAGGAAGAATTCCCCTACACCATGCGCGTGGTCTCGGAGATCACCGAGTCGAACGGCTCGTCCTCGATGGCCACGGTTTGCGGCAGTTCCCTCGCTTTGATGGACGCCGGTGTGCCGTTGAAGAGTCCGGTTGCCGGCATTGCCATGGGCTTGATCAAGGAGGACGCCGGCGTTGCCGTGCTCTCCGACATCCTTGGCGATGAAGACCATCTCGGCGATATGGACTTCAAGGTCGCCGGCACTGCGGAGGGCATTACCTCTTTGCAGATGGACATCAAGATCACCTCGATTACCGAGGGCATCATGCGCGATGCCTTGGCGCAAGCCCGCGAAGGCCGGCTGCACATTCTCGGCGAAATGGGCAAGGCCATCGAGTCCGCCCGCGACGAGGTCAGTGAGCACGCGCCGCGTATCACCACCATGTCGGTGCCCAAGGACAAGATCCGCGATGTCATCGGCACCGGTGGCAAGGTCATCCGTGAGATCTGCGAGGTCACCGGCTGTAAGGTCGATATCGACGACGACGGCACCATCAAGATCGCCTCCGTCGACGGCGATGCTGCCCAGCGCGCCCATGATTGGATCAAGGGCATCGTCGCCGAGCCGGAGCTTGGCGTGATCTACAACGGCAAAGTCGTGAAAGTGGTCGATTTCGGCGCTTTCGTGAACTTCCTCGGCGCCAAGGACGGCCTTGTCCACGTCTCCGAGCTTAAGCCGGAGCGTGTTGCTCAGGTCAGCGATGTCGTCAATGAGGGTGATGAGGTCAAGGTCAAGGTCATCGGCTTCGACGATCGTGGCAAGGTCAAGCTCTCCATGAAGGTCGTCGACCAGGCGACCGGCGAGGACCTGGCGCCCGGCGAGTTGCCGCCCCAGCAGCCGCGCCGGCCGCGTGGCGATCGCGATCGCCGCCCGCGCGCCTAGCGTTCGGCGGCGGCGTCGGCCGTCATGGCGCTGCTTATGCCACAGGTTGTGGGCCACCGCGGCGCGGCGGCCCACGCGCCTGAGAACACCCTGGCCGGCATCCGCGCCGCCGCGGCTTCCGGCATCGGCGCCGTCGAAGTCGACGTCAAGCTGACCGCCGACGACGCCTTGGTGCTGATCCATGACGATCGCGTTGATCGCACCACCGACGGCAGCGGTGCCGTGCGGGCGATGACATTGGCCCAGCTTCGCGCCCTCGATGCCGGCGCCTGGTTTGCGCCGGCCTTTGCCGGCACGCCCATTCCCACGCTGGCCGAGGCCGTCGCTGAAATCCTGCGCCTCGGTTTGCGGGTCAACCTGGAAATCAAGCCCTGCCCGGGCCGCGAGCGCGAGACCGCGCGCGCCACCGTCGCCGCCGTCGGCGAACTGTGGCCCGATGATATCCCACCGCCGCTCCTGTCCAGCTTCGCCGAAGCCTCCCTCGCGGCGGCGCAGGAGGCCGCACCCGGCCTGCCGCGCGCCGTGCTGATGGACGAAGGCACGCCGCAAGACTGGCTGGCCGCCACGCAAACCTTCGACGCCGTCGCCATGCATGGCGCCGCGCGCAGCTGGACCGCAACCCATGTCACCGCCATCAAGGCCGCCGGCCTCGCCTGCGGCACCTACACCGTGAACGACCCCGACCAGGCCATCGCCTTGCGCCGCATGGGCGTGGATTACCTGGTCTCAGACGATCCGGCGAAGATCGCCGCGGCGCTGTCAGCCGGCTGACATCCCGATCTTCCGGGACAACCCAATACTAGCCAACACCCAACAGACAATCGCGAGACCGCAACGCGGCCGCGGCGATCCAGTGCCTCAGGGTTGCACGATAGCGCGGGACTGGGAGATGGATTGCGTCGCTGGCGCCCGCGATGACGGTGTTTTGGGTTGGCCAAACCGATCCTCGGCGAGACCTAGCCGGTTTCTTTCAGCTCATGCAATGCGGCGCGGGCTAAAAAGGCCGATGGATTTGGCACCACCGGGTCAATCCGCTCCAACAGATCTTCAGGCCCCGTTGCCGTTGCCGTTACTCACCGGCGGCATGCCGATGGCGTGGAAACCGCCATCCACATAATGCACCGTCCCGGTGACCCCGGCGGACAGCTCGCTGAGCAGATACAGCCCCGCCCCGCCGATGTCTTCCAGGGTCATATTGCGCCGCAGCGGCGCATGTTCGCGGTTGTAGTTGTAGACCTGCCGCGCCGCGCCGACGGCGGAGCCGGCCAAGGTGCGCATCGGGCCGGCTGAAATGGCGTTCACCCGCACCCCCTGCGGCCCCAGATCGGCGGCCAGATAGCGCACGCTTGCCTCCAGCGCCGCTTTGGCCACGCCCATCACGTTATAGTTCGGCATCACCCGCTCCGCGCCGTGATAGCTCAAGGTAACCAGGCTGCCGCCGTCCGGCATCAGCGCCGCCGCGCGTTGTGTCACCGCGGTGAAGGAGTAGCAGGAGATCTGCATCGTCTGCAGGAAGTTCTCCTGCGACGTGTCCACGTAGCGGCCCTTCAATTCGTCCTTGTCCGAATAGGCGATGGCGTGAATGACGAAATCGAGCCCGCCCCAGCGTTTCGACAGCACCGCGAAGGTCTCGTCCAAGCTGGTCCCATCGCTGACATCGCACGGCAGCATCAGATCCGAGCCGAGGGATTTCGCCAGCGGTTCGACGCGTTTGCCGAAGGCCTCGCTTTGATACGTAAAGGCAAGGTCGGCCCCGGCGCCGGCCAGGCTCTTGGCCATGCCCCAGGCGATTGAGTGATCGTTCGCCACGCCCATGATCAACCCGCGGCGTCCGCTCATTAGGCCACTGTCTTTTACCGACATCGGACTGCTGTCCTCTACGCGGGTCGCGTCATCTGGCGCCATGGTGCGGGACTACGCTTGGCGCCGGAACACCAACGTCGCATTGGTGCCGCCGAAGCCGAAACTGTTCGACATGATGCAATTCAAGTCTGCGTCCTCGTATACGGTCGCAATCGGCATGCCCTCGGCCTCTGGGTCGAGATTGTCCACATTGGCCGAAGCGGCGATGAAGCCTTGCTCCATCATCAACAGCGAGTAGATCGCCTCATTGACGCCGGCCGCGCCCAACGCATGCCCGGTAAGGGATTTGGTGGAACTGATCTTCGGCACGTAATTGCCGAAGGTTTGGCGGATCGCCTCCAACTCGCGGATGTCGCCGATCGGCGTGCTGGTGCCATGGGCATTGATATAGTCGATGGGTTGATCGAGCCCCTCCATCGCCATTTTCATGCACCGCACGGCGCCCTCGCCGGAGGGCTGCACCATATCCGCCCCGTCCGACGTCATGCCGTAGCCGACCAACTCGCCATAGATCTTCGCACCCCGTGCGCGGGCCCGCTCCAGTTCCTCCAGCACGACGACCCCGCCGCCCCCGGAGATCACGAACCCATCCCGATCCCGATCGTACGGCCGCGACGCTTTTTCGGGTGTGTCATTGAAGTGGGAAGACATCGCCGGCATGGCATCGAACAGCACACTCATTGTCCAATGCACTTCCTCGCCGCCGCCGGCGAACATCACATCCTGCTTGCCGTACTGGATCATTTCCGCCGCGTTGCCGATGCAATGGGCGCTGGTCGAACACGCCGAGCTGATCGAATAGCTCGGTCCCTTGATCTTGAAGAAGGTGCTGAGGGTCGCCGAGTTCGTACTCGACATCGCCCGCGGCACCATGTAGGGCCCGACCCGTTTCGGACCCTTTTCCCGTGTCGTATCGAACGCCGTCAGCATGTTCTTGGTCGACGGCCCGCCCGACCCCATTACCAGGCCGGTGCGCTCATTGCTGATATCGCTGTCTTCGAGGCCTGAGTCGGCGACCGCTTCCTGCATCGCCAGATAGTTAAAGCTCGCGCCATCGCCCATGAAGCGCAGTGACTTGCGGTCTATCTTGTCCGCCAGATCGACATCCACCGCGCCGTGCACTTGGCTGCGGAAGCCCAGGTCGCGGTATTCCTCGCAAGCGACAATGCCTGACTTTCCCTCCCGCAGAGACGTCAGAACCTCGTCCTTGTTGTGGCCGATCGATGAGACGATACCAATTCCGGTGACGACAACTCGGCGCATGATCCTGCTTCTATGATCCTTGTGGGGCGGGGAACAACCCGACGCGCAAACCTTTTGCCTCATAAACCTGTTCGCCGTCCAGTTCGGCGTAGCCATCGGCAATAGCCAGCGCAAAGGCCCGCTTCACCACCCGCTTGACATTTATATGGGTACGCAACAGCCGGCCGGTAGGCCTGACCTCCCCGGAAAATTTAACTTCACCAACGCCGAGCGCGCGCCCGGGCCCGGGTAATTTCAGCCACCCGAGGAAAAATCCCAGCATCTGCCACATCGCGTCCAGCCCCAGGCAGCCCGGCATGACCGGGTCGGATTCGAAGTGGCAGGCGTAGAACCACAGGTCGGGCTTGACGTCGAGTTCGGCGGTGATCTCGCCATGATTATGGCTGCCGCCATCGGCGCTGATGCGCACGATACGATCAAACATCAACATCGGCGGCAACGGCAGTCTGGCATTGCCCGGCCCGAACAGCTCGCCGTGGGCGCATCTCAGAAGATCGTCATAACTGAAAGTCGTTTGATCAAGTACGGTCATCGAAATACTCACCGCCGGCGCGCTTCATTGGACTGGCCTGCCCGCATGACGAGACCGACCCTATGAGCCGCCCGACCTACGGTAAGGCTCAGGTTGGGCCAGTCTATCACGGACGGCGCCCCCGCAAAGCCCCTAGCTGCGCCGCCATTGCCGGCCCTCGCTGCCCATTCAAATTAGTCAAGGAATGTATGTTTCATAGGGGGTTATGCCATAGTTTCGAAGAATTCTGCTTTACAATTCATTTTCCGTGGCCATATTTTCAACCATGACGGGATCTCGCAACTTCGCCGCCGCCCTGGCGCGCCTGAAATCCGCGGGCTTGCGGCCGACCAAACAGCGCCTGGCTTTGTCCAAGCTGCTGTTCGAGGGCGGCAACCGTCACATCACCGCCGAGCAGCTTCATGTCGAGGCACGGCATCAGGGCGTCGGTGTTTCCCTGGCAACGGTATACAACGCGCTGCATCAGTTCACCGAGACCGGGATGTTGCGCGAAGTCGTCGTTGACGCCGGACGGTCCTATTTCGACACCAATGTCGATGAGCATCACCACCTCTTTTACGTCGATGAGGGCCGCCTCGAGGACCTCCCCCGCGACAGTGTCGGCCTTTCAGACATCCCCGCCGCGCCCATTGGCTGCAGGGTGGAGCGTGTCGAGCTGATCATCCGGGTGCGCCGCGCTGCCGGCTGAGGGTTCCCTCACAAAGTCATGTTTACAATAGAATAGAAAGTAGTTTAGAATTGATCTAATCTACTTGACAGGCCTCGTCGCCGGCCTCATATTCAGTTTCGGACAAGTCGCGACTCGGCCCCGGCTCTCGCTGAACCAACGATCCGGGCCGGTTTTTCGGGTCGGTACCTGGGTCGGCTGACGCCGGTCGTCGCCACCGCTCGTCCGCGCAAATGAATCAGTTATTGCAACGCATTAAGGGGAAGCAAATGCCGTCGCTCAAAAGCACAAAGACCGAAGAGAATCTCAAGGCCGCCTTCGCTGGTGAGAGTCAGGCCAACCGCCGTTATCTGTATTTCGCTCAGAAGGCCGATATCGAAGGTTTCAACGATGTCTCCGCTGTCTTTCGTTCGACCGCCGAGGGCGAGACCGGTCATGCCCATGGCCATCTCGAATATCTTGAGGAGGTCGGCGACCCGGCCACCGGCGAGCCCATCGGCACCACCAGCCTGAATCTCAAGGCCGCCATCGCTGGCGAGACCCACGAATACACCGATATGTATCCGGGCATGGCGCGCACGGCCCGCGAAGAGGGTTTCGACGAAATCGCCGATTGGTTTGAGACCTTGGCCAAGGCCGAAAAGAGCCACGCCGGCCGCTTCCAGCGGGCCCTCGACGACCTCGGTTGATTGCGCACTCGGGCGGGACTCTCTAGGGACCGTCCCGCCCGATCCGATTTCTCATTCTAGCGCTGCTGGCATGTCAGCGGCGGCCAGCGGAGTCCGTCCATGGCGCAAGAAGGCAGTTTGGAAGCCCCGACCCGGCATCCGATCCCCTGGCAAGACGACGGCTTTTACGATCCGGCAGCTCTCGACGCGGAGCTGCGCCGCGTCTTCGACATCTGCCATGGCTGCCGCCGTTGTTTCAATTTGTGCGACAGTTTCCCGCGGCTGTTCGATCTCATCGACGAATCGAAGACCGGCGAGCTCGATGCCGTCGACAGCGCCGACTTCAAACCGGTCGTCGACGCCTGCACCCTGTGCGACATGTGCTTCATGACCAAATGCCCCTATGTCCCGCCGCACGAATTCAACCTCGATTTCCCCCATCTCATGCTGCGCTACCGCGCGGTCGAGGCGAAGGCCGGTGCGATTCCTTGGACCGCGCGTCAGCTGACCGAGACCGACCGCAACGGCAAGCTGGCGGCACCCGTCGCCGGGCTGGCCAATTGGGCCACCGGTCGCGGCAACCGGTTGACCCGTGCCGCCCTGCAGCGTGTCGCCGGCGTCCATCATGATGCGGAGCTGCCGAAATTCCATGGCAAGACGATGATGGCCCGCAGCCGTGCTGACACGCCGGCGGTCGATCCATCGGCCCCGGCGTTCGGTCGTAAAGCGCTGCTCTATGCCACTTGCTTCATGAACTACAACAATCCCGAGGCCGGCACTCTCGCCCATGCCATCCTCGCCAAGAACGGGGTCGATGCCACGGTGGTTTACCCCGCCTGTTGCGGCATGCCGCAGCTTGAGCAGGGCGAGCTCGACCGCGTCGCCGACAAGGCCCGCAAGATCGCCGCGTCCTTGCGCCCGCAGGTCGATGCGGGGCGCGACGTCATCGCCTTGGTGCCGAGCTGTGCCCTGATGTTGAAGTTCGAATGGCCGTTATTGCTACCCGACGACGACAATGTCCGTGCCCTCGCCGCCGCGACTCGAGATTTCTCCGAATATGTTGTCGACATCGCCAAGCATGAGGGGCTCGCACCCGGTCTGCAGCCGCTGCCGGGCCGTGTCGCCCTGCATATCGCCTGTCACGCCCGCGCCCAGAATATGGGCCAGAAGGGGGCGGATATGCTGCGCTTGATTCCCGAGGCGGATCTGGCGGTGGTCGAGCGCTGCTCCGGTCACGGCGGCTCTTGGGGCATCATGAAAGAGAATTTCGACGTCGCCATGAAGGTCGGCCGGCCGGTGGCCCGCCGCGCCCTCGAAAGCGACAGCCCTTTCATCGCCTCCGAATGTCCCCTGGCCGCCGACCATATCCGTCAAGGCGTCGAGCGCTTGGCTGAAAGCGAAAATGCCGTGCCGCCGCGCGCCTACACGCCGATCGAGCTGCTGGCCATGGCCTATGACTTGATGCCGGCCCCCGCCGTCGCCGCGACTCCCGAAGCCTAGGGATCCGCTGATGGCAAAACGCGAAATCACCCGCGCCGATATTCTCGATATGGCGACCTATGCCGAGCGCCGCGACGAGACCCGCGCCCGCCTCGTCGCCGCCAAGCGCGACCGCCGAGTCGCGGTCGGGCCCTTCGCCACCTTCTATTTCGAAAACTACGACACCATGTGGTACCAGATCCACGAGATGCTGCGCATCGAACGCGGCGGCGAGGCACAGATCGCCGATGAACTGGCCGCGTACAATCCGCTCATCCCCAAGGGTCGCGAACTCGTCGCCACGGTGATGTTCGAAATCGACGACGAAGCGCACCGCCACGCCGTACTCGCCCGCCTCGGCGGCATCGAGGAGACCGGCTTCATGCGCCTCGGCGCTACCAAGATCCTGGCCCGGCCCGAGGCCGATATCGACCGCACCTCGGCCGCCGGCAAGGCCAGTTCGGTGCAGTTCTTCCATTTCCCGTTTAGCGCCGCCGAGGTCGCGGCCTTCAAGGAACCGGGCGCCGACATCATCCTCGGCTTCAGCCACCCGGAATATTCCCATATGGCGGTACTGCCGGAACCGGTGCGCGCCGCGCTATCCGCAGATTTCGATTAAGCCGGCGCGGGCGCGCCCGTTACTTACATCGTCAGACCTGGCCCAGGTCATCGCGCTGGATCGCCACGCTGGCGTTCGCGATGACAAGACTGCGTCGGGTTGGGCGTCCAGCAATCCAGCGACGCGTCGTCGCACTCTAACGGTCGTCGGCGTCGGGATAGACGCCCCACAGCTTCTCTTTTTCCGCCCAGCCGCGGATTCCGGCGACTTCGACGCGGCACCATACGCTATCGCATTCCACCAACTCACCGATCACGCCGGCCTCTGCCCGCGCCACCGGCGGCGCGCCGCCGTTTGCCGTGCGCCGCAGCGTCACCAACTTGTCCTGCATCAGCACCGTGCGCTTACCCGACAGCATCGATTGATGCACCCAGCCGGTGGTGCCCTGGTGATCGCGGATCTGTCGCCAGGTCTCGTATTCGGCGACGATTTCCACCGGCAGGTCGCGCCGCACGAACACCCAATCGATGGGATAGCGCACGCCCGGCCCGGTCCGCACATTGACCTCGCCCGCCCGTACGCTGACGAAACGCGGCAGTGGCAGGTCGCCCTCCGCCCACGCGGGGTTGGGCGACGCCAGCAAACTCGCGGCCATGAGTGCGATCGCCAGTACCGTCCGTCGTGCGCTTTTTCTGTTCGTCATCAAATCTACTTGCGCCCAACCAGCCTGCGCCTGCATTTATGAGAAACCGTCGCATCGGGTCAAGATCCGGCCGATGCGATCCTGTGCAATCCCACGCGACGGACAATTGCACGGCAGCTATGGGGGCATCAATGCCGAGCACCAAACCGCTGGTCGTTGTCACACGGAGGTTACCGGCGCCGGTCGAGGCGCGCATGACCGAATTGTTCGACGCCCGGTTGAGTGTCGACGACCGTCCCATGACGCCGGCTCAGCTGACCGCCGCGATGGCCGAGGCCGATATCCTCGTCCCCACCGTGACCGACCGTATCGACGCCGGCCTCATCGCCCGGGCCGGTGCGCGGCTCAAGCTGATCGCCAATTTCGGCAACGGCGTCGACAATATCGATCTCCATGCCGCCCATGACCGCCACATCACCGTGACCAATACGCCGAATGTCCTGACCGACGATACCGCCGACATGACCATGGCCCTGATCCTGGCGGTGCCGCGGCGTCTCGCCGAGGGCGCTCGTCTTCTCGAGAGCGCTCAGTGGACGGGCTGGTCGCCGACCTCGATGCTCGGCCATCGCATTTCCGGCAAGCGTCTCGGCATCGTCGGCATGGGCCGCATCGGCAGCGCCGTCGCCCGCCGCGCCCGCGGTTTCGGTCTGGCGGTGCACTATCACAACCGGCGTGCCGCCCACCCTGATCTGGAGGCCGAACTCCAGGCCACCTATTGGCCGTCGCTGGATCGCATGTTGGGTCAGGTGGACATCCTGTCCATCAACTGCCCGCGCACCCCGGCGACCTTTCATTTGCTGTCGCGTCACCGCCTCGGCCTGTTGCCGCCCCATGCCTATATCGTCAATACCTCCCGCGGCGAGGTCATCGACGAGCTCGCCCTCGCCGACCTGCTTGAGCAGGGCCGCATCGCCGGTGCCGGCCTCGATGTTTTCGAGCACGAGCCGGCCGTCGACCCCCGCCTGCTGAATCGCCCCAACACCGTCTTGCTGCCTCATATGAGCTCCGCCACCATCGAGAGCCGCCACGAGATGGGCGAAAAAGTCGTCGTCAACATCAAGACCTTCGTCGACGGCCACACCCCGCCCGACCGCGTCCTGGAGATGATGTTCTAAGAGTGGTGACCGCGGCTTTCAGACTCACACCACCAATTGCTCTATAAGCTGGTCAAAGCATGCGGCGCTCTCTCGGCCCGACTCTCGAGCTTGCTGTCAGGTCCGAGGGCTAGCTGGGTGCGTGTGCAATTCTCGCGACGCGGCCACTGTACCCTTATCCGGCGGTATACGGCCCTTCGCGACAGGCGGTGCGCGACCAAGCGGGGGCAATGCCTCGGCCCGAACAAAACTGCTTAGCTTTCTTCCGTCTTGGCAGTTTCTTCGGCGTTCCACAGATGCTGATTCGTTGCCCGACGATTGATCTCTTCAGGAGCCAAGGGTGGAACAATCCCATTCAACCAATCGCAACAGGCGGGAAGCCACAACGCTAAGCCATAGTTGATGATACTGTGAAACGACTCTCTATATTTTTGGCCGCCTTCGTCAACCTCAAGAACCGAGTCAAGTTCAGTTGAGGTCCGAATATTCTCTGTAACTACACCATATAGACGGCCGGAGAAATTGGAGTTGAGAACATGCGACCCACTCAACCCGGCAGGGCAGCTGAAACTCAGCTCCGCCGCAACGTAAGTATATCCAAGGTGGCTTTTGTGCTCAAGAAACCGCTGCACGTAGCCCTTAAACAAGCGCGGCGTCGGTGCCATGGCACCGGCCGCCGAGTGCTGCGGATATCCATAGGTAACGACATCTAGGCCGTAACCCATGTCGTCGAACACCTCATTCACGGTCCATGTGATGTCCCGCTCGTCGGGTGGATCAATTTCGACAACAGCCAGATCTGCTTTGGGGTGGATACTGACTTCCCGAACGGAAAAAAGGGCACCAGCAGCGCGACTTCCGGGCAGTGCAACTACCAACTGGTCAGGCTTCAAGTCGCTTACGACGTGGGCGGCGGTCAGCGCCACCTTCGGGTATCGGAAAACGAAACAGCTGCCAAGAAACGCCCCATCGTTGCGCCGTATGATAATTCCAGTGTTCTCGATGGGGTTTGCAGTCCGCATATTGGAGATTTGTTGCCGTGCCCATGTTTGCGACCAGGGGCAACATTCTTGGCCGCAAAGATCCCCTAAGCAATACCCGACCGGACAAGCAGCGCTAGCTAGCCGGAAAACCCGTGTCCGCCTTGCCGTCATCGTGCGGAACGGTTGCCCGGACCGGTGGTGCCCTTAGGCCGCTGGCAGTGCCGTAATCGTCGGCGCCGCGCCGCACAGCGCGCAGTGCGGATCCCGCGCCAGTTTGATCTGCCGGAATTCTGTACTCAACGCGTCGAAGAGCAGCATCCGTCCGGCCATGCTGTCGCCCAGGCTGAGCAGTTCTTTCAGGGTTTCCGTCGCCTGTAACGATCCCATCACGCCGCACAGCGCCCCGAGGATGCCGGCTTGCTCGCAGCGTGGTACCAGCGCCGGGTCCGGCGCTTCCGGGAACAGGCAGCGGTAGCACGGCGTCGGCGGATCGCCGCGCCGGAACGTGAACATCTGGCCTTCGAAGCGCAGCAGCGCCGCCGTCACCAGTGGCTTGCCGAGCAGATAGCAGGCGTCGTTGAGCAGATAACGCGTATCGAAATTGTCCGAACCGTCAACCACCAGATCATGGCTGCCGATTAGCTCGGCCGCGTTCGCCGCGGTCAGCCGGGCGTTGTAGGGCACGACGTTGATACCCGGGTTGATCGCCGCGACCGTCTGCGCCGCGCTGTCGACCTTCGGTTTGCCGACATTAGCGGTGGCATGCACGACTTGCCGCTGCAGATTGGTCAGATCCACGTCGTCGTCATCGACGATCCCCAACGTGCCGACCCCTGCCGCGGCGAGATAAAGGATCACCGGCGCGCCGAGTCCGCCGGCACCGACCACCAGCACTTTGGCGGCCAGCAGCGTCTCTTGGCCCTCCTCGCCGATTTCGTCGAGGATCAGGTGGCGGGCGTAGCGGTGAAACTGTTCTTCGTTGAGTTCCATGGCGTCACCTTACAGGCCGTCGAACAACGGCGTCGACAGATAGCGTTCGGCAAAGGACGGCACCATGACGACGATCAGCTTGTCCGTCATCTCCGGCCGCACGCCAATTTCCAGTGCCGCCGCCAAGGCCGCGCCCGAGGTGATGCCGCCGGGAATGCCGTCGAGCTGCGCCGCCCGCCGCGCCGTCGCGAAGGCGGTCTCGTTGGCGATCGGCAAAACCTCGTCGATCAGCGACGTATCCAGAGTATCCGGCACGAACCCGGCGCCGATCCCCTCGAGCTGATGTGCCCCCGCCGGCCCGCCGGACAGCACCGCGCTGTATTCCGGCTCTACCGCCACCATGCGGAGCGACGGTTTGCGCGCTTTCAACACCCGGCCGACGCCGGTCAAGGTGCCGCCGGTCCCCACCGGCGAGACCACCACATCCACCGCGCCGGCACTGTCCTGCCAGATCTCTTCCGCCGTGGTGCCTTGATGGATTTCCGGATTGGCCGGGTTCATGAACTGTTGCAGGATGATCGCGTCGCCCAGTTTTTGTACCAGCGCCTCGGCCTCGGCGATGGCCCCTTGCATGCCGGCCGCTGCCGGCGTCAGCACCAACTCGGCCCCCATGAACAGCAGCATCTTGCGCCGCTCTTGCGACATCGACTCGGGCATGGTCAGGATCAATCGGTAGCCCTTGGCGGCGCAGATGAACGCCAGCGCGATCCCGGTATTGCCGCTCGTCGGCTCGATAATCACCGTGTCGGCGCCGATCCGTCCGTCCCGTTCGGCCGCTTCGATCATCGCCAGACCGATGCGGTCCTTTACCGAGGCCAGCGGATTGAAGAATTCCAATTTCGCCACGATCGCGGCTTTGCAGCCGGCTTCCGCCGCCAGGCGCGGCACCCGCACCATCGGCGTCGCCCCGATGGTATCGAGAATCGAGCCATAGATGCGGCCCCGTGGTCCCTGCCGGCGGCTCGGGCAGTCATCGCCAGTCATGCCCCGCGGACCTTGGCTCAAATCGCGTAGTCGGGCTGCGCCGCCCCGGCCCGCTGAACCTGCGAACCTTGGGCCCGGCTGCACAGGTCTTGCAGGCTGATGCCGTCCAGCCGCGCCATGAAGTCGTCGTGCGCTTCTCGCCACATCGGCAGCACCACGTCATGGCCCAGGGGCGAACCGGCGGCCGGCGGCCCGTCCTCGCTATCCCCGGTGCCGATCACCCGCACGATATCGCCGACCGAGATGCGCCGTCTTTCCCGCGCCAACCGGTAACCGCCGCGCGGTCCGCGCACGCCGGTCAGGATATTGGCCCGCACCAGTTGCTGCAGCACTTGTTCCAGATAGCGCCGCGGGATGCGCTGGCGTTTGGTGATCTCGACGCTTTGCACCGGCCCTGCATTGCCGTTATAGGCGATGTCCAACACCGCCTCGATGGCGAACAGCGTCTTTCGCGGCGCCCGCATCATGCCGCACCACGCCCCGCCTCGTCGCCGGTCCCGGTCCCGGTCGAGCCGAAGCCACCGGCCCCGCGCCTGCTTTCCGGCAAGACCTCGGCTTGTCGCCAGACGGCGCGAGTCACCGGCGCGATCACCATCTGCGCGATGCGCATGCCGCGCTCGATCGTGAACGCCGTTTGTCCGAGATTGGCCAGGATCACCCCGACCTCGCCACGATAGTCCGCATCGATGGTGCCGGGGCTGTTGAGCACCGCGAGGCCATGTTTCAACGCCAGTCCGGAGCGCGGCCGCACCTGTGCTTCATGACCGTCGGGCAGCGCGATCGTCAGGCCGGTCGGCACCAGCGCCCGCTCGCCCGGCGCCAGGGTGACGCTGTCGGCCACCGCCGCCAGCAAATCCATCCCCGCGCTGCCTTCCGTGGCATAGCCGGGTAACGGCAAATCCGACCCGTGCGGCAGTTGGGTGACGGCGACCATCACATCGCTCATGCCGCACTCCCGGTTTGCTCGCCGGCACCTAATTCATCGGCAATCCGTTGCGCCAGTTTCCTGGCCACCTCTTCTTTCGCCATCTCCGGCCAGCTCTCCATGCCCTCGGCGGTGATCAGATGAACTTGATTATGGCTGCCGCCGAACGTGCCGCGCGCCGCCGAAACGTCGTTGGCCACGATCCAGTCACAGCCTTTGCTGTCCAGTTTGGCCTTACCGTTCGCCGCCAGATTTTCCGTTTCCGCCGCAAAGCCCACGACCAATTGCGGCCGGCGGTTGGTGGCCTCACTGAGCCGCCGCAGGATATCCGGGTTTTCGGTCAGCGCCAGCGCCAGCGGTGCCCCGGCCGTTTTCTTCAGTTTTTGTGCCGCTTGCTTGTCTACCCGCCAGTCGGCGACGGCCGCCGCGCAGACCGCCACATCCGCCGGCAGCGCCGCTTCGCACGCCGCCAGCATGTCGGCCGCCGTTTCCACCTTAACGGTCTCGACACCCACCGGGTCGACCAGCGCCGTCGGCCCGGTCACCAAGGTCGTGCGCGCCCCGAGGGCGGCCAGCGCCGTCGCCACCGCATGGCCTTGCCGGCCGGAGGAGCGGTTGGCGATATAGCGCACCGGATCGATCGGCTCATGGGTCGGCCCACTGGTGACCAGCGCATGCCGCCCGGCCAAGGCACGGCCGGCGCCCAGCAATGTCGCCACCGCGGCGACGATGTCCACCGGCTCGGCCATCCGGCCTTCGCCGAACTCGCCGCAGGCCATGTCGCCGCGTTCGGGGCCGACCACGGCGATCCCGCGGGCCGCCAGCGTCGCCATATTCTGCTGCGTCGCGACATGCTCCCACATGCGTACATTCATCGCCGGCGCCACCAGCACCCGCTTGTCGGTGGCCAACAGCGCCGTGCTGGCCAGGTCGTCCGCCAATCCCGCCACCATCTTCGCCAGCAGATCAGCCGTTGCCGGGGCCACCACCAACAGGTCGGCATCGCGGGACAGTTGGATATGTCCCAGCTCCGCTTCGTCGGTCAGCGAGAACAGCTCGCCATAGACTTTATCCTCGCTCAGCGCCGACACCGCCAGGGGCGTTACGAACTGCGCCCCGCCGCTGGTCAGGATGCAGCGCACCGCTGCCCCTTCCGCCCGCAGCCGCCGGATCAGGTCGAGGCTCTTATAGGCCGCGATACCGCCCGCGATGATCAGCAAAACCCGTTTGCCCTGCATCACCTGTATGAACTCCAAAAAATACGGAGAAAACTTGTACTTAAACTAGTGGCCGCGCCACCAAACTGCAAGGCGCGGGGGATGAAGTCCCTCGTCCCGAAGATCAAAGCCCCGCCAGCCAGGCGCCGACCAGGCCAGCCACCAACACCACGGCCAGCCACGATAGCCAGCGCCCCGCGCCCGCCCGGTCACGCTGCGCCAGATCCAACCGCAACGAGCCATCCGCCATCTGCCCGGCCGCCCGTTCCAGATTGGCCACCAGGGCGGGCACGCGGCGCAGACTGTCCACCAGCTCCCGTCCCGCCTCCACCAGTCGGGCCTCGGGGCCGCGGTTTTCCCGCATCCACTCTTCCACCAAGGGCTGTGCCAGCACCCACATATTCGCTTCCGGGGCCAGCATCCGCCCAACCCCTTCCGCCAGCAGCATGGTTTTCTGCAACAGCAGCAGCTGTGGCTGGGTCTCCATGTCGAATTGTTCCGTCACCTGAAACAGCTGCGCCAGCAACCGCGCGATGGAGATGTCCCCGGTCGGCCGGCCGAAGATCGGTTCGGCGATCGCCCGCAACGCCTGCATGAAGCGCTCCCGCGACTGCTCTCGCGGCACATAACCGGCATCGAAATGCACATCCGCGACCCGGCCGTAATCCTGGGTCAGGAATCCCAGCAGCATGTCGGCCAGGAAGTGACGGGTCTTGCGGTCCAACCGCCCCATGATCCCGAAATCGATCGCGACCAAGGCGCCGTCCGCGTCGATGAAGACGTTACCGGGATGCATATCGCCGTGGAAAAACCCATCCCGGAACACCTGGTTGAAGAACGCCGCCGCCGCCCGCCGGACGATCTCCAAGCCGTCATGACCGGCCGCCTGCAAAGCCGCCACGTCGTGCAGCGGCGTGCCGCTGATGCGTTCTGTGGTCAACACCCGCCGGGCGGTCCGCACCCAGTCCACGCCGGGGATCCGGTAGGTGGTATCGCCGCGAAAATTGTCCCGCAATTCGGAAGCCGCCGCCGCCTCCATCCGCAAGTCCATTTCCAGTCGCACGGTTTCGGCGAAGGTTTCCACCGCCTCCACCGGCCTCAGCCGCCGTAACTTCGGCTGCGTTCGTTCGGTCAGCTCCGCCACCCAGCGGAACAGCACCAGGTCACGCTCGAAGGCCTGCTCGATCGCCGGCCGCAATACCTTCACCGCCACCGCCCGGCCGGGCGCGCCGTCCGCTTCTCGGGTCACGGCGAAATGCACTTGCGCGATCGACGCCGCCGCCACCGGTTCGTCATCGAATTGTTCGAACAGGCTGTCGATATCCTGGCCCAGTTCGGCCTCGACGGTCGCCCGCGCCGCCGCGCTGGCGAAGGCGGGCAGGCGGTCCTGCAGCCGCGACAAATCCGTCGCCAACGCCTCGCCGACCAGGTCCGACCGGGTACTCAAGGCTTGGCCCAATTTAATGAAACTCGGTCCCAAGCGGTGCAACGCCAGGGCCAGCCGTTCCCCCGGACGCAGCCCCGCGACCGCCGGATCCTTGCGCCGCCAGATCAGCCGCGCCGGTCGCGCGATCCAGCCCGCCGCCGGCAACCAATCCAGCACGAACAATGCGTCATGCCGGGCTAAAGTGGTGGCGATTGCCAGCAGCCGCAGCAGGTTGCGCGGCGTATGCAGCAGGGTCGTCCGGTGGTTGACGCGGCGCATGCTGGGCGATCGCACCGCGGCTTCAGATCCGCCAGGCCGAGTGGATTGCCGCGATGCCACCCGACAGATTGCGCACCGACACCTGACCCAGTCCGGCGGCTTCCACCATGGCCGCCAGCTCGCTTTGCGCCGGAAAGCGCCGGATGCTTTCCACCAGGTAACGGTAGGAGTCGGCGTCGCCGGCCACCAGTTTGCCTAACCATGGCAGCACCCTGAAAGAATAGCGCTCGTAGATCTCCCCCAACAACGGCACCGCCACATGGCTGAACTCCAAGCACATGAAGCGCCCCGCCGGCTTCAGCACCCGCTGGGCCTCCGCCAGCACGGCATCGATATGGGTCGTATTGCGCAGGCCGAAGGCGATCGTGTAGGCGTCTACCGACCGGTCGGCCAGCGGCAACGCCTCGCCATTGCCGCAGACCCAGGCGACCTCGCCGAGCCGACCGCGATCGGTCGCCCGGTCTCGTCCCACCGCAACCATCTCCGGGCTCAAATCGCACACGGTCGCCCGGCCCTCGCCACCGGTCCGGTCCAGGAACCGCATGGCGATATCGCCGGTGCCGCCGGCGACATCGAGCAAATGCGTGCCCGGCCGCGGCGCCAGCCAATCCAGCATGGCGGTCTTCCACAACCGGTGAATGCCGCCGCTCATCAGGTCGTTCATCAGATCGTAGCGGCCGGCGACCGAGGCGAATACCGCTTGCACCCGCGCCGCTTTCTCGGCTGCCGGTATGTCGCGAAAGCCGAAGCTGGCGGTCTCCCGATCGGTCATGGCGTGACCTTAGACGAGGCTATTGCGGCACGCCAGCATGTGCCGCCGCGTTGCTCGTGGCTGCGGCGCATCGTCGCGAGCAGCCATGAAATGGTGGCGGGCACGCCATAGGCAGGTACCGACGCCCCTTCTATAGTGCCGCCATGCCAGAGTTGCCAGAAGTAGAGACCACCCGGCGCGGGCTACTCCCGGTGCTTGAGGGCCGCCAATTGCGGGCCGTGGACAACCATGTCCCGGCACTGCGTTTTCCGTTGCCCAAGAATTTCGCCGCTCGCCTGCAAGGGCGGCGCATCGTTCGCATCGGCCGCCGCGCCAAATTCATGTTGCTCGAGACCGATGACGACCAGGTGCTGATCATCCATTTGGGCATGAGCGGTCACATGCGTATCACCACGCCGGACGCGCCGTTGCAGAAGCACGACCATGTGGTGTTCACGACCGACCGGAAGGTTAGCGTGCGCTTCAATGACACTCGGCGCTTCGGCCTCATGGACCTCACCACCGCGGCGGCGCTCGACGACCATGCCATGCTGCGCGATCTTGGGCCCGAACCTCTCGGCAATCAGTTTAACGCCACCGCCCTCGCCGCGGCGCTGGCGGGCCGCCGCAGCCCCATCAAGGCGGCCCTGCTCGATCAGAAAACCGTCGCCGGCCTCGGCAACATCTATGTCTGCGAGGCCCTGTATTGGTCGGAAATCTCACCCCGCCGCCTGGCGGCCAACGTCGGCGCGCCTCGCATTGAGAGTTTGGTCACGGCGATCCGCCGGGTGTTGGACGACGCCATCGCCGCCGGCGGTTCAAGTCTGCGGGATTTCCGCCATGCCGATGGTGAACTCGGCTATTTCCAGAAGCAGTTCGCCGTTTACGGCCGCGCCGGGGAAGCCTGTCCCCGCTGTGCCGCGATGCCCGCGGCGGATTGTACGATTCGCCGGATCGTTCAATCCGGCCGTTCGACCTTTTATTGCCCCCGTCACCAGCGTTAGGTTATGCGTTGCGGTTCAACGACCGCCCAACTGTCCTTTCCGATTAGGAGCGCCAGCGATGGCCTACGAGAATATTGTCCTGGAGAAGCGTGGCCGGGTCGGCTTGATCCGCCTCAACCGTCCGGACGCCTTGAATGCGTTATGCGCCGCCCTGGTGGTGGAGCTTGCCGACGCCCTCGACAACCTCGAAGCCGACGACGAGGTCGGCTGTTTGGTCCTGACGGGCAGCGAGAAGGCCTTCGCCGCCGGCGCCGACATCGCCGAGATGGCCGACTGGACTTACATGGACGTCTACCTGGCCGATTTTATCACCGTCGGTTGGGAGCGTGTTGCCCAATGCCGCAAGCCGATCATCGCCGCCGTCGGCGGTTACGCCCTGGGGGGTGGTTGCGAGATGGCAATGATGTGCGATTTCATCCTCGCGGCGGACAACGCCAAATTCGGCCAGCCCGAGATCACCATCGGCACCTTGCCGGGCGCCGGCGGCAGCCAGCGCCTGACCCGCGCCGTCGGCAAGGCTAAGGCCATGGAAATGTGTCTGACCGGCCGCATGATGGATGCCGAGGAAGCCGAGCGCGCCGGCCTGGTCAGCCGCATTATCCCTGCCGCCGACTTGGTCGACGAGGCCATCAAGACCGCCGAGACCATCGCCAAGATGTCTCGCCCGGTCGCCTACATGGTCAAGGAGGCGGTCAATCGCGCCCACGAGACCACGCTCTCCGAGGGCATCTTGTTCGAGCGCCGGTTGTTTCATAGCTCCTTCGCCCTCGAGGATCGCAAGGAGGGCATGACCGCCTTTTTGGAGAAGCGTCGCCCCACATTCACCAACCGCTAGCGCACTTGCCTTGACGGCCCCCGGTCGTAGCGCTATACAGCGCCGTCGAATTTCAGTGAATTTCATAGGATTGAGATGGCGCACCATCCGTCAGCAGAGAAGCGGATTCGCCGCAACGCCAAGCGGGCCGTGATCAACGGCAATCGTGTTGGCCGCATTCGTACCTTTGTGAAGGTCGTTGAGACGGCCATTGCTGCCGGCGACAAGGAGGCCGCTCGCGCGGCGCTGAAGTCCGCTCAGCCGGAGATACATCGCGGCGTGTCCAAGGGTGTGATGCACACCAACACGGCGGCGCGCAAGCTGTCCCGCTTGTCCGCTCGCGTTAAGGCGATGGCCTGAGCCACTTGCCGCCCGCAGCGTTTGCGGGCTCTCATATTTTCCAGGGGTGCTGAGTTCTCGGCACCCGTTGGCATGTCTGCGGCCTGACCGGTCCGCTCGGCGCAAATTTTTTTGTGTTCGCCTTTCAGTCCAGTTGCAGCCTTCGCGTCGCGGATGTATCTTCAATCAGCCGTTACGCATTACCTCAAAAGAAATAAAAACCAAGTATCGCGTGAGCCGAAGTGTGGCCCTATTTGGCAGAGGCGCATTGGAGGACGCACCATTATTTGGCATTTCTTTGCACTCCCGTGATTTATTGAAGCAAGCCCTGTAAACCTACAGAATCCAGGGCAATCGGTGCTTTGGGTGGGCATTGAGATGTCGTCGACAAGAGCCGACGAAAGCCTAATCATGTCTGCTCTATACGTGGAGGGTGACGGCGACGATGAGGCGTGGTAGCCCATAGCGGTACCCCGAAGGGGTGCGGAGCGGGGCCCACGTTCGGGGGAGCGGTCGGGATTTGGCCTGGCTGTTGGTGCGGGGATGGAGAACAACGTAAATGACCATATGGGGGCGCCCCGATACGATGCTCGCGGCGCAATGGACACATGTTCGGGCGCGCCTGCGCGCGGAATTTGGCGAGTCGACCTATAACAGCTGGTTGAAGCCGCTGACCCTCACCGAGGTCCAGGGCGATCGCGCCCGCCTCGCCGTCCCGACGCGCTTCATGCGCGATTGGACGGACACCAACTATGCCCCCCGCATCCGGGAACTCTGGGCCGAGGAGGGTGATCAGATAAAGTCCGTCGAAGTCATCGTCGAGCCCTCGACCGCCGTCGCCTGGCCGGCCGGGGGACCGCCGGCG
This sequence comes from Alphaproteobacteria bacterium, assembly GCA_021774445.1. GTDB lineage: Bacteria > Pseudomonadota > Alphaproteobacteria > UBA6615 > UBA6615 > SZUA-147. The sequence continues at coordinate 112,676 of JAJFJA010000054.1, forward strand.
CGTCCCAGGATCGCCGCCGACCCGGCCCCTGAACCCGTTGCCGCCGACCCGGCGCCGACCTTGTCCGCCGGTGGCGCCGGCCCGGGCGGTGGCATTCCCACGGCCTCCCTGGACAGCCGCTTCACCTTCGCCAATTTCGTCGTTGGCCGCTCCAACGAACTTGCCCACGCCGCCGCCCGCCGGGTCGCCGAGTCCAAGCATGCACCGTTCAATCCGCTTTTTCTGTATGGCGGTGTTGGCCTCGGTAAGACCCATCTGATGCATTCCATTGCTTGGCATATCCGCGAGCTCGATCCGTCTCGCCGGGTGCTCTACATGTCCGCCGAGAAGTTCATGTATCAGTTCATCCGGGCGCTCCGCTTCAAGACCACGATGGATTTCAAGGAGCAGTTCCGTTCCGTCGACGTGTTGATGATCGACGACATCCAGTTCATAGCCGGCAAGGATTCGACCCAGGAGGAGTTCTTCCACACCTTCAACGCCCTGGTCGATCAGAACCGCCAGATCGTTATTTCGGCCGACAAATCGCCGTCTGATCTCGAGGGCATGGAAGTCCGGCTGAAATCTCGGCTTGGTTGGGGCCTCGTCGCCGATATTCATCCCACCGACTACGAACTGAGACTTGGCATCCTGCAGTCCAAGGCCGAGCAGCTCGAGGCCGAGACCCCCTCCAAGCTGCTGGAGTTCCTCGCCCATAAGATTACCTCCAATGTCCGCGAGTTGGAGGGCGCCCTCAACCGCATCGTCGCCCATGCCACTTTGGTCGGCCGCCCGGTCACCCTCGAGACCGCCCATGAGGTGCTGCACGATCTGCTGCGCGCCAACGACCGCCGGGTGACCATCGACGAAATCCAGAAATGCGTTGCCGAGCACTACAATATCCGTCTCGCCGATATGCATTCCGCCCGTCGCGCCCGCGCCGTCGCTCGGCCGCGTCAAGTGGCCATGTATCTGGCCAAGCAGCTGACGCCGCGCTCACTGCCCGAAATTGGCCGTAAGTTTGGTGGCCGCGACCACACGACGGTGATGCATGCCGTGCGCCGGATCGACGAATTGCGCTCCACGGATCCCAGTTTCAGCGAGGATGTCGAGCTTTTGCGGCGTATGCTCGAGACCTGATCGCGGGGCCTCGCGGGACCGCTTTTACGGCCCCATACCAGGCTTGTCCGGGCCCGGCTCCGGACGCGCGAAATCTGTGTGGAATCAACTGTTTTCTGCTATAGTGGCCGCGGTTCCGCAATGCGGGCTGAAACAGCTCATGCGGGACCGTCAGGCGTTAACAGTAGCAGGTCCCGACGGCTTCGCCCCGGCATCCTTTTAGAGCCCGAGTCCCTGGTGTCGCTGGCATGGCGTTGCCCGCCCCGGGAATGGGGCAATTACACCAGGCCGCTCCCCTGGGGGGGCAGTTTCACGAGATTGTAAGGACGACATGAAACTGACTATCGAACGCGCAACTTTGCTGAAGGCCCTGGCCCATGTGCAAAGTGTCGTCGAACGCCGCAACACCATTCCGATTCTCGCCAATGTGTTGTTGGAGGCCGGTGACGGAACCTTAGGCCTTACCGCGACCGACATGGATCTGGCGATCGTTGAACGGGTTTCCGCGCAGACCGACAGCGGTGGTGCCACGACCGCGCCGGCCCATACCTTGTATGACATCGCCCGCAAGCTGCCGGACGGCGCCGAGGTCCAGCTCGAAACCGACGCGGCGGCCGGCAAACTGACCATCAAGGCCGGCCGCTCTCGCTTTGCCCTGAGCTGCCTGCCGACCGAGGATTTTCCGGTCATGGGCAGCGGCGACATGCCGATCCATTTCACCTTCGCCGCCGACGAGCTGCGCGGTCTGATCGACCGCACCCGGTTCGCCATATCGACCGAAGAAACCCGCTACTACCTCAACGGCATCTATCTTCATGCCGCCGGCGAGGACGGTGCGAAATGTCTCCGCGCGGTCGCGACGGACGGCCACCGGCTGGCCCGGGTCGAGGTCCCGCTGCCCGATGGCGCTGCCGAAATGCCCGGCGTGATCGTGCCGCGCAAGACCATCAACGAGCTGCACAAGCTGCTTGAGGACTCCGTCGACAGCGTCGAGGTCGAGCTCAGCGAAACCCGCATTCGCTTCGCTTTCGACAATGTCCAGGTGACATCGAAACTCATCGACGGCACGTTCCCGGACTACGAGGTCGTGATCCCCAGCGGCAATGACAAAATCCTCGAGGTCGATTGCGCCAGCTTCGGCGAGGCGGTGGATCGCGTCTCGACCATCTCTTCCGAAAAGAGCCGGGCCATCAAGCTCACGCTCGGCAACGGTAATCTGACCCTGTCGGCCACCAGTCCGGAGAACGGCACCGCGACCGAGGAACTCGAGGTCGGCTACACCGAGTCGTCTTTGGAGATCGGCTTCAACTCGCGTTATCTGCTGGACATTGTCCAGCAGATCGAAGGCGGTGAGGCTCAGTTCCTGATGTCCGATGCCGCGTCGCCGACGATTGTCCGCGACGTCGCCGACGACCGGGCGCTGTACGTCCTCATGCCGATGCGCGTGTGACGGACCGATATTTGAGCGCGGTGAGGGAACCGCCGCCAGGGTCAATGCTGGCAGGGCCGATATCCGCCGGGTCGGAACCGGCGATGAGTTGGTCGCCGCCGGCAGCCCGCGATACCGCGACCCCGCGTGTCGCCGGCACCATGGCCGTGACCCGTATCGACCTGACCGATTTTCGCAACTATGCCGGTTTGCGCCTTGATATTGCTGCGGCGCCCATCGTGCTAACCGGCGTCAACGGTGCCGGCAAGACCAACTTGCTCGAAGCGTTGTCCTTTCTCGCCCCCGGCCGCGGCTTACGCCGGGCGCCCTTGGGCGATATTGCGCGTGCCGAACCGGGTCAGCAACGGGCACCGGGCCGGCCCTGGGCGGTCGCCGCCCACCTTGCGGTCGCCGCTGACCACTATGTCATCGGCACCGGACTCGAGCCCGCCGGCACCGGTCGGCGTGCCCGCCGCACCGTTCGTATCGATGGCGAACCGGTGTCGGGCCAGGCCGCGTTGGCGGCGCTCGTTCGGGTCATCTGGTTGACCCCGGAGATGGATCGCCTGTTTCAGGAGGGCGCGCCGTCGCGGCTGCGCTTTCTCGATCGCCTGGTCTGTGGTTTCGATCCCGACCACGCCGCCAGGACCACCGCTTATAGCCAGGCCCTGCGCGAACGCGCTCGTTTGCTTAAGGATGGCGTACGCGACGACCTTTGGCTCGGCGCCGTGGAAGAGCGCCTGGCCGAACGCGGCGTGGCCATTGCCGCCGCCCGCCGCGATACCGTCGCCCGGTTGCGCGCTGCCGGCCATATTGCCGCGCCGTTTCCGGCGGCCGGCTTGGCGCTGATTGGCGAACTCGACGATTGGCTCGACGAAGCCCCGGCTTTGGCGGCCGAGGACCGGCTGCGCGCCGCGTTTGCGGCGACCCGCCGCCGCGATGCCGAGTACGGCGGTACCGCCCATGGCCCGCACCGCAGCGATTTGGCCGTCCATCATCTCGATAAGGACGCACCGGCCGCGCGTTGCTCCACCGGTGAGCAGAAGGCCATGCTGATCGCTATTGTACTGGCCTACGCCCGCCTCCAGATGCTGGCCGCGGGCGCGCCGCCATTGTTGCTGCTCGACGAGGTTGCGGCCCATCTCGACGGGCCGCGACGGGCGGCCCTGTTTGAGCATGTCTGCGCCATGGGCGCGCAGGCCTGGTTGACCGGCACCGATCCGGCGTTGTTTGAGCCTCTGCGTGACCGGGCCCGGTTCCTCCAAGTAGCGAGCGCGACCATCGCGCCTGAGAATCAAGGAAGTTGATGATATGAGCGATCCGGCGACGACGGACCCGCTGGTCCAAAGCTATGACGCCGAGTCGATCAAGGTTTTGCGCGGCCTCGACGCCGTCCGCAAACGCCCGGGCATGTATATCGGCGACACCGACGATGGCTCCGGCCTGCATCATATGGTCTATGAAGTCGTCGATAATGCCATCGACGAGGCGTTGGCCGGTTACTGCGATCAGGTCGATGTTGTCCTCAACGCCGACGGCTCGGTGACGGTGACCGACAATGGCCGTGGCATCCCCACCGAAATCCATGAGGAAGAGGGGGTTTCCGCGGCCCAAGTGATCATGACCCAGCTCCATGCCGGGGGGAAGTTCGACCAGAATTCTTACAAGGTCTCCGGCGGCCTTCATGGCGTCGGCGTATCGGTCGTCAACGCCCTGTCCGCCGTCCTCGATCTCCATATTTGGCGCGGTGGGCAGGAATATTTCCTGCGCTTCCGCCATGGCGAGCCCGAAGGCGATTTGGCCGTCGTCGGCGCGGCCCCGCCGACCAACGGCAAGGTGCACACCGGCACCCGCGTGACCTTCACGCCGTCCGATCGGACATTCACCCAAACCGAGTTCGACTTTGCCACCCTCGAGCACCGCCTGCGCGAACTGGCCTTCCTCAACTCCGGTGTCCGCCTAAATTTGCAGGATGATCGCGGTGTCGAGCCGGCCCGCGTCGAGATGTTTTACGAAGGCGGTCTCAACGCCTTTGTGACCTACCTCGACCGCAACCGCACGGGCTTGATCAGCGAGGTCGTCGGCATCGGCGGCGAACGCGAAGGCGTCACCGTCGAAGTCGCCCTGCAATGGAACGACAGTTATCACGAGACCGTCCTGTGTTTTACCAACAATATCCCGCAACGTGACGGCGGTACCCATCTCGCCGGTCTCCGCGCCGCCCTGACCCGCACCATCAACACCTATGTCGCGAGCAGCGGGCTGGCCAAGAAGGCCAAGCTGCAGCTCACCGGCGACGACGCCCGTGAGGGTCTGACTTGCGTGCTTTCGGTCAAGGTACCGGACCCGAAATTCTCCTCCCAGACCAAGGACAAGCTGGTGTCCTCGGAAGTCCGGCCCATCGTCGAAAATATTGTCAGCGACCGCCTCGGTCAGTGGTTCGAGGAGCATCCCAACGAAGCCCGTCGGATCGTCGACAAGATCATCGAGGCCGCCGCCGCCCGCGAAGCCGCCCGTAAGGCGCGCGAGCTGACCCGCCGCAAGGGCGCCCTCGATATCGCCTCTTTGCCCGGCAAGCTTGCCGATTGTCAGGAACGCGACCCGGCCCGCTCCGAACTCTTCCTCGTCGAGGGCGATAGTGCCGGCGGCTCCGCCAAGCAGGGGCGTGACCGCGCCACCCAGGCGATCCTTCCCTTGCGCGGTAAGATTCTCAATGTCGAACGGGCACGCTTCGACAAGATGCTGTCGTCCGTCGAAATCGGCACGCTGATTACCGCTCTCGGGACCGGTATTCGTGAGGATTTCGATCTTGGCAAGCTGCGCTACCACAAGGTCATCATCATGACCGACGCCGATGTCGACGGCGCCCATATCCGCACCTTGCTGCTCACCTTTTTTTACCGCCAGATGCCCGAACTCATTGAGCATGGCCATCTCTATATTGCCCAGCCGCCGCTTTACCGTCTCGCCCGCGGCAACACCGCGGTCTATCTCAAGGACGATGCGGCGCTCGATAATGCGCTTATTACCGACGGTCTCAAGGATACGGCGTTACAACTCGAAGACGGCACCCGTCACGCCGGTCCCGATCTCCGCGCCATCGTCGAGACGGCGCGGCGCGTTCGCCGCCTGATTCAGCCCCTCACCCACCATATCGCCAATCCCGGCATCGTCGAACAAGCCGCGATCCTCGGCGTTCTCAACCCGGAGTTCCTGTCCGATTCCGAGCGCGCCGCCGCCGCCGCCGCCGATATCGCCCGTCGCCTCGACACCTTGTCGCCGGCGCTCGAGCGTGGCTGGCGCGGCAGTTATGGGGACGGTGGCAGTTTGGTTTTCACGCGCACATTGCGTGGCGTTGAGGATCGCCAGACCTTGGATCAGCGCATCATCGCCAGCGCCGAGGCCCGCGGCCTCGACGCGCTGGCGTCCGAACTGAAGGCAATCTACCGGCATCACTCGGTCTTGATCGCGAAGGATCGCGAGATTCCCATCGCCGGCCCCAGCGCCCTGCTCGATAACGTCATCCAGCTCGGCCGCAAGGGCATTGCCATCTCCCGCTATAAGGGCCTTGGCGAAATGAATGCCGAACAGCTTTGGGAGACGACCTTGGACCGCAGCGCCCGCACCCTGCTCCGGGTCAAGGTCGAACATACCGAGGAAGCCGGCGATATCTTCGAGACCTTGATGGGAGACGTTGTCGAGCCCCGTCGTGAATTCATCCAGAACAATGCTCTCAAGGTCGTCAATCTGGATGTCTGATCGCCGCTGGCGGTGGTCATGACCGGCCGTCGCAACGCCGGCGGCACGCGTCGAAGCCCCCAGCGAAGCCCCCAGCGTGCCACGGCCAAGGGCCGTCCACGCCCCCGCAAACGCAGCGGCACCAGGCGCGCCCGGCCGCGCCGCGCCGCAACCGGCCGGGCGGCATCCGGACGCGGTCGTGGCAGTTTTCTCGGCTGGGCGCTGAAATGGGGCATATCCCTCGGCATCTGGGGGGCGGTCGCGGGGATCGCCGTGATCGCCTGGCTGGCTTGGGATCTGCCCGACATTGATCAACTGCGCGATCAGGCGCGGCGACAGGGCGTCGTCCTCCTCGCCGCCGACGGCACGCGCCTCGCCTCCTATGGCGATCTCTATGGCGCCCGTGTCGATGTATCGGAGCTGCCGGGCTATGTGCCGGACGCCGTCATCGCCATTGAGGATCGACGCTATTATCGCCATTCCGGGATCGACATCCGTGGCATCCTGCGGTCGCTGGTCGTCGACATTCGCGCCGGTGCTTTCGTCCAGGGCGGCAGCACCCTGACCCAGCAGCTTGCCAAGAACCTGTTCCTGACCCCCGAGCGTACACTCACGCGTAAGCTTCGTGAGGCCATGTTGGCGTTCTGGCTCGAGGCTTCTTTCAGCAAGGATGAGCTACTCACGGTCTATCTCAACCGGGTCTATTTCGGTTCCGGCACCTACGGTGTCGAGGCCGCCGCCCAGAAGTTCTTTGGCCGCTCGGCCCGCAGCATATCGGTCTATGAGGCGGCTCTGTTGGCCGGCTTGTTGAAGGCGCCGTCGCGCCTCAACCCGATTAGCGACGCGCAAGCGGCCCATGAGCGCGCCCTCGTCGTGCTCGATGCAATGGTCGCGGCAGACCGCCTTACCGCGGCGCAGGCGGCGGCGGCCTCGGGCGGCCGCCGCACCAACCCCGGCGAGGCGGCCCGCACGGGCACCGGTCGTTATTATGCCGACTGGATCATGCAGCAGGTCGCCGGCTATGTCGGTCTCACCGAAGGCGATTTGATCGTCGAAACCAGCTTCGATCCAGCCATTCAGGCGATCGCCGAGCGGGCGGTAGCAGGGCAGGCGGAAGCCGCCGAGCAAGTTGCCGTCGTCGTGATGGCCCCCGATGGGGCCGTGCGCGCGATGGTCGGCGGCCGCAGCTATCGGGCCAGCCAGTTCAACCGCGCCACCCAGGCCTTGCGTCAACCCGGTTCGGCCTTCAAGCCCTTCGTCTATCTGGCCGCCCTCGAGGCCGGTCTTACCCCCGATGCCAAAATCGAGGATGCGCCGATCGTCGTCGACGGTTGGTCGCCGCGCAACTTCGGCCGCGAATTTCGCGGTACGGTCACTCTGCGCGAAGCCGTCGCCCGGTCTCTCAACTCGGTCGCCGTACGGGTGTCCGAACAAGTCGGCCGCCAGACCGTTGCCGATACCGGCCATCGCCTGGGCCTGGAGAGCCAGCTCAAGACCCATCCAAGCCTGGCCTTGGGCGCCAGCGAGGTTACGCTACTGGAACTCACCGCGGCCTATGCGGTCTTTAGCAATGGCGGCAATGGCGTGCTGCCGCACGGTATTCGCGAGGTCCGGGACGGCCGCGGCAACGTGCTTTATCGCCGCGGCGGTTCCGGGACCGGCCGGGTCGTCAAGCGAGCCCATGCCGAAACCATGAATCAGCTCCTCAACGCCGTCGTCGAGTGGGGTACCGGCCGCGCCGCCAAGCTCGACCGCCCGGCCGCCGGCAAGACCGGCACCAGTCAGGAATTCCGCGACGCCTGGTTCGTCGGCTACACCAGCGACCTCGTCGCCGGTGTTTGGATGGGCAATGACGACGGCCGCCCCATGGCCGAGATCTCCGGCGGTGGCGCCCCGGCCCGCCTCTGGCGCCAACTCATGCTCGATGCCCATGGCAACTTGCCGGCCCGCCCCCTGCTCGGCGTCGCCGGCTGACGAGAGCGTGCCCCGACCGCAAGTGCTCTAAGCATCGTGCCAACCTGTGGCTGCCCGGCTATGCTGTATCCATGAAGACACTCTATCGTGGCGGCTTGGTGTTCGACGGTGGCGCGGAGCCACTGGCCGGACTTGGCGTATTGGTCGACGGCGCGACAGTCGCCGCCGTGGCGCCACTGGCCGAGTATGATGGCTATGACGGCAAGGTTGTCGATACGTCCGGCGGCACTCTGTGCCCGGGTCTGATCGACTGCCACGTCCACCTTTGCTTCGGCGCGGAACCCGATCCCGGCGCCCCGCTGAGCGCGCTCTCCGACAGTGCGATCGTCATGAACGTCCTGGCGCGGGCGCAGGCGACCTTGGCCAATGGCGTCACCGGCCTGCGCGACTGCGGCGGCAAGAACTTCCTCGAGCTTGCGGTTCGGGATGCCTGCAATAGCCGGCGCGTCCTCGGTCCGAGCCTGCGGACGACGGGGCCGATCATTTGCCGGGTGGCTCAAAACGGTGACCATGTCGGGCGTATGGCCCAGGGGCCGGACGCTGTTGCCGCTGCCGTGCGCGAAGTCGTCGCCGCCGGCAGCGACACCGTCAACATCATGGCGACCGGCGCCGTACCATCCCAGGCGACCGATCTGGGTGACGCCAACTATTCGGCGGCGGAGATTGCCGCCGGCCTTGCTGAATGCCGGCGCTTGGATGTGCGCTGCGCCAGCAACGCCCAGATCCCCGAGGATATCGTCAACGTTGCCGTCAATGGGGCGGCGTCGGTCGAATTGGGCACCGAGATGACCGATGACGCCGCGGCGGCGATGATCGCCAACGGCGTCTTCCTCGTACCGACCTTGTTGGCGCGGCAATGTGCCTGGGAGGCGCGGCACGCTGCGGGCAAGGACACCAGCGCCCTGACGGCGTTCATTGCGCGCTCCCAGGAATCCTTGCGCCTGTTCTACCGGGCGGGCGGGCGGATCGCCATCGGCACCGATTGCGGCGCGCCCCACACCCCCCATGGCGGCAACCCGCGGGAATTGGCGCTGCTGGCGGATGCCGGCATGACACCCCTCGACGTGATGCGTTCCGCCACGAGCCTGGGCGCGCAGCTTGCCGGCCTCGCCGGCGAAGGCCGGATCGCACCCGGGACATTCGCCGACTTCCTGGTCGTCGGCGGCGATCCCACCCGTGCTATCGCGATGGCCGCCGATCCGGCCAACCACCGGTTGGTGGTCAAGCGCGGCGCGCCCATCGCCCGGACAACCCCGCTCGGACTCGCCGCCTAGCGTCGCCGGGCGAGCGCCGTGCCGCAGTGCCAATCATGGCATCCGCTAAGATCATCCGTATCGGCCCCGACCGTATCGTCTCGCCCGGCTTTGAAGCTGCGGTTTTCGTGCTAAACTAGTGGCCATTACGCTTGGCGTCCGCGTCGTAGCTTGGCGCCGGACCCAACGTCACCCGACCCACCCCGGATATGGCATGACAGAACAGCCGTCGCGCGCGTCTTCCTCTTCGCCCTGGCCGGCGATTGGCTTGCTGCTGACCCTCGGCGCCATTTGGGGTGGCGGCACCAGCATTGCCAAGTTCCTGAATTTGTCCGGCGTGCCGCCGTTGGGTGTGGTTTTCTGGCAGACCCTTGGCGCCGGGTGCCTGTTATTGCTGGCCCGCTGGCGCAGCAGTAGGCGCGTGCCCTTGCGGCTGAACCGTCCGCTGCTCGTCTACTTCGCCATCAACGGTGTGATCGGTCTTGCGATACCCAGCTCCAACATGGTGTTCGTGACCGGCCAGATCCCGGCGGGGGTCATGGCGGTCGTCCTCACCTTGTCGCCGGTGCTGACCTATTTGGGCGCCATGTGTCTGCGCTTGGAAAATATGAGCCTGCGCCGCAGCGGCGGTATTGCGCTGGGTTTCGCCGGGGCTTTGCTCTTGGTTTTGCCGAGCGGCAGCTTGCCGGACCGCTCGCTTCTGCCTTTTGCCCTGCTCGCTTTCCTCACCCCGACTTGCTACGCGATCGCCAATGTTTACGCCGAGTTGCGCCGCCCCCAGGGCGTCGATTCCCTGGGACTTGCGGCCGGCGCCACCCTTGCCGCCGCCGCCGGGGTATTTGTCGCGGCTCTGGCGACCGGGCAGTTCTATCCCATCTGGGAGAGTCCGGGCTGGGTCGAGGTCGTCATGGTCGGCAATATGGTCCTGACATCGATCGCCTATCTGTCGATGTTCTCGTTGCTGCGTATTGCCGGCTCGGTTTATCTGAGCCAAGTGGCCTATATCGTCACCGTCACCGGGATCGGTTGGGCGGCATTGGCGTTCGCCGAGCGCCCGTCCGTCTGGCTTTGGGTCGCCGTGGTGGTCATTTTCGCCGGCGTGGCGTTGGTCAATACCAGTCGCAGCGGTCGCCGGTCGGAAGCCGCGATGCCAAGCGCGGATGCGGCTTAGGAACCTTTGCCGGACCGGCCTTTCCCCGGCCGCGCGCCGCGCCGCTTGTGCCCGAACGGGTCGACATCCGCTTCGTTGAGCCAGCTCATCACATGGTCCTGGACGTCCGCGACTTTGTCTTCATTGATCGCCTGTCCGCGCACTGAAATCCCCGCCTGGTGCACGCTGTCCGGATCGCCCGACTCCAGCGGATGCCACCAGGCCAAGGGTTGCCCGTTCGCCAGCAGCCGGTAACCGCAAGTCTCCGGCAGCCAGGCCAGGGTTTTGGCGCTCTCCGGCGTTACCTGTACGCAGTCCGGTACGTTGCTCTGGCGATTTGCGTAGTCGCCGCAGCGGCAGGAGCCAAGATCGAGGTAGCGGCAGGCCACGTTGGTCAAGGCGATGGCGCCGCTGTCCACATCTTCCAGCTTGTGCAGACAGCATTGCCCGCAACCGTCGCACACCGCCTCCCATTCCGCCGCATCCATCTGCGCGAGGGTCTTGCGTTCCCAGAACTTCGCCTCAGTCATCGGTCGCCCCAGCCACCGCCGGCGGATCTTCGCCATCGATCAGGTGCAGGAAAGACCCGGCGGTCCGCCCGCGCACATGGCCCGCCGCACCCAGATCATCTCCCGCCGCATCGGTTAGCCGAAACAGCGGGTCGCCGTCAGCCCGCGTGTCGACAAGCGAAGCGTAGTGGAATTCATGGCCCCGGAACGTCCGCCCGCGTGCGCCCAACGGGCTGGACGCCGCGATCACCGCCCGCCGGTAACCGAGATGCAGTCTTGGCGCTGCAAAGCTCGTCGTCACCGGTAGCAGACCCGCCATGCTATGCGGCGCCCCGTCGCCATCCACCAGCACCTCGCCCAGGACCATATAACCGCCGCACTCGCCCCAGATCGCCGCGCCGCGTTCGGCGGCCCGGCGCACGCCGCCGAGGAACCCGAGATTGGCCGCCAACTGGCCGGCATGCAATTCCGGATAGCCGCCGGGCAGATACACCGCATCGCATCCATCGCCCGGCCCCTCGTCCGCCAATGGGGAAAACAAACTGATTTCCGTGCCGGCATCCCGCCAACCGTCGAGCACATGGCCATAGGCAAAGGCGAAGGCTTGGTCGCGCGCCGCGGCGATGCGTTGTCCCAGCGGCGGTAGAGGTGGCCGCGCCGCTGCCGTCAACCCCATCGACAGCGGGCGCGCCAGCGCTTGCAACGCGGTCAAGTCGAGATGCCTGTCCACCAGATCGGCCGCTTGCTCGAGGAAAGCCGCCAAGCCAGGATGCTCGCCTGCCGGCACCAATCCAAGGTGACGCGCCGGCAATGTCAGCGCGGCATTACGCGGCAGGCAGCCGATCACCGGCAGCCGCGGCACCGCATGGGCCGCGGCGGCCCGCAGCAACGCCTCATGACGCCCGCTGCCCACATTGTTGAACACCACCCCGCCCAACGACACGTTTTCCCCATAGCCGGCGAAGCCGCGCAGCAGCGCCCCGGCGCTTTCGGCCTGCCCGCGCGCGTCCACCACCAGCAGCGCCGGCCACCCGGTAAGCGCCGCCAAGGCGGCGGTCGAACCGGGTTGCGGGCGGATATCGACGGCCGCCCCATCGAACAGGCCCATCACGCCTTCGCAGAGCACCAGGTCGCCGCCGGCGCCGAGTCGCCCCAGCAAACCCGCCAGTGTTCCGGGTGTCATCGCCCAGCTGTCGAGATTTTGGCAGGCCTGCCCGCTCGCCGCCTGGTGGAAGGCGGGGTCGATATAGTCCGGTCCCACCTTCGCCGGTTTCACGGCAACGCCCCGGCGCGTCAATGCCCGCAGCACACTGAGGGTTATTGTCGTCTTGCCGCTGCCCGAGGCCGGCGCCGCCACGATTAGGCCCGGTGCGGCCACCCGATCACCCGGCGATGCGCAGCAGCACGAAGATCGCCACCACCAACTGCCCCAGATTCAGGATCATGCTCGCGCGATGCAGGCGGCGAAACACCCCGCGCGCCTGCGCATTGTCGGGGCCGGCCGCCCGCGCTTCTTCCATGCGGGGGGTCAGCCCCCGCCGGGCGGCCACGAAACCGAAAGCGATGGCCGCCATGCAGGCGACCTCCAGCCCATGGGTCCGCCCCGCCGCCAGCAGGCCGGCGGTCGCGACCGCCGCGATCGCCATCGCCAAATAATATTGCGGAAACAGCACCGCCATCAGACCGCCGGCGCGTTCTTTGCCGAGATGGCGAAATACCGTCGGCGCGACGACGAAAGTGAACAGCACCATCCCGCCGACCACCAGCCCGGCGAACAAGCCGACAAACGCCCGCAGATTGAGCCAGTCGACCATGCCTTAGCCGGCTTGCCGTTCGTCGTCGAGATTAAGCGGGTCGGCCAGCAACGTCCGGCCGGCCAGCGCCCCTTGCCAGTCGAGGCCCGCCCGCAACCGCACCACCTCGCCGACGACGAACAGCGCCGGCGGTGCCAACCCCGCCCGCGCGGCGGCGGCCGCGGCATCGCCGATCGTCGTTTCCACCACTTGTTGCTGAGCGGTTGCCGCGCTGACCACCAGGGCCGCCGGCTCGTCCGGCCGCCGGCCATGGGCGAGCAGCCGCGCGCTGATCAGCGCCAGATGTTTTAGCGCCATGTAGAACACCAAGACTTGGCCGCCCTGCGCCAGGGCCTGCCAGTTCAGGCTGTCCGGCATCTGGCCGCCGACGCTGTGCCCGGTGACGAAGGTCACGGCCGCATTGGTGTCCCGGTGGGTCAAGGGAATCCCGGCATAGGCCAGCCCGCCGGTGCCGGCGGTGATACCGGGCACGATGCGGAACGGCACCTTGGCCGCCACCAGCGCCAACGCCTCTTCGGCACCGCGCCCGAACACCAGCGGATCGCCGCCTTTCAGCCGCAACACACGTTTGCCGGCATGGGCATGGCGCACCAGCCGGGCCGAGATATCCGGCTGCCGCGCCGACGGTTTGCCGCCGCGTTTGCCGGCATAGTCCAACGCCGCGCCGGGCGCCGCGAGATCGAGCACGCGGCGATCCACCAGGGCGTCGTAAACCACCACATCGGCCTCGCTCAAACCGTGCAGGGCATAAGCGGTGAGCAGCCCCGGATCACCCGGGCCGGCACCGACCAGCCACACATGGCCGGGTTCGAGCGCCGGCAATCCGGTTACCGGTGTTACGGATCCTGTCATGACGCCAAGCTACCCTTGTCCGATGGTGGCTGGCTAGTCCATGTGCCCGCGCCCTACACTGGGGCCATGGGCAACTCACCGGAACAAACCCTGAGACGTGGCTGGACCACCGGCGCTTGTGCGACCGCCGCGGCCCACGCCGCCTATGCGGCGCTGCTCACCGGCCGCTTCCCCGATCCGGTGGCGATCACGCTGCCGCGCGGCGGCACGGCGTCGTTCCGCCTCGCCGAGACCGCGCTGGCGGACGATTCGGCGACCGCCGGTGTGACCAAGGATGCCGGCGACGACCCCGATGTAACCCACGGCGCGCTGATCCGCGCCACCGTGGCGCCGGGGCCGACCGGCACTGGCGTTCGGTTCGTGGCCGGCGAAGGGGTCGGCACGGTGACTCTGCCCGGCCTGCCGATCCCCGTCGGCGAACCCGCCATCAACCCCAAGCCGCGCGCCATGATGGCGGCGGCCATCGCCGAGGTCGCCGCCGGCCATGGCGGTTCCGGCGACGTCGCTATCACCATCGCCATTCCCGGTGGGGCGGCGCTGGCGCAACAGACCAGCAATCCGCGCCTCGGCATCGTCGGCGGCCTCAGCGTGCTCGGCACCACCGGTGTGGTCATCCCCTATTCCTGTTCATCTTGGATCCATTCCATCCACCGTGGCATCGATGTCGCCCGCGCCGCTGGGCTCGACCACCTCGCCGCCGCCACCGGCCGCACCTCCGAGGCGACGGTTCGGCGCCTCTATGGCCTGCCGGAGCAGGCGTTGTTGGAGATCGGCGACTTCGCCGGCGCCACCCTGAAATATCTGCGCCGCCGCCCGGTTCCGCGGCTCACCATCGCCGGGGGTTTTGCCAAGCTGTCCAAACTGGCCGACGGGGCGATGGACCTGCACAGCGACCGCAGTACCGTCGACATTGCCGGCCTTGCCCGACGACTGGCTGAGGCTGGGGCACCGCGAGCTGCCGTCGACCGTGCCGCCGAATCCGCCAGCGCCGGCGCCGTCCTGGCTATCGCCGACGAGGTTGGCATGCCCTTGGCCGACCGCGTCGCCGCGCGCGCCCGCACCGTGGCCCTGGCGGCTCTGCCCGGCGGCACGGCCGTCGACATCGTCGTCACCGACCGGGCCGGCAACATCATCGGCCGCGCCGGTCCATGAGCCCCAACCCGTGAGCTCGATCCCGCCAACACGGATCCTCATTCTCGGCGGCACCGCCGAGGCGGTGGATTTGGCCGCCGCCCTGCTCGCCCGTTTCGGGGCTGCCGTTCAGGTGATCTCTTCCCAGGCCGGCCGCACCCGAAGCCCGCGTCTGCCGGTAGGGGAGTGGCGTATCGGCGGTTTTGGCGGCGCGTCGGGCCTCGCGGCCTATCTGGCCGAGCAACGCATCGATCTTGTCATCGATGCCACCCATCCCTTTGCGAGCCGCATTTCCGCCAGTGCCCGCACCGCCTGCCGCCGCGCCGGCTGCCGCCGCCTGATGCTGGTCCGGCCGACCTGGCGCCGTCAGCCCGGCGATGATTGGCGCGAGGCTGCCGACGCCGGCGCCGCCGCGGCGCTTGTCGAGCCTCTCGGCCGTCGTGTTTTTCTCACCATTGGGCGCCGTGACCTCGGCGCTTTTTCCCACTTGGCCGACCATTGGTTCCTGGTTCGGCTGGTCGACCAACCGGACACACCCTTGCCGTTGCCGCATCAGCGGGTCATTACCGGCCGTGGCCCCTTCAGCTTGGCGGTGGAGAGCACTCTGCTGCGGGCGGAAAGAATAGACGTCTTGGTCACCAAAGCCTCCGGCGGTGAGGCCACGGCCGCCAAACTCAGCGCTGCCCGCGAAGCGAACCTTCCGGTCGTCATGATCAGGCGACCCTTGACCGCCTCCGGGGAGCAAGTCGACAGTATCCCTGCCGCCCTCGCGTGGGTCGCCAACGCCTTCGACCCGCAAAGAGCACCGCTTTAGGTGGACTTGACGCGACCCGGTCGGCCGCGCGTTAATGCAGCGATGAACGGCAGACAGCTCCCCTGGCGGTTTGCGGTCGCGGTTTTTGGCGCTTTTTTCGCGCTCGCAGCCCCCGCGCACGCCCAGATTCAGCTCTTAGCCAGCGACCCGCTGCTGGTCGCGGCTTACGAGGGCAAGATTGAGGATACCAGGGCCCTGCTCGGCCGCGGTTCCAGCCCGAGTCGGGAGGATACCGATGGCCGCACGGCGCTGGTTTGGGCCGCGGTACAGGGGCATCTCGAGGTTGCCACGCTTCTCGTTGAGGCCGGCGCCAGGGCCGATCATGCCGATAGTCTCGGCAACACGTCCATGTATTACGCGGCCGAGCGTGGCTGGGTCGCGATGATTGAGATGCTGGCCGCCGCCGGCGGCGACGTCGATTACGAGAATCGCCAGGGCGTGACCCCCTTGATGCTGGCCGCCCGCGAAGGTCGCGAAGACACGGTCCAGCTGCTGATGGATCTCGGCGCCGACGTCCAGCATACCGATTATACCGGTCGCACGGTGCTCGATTGGGCCCGCGACGGCCGCGGCCGCCGCATCGAACAAATCCTGACTCAGGCCGGCGCGAACTAGACTTCTACTCGATCGCGTCGCGGCCGTAATACATGGCTGTGATCGGCGGCATAAAGTCGGCTCTCGTCGAAATCCGAGGCTGCCAACGCCGGGCCGACGAGAATCAGCGCCGTCCGGCTGATTCCGGCGGCCTTTACTTGCGCGCGGATCGTCGCCAGCGTGCCTTCGAAGATTTGCTCGTCGGGCCAGCTCACCCGATAGGCGACGATGGCCGGGCAGTCGGCGCCATAGAGCGGTAGCAACGTCCGCACCACCACGGCCAGGTTGTTCACCGACAGATGAATCGCCAGCGTCGCGCCGCTTTGCCCCAAGGTGGCCAGATCCTCCCCCGCCGGCATTGCCGAGGCCCGCACCGCCGTGCGCGTGAGGATCACCGTTTGCGCCACGTTGGGCAGGGTCAGTTCGCGTTTCAGCGCCGCCGCCGCGGCCGCGAAGGCCGGCACGCCGGGCACCACCTCGTAGCCGATGCCCAACCCGTCGAGCCGCCGCATTTGCTCCGCCACCGCCCCATAAAGCGATGGATCGCCGGAATGCACCCGTGCCACGTCATGCCCTGCCGCGTTTGCCGCCTCGATTTCGGCGATAATCTCGTCCAGATGCAGCGCCGCCGTGTCGACCACACGCGCCCCGGCGGGGGCTGCCGTCACCAGCTCCGCCGGCACCAGGCTGCCGGCGTAAAGGCACACCGGGCAGCGCTCGATCAGGCGCAGACCGCGCACCGTGATCAGGTCAGCGGCGCCGGGCCCGGCGCCGATAAAATAGACCGTCATCTCTAGCTCGCCTTGATTGTGGTTTCGCCGACGCCATAGCCTCGCGGCGTGTACATCCAGCGCCGCCGCCCCCGCGTCGCTACGCAAGTCTGACTGTTGCCCACGAGTATCGTCGTCAGCATGTCCACTTTGTCCGGGTCGAGCGTCGCCAACGTGACGATCGCCACGTCCTCGCCCGCTCGCGCCAGGTTCCGCGCCACCACGACCGGCGTCTCCGGCGGCCGTTTGGCGCGCAGCAGCGCCAGCGCCTCGGCGAACCGGTGGCCCCGCGACCGACTGGTCGGGTTATACAGCGCGATCACCAGATCGGCCCCGCACACGGCTTCCAGCCGCTGCATCACCGTCGGCCAGGGTGTCAACAGGTCGCTCAGCGACACGGCGCAGAAATCATGACCCAACGGCGCCCCGGCCCGGGCCGCGGCCATCTGCATCGCCGACACCCCGGGTAGCACCGCCACCGCCACTCGGTTCCACGCCGCATCGTCGGTCCGGTCCAGCAACTCGAACACCAAGGTCGCCAAGGCATAGATCCCCGGGTCGCCACTCGACAGCAGCATCACGCCATGTCCCGCCGCGGCCAGGTCCAGGGCCTTGCGACAGCGTGCTTCCTCTTCGCCTAGCGCGAAGACATGCCGCTCTTTGCCGTCTGCTGCCCGGCCCAACAGGTCCACATAAGGCCCATAAGCGACGATCTCGCTGACCTGTCGCAGCGCCGCGTCCACCGCCGGGCTGCGGAAGCCCGCGTCCCCCGGGCCGGTGCCGGCGATGAACAACCGACCGCGCCGCTGGCCGGCCCGCGGATTCACGCCGGCGGGCGCCCGGGCAATGGCACAGGTGCCTTTGGCCGAGCGTTGCTTCTCCACCACCAGCGCGCCGCTCGGCCCCGCGGCCGCCAGGGCGGCCCCTTCGGCGACCCCGTGACACCCCACCGCCGCGAACACCACGTCGGACGGGTTGGCCAGCCGCCCGGCCTCCGCTTCCAGGGTCGCCGCGTCGAAGAATCTCGCCTCGGCACCGAACGCCTCGGCGACCGCGTGAACCGCCGCTTCGTCCGCTTTCAGGTCCAGGCTGACCACCGCCGCCACGCTGGCGGCTGCCAAGCCATGGGCAGCAAGGCTTCGCCGCGCCAGCCCCAGCAGTTCCTCGGTTGCGGTGTCGCGCTCGCAGCCCAGCCCCATCGCCAGACTCGGCGGATGCAGGACCAAGCGGTCGCTCCCGCCCGGATCGTCCCGATCGGTCACCAACACCTGCTTTTCCCCTTTGGCGGCGAATGGCGCCTTGTCCAACCAACCGGCGTCGCCCGCTTCGACGCTGAGCCGTACCGGTTCCCCGGCCAGCATCGCCGCCGCGATATCTTTGGCCGCCGCCGGGTTGCGCACCGTCCAGCCCGCCGGCGGATCGTCCAACCCCAGCCCCAAGCGTAGCTCTCCCGCCGTGGTGATCGCCGCGACGCCGCCCAGCGCCTCGGCGATTCGCCGGGCCAGCCGGTTGCCGCCGTTATGGCCCCCGAGCAGCGGCACGACGACGCTGCCATCCTCGGCCAGCGCCAGCACCGGCGGCTCGCTGTGCTTGTCCGCCAGGTGCGGCGCCAGCAGCCGGATCAACACCCCGCTGGCGCATAGTCCGACGATGGCCGTGCCTTGCTGGAACAATGTATTCAACAGCGCCGCAACATCGTCGAAGGCGACATCCGCCCCGTCTGTCCGCGGTGCCAGACCATACAGGCGGCACCCCGGCAGCGCCGCTTGCAGTCGCCGCCCTTGCGCCACGCCGGCTTGTGTCAACGCCACCAGGGCGAGGTCCTGCGTGCCGCTCACAGCCAGGCGTCCCGTCGCCGATGCACCAGGATCATCGAAAAATACGGCACCTGCGCCGGGTCCACCTCGTCCAGCTTCAGCACGCGCTGAGTGGGCAGGGTCGCCCGTTCCACATAGCGCGCCTGCCCACTCAAGCCGAGCGCTTCCAGCGCCTCGCGCACTTTGCCGAAATGCCGGCCCAGCTTGATGATCGCGGCCGCATCGACCGCCGCCAGGCGTGCGGTCAGTTCGGTTGCGGCCAGCGGCGCCGGGATCACGCTGAACACATCGTTGCGCGCTGCCAAGGGCGCCTCCAACACCGCCGCGCAGGCCGTCAGGGAGGAGACGCCGGGGATCACCTCCACCGCGTGCTCACCGGCCAGCCGGGCAAACAGATACATGAACGAGCCGTAGAGAAACGGATCGCCTTCGCACAGCACCGCCACGTCGCGCCCGGCCTTCGCATGGGCGGCGATGTCGATCGCGGCTTGGTCATAGACGTCCTGCGCCGGAAACCGACTCGCTTCGATCGGCATGCGGATCGGGATCTCCGTGCGGTCCGCCGGAATATGCGGCGCGGCGATGCGGCGCGCCATACTCTCGCCGTTGGGCGGCGCCGGATAGGCAATGACCGGACACGCCGCCAGCAGCCGCGCACCCTTCAGGGTGATCAACTCCGGATCGCCGGGTCCGACGCCGATGCCGTAAATCCTGCCGGTCATCGCTTAACCCAGCGCCATTGCGTCACGGGCGCCAAGGCCCGCCAGCCGATCCGCGCACCCATCGCCTCGGCGCGGCTGACCGCAATCCGGGTCAAGTCGCCGTCATGCTGGCTCTGTGCGGCCAGCAGCACCGCCTCGCCCTCGAGCGTCACCGCATTGGCGACGAGCCGTCCCGTCGCCGCCAGCCGCTCGGCACACGCCGTGACCAAATCCGGGCTGGTCAAGCCGCCGCCGATGAAGATGGCATCCGGCGCCGCCAAGCCGGCCAAGACGGCGGACACGTCATCCCGGATCACCGCGAGGTTTGGCACCCCCAGCCGGCAGGCATTTTGCGCGATCAGCGCCGCCCGGTCCGGGTTCCACTCCACTGCCTGCGCCGACATGCCATCGGCGGCGCGCAGCCATTCGATGGCGATGGAGCCGCAGCCGGCCCCCAGATCCCACAAATGCTGCCCCGGCAGCGGGGCCAGCGCCGCCAGAGTCGCCGCCCGTACTTCGCGTTTGGTCAACTGGCCGTCATTGAAAAAAATATCGTCGGGCAGACCCGGCACCCGCGGCGCGATCACCGCGTTTTCGCCGGCAACACAGGTCACCGCGACAATATTCAGGGCCGGGCAGGGCGCCTTGTCCCAGCGCGCCGCCACGCCGTCGCGCCGCGACTCCGCCACACCGCCCATATGGGCCAGCACGCTGATCTGGCTGCCGCCATAGCCGCGCTCGGTCAACGCCGCGGCGACTTTGCCCGGCGTATCGCCATCCTCGCTCATGATCAACAGCCGCGCCCCAGGCGCGACATGCAAGTCGAGGGTCGCCAGCGGTCGGCCATGCAAGGTCAGGCAGGTCACCTCCTGCACCGGCCAGCCCAGCCGCGCGCCGGCCAAACTGAACGCCCCGGCCGTCGGCAGGATCACCATTTCGTCGCGGTTGAACTCCCGCGCCAAGGTCACGCCGATGCCGTAGCTCATCGGATCGCCGGTCGCCAGCACCACCACCCGCCGGCCCCGATGCGCTGCGATGTCCGCCATACTGTCCAACAGCGGCCGGCGCCACGTCAGCCTTTCCGCCGGGTGATCGGGCAATAATTTGTGATGTCGTTCCCCGCCGACCAGCACGTCGGCCTGGTCGACCAGCGACCGCGCCGCCGGCGCCAGGGCTTCAAGCCCATCTTCACCGACCCCCACAACCGACAGCCAGGGCGTCATGGCGCGTCGCTCACCAGGGCATTCACCGCCGCCGCCGCCAGGGCGCTGCCGCCGCGCCGGCCGTGCAGTGTGATGAAGGCCAGGCCGCTCCGCGCCAGCGTCTGCTTCGACTCGGCGGCGCCGACGAAACCGACCGGCATGCCGATTACCAAGGCCGGTCGGGGCCAGCCGCCGTCCACCAGATCGAGCAGCTTGAACAGCGCCGTCGGCGCATTGCCGATAACGACCACGGCACCGTCGAGCCACGGTCGCCAATGCACCACCGCCGCCGCCGACCGGGTGATGCCGAGACGCTTGGCGTTGCCGGCGACTTGGCCAAGGGTGAGCGTGCACAGCACCCGGTTGTTCCGGCTCAGCCGCCGGCGGATGATGCCGTCCGCCACCATGCGGCTGTCCACCAGCACCGTCGCGCTCCGGCGCAGCGCCTGTTGTCCCGCCTCTACGGCCCCGGGACTCGCCAGCAAGTCGTCGAGAATGGCCGGTTCGCCGCAGGCGTGCACCAGCCGCAGCGCCACCGGCCTGAGCGCCGCCGGAATTGCGCCGAGGTCGGCGGCTGCCGCCACTTGCGCGAAGGAGCTGCGGTAGATCGCCTGCGGGTCCCACAGGATTTCGGCGTCGGCACCACTCATGCGCGACCCTGTACCCCGAGGATCCAGCCCTCCTCCGACCGCACCGCCGCTTCTTCCGCCGGCGTCAATGTATCGTCGAGTGCAATCATGCCGGCGAGACGGCCGTCCTCGTCGGCCGCCGCCAGAAACCGCGCGATACTGTGGACCTGGCAAGCGTCCTTGACCTGTCCGGGCTCAGGGTCGTGCGGCACCAGCGACGGATACACTTCGGCGATGACGATATCGCCCGCGCCGATCGACATATCCGCCGTCTCGAACGGCCAGACCCGCGCCCGCCCGCGCAGTCGTGCATCCGCACAAAGCGCCCGGAGCCGCGGCAGGCCCATCAAGGTCTGCCCGCCGACGGACCCGTTGCCGTTCAGTTGCCAGACCGTCTTCGCCCGCGGCAAGCGCTGCTCGATCAGGCGCCTTTCCGGCAACCCATCGTCATAGGGCGCGGTCTTACGGGCCATGAGCCCGTCATAGCGATGGCCATGGGGATGTCCCCAGAACGGAAAACCGTCGTGACCGATTCTCCTGTTCAGCTGCCCGGCACTGGCGAAGCGGTTATTGCCGTTGTCGTCGCCGTCGTCGATCAGTTCGTCCAGCAGAGTCCAGGTCCCACGCCATGCCTGTTGTTCGTCCAGGCCGAGCCGGCCGGCGAAGCCGGCCGGATAGCCGAACGGAAAATCGAACCCGGCCAAGACCCGTTTGCCGCCATCCGCCAGGCCGCCGAGCAAGTCTGCCAGTTGTGCCATCGCCGCGGCGCGCGTCGCCGGATTCTCCCGCCGCATGAGCGCCCTGTCGCCCTCTTGCCACGCCAGTAAGGCCCACCAGATTGAGTCGGCGCCGCGGCAGGGCCGCGCGGCGGCACTCCAATCCACCATCACATAGGCGTCGAAAAGCGGCCCCGCTCCCTGTCGGTCCATCGCCCGGTCACACCTGCTTGTCCGCACCGTTGCTCATGCTGACCGGTCCATGCGGGTGATCGGCATGCGGGTAGGGATGGTGATGCCCGTGCCCCTGATCATGCGCATGCGGATGGTCATGTGGCTGCGCGTCGTTATGGTCATGATGATGATGGCCGGTCCCGATGCCCTCGCTATGGTGGTGATGACTTTCCTGCGCCAGCCCCATCTCCGCCTCGAATCCCAGCACCTGCTCACGGTATTTGCAGGTTTGGCAGTTCATCACCCCGCTGCCCATCGCCGCTTCGTGGATACGGTCGACGAAGGTATCGACGACCAGCGGATGATCGTTGAGATAGCCGGCTTTGACGAATTGAATATCGCCATGGTCCGCTGCCACCAGGTCGGTATGGTCATAGATCCGGTTCACCAGAATGCCGGTGAACAGAAAATAGGGAAACACCACGATACGTTTGTAACCCAGCCGCGCCGCATGCCGCAGGCCCGGTGCCACCAGCGGAAACGTCACGCCGGAATAGCAGGTCTCTCCCCAGCCGAAGCCCAGCCCTTCCCACAACATGCGCGAAACCTTGGCCACATTGGAATTGGCATCGGGGTCCGACGCGCCGCGTCCCACCACCATCAGCAAGCTGTCATGGCGCGCCACCGGCCCATGCGTGTCGTCCGCCGCTTGCACTGCCGCCTCGATCCGCGCCCCGGCGGCCCGCATCAATTTGGTATCGATGGAGAGATCCCGACCATAGGTGATCGGCATCCCCGGATGTTGCGCCATATAGGTATTGAGCACCGACGGCACGTCGTTTTTGACATGCCCGGCGGCGAACAGCATGCCCGGCACGGCGATGACAGTCGCCACCTGGCGGGCCCGCAGCTTGTCCAGCCCATCGCGGATGATCGGCGTCGCGAACTCTAAGAATCCATGTTCGACGATATTGTCGGGAAAGCGCCTGCGCAGCACCGCGGCGACCGCCCCGAACTCGCGCACCGCCCCTTCATCGCGGCTGCCGTGGCCGCAAAGCATTATGCCTGTGTTTGCTGACAGCACCGGACTATTCTCCCCCGCGAGATGGACGCGCAATAGAGCATGGCCGCACCGGTGAGTCCACGGCGCCCGGGCCGCACGAGAATCCGATTGAAATGTTGCTCCACGGTTCCGAGATCTGCGGCCTTCCCATCGCCATAGTCCTGCTGGGCGCGCTGGTCGTCGATATTCTACTCGGCGACATGCCACGGCTGTTCGCCTTGATCCCCCATCCGATTTCGCTGCTTGGCGGCACCATCGATTTTCTCGATCGGCGCCTCAATCGGGCCGGCCGCGGCCGCCGCGTTCTTGTCGCCCGCGGTCTGCTCGTCACGGTCCTGTTGGCTGCCGCCGCCGCGGGGTTTGGCTGGTATCTCGCCGGCCTATTTCGCGGCCTGCCTTGCGCTTTGTGGATCGAGTCGCTGGTTGTCGCCCTGCTGCTGGCGCAACGCAGCCTGTTCGACCACGTCCGCGCCGTCGGCCGCGCCCTCGTATCGGGCGGTGTCGCCGCCGGTCGCGACGCCGTGCGCCACATTGTTGGCCGCGATCCCCAGCGCCTCGACCGCCATGGCGTCGTCCGCGCCGCCATCGAAAGCCTGGCCGAGAATTTCAGCGACGGCGTTGTCGCCCCAGCGGCGTTCTACCTGCTATTCGGCCTGCCCGGCCTGTTTTTCTACAAGACGGTCAACACCCTGGACAGCATGATCGGCCACCGTAATGCGCGCTATGAGAATTTCGGCAAATTCGCCGCCCGCCTCGATGATCTGGTGAATCTGGTGCCGGCCCGGGTCAGCGGTCTGCTCATCGCCGCCGCCGCGGTTTTCACGCCCGGCGGTCGACCGGCGCGGGCCCTGATGGTCATGGTCCGCGATGCGGCCAAATCGCCGTCGCCCAATGCCGGCTGGCCCGAGGCCGCCATGTCCGGCGCCATCGGCGTCGCCTTGCTTGGGCCGCGCAGTTATCACGGCGCGGTCGCGCGCGATCCCTGGATCGGCGAACAGTTCCCCGCCCGCGCCAGCCCCCGCGACATCCACCGGGCACTGTTTCTGTACGCCGTCGCCTGCTTCCTCTTGTTCGCGACTATCGCGTTGGTCGCCTTAAGAGCCTTGGCCGGCTGACCGGTCCTGCGCCAGCGCCAGCAGGTGCGGCAGATCGAGATGCCGGCGCAAATGATCGGCCAGCCCGTTCAAGGCAGCCTCGACCCCGGCCTCATAGTCAATCGCCGTGCGCCGCCCCGGCCGCAGGCTTTCCAGAAACGCGCGACGGAAACCATCCGCGGCGAACAGCCCATGCACATTCGTGCCGAGCACGCGGCCGTCCGACGATCTGGCGCCTTCAGAACGATCCGCCAAGTCGAGCAACGGTCGTGCACAGTCGCCGCCGCTGGTCTCGCCGACATGCATCTCATAGCCCTGCACGACCATGTCGAACAATCGGTCGCTGCCGGACACCGGCGCCAACGTCTTGTCACCGCCGATGATGGTTGTCACGTCCAGCAAGCCGAGCCCGGCCGCCGCACCCGGTTGTCCTTCGAGCCCGTTCGGATCGCTAATACGCCGCCCCAGCATCTGATATCCCGCACAGACCCCGAGCACCCGCACCCCTTGCCGCGCCGCCGCCGCGATATCCACGTCCCAGCCCTGTTGCCGCAGGCAGGCCAGGTCCGCCAGGGTCGCTTTCGAGCCCGGCAGCAAGATCAAGTCGGCATCCAACGGCAGCGGGTTTCCCGGCGCCACCACCGTGACCGCCACGTCGGGTTCGGCGCGCAATGGGTCGAGATCGTCGAAATTAGCGATCCGGCTCAACCGCGGCACCACGATGTGGATGCGCCCGTTCGCCATCGGATCGGCGCCATGCTCAAGCGCCACCGCATCTTCCGCCGGTAGTTTTGCCGCGGCGGGAAAGTCCGGCACCACGCCGAGGCAGGGCAAGCCGGTGTGTCCCCCGATAATGTCGATCGCCGCATCGAACAGCCGCGGATCGCCCCGAAACCGATTGATCACATAGCCGGCCAGCCGCGCCCGTTCTCGGTCATTCAACAGCACCCAAGTGCCGACAATCGCCGCCAGCGCCCCGCCCCGCGAGACGTCCGCCACCAGGATCACCGGTACCCCCGCGGCCTCGGCAAAACCCATATTGGCAATGTCGCCGGCCCGCAGATTGACCTCCGCCGGACTGCCGGCCCCTTCTACCAACACCAGATCGGCAATGTTCCGGAGCCGTTGGAAACTCTCCAGCACCGGCGCCAGCAGCCGCGGCTTCAAGTCGTGATAGTCCCGTGCCGTGGCATTGCCGGTGACCCGGCCGTGCACCACCACTTGCGCGCCGACATCGGTCTGCGGCTTCAGCAGCACCGGGTTCATGTCGCTTTCCGGCACCACGAACGCCGCCCGCGCCTGTAGCGCCTGCGCCCGCCCGATCTCGCGCCCGTCCGCCGTCACCGCGGCATTGTTGGACATGTTCTGCGGTTTGAACGGCCGCACCGCCAGGCCGTCTTGCGCGAACGCCCGCGCCAAGCCCGCGACGATCAACGATTTGCCGACATCCGAGCCCGTGCCCTGCACCATCAGCACGGCGCCGGGCCGTTGGTTATCAGCCGCTGTCAAGGGCCGCCCGCAAAGCGTCCGCGCCGGGGCCGGTGATCGTCGCGTCGGTCAGGATCCGCCGCGGCAGATAATCGGCGCCGTAGAAGGACTTGTTCCACGCGTGACGCTGGGAAATCACGGCGCCCTCGAAGGCGCCGCCACCGAACAGCCCCTGGCTGACCGCGTAGGAATAGATGTCGGCACCGATCGCCGTTGTCGTCGACGCTTCCACATTGCCGCCGATCGGACCGACCGCGAGGCCGGCATCGGCGCCGAGTTTCACTTTGTTGACCAGCACCGCGTTAAGACCCTCGTCGGTCATGATCGTGAACACCACTTCGGAGATCGAACCGCCGATTTGCAGGCCGATGGAGGCGGCACCCATGACCACGAAGGACGGCGCGCTCCAACTCCCGTCGGCCAAGCGCGCCAGCAGCACGCCGCTGCCCCCTTCGCCGCCGATGATGAAGCCGCCCTTCACCAGATTCGGCACGATGATGACCCCTTTGGCCTGCCGCAGGGCCGTCGCCATCGGTGCGCCCAGGCGCGCATCCTGCCGCACTTCAGCCAGCGCCAGGACCGCCCGGTCGAGCAGCTCCTGCTGTGGGGTTTCTTGAGCCAGCGCTGGCGTCGGAGCGGGCAGGGGGCCGAGAGCGACCGCAAAGACCAGTGCCCCGAGCAACAAGACGCGTGTCCACATGGCCTGTCCCCTCCTTACCTCAGAACTCGATCCCAATCTGTGCCTTCACGCCGCTGCGGAACGGGTGCCGTACCATGGTCATCTCGGTCACCAGATCCGCCGCCTCGATCAACTCCGGTTTTGCATTGCGCCCGGTCACCACCACATGCAGCATCTCCGGCCGCGCCGCCAGTTTCGCGACCACGTCCTCGATCGGTAGATAGTCGTAACGTAGCGCGATATTCAACTCGTCTAGGATGACCAGCTTGTAACGTGGATCGTCGATCATCTCGCACGCCGCCGCCCACGCGTTCTCCGCCGCTTTGATATCGCGGGCCCGGTCCTGGGTTTCCCAGGTGAAGCCGTCGCCCATCACCTTGATCGTCACCAGCTCTGGAAAGCGTTCGAGCACCACCCGCTCGCCGGTCTGCCAGCGCCCTTTGACGAATTGCACGATGCCCACGGCCATGCCGTTGCCGATGGCCCGCGCCGCCAGGCCCATCGCCGCCGTGGTTTTGCCCTTGCCTTTGCCGGTATGGACGATCAGTAGGCCTTTTTCGATGGTCTTGGTCGCCAGCATCCGGTCGCGCGCTGCCTTCTGCTTGCGTTTCTTCTCGTTGTGGCGCGCGTTTTCAGCACTTTCGTCGGTCATGATCGGCCTTCTCCGGCGGCGATGGCGGTCAGCCGAGCATAGGCGGAATTGGAGCGTGGCCGCCAGAGGCCGCGTTGTTGTGCCTCCATGAACCGCTGCGCCATTTCGCGCAAGGCTTCCGGATTATGCCCGGCTAGAAAATCATGCACGGTCGCGTCTTCCAGATAGGCGGCATAGACCATCTCGAACTGATCGTCGCGCACGCAGCGCGCGGTCGCCGCGAAGGCGAACAGGTAATCCACCGTCGCCGCCATCTCGAACGCGCCCTTGTAACCATGCCGCATCACCCCGGCGATCCATTTCGGGTTGATCACCCGCGCCCGTACCACCCGCGACACTTCTTCGGCCAAGGTGCGGATTTGCGGCGCGAAGGGCCGCGAATGATCGTTGTGATAGACCGCCGGCTGCTGGCCCGACGCCATCCGCACCGCCGCCGTCAGACCACCTTCGAACTGGTAATAGTCGTCGCTGTCCAGCAGGTCATGTTCCCGATTGTCTTGATTCTGCACCACCGCCTGGACGCCGCCGAGCCGTTGTGTGAGCTGGCTTTGTGCCGCGACACCGCCGGCACCGCCGCCATAGGCGTAGCCGCCCCAGGCCATATAGGCGCGCGCCAGATCGTCCTCGCTATCCCAGCCGCGCTCGTCGATCAGCGCCTGCAGCCCGGCGCCATAGGCGCCCGGTTTGGCGCCGAAGACCCGCCAGCCCGCCCGCCGCGCGGCCTCGTCTGCGGCCACCCCGTTGGCGACTAGGGCCGCGACGTCGCCGCGCACCCGCGCCGCCAGTGGATTGTCGTCGTCCGATTCGTCCCGCGCCGCCACCGCCCGCGCCGCCGAGTCGAACAAATCGATCAGATTGGCGAAGGCATCGCGAAAGAATCCGGAAATCCGCAAGGTCACATCGACCCGCGGGCGCCCCAGCACCCCCACCGGCATCACCGAGAACCCGGTCACCCGCCGCGAGCCTGCTTCCCATTCCGGCTGTACGCCGAGCAGCGCCAAGGCTTGCGCGATATCGTCGCCGCCAGTGCGCATATTGCTCGTGCCCCAGGCCGAAATCGCCAGCGCCCGCGGCCAGTCGCCATGCTCTTGCGCATAACGCTCCACCAGCAAGCCGGCCGACTTCCAGCCCAGTTGCCACGCCGCTTGCGTCGGTACCGTCCGTGTGTCCACCGAATAGAAATTGCGGCCCGTGGGCAGCACATCGGGTTTGCCGCGGGTCGGCGCCCCCGAGGGCCCCGGCGCCACGAAGCGACCATCTAGCCCGGTCAGCAGCCCCGCGATCTCCGCCTGTCCGCAGGAGTCCACCGCCGGGCCGATACGCGACGCAAGTGTGTCCAAGACAGCCCGAACGAGTGTCCAGTCAGAGTCCACTTTCGAGTCATCGCTGACCAATCGATTGGCCAACATCTCCAGCCGCTCGACCGTGTCCCCGGTTGTCCGCCAGGCGTCGTCGGACAGCGCCAAAGCCACCGGCCGCGGCCCGCTCCAGGCGGCCCCCAGATCGCACTCCAGCGGATCGAAATCCAGTCCCAAATCCGCCGCTAACGCCCGGGTGAGGGAGGCATCGCCGGCCCGGTCGCTGCCCCGCGGCAGCCGGGTCAAGGCGACCAACAGATCGCTGCGCAGGCGGCCTTCGGGTGAGCGGCCGAACACATGCAACCCGTCGCGAATCTGCATTTCCTTCAGCTCGCACAGATAGTTGTCCAACGCCGCCAGGGCATTGTCGGTGTCGCCCTCCGCCGCGATGCCCAGATCGCGGTCGAGCCCGATCGTTTGGCTCAGCTCAAGGATCTGTCGCCGCAACACCGGGACGCGGCGTGGGTCCAGGCTGGCCGCCTCGTAATACTCGTCCACCAACAGTTCCAGCTGCCGCAGCGGGCCGTAACTCTCGGCCCGCGTCAGCGGTGGTGTCAGGTGATCGACGATCACCGCCTGGGCGCGGCGTTTTGCTTGCGTGCCTTCGCCAGGGTCATTGACGATGAACGGGTAGAGGTGGGGCAGGGGCCCCAGCGCCGCTTCGGGGAAACAGTCTTCGGAGAGCGCCAAGGCCTTGCCCGGCAGCCATTCCAGGTTGCCATGTTTGCCCATATGCACAATCGCTTGCGCCCCGAAAGCCTGCCGCGCCCAGCCATAGAAGGCGAAATAACCATGCGGCGGCACCAGAGCGGGGTCGTGATAGCTCCGCACCGGATCGATATTATAGCCCCGCGCCGGTTGCAGCCCCACGGCGACCCCACCGAAACGCAAAGCCGGAATGGCGAAAGCGCCGCAATCGGTCCCGCCGGGCACGAAGAACGGGTCTTCTTCCGGGGGTCCCCAGCGATCACGCACCTGTTGCTGCACGCCCCGCGGCAAGGTACCGAAAAACAGCTCATACTCGGCTAGGGACAGCGATTCGGTCACGCTGCGCCCCTGGACGCCGCTATTGGTCGGCCCGGCTTGCAGCGCGCCGATCAGGGCACCGCCATTCGCCGGCAGCTCACCGACCCGGTAGCCGGCGTCCGCCAGCGCCTGCAGCACGGTCAGTGTGCTCGCCGGGGTGTCCAACCCGACGCCATTGCCGATGCGCCCGTCTTTGTTCGGATAGTTGGCCAACACCAACAGCAACCGCCGCCGCGCCGCCGCGGTCCGCCGCAGGGCGCACCAATTTGCCGCCAGCGTCGCCGTGAACGCCACCCGGTCGGCCACCGGTTCGTAGCGCACGATGTCCGCTTGGGTCAGCGCGTCCCGCGCCGCCAGACCCTTGAACGAAACCGCCCGTGCCAGGATGCGTCCGTCCACTTCCGGCAACGCCACGTTCATCGCTACGTCGCGCGCCGACAAGCCGTGGCTGCTCTCGCGCCAGGCCCGCCGGCTGCCGCCGGAGAACACCACTTGCAGCACCGGCGCGTCGACCCGGCCGAACGGTGTCGCGCCGGCCGGCTGTCCCGGTTTGGCCAGTGCGAAGGCGGTGGCGTTGAGAATAATGTCCGGCACCTCCTGGACGAAGGTGTCGGCCAGGGTCGCCGCCGCGACGCTGTCTTTTAGGCTCGCCACATAGACGGGCAGGGGGTTCAGGCCCCGCGTTGCCAGCGCCTCGATCAACGCGTCGACCGGCGCCACATTCCCGGCCTGCAGCAACGCGCGGTAAAATGTGATCGCCGCCACCGGTTGTCCGACCCGCCAGCGCGCGCGAATGTCGTCCAGCGTTGGCGTCTCGCCGCCCGGCCAGTAATAGCCCGCCCGCAACAACGGCGCCGGCTCCTGCCAATCCCGATCCTGCCCGAGCAGCGCCGCGGCATAGCTGAGAAACTGTGTGGCATTGGCGGCGCCGCCATGCACCAGAAATTGCCACAGCCGATGTGCCGCCGGGCCGGGCAGGGAGGTCAGCCGCGCGATCTCGGCGTCGGGCTGGTCGTCGCCGGGCAGAAACGCCACCGGAATATTGTGCGCCTGACAACAAGTCGCGATTTGTTCGACGCCATAGGGCCAGTAGCCGCGCCCGCCGAGCAGCCGCACCACCACCAGCCGCGCGTGCTGGACGACGCTGTCCACATAGCGGTCTACCGCCAGGTGGTGGCCGAGATGCAAGAAACTGGCGAGCCGTAGACTCGGCACCGCCGCCGCCCCAAGCGCCTCGACCAGGCGCCGTTGCGCCAGCGCCAGGCAGGTGATTTCCGTGTCGGCGGCGGTCAACACCACGACATCCCCTGGCGTCTGGCCCAGATCGACGGCTTCCGAACCGTCGGTGATCTCTCCTGGCGTGGCGGCGAGCAGATGCATGGATCAACAAATAGTCCGTGCCTGGTAGCGGGCTAGGCTTGCAGCGCCGCGATGATCGCTGTCCGGTCCATGTCGCGGGCACCGATCACCACGATTTCCGAACGTCGTTGTTCATTGTCGCGCCAGCGCCGGTCGAAATAGCCGTAAAACCGACCGCCGACACCCTGGATCACGTGCCGCATCGCCTTGCCGGGCACGTCGACGAAGCCCTTCATCCGATAGACGTCATGGGCCCGGGCGATAGCCCCCAGTTGTGCGGCGAACGCCTTCGGGTCGCCGACCGTGCCGAAACCCACCCGGAACGACGTGAAATCGTCGTGGTCATGCTCGCCGCCGTCGTCATGGTGGCTGTGCCGCGAGTCAAGGTCGTCTTCCGCCGCCGCGTCGAGGCCCAACAGCACCCGCGGATCGAGCCGCCCATGGCTCGTCATAATGGTCTTCACCCCGGCCCGCAGATGCGGTGTCAGCATATCGTTCACCTGGACCACCGCCGCCTCATCGGCCAGCAGGTCCGCCTTGTTGAGCACCACCATATCGGCGCAGCCCAGCTGCTCCTCGAACAACTCTTCCAGCG
Organism: Alphaproteobacteria bacterium; assembly: GCA_021774445.1. GTDB lineage: Bacteria > Pseudomonadota > Alphaproteobacteria > UBA6615 > UBA6615 > SZUA-147. The sequence continues at coordinate 144,355 of JAJFJA010000054.1, forward strand.
GGCTGTCGTGATCCAGCGCCGGATCGGCCGCGCGCCGCGCCGCCACCGCGTCCGGATCATCGGCAAAACGGCCGGCCACGGTCGCCTCCGCATCCACCACCGCGACCACCCCGTCCACGGTCACCCGGCTCCGCACTTCCGGCCAGCTGAAGGCTTTCACCAGCGGTTTCGGCAACGCCAGACCTGATGTTTCGATGACGATATGGTCCGGCTGTGGCGCCCGTGCCAACAGCGTCTCGATGGTCGGCAGAAAGTCGTCGGCGACCGTGCAGCAGATGCAGCCATTGGCCAACTCGACCACGTCGCCGTCGTCACAGCCTTCAATGCCGCAGCCGAGCAATATCTCCCGGTCCACCCCCAGATCACCGAACTCGTTGATCACCAGGGCGATGCGTTTGCCGCCGGTATTGGCCAGCAGATGCTGGATCAGGCTGGTCTTGCCGGCGCCGAGAAATCCGGTGATCACCGTCGCCGGGATTTTTCTGAGTTCTGTCATCGATCCTCTTCTGCGAACCAGTGCTGGCCTTTCAAGGCCAAGGGCAGGCCGGCCACTATCAGCGCCGCCGCGTCGGCTGCGCCTGCCACCCGCTGGTTTAGCAGCCCGGCGGCGTCGCGAAAATCCCGCGCCAGCTTATTCATCGGCACGATGCCCGACCCGACCTCGTTACCAACCAGCACCACCGGGCCGGCCGCCTTCGCCAAGGCGGCCAGCAAACCATCGGTTTCTTGCCCCGGATCGCGCCCCGCCGCCATCACGTTGCTGAGCCACAGCGTCAGGCAATCCACCAGGATCGCCGTATCCACGGCGCTATGGGTATCGAGCGCGGCGGCCAGCGCCAGCGGTTCTTCCACCGTCGTCCAACCCGCGCCGCGCCGCGCCCGGTGGGCGTCGATCCGTTGCCGCATTTCCTCATCCCGGCCCTCGGCGGTCGCCAGATAGATCCCGCCGCGATAGGCACCGGCCGCTAATCCCGCCTCGATCATCGCCTCCGCCCGGCGGCTCTTGCCCGAACGGGCGCCGCCCAGCAGCACTGTCACTGGCGCCAAGGCACCCATAACGGGCTCAAAAGCCTGCGGCGCGTTGGTTGAGATGGGTAACGGCCCAGGTGCCCTCGGGATGATGGCGGCTTGGGCCATGATGCGTAATCCGGGTCGCCGAACAATTGTCGACCTCGAACGCCAGCGCTCGCTCCGGGGTCAAACCGAGGGCATGGCCGATAGCGGCCCGGATCGTGCCGCCATGGGCCACGGCGATAATGTCGCGTCCGGTAAGATCCGCGTTCAGGCGATTGATGACGGCGCTGACCCGACCCACCACGTCGGCGAAACTCTCGCCGCCTGGCGGGTTGGTCGTCGCCGAGGCCAGCCAGAACGGATGACCCGGGTCCATCGAATCGAAGATCTCCGCTCGATGCTTCCCCTGCCAGTCGCCGAAATTCTGCTCGGCGAGGTCCGGTTCGATCAGCGGCGCCGGCATCGCCAGCCCGGCGGCGCCGATCGCCGTCGCGGTTTGCTGCGTACGTTGCAGATTGCTGGTGACCAGCACCGCGCCGGCCGGCAACAGGCGCGCCAGCGCGGCGTAGGTCGGCGGATCGTCGGTATCCGCCGGGACATCGTTCTGGCCGTAGATCGTGCCGCTGGGGTTGATCGCCGGGGCATGGCGGATCCACCACCAACTGGTTTGCTGGGTCATGCGAGGGTCCTTTGGATCATGGCACTGGCGGCGAGGATAACACCGATCTCCGCGACCTGCTGGACGGCGCCCAGCACATCGCCGGTATAGCCGCCCACCTGGCGCTGCGCCAGCACCGCGACACCTAAGGCGCCGCCGCCGCCGCCGAGCAGCGCCACGATAACGATGCCGCCGCCGCCGGCGCTCAGCACCACGCCGCAGATCGCCGCCCCCAGCAACAGGCCCGCCAGCACCACCGCCCCCGCCGGCCTGCCGGCGGCGGCGCCGAGGCCGTCGCTGCGGGCCGGTCGCAGCAGCGCCAGCACCACTGCGATGACGGTCCGGCTCCACACCGCCGCCGCGATCATCACCGCGGCCCCCGTCGGCGAACTGTTCGCTAACGGCGCCAGCGCCGCGGCCTTCAGCCCGATGGCAAATATCAGCGCCAGCACGCCATAACTGCCGACCCGGGAGTCGCGCATGATGGCAAGCTTGCGCGGCCGCTCCGTGCCGCCGCCAAAGCCGTCCGCGACATCCGCCAAGCCGTCCTCATGCAGCCCGCAGGTCAGCCAGGTCATCGTCCCTAGGGCCAGCAGCGCCGCCGCCAAGTCGGGCACGCCCAAACCGCTCGCCAGCCCCCACACCCCCGCGGCGGCCAAGCCCAGCACCAGGCCGGCCAGGGGCAGCGCCCACACCCCGTCGCTGAGTGGCCCGGAGTCTTCTGCCGTTCCGCCCATCGGCAGCCGGGTCAGCAGCATGAATACGCCGCGCAGTTCGGTCAGCCGCTTTTGCCTTGTCCCCATTGGCGCGTTATAGGACATCCCGGCCCACCGAGCCAAAACTGCGTTTTGCCAAGCCGAGGATGTCCGCATGACCGACCGACAGCCGATCGCCGCCCTGGACGAAGTCAGGGCGCTTTTCGCCGAATTGCCGGACGCGGACAGCGATGCCGCAAGGACCGCCGCCGCTCGCGAGGCCCAGCTCACCAAGCCCGCCGGCGCCCTTGGTCGGCTCGAAGACATCGCCGCTTGGCTGGCGGCTTGGCAGGGTCGCAACCCGCCGCGCGTGGACCACCCCAGGGTCTGTGTATTTGCCGGCAATCATGGCATCGCGGCGCGCGGCGTGTCCGCCTTTCCCGCCGCCGTCACCGCCCAGATGGTGCAGAACTTCATCGCCGGCGGCGCCGCGATCAATCAGCTCTGCAAGACGGTGGACGCCGACCTGCGGGTCTACGAGATGGCCCTCGATCAGCCCACGGTGGATTTTTGCACTGGCCCTGCCATGTCTGGCGAGGACTGTGCCCGCGCCATGGCCTACGGCATGATGGCCGTCGAACCCGGTGTCGATCTGCTGGCGCTGGGCGAAATGGGCATCGGCAACACCACCGCCGCCGCCGCGATTTGCCTCGCCCTCTATGGCGGTAGCGCGGACGATTGGACCGGACCGGGCACCGGCGTGAGCGGCGACGGCTTGGCGGCCAAGCAAGTCGTGGTCGCGCAGGGTGTCACCGCCAACCGCGCCGCCATGTCCGACCCGCTGGAAGTCTTGCGTTGCCTTGGTGGCCAGGAGATGGCCGCCATCGCCGGCGCGGTGCTCGCCGCGCGCATGGCCCAAGTCCCGGTTTTGCTTGACGGATTCGTCTGCACCGCCGCCGCCGCGACGCTCCATGCCTTTGACGGCCACGCCCTCGACCACTGCCTGATCGCCCACCGCTCGGCCGAGCCGGCCCATAACAGCCTGGCCGAGCGCCTGGGCAAGACGCCGCTGCTGGACCTTGGCATGCGGCTTGGCGAGGCCTCGGGCGCCGCTTTGGCCATCGCCATCGTGCGCGCCGCGATAGCCTGCCATTCGGGCATGGCGACTTTTGCTGAAGCCCAAGTCAGCGCTGAAATAGCGGCGGTCGGTGGTAGTGAGTCCGCGCCGACACAGGAGCCCTCATCGGGCGTATGATGACGGCCATGACGAAGTCCCCGCTGCACCCGCTGCTGCCGCCTGCCCCGACGCTTGACGCGGCGCCCGGCAGCGCCGCCGCGTCGTCGCCGGCGGCCGCAGGCCGCCAGCCCGCCGGCCGGGTCGGACTGCGGGCCCTCATTTTTATCCGTTGGGTCGCCATTCTCGGCCAATTGGCCGCCATTTTGGTTGTGCACCGCGGCCTCGGTTTCCCGTTGCCCCTAGCCGCGGCGCTGTCGGTCGTCGCCGCGTCGGCCCTATTGAACGCGGCGCTGAGTCTGCGCCGCCCGGGCCGCGAGGGCCTGCGCGAGCCGGAAGCCACCCTATATCTCGGCTTCGATATCCTGCAGCTCGCCGCTTTGCTGTTCCTCACCGGCGGTTTGACTAACCCTTTCGCGCTGCTGATTGCCGCGCCCGTGACGATCTCCGCCGCCACCTTGTCGCGCCGCAGCACCGCCGGCCTCAGCGCCCTCGCGGTACTATGTGCCTCGCTGCTCGCGGTTTGGCATCGCCCGTTACCGGGTCCTTTCGATGATCTGGCCTTCTCCAACATCTACGTCATCGGCGCTTGGACCGCGGTCGTTGTCGGCACCATCTTCCTCGCGGCCTACGTCGGCAGCGTCGCCGAAGAACGCCGGCGTATTCATACGGCACTGGGTGCCTCTCAGCTTGCCTTGGCGCGTGAGCAGCGCCTGTCTTCCCTCGGTGCCCTTGCCGCCGCCGCCGCCCACGAGCTTGGCAGCCCCCTGTCTACCATCGCCGTTACGGTCAGCGAGTTGGCCTATCAAATACCGTCCGACAGCCCCTTCGCCGCCGATATCGGTATTCTCAAGATCGAGGTCGAGCGGTGTCGCGAAATCCTTGCCGAGCTCGGTCGCCGGCCCGAGGAAACCGACGACGATTCGCCGTTTTCTCGCCAGCCGATCGGCGTTTTTATTGCCGCCGCGGCAGCCCCATACCGCCAGGAAGGCATCATCCTCGAAGTGTCCGAGGAGGCCACCGACGGTACCGAGGAACCGGTGGTGCGCCGTCATCCCGAGATGGTGCATGGCCTCGGCAGCTTGGTGCAGAATGCCGTCCAATTCGCGGCCAAGCAGGTCGATATTCGCGCGATCTGGGATCGGGATAGAGTGACGATCACCATTCGCGACGATGGGCCCGGCTTTCCTCCCGCCGTTTTGGACCGTATCGGCGAGCCCTATGTGTCGAGCCGCCGCCAGATGGACGGCCATATGGGCTTGGGTATATTTATTGCCCAGACCCTGCTCGAGCAAACCGGGGCGCGCCTGACTTTCGCCAACCGCCGCCCCGGCGCCCAAGTTGACGTTACCTGGGAACGCACCAGTTTAGAGCGGGGCGTTTCTGGATCGGTCATGGAAACGGCTCCATGACGACCCATCGCCGCATGACTCAGCAACAAATAGGTACCGAAACGATGGCTTCCTTGCCGCCACAAGCCGGCGCCCGGCGCAGTTTGCTGATTGTCGATGACGAGCCCAATTTATGTGGCCAATTGGCCAAGGCTATGGAGCGCCGTGGCTTTGACGTGGTCACCGCCGGCGGTGTCGCCGATGGCATTGAGATTGCCGAGACCCGTCCGCCGGAGTTCGCCGTGATCGACCTTCGGCTCGGCGATGGCACCGGCCTTGATATCGTCCGCGCGCTGCGCCGCGCCCGGCCCGATGTCCGCGTCATCATGCTGACCGGGTATGGCAACATCGCCACGGCTGTCGCCGCGGTTAAGGCCGGGGCCGTCGATTATTTGCCGAAGCCGGCGGATGCCGACGCTGTTATGGCCGCGCTGTTGAGCGACGGTGATCCGCTACCGCCGCCGCCCGAGCGCCCGATGTCGGCGGATCGCGTCCGCTGGGAGCATATCCAGCGGGTCTATGAGCAATGTGGTCGGAATGTCTCGGAGACCGCGCGGCGCCTTAATATGCACCGCCGTACGTTGCAGCGCATTCTGGCCAAACACGCGCCGCGCGAATAGGGCCGCGGCGGCCGTGCCGCTGCTGGACTTATGAGCTGGCCGCCCGCCCTTTCGAGTAGTAGGTCGCGTCGAGCGAACGGCCCTGGAATATGCTGACGCCAAGATCATGGCCGAGCGCGATGGCATCGTCGCTGTCGCAGTGGCACAGGATGACCCGGGCCGGCCCCGCGCTCTCGATCATGGCCTGAATTGTCGCCCGGCGTGAGCCGTTGGGATCATCCAGGATATCGTTGTTCCACTGCAGTTTCACCAAATCAAGACCCAAGGCCTCGCGATCGCAGAATGGCGCGCTGAGGTAGGTCAGGCCGTCCAGACAGATGCGATAACCACGGTCCTTGGCGAAATCCCGCGCGAACACGAAGGCGCCCATGTCGCTGTAAATGTCGATCATCTGCACCTCGATGACGATCGTGCCCCGGGCGCCGGCCCGCAACGCCGCGTCGAATTGCAGGAATTCCGGTGATAGCAGCGTCGAGATGTTCAGATTGAGGGAGAAATAGCTCGAGATCGTGCTGTCGTCGGTGCGCCGCATCATCGACATCATCCGCCTATCGAGGGTTCGCGTCAGCCTCTGGAACAGCCACATGTCGGACAAGAAATCCACTGTTGGCGCCAGGGTGTCGCGCAGATCGGCGATCGAGACGTAGACTTCGTGCAAGATCGGCTTCGGTTCTCCCCCCTTCGGCAAGGCGAAAATCGGTTGGCGCCGCATGATGTTGCCGAGGTCGGCTTGGGCCAAGGCGATCTCCAGGCCGGCCAGCAACTTGGGCGTCATCGGCTTGCGCGTCCGCGTTTTGTTCGCGGCGGCGCCGCCGCGATGCGCCTGCAGCAGCTTTGCCACCTGCTCCTTCAGCCGGTCGAAGTCCTCCTCCAGCTTGTACCAGGTGCAAAACTGGTGCTCTTCCGAGGCGTTATCGGCGAGCGACAACGGGTCGTCATTGAACAGCTGGCGGACCCGCAGCACCGCCTCATCGATTTGCTCGACCTTCGCGTCCTTACAGATCGCCACCAGATCGCCATTGCTAAGGGAGAAGACCTGGCCGTCGAAGGCCCGCGCCAAGGACCCGAATGTGTCGGCTGCAATGCGCAGATGATGGGCCTTGCGGTTGCCTTCTCGCAACTGAGAGATATGAATATGGACCGCTCGGCGGCCTTCGCGCCTGGGTTCGATTTGCGCGACATATCGGGCCAGGGCGGACTCCTGGCTTGCCTGTTCTGGTGACGGGCTCGGCTGAGCGTTACTCATAGAAGGTCTCCGGGTCCGCTGCCGGGGGAACTGACCCTTGCGTGGGGCGAGGCGAAGTGCCCACCCTAGACACCGCATGTTACGAGATCCTTAACCTTGCTGGGTCACAACCCTGGCCAGGGTCGCGGGGTTCGCTCGGCTGTTCGCCGATACTTGATTGCGCATCGGATTTGCCCCATACGCGGGACTCAAATCCGCCGCCACCACGCCCTATGTTAGGGTCTGTCATGATTTCCAAATTGTTCCGCTCAAAAAAACCGGCCCGGGCCGAACCGCCAAAGCACCTTGAAATGGTCACCGATGCCGCTGTCCCCGCCGGCGCGCGTGTCTATGCCATTGGTGATATTCATGGCCGGCTTGATCTGTTGCGCAAGCTCGAGGCCCAAATCGCCGCCCACGCCGCGGCCGATCCGATATCCCGTAAAGTATTGATATATATCGGGGATTATGTCGACCGCGGGTACGAATCCCGGGCCGTCTTGGACCATCTACTGGCCCCGACCCTGCCGGGTTTCGAACGTGTCACCCTGAAAGGCAACCACGAGGATTTTGTCCTGCGATTCCTCGCCGGCGACGACATGGCGTCCATGTGGCTGGTCAATGGCGGGCGTGAGACCTTGATGAGCTACGATGTCATGATGCCACCGGGCGTCGATCGCGAGGAACAGGTCGAGGCGGCACGGCAGCAGTTCGGCGAGGTTTTCCCAGCGGCCCATAAGGACTTTCTCGAAGGCCTCCCGCTGTCCCATCGCGAGGGCGGATATCTGTTCGTCCACGCCGGCATCCGGCCCGGTGTGTCCCTCGAGACCCAGGATGAAGCTGATCTCTTGTGGATCAGGGAAGCCTTTCTGAATAACGCCGATGACCATGGTGCCGTGGTCGTGCATGGCCACACGCCGGTCGCGGAGCCCGATATCCAGCCCAACCGTATCGGCATCGACACCGGCGCGTTCGCCACCGGGCACCTCACCTGTATCGTTTTGGAAGGGCGCAGCTACAGCTTCCTGACCACCTGAGCGGTGCCCTAAGTCGTCGGCGCAAACCATACGTATGTGCTTCTGAAAGGCGGGTCTATCGCCGCGCTTTCCAGCGGTCACGCCGGCCGGCGCCGGCGACGTCGCCGGTCCTCAATAGGCATTCTCATGCATGAAGCCGCAGGCCAAGGTGAGCAGCAGAATGCGTATATCCAGCAGCAGCGACCAATGCTCGATATAGTAGATATCGTGTTCGACCCGGGCGCGCATTTTTGCCGCCGTATTGGTTTCGCCGCGATACCCGTTGACCTGCGCCCAGCCGGTGATTCCGGGACGCACGCGATGGCGGGCGTGGTAGCCGTCGATGATCTTTGCGAAGGCCTCGTTGTGGGCGACGGCATGCGGCCGTGGACCGACCAACGACATACTGCCGTTCAGCACGTTGAGTAATTGCGGCAACTCGTCAAGGCTCGTCCGCCGCAACAACCGGCCCACCCGCGTCACGCGCGGATCGCCACGCTGTGCTTGCATCACGTCACCATCGCCGCGATCGACCATGGTGCGAAATTTGAACATCGTGAACGCCTGGTTGTTGAAGCCGTAGCGCCGCTGCCGGAACAAGACGGGACCGCGGCTCTCCAGTTTGATCGCCGCCGCAATGACGATCAAAAACGGCGCTGAAAGCACTAACAGAAGGGCGCTCAGCAGCCTGTCCAGCGCCGACTTGACCAGTTGCGGCCACCCCGAGTTTGGTCGGCGCGCGACATCCAGTACCGGCACGCCGCTAAGGCTGCTGAGATTGCTGGATCCATGGGCGAACCCCGCAAGGTCGCTGGCTAGCCGTACGTCCACCGGCAGTTCGCGCAGCTTGCGCACGATGGCGCCCACCCGCGCTTCGGCGCTCCACGGCAGCGCGATGACGATTTCGTCGATTCGCTGTCGCCGCGCCATGATGACCAGGTCATCGACGCGGCCCACCACGGCGGTGCCGTATACCGAGGCCGCGACTCGATTGAGTCTGTCGTCGAAAATGCCGACGACTCGGTTCCACGGTTCATCGGCGCGGGCCATCCGCTCCAGCAGTCTTCTTGCTTGCTCGCCCGCACCGATAATCGCGATGTTGCGTGTTAGGGTACCGCTGCGCGCGGCCCATCGCAGCAACCCGCTAAAGCTTGCCCGTGTCAGGCACAGGATGGGCGGTGTACAGATCAGGCTCGAAAACACCCACACGCGCGAGAACTGGTCGGAAATTTTCAAGGCGAAGGCCAGCATCACCAGCACGGCGAACACCGCGCCGCCGAGCCCGATGATCTTGCCGCTATGGCGTCCGGTGCGCGTGATCGCCTCAAAGCGGTACAGACCGGCGAGCGAGAACAGCGCCACGGTCAGCAGAACCTGCAAGCCTAACCCGGCGGCGTACAAGCCAAAGCTGCTTTCGCTCCAGCCGACATAGCTCAGATAGAACAGCAGGCCGGGAAGGGTCACCGAAATCCCGTCGGCCAACACCGCGGATCCGGCGACAATGACCGGCGAGATCGCCGTCCCGCCCGCGCGCAGCGATTCACCTTGTCGTAACGGTTCGCGGCGTTCCAGCCGCACCATTAGGGTCATCGTCGACCCCGGTTCGAGCGTTCGCCTGCAGTGTGTGAGCGCTCGAGTCTGCCTGCGTGGCCTCTTGGCATCCCAGCCACCCCGCTACCTCGCGAAGTTTTTTCTGTACACTCTCGACGGTTCGAATGATCCGCCTCGTGCCTCCTTTGATGGAAGCTGAATCCGTTTCCGGGATCAAGCGACCGGCGCCTTCATCGGTGGATTGCCCCAACAATGCTACAACGCACCCGGCGCCAACCGGTTGGCGCCGGGTGCGGCCTTGGCCTATAGAGATTCCGGAAAGACTCTGGCCGAGACGTTCAACAACGCACCCTATCCCACCCCGTTGTCGACGAAATCGGTTTGAGCGGCGCGTCGTTCGTCCCGAACCGTCGCGCCCAATTGGGCTGTTGTCGCAAGGGGGAACGCGGCATGTCGTCGTCGAACAACATCCACGCTGTGTCCATGGTCGCTCGGTTGGCTGTCACCCGTACTTTCATTGTTGCGCTGTCGGTTGTCGGGTTTGCCGCGGCCGCCGCCGCGCAAACCGCGCAAGATGAGGCCGTCGCCAACCGGCCGCGCCCGGACTTCGCCGCGTCCTGTATCCGGCTCGGGTCCGTCCGCGGTGCGGAGGAAGGCGGCTTGCGCCTCTGCCCGACCCTCGATCTCAGTGTTGCCTATGACGACAACGTGTTCCGCACCGATCAGAACACCCAATCGGATACCTCCACGCGCCTGGCGCCGGCGGTCTCGCTGAATTCCGATTGGGACCGTCATGCGGTGTCGCTCGGTTTGCAGGGTGCCTTCACCCGTTTTGCCGATGTCGGCAACAATGACTCGGACGACTATGACCTGCGCGCGTCCGGCCGCCTCGATGTCGACGACGGCATCGCCGCCGATGTCTCGGCAAGTCTTGGGCGCTTCCATGTCGATCGCGACGATCCCGACAGTGCCGGCGCGGCCAGTGACGTCGACCGTTTCTTTCTCGCCACCGAGAGTCTCGGATTCAACTATGGCCCCGGCGACCTTAGCGTCGGTATCACCGGCACCGCGCGCCAATACGACTATCGCGACAACGGCGTGATCGACAATGACGATCAGGACCGCGACGAATATGGTCTCAGCCTCAATACCGGTTTCGCCTTCGGCTCGGGCCTGTCCGTGTTTGTCGCCCCCAGCTACCGGATTGTCCGTTACGACCGCACCCCGGACAGCGCCGGCGTGATCCGCGATTCGGACGGCTACGATATTCGCGCCGGTCTGTCCTACGATATCTCCGGCGTTTCCTTCGTTGAGTTCAGCGCTGGTTTCTTCGAACAAAGTTTCGACGATCCGAGCTTTGCCGACACCAGCGGCACCTCGGTGCGCGGTCGCCTATTGTGGAATATTACCGACCTGCAGACCCTGGATTTCGCCGTCGACCGTGCCATCGATGAAACCACCCAACCTGGCGTCTCGGCGATCGTCAACACCAACGTCACCCTGGGCATCGATTTCGACATCGCCGACAATTTCCTGCTCAATACCCGCACGGCCTACCGCAACGCCGATTTCGAAAGCGATACGCGAACCGACGATACCGTGTCCGCCGGCCTCACGATGACCTATTTTGTCAACGAGTATTTCAACGCCACGGCATCCTATGATCACACCCGCCGCAGCTCGAACGCCGCGGGCCGGGACTTTATTGCCAACCAGGTCCGGCTGGCCCTGCGGGTGCAACTATGATGGAGGCGTACCGATGACAGCTTGGCGGAAATCGATGTGGCGCCGCCTGGTGCTGAGTTTTATCGCCCTTGCCGCGGCCGCCTGTGCCGGCCCGGCCGACGACATCATCCCCGCTTCCGGCCTTAATCCGGCCTCGGCGGTGTATCGCCTGGCGCCGGGTGACCGCTTGCGCATCAACACCTTCGGGCATCCGGATGTCTCCGGCGAGTTTGAGATCGATGCCACCGGGTACATCGTCTTTCCGTTGCTCGGCCAGGTCCGCGCCGGCGGTGCAAGCGTCGATGCCCTGACCGACCAGCTGACCGAGGAGCTCGACCGCCGCTTTATCGTCGATCCCAGCCTCAGCGTCGATGTCCTCAACTTCCGGCCGTTTTTCATCCTCGGCCAGGTCAATCGCCCCGACAGCTACCCCTACCGTTCCGGCCTCACCGTGCGCCAGGCGGTGGCCGTCGCCGGCGGTTTCACCCGCCGCGCCAAGACCGGCGTCGTTACCGTGGTGCGCCAGACCGAGACCGGGCCGCAGGAGTTTCGCGCCTCCCTCGACGCGTCGCTGCTGCCCGGCGACACCGTCGAGGTCTCCCGCCGGCTGTTCTAGATAGTCCGCCTAGGCCTTGATCGGGCCCGCGCTCTGGCGGCTCCTTACGTCTGCGCTGTCAGTGACCGGGCATACGAAAGCCGCGACGATCGCTTTGTCGACCATCCCAACTCGGTGCCAATCGTCCGACCAGCCTGGTGCATGACAGCGCGCCGCGTGGCCACGCCGCCCTGGCCGATGCCTTGGGCGCCTCCTGGTGGGGGCTGCGGCATCGCGCCATGAAATGACGAGATCGCCGCCTTGCCTGCGGGTCCGGGCCCGTCACTGGCGGTGGCGCGGGCGGTTGCCGCAGGTTAGTATCGTCCGATGACTGCGAGAACCCAGCGCAGACTAGCGGCGATAGTGGCTGCCGACATGGTTGGCTACTCGCGCCTTATGGGCAAGGACGAAGTTGGTACACTCGCCGCGCTGCGGCGCCACCGCGGCGAATTGATCGATCCGCAGATCGCCGAACATGGCGGGCGAGTTGTCAAGGCCATGGGCGATGGTCTGCTGCTGGAATTCCCTTCCGTGGTCGCCGCCACCGAGTGCGCGATAGCAATTCAGCGGGGTCTGTCGGCGCGCAATGCAGGCCAGAGCGAAGACCGCTCCATCCGCTTCCGCATTGGCATCAATGTCGGCGACATCATTATCGAGGACGAAGATATCTTCGGCGACGGCGTCAACCTCGCTGCACGCGTTGAACCTCTGGCCCGGCCCGGCGGCATCGCCCTGTCGGATGATGCCTACCGGCAGGTCCGCGATCGCCTCGAAATAGCCTGGCAGGACGGCGGCACATACGAGGTCAAGAACATCGCCCGGCCGCTCCGCGTGTGGCACTGGCCGGAGGCGGCGCCACAGCCAACCACGCCGGGCGCCGCAGAGCCAGGGCCCTTGCCACTGCCCGACCGGCCCTCGATAGCGGTGCTGCCTTTCGACAACATGTCCCGCGATCCGGAGCAGGATTATTTTGCCGACGGCATGACCGAGGATCTGATCACCGATTTGTCGAAGATTTCCGGCATTTTCGTGGTGGCGCGGAACTCCTCCTTCACCTTCAAGGGGCAGGCCATCGATGTCCGCGCCGCTGCGCGACAACTGGGAGTGCGCTACATCCTCGAAGGCAGCGTCCGCAAGGCTGGGGCACGCGTCCGCATCAACGTGCAGCTGATCGACGCGACGAGCGGCGGCCACATTTGGGCCGAACGCTACGATGGCACGGTTGAGAACGTCTTCGAATTACAAGACGACGTCGGCGCCAAGGTGATTGCGGCCCTCTCGGTTCACTTGAGCGGCGAGGAGCGGGAACGCCTGCACAAGATCCACACCCGTAACCTGGAAGCTTACGAACTCTTCGTGCGGGCGAAGTCGATGCCTTTTCCGCCGCTACCGGAACGCGTAGCCGCCGCCCGCCAGATGTTCGAAAAAGTCATCCGATTGGATCCAAAATTCGCTGGGGGTTACGCCGGTTTGTCTTGGATGCTTGCTCTCGGCTCAATCGCTGGGCATGGCGACGTGAGTGCAAGCGCCGCGCGGGCAGAAGCCTTGTCGCGCAAGGCCATTGCGCTTGATGACAGCTTCGGCATGTCATACATGACCTTCGGATTGGCGTTATATTTGCAAGGCAAGTACGAGGAGGCAATCGCCGCTGCCGACGAAGCCGTCGCCCGCCAACCCAGCGATTCCGACGCTCATGCGTACCGGGGGTTGGTTTTGGCCTTCGGCGGCCGCGCGGCACTTGGGATTGAGCCAATCGAACATGCGATCCGTCTTAACCCGCAGTTCGTTAGCGGTCCTTATCTCAATCTGCGTAGCGCCATCAAGCTTCTGGCCGAGGACTACGAAGGCGCTGCGCGGTCATATGAAGAGAATCTTGCCTGCCATGGCCCTGTCGGCCCGCCGGCATGGTGCTGGGCCGCCGCGGCTTATTGGGCACTCGACAGGCATGACGATGCCAAACGCGCGGCGGCGCAGCTAACCGCGCAATTTCCCGCCTTCCGCCTAAAAAGCTGGAACTTCTTCCGATTGTTGAAGTCATCGCAGGACCGCGAACGGGTGCATGGTCTCGCACATGCTGCCGGCGTGCCCGAATGACCGACGCGAGCCAATTGCAAGGCTAAGCCCGACCTGCCGCCCCAGGTGAGCCGACGTTGCGCTTAGGTTCCATGATCCTATGCACCGGGGTTGGCAACGCAGGACCGGGGCGTCGTTGTCTCGATGCGGCAGCGCGGCTGGTCGGTTTTGTTCGGGGGCAGGTACCCGCCGCGAAATTGTCAGCCCACCTGCACGTTTAAGGTCCTCGATGGCCGCGAGGCGTAACGAGGCGAAATCTCCCGCCGGCTGTTCTGAACGGTTTGTTGGGCCGCGCGCGGAGGCCCCGGTAGGCCCTGCCCCATGCAAGGATGCGCAACACTACGTTGCCTGACGCCCTGGCGATAGTGGATCGGCGTGGCAAGGGCAATCTACCAGGCTGTGTAGCCCCCATCGATCACGATCGTCGTGCCGGTGACATAGCTCGACGCCGGCGCCGCTAGATACACGGCCAACGGTCCGATCTCGTGTGGCTTGCCGGGGCGACCCATCGGCACGCCGGCAACGAATGAGTCGATCGGCGTGCGGTCGATAGCTTCCCAACGCCGGTTAGCATCGGTCATGAATAACCCTGGGCAAATTGCGTTGGCATTAATACCGTGGGGCGCCCAGTCCACCGCGACCGTCCGGGTGAATTGAATGACGGCGGCTTTGGCGGTTTCATAGTGCCGACCGCCAATATCGCGATTGACGATCATGCCGGAAATCGACCCGACATTGATAATCCGCCCGCCTTCCTGGCGCGCGATCATTTGCTGGCCGATGATCCGGGTCGCGAGAAAATAGTGGGTTAGATTGAGCGCCATAGCACTTTCCCACTGCTCGACGCTGGTTTCCACAATCGGGACGTTGACTCCCCGACCGCCGACGTTGTTGATCAAAATGTCGATCGGGCCCGCCTCTTCTAGGGCTTGTTTGCAGGCCACCTCGCACTGAGACGGATCGGCCATATCGGCGACCAGTTTATGAGCGCTTCGGCCACGCGCGACAATGTCAGCGGCGGTTGCGTCCAGGCTTTCTTGACCACGGCCAACGAGCACGATATCGGCACCGGCTTCAGCCAAGGCCAATGCCATTTCCCGGCCTAACCCGCGGCCGGAACCGGTAATCAGCGCCCGCTTGCCATCGAGCCGGAATGAGTCCATTACCGATTTGTTTTCAGCCATATCGTACCTCGTTGCGCCGCCGTCACGGCGTCCTTCTCCAATACAAACGAATACCCTGCAGGTAATCACTGTGGCCGGACCTCGCCCGCCCCTCACGGAGGACGCTGCGCCGCTCAGGCCGCGACGAGATTGCGACCCGTATCTGCCTGAAACACATGTGCCCGGGCGCCGTCGGGCCTGAGCCAAACGGTATCACCGGGGCTCAAGCGCCGTCGCTCGCGAAGCAGCACGCAAATCCGCACGCCGTCTAGCCTGCCGTAGATTTCAATCTCTCTGCCGGTCATCTCGACCACTTCGACCGTTAACGGCCAGCCGTCCTGCTCGTCGGCGATATGGAGATCCTCAGGCCGAATGCCGTAGACCACGGGGATGCCGTCCTCCCCGCCCTGCACCGCCTGCACTTCTGTGTCGGCGCCCCCGGCGAACTCGACCAAAACCTTGCCGTCACGCCGGCGCAAATGGCCGGGCAGCATGTTCATAGCCGGAGAACCGATAAAGCCGGCGACAAAGGAGTTGGACGGCCGGTCGTATATGACGTCGGGCGTGCCGATCTGCTCGACATAGCCGTCGCGCATGATCACGACGCGATCCGCCAGCGTCATCGCCTCGACCTGGTCGTGCGTCACATAGACGGCCGTCGCCTTCAGCCGTTGGTGTAGCGCCCGAATCTCGGCCCGCATCTCGACGCGCAGCTGCGCGTCGAGATTGGATAGCGGCTCATCCAGCAGAAAAGCCATAGGCTCGCGCACCAGCGCGCGGCCCATGGCGACCCGCTGACGCTGACCGCCCGACAGCTGACGCGGGTAGCGGTCGAGATAATCCTCAAGCTTCAACACCTCCGCCACCCAACGAATGCGGCGCTGTTGCTCCGGTTTGGGAACCTTCCGCATGCGCAGGGAGAATGACATGTTGTTGTAAACGGTCATATGCGGATAGAGCGCGTAATTTTGGAACACCATGGCGATGTCCCGGTCCTTCTCACGCACGTGATTAATGACCCGGCCGTCAAGAGCGATCTCGCCACCGGTCACATCCTCAAGGCCGGCGATCATGCGCAACAACGTCGTCTTGCCGCAACCCGACGGCCCGACCAAAACGACCAGTTCCTGATCGACGATCTCAAAGTCGACGCCGTGAAGGATCTCAACGTCGCCGAATTTTTTTACGAGGTTTCTGATCTGTATATGCGCCATTCAAAGCCACTCATCGTCTCGGGGCATCGTACCAGTCACGCCGAACTAGGCTCCACACTCTGGTTGATTGTTTGGTCAATGATGCGGGCGCCACGCGGAAGCGCCTGAACCAGACCAAAAGCAGGCTGAAGCACTCCGTGCCACGCATTCTAACCTGGTTGTTATCGTTCCGCTGCTACTCGGACCATCGATTTGCCAGCGACACCAGCAGGCCAACCGCCCTTTCACTATCCCGCAGCTGTCGGCCTCCGCCATAGAGTAACCAGCTTAGAACAATCTATGCGCGTTGGTTTCGCGTCAAGGTCGAAGTCCGGTATACCGGACTGAGGTCCGCCATATTGACAAAAAATTTGACCATAAGAGGGGTTTGCTAATAACGTCGCTAAGGTACGATGGGAGAAAATTCAACCGCATTCAGGCAACTGATAAACCAAGATCAACTAGGGAGAAGGCCGGTGGTCAAACGCAAGGAACAGGAACATTTGCTGCAGCAAGCCGC
>JAJFJA010000055.1 GCA_021774445.1 Alphaproteobacteria bacterium
GAATCGGCGATGTTGGTCCGCGGCGTCGACAATCATGGTCATTGGCGGCACGAGACCAGGCCGGTGGCCGATCTCGACCCGGCCGCGATCGCCATGCACAAGGCCGCCCGCGCCGCCCGCTTGGAGACCTATCTGTCGCTAGATTAGCTCACACCCTCGCTGTCATTTGCGAGGAGGCCACAGGCCGACGCGGCAATCCACACACCACTGGACCTCAAACCCGCTCGGCGCCGACATGTTGGATCACTGTGGCCGCGTTGCGGCCTCGCTATGACGGACCGAGGGATGAAGCGGCCGCGCCTAAAGCCCGCACTGCGCGCGCTGGCGCAAGAGATGATCGGCCAGTACCAGCGCCATCATCGCCTCGCCGACCGGCACCGCCCGGATGCCGACGCAAGGGTCATGGCGTCCCCGGGTTTTGATCTCCGTGTCCTCGCCGCGCCGCGTCACCGTCCGCCGCGGGGTGAGAATCGAACTGGTCGGTTTCACCGCGAAGCGCACCACGATGTCTTGGCCGGTGGAAATCCCGCCCAACACGCCGCCGGCATTATTCGACTGAAAGCTCACGCCGCCATCGACCATTCGCATCTCGTCGGCGTTTTCCTCGCCGGTCAGCGCCGCCGCGGTGAGCCCGGCCCCGATTTCCACCGCCTTCACCGCGTTGATGCTCATCATCGCCTTCGCCAGGTCGGCATCCAGCTTGTCGTAGGCCGGCGCGCCCAGGCCGGCCGGGACATTGCTGGCCACGACTTCGACCACCCCGCCGATGCTTGAGCCCCGTTTGCGGATATCGTTGAGATAGCCTTCCCAAGCTTGCGCCGCCTGCCGGTCCGGACACCAGAACGGGTTGTCCTCGACCGCATCCCACTCCCAGCGCGACCGGTCGATCTGCTGCGGGCCCATCTGCACCATGGCGCCGCGGATGCCCACGCCGTCCTCGACCAGCGCGTTCAGCACCACCCGCGCGATCCCGCCGGCCGCCACCCGCATTGCGGTCTCCCGCGCCGAGGCCCGGCCGCCGCCGCGGTGGTCGCGGATGCCGTATTTCGCGTCATAGGTATAGTCCGCATGGCCCGGGCGGTACTTCTCCGCAATATCGCCATAGTCCCTGGAACGCTGGTCGACATTGTCGATTTGCAGCCCGATCGGCGCCCCTGTGGTCTGCCCCTCGAACACGCCGGACAGGATGCGCACTTGATCCGGTTCCTGACGTTGGGTGGTGAAGCGCGATTGCCCCGGCCGCCGCCGGTCCAGCCAATGCTGCAGATCAGCTTCCGCCAGGCTCAGCCGTGGCGGCACGCCCTCGACCACGCAGCCGATCGCCGGCCCGTGGCTCTCGCCCCACGTGACGGTCCGGAAAATGTGGCCGAAGCTGTTGCCGGCCATCTCAATCGTCGCCGTTGAGCCCGGCCAACAGCGCCGCCACTTCCTTGGCCGCGTCCACCGCGACCATGCCGACAACATTATAGCCGCTATCGACGTGATGGATTTCGCCGGATACGGCCGCGCCCAGATTGCTCAGCAGATACAGCCCGGCCCCGCCGACTTCGTCGATGGTCACATTGCGTTTCAGCGGCGAATTCAACTCGTTCCATTTCAGAATATAGCGAAAATCGCCGATACCGCTGGCGGCCAGGGTTTTGATCGGCCCCGCGGAAATCGCGTTGACCCTGATATTCTGCCCGCCCAGATCGACCGCCAGATAGCGCACGCTGGCCTCGAGTGCGGCCTTCGCCACGCCCATGACGTTGTAGTGGGGCATCACCCGCTCCGCCCCGTAATAGGTCAGCGTCAGCAAACTGCCGCCATTGGGCATCATCTCTTTCGCCCGCCGGCAGGTATCGGTGAAGGAGTAGCAGGAGATGTCCAGGGTCTTCGCGAAATTCTCCCGCGTCGTCGCGACGTACTGGCCTTTCAACTCGTCTTTGTCCGAATAGGCGATGGCATGGACCACGAAATCGAAACTTTGCCATCGCGTTTTGAGGGTCGCGAACAATTCATCCATGCTGTCGGGATCGGTCACGTCGCAGGGCAGCACCAGGTCGCAGCCGATTCCGGCCGCCAACGGCTTCACCCGTTTGGCCAACGCGTCCCCCTGGTAGGTGAACGCCAGCTCCGCACCCGCCGCGGCCACCGATTTCGCGATCCCCCAAGCGATCGAACGGTCGTTGGCAACGCCCATGACCAGTCCCCGCTTGCCGGCCATCAGCTGCTGGCCATCACTCATGCACACCCTCGTTTTTCAAGCGAACGTTTCCCCCTGGGCAGCAAATCTACACGATGGACCCCGGTCAGCAAAGTGGTGCTGAATTCCTTAAATATTGAGCCGTAACATCATCGTCATGGTAAGGTCCTTGGCAGTCATGGCGATGGAAATCCCAGCGGCGCTTCTGGCGCGCGGTCAGGCCGCGATTGGGTTCGCGCGTTATGCCTTGGCGCGCTTTTCCGGCGATCGTTGCCTGCGGATCGCCGCGTCGCTCAGCTATACCTCTTTGCTGGCCATCGTACCCTTGGCCGCCATTGGCCTGGCGGTGATGGCGGCTTTTCCCGGCTTCGACGCGGCGCGTCAGAAGCTGCTCGGCCTGGCGCTGACTTATGTGGCCCCCCACGCCGGATCGGTTGTTGAGAACTACCTTCAGACCTTCGTCAGCAATACCGGGGGGCTGACCGCAATCGGTGTCGTCGGCCTGGCCGTCACCGCGATCATGCTGCTGGCGACCGTCGAATCCGCCTTCAACGCCATTTGGCGCGTCCATGAGGCGCGGCCCTTGGTCACTCGCCTGATCGCCTATTGGACGGTTCTGACCCTCGGCCCGATGCTACTCGGCGCTGGTTTGTCTCTCAGCACTTATTTCTCGCTGCTCGCCCAAATCGCCGCTGAATCCGTCGATATCAGCGCCCTGCGGGGGTTCTTTATCGGCGCCATCCCCATCCTCTTCGCCGCCGCCAGCTTCGCGGTTATGTATATCGCTCTGCCCCATCGCAAGGTGGACTGGCGTCATGGCCTGGCCGGCGGGTTCGTGGCCGCGATCCTGTTCGAGCTGCTCAAGCAGGTCTTTGGCGCCTATGTCGGCCGCATCGTCACCTTCCAGGCGGTTTATGGCACCTTGTCGGCGCTGCCCTTGTTCCTCATCTGGATGTATCTCACTTGGTCCGTGATCTTGTTCGGCGCCGTGATGGCCGCCGCCTGGCCCGAGTGGCTGGTCAGCCGCCGTCGCGCCGCGGCCGGAGAAATGACCCGCGGCCGCCGGTTTGCCGAGGCTTTGCTGGTGCTGCACACCCTGCTCCAGGCCGGCCGCGAGGGGCGTCGCATCGATGACGACAGCCTGGTCGCCAAGCTTGGCGGCGATAGCGAGGGCATGGCCCAAGCCGTGACCATGCTGCGCGCCGCCGGCTATGTCGCCAGGACCGACAATGACGATTTCGTCCTCGCCCGCGACCTCGATGGGGTCAGTCTTTACGACATCTGCCGGGTCGTCGGATTGGGCCCGGTCGAGCCGGAACTCCCCGACCTTGCCGATGTTCCCTGGGCCCAGGAGTTGCGCCATTTGCTGGCCAGTACGGACGGCGAAAATCGCACCCGATTGACCTTGCCCATCAAGGCGTTGTTCGCCGATGAGGCGGCCACCGGCACCGCCAGCCTGCGGCCCAAGCGCGGCGAGTCATCGATCGCCGACTGAACACCTAGCCGCCCGACAACCACGGTAGGCGGCAATTTGGCGCGCCGCTTGGCAAACCTGCTGGTCGCATCCGCATCTCTCCTCGCCTATGCTGCGCCAATATCGTAATTGCGGCGAAGGCGCACCCAGCAGATGACCAACGTTACGCCGGAACTGGAACTCACGCTGCCCGACGGCGAGTCCGATCCTTACGGCCTTTTTAGCACTTGGTATGCCGAGGCCCACGCGGCTGAGCAGGGCCTTGCCGACGCCATGGTTATTGCCACCGTTGGCAGTGGCGGTGCGCCGTCTGCCCGCGTTGTTTTGCTCAAGAGCTTCGACGATCGCGGCTTCCTCTTCTACACCAACAACGGCAGCCGCAAGGGCGACGAGATCAATTCCAATCCTTTGGCCGCCTTATGCTTTCACTGGAAGTCGCTCGGTCGGCAAGTGCGCGTGGAAGGCGCCGTCCAGCCGGTTGAGGCCGACGAAGCAGACGCCTATTTTGCCAGTCGCCCGCGCGGCAGCCAGCTCGGTGCCTGGGCCTCGCGCCAGTCCGAGGTTCTGCCCAGCCGTGCCGAGTTGCATCGCCGCCTCGACGACTATGAAACCCGTTTCGCCGGCGCCGAAGTTACCCGCCCGCCCTTCTGGTCCGGCTACCTTGTGGCACCGACGGCGATCGAGTTTTGGGTTCATCGCGACGATCGCCTGCATGAACGCCTGCAATTTCGCCGTGTCGCGGATGTCCCCGGATGGACGGCTGAATACCTTTATCCATGACCCAAGCTACGGGAGTTCAGCAACCGGCTACCGCCGGCCATGATCGCCTTATGCGCCGTGCGACTTATGCGGCGGTGGCTGTCGCCAGCATCTTGATCCTCGCCAAGTTGGTGGCTTGGGCGCAGACCGACTCCGTGGCCGTGCTGGCGTCACTCCTGGACTCCGTTCTTGATGTCCTCGCCTCGCTCGTAACCCTTTTCGCCGTCCGCCATGCTCTGACGCCGGCGGATAAGGAGCACCGCTTTGGTCACGGCAAGGCGGAGCCCCTGGCCGGGCTTGGCCAGGCCGCCTTCGTCACCGGCTCGTCGACCTTGCTGCTGCTCGAGGCCGCCCGTCGTCTGTGGCGCCCGCAGCCGATCGAAGCCCCCACTGTCGGTATCGCGGTGATGGTGCTGTCCATTGTTTTTACGTTGGGCCTTGTCGCCTTTCAGCGCCGGGTCGTGCGCAAGACGGGCTCGTTGGCCATCAGCGGCGATTCGCTGCACTACACCGGCGATGTGCTCGCCAATCTTGCCGTCATCGTCGGTCTGATTTTGACCGCTTGGCTTGATTGGCAGTACGCCGATGCGCTTTTTGGCGCCGGAATCGCCATCTTTCTCTATTACAATGCCTGGAAAATCGCCTCCCAAGCCCTGCACATGCTCATGGATCGAGAGCTCCCGGACGCCGACCGGCGCCGCATCTTGGCCATCGCGGCAGAGCATCCGGATGTCGCCGATGTGCATGATCTGCGCACCCGGACATCCGGCCCCAACTGTTTCATCCAGTTTCATTTGGAAATGGACGGCGCCATCACGCTTTCCCGCGCCCACACCATATCCGACGATGTCGAGGCGGCGGTGTTGGCCGCTTTTCCCGGCGCCGAGATCATGGTTCACCAGGATCCCGCCGGCCTCGACGAGGGCCATACGCCTCTCGGCGTGCCGCCGCCGCATTGATCTTGCGCGCACAGCGAAGCAATCCGGGCGCCGGTTAAAGAACGCCGCCGTCTGCATTGACCACGGCTTTTTCTGGCGCCGTTCGGCATTTTCGCCTACCTATTGCGTATGGGAACGGACCGACGCACCGTCATTCTGACCGGCGCCAGCCGCGGCATTGGCCACGCGACGGTGAAGCGATTCTCCGACGAGGGCTGGAGCATCATCACCTGTAGCCGCGATGCCGTACCCGAGCATTGCAAGCGTGATCCCAACTGGACGATGCATATTCCCACCGATCTCGGCGACCCGGCGAGCGTCGAACTGTTCATTGAGCAGGCCCTGGTTGGCTTGGACGGCAAGCCGCTCAACGCCTTGGTGAATAACGCCGCTGTATCCCCAAAGACCGAATCGAACGAGCGTTTGGGGTGCCTGAACGGCGCCCTCGACCGTTGGCGCGAGGTCTTCGAGCTTAATTTCTTCTCGCCGCTGATGTTGGCGCGCGGCTTTGCCAGTGCCCTCGCCCGCGGTCCATCCAGCGCCGATCCCCGCACCGCCTCGACGGCGGCGATCGTCAACATCACCTCGATCGCCGGCCACGCCATCCACCCGTTTGCCGGCTCCGCCTATTCCACATCGAAGGCGGCGTTGTCGGCGCTGACCCGGGAGATGGCGGTGGAGTTCGCCGACCTTGGGGTGCGGGTCAACGCCGTCGCCCCGGGCGAAATCGAGACCGAGATGATCGGCGACGACTATGAGCCGCTGATCAACCGCATACCGATGCACCGCATGGGCACGCCGGAGGAAGTGGCTGCGACGGTCTACCAACTCTGCAACGCCGATTTCGGCTATGTCACCGGGTCGGAGATCTTCGTGACCGGTGGTCAGCATCTATACTAATTGGGACCCTGTTGCGGCGCCGCGCCGCTGGAGAGCATATGGCTGATTTGGATCGAAACCGCATTCTCGCCGGCCTGGAGGCTCTGGGCGAAGAGGATGACGTAACAGTGCTGGAGGCGGCCAGGGATCTGCACGCCCAGGTCTCCGACGCGGGCCTGAGCTGGCAGGAGTTGTTGCGGCCCGAACAGGTCGAAAACGGTGCTGACCTGGACGAGCCCGCCCCACAGCCCGCCGCGCAGCCCGCCCCACAGCCCGCCCCGGAGCCCACCCCGGTCCCCGCCGACGGCGACGACCTCGCGATGGTCGAGGCCCTGTTGCGTCGCCCCAACCTATATGCGGGCACCCGCGACGAACTCGAGGACTACAAGCAAGACATTGAGTCCGGCGACTTTACCGCCGACGATCGCAAATACCTGCGGGCGCTCGCGGCGCGTCTAGCCCGCCGCTGACGAGCGGTTCCGCTAGTGATCCTTGAGGCTGGCCAGCCAGGCGATGCGCCCGCTGACCTGGGCCAGCTCCAGTGCCAGCCAAGCGTCAAGCTCGCCGGGCTCGTTGGCATAGCGTTGCCGCAGATCCTGCAGCCGGCCGAGTTCAGCCTCGCTGGCTTCCTGTATCAACTCCACCTGCGCTTGCCGGTCCGCCGGGTCTAACAGGTGCAGAAAGCGCAATTTCAGGGCCAGGATCAGCTTGCTGACGCCATCGACCGGCCCCCGCACATTGGCACAAAGCAGTCCGATGAGGGCGGTTTTGCCCGCCGCGGTGATCGCCACTTCGGGATCGTTTTCCTGCGTCTCTCCGCCGACCGCGGCCACCAGCCCTTCCAGGCGCAGCAGTTCCAGGCTGTTGCCGAGGATATCGAGGGACGGGCCGGCAATGCGGCTGGCGAAAGCCCGTACGTCGCGCGCCAACTCGCTGAGCTGCATCGGCCGCATTTCCAGCGTGCCCAGCGCCGCCAAGCGGATCGCTTCGGTCGGGATAAGCGTCTTGTCTCGATACATCGCCGCTCCCTGTATTGAAATTCTTACGCTGCTTTGCGCAATTCCAGTCGTGACCACACGTCGTAAAGCGCCGCCACCAGTTTGTCCATGGCCGCGTCGTCATGCAAGGGGGTCGGCGTAATGCGTAGCCTTTCGGTGCCCCGCGCCACGGTCGGGTAGTTGATCGGCTGCACGTAGATACTGTGCCGGGCCAGCAATTCGTCGCTGGCCTGCTTGCTCAGCCGCGCGTCGCCCACCAGGACCGGCACGATATGGCACACCGACGGCATCACCGGGATATCCGCTTCGGTCAGCCGTCGCTTCAGCGTCGCCGCTCTCTCCTGATGGCGCTCCCGCAGGCCGTTGTCCTGTCGCACCAACCGGATGCTGGCCAACGCCCCGGCGGCCAGTGCCGGTGGTAGCGATGTCGTGAAGATGAAGCCCGCGCCGTTCGACCGCACGAAATCGACCAGCTTGGCCGAGGCGGCGACATACCCGCCCATCACCCCGAACGCCTTGGCAAGGGTCCCTTGGATGATGTCGATCCGGTCCATCACCCCGTCGCGCTCGGCCACGCCGGCGCCGGATTGACCATACATGCCGACCGCATGGACCTCGTCCAGATAGGTCAAGGCGCCATGGGCCTCGGCGACGTCGCACAGCTCGGCGATGGGGGCCACGTCGCCATCCATGGAATAGACCGACTCGAAGACCACCAGTTTGGCCCGGCTGTCGTCGTAACCCGACAACAGGCTGTCCAAGTGTGCCGGGTCGTTATGCCGAAAGATGCATTTTTCCGCCCGGCTGTGCCGAATGCCTTCGATCATCGACGCGTGATTGAGCGCATCCGAGAAGATCACGCAATTCGGCAGGCCGGCACCCAAGGTGCTGAGGGTCGTCATATTGGCCACATAGCCCGAGGTAAACAGCAGCGCCGCTCCCTTGCCATGCAGGTCCGCGAGCTCGCGCTCCAGCAGGACATGATGGTGGTTCGTTCCGGCGATATTGCGTGTGCCGCCGGCGCCGGCGCCGCATTTCTCCAGGGCCTGTGACATGGCGCTGAGGACGGCCGGATGTTGGCCCATGCCCAGATAGTCGTTGCTGCACCAGACCGTTACTTCCTCCGTCTGGTCTTGCCAAAACCGCGTGGCCATGGGGAATGCCCCTGACCGCCGGGCGAGATCGGCAAAAATGCGATACCGTCCCTCGGCTTCCAGCTCGCCCAGAGAGTTCGCAAAAAACTGTTCATAGTCCATATCGCCGAGATCCCTTCAATATTCGGTCTTCCCCGGGATATTCCCTAATTTAGGCCCGAACACGACATTTCATAGCAAATATTCCATTAACGGTCGTTTAAAACTAGCAACCGATGGCCTCCGGCGGCACCTGGCGCGACCCTAAGCCGCACCGCGTAGCCTCAGCATCGGCCATCGGCGCCGGCTAGCCTCCCCTGCCGCAATTCCCTTGACCGCCCGGCCGGTTGAATGGGTACGATGGGGGTCATGGCCGCGTTCGTCCTCCGCCGTATATTCCAAGCAATCATCGTTATGCTGGTTGTCTCGCTGCTCGCCTTCGTGATGTTTACGTTCGTCGGCGACCCTATCGCCCAGATGGTCGGCCAGGACACCTCGTTGGCGGATCGGGCGGCTTTACGCGATCGTCTCGGCCTGAACGACCCGATCATTTTGCAATACGCCCGCTACCTCGGCAATGTCGTCCAGGGTGACTTTGGCATTTCCTTCCGCACCGCCCGCCGCGTTGACGTCTTGCTTGCCGAGCGCATGCCGGCCACTCTGGAGTTGGCTCTGGTCGCCGCGCTTTATGCTTTGCTCGCCGGCGTGCCGATGGGGGTTTACACCGGGCTCTATCCGGACCGCTGGCTGAGCCGTGTCTTTCAGGCGGTTTCCTTGGCCGGTATCTCTTTGCCGACCTTTTTCATCGGCATTCTCTTGATTTTGTTCTTCGGCGTCGTACTCGGCTGGCTGCCCACCTTCGGCCGCGGTCAGACGGTCCAGGTCGGCTGGTGGAGCACCGGTCTGCTGACCGTCAGTGGCTTGAAGTCGCTCATCATGCCGGCCTTCACCCTCGGCATGTTCCAGCTGACGTTGATCATGCGGCTGGTGCGTTCGGAAATGCTTGAGGTCCTGCGCACCGATTACATAAAATTCGCCCGCGCCCGCGGACTCAGCAACCGCGCCGTGCATTTTGGTCATGCGTTGAAGAACACGCTGGTGCCGGTAATCACCATCACCGGTTTGCAGCTTGGCTCCCTGATCGCCTTCGCCATCATCACCGAGACCGTGTTCCAGTGGCCCGGGATGGGCCTGTTGTTCTTGCAGGCCATCCAGTTTGTCGATATCCCGGTCATGTCGACCTATCTCATTCTCGTCGCCGCCTTTTTTGTCGTCATCAACCTGGTCGTCGATTTGCTTTATTATGCTGTCGACCCGCGCCTGCGTATGGACAGCAGCGCCGCCGGGGCAACCGGGTGAGGGGGCGATGACCAAGGCGGTGTCCGATGATTTGGAGATCGAACCTCGGCTGACCCCGGCCCGCCGTCTGGTCGATGGGCTCCGCCGTTTCTTCGACGGCGACATTTGGCACAGCTTCAAGTCGTCCCGCATCACCGTCGTCGCGACTGTTATCACCTTGGTGATTTTCCTGGCCGCTTTGTTCGCGCCTCTGGTATCGCCCAGCAACCCCTACGACTTGGCGACCCTTAATCTGCTCGACGCCTTTACCGCGCCGGTTTGGGTGGACGACACCGGCGCCGGGTTCCTGTTGGGCACCGATGACCAGGGCCGGGACATGCTTTCGGCCATCATCTTCGGCACCCGCGTCTCCCTGCTCGTCGGTTTTGCCAGCATCTTTTTCGCCATGGTCATCGGCATCTCCCTGGGTTTGCTCAGCGGCTATGTCGGCGGCTTGACCGATGCCGTGATCATGCGCATCGCCGATATCCAGCTTAGCTTCCCCGCCATTCTCATCGCCCTATTGATCGACGGCGTGGTGCGCGGGGTTCTGCCCTCCGACCGCCATAATGATGTCGCCGTCTGGGTCTTGATCTTCGCCATCGGTATTTCCAACTGGGTGCAGTTTGCCCGCACCGTGCGCGGTTCTTGCATGGTCGAGCGCAACAAGGAATACGTCCAGGCCGCCCGTGTCATCGGCATTCATCCGATCGTGATCATGCTGCGCCATGTGCTACCGAACGTCATGGGCCCGGTTCTTGTCATCGCCACCATCGGTCTTGCCGTGGCCGTATTGACCGAAGCGACCCTTAGCTTCCTCGGTGTCGGCATGCCGCCGACCCGGCCGAGCCTCGGCACCCTGGTCAACACCGGCCAGAACTTCCTGGCCTCCGGCGAGTGGTGGATTGCGGTGTTCCCGGGCCTCGCGCTGGCCACGCTCGTGCTGGCGGTCAATCTGTTGGGCGACTGGCTGCGCGACGCCCTCAACCCCAAGCTGCGCTAGTCCTCAGTCATGGCCGCCAATCAACCCCTGCTGCAAGTCAACAATCTGCGCATCGAATTTCCCAACCGCCGCGGCACGCTGGTCGCCGTGGATGATATCTCGCTGCATATTGATCCTGGCGAGGTCCTGGGTGTGGTCGGCGAGTCGGGGGCGGGGAAATCGCTCACCGGTGCCGCCATCATCGGGTTGCTCGAACCCCCTGGCCGCATTGCCGGCGGCGAGATCCTGCTCGACGGCCGCCGTATCGACAATCTGCCTTACGAGCAGATGCGCCGCATTCGCGGCAAGGAAATCGGCGCCATCTTTCAGGACCCGCTGACCAGTTTGAACCCGCTGTACAAGATCAGCCGTCAGCTTGTTGAGACCATCCAGACTCACACCGATATGTCCGCCACCCAGGCCCGCAACCACGCGCTGGACTTGCTCGACTCGGTGGGCATCCCGGCGGCGTCCGAACGCCTCGACGCTTATCCCCACGAGTTTTCCGGCGGTATGCGCCAGCGTGTCGTCATTGCCTTGGCACTGGCGGTCAATCCGCGGCTGATCATCGCCGATGAGCCCACCACCGCCCTCGATGTTTCCATCCAGGCCCAGATTATCGGCTTGCTGCGGCGCCTCTGCCGCGATCATGGCACCGCCGTCATGCTGGTAACCCATGATATGGGGGTGATCGCCGAGACCGCCGACCGGGTCGCCGTCATGTATGCCGGCCGGATCGCCGAAGTCGGCCCGGTGGAGGCGGTGGTCAAAGACGCCCGCCACCCCTACACCCACGGACTGATGGGCTCGATTCCGGCGGTTGGCCATCATGTCGAACGCCTGACCCAGATCGACGGCGCCATGCCGCGGCTCACCGAGATACCCCCGGGCTGCGCCTTCAACCCCCGTTGCCCCAAGGTATTCGACAAATGCCTCGCTGAGCGCCCCGACCTGCGGCCGGCCGGCCGCACCGACGTCTCCTGCTGGCTGTATTAGGAGTCGCCATGACCATCGCCGCCGCGCCGACAACGCCCCATGACAGTGCCAAACTGCGTGTCCATGGGCTGAAGCGCTATTTCGACGTCTCCGCGCCGTGGCTCAATCGAGTGCTCGAGGGCCGCAAGCGCCAGCTGCTCAAGGCGGTCGATGATATCAGCTTCGCCATCGAGCCCGGCAAGACCCTCAGTCTTGTCGGCGAATCCGGCTGTGGCAAATCCACCGTGGCGCGCTGCATTGTCGGCCTTTACCGCCCCTCCGGCGGGAGCATCGATTTCGAAGGCGTTGACCTGGCGACCCTGCGCGGCCGCGCCGCCCAGGCGCCCATCCGCCGCCGCATGCAGATGATCTTCCAGGACCCCTTCGCCAGCCTCAATCCGCGCTGGCGGGTCTTCGACATTATCGCCGAACCCATCCGGGCGTTTCGGTTGCTGCGCGGCGCCGGTGCCATTCAGCGTCGGGTCGACGAACTGCTCGGTCAGGTTGGTCTCGCCGCCCGCGACGGCGAAAAATACCCCCATGAATTCTCCGGCGGCCAGCGTCAGCGCATTTCGATCGCCCGCGCTCTGGCGTCCAATCCCGACTTCCTGGTGTGCGACGAGCCGACGTCGGCCTTGGACGTCTCGGTCCAAGCCCAGATCCTCAACTTGATGAAGGAGTTGCAGCGCGAGTTGGGGCTGACCTATTTGTTCATCAGCCACGATCTGTCGGTCGTCTATCACATGTCCGATACCGTCGGCGTCATGTATCTCGGCCGTCTCGCCGAAATCCGCAGCGCCGCGGACCTGTTCAGCGAACCGCAGCATCCCTATACCCGGTTATTGCTTGAGACCATCCCCGATCTCGATGTTATCGGCCGCCACCGCGAACCTTTGGCCGGCGAGGTCCCCAGTCCCATCAACCCGCCCAGCGGTTGTACGTTCCACCCTCGCTGTCCGCTCGCCAATGAGCGCTGCCGTGCCGAACGCCCCGAGTTGCAGCCGACCGCCGGGGGATTTGTCGCCTGCCACGCCGTGGCGGAGGGTCGGCTGCCGCCGCACCCGGCCTCTTAGCGCCACCAAAAAAGATTGCTCGGTGGCGCCGGTCACAGCGGCTAGACTGCCGTTTCTTGATTGAACAAGCATGCGAAACCGATGAAAAAGATCTCCGTAATCCAGATGAATGTCGGCCACGACAAGTCAGCCAATCTCGATCGGGCGCGCGACCTGGTCGACCAGGCGGTGGCGGCGGACCGGCCGGATATCGTCGTTCTGCCCGAGATGTTCACCTCCATCGGCGGCGATCAGCAAATCCGCCGCGCCGCTGCCGAGGCCCTCCCCGCGCCCGGCGCCGATGGTGGCGCGGCTTATGAGACCTTACGCGGCTTGGCCCGCAAACACGGCATCTTCGTCCATGGCGGCAGCCTGACGGAGCTCCAGGGTGACGAATTATTCAACACCACCGTCGCCTTCAACCGCGACGGTACGGAGCTCGCCCGCTACCGCAAGATCCACATGTTCGACGTCGTCACGCCCGATGGCACGGAATACCGTGAATCGGCAACCTTCACGGCCGGCGACGCCATCGTCACCTATCAGGCCGAGGATCTCACCATCGGCTGCTCCATTTGTTACGATCTGCGCTTCGGCGAACTCTATCGGGCCCTGGCGACCAAGGGCGCCACGGTGATTATGGTGCCGGCGGCGTTCACCTTGCAGACCGGCAAGGACCATTGGGAGGTGCTGCTGCGCGCCCGCGCCATTGAAACCGAGACCTATGTCGTCGCGTCCGACCAGATCGGCAGCTACCTCGAAGGCAATCAACAGCGCCAGACTTGGGGCCACTCCATGGTCGTCGACCCGTCCGGTCATGTCATGGCCCAGGTGCGCGACGAACCCGGTTTTGCCTCCGCCAATCTCGACTTGGAGTATCTTGCCCAGATTCGTCGCCGCATCCCGGTCGCCGAACATCGCGTCCTCTAGCGGCGCCGGCCATGATCGTTACCTTCGGATCCTTGAACGTCGACATGGTCATGACTGTCGCCGACCTGCCGCGGCCCGGCGAGACAGTGTTGTGCCCGAGTTATGTCCTGGTCCCGGGCGGCAAGGGCGCCAACCAGGCCTGCGCCGCAGCCCGTGCTTCCACAGGCGGCAAGGTCACCATGGTGGGCACTGTCGGTCCGGATGATTGGGGGCCTTTGGCCACTCATTTGCTGCGCGAGGCCGGCGTCGATATCACCCATGTTCGCCGTGGCACGAAGCCCACCGCCTGTGCCTCGATTTGGGTCGAAAAATCCGGCGAGAACGCCATCGTCGTCGCCAGCGGCGCCAATCTCGAGACCAACGCCGACCAGCTTCCCGATGAGCTGCTGACGCCGAAGACCTTGATATTGCTGCAAATGGAGGTGTCGGAGGCCGCCGTTTGGGCGGTGATCGAGCGCGCCCATGCCCGCGGCGCGACGGTCCTCCTCAACGTCGCACCGGCGCGCCCGGTGCCTGAGCAGATCCTACGGCAGGTCGATATCCTGGTGCTGAACGAGATTGAAGCGGCGATGTTGACGGCCGGGCCCGGGGCGGCGGAACTCGACCCCGCGCAGGCCGCCGACACCGTGCGCCTGCTGGCCGACAAATATGATCTGACCTGTATCGTCACCCTCGGCGCCGGCGGCGCCGTTGCCCATGGGGCAGGGGAGGCGTGGTCGGTTGGCGCCTTGCCGATTACCCCGATCGATACCACCGGTGCCGGCGACGGCTTTGTCGGCACCCTGGCCGCCGCCATCGACGCCGGCCAATCATTGCCCGAGGCTCTGCGCAGTGCCGCCGTTGGCGCCGGCCTTGCTTGCCTGAAAGTCGGCTGCCAGTCGGCTTATGCCGAAGCCGACGAGATCGCCGCCCGCTTATCCGAAGTGGCACCCGCTCGCCCCCTTTCCTGAGGAGAAGCCCCATGCAAGTCAAACCGGAGATCGCCGCGCTGCACCCCCAATTGACGACATGGCGGCACGATATCCACGCCCATCCCGAGACCGCTTTCGAAGAGCGGCGGACCGCCGCCATCGTCGCCGACAAACTTCGCGGATTCGGTATGGAAGTGCATGAAGGTCTCGCCGAAACCGGTGTCGTCGGGCGGCTCAAGGCCGGCACCGGCAACCGCGCCATCGGCTTGCGCGCCGACATGGATGCCCTCGATATCCTGGAAAAAAACGACTTCGACCACCGCTCGCTTAATGACGGCAAGATGCATGCCTGTGGTCATGACGGCCACACCACAATGCTGCTCGGCGCCGCGCACTATCTTGCGGAAACCAAGAATTTTGACGGCACGATTTTCTTTATCTTCCAGCCCGCCGAGGAAAACGAGGGCGGCGCCAGGGTGATGATCGAGCAGGGCCTGTTCGAGAAGTTCCCGGTCGAGTCCGTTTACGGCATGCACAATGTACCGGGTATCCCGGTCGGCCAGTTCGCCGTCCGGCCGGGACCGATGATGGCGGCGTTCGACATTTTCGAAATCACCGTGACCGGCCGTGGCAGTCACGCCGCGATGCCGCATCAGGGCATCGATGCGGTTGTCGTCGCCAGCCAGATCGTCACGGCGCTACAGACCATCGCCAGCCGCGCCACCAATCCTCTCGACGCCGTGGTCGTCAGCATCACCCAGATCCATGGTGGCGATACTTGGAACGTCATACCCAATGAGGTCGTCCTGCGCGGCACCTGCCGCAGTTTTACCGCCCAGGTCCAGGACGCCCTCGAACCGTCGATCAATCGCATCGTTGACGGCGTTTGCGCCACCCATGGCGCCACCGCGTCGGTCCACTATGAGCGGCGCTACCCCCCGACCGTCAACACCGCCGCCGAAACCGAGGCCGCCGCGGCCGCTGCGGTCAGCATCGTCGGCGATGCAGCGGTCGATCGCGAACCGACCCCGATGATGGGGTCCGAGGATTTCGCCTATATGCTCAAGCAGCGGCCCGGCTGCTACATTTGGATCGGCAACGGCTCGGGGGAGGGCGGCTGCATGCTGCACAACCCCCACTACGATTTTAATGACGAGATTCTGCCCATCGGTGCCAGCTACTGGGCGGAATTGGCCGAGTCCATCCTCCGCGCGCCCGGCTGAGGTCGATCCGCATCGAGGAAAGCTGGATCGCCACGCTGCGCTCGCGATTGTCTGTTTGGCTTGGTGTATGAAGGAGGGTGTTTCGCCTGGCGCGGAACACACCGTTAACCATATCGCAAGCCTTGAACGGCAGGCTGAGCGCCGGTCGGTCAAGGATCCATGTCTCTCCTATTGCACATAGCAATCATCGCAACATATTGCGCCGCGGCATTAGCCGTCGCCATCATGGCACCGGCGCGCGTGCCTGTTATTGCCCCGGAACTGGCGCCCTTGTTGGGTGGTTTCGTCCTTCTGATGGCCGGCTTCATCCATTTCGTGGCCGTGCAGGGGGCCCGACATCGGGTTGTGCGCCACCATTTGACGACGGTGCGCGAGGCCTACGACCGCCTCGCCGGCGATGTCGAGTTGGTCTACACCCAATCGAGCCAGTTGCGCGATGCCATGGCGGCGACCTCTAAACGGGACGCCAAGCGTGTCTCCGACATGGTCGCCGAAGTCAGGCTGCTTCAGAGCTTGATCGAGAAATTCTCCCACGCCGGTGGCACCAAGCCCACCGCTAAACTGGCCGCCCCAAAGCCCCCGGCCGACCGGCCCGCCGAGCCGCCCCCCGCAACCGCCGAGAATGTGACGGTCCTGGCGGACGTCCTTCCCATGCGGCCGCCGGAACTTGTCCGGTCGCCGCGGCCTGAGATGCCTCAGGTCGTCACGGATGTCGATGAACGCCAGGCCCTCAGTATTCTGCGCGAGGGTCTCCGGCTCGACCGCGTTGACGTCTATTTACAACCCGTGGTCAGCCTGCCGCAGCGCAAGACCCGCTATTACGAGTGCTTCACCCGGGTTCGCGACGACCAGGGTACCGTTATCGTGCCCGAGCAGTATATCGAGGTCGCCCGCCGCGAAGGTTTGGTGACCACCATCGACAACATGCTGCTGTTTCGCTGTGTTCAGCTCATCCGCCGTACCCAGAAGCGCAACTTCAACACCTTGTTCTTCTGCAATATCTCCCACGACAGTCTGGCCGACGCCGAATTCTTCGACGACTTCCTCGATTTCATCGCCGAAAATGATGATCTGGCGCCCATGCTGATCCTTGAGTTCCGCCAACAGGATGTGCAGGCGGCGGACAACGCGCTGCTGCGAAAACTCGGCCGGCTAGCGGATCTGGGCTTTCGTTTCTCCCTCGACGGCGTCACCCACTTCAACATGAACTATGGCGCTCTCGCCAAGGCTCAGTTCCGCTTCCTGCGTCTCGAGGTGGGCCAGGTTCTTGATCAGCTGCGCCGTAGCGACGCTGATATCGATGTTCGCGACCTCAAGCGCCGTCTTGACCGCGACGGCATCGATCTGATCGTTGAGAAGATCGAAACCGAGGACGAACTGCGTGAGCTCCTCGATGTCAAAGTCGACTTCGGCCAGGGCTATTTGTTCGGCGAACCGCGCCTCAGCCGCGACGACTGATCAAGTCCGCATAATTAAGACGCCCACCGTGACCAGGCCCGCGGCGGCGATGCGCCACCCGCCGAAGCGCTCGCGCAACAGCACTGTGCTGATAACCGCCGCGAAGATCACGCTGGTTTCACGCAACGCCGCCACCGGCGCCATCGGCCCCAGGGTCAGGGCCCAGATCACCGTCCAGTAGGCGCCCAACGACAGCGCGCCACCGACCAGACCGGCCCGCCAATGCCGCCGCGCCGTGTCCAGGCCCGCCCAGCCGCGCCGCCACATCACGAAAGTCACCAGCGGAATGCCGTCTAGAAAGAACAGCCACATCGTATAGCTGTGCGCCGAGCCGGCGGCCCGCGCGCCGAGCGCGTCCGTCACCGTGTAACTGGCGATGAAGCAGGCCGTGCCCAGCGCATACAGCAATGGCCGTGGATCGTCCCGAACCGGCGCGCCGCCACGGAAGGCCAGACTGATCACCGCGACGGAGATCACCGCCACCCCGGCCAGGGCCCCGAGAGTCAGTGTCTCGCCCAGCACCAATACCGAAAACAGCGTCACCAGCGCCGGCGCCGCGCCGCGGGCGATGGGATAAACCTGCCCCAGATCCCCGTGGGCATAGGCCGACAACAGGAACAGCGCGTAGCCGGTGTGCAGCACCACCGAGAGCAGCAACAGCGGCCAGGATTCTGCCGTTGGTAGCGGCACGAAAGGCAGTGCCAGCAACCCCAGCAGCCCCGAGGTCGAGGTGACCAGCGCCATCATGATCATCGAATCGGCTTTCGCCTTGACCAGCGCGTTCCAGCCCGCATGCATCAGGGCCGCCAGCAGCACCATTCCGGCGATCTTCGCATCCACGATTGCGTCCTACGTCCTTTGTGGCTGGGGATGGCGGGTCAACCGGCTTTCAACATTGGTCAGGCCGTGGCACAACTCTGTCGCTATTTCCCGACATCCCTAATGGAAGCTCCATGCCGACCAGGATATTGACCGGAGTGGCCGCTCTGGCCAAGGAATACGATTATTTTGTGCTCGATCTGTGGGGCACGCTGCATGACGGCGTACAGCCCCTGCCTGGTGCCGTCGATTGCTTGACCCGGCTGCGCGAGACCGGTTGCCGCATTGGCATCCTGTCCAACGCGCCGCGCCGCGCCGCGGTGGTGGAGCAGAACATGAACCGCATCGGCATCCCCGAAGGGCTCTACGATTTCGTTTGGAGTTCCGGCGAGGAAGCCTGGCAGGCCATCGCCCAGCGGTCCGATGACTGGTATCGCGGCCTCGGCCGGCGCTGTTTCCATATCGGCCCTAACCGGGACTCCGAAATGCTCGACAATCCTGGGCTCGACCCGGTCGACGACCTGGCCGCTGCGGAATTTGTGCTTTGCACCGGCCTGGAGCGTTATCAGGAGAGTTTGGCCGACTATGCCCCGATCTTGGCCGCGGCGGCCGCCCGGGGGCTCAAACTGATTTGCGCCAACCCGGATCTCGTCGTGCTGCGCGGCGGCCAGCGGGAATTCTGCGCCGGCACCCTTGGCGCCCATTATGAAGAGACCCTCGGCGGCGACGTGCGCTGGTACGGCAAACCGCACCCGCCGGTGTTGCGCAATTGCCTCGATCGTCTACAGGCCCCTGTGAACGGCCGTTCCGTCATGGTCGGGGACGCCCTGCGTACCGATGTCGCCGCCGCGGTCGCCGCCGGGGTCGCGTCGATCTTCCTCGTCGGCGGTATCCATGCCGAGGAACTGGGTGTCGCGCCCGGCGGTTTGCCCGACCAGGATAGCTTGGCGGCCCTCCTCGCCGGCGCGGAACACGCCCCGGACACCGTGCTCCCGGCGTTCGTCTGGGAATAGCGTCAGGTCACCGCCGCCCGGGTCTCGTATTCCGGCCGATCCCAGGCCCCGGTCGCCATGATGTCCTTCAGTACCGCGACCGCGTCCCACATGTCGGTGAACTGCTGATACAGCGGTGTGAGGCCGAACCGCAGGATATCCGGCGCCCGGAAATCGCCGATCACGCCGCGCGCGATCAACGCTTGCATGATCCCATAGCCCTCGTCGTGCCGCAGCGCCACTTGGCTGCCCCGCCGCTCCGCCTCGCGCGGGCTGACGATCGTCAGACCGCAGCCGCTGCATTCTTGCTCGACCAGGGTCATGAAAACGTCGGCCAGCTCGGCCGACTTGTCCTGCAACGCCGCCATCTCGACGCGCAGCAGCACATCCACCGAGGTTTCCAGCACCGTCATTGCCAGCACGCTCGGCGTGCCGCAAAGCTGGCGTCTAATCCCGGCAGCCGGGCTGTAGTCCGCCACGAAGTCGAAGGGCGCCGCATGTCCCATCCATCCCGACAGCGCCGGCGCGATATCATGCTGATGACGCTTGGCGACATAGAGGAAAGCCGGCGCGCCGGGGCCGCCATTGAGGAATTTATAGCCGCAGCCCACCGCGAAGTCGGCTTCGCAGCTATCGAGTGCCACCGGAAAGGCCCCGGCGCTATGCGCCAGATCCCATAACATCAGCGCCTCATGTCGGTGCGCTTCCGCGGTGATCGCCGCCATGTCGTGCTTGCGCCCCGACCGGTAGTCCACTTCCGTCAGCATGACCAC
Source organism: Alphaproteobacteria bacterium (assembly GCA_021774445.1). Lineage (GTDB taxonomy): Bacteria > Pseudomonadota > Alphaproteobacteria > UBA6615 > UBA6615 > SZUA-147. The sequence continues at coordinate 19,820 of JAJFJA010000055.1, forward strand.
GGCAACGTCGGAATCGATCGCCCCGACGACGTCCGCGTGATCGACCAGGCGCAGCTCATGTCCGCGGCCGAGCAATCCGGTCAAACCCTGCGCGATATAGAGATCGGTCGGGAAATTGCCGGCTTCCGAGACGATCACCCGCCGATCCGGCCGTAGCTGCAGGGCCGCCGACAGCGCCTTGAACACATTGACCGAGGTTGAGTCCGCCGCCACGATCTGCCCGCGTGCCGCGCCGACCAGATCACCGATCTTGTTGCCGAGCCGAGCCGGCAGTTCGATCCAATCATGTTTCGTCCAGGAGCGGATGAGATCGCCGCCCCATTCCTTGGCCACCACCGATTGCAAGCGCGCGGCGACCGTCTTCGGCAGCGCTCCCAAGGAGTTGCCGTCCAGATAGACCACCCCGTCCGGCAGGGCGAACTCGTTGCGGAACGGCGCCAGTGGGTCGGCGGCATCTTGGGCGGCAAGGTCATCGCGTGTAATCAAGGCAAACTCCGTAGCACGGCCCGGACCGGTGCCGAGTCCAAGGTCATCAATTTCAGCGGCGGCGCGATTAACTCATAATCGCCGCTCGGCACGTCGTCGAGAATTAAACCCTCCAGGATCGCCAGGCCGTGCCGCCGCACCATCTGATGGGCCTCGATGGATTTTGACTCTTGCGGGTCCAGGCTCGGTGTATCGACCCCGATCAGGACCACATTCCGTGCCGCCAGCAGGGCGATGGCCGCGGCGTCGATCGCCGCGAACCGGTCGTCCCAGCGGTCCACCGGTGCGCGATCGTAGGTGCGAACGAGCACGCGCTCGACACCCGGGTCCAGGAACGGTTCGATCATCGCCGCGCTGACCAGTCCGCCATGCCGCCGCCCGTCGATCACGCGGCAGGGCCCGATATAACGCGCCAAGTCCATCTTCCCGGCCGTGCTGCCATCCGGGTCGTAGTGGAACGGCGCGTCGGCATGCGACCCGGTGTGGCTCGACATCGTGAAGCGCGAGACGTTCACCGGGCAGTTGTCGTCAAGCGTCCAGGTGCGCGCCTCCTGGTACGCGGTATCCCCCGGCCAGACCGGAATGCCGACTCTGATCGGTGGGCTGATGTCCCACAATTTGCGCGCGCCATCCATCGTCCAAGGGTGGCCTGCGGCGGCCGCAGCGGCAAGTGAGTCGTTGCCACGCGCCATGTCGTCCGGCGTTTTCCGCCGCTTGGACCTCAGCCGAGTCGATGTTCTATACTCGGAGCCACCGATCGCCCGGAGAGTCCATGTCCGATTTCCCTAAGCGCACGCTCGCGGATTGGCAACGCCTGGCCGCGACCGAACTGCGCGGCAAGGCGGTGCCGGTCCGGCAAACCCCCGAGGGCATCGACATCAAGTCCCTGTACACCGCGACCGATCTCGAAGGCATCGAATGGTTGGGCACACTGCCGGGTTTCCCGCCTTTCGTCGGCGGCCCCCGCGCCACGATGTACACCAACCGTCCCTGGACCATTCGGCAATACGCCGGGTTCTCCACCGCCGAGGACTCGAACGCGTTCTATCATCGCGCCCTCGCCGGCGGCCAGAAGGGCCTGTCCGTCGCCTTCGACCTCGCCACCCACCGCGGCTATGACAGCGATCATCCCCGCGTCGCCGGCGATGTCGGCAAGGCCGGCGTCGCCATCGACAGCGTCGAGGATATGAAAATCCTATTCGACCGCATTCCCCTGCATCAGGTCAGCGTCTCCATGACCATGAATGGCGCGGTGCTGCCGGTGCTGGCGGCGTTTGTCGTGGCCGCCGAGGAGCAGGGTGTCAAAGCAGGACAGCTCAGCGGCACCATCCAGAACGACGTGCTCAAGGAGTTCATGGTCCGCAACACCTACATCTATCCGCCGGAACCGTCGATGCGCATCGTCGCCGACATCATCGATTTTGCCGCCCGCAATGTGCCGCGCTTCAATCCGATCTCCATCTCGGGTTATCACCTGCAAGAGGCCGGCGCGACGCTGGTTCAGGAACTCGGCTACACCCTCGGCGACGGACTGGAGTATGTCCGCGCCGCTTTGTCCAAGGGCCTCACGGTTGACGAGTTCGCGCCGCGCCTCTCGTTCTTTTTCAATGTCGGCATGAACTTCTTCATGGAGATCGCCAAGCTCCGCGCCGCACGCTATTTGTGGGCGACCCTGATGGCGGAGAAATTCGCGCCCAACGATGACGCCAGCTTGTGTTTACGCACCCATTGCCAGACCAGCGGCGTTTCGCTGACCGAGCAGGATCCCTACAACAATATCGTCCGCACCACGATTGAAGCTTTGGCCGCGGTGCTCGGGGGTACCCAGTCGTTGCACACCAATGCCTTTGACGAAGCCCTCGCGTTACCGTCGGCGACCTCTTCGCGGGTCGCGCGCAATACCCAGTTGATCCTTCAGCATGAAGCCGGCGCGACCGACACGGTCGATCCGCTCGCCGGCTCCTACTATGTCGAGTCGCTGACCGCCAGCATGGTCGCCGAAGCCCGCAAACTGATCGACGAAGTCGAGGATGTCGGCGGCATGACCAAGGCCATCGAGGCCGGCATTCCGAAACTACGCATCGAAGAGGCCGCGGCCCGTCGCCAGGCCCGCATCGATCGCGGCGATGATGTGATTGTCGGCGTCAACCGATTCCAACCCGACTCGGAGGAACCGATCGAGCTGCTGGAGGTCGATAACGCTGCCGTCCGCGAGACTCAAATTGCCCGTCTTCGCAGCCTGCGCGAGAGCCGTGATTCTGCCGCCGCAAATGCCGCGTTATCGGCGCTCACCAAGGCCGCCAGCGACAATTCCGGCAACCTTTTACAGCTCGCAATCGACGCCATGCGGGTTCGTGCCACGGTCGGCGAGGTATCCGATGCGCTGGAAAAGGTTTACTCACGGCACCGAGCTGTGATTCGATCCGTCAGCGGAGTCTATGGTTCGGCCTATGCCGATGACGAGGGGTTTGCCCGCATCAAGCGCGACGTTGCAGCATTTGCTGAGCAAGAGGGTCGTCGTCCGCGCATGATCGTTGCCAAGATCGGACAGGACGGACATGACCGGGGGGCCAAGGTGATCGCGACGGCATTTGCCGATATCGGTTTTGACGTCGACATCGGACCGCTTTTCGCCACGCCGGAGGAAGCAGCGCGACAGGCGATCGAGAATGACGTGCATGTTGTCGGCGTGTCCAGTCAGGCGGCCGGGCACAAAACCCTCGTGCCGCAGCTCGTCGAGTCGCTGGTGGCGCAGGGCGGCACCGATATCATCGTCGTCTGCGGCGGCGTTATCCCGCCCCAGGACCATGCCGAATTGTTGCAGCAAGGCGTCTCGGCGATTTACGGCCCCGGAACCAACATACCCCATGCGGCCGGTGAGATCCTGGAGCTGATTCGCCGTAGGCGGCAGCGAGCGGCCTAGCCGCATGATGACAAGCGAGCATGCCCCCGCGAGCATTCCTTGGGGGTCCGTCGCCGCGGGAGGTGCCGCGGCGGCTTGGTTGGCCGCCTCCGTGCTCTATGTCGAAAGCAGTATTGGCTGGGGACTTGTGCCCCAGTTGCTGCCCCATGAGATCGGCGGCGTCATTGCCGGCATGACCGCCCCCGTCGCGGTTATTCTTGCCGCGGCCGCGGTGCTGCATCGGCGCCGCCAGAACGCCAAGCTCGCCATGCAGCTCGCCACTCAGATAGATCGTTTGGCGGCACCGCACACCGAGGCCGATCGTGGCCTGCGGGCGTTGCATGACCGCATGCGCCGCGAGTCGCTCGCCTTGGAAGAGGCCGTGGAGCGCGCCCGCGGCCAGGCCGCCGACATCGGCGATACTTTCTCGTCCCAGGCCGCGCTGATGACCGAGGCCGCCGACCTGGTGGTCGCCCGCGCCGGCGGTGGTGGCGAAGCGCTGCGCACCCAGGCCGAGGCCCTGTCGGCCACCGCCAATCGCATTGCCAGCCAACTCGAAGCCCTAAGTGGCATGGGAGCCGGACAGGCGGAGGCGATTGAGGCGGCCACCGAGCAGGCCCAGGCCGGCGTTGGCAAGCTTGAGGACGTCCTCAGCCGGCAAATCGAGAGTGCCGGCCGCACCCTCTCCAAAACCACCGCGGAGGCCTCTGATCGCATTGCCGAATCGGCATCCGGCGCCGCCGACCGGTTGCATGACCTGACCCTCGAATTGGCCAAGCGTGGCAGCGATGTCGGCCGCGCCTTGGCCCAGGATGCCGAGCACGCCGCGGCCCGCGTCGAGGACGCTTCGAACACCGTCGCCGAGCGTGTTACCGAACGCCTCGCCCATATCCATCAGGAGATCCAGGCCACCGGGGACGAGCTTGAGGCTTCCGCCGCGCAGGTCGCCGACTTGGTTTCCGCCGCTTCCGAAGCCGCCGCCAAGCAAACCGGCGAGGCGCTCGCCCAGGCCCGCATCTCGGTTGCCGAGTCCGGCCGCGCCCTCGAGCAAGGCTCCGCCGCCGCCGCCGCGCGCATCGCCGGTGCCGCCAACGAGGCTGCGGAGAAGGCCGGCCGGCGTGCCGACGCCCTTAGCGGCCAACTGGGCGCCGCCACTGCCGCCCTCGATGTTGCCGCCGGCGAGGCCGGCACCCAGATCGAGCAGGCCATCGCCGCGGCCGCGGATCGTGCCGGCTCCCGGGTGCGTGATGTCCAGGTCAAGATTGCCCAGGCCAGCGACGGCCTGACCGACGCCGCCGATCGTTTGGCCGAGAAGCTCGACACCACGATGACCCGCGCCACTGGTCGCACCGCTGACGCCGCCGAACAGGCCGCGGCCCGTCTCGAGCTCGCCGGCCGCGACCTCGATGCGGTTGGCGACAAGGTGACCGCCGGTCTGGCCGAGACCTCGGAGGCCGTTGCTCTGCGCGCCGGAAAACTGGCTGATGAAGCGGTCATGCGCACCGGTAAGGCGAGCGCCGCGATGTCCGCGGCGATGGACGAGGCGGGCCAGCGTCTTGGCAATACGTTCGACAGCGCCGGTAACGGCGTCGAAACAATGGCGGCGTCGGTACAGGCGCGCATTCGCGAGTCCAGTGAACTGATTTCCGCGACCACCCAAGAAGCAACCGAACGCGCTGATGCGGCGGCGACGGCGGCCGCGGCGCAAGCCAACGAAATCGCCGATCAGGTGCGCGGCAACCTGGCCGAGACCGGCCGTGTCCTCGAGGCGGCGGCCACGCGCTTGACCGACCGGGTCGCCGACGCGACTGCCAGCGCCACCGAACACACCACCAAAGTCACCGCCGAGTCGGCGCAGCAAATGCGCCGGGCGCGCGAGGAGCTGGAGGCCGCCTGCGGCGATGTCAGTCAACGCCTTGCCGCCGCGACCGGTGAGCTGCATCAGCAGGCGGCGCAGTTCGGCCAACTGACGACGACCGAACTTGGCGCCGCCGGCGACGCTCTCGCCGCTGCCGCCGACGCGGCCGCACAGCAGGTTACCGAGGCGACCGAGAAAGCGGCCCGCAGCGCCGATCAGGTCGCCGAGAGTGCGCGCCAGCGGATGCACGAGGCGGCGCAGGACTTGGCCAACGCCGGCACCAAAACCGTCGCCCAATTCGACGCGCTGCTCACCCGCATGACGTCCCAAGGCGACGCCATGGTCGCCGCCGCCGAGCAGCATGCCGTGTCGGTTCAGCGAAGCTTTGGCGTCGCCTGCGATGGCGCCAGCCAACGTCTGACCCAGCTGACCGACGAAGCGGCGCGCTGGGCCAAACGGGTCGCCGATGAATCTCAGCGACATGTCGCGGCCGCCCGGCAGGCGATGGACGAGGCCTCGGCGACGGTCGTCGATCGGGTCGCGGAGGCCTCTGAGTCCGGCAGCCGCAAGGCGTCCGAGTTTACCGCCGATTTGGTTCAGCGGATCACTGCCGCGGGTCAGCGTTTGGAAGATGCCGCGACCAGCGCGGCTGCCGAGATTGCCAATGCCGCCGATGCTGCGGCTGCAAGTACCGCCGATCTGGTCGAGGACGCCCGCGCCCGCACCGGTAACGCCGGCGCGGCGTTGCAGGCGGTGGCCGCAAGTGTCTCCGAGCACAGCGCCGCGGCGGCCGAGCAGGCGCTGCGCATGGCCGAGACGGCGAGCAAGGAAATCACCGGCGCCGGTGCCGCCCTTGAGTCTTCCGCCAAGCGTGCCGCCCGCGAGGTAAATGAGTCCGCCGGCACTGCCGTAGAGAAGGCGCGCCAGGCGGCGATATCGGTCGACCGACAGATCGGCGTTGTCGCCCGTATCCTCAACGACACGGCAGTGCATGCCGAGGAGCGCGGCCACGCGGTCGTCAATCGCTTGCGTGTCCAAGCCGCCGAGCTTGGCGAAATCGCTCTGGCCAATGCCGACCGGGTCGAGGAAATCAGCGACAAATTCCGCATCCAGATCCGGCAGCTCACCGAGGCCGGCGACCTCGCGGAGGCGAAAGGGGAACGCCTCGGCCAGACCTTCGGCAATCAAGCCGCTGCCCTCAACCACATGGCAAACCAGGCCACCGCGGAGGCCGAGGCGTTGGCCGAGGCCATGACGGCCGAAGCCAACCGCGTCGCCGAAACCCTGAACCAGACTGCGGCGGAAGGCCAAAGCGTCCGAAATATCTTCGCCGGCTATGCCGACGAGCTGTCCCAGGCACTGGAAGATGCCGAGCAACGCGCCCTGCGCACCCGCGATCATCTGGAGCGCGAACAAGACGCGCTTGCCACCGCGGCGGAGACCGCGGTGAGCCGTGTGACCGCCGTCGCCGGCAGCCTCGCCGAAGGCGGCGAGGAGGTGACCCGGGTCACCGACCGCACCACCGAGCGTCTACGCGACCTGCGCGAACGCTTCGGCGACGACGCCCAGTCGGTCGGCGCCGCCGCCGGTGCGGCCTTGTCGCAGATGGAGCGTGCGCAGACCGCCATGCAGGCGCAGGCCGGCGCCCTCCATGAGTCTACCGGTGCCATCCTCGGTGACTTCCGCAATCTGCAGGAAGGCTTGCGCCAACGCGCCCAGGAGATGACCGCGGCCACGGTTTCCGCCTCGACCCGCACCGAGGCGTTGGGCGAGTCGATGGTGCAGCAGAGTGAGATATTGCAGCAGGCCTCGGGTGAAGCCCTGGCCCGTCTCGAACTGATCCGCGATCTGCTGCAGCAAGAAACCGATCAGGTCGGCGCCGCCGCGCAAAAGGCCTCGGCCGCGGTCAACGATACTGCCGATACCTTGCGCCGCCGCCGCAAGGAACTGTCCGAGACGTCGGACGAGATCGTCCAAGCGGGTGCCCGCGCCGGCACCGCACTCGTGGCGCAGACCGGCGATATTCGCGAGAACGCCGAAACGGTTATCGCCAAATGGCGCGATCTTGGCCGTTTGCTGAGCGCCCAGGCGGAGGCCCTACAGCAAATGTCCGAGGCCGCTGCCGCCCGCGGTGAGGCCGTCGGTAACGCCATCGAGCGCCAGACGACCGGTCTCGTCGAGGCCGCCGATCGTATGGATGTGCGCGTCGACGGCTTGCGCGAATCTCTGAAGGAACAGACGCGGGACATGCGATCCGCGCTCGACGGCGCTGCCGGCCAGGCCACATCCATCGCCGAAACCTTCCGGCTCCAGCAGCGTTCCCTCATCGAGGCTGCCGAGGAGGCGGCCCGCAAGGCCGATGCGGTCCGCGAGGCCGAGAACACCGCGATCCGCGGCAGTTTCCTCCGCAACGTCAATCGGATGCTGCAAAGCCTCGGCTCCCTCGGCGTCGATCTCGACCGTATTCTTGAAGACGGCGTGCCGCGTAAGGTGTGGAAGCAGTATCAGCAGGGCGATCAGATGGCGGCCGTGCGCCAATTGGCGAACCGTGTCCGCGATCCCGTTGCCATCAATCAGGTGCGTCACAAATTTGCCGAGGACGAGGAATTCCGGCTGCTAACGGTTAAGTTCCTCGGTGAGTTCGAAAAGCTGCTCAAACAGGCCGGCGAGGCCGACCCGGACGATCTGCTGAGCGCCAGTCTGCTCACCGCCGAGGTCGGCAAGACCTACATCCTCATGACCCGGGCCACCGAACGCCACAAATAGCACCGGCGGCACCCGAATCCGCCCGGCTCCGGTCCACGTCGTCATTGCGGGCAAGGCGAAGCGATCCATCTCCCGATCGCGCGCCGCCCCGACACGCCGGATCGCCGCGCTGCGCTGGCGATGACGCCCTTGTTCGAACGCCCCCCATCACGCGCGCCGTCGTTGTCATTGCGATGAGGCACAGGCCGACGCGGCAAGCCACGTTCCGCCCACCCCGCACAGTTACTTAGGTCCGGGTCGCCGGGCCATGCTGTCTTCTTGACACATTGCGGAAAGTATAATTGTATACATTATGGCAATTATCGAAGCCACGCTCGTGCCGGTCCAAGAGGGGGTGGCGCCCTTACGGCCGCGCAGTCTGCCGGACCAAGCCGCCGACGCCATCGTTCAAGCCGTCGCCAGCGGCGCGATCCGGCCCGGCGAGCGGGTCGTCGAGCAAAAGCTGGCCGCTGCCCTTGGTATAAGCCGCGTCCCGGTGCGCGAAGGGCTGCGTGTGCTCGCGGCCCAAGGGTTGGTAACGGTCACGCCGCATCGCGGGTGCCGGGTCGCCGAGTTCGACGAACAGGGCCTGCGGCAGCTCAAGGACGTCCGTGTCGCGCTGGAGCGGTTGGCCGCACGCGGTGCCAGCGCCGCCTATCGTACGAATCCGCAGGCGACGCGTCCCCTGCATGATGTCGTCGGTCAGATGGCCGCCCTCGTCGAACGCGGCGATCGCTTCGCCATGAGCCGACTGGATCTGCAGTTTCATCGCGCGCTCTGGACCGTCGCCGGCAATGATATGCTGTTGCGATTATGGGAGGCCATATCGCGGCACATCCTTGTCATCTTTGGCCTCGAGACCGAAACCGAACGGGATTTCGCGGGTATCTACCGGCAGCACGCCCATTTGCTGGCGGTGGTCGAAGCCGGCGAGCTTGCCGCGCTGGATGAGGAAATCGAGGGGCACATCAAACAACTTCGCCACATGTACGCCGATCAAGACAGCCAAAAGACCAGATGAAGGAGGAAGCAATGAAGAAGTATCTGCTGAGTTCCACAGGCGCCATTTTGGCCGCCATGCTTGCCGCGCCGGCTTTGGCGGGCGAGGGTGAAGTTCGCATTTTTACCTTCGAGGGCTACACCGACTCCGAATGGGTCTCGAAGTTCGAAGAACAATCCGGCTGTAAGGTTAGATCCACCTTCACCGGGTCGGTCGACGAGATGTTCGCCAAGATGCGCGGCTCCGACGGCGCCGACTTCGATCTGATTTCGATCGATACCAGCTTGTTCGGCCGTTACATCGAACAAGGCCTTATTCAGCCTTACGACATGTCCAAGATATCCAACACGAGCAACCTGTTGGGCGCTTTTCAATCGGTTGACGAGGCGGCCCATGACGGTGACGTCTATGGCGTACCGATCGCCTGGGGCTCGCTCGGCCTGATCTACGACAAGGATGAGGTCAATCCGCCGCCTACCTCGTGGGACATATTATGGTCGGAAGACTATGCCGGTCGTATCATCGTGCTCGACGATACCAACAACAACATCGTCAACACGGCGATCATTCTCGGCTTTGAGGATCCGTTCAATCTGAACGAAGAGCAGCTGCAGGCCGTTAAGGCGAAATTGATTGACCAAAAGAAATCCCTGATGAGCTACTTCGCCGGCTTTGAAGAAGGTAACAACATTTGGGAAAGCGGCAACGCGGTCCTGATGTTTTCCATGGGCGAGTTCCAGGCCGTCGATCTGCGCGAGCGCGGTTACAACGTCGAGTACATCATTCCCGATGAAGGCGGCGTCGGCTGGCTGGATACCTGGGCCTTGTCGACCGGTGCCTCCGATCTGGCGTGTGCCCATCAATATGTGAACTTCTACCTCGAGCCCTGGGTCGGCGAGCGCATGACCGAGAAATACGGTTACGGCAATACGACCTCGGAGACTCAAGGTCTCGACTATGCCAGCCGCCTCACATGGTTGGCGCCGCCGGAAGATCCGAACCGGCGGACGGAAGTGTGGAACGAGGTCAAGGCCACGCCCGTCCAGTAGGATCCGCTGCTCGGCCGGATCGCGCGACCACCGCCCGATCCGGCCGACCCCGCGAGCTTCGGAATAAGGCGGCTATGAAAATTACCGATGTCGAGTGCCATGTCTTGTTGGCGCCGAACTATAACCCTGCCTTTACCTCGTCGGCCCAGGACAGCTTCCTGGTTCTGATTCACACTGACGAGGGTCTGACCGGTATTGGCGAGTCGGACGTCAACCCCTGGATCGCCAAGGCCTGCATCGAGGCACCGGGCACCCACACCATGGGCATGTGTGTCAAAGACATGCTGATCGGTGCTGACCCCGGTGATATTGCGTCTTTGTGGCGCCGCCTCTACCTCGGCACCGCGATGAACGGGCGCCGCGGCGCTGTCGTTCACGCCTTGGGCGCGGTCGAGATGGCGTTGTGGGATCTGCGCGGCAAGGCGGCCGATCGCCCGGTTTGCGACCTGCTGGGCGTTGTGCGCCCGGACCCGGTCATCCCCTATGCATCGCTCCAGCCGGCCGGCGACCGTTTCGAGGAATATCGCGACGCCCTTTGCGCCTCGGCGGAGCGCGCCAAGAGTCTCGGCTTCCGGGCCATCAAGAGCGAGGTGACCATGAACGGTCCTTACGCTCACAACAACCTGCACGAAAGTTACGATCGCCACACCGAGGTCGTCGCGGCGGTGCGTGAGACCATCGGCCCCGACATGACTTTGATGGTCGATGTGCAATATCTCTGGCAGGATGCGGCGACCGCCCTATCGGTCGTGCGTGACTGGGCCGAGTTCGATCTCTTCTTCCTTGAGACACCGATTTGGCCCGACTACCTGGCGGAATATGCCAAACTCGCGGAGGCGGCGCCGATGCCGATTGCTGCCGGAGAGTGGCTCGCCACGCGTTACGAGTTTGAGGATTTGATGGACCGTGGCCATATTGGCGTGGCCCAGCCCGATGTCGGTCGTGTCGGCGGCCTCAACGAGGCGCGCGCCGTTTGCGATATGGCGCTGGAGCGCAACCTGACGATCGTGCCTCACTGCTGGAAAACCGGTGTATCCATCTCGGCGACCGCGCATATGGCTTTCGTGACGCCCCATTGTGCGTTCATCGAGTATCTGCCGCCTGAATTGTGCGAAGAGACCCTGCGCCGCGAATTGGTGGCCGAGGAACTCTCCCTGATCGACGGCACGATCGCCCGCCCGACCAAACCCGGTTTGGGTATCGAGCTGAATTGGGATGCGGTGAAGCGATACAAGGTCGCTTGAAATGGCGCAGGGCGATGGCCGGCTGCAGATTGAGCGACTATCGAAAAACTATGGTGGGGTGCAGGTTCTCGACGCCGTCGAGCTAACCGTCGACGACGGCGAGTTCTTGACGATCCTCGGGCCCAGCGGCTCCGGCAAGACCACGATCCTGCGGCTGATCGGCGGCTTCACCGAACCCAGCGGCGGCCGCATCACCTTCGGCGGCAGTGACGTAACCCACATGCCGATCTATCGCCGCCCCTTCAACACCGTGTTTCAGGACTACGCCCTGTTCCCGCACATGACGGTGGCGCAGAACGTGGCTTACGGCCTGGTGGTACGGGGCGTCCCCAAGGCCGAGATCACGCCGCGCGTCGGTGAAGCGTTGGCGGTCGTCTCTCTTGAAGGCTTCATGGACCGCTATCCCACCCAGCTCAGCGGGGGGCAACGGCAGCGTGTGGCCTTGGCGCGCGCGCTGATCTGCCAGCCGCGGCTCATTTTATTGGATGAACCCCTCGCCGCGCTCGACGCGGAGCTGCGGCGTCAGATGCGCGCCTTCCTCAAGTCCCTGCAGCGGCAGCTCCGGATCACCTTTGTCTTCGTCACCCATGATCAGGAAGAAGCGATCTCGATGTCCGACCGCATCTGCGTGATCAACCAGGGCAAGATCGAACAAATAGGCGCGCCGAAGGAGATTTACTACCGGCCGGCGACGCCGTTCGTCGCGACGTTCTTCGGCGACAACAATCTCTTGCCCGGCCACCTCCACCATGACCGTCGGGACACCGCCAACGTCGACACCCCCTTTGGTAAGATTGTGGTGCGCGATCCCCGCGTCGTCGATCTGCCGGCCAATGCGGCCATTACGATTGCGGTGCGTCCCGAGGCCCTGCACATCGTCGCCGCCTCTGGCGACGCGGCAACGCACGACAATCGATTTGCCGGACAGGTGCTATCGGTCGAGTTCGTCGGGGCGACCAGCCAGATAAGGGTCGCAGCCCCGGCCGCGCCCGATCACCCGCTCTTGCTGAAGGTACCCAGCCTTGCCGGCGAAAGCGCGGTCAGGCCGGGCGACCAGGTCACCGTGGCCTGGCGCGCCCAGGATTGTGCCGTCCTGCCGGCAACGCTGGTCTAGCGGGGAGGAGAGGGGGGTGGCAGCGCTCTCGACCACTGGCCGCCCGGGCCATCCTGACCGCCGCCGTGGCTGGTTACATCTGTTTTGGCTGGCAACGGTTTACGGCATTCCCGCGATCCTCATTGTCTTGCCGCTCCTGACCTTCCTGATGTTCGGCTTTTGGTCGGTCGAGGAAGGCCGCATCCTGCGCGATTTTTCTTTCGACAACTATTTCGCTTTTGCCGGTAACGAGTCCTACACCCGCGTTTTCACCGGCACTTTGTTTCTCGCGCTGCGCGTGATGATCATCAATGTGCTGCTCGGTTTCGCCGTCGCCTATTTCCTGTCGCGCCTCGAAGGGCGCCTCAAATACGCGCTCGTGCTCGGGCTGATCGTGCCGCTCCTGATGAGCTACATTATCAAGATCTATGCCATCCGCGGCATTCTTGGGACCAGTGGTCTGCTCAACAAACTGCTGATCTTTCTAGGCATCCTGTCGCAGCCGTCGGACCTGTTCCTGTTCAATCTCACCGCCGTTCTGATCACCCTGTCGCTGGCCTTGTTGCCCTTCACGATCCTGCCGATCTTCATCGCGTTGGAGAAGATTCCGGCCAATTATCTCGAAGCGTCGGCCGATCTCGGCGCCACGCCCTGGCAGACCTTTCGCCGGGTGACCCTGCCGATGGCACTGCCCGGCACCGTCGTCGGCGGCATGTTTTGTTTCGTCCTTGCGGTCGGCGACTTCCTGGCGCCCGAGTTGGTCGGCGGCACCCGTGGTTTTACCTATGGCCGGCTGGTATTCAGCCAATTCGGCATGGCCTTCAACTGGCCGTTCGGTGCCGCCTTGTCGGTTATTCTACTGATCGTTTCGCTTGGGGTGATCGTCGCGGCTGGGCGCCTCGGCAGTCCGAAGTGGCTCCGCCAATGAATGCCCTGCGCCTCGGCCAGCATGCCGCCATGGCGGCCCTTGCGATTGTGACGGCGATGGTTTTCGTGGCCCTCTATGCGCCGATATTCTTGGTCGCCTTGCTGTCATTCTTCCGGCTCCGGCGCGGCGAGATTCAGTGGGACAGTTTCTCCCTGCAATGGTACGGCAAATTATTCTCCAACGAAGGTCTCGGTCAGGCCCTGGCCAACAGCCTCATTGTCGGTTTTGCCTCGGTGCTTATGGCCCTGGTGCTGGCGACTCTGCTAGCCTTCTACGTCAATGCGCGGCCGGGACTGCGCACGACGATCCTGCAATTCGTCATCTTCCTGCCTTTCTTGCTGCCGCCGATCATCACCGGCCTGTCGCTCTTGGTCTTTTTCAGCGAATGGGGGGTATCGCGGGGGTTGTTCACGGTCTCCATCGGGCACACCCTGTTTGTCTTGGCGCTCGCCTACCGCACGATTCTGACGCGGCTTCAGGGCCTCAGTCGCAACCTCATGGAGGCGTCGCAGGATCTTGGCGCCACCCGCTGGCAGACTTTCCGCTACATCCTGCTGCCGAACCTGAAACTGGCGGTGGTGACCGCCGGGCTCTTGGCCTTTGCTCTGTCATTTGACGAGACCATGATTACTCTGTTCCTTATTGGCGATACCAACACGTTACCGATTCGCCTGTTCGCCATGATGCGGGCCGGCTTCACACCGGAGGTCAATGCCTTGGTCACGCTCATCCTGGTATTCTCGATTCTGCTCACCCTGGTGATTGCCCGCTACGTCGGCCGCGGCGCCATCGGCGGGCGGTTCCGGCTATGAGCGCCGCGGGCCAGCTTCGCGGGCGAACGGCGCTCGTCACCGGCGCCGGCCGTGGGATCGGTCTGGCGATTGCCCGGCGCCTGGGGCGGGAAGGGGCCAATATCGTGGTCGGCGATATCGACGCGGACGTCGCCAAGGATGCCTTGGCGGACAGCGATTTTCCGCATTTGGTCCAACCCTTGGATGTGCGCGACGAGGCGCAAGCGGCGGCCTTCGTGGCGGCGGCGGAGCAGCGCTTCGGCACGGTCGATATCATCGTCAACAACGCCGCCGTTTTGGATATGACCCCATTTACCGATTTGACGATGGATCGGTTCCACAAGGTGCTCGCGGTAAACCTCGATAGCGTCCTGACCATGACCCAGGCCGCCGTGCCGGCGATCGAGCGCGCCGGCGGTGGTCGCGTGCTGAATATCGCCTCGATCATGGGACTGCGCGGTGCCAAGGACTCGATCCCCTATTCCACGGCCAAGGGCGGCGTCATCAATCTCACCCGTTGCTTGGCATGCGAGTTGGCCGGCAAGAACATCACCGTCAATGCCATCGCCCCGGGTTTCATCGACACCCGCATGGCGATCACCCGCACTGGCGATCACGAACACCAAAGCGAACTGTTCCAGAAATTCTACCTTGGCCACGGCAAGATCCCGCTGGCCCGCGCCGGCCTGCCCGACGACATCGCCGGCCCGGCCCTATTCTTTAGCGGCGACGACAGCCGTTACGTCACCGGCCAGACCCTTCTCGTCGACGGCGGCCTCTCGGCGACCTTCTAGTCCGGCCGCTCGTTTTTGATCGGCCCGGCCTAAGTCCCCACAGGCCTTGACAATCGGCTTCCATATAAGTGTACTACCATGCAAGTTAACCGGGGATGATCAATGGCCGGTCAGATAGACCTGGACCGCACGACGGTCGCCGATGAAATTGTCGCACTGTTACGCGACCGCATCGTTCGTGGCGAGCTCACCCCCGGGGCGCAGCTGTCGGAAAATGAGATCGCTCAGCAGCTTGGCGTCAGCCGCACCCCCGTGCGTGAGGCGTTTATTCAGCTACGCGAGCAATCCTTACTGCGGATCTTGCCGCAACGTGGCTCCTTCGTAGCGCCGATCAATCTGGGCCAGGTTGAGGATAGTTACTTCCTGCGGGAAACGATGGAGATACGCATCGTCGGTCTCGCCGCGAAGAATTGTAAGGCCAAGAATGCCGACCGCCTGCGGGCCATTGTCAATCGCCAACGCACGCTTCTCGACGGCGGATCGGATGCTGCGTTCGTCAAGGCCGATGACGCCATGCACCGCTATTTTTCGGAAATATGCGGCCGGCCGCGGGTCTGGAAGGTTATCAGCGACGCCAAGGTTCAAATCGACCGGCTGCGCTGTCTAAACGCCCAGGATCAGAGCACGCGTGAGCGCATTGTCGGCGATCATGAGCGCATCGTCGACGCGGTCGTCGGCGGCGACGCGGATGCCGCAGTCGGCGCGATGACGCATCATTTGCGCCATATCCACAAGAATATCGAGCGCCTGGCACAACAGTTCCCCGGCTACATGGATGGGCAAAAATTCCCATCGAGCCGGGCAGCGGAGGCCAGGGCACAAAGGGTCGGCGACATGACTGCTAGACGACGGACGGCAGATAACAATCAACCATGATCGGAGGAACATACTGATGACTATAGGCATATCGCTCTTGCGCAACGCGGCCTTG
The DNA here is from genome assembly GCA_021774445.1 of Alphaproteobacteria bacterium. Taxonomy (GTDB): domain Bacteria; phylum Pseudomonadota; class Alphaproteobacteria; order UBA6615; family UBA6615; genus SZUA-147. The sequence continues at coordinate 35,641 of JAJFJA010000055.1, forward strand.
GGGGCCGTGGCCTTGGGATTGCTCGCTAGCGCGGCGGCGGCTCAAACCGAAGTCCGCATTTCCTGGTACAATGACGGCAACGAAGGGGAAGTGCTGCGTGATCTTCTGGACCGTTTCGAGGCCCAGAATTCGGACATCAAGGTGATCGTCGACACGGTTGCCTACAAGGCGATCCTGGAAAGTCTGCCGGTTCAGCTTGCTGCGGGTGAGGGCCCTGATATGGCCCGGGTAACCGACCTTGGTGGGCTTGCTCAACACTATCTCGATCTATCCCCCTATCTCAGCGACACCGCCTATTGGGAAGAGAACTTCGGTCCCTTCCTGAATTGGCTGCGGCTGCCGGAAGATAGCGGGTCCATCCCCGGTTTCATGACCCAGTTGACCGTTACCGGCCCGTTCGCCAACAAGACGTTGTTCGATCAGGCCGGCGTGGCTCTGCCTGGCGATAGTGCGACTTGGGATGATTGGGCGGTGGCGGCCAATCAAGTGGCCAAGAAGCTGGATATTCCGATTCCCATTGCCATGGATCGGTCCGGCCATCGCTTCGCCGGTCCGGCCATCTCCATGGGTGCCAAGATGTTCAGTGCCGAGGGCGAGCCCGCGGTCGTTGACGATGGCCTCAAATCCATGGCCGAGCTTATCGTCAATTGGCACAATGACGGCACCATGGCGAAAGAGCTGTGGGGGTCGGTCTCCGGCACGACCTATCTTGGCGCCAACGAGGATTTCGCCAACGCCAACGTCGTGTTGTATATGTCCGGCTCTTGGCAGATCTCTCAATTTGCCAACACCATCGGCGATGCCTTCGACTGGTGGGCGGTGCCGAATCCATGCGGCCCGGCCGCCTGCACCGGCATGCCGGGCGGCGCGGCGTTGGTCGCCCTGAAGACCACGGAGCAGCCCGAAGCGGTGGCCAAGGTAATGGAGTATCTCTCCAGCACCGAGGTGCTCAACGAGTTCTATGGCCGCACCCTGTTCGTGCCTGGGCATATCGGCTTGTCGAAATCAGGTGTCGACTTCGATACCGACAATCCCCTGGCCAAGCATGCACTGGAAACCTTTGCCGGCGGTGTGGCCAATTTGTCGCCGGTCGCGTTCGACCTGCAGGGTTATGTCTACAACCGGGTGATGTTCAACGCCATTATCAGCCGGCTGGGACAGGCTATCGTCGGGGAGATGACGCTGGATGAGGCCTACGGCCGCATCGAGAAGGACATTGAGCAGGAGATTGCCGAGCGCAAGCGCGGCGGCTGATTGCTCAGCCGAGCACGGGCGACACCCTCGCCCGTGCTCACTCCCGATAACCCGTCACTTCCGGGCAGGAGCACCGTAAGGTGTCGACAACCGAACAGACGACATCCTTGAGGGCATCTGCCGGGGAGCTGGCGGCGCAGCCGGTTTGGCTGATCATGCGATTGCTCGATATTCCGATGCGTTTTGCGCAACGGGTGATCGGCGTCAAACGCATGCCTTATCTGTTCATTCTGCCGAACCTGGCATTTTTCGGCATATTTGTGGTCATCCCGCTGTTCGTCAATTTGGTCTATTCGGTCACTGGCGGCACCGGACTGTTCATGTCCCAGCGTCCCTATGTCGGCGATGAGCAATATGGCCACCTGCTGAACTGCGACAGCATCATCGATGTGTCGACCTGTCGCGAGGACCGGTTTTGGCGTGGCGTGTACAACACGCTCACGTTCGTGGTCCTGCAGGTCAGCTTTATGATCGTGTTCTCGCTGGTCACGGCGCTGGTGCTGAACCGCAAGATCCGGGCGCGTGGTTTCTTTCGGTCGGTTTTCTTTTTTCCGGTGTTGTTGTCGCCGGTAGTTGTCGCCTTGATCTGGAAATGGATCCTGCTCCGCGACGGCCTGCTCAACGCCTTTCTCACCTCGCTTGGCGGCGCCAAGATTTTGTTCTTCGTCAGCCCTGCCTGGGCCATGTTCTGGGCCATCTTCGTTTCCGTCTGGGCGCATATGGGTTTCTTCACCCTGATCCTGCTGGCCGGACTGCAAGCCATCTCTCCCGACCTTTACGAAGCCGCCGAAATGGATGGCACCTCGAAATCCCGCACCTTTTGGCGCATTACGTTGCCCCTGCTCTGGCCGAACATGCTGGTGGTCATCGTGCTGGCGCTGATCCGGGCCGTGCAGATCTTCGACGAGGTTTTCGTGCTGACCGGCGGCGGGCCGGGAACTGCCACCCAGTTCCTGGTTCAGTACATCTACACAACCGGTTTCGCCAGCCCGACGCAGAATTTCGGCCTCGCCGCGGCGGCGTCCGTGCTGCTTGGCGGTGCCCTGCTGGTCCTCACCTTGGCGCAGCTCTTCGTCGCCCAGCGCAAAGAGCGGACCTAGGCCGATGATGTCTCGCATTGCCAGCTTTGTGCTGCGGCGCCGTAACCGGCGCAAGCTGCATTGGACGGACGTCTTTACCTATGTCTACCTGTTCTTGGGCGTCGCGTTGATGTTCGGCCCGGTGGTCTGGCTGGTGCTGTCGTCGTTCAAGACCCAGGCCGCACTGCAGGAATTTCCGCCCACCTTCCTGCCTCTCGGGCAGATCTCGGCTGAGGTCGACGGCTTCGAAGATCCATTGCCTCTATACAGCGTCACCATGGCAGATGGCACCGTGCGCGAATTGGCGCAGATCAGGCGCATCGGCATCATGGCTCAGATGGTCGACCCGGCCAATCCGCAGGAGAAGCTGCAAATCCCCATCGCCGGCCGCGAACCGGTGCGCGAATTCCGACTGGCGATCGAGAATTACACCAAGCCTCTGCAGCAATTCAGCTTCTTCAGGTTCCTGCGCAATTCCGTCGTCGTCACTGTGGGGGCCACAATCATTACCCTGCTGATCAACTCGATGGCCGCGTTCGGCTTGTCCATATATGAATTTCGCGGGCGCAACCTGACTTTAGGTTTTATTATCGGCACGCTGATGATTCCGATCACGGTGATATTGGTACCGGTTTTCTTGGTCGTGACGGAACTCGGCATGGTGAACAGCTTGTGGGGTGTCATTCTCCCTGGGGCGGCCACCCCCACGGGGGTTTTCCTGTTGCGTCAATATATGCTGACGATCCCACGCGACCTGATCGATGCCGCGCGCATGGACAAGGCCAGTGAATGGAGCATTTACTGGCGCGTTGTCATGCCGCTATCCATGCCGGCATTGGCCGTGCTGGCGATCTTCTCCGTCATGTGGCGCTGGAACGAGTTCCTGTGGCCGCTCGTGGTATTGACCCGCAACGAGGTCTACACCCTGCAACTCGGGCTCAATGCCTTCCAGGGTGAACTACAGGTGCAATGGCATTTCGTGCTGGCCATGACCGTCGTGACCCTGCTGCCCGTGACCATTGTCTTCGCCTTTCTCCAGCGGTTTATCACCACTGGCATCGCCTCTTCGGGCATGAAGTAGCATCCGATGACCAGGCCATTGATCTTCCTCGACCCGCACCCGCGCACTGAAGCCATGGTATACACACCCGCCACCGCCGCAGCGCTGGCGGAAATGGGTGAGGTCGTGACCCATTTCGGCGGGCGCGCCGACGACGAGTTGGTCGACAGCATGATCGACCGCATCACAATCCTTGTCGGCCAAACCGCGATGCCGCGGTCGCGGCTGGAACGCGCCGGTCGGCTCAAGGCCATCGTCAACGTCAAGGCCAATTGGGAGCCGAATATCGACTATACCTATGCCCAGGCGCGCGGCGTCCACGTACTGTCGGCCGCGCCCTGTATGGCGCCCGCCGTGGCCGAGGCCTGCCTTGGCTTCGCCATCGATCTTGGCCGCGGGATCACCAAGGCCGATCGGGTTTTTCGGCGCGGCGAAGAGGCCTACGGCATCGCCGGCAGCGGCACTGATTACAGTCTGTTTGACGCCGCCGTTGGGTTGATTGGCTTCGGCAATCTGGGCCGCGCTCTGTTGCCGCTGCTGCGCCCCTTCGGCTGCCATGTGCAGGTCCACGACCCTTGGCTGTCGGACAGCTATCTCCGCGCGGCCGGCGTCGAGCCAACCGATCTGGATGAGCTGCTGTCGAACAACCGCTTCCTTTTCATTCTTGCCGGCGTGACCAGCGAAAACGCCGGTTTCATCAATCGGGCGCGCCTGATGACCATCAAGCCGGACGCCGCGGTGATCTTGAGCAGCCGGGCCGAGGTCGTGGATTTCGAAGCCTTCGTTGAGTTCGGCCAAGCCGGGCGCTTTCGCGCGCTGGCGGACGTCTTCCCCGAGGAGCCGGTGGCTGCCGATGCCCCGTTCCGGCAGTTCGACAAAGTCCTGTTCTCGGCCCATCGTGCCGGCGCCCTTGCAGCCTCCTACGCCCGCATTCGCGATTGGATGCTTGACGATATCGCCCAGATACTTGCCGGCTTTCCGCCGCTTCGTCTACAGCGCGCCGAGCCCTCGCAGGCCGCCAGCATGCGCAGCCGCTAACCGAAATGTCGCGGGGATACGATGGCCGACCTTGAGCTCCAAAACGTAACCAAGTCGTTTGGCGACGTTCGCGTTATTCACGGCGCCGACCTGAAAATCGCCGATGGTGAGTTTGTCGTCTTGGTGGGGCCATCGGGCTGCGGCAAGTCCACCCTTCTGCGCATGATTGCCGGCCTTGAGCCGGCGACGTCGGGCGACATCAGGATCGACGACGAAACGGTCAACCACGTGCCGGCGTCGGACCGTGGGCTGGCCATGGTGTTTCAGTCCTATGCGCTCTACCCGCACATGTCGGTGTACAAGAACATGGCCTTTGGGCTGGAGAATACCCGCATGGATCGCGCCGAGATCAAGCGCCGGGTCGGCAATGCGGCGGAAATGCTGCGGCTGACCGACTACTTGCACCGCCGGCCCAAGGCCCTGTCCGGTGGCCAGCGACAGCGCGTCGCCATCGGTCGGGCCATCGTGCGCGACCCGAAGATCTTCCTGTTCGATGAGCCGTTGTCGAACCTGGACGCTGAGCTGCGGGTGAGCATGCGCAAAGAGTTGGCGGCGCTGCATGCCGATCTTGGCGGTACCATGATCTATGTTACCCACGATCAGGTCGAGGCCATGACCTTGGCCGACCGTATCGTGGTGTTGAATGAAGGTCGCATCGAGCAGATCGGCTCGCCCCTGGACCTGTACAACCGCCCGGTCAATCAGTTCGTCGCCGGTTTTATCGGCTCACCCCGCATGAACCTCTGGGAATGCCGCACGGAATCGAACGGCGACGCGGGCATTCGGTTGCACGCCGGCAGCAATGCCTTGCCTTTCACCGTCGAACTTGACCAGGTGCCCGACCGCCTCGTGCTCGGGGTGCGCCCGGAGAACATCGAGGTCGCCGACAGCGGTGACGCCGATCTCGTCGCCACGGTCGCGTTCAGTGAGCAGTTGGGCGGTGAGACCTATTTCTATTGCGACATCGATGGCCTGCCGCAGATCACCGTGCATCAGTTGGGGCAACGCCCGATAACGCGCGGTCAGGCCTTGCCCCTGCGCCTGCAGCGCGACCAATTGCATCTTTTCGACGTTGCTGGCCCGGTGCTGAAACATCGCGCCGGCAGCGCTGAATAGTCGGCCCGAGCCGTGAGAATCCGCCCGCACGACACAGGAATACCATGCCGCAAAGAGTGAGATTCGCTGCCCTTGACCTGGACCACCGGCATATCTTCAGCCAGGTCGGCTGGCTGCTTGATGCCGGCGCCGAATGCGTCGGTTTTTATACCGCGGCCGAGGATCTGCTGGACGGCTTTCAGAGCCGTTTTCCCGACTTGCCGCGCCTGTTCGATCGGCCCGCCGTTTTCGCCGACTACAGCATCGATTTGATCGTCAGCGCGTCGCGACCGGACCTCCGCGCGGCGTTGGGTATTGAGGCCATGCTCGCCGGCAAGGATTATATGACCGACAAGCCTGGCTTCACCTCTCTCGAGCAGTTGACTGAAGTACGGCAGGTTCAAGGCGAGACCGGACGCATCTACTCGGTTTGTTTCTCCGAGCGGTTCGGCGTCGGCAGCGCCGTCAGAGCCGGACAGTTGATCGACGAAGGCGCCATCGGACGCGTCGTCCAAACCGTCGGGCTGGGTCCCCATCGCCTCAACCGGCCGACCCGACCCGACTGGTTCTGGGACACCAAATACTACGGTGGTCTCATCAACGACATCGGCTCCCACCAAGTCGATCAATTCCTCTTCTACACCAAGTCCGATGCGGCTGAAGTCGTTGCCAGCCAGGTCGGTAATTTTGCCAACGCCGGCGATCCGAATTTTGAGGATTATGGTGATCTTACCCTGCGCAGCGCCAACGGCACCGGCTACGCCCGTATGGATTGGTACACGCCCGATGGGCTCGACACCTGGGGTGACGGACGCATCACCATTCTCGGCACCGACGGCTATATGGAGTTGCGCAAATACATCGATATCGCCGGTCGTGCCGGCACCGACCATTTGTTCCTGGTCAATAACCAGGGCACCTCATATGTCGATTGCAGCGCTGTGTCGCTGCCCTATGCGGCCGCTCTCCTCCACGATATCGAGCACCGGACCGAGACGGCCATGTCCCAGCAGCACTGTTTTCTCGCCAGTGAGCTGGCCCTGATCGCTCAAGCCAAGGCAACCCGTCTTGGCCCGCCGCCGGGGGATGGGTCGTGAGCCGCAAGCTGAATGTCGCGGTCATTGGCGCCGGGGTTGCGGATCGCCATCTGATCGCATTCGCTCGCTTGGCGGATATCTACGACGTCCGCGTGTTGTGCGCCCTCGACGATCCGCGCATGCCGGAACTCGCGCGGCAGTTCGACATTCCCGAGTGCAGCGAGTCCTTTGCGGCGGTGGTGGCGCGAGATGACATCGACATCGTCGACATCTGCACCCCGCCGACTACCCACTGGGACATGTGCAATCGGGCCATCGACGCCGGCAAACATGTGATTTGCGAAAAGCCGTTGTTCGGCTCGGTGGCGCAGGTCGACGCCATGGCCGAACGGTTGGCGCCCGGCGACAAATTGTTGCTGCCCATTTTTCAGTATCGTTTCGCCAATGGCACGCAAAAGCTGCGTCATTTGATGGCGGCCGGCATCTGTGGCCGTCCCTACCTCGCGACCATGGAGACCCATTGGGCCCGTGGCGCCGACTATTATGCCGTCCCCTGGCGCGGCAAGCTGGTGCACGAATTGGGCGGCTGCTTGTTAGGCCATGCCATCCATGCTCATGACACCCTGACCTATCTCCTCGGCCCAATTCAGTCGATGACCGCAGAGGTGGCCACATTGGTCAATGAGATTGAGGTCGAAGACACGGCCACATTGTCCATTCGTATGAAAAGCGGCGCCCTGGCGGCGCTTTCGGTGACTCTCGGCTCGGTGGACGAAATTTCTCGGTTTCGCTTTTGCTTCGAGAATGTGACCGTCGAGAACAGTCAACTGGCCTATGTTCCCGGACGCGAGCCATGGTCGTTCAAAGGTCGGACGGCGGCTATTCAACGCGAGATCGACGAGGCCCTCGCGGCTTTCGAGCCGCAGACCCAGGGTTATACCGAACAGTTCCGCTTATTCCACGACAGTGTCGTGCAAGGCGCACCTCAGGTCGTAACCCTGCAGGACGCGCGCGACAGCTTGGAATTCGTCACTGCGGCCTACCATGCCGCGGCCACGGCCCGGGCCGTAACCTTGCCCATCGGTGCCGAACACCCCGCCTACGCCGGCTGGGCGGACGATTTGACGCGCGCCTTGGGCGCCTAGCCGAGGTGACGGACCTGGGGGTTTATGGCGACTGGCTGGCGGTGCCGGCATTGCGGGACCGTCTCTACCCAAAGGCCGCGCCGGGCCCCGCGCTGCGCCGGCGAATTCGGGCTACCCTCGGATGCGACACGGACCGAGCACCGGCGGACGTGCGTATGGAACGCCGGTGGTACCGCGACGGCGTGGCCGGACAGGAAGTCTCCTGGTCGGTTGGTTATGGCCCGCGGACGAAAGCCTGGGTCCTGCGTCCGCAAGGCGCGGCGCGGCCGTTACCGGGCGTCTTGGCATTGCATGACCACGGGGGCGCCAAGTTCTTTGGCAAAGAGAAGATCGCCGATGACGATCGGCCGCCGGCCGCGGCGCTAGGTGAGATCCGGGACCGGGCTTACGGTGGCCGGGCGTTTGCCAACGCCCTGGCGCTTGCCGGATTCGTCGTGCTAGTACCCGACGTATTCCTATGGAGCAGCCGGCGCTTCCCCGTGGACGACATGCCGGAGCCCGTGCAGGCGGTGGTCCGGGCGAGCGAAACGGCGAATGGTGCCGTCGACGAAGTAGCCCGATACGACCGCGCCGCGGCCCATCATGAGCATATCATCGCGAAATATTGCACCGTTCTGGGGACCAGCTTGGCCGGTGTGATAGCCTATGAAGATCGAATTGCCGCAAATTACTTGCTGCACCGAGACGATGTGCGGCCTGGCCCTCTAGGGTGCGTCGGGCTGTCCGGCGGCGGTGCCCGGGCGGCATTGTTGCAAGCGACCGCCGATCACATTGGCGCCGCCGTGATCGCTGGCATGATGTCGGCGCAGGCCCATCTCTTGCCGCGCCACGTCGTACCCCACAGCTGGATGTTCTTCCCGCCGGGCTTGGCGCGACTGGCCGATTGGCCCGATCTGGCCGGATCCCGGGCGCCCTCGCCTCTCCTGGTCCAGTACAACCGGGAGGACCCGCTGTTCCCGCCGACCGGGATGGCCGCGGCCCATGAACGTCTTACGGAGATTTATGCCGGCGAGGGCGCCCCGAGCGCCTACGTCGGCGCCTTCTTCGACGGTCCCCACAAGTTTGATGTTGAGATGCAAGACCAGGCCTCTGCCTGGTTGGCGGATCGCCTGGGCGCCAACCCCTAGACTAGGTCATGTCTGCGCCGGCTTTTGGGCGTGCGGCCCCACGTAATGGCATATCCGCCACCAGCCTCATGTTCACTTAACATTAATATTAGCAAAAGATACTAACGTTTTGATTAGCGCGTTTCGGCAGCTTTGTATACGGCGTATGACCTAATGAAAGTTCGTGTTTTAGTGGTTGACGACAACCAGCATATTTGCCTGGCCGCGCGCCGAATACTCGCGGCGTTTGGTATCACCCGATTGGACTTCGCGAGTGACGGCTTGACGGCCTACGGGATGTTCCAGCGCAACCCGCCGGACATCGTGATCACCGACGACACGGACATGAACGGTTGTGACCGCCTGGAACGCGTCCGTCCCATCCGCCAGGATCGCCACAGTCCAAAGCCGACCGTACCGATTCTAGTCCGTCCGACTGGCCGCCTTCGACGTCTCGTCGGTGTGCGAAACGTTGATCTGGATCAAAGACATAGAGCCGCCATTCTCGCAAACTGCCGGCTACAGCGGCACGGCCGATACCGTTCTCATCCACGTCGCGTCCCGGCAGGTCAACAGCGTTTCTAAGTGAACCCCGCGATGATCTTCAAACACGATGGCTCAGCCGCCAATGGCGGTCTGACATTCGGCTCCTTGCGATTGCGAGCCGCAGTGCGTTTCGCCGTCGCGCTGGTTTCGCTGATCTTCGCCGCGGCATTCGTCGCGGCCGCACCCGCCTCGCGCGCGGCCGCGGCGCCTTTTTTGGAGCAATTCTTACCCGACGTGCCGGTCGATCGATTGATCGCGGCCGCTGATCACTATGGCCCCATTGCCGAAGATATTCCCGTCGCCCCCATCGTTAAGGACGGCGCAACCGTCGGTTATGCCTACATCACCTCCGATTTCGTTGGCACCACCGGCTATTCGGGCAAACCCATCCATGTCTTGGTTGCCGTCGATCCCGACGGCAGACTGATCGCCGCCGAATTGGTCAAGCACTCGGAGCCCATCGTTTTGATCGGCATCCCCGAACGCAAGATCAAGGCGCTGACCGAAAGTTACATCGGCGTCGATTTAGTTGCCGAAGCCGCCGCGGAAGGCTCAGCCCATGACCTGAACATTATCTCCGGCGCGACGGTGACCATCATGGTCATTGACGATTCGATCATTCGGTCGGGCTTGAAAGTGGCCCGTGCCTTGGGTTTGGGAGGCCTCGAACCGATCGGTGCGCCTTCCGGTCCGCGTCGGGAAGTCGATCCCACGGTCGCCGCCGGACGTGATTGGAACGCCATGGCGGCTGACGGCGCCATGCGCCACCTGTCGCTTGACGTCGGTCAGATCAACGCCGCGTTTGTCGCGGCCGGCGATGCTGAGGCGGCGGCCCGTCCGGAACCCGGTGACGCCGCCGCGACATTCATCGATATGCAGGCGGCCCTGGTCAGCGTGCCGGCAATCGGTGCCAGCCTTCTTGGCGACGCCGAATATGCCAATTTGCAAGACTGGTTGGCACCTGGAGAGCACGCGATTCTGATCGCTGGCCGCGGGCGGTATTCGTTCAAGGGCTCCGGCTATGTGCGGGGCGGTATTTTCGATCGCATCCAGCTCATCCAAGGTGATCGCTCGGTCCGTTTCCGCGATCGGGGCCACCGCCGATTAGGCGAGATTTCCGCCCCCGGCGCGCCCAGCTTCAGCGAGCTCGATCTCTTCAAGATCCCCGCTGACAGCGAGTTCGACCCCACCGAACCCTGGCGGCTGCAGCTTCTGGTGAGCCGTCCGGTCGGCCCGATCAAGAAAAGCTTCCAGACCTTCGATCTAGCATACGTTCTGCCGGATACCTACACCCGCGCTGTGGCCCAGGCTGCGTCTGCAACCGCCGCCGCCACTGTGATCGAAGCCCAAGCGAAGCAGGAATTGTGGCTCCGTATTTGGCGCCAGAACGCGGTTCGCATTGGCGCCCTCATGGTCATGCTGGGGACCCTGACGGTCGTCTTCTTCGCGCAAAAATTCCTCACCGCCAGCGAACGCGCGACCTTCTGGTTCCGCATCGGTTTCTTGACCGCGACGTTGTTTTTCCTCGGCTGGTACGCCAACGCCCAGTTGTCGATCGTCAACCTGATGGCATTGGCCAATGCCATCACCAACGAATTCACCTGGGATGCATTCCTGCTCGACCCGTTGGTCTTCATTCTGTGGTCGTCGGTCGCTGCGGCACTCATATTCTGGGGCCGCGGCGCCTATTGCGGCTGGCTCTGTCCGTTCGGCGCCCTGCAGGAACTGACCAACCGCATCGCCAAGCTGTTCCGGGTGCCGCAGCTGCGCGTGCCCTGGGCGCTGCACGAACGGCTTTGGCCCATCAAATACATGATCTTCCTGGGCTTGTTCGGCATCTCCCTGGCCTCTTTGCCGCTGGCCGAGCAATACGCCGAGATCGAGCCGTTTAAGACCGCGATCGTTCTGAAGTTCCAACGCGCTTGGCCGTTCGTGCTCTTCGCGGTTGGCCTGCTCGTCATCGGTCTGTTCATTGAACGGTTTTATTGCCGTTACCTGTGTCCGCTCGGCGCCGCCCTCGCCATACCCGGTCGGCTGCGCATGTTCGACTGGCTCAAGCGCTACCGCGAGTGCGGCAACCCCTGCCAGACCTGCAGCAACGAATGCATGGTCCAGGCGATCCACCCGCTTGGCGAAATCAACCCCAACGAGTGCCTGTACTGCCTGCATTGTCAGGTTCGCTACCAAGACAACCAGAAATGCCCGGTTCGCATAAAACGGTCTCAACGCAGCGCGCGCCTGCTGAAGTCGCAAGCGGCGTTGGAGGCGTCTATGTCGGGTCAACCTTAATCGTCCAAAGGAGACAGAGAATGACGAACGGATCTAGCGAGAATAAAACGGGAATCTCCCGTCGAGATTTACTGAACGTACCCGCCAAAGGCGCGCTGCTTGCCGGCGCCGCCGCGACCATCGGCGGTGGCGGCTTGGCTTTGCTCGGCTCTTCGGCTCCGGCCACGGCCGCCAACGGCAGCTATGCCCTCGAACCCGGAGAATTGGACGAGTATTACGGCTTCTGGTCTTCCGGACAGAGTGGTGAAGTGCGCATCCTCGGTGTGCCCTCGATGCGTGAGCTCATGCGTATCCCGGTTTTCAATCGCTGCTCGGCGACCGGCTGGGGAAGCACCAACGAATCCAAGAAGATCCTGACCGAAGGCATGCTGCCGGAGACCAAGGCGTTTTTGGCGTCGCACGGTTTGGAGACCTATCAGAACGGCGACCTTCACCATCCCCATATGTCGTTCACGGACGGCACCTACGACGGTCGTTTCTTGTTCATGAACGATAAGGCCAATACGCGTGTTGCCAGAATTCGCTGCGACGTCATGAAATGCGACAAGATCATTGAGATTCCGAATGCCTCGGACATCCACGGTCTGCGGCCGCAGAAGTTCCCGCGCACGGGTTATGTCTTCGCTAACGGTGAGCACCGTATCCCGCTGCCGAACGACGGCAAGATCCTCGACGACCCGGAACAGTACGTCTCGATTTTCACCGCCATCGACGGCGATGAGATGTCGATTTCTTGGCAGGTCATCGTCAGCGGCAACCTGGATAACTGCGACGCCGACTACCAGGGCAAATACGCGTTCTCGACCTCCTATAACTCGGAGGAAGGCGTCAACCTTGCGGAGATGACCGAGTCCGAGACCGATCACGTGGTGATCTTCAACATCGCGCGGATCGAGGCCGCCGTCGCCGCCGGTGAGTACGAGACCTATAACGGCATACCGGTACTCGACGGGCGCAAGGGTTCGCCGCTCACCGTTTATGTGTCGATTCCCAACAGCCCGCACGGCTGCAACACCGCGCCCGATGGCAAGCATATTGTGATCAACGGCAAGCTGTCGCCGACCGTCTCGATCATCGATGTCGACAAGGTCGCGGCGTTGTTCGATGGCGCCGATCCCCAGTCCTGCATCGTCGCCGAGCCGGAGTTGGGCCTCGGGCCGCTGCATACCGCCTTCGACGGTGAGGGCAATGGTTACACGACCCTGTTCCTCGACAGCCAGATGGTCAAATGGAACATCGACGCGGCGATCCGCCAACACAATGGCGAGACTGTCGATCCGATCCTCTCTAAGGTCGACGTCCACTACCAGCCTGGCCATAACCACTCATCCATGGGTGAGACCAAGGAGGCCGATGGTAAGTGGCTCGTCTCGCTGAACAAGTTCTCCAAGGACCGGTTCATCAATGTGGGGCCGCTCAAGCCTGAGAACGAGCAGCTTATCGACATCTCGGGTGACGCCCCGGTCGTCGTCCATGACGGTCCGACATTTGCCGAGCCCCATGACTGCATCATTGTCCATCGCTCTAAGGTCAACCCGGTGAGTGTCTGGAGCCGTGATGATCCGACGTGGGAGGAGGCCCGGCAGCAGGCGGCCGCCGACGGCGTCGACCTGGAGTTTGGCGCCGACGAGCCCATTCGCGACGGCAATAAGGTGCGCGTCTATATGACGTCCGTGGCGCCCGTGTTCTCACTTGAGAAGTTCACTGTGAAGCAGGGCGACGAGGTGACGGTTTATGTCACCAACATGGATGATATCGACGACCTGACTCATGGTTTCACCATGGGCAATCACGGCATTGCTTTTGAGATTGGGCCCCAAGCCACGGCGTCCGCGACCTTCATCGCGGGTCGCCCTGGTGTGCACTGGTTCTATTGCCAGTGGTTCTGCCACGCGCTGCACATGGAGATGCGCGGTCGTATGCTCGTCGAGCCTAGGGCGAGCTGATGCTGGTGCGCTCCGGCATCCTTGGCGGCATGGTGTTGGCTCTCGTGGCCTTCGCCTCCGCCGAAGCTGACGCGGCGGAACAGGTAGTTCCGCCGCGTCCCGGGGCGTTGCTACAGGCCATTCAGCAGGCGCAGCCCGACGATACGCTGCGTCTGCTGCCCGGCCGCCATGACGGGCCGGTGTTGATCGATAAACCGCTAACTTTGGACGGCGGCGGCGCGGCCCATGTCGTGGGCTCGGGCGTCGGCTCTGTGATCGTCGTCGACGCGCCGCGGGTATCGGTCTTGGGGTTGCAGGTTTCCGGCTCCGGGTCCTCCAACGAAGATCGCGATTCGGCCATCGCCCTGCTTAAAGGCGCGACCGGCGCCGTGGTTGCGGGAAACCGTCTAACCGGAAATTTGATAGGTGTCGACGTTCATGGCGCCCGCGCCGCCTTGGTCACCGGCAATCTGATCGAGGGCCGCCGCGATCATCGTATGAACAGTCGTGGCAACGGCGTCTATGTTTGGAATGCGCCGGGCGCCAAGGTCATCGGCAATGACGTTCGCTGGGGCCGTGACGGCATCTTCGTCAACACCTCGCAGGACAACGAGTTCCGCGGCAATCGGTTTCGCGATCTCCGGTTCGCCATCCATCATATGTACGCCAACGACAGTATCGTCGCCGACAATGTCTCGATCGGCAATCACCTCGGCTACGCTCTAATGTTTTCCAGCAACTTGACCGTCAGCGGCAATCTTTCCGCCGATGACCGCGACTACGGCTTGATGCTGAACTACACCAACGCCAGCCGGATCTCCGGCAACCATGTATTGCGTGTCGGTGACCGCTGCGTTTTCATTTACAACGCGCACAAGAACCAACTTCAAGGCAACCGCTTCGAGGGCTGCGGCATCGGCGTCCATTTCACCGCGGGGTCGGAACGCAACGACGTTCGCGGCAACGCCTTTATCGGTAACCGCACCCAGGTCAAATATGTCGGCACCCGCTGGTTGGACTGGAGTCCCGATGGGCCCGGCAACTATTGGTCCGATCACGCCGCGTTCGATTTCGATGGCGACGGCATTGCCGATGCCGTCTACCGCCCGAACGATGCCTTGGATCACCTTCTCTGGACCCAACCGGCGGCAAAGCTGCTGCTCGGCTCGCCGGTCGTACAGTTGATCCGCTGGTCGCTGTCGGCATTTCCGGCGGTATTGCCGGGTGGGATCGTCGATCGACGGCCGTTGATGCAGCCGGTCGAGCCACAACTATTGCAGTGGCAGGCGCCCTTATGACGGTGTTGTCGATCGACGGCGCGGTCAAGCGACGTGGCGACCGCCAAACGATCAAAGACGTCAGTCTGACGGTCCAGGCCGGCGAACGCGTCGCGTTGTTGGGCCATAACGGTGCCGGCAAGACCACGCTGATACAGATGATCCTCGGGCTCACGGCAATCGACGGCGGTCATATCACGGTCGCCGGCCACCGGCCCGGCTCGATCGAGGCGCGGCGGCGTACGGCGTTCTTGCCCGAGAATGTCGCTTTTCACCGTGCCCTGACCGGCAAGGAGCAACTTCGCCACTTCGCCCGGCTCCGCGGCCAGCCCCCATCCCGCGCCGATGACTTGCTGGAGCGCGTCGGCCTGGCCGATGATGCCGACCGCCGCATCGCCACCTACTCAAAAGGCATGGGTCAACGTCTCGGCCTGGCCCAGGCACTGTTGGCGCCGCCCGGTCTTGCCTTGTTGGATGAGCCGACCTCGGGCCTCGATCCCATCGCCCGGTGGCAGTTTTACGCGCTGGTCGAGGAGCTTGCCGCTGCCGGCGGGGCCGTATTGCTGTCGTCCCATGCCTTGACCGAACTGGAAGCACGCACGGATCGGATCGCCATCCTGCGCGCCGGCAGTCTCGTTGCCGACGGCAGTCTCGATGCGCTCCGTCGCCTGGCCCAACTGCCCATCCGCCTGCGCATCGCCGCGCGGCAGCAGGGTACGGAGGCTCTGGTTGCGAAGATCGGCGGGCGCCCGATCAACGGGCGCGCGGTGGAACTCATCTGTAGCTCGGACGAGAAGCTGGAGCGTCTTGCCGCTGTCAGCGCCGTCCGGCATCTGGTGGAAGACGTGGAAATCATCCCGCCTGGATTGGACGAACTCTATCGTCATTTCAGCGCCGCTGCGGAGCAGCCGCAATGATCGCCATGCTCACCATCGCTCGCCTCGAGCTTCTGATCGTTCGCCGCAACATGTGGATGGCCTTATCCGCAGTGCTGATGCTGCTTTTCGCGATCGTTCTGACCATTGCCGGGTCGGCGTCGGCCGGCGCCCTTGGTGTCGATCGATTGACCGTCGCGGTGACCAGCCTAACGACACTCTCCGTCTATCTCGTGCCGTTGATTGCCCTGCTGCTGTCGTTCGACGCCATTGTCGGCGAGGTCGAGCGCGGCACGCTGGCCCTCAGCCTGTCGTATCCCGTCTCCAGGGCCGCCTTCCTCGGCGGCAAGTTCGTGGCCCATGTCCTCACGCTGGCGGTCGCCCTGGGCATTGGGCTCGGTGCGGCCGGTGGCTTGTCGGCATGGCTCGGTAGCGTATCCACCGCCGGTCTGCTCTCTCTAGCCGTCCTGTACGGCAGCGCAGTCCTGCTCGGCGCGACGTTCCTGGGCTTCGGTTATGCGGTGTCCGGACTGGTGCGCCAGGTCGGTGCCGCCGCCGCACTATCCATCGGCCTCTGGCTTGTCGGCATTGTGCTCTACGACTTGGCGTTGCTTGGCGCTCTCGTCGCCGACAAGGGCGGGGTCTTCACCACGCACGTGTTTCCTTGGCTGCTCGCGGCGAATCCCGCCGACGCCTTTCGTATCGTCAATCTTGCCGGGTCGGAGGCGGCGAGTCTCGCCTCTGGACTGGCCGCCAACGGCGATGGGTTCCCGATGCTGGCGCCCCGTCTGGCCATATTCATTTGGCCCGCGATTGTGCTGGCCGGCGCCTGGACCTTGTTCCGAAGGATAGAACCATGAGGTATCTCGCTGTTTTGGCTTGCGCCCTGCTCGCCGCCTGTTCTGAGGAGGCGGCCGACATCGCCATGCCGGTCCCTCTGACCGACGACGCGATCGGACATTACGACCAGATGATCGTAGCCGATCATGACGGTCCGAAGGCGCAGATACATTTGGCCGGCGTGCCGGAGCCACTCTGGTTCAGCCAGGTCAGGGATGGGGTGGCCTACGTCAAATCCGAAGAGCGGACCGCCGATATCGTCGCGTTCTACGTCAATGATATGGCCGCCGCGCCCGATTGGGCCGATCCCGGCGCAGAAAATTGGCTGGACGCCGCCGCCGCGTTCTTTGTCATCGGCTCGGACGCGGTCGGCGGGATGGGCGCGCCGGAGCTCGTGCCGTTTGGTACGGAGGGTGACGCCGGCGCCTTTGCCCGCCGCCGCGGTGGTCGCATTCTGGCCCTCTCCGACATCGATCCCAGCGACGCCCTTGCACCCGTCGCGATGGGCCAAATGCCGGGTGCCGAGCCGGACCATGCAAACGCATCGGCAAGCCGGCAATGATCGGTCGTCGCCGGTTCATTTCCATCGCGGCGGGCGCCGGATTGGGCGCGCTCGCTGGGCCCATCGCCGCGTCGTCTCCCACCGGCGATAGCTTACATCGCTGGCGCGGCACGGCGCTGGGCGCCGCGGCATCGATCACCATCGCCCATGACGACGCAGCGCGCTTGGCCGCCCGCGCCCAGGCGGAGGTCGCGCGGCTGGAGGCCATTTTCAGCCTGTACCGGGCCGATAGTGCCTTGTCGCGGCTGAATGTGGCAGGCCGCCTGGCGGCCCCGCCATTGGAATTGGTTGAGCTGCTTTCTGCCTGTGACGCGCTGCACGGCATCACCGGCGGCGCCTTCGATCCGACGGTGCAACCCCTGTGGGCGCTTTATGCGGAACGGTTTGCCGCGGGAGCGGCACCGGCAGAACGTGAGATCGATGAGACCTTAGGTCGCACGGGCTGGCGCCACGTCGTGATATCGCCGCGGGAAGTGGCTTTCACGGCCGCAGGCATGGCGCTCACTCTGAACGGCATCGCGCAAGGCTATATCGCCGACAAAGTCGCCGCCCTGCTACGCCGGGCCGGTGTGTCGAACGTGCTCGTCGATATGGGAGAGATCGTTGCACTGGGCCGGCAGCCGGATGACCTGCCCTGGCGGATCGCCATCGCCGACCCGTCCGATCCGACGCGCGTCCACAAGTACCGCCACCTGTCGGGTCGCGCCATCGCGACGTCGGCGCCCTTGGGCACCGTCTACGATACCGCCGGCACGGTCGGCCATATCCTCGACCCAAGGACCGGGCGCCCCGGTGGCAGATGGCGGCAGGTCTCGGTTACCGCGCCGGCGGCCACCCGCGCCGACGGCCTCTCGACCGCCTTCTGCTTAATGGCAGAGCCCGACATACGCCGCGCTGCCACCGGCGTGCAGGTCGACTTGCTGTCGTAGCCGGCCCGGGATCCCGCGTTACTGGGTCACCTGTTTCAGGTAGGCGATAACGTCCTTGCGCTGTTGCTCTTTCGCGACGCTGATGGCCATGCGCGCGCCCTTGATGAATTTGCGCGGGTTCTCCAGCCACTTTTCGAGGTTTTCATCGTTCCACTCGATCGCCGCTTCGCTCAACGCCGGCGAGAATTTGAAGCCGACGTCGCGCGTCCCCGATATGGCACCGACGACCCCAAACAAGTTGGGTCCGGTGGCGCGGCTCGGCTTGCCCTCCTCCGTGGTATGACAGGCCACACAGCGGCGGAAAACACGCGCGCCTTCCTCGGCGTCCTGTGCATGGGCCACTTCCAGAGGGGCGATCAAGAATACGGCAAAGGCCAGGGGAACCAGGCGAAATACGCTACGAGCAGGCATGGGGGCAACCTTTCTTGAAGACGATTCTTGCAGTTTTTGTACAGAACTTGAGGCGCCGGCACAAACATCGCGCCGCGTTAGAGGCGATGATAGAAACACGACAGTAGTACAAGCCCAAAACGTCCATAAGCCCTTAATGCGTCGGATCAATTGGTTTAGGCCTCGTTAACCGTGCTTGGCGACAATGCCTGATCACGATAGCGACAAGCACTGGACCGAAGATGGCCGGGATCCTTCGCCAGCTCATGCTGGCCATTTTTGTTAGCAAGGCGGATCGCCCCGCGGCCGCGGCGGCCCTCGACCGGCGCGCCGCCAAGACTAAGGCCAAGGTCGCTGCCGCGGCCCCTGCCGACCGCGCGGAGCTGGTCAAACAGGCTCTTGCCACGCGTCGCCAGAAAGAGCATCTGTGGAACGAACTCAGCGCCGAGCAGAAGGAAGAACTGATGGGTTCCCTGGACCGGGGTATGCGCGGCAAGATCGCCGCCATGCAGGCCAGCGCAAAAAAAGCTGGCTAAGTCCGTACCAGCGCCCGCCGCCGACATAAAAACGTTGGCGCGGCACATTCGTCGTGGTGATCGGCGCGCCCTGGCACGCGCTATAACCTTGGTCGAATCGACCCGTGCCGATCATCAGGATCTCGCCCAACGTCTGCTTGCCGACCTGTTGCCCGATACCGGAAAATCGGTTCGGCTCGGCGTCACCGGCATTCCCGGCGCCGGCAAGTCCACCTTTATCGAAGCCTTCGGCCGCCACGCGATTGCCCAGGGCGGCCGGATTGCCGTTCTTGCCATCGACCCGTCTTCCCAGCGTGCCGGCGGCTCGCTGCTCGGCGACAAGACCCGGATGGAACTGCTGTCCCGTGCCCCGGAGGCCTTCGTCCGCCCCTCGCCGGCCGCCGGGGCTCTCGGTGGGGTTACCCGCCGCACCCGTGAGGCGATTTTGCTGTGTGAGGCCGCCGGCTACGATCTGGTCATTGTCGAAACCGTCGGTGTCGGCCAATCGGAGACCGCCGTCGCCGACCTTGTGGACATGTTCTTGCTGTTGCTTGTGCCGGCCGCCGGCGACGAACTCCAGGGTCTCAAGAAAGGCATCATCGAGCTTGCCGATTTGGTGATCGTCAACAAATGCGATGGCCCGTTGCGCGCCGCCGCCGGGACCACGGCCGCCCAATATACCGCCGCCCTCCATCTGCTGCGCCCCGCACTGCCCTATTGGTCGCCGCGCGTGGTTACTTGCTCGGCCCTGGAGGGCACCGGCATTGTCGAGATCTGGGACCAGGTCGGTGCCTTTCGTAGCGCCACGACCGCGGCCGGCGCCTTGGCACGGCGGCGCGCCGAACAGGCCGGCCACTGGCTGTGGCAAGAGATCGGCGACACCCTGCTCCAGGCATTCCGGGCCAACCCTCGGGTCGCCGGCCGTCTCGCGGCGATGGAGGCCCGGGTGGCGGCCGCCGAAATCAGTCCCCGCGCCGCCGCCAGCGCCTTGCTGACCGACTTCCTCACGCCGGCAAAGACCCCTGTCGATACTTGACGGAACCGGCCCCGTCGCCTAAAACGCCCCCTCTTCGCACCCGTCAGGGCATGCGAGCGATGCCCCTTGGGGCGGCCGTGGGAGATAAGGTCAATGGCAAGACGCTGCAGCGTCACCGGCAAGGGTGTGATGACCGGCAACAATGTTAGTCATGCCAAAAACAGGACTCGCCGGCGCTTCCTGCCGAATTTGCAGGTCGCATCGCTGTATAGCACCGCGTTGAACCAGCCGGTGCGCCTACGCCTCACGGCCGCTGCCATTCGCACCATCGAGCATAATGGCGGCCTTGATGCCTGGTTGGAGTCCACCGCGGCGACCAAGCTCAACCCCGAGCTGCGCCGGCTCAAACGCCGGCTCGAGAAAAAAGCCGCCGCCTGATCGGACTCCGTTGGCTACCGGCACCGGCTTGCGGTCGTATCACTGAGTAGGCGAGGCAATGCTTGACCCTCAGGCGCTGATCGAGCTGTTGAACCGGCAGCCGCCGGAATTGATCTGGCTGCTGACCCTGCTGCTCTGCTTCGGCGCCATTGTCTTGCTGCTGCGCCTGTTCGGCCATGAAGCCCTTTATGTCTATGTCGCGGTGGCGATCATCGGCGCCAATATCCAGGTGCTCAAGCCGGTCCAGTTTGCCGCCTTCGCCGACCCGGTGGCGCTCGGCACCATACTCTTCGCCTCGACGTTTCTGTGTACCGATATTCTCGCTGAGCATTACGGCGCCGCCGCCGCGCGCAAGGCGGTGTGGTTAGGGTTCGCCTCGCTGCTGCTGTTCAACCTGACGATGGTCCTGACCCTCGGTTTCGCCCCGCTGACGGAGGCGCAGGCGGGTGCCGGCATGGCCTGGGCACTTCCCGTTCACGGCCAGATGCAGGCCTTGTTCACCCCCGCGCCGGCCTTGTTCGCGGCCGGCATGCTGTCCTATCTGATCAGCCAGCATCATGACATCTGGCTCTTCCGCCTGCTCTCGCGGCTCACCGGCAAGCGCCATCTCTGGCTGCGCAACAACGCCTCGACCTTGATTTCCGGCCTCATCGACAACACTATTTTCTCGGTCCTGGCCTGGGTCGTCTTTGCCCCCGATCCCATTGGCTGGCGTCCGCTGATCTTCACGTTCATCTTGGGTACCTATGCGTTGCGGGTCGTTGTCGCTGTGCTCGACACGCCCTTTGTCTATGCGGCGCGCTGGTGTGCCCGCCCGCCGGCGGTCGGCGCCTACGCCTAACATGCCGGCTTATCCTGGCTTTTCCTTCGTCATCGAGCGGCGTGCCACGGCGGCGTCCGGCTGGGCCAACCGCGCCCGCCTCGGCCGCCTCACCACGCCCCACGGGGTCATCGAGACCCCGGCCTTCATCTTCTGCGCCACGAAGGCGGCGGTGAAGGCGGCGACGCCGGACCAGGTCAAGGCGGCGGGCTCGCAAATCATTCTGGCCAATACCTATCATTTGATCATCCAGCCCGGCCCTGAAGCCGTGGCCCGGCTCGGTGGCCTGCATCGCATGATGGCGTGGGACGGCCCCATGCTGACCGATTCCGGCGGTTTTCAGATCTTTTCTCTCGGGCATGGTTCGGTTGCCGAAGAGATCAAGGGCAACCGCGGCGCCGAGCGGCCGCGCACGCTCGTCGGCATTGATGAGCAGGGCGCCACCTTCCGTTCCTATCTCGACGGCAGCATCCACACCCTGACCCCGGAAGGGTCCATTCAGGCCCAACGGCAACTCGGTGCCGATATCATCCTCGTCCTCGACGAATGCACCCCCTACCACGTCGACCGCGACTACACGGCCCGCTCCATGGCCCTCAGCCATCGTTGGGCCGCCCGGAGCGTGGCTGAGTTCACCCGCGCCGAGAGCGGCTCGGCCGGCCCCCAGGGCCTCTATGGCATCGTTCAGGGCGGTGTCTACGACGACCTCCGCCGCGAGAGCGCCCAGTTCGCCTTGTCCCAACCCACCTTCGGTCATGCCGTCGGCGGTTGCCTCGGCGGCAGCCCGGACGAGATGTATGACGTCGTCGGCATGGCCATGGGCCCGCTCGATGACGACCGGCCGGTGCATTTGCTCGGCATCGGCGGCGTCCGCGATGTCTGGGAGGGCGTCGCCAAGGGCATTGATACCTTTGACTGCGTCAGCCCCACCCGCATTGCCCGCCATGGTGGCGCCTTGATCCGTCCGGCTCTATCAGAGCAAACCAGGGTCCGCGACCACATCAACCTGCGCAACGCCCGCTTCCGCGAGGATGCCGGCCCCGTCGATTCCGAATGCGACTGTTACGCCTGTGCCAACTTCACTCGCGCCTATCTGCATCACTTGCTCAAGGCCGGCGAGATCCTGGCCATGCAATTGCTGACCATCCACAACATCGCCTTCATGAACCGCTTGATGGCCGCGGTCCGCGACGCCATCCGCACCGACGACTTCGCCGCCGCGCAACGGCATTGGCTCGGCTGAGCCCCGCCCCCCCGCCGCCACTAGCTCGGTTCATTCCCACCCTCGCCGTCGTTGCGAGCAAAGCAAAGCAATCCATCGCCCGGTTCCGCTCCGAAACCAGCCCTTTAGGCCTGCGCCCAAGCGCCGGTTCTATGACTCCACCGCGTCGAAGTAGGCTGGCCACAGCGCCTTCGCCACCTCGCCGTCGCTGCGCAGCGCGTAGCAGCTATCGATCAGCCGCGGCTTCTTGTCCGTCGCCGGTTTAGCCGCCGCCGCCTGCCCCTGTCTGAGCGGCCAGATGGTCTGGAAGGCCGTCGTTGCCATTGGGCCCAGCAACTCCACCAGATGGGTACACCCCGCCGGCCCGCCGAGGCGTTCCCGCACGCGGCGCATCCAACCCGCCTCGATCGTCAGGCCCACTAGTTGCTGGAAATTGGCCGCTGCCTCGGGGCAGGGCCGAAACGGCCCATGATCGGTGACCGCCTCGACGGCCTGGATGGTGAAGTCATCGTCGATGGTCAGGCGCAGCCACATCTCATGCACCGGAGTGCCCGGCTCGACTGTGCCGCGATAGGAATTGTCGAAGGCGTAGGTCTTGGTATCGACCAGATGGCCCTCGATGTCCCACCACCCGTCGCCGCGCCGGTGGCCGCTGCAGGTAACGGCACGCGTATGAATAGCCTCACGTGAGTCCGGTGACGACAAGGGCATGGCACGGCCTAAGCAAGTGAGTGGGGCCGAAGACGGCCCGCGGGACTATCAGAGCACCTTTGACCGCGGTCAAGCCTGGTTTCGCTCGCCGATTTGATGGACGCTATCATTCTGAACCTTGTTTCCCACCGTTGGGACTGCCGACTGTCAAGAAACACTGGGAATCCGGAGGAGCTTTCGACTCAAGATTAACCTTGAATATAGGCCTTTGAAGGCACTATTATTAACTACGCGTCTGGGAGGAGTCGCCAAGCGTCTCTACCTGGGGCTTTATGCTCCATAAGCCCAGTCGCTTTTTCTTGTCAGCACGGAATGCAACCGATGTACCTCTGCTACATCGACGAATCAGGGACGCCTGATGTTCCAGGCAATACCTCGCATTTCGTTTTGGCAGGTGTGTCGCTGCCTATCTGGCACTGGGTCGATGCCGACCGCGAGATTTCGAGAATCCTAGGGAGATTCGATCTCGCCGGCCAGGAGTTGCATACAGCATGGCTATTGAGGCCATATCTCGAACAATCTCGTATCGCCAGCTTTGCCGATTTGGCTCGCCCCGCGAGGCGTTCTGCCGTTCAGCGGGCTAGAACCGAGCATTTGCTCAAATTGCAGCGAGCCAAGGGCAACCGCAAGGCCTACCAGCAGGCCCGTAAGAACTATCGGCACACCGACGCATATATACACCTCACTATTGACGAATGTAGGCAACTAGTACTCGAGATTGCTATCTCCGTGGGCAGATGGGGCTTTGCCCGTCTATTCGCTGAATGCGTCAATAAGATCCATTTTGATCCCTCGAGGACAAGTCGCACAATCGAAGAACAATCATTTGAGCAGATCGTATCTCGTTTTGAGCGATTCTTATCGAATATCAGCCGTGATGAGGCCCAGAGGACACACGGGTTGTTGGTGCATGACAACAACGAAACGGTGGCCCGAAGGCATACTGCACTTATGAGGCATTTCCATAGTCAAGGGACGCTCTGGACAGGAATCGAGCACATTATCGAAACGCCTTTGTTCGTAGACAGCAAGCTCACGAGCATGGTGCAGGTAGCCGATTTATGTGCGTATGCTCTCCGGCGGTACGTGGAAAACCAAGAAACTGACCTGTTTGAGCGGGTATTTCAACGCGCCGATCGCGTGGGGGCTCGCACCGTGGGTGTCAGGCACTTCGCAGGCCTAGCCTGTGATTGTCAGATTTGTGCAACTCACGCTTGAAAGACCTCGACCACCTTAACTCTTAAGAAGAGGAGCGACCTTCACGTTAGCCCGGGTGTGGCGCCGTGCCGTCCGTCTGGCGCCGCACCGCGCGTACTGAGGTGATCTGGTTGCCCTTCCGGGCCATCACCTCGAAGCGGAAATCGTCCAGCGCGAAGCTCTGCCCGACATCGGGGATCGATCGTGCCACATGCAACACCAAGCCGGCCAAGGTGGTCGCCTCGTCGTCCGGCAGGTTCCAGTCAAACTGCCGGTTCAAGTCGCGAATATGGACCGACCCATCGATGAGGGTGGAGCCGTCCGCCTGCGGCCGC
This sequence comes from Alphaproteobacteria bacterium, assembly GCA_021774445.1. Classification (GTDB taxonomy): domain Bacteria; phylum Pseudomonadota; class Alphaproteobacteria; order UBA6615; family UBA6615; genus SZUA-147. The sequence goes on from JAJFJA010000055.1 coordinate 60,302, forward strand.
ACGCCGGCAACCGGCAGATCATGCTCGTCATCGATCTCACCGACGATCTCCTCGAGGATATCTTCCAGACTGACCACGCCCATCAGCGCGCCATACTCATCCACGACCAGCGCGAAATGCTCGCGCCGCCGCCGGAAGGCCTGCAGCTGGTACAGCAATGTCGTGGTGTCCGGGATGAACCACGGAACGGTGGCGATCCCGGCGATATCAAGCTTGTCGAACCGGCCGTTATTGGCCTGTACCTGCCGCAGCAGGTCTTTGACATGCAACACGCCGACGATATTCTCCGGGTGGTCGCGAAACACCGGTATCCGTGTGTAGGGGCTGTCCAGCACCTGGCTGACGATGTCCTCCGCCGGGTCGTTGGCATCGATCATGTGCACCGTCTTGCGATGGGTCATGATCTGCGCCACTTCAACGTCCGCCAAGTCCAGGATGCTGCGCAGCATCAAGCCTTCGCGCGCTGCTTCGTCGTCGGTAACCGCGTGCAGATCGATTGCCCCGCGCAACTCTTCCTCCAGCGCCTCCTCACTGCGCCCGCCGCCGCCGCCGGCGACGACCAAAATCCCATCGACCACTTTGTGCAGCAGTTGCGTCACCGGTGAAAAGACCATGATTACCGTTCGCAGCGCTGGTGCCACGAACAGCGCGATGCGATCGGGATGGCGGATCGCATAGGTCTTCGGCAGGATCTCCGCGAAGATCAGCACCAACAAGGTCATGACCAGCGTGGCATAGGCGACGCCGGCGTCGCCGAACCAGCCGATCAGCAGGCTGGTCGCCAGCGCCGAGGCCGAAATATTGACCAGGTTGTTGCCGAACAGAATGCCGCCGATGAGCCGCTCTTGCCGTTCGCGCAATCGGTTGACCTTGCCCGCGCGTTTGTTGCCTCGTTTTTCCCGGACATGCATGCGCGGCCGCGACGCGGCCGTCAGCGCGGTCTCCGAACCGGAGAAAAAGGCGGAAAGAACAAGCAGCACCGCAATCGCGATGACGATCAGAATGGTTTCACTCATGATAGACGGGTCGGGTGTCCCCTCAATGTCCTGTTAGCCGGCGTTTTTCAGACCAGGCGTCAAGCGGCAAGCGCCTCCGCCAGCAGCGTCTCCACCGCGTCCGGGGCGATATCCTGGGTCGCGAAAGCGGCGCCGATACCGCGTACGAGAATATAGGTCGGCCGGCCGTCGCGGACCTTCTTGTCATGGCCGATGGTCGCCAGTAATTGCCGCGGCTCCCAGCGCCCGGACGCCGGCGTCGGCACCCGAGTCGGCAGACCGATATCGTCCAAATGGCGCCGCACCTGGGCCGCCTCCGCGGCTGCGCAAAGCCCCAGGCTCGCCGACAGGTCGAACGCCATACACATGCCGATGGCCACCGCTTCGCCATGCAGCAGCGTTTCTCCGTAGCCTGCCGCGGTCTCCAGCGCATGGCCGAAGGTGTGGCCCAGATTGAGCAGCGCCCGTTTCCCGCCCTCACGCTCGTCTTGACTGACGATTTCCGCCTTCATCTCGCAGCTGCGCCGCACCGCGTAGCTCAGCGCCGCTTTGTCGCCCCCCAGCGCCGCGGCGCCATTCTTGGCCAGCCAATCGAACAATTCGCGATCGCCGAGCAGCGCATGTTTGACCAGTTCGGCGTAGCCAGCCAGCAATTGCCGTCGCGGCAAGCTGTCCAGTGTATCCACGTCCGACACCACCAGCTTCGGCTGGTGAAACGCACCTACCAGATTCTTGCCCTGTGTGGTGTTGATCCCGGTCTTGCCTCCCACCGAACTGTCGACTTGCGCCAGCAAGGTCGTCGGTATCTGCACGAAAGGGACGCCGCGCAGCAGCGTCGCCGCGGCGAATCCGGCCAGGTCGCCGACCACGCCGCCACCCAGCGCGATGATCGCGGTGCCGCGCTCAGGCTCCAGCTCCAGCATGTCGTCCAGCAGGGCTTGCAGCTGGCCGAAACTCTTGCTGTGCTCACCGGGTGGCACCACCAGCGCGTGGTGGCCGATTTCCGCCCCGTCGAGCGCGCGCGCCAGGGCGGGCAGGTACCGCGGTGCCACCGTCTCGTCGGTTACCACAAAGCAGCGTTTGGTCGTCAGCACGGCGCCCAACTCTTGCCCGGCTCGCTCGATCAAGCCGCTGCCGACCAGGATCTGATAGCTCCGCTGCCCGAGCGCCAGGTCGACCCGCTCAATCTCACTCATGATGGATCTTTGCGCGTCGCCAGGAAGCGCTGCAATTCTCGCATGACCAAATCAACGGTCTCTTCAACCGGTCGGTCATCGCTGTCGACGACGACGTCCGCCTCGGCATAAATCGGATCCCGCTCGGCCAGCAGCGCCTCGATCACTTTGCGAGGATCGTCCCGCTGCAGCAGGGGGCGGTCCGGTCGCCGGCCGGTGCGTCGCTCCAATGTCTCGATGTCGGCGCGCAGCCACACCGAGATACCGGCATCGCGAATCAGGGCTCGCGTGTTCGGGTCCATGAAGGCGCCGCCGCCGGTGGACAACACATGTTTCGGGCCCTGCAGCAGTCGCGTGATGACCTTGCGCTCGCCATCTCGAAAGGCGGCCTCGCCATGCAGCGCGAACACATCGGATATCGAACACCCCGCCGCCGCCTCGATCTCGCTATCGGCGTCGACAAAAGGCAGTGCCAAATGCGCCGCCAGGCGCCGCCCGACGGAACTCTTGCCCGCCCCCATCATGCCGACCAGCACGATCGTTTCCTTGATCGCTGCCGGTTTGAGGTCTGGCTGAGCGCCCTTTTCCGCGTCGTTCATCGCACCCAAACCGGGTTCGCGACGCGAATCGAGTTTACACAATGCCCTGAAATCGCCATGGTTCCAATCTAGCACGACACTGAAGCGATGTCGCCAGCACCGCGCTGGCCGACAGGCGATTCGTTGTGGCGAGACGATGGGGACATGAATGGGCAGGTTAGTGGGCGCAATCGTCGCCGTGGTCATTTTGGTCGTGGCCGGCGGCGCGGTTTTCTTGGCGAATTGGGAGATCCCGGCACCGTCACAGCCGATCGAAAAGACGATCCCGAATGATCGTTTCCCGCGCTAACGGCCGCTTGTCCGGGCCTCGTTCGAAATGATCAGGCCGAGCGCCGCCCTGCCGGCAGCGGCATTATTCGTCATCGCCCAACTCGCGCCGAACCTGCCCGCCCTCGCGCAACAGGAGCGGCCGGTCGGGGCCCCGGTTCAGTTGGCGCCGCTGACACCGCAATCTCCCGCCCCCGCGGAGTCGCCGCCCCCCGCGACCGCTGGCCCGGCAGCGCCGGGAACCATCGTCGTCGAAGGTCTCGCGGATATCGATAGCGAGGCGATCGGGCTCCTCGGTCCGTCCCAGGGCGGACTCGGTACCGCCATGTGGGCCGGCAGCCGGCGCGATCTGGTGCAGCGTTTGTTGCCCCTGCTCCCGGCGACGCCGCCCTACGCCGCCGCCCGCGACCTCGCCCGACGGCTGCTGCTCACCGCGGCGGCACCGCCGGCAGGCCCGTCCGATGGTGTGAGTCTCCTGGCTCTTCGGGTCGAGCGGCTCACCGCCATGGGTGATATCGCCGCCGCCAGCGCTCTGGCGGATGCCAGTCCTGATCGCCAATCCAACCCCGATCTCACCCTCACCAGTTTTGAGCGTCGCCTGCTTGAGAATGACGTTACCGGTGCCTGCAGCTTGGCCAGCCTGGTTACCCTGACGACGCTCTACTGGCAGAAAGCACAGATCTTCTGCCATGCCATTTCGGGTGAGGTCGACTTTGCCACCCTTGGGCTGGAATTGCTGCGCGAACAGGGCGACGACGATCCGGCTTTTGTTGTCTTGACGGCCAAACTCAATGGCAACCGTGGCGGCACCCCGGAATCGGGTTCGGCCTCGCCGCTGACCCTGGCCTTGCTTAGAGCCACCCAGACCCCGATCCCGGATTGGTTTGTCGCGGCGGCGGGACCCGCAGTGCTCGCCGCCCTGGCGTTCGCGCCGGAGGTCGAACTGCCGTTGCGCCTTCAGGCCGCCGAGCGTGCCGAACGGCTCGGTGCTCTGCCGACGCCCCAACTCGCTGAGCTTTATCGCAGCTTGAACCTGACGGCGGAGCAGATTGCCGGCGCAACGGCGCCCCCCGGCGCTCTACCCGGGGTCACGCAACAGGCGGCCAGCTACCTCGCGGCCCATGCCCGTACCGTGCCCGCGGCCCGGGCCGAGGCATTGCGCGCCGGCTTGGCGGCGGCCAGGGCGCAAGGCAATCACCGAACCTTGGCGCGGCTATCCACTGACCTTCTGGGCCAGATCGCGCCGGCGCCGTCGCTCGCCTGGTTCGCCCCCGACGCCATCCGGGCCGCCTTGCTGACCGGTGACGCGGAGCGCGCCCTGGCTTGGTATCGCCTGGCCCGGGCCGAGGCTGCCTTCGACGCCGCGGCCGCCCAGGCGGCGGCCCTGAGTTGGCCACTGTTGCGCCTCGCGATCGGCGACAGCCGCGAAGCCTCCCTGGCCTGGGATAGCGGCTCTGTCGACCTGTGGTTGCAGGCCCGCAGCGGGCAGGATGCGGCGACCGCGGCCGCGCCTGCCGCGTTGTTGCTCGCCCTGCTCGACGCCCAAGGAGAGCCTGTTGACCCGGGCCGCTGGAGCAGCTTGATCGATGCCACCGCGTCGCCTAGCACCGCGCCGTCGCCGGCCCTGTGGTTTGCGCTCGACGACGCGGCCATCGCCGGGCGTCTCGGCGAGACCATCTTGCTGGCGTTGCTCGCCCTCGGCGATCAGTCTGTGTCGCAGCCCCAGATTTTGCCGCTCCATCTTGTCGTTCGCAGCCTCAACCGCGTCGGGCTTACGGCCGAGGCGCGGACGCTGGCGGTCGAGGCTGCCGTGACGGCTGGCCTGTGAGTTCGGCCGCATTGCCATCCCAGGCCGCGGCAGCCCAACCGGCGCGCTACCTCGAACTGTTTGTGGAAATGCTGGCGGCCGAGCGCGGCGCCGCCGCCAACACGATCGAGGCCTATTTGCGCGACCTCAACGACGCCGGGGCTTTCCTCGGCCGGCGCCAGACCTCCCTTGCCGACGCCGACCGCGCCGATCTCAGCGCTTATCTCGCGGCCTTGCAGGCGGCCGGCCTATCGGCGCGCACGGCGGCGCGCCGCCTGTCGGCATTGCGTCAATTCTACCGCTTCCTGGTTGTCGAAGGTCTGCGGGCCGACGATCCCTCGGCAGCGATCGACAGCCCGCAGATTGGCAAGGCTCTACCCAAGCTGCTTAGCGAAACCGAGGTCGATGAGCTACTGACGGTTGCCCGCACCAAACAAGGGCCGCGCGGCGCTCGGCTGCTGGCCCTGGTGGAGCTGCTTTATGCGACCGGGATGCGGGTGAGCGAACTGGTCGGTCTGCCCCTCGCCGCGGTGGCGCGCGACCCGCAACTGCTGGTCGTGCTCGGTAAAGGCAGCAAGGAACGCATGATCCCCCTGAGCGACCCGGCCCGTGCGGCGCTGCGCGACTACCTCGCCCAGCGCCCGTTCTTCCTCGCCGGCGATTCCCGGTCTACCTGGCTGTTTCCTGGTCGCAGCCGACAACATTTGACCCGCCACCGTCTCGCCCAAATGCTCAAGGATCTGGCCGCCGAGGCCGGCATTGCACCAAGCCGCATCAGTCCCCATGTGTTGCGCCACGCTTTTGCCAGTCACTTGCTGCATCGCGGCGCCGATTTACGGAGTTTGCAGCGCATGCTCGGCCACGCCGATATTGCGACCACGCAAATCTACACGCATATTCTGGAGGAACGCTTGCGCCAACTCGTCAACGACCATCATCCCCTTGCCCAGGCGGGGAACGACAGCACTGGTCGGCCATCACGGAGCGACGGATAGACGCCATGCGACACTTTCTCGATTTTGAAAAACCGATTGCCGAGCTTGAAGGCAAGATCGAAGAGCTGCGCCACCTGTCCGATGACGGCGACCTCAATATTGCCGACGAGGTGTCCAAGCTTCAGGCCAAGGTCGAACGCCAGTTGCGGCAGACCTACGCTAAGCTTTCCTCATGGCAGAAGGTCCAGGTCGCGCGTCACCCCGAACGCCCCCATTTCACCGACTATGTGAAAGCCTTGATCGAGGATTTCACCCCCATGGCCGGCGATCGAACCTATGCCGAGGACGCCGCGATTATCGGCGGTCTTGGCCGCTTTCGCGGTTATTCCGTAGTTATCCTCGGGCATGAAAAGGGCGCCGATACCGACACCCGCCTCAAACATAATTTCGGCATGGCCCGGCCGGAGGGCTATCGCAAGGCCAAGCGGCTGATGGAAGTTGCCGACCGGTTCGGCCTGCCGATCATAACCCTCATCGACACCTCCGGCGCTTATCCCGGTGTTGGCGCCGAGGAGCGCGGCCAGGCTGAGGCCATTGCCCGCTCCATCGATACCTGCCTGTCGGTGCGCGTGCCCTTGATCACCGTCATCATTGGTGAGGGCGGCTCCGGCGGTGCCATCGCCATTGCCGTCGGCAGCGAGGTCTTCATGCTCGAGCACTCGGTTTATTCGGTGATCTCTCCCGAAGGCTGCGGTTCGATCCTTTGGCGCGACGGCGAGCATGCCCAGGACGCCGCGGAGGCACTGCGCCTGACCTCTCAGGACCTCCATGGCCTTGGTTTCGTCGATGATGTCATCGCAGAACCCCTTGGCGGTGCCCACCGTGCCCACGATGTCACGACCCATCGCGTCGGCGACCGCGTCGAGAAAGCGCTACGGGAACTCGTGAACATAGACGGCGGTGTGCTGCGTGCCCGTCGCCGCGAAAAATACCTCGCGATGGGCGCCAACGGTATCGGCTAGGATCGGTTTTGGCGGAAGTAGCCGGCGGGACGATGTCGTCATATAGCGCCTGGAAGCGTACCAAGCCTTGGTACGGTGGCTTGGCCCGGCGGCCCTCAGGCGCGGTCTCTCAGCCGGCCCGCTTCGCGACCGCGCGTCTTACAGCCGCCCGTGGCAGTGTTTATATTTCTTCCCGGTGCCACAGGGACAGGCGGCGTTGCGCGGCACCTTGCCCCAGGTCGCCGGGTCGTTCGGGTCGATGTTCGCGGCCGCGGCCACCGCGCCGCGGGTGGCACCGTTACTGCGCGCCTCACCACCGCCGGCCAGTTGGTTCACTGACTCATGCACGGCTTCGCCTTGCACCGCGCCTTGCGGCTGCGGGACCGGATCGGGGCGGTTAATCTGGATCTCCAGGTGACTCAGGACCAGGGTGATCCCCTCGCGCAGGCGGTCCAGCATGCCTTCGAACATGTCGAACGCTTCGCGCTTGTATTCGTTGAGCGGGTTCTTCTGCGCATAGGCCCTTAGGCCAATGCCTTGGCGCAGATGGTCTAACCGCAGCAGATGGTCCTTCCAATGCTGATCGAGCAATTGCAGCAGCAGCGATTTCTCGGCCATGCGCATAAGATCGGCACCGTAGGTCGCCGCCTTCTGCGCCATTTTCTGATCCAGGGCTTTGGTCAGCCGCTCCTTGATTTCCTCGTCCGCGATGCCTTCCTCTTTGGCCCATTCCGCCACCGGTAGATTGAGTCCGAATAGCCGCAGGCTCTCCTCATGCAGCGCACTGGTATCCCACTGCTCGGCAAACGCCTTCTCGGGGATACAGCGGGCCACCAACTGATCCAGCACCTCTTCGCGCATCGCTTTGACGGTCTCGGCGACACTGTCCGTACGCATCAGATCTTTGCGCTGCTCATAAATGACCTTGCGCTGATCGTTCATGACATCGTCGAACTGCAGCAATTGCTTACGGATGTCGAAGTTCCGTGCCTCGACCTTTTGCTGCGCTTTCTCGAGCGCCTTGTTGATCCACGGATGGACGATCGCCTCGCCCTCTTCGAGCCCCAGCCGCTTCAGCATCCCGTCCATGCGCTCGGAGCCGAAGATCCGCATCAAATCGTCTTCCAGGGACAGATAGAAGCGCGACTTGCCGGGATCGCCCTGCCGGCCTGCCCGGCCTCGCAGCTGGTTGTCGATACGCCGGCTCTCATGCCGCTCGGTCCCCAGGATATAGAGCCCGCCGGCCGCCAGAACCTTCTGCCGCGCTTCCTCGACCTCGGCGCGGATCCTCTGCTCTCCCTTGGCCCGTTCCTCTTCGTCGGTCACATCCGCCAGCTCTTGCGCCAGCCGCATGTCGATATTGCCGCCTAGCTGAATATCGGTGCCGCGCCCGGCCATATTGGTGGCGATCGTCACCGCGCCCGGGGCGCCGGCCTGGGCGATGATGAACGCCTCTTGCTCGTGATAACGGGCGTTCAGCACTTTGTGCTCGACCTTGCGCGTGCTGAGCGATGCCGCCAGTTGTTCCGATTTGTCGATCGATACGGTGCCGACCAGCACCGGTTGTTGGCGTTTTTGGCAGTCCGCAACCAGCTCGGCGATGGCAACATTCTTCTCTTTCAGCGTGCGGTAGACCTCGTCATGGGTATCTTCGCGCTGCGCCGGCAGGTTGGTCGGGATGTCCACCACTTCCAGCTTATAGATTTCGGCGAACTCCCCGGCCTCCGTCATCGCCGTGCCGGTCATGCCGGCCAGCTTGGGATAGTTGCGGAAGTAATTCTGGAAGGTGATCGACGCCAGGGTTTGATTTTCGACCTGGACCGTCACCCCTTCCTTGGCCTCCAAGGCCTGATGCAGCCCGTCCGAATAACGTCGGCCTTCCATCATCCGACCGGTGAACTCATCGATGATGACGACCCGGTCGTCCTTGACGATATAGTCGGTATCTCGTTGGAACAGCTTATGCGCGCGCAGGCCCTGATTAACGTGGTGCAGCAGGCTCACATTCAAGATGTCGTACAGCCCGCCTTCTTTGAACTGGCTGTTGTCGCTGAGCAGTTGCTCCATCTTCTCGACCCCGGCATCGGTCAGGGTCACCGCCCGCAGCTTCTCGTCTTTCTCGAAATCCTCTTCGCCAAGCTCGGGGATCAGCTTGTCGATCATCCGGTAGTCTTGCGATGAGTCCTCCGCCGGCCCGGAGATGATCAGCGGCGTCCGGGCCTCGTCGATGAGGATCGAATCCACCTCGTCGACGATCGCGTAGTTGAAATCCCGCTGCACCATGTCTTCGAGGCGGAATTTCATATTGTCGCGCAGATAATCGAAGCCAAATTCGTTGTTGGTGCCATAGGTGACGTCGGCGGCGTAGGCGGCACGCCGCTCGGCATCGCCGAGGCCATGCACGATACAGCCGACCTCGAGGCCGAGGAACCGGTAGACTTGCCCCATCCAGGCGGCGTCGCGTTGCGCCAGATAGTCGTTGACCGTCACCACATGTGCGCCCTTGTCGGTCAGGGCATTGAGATAGATCGGCAGCGTTGCCACCAGCGTTTTGCCCTCGCCGGTCTTCATTTCGGCGATCCGACCCCGGTGCAGCACTATCCCGCCGAGCAATTGCACATCGAAATGCCGCTGCCCGAGGGTCCGCTTGGCGGCCTCTCGCACGGTGGCGAAGGCTTCGACCAACAGGCCATCCAGAGAGTCGCCGTCGGCGACCCGCTTTTTGAACGCGTCGGTACGGGCCCGCAGATCCTCGTCTGAAAGCGCTTCCAGTTCGGGCTCCAGCGCGTTTATCGCCTGCACTTTGCCCTGAAGGCTCTTGAGGTACCGCTCGTTGGCAGTGCCGAAAACGCGTTTGGCAAGACTGCCAATCATCTTTAGCCTCAATATTGTTCTGGTGGCGCAGAATATGGGCACAAATCGCCAACTGCACGGATTTTCGTTGCAGCGACGATAGCCTCTAGGTAGGAAGCACCGTAATTCTGTCTAGGGGTGCCGGCCAAAGCTGTCAACGAAAGGCCGTCCGTCGACGAGATTTCACGTTGCCGTGTCACTGAAGCGCGTGCTTGTTACCCGCTGTCCTGCTGCCGCATATTGCAGATGAACGTGTTTGGGCGAAGCCAAAACCGCCGGTCGATAACCAGATGCCTGAGGATACTATAGGATGAAGATATTAACGAAAGTACTCGCCAGTAGTGTTGTTCTAGGACTCCTGGCCGGCCCGGCGCTGGCCCAGGACAGCACCGCGGCCCCGGACCCCGTGCTCGCCGTTGTTGATGAGCATGAGATCCGCCAATCCGACCTTGTCTCTGCCATTGGCCGGTTGCCGGAGCAGTTCCGTCAACTGCCGCCGCAGCAGCTGTTTCCGGCCCTGCTCGAGCAGCTCATCAGTCAGCGCCTGGTAATCAATCAGGGTGTTAGCCAGGATCTGGCAACCGATGACGAGGTCGAGGCACGCTTCGCCGAGGCCCGCGAGAGCATTACGCGGGAGGCTGAGCTGCAGATCGCCGCCGCCCATGACGGTATCATCCAGGATGTCTACCTCAGCAATTATCTCCAGCAGGCCGTGCCGGAGGCTGCCGTGCGCGCCCGCTACGACGAAACCATCGGCACCCAGGCCGGCGAGGATGAAGTTCATGCCCGCCACATCCTTTTGGAGTCCGAAGAGGATGCCAATGCCGTCATCGAGGAGTTGGCCGGCGGCGCCGATTTCGCGACCCTGGCCGAGGAACGATCGACCGGTCCGTCGGGCCCCCAGGGCGGCGATCTAGGCTTTTTCACCAGCGGCCGCATGGTTCCCGAATTCGCCACCGCGGCTTTCGCCATGGCCATCGGCGACGTCAGCGAGACACCGGTGGAGACCCAGTTCGGCTGGCATGTCATCAAGGTCGAGGACCGCCGCACCACCGAGCCGCCGAGTTTCGAGGCGTCACGTTCGGAGATTGAGGTTGCCATGCGCCAAGAGGCCGTGCAGGCCCATGTGGAGGACCTCCGCGCCGAGGCGGCAATCACGCGATTCAACCCAGACGGCACGCCCATTGAGGCGGCGGCGCCGCCTGCGGCGAACTAGATCCCGGCAAAGCGGCGCCGCGCCCACCGGGCCATACAAGAAAAGGACCATATCCAGCCGTGTCCGAGACAGCCGCTTCAAGTTCGGCCGGCGCCGCTTCCCCGTTGGCGCCGGCGGCATTCCCACTGGTCCACCCGGTCCCCGGTGTCGACCTGCTCGGCGCCGCCATTGGGCTGAAGAAACAGGTTGGTAGACGGGATCTGATGTTGGTCCGTCTGGCTCCGGATACCGCCATCGCCGGGACCCTGACACGCTCGCGCTGCCCCTCGGCACCGGTTGACTGGTGCCGCCGGCAGCTCCCCGGCGGTTGTGCCCGGGCCATTGTCGTCAATTCCGCCAACGCGAACGCCTTCACCGGCACTGCCGGCGATCAGGTGGTCGACAATACCGTCGACGCCGCGGCGGCATTATTCGGCTGCCCGCGCGAGGAAGTGTTCGTCGCCTCCACCGGCGTCATTGGCGTGCCTGTCCCACCCCGTCACATCGGCGACAGCCTAGCCGCCTTGCTTGGCCGCCTGCGGCCCGATGCCTGGCGCGACGCGGCGGCCGCCATCATGACCACGGATACCTTCCCGAAGGCGGCCAGCCGGCAGCTAGACCTGGGCGGCACCACCGTCACCATTTCCGGCATCGCCAAAGGCTCCGGCATGATCGCGCCGGACATGGCGACTATGCTCGGTTTTGTCTTCACCGACGCGGCCATCGCCCCGCCGGCCCTGCAAGCGATGGTCGGCCGCGCCACCGACCGGTCCTTCAATTGCATCACCGTCGACAGCGACACCTCCACCTCCGACACCGTTCTCGTGGCGGCCACCGGCGCCGCCGGCAATACCCCGATCGCCGACCATCGCGACAAAGCCGCCCGGCCGTTTATCGACGCTCTTGAGGCCGTTATGGCCGATCTCGCCCAACAGGTGGTGCGGGACGGGGAGGGCGCCCAGAAGTTCATCACCATCGACGTGTCCGGGGCGGCCTCGGCCCGCGCTGCCCGTCGTATCGGCTTGGCCATCGCCAACTCGCCCTTGGTCAAGACCGCCATAGCCGGCGAGGACGCCAATTGGGGTCGTATCGTCATGGCCGTTGGCAAGGCCGGCGAACGTGCCGACCGGGACCGCCTGTCCATCGCCATGGGCGGTGTCACCATTACGCGCAACGGCCAGCTTGAGCCCGGGTATGATGAGACCCCGGTGGCCGAGCATCTGCGCGGCCAGGAAATCCACATCGCCGTGGATGTAGGGGTCGGCAAGGGCCGCGCCACCGTTTGGACCTGCGACCTGACCCACGGCTATATCTCGATCAATGCCGACTACCGCAGCTGAGACCGGCTGCAGCAGCGTCCGACTGACCACGCCGCGGCTGCTGCTTCGGCCACTCCACCCCGGCGAAATGGCGGCTCTGTCCGACATCACCGAGCCATTGCTCACCGCACCCAGCAAGCAGATCCTTGCCATCACCCGCCGCGAGCAGGATGACGTCATTGGTTTACTCTGGCTTCAGCCAAACGCCGACGGGGCGCAGCTAGCGTTCTGGTTGGCTTCGCCGTTCCAGTGCCGGGGCTATCTTGCCGAGGCGATGCGCCGCCTGCTGCGCCACGCCTTCGAAAACGCCGGCCTGGCCCAAATTCGGGTCAGCGCCGCGACGTCGTCCCACACCCGCGACAGTGTGTTAGGCGAGATCGGCTTCGGACCGCGGGATGGCGGCGGTTTTGCCATCACACGCCAGCATTGGCTGGCTGAGCAGGCGCCGCCGACGATCCTGGTCAGTGCCGCGGTCTTGATTGACGCCGACGACCGCATTCTGCTGACCCAACGTCCGGCCGGCAAGGAAATGGCCGGTCTGTGGGAGTTTCCCGGCGGCAAAGTCGAGCCCGGCGAGACCCCCGAGGCCGCACTGATCCGCGAACTCCGCGAGGAACTCGGCGTCGACACCGTGCAGAGCTGCCTGGCCCCGCTAACCTTCGCCAGCCATCATTACGAGCACTTCCATCTGCTTATGCCGCTATTTGCCTGCCGCATTTGGCAGGGCACGCCGACCCCCCGTGAAGGTCAGCAGTTCGCCTGGGTCCGCATCGATAAGTTACGCAATTACCCGATGCCGCCCGCCGACGAACCCCTGGTCGCCATCCTCCGCGACTTTCTCTAAGCCAGGCCCCCACGCCCGTCATTGCGGGCAAAGCGAAGCAATCCATCGCCCGTCCCGCACCCGACTTCACACACCCAACGCCGCCCGCACCTTGCGGCCGAGCCCCTTGAGCCGTGGCACCGGCTCATTGGCAAAGACGAAACGGATATATTGCGGCCCGTGTTCGATCCCCCAGCCGGCCGTTCCGGTGGCGCACACGCCCCGCTCAAACAGCCGCTCCGACATGGTCGCGCCGTCGATGCCGAAATCCGACACCCGCAGCAGTAGCGACCAGCCGCCCGCCGGCACGCCTACCGGCAGCCCGTCCAGCTCCGCCAGCACCATGTCCCGGCGTGCCTCCAGTTCCGCCACATAGCCGGACAGGGTTTCATAGGAGCGTTCCAGCGCGATCGCTGCGGCATCCTGGGCGATCCCCACCGGCACCACCACATTGGCCAGCGACACCGCGATCAGGTCCGGCATGAAGGCCTCGGGCGCCACCACCCAGCCGACGCGCCACCCGATCATGCGCAATTCCTTCGCCGCCGAGCCCACCGTGATCGTCCGTTCCGCCATCCCCGGTAGCCCGGCGGGATGGATCACCGTCCGGTCGTCGAACAGCAGACGCTCCATGGCGCTGTCGAGGATCAGCAGCAGGTCATGGGCGACGCACAGCTCGGCGATCAGCGCCCAGTCGGCCGGGTCGAACAGCCCGCCGCTTGGCATCGACGGCGACATCAGCAGCATCGCGCGGGTCTGCGGTCCGACGACCGTCCGCAGCGCCTCCCGGTCCAAGCGCCATTCGCCGCCCGGTTGGAAGACAAACGACACGAAGCGTGGCACGCCGCCGGCCAGATGCACGCGATTGATCAGGCCGGCATAGGTCGGGTCGGTCACGATCACTTCATCGCCCACCTCGACGGTCGCCAGCAGCACATTCAGGATGCCCGACAGCCCGCCGGCCGAGATGATGCAGTTGCGTGCCCCGTCATAGGTGACCCCCGACAGTTCCGTGACATGCGCCGCCGCGACGTCCCGCAGATGGCTCTGGCCGACGAACGGCAGATAGCTGTTATCGGCATCATGGCTCGCCGCCTGCCGGGTGCGGGCGACCGCTTCGGGATCCGGCGGAATATCGACATCCAGATTCTCCAGGCGCAGCAGATCGCGGCCGGAGGCATCGGCGAGGGACCCCATACGATCGACGCCGATACCGGCGATATGCTTAAGCCGCGCCGGCCGCCGAGAAATTGTCATGGCCAAGCTCCAGATTATAGATTATCTATGATTTCATGACCCAGTCCCTCGTGCAAGACACTGTCGATGACGACCGGTCCGTCGCCGGCGGCATTGCCCGTGCCCTCGCCAGCCGCATCGTCCAAGGGCACCTCCCCCCGGGCGAGCCCATTCGCCAGGATCACGTCGCGGCGGCGTTCAAGGCCAGCCACGTCCCGGTCCGCGAGGCCTTTTGCAGGCTCGAGGCCCAGGGCCTCGTGGTCAGCCAGCCGCGCCGCGGCGTGCGCGTCGCGCCGCTTGAGCCGCGCGCGCTATTTGAAGTGACTCAGATGCGCGTTTCTCTCGAGGTCTTGGCGCTCCGCCGCGCCGTCCCCAAGCTCACCGCCGGCGACATCGCCGAGGCTCAAGCCGCCCTGCTGGAAGCCGCTGCCAGTGATGACATTGCGGTGTGGGAGGTCGCCAATCGGCGCTTCCACAATGCCCTCATGCGGCCTTGTGCCATGCCCCGGCTGTTGGTCACGATTGCCGATTTACAGAGCGCCGCGGCGCGTTACCTGTTCGCCACCTGGCGAGACTTCGACTGGCAGCCGCGCTCCGACATCGAACACCGTGCCCTGCTTGTGGCGGCGCGCGCCGGTAACGTCGAAGTGGCGGGTGTCATATTGCGCGCCCACATCTTGGCTGCCAGTGAAACCCTGCACAACGCCCTCGTCGACCGCGAACCCTAAGGGCTACAATCTCACCGGGACAGCCGAGAACGGGACGGTCGATGTTGACGATATGGGGCCGACGCAGCGCTTTCAACGTCCAGAAGGTGTTGTGGCTGGTCGGCGAGTTAGGCCTCGCCCACCGGCATATTGAGGCGGGCGGCAGGGCCGGCGGTCTGGATACACCCGCGTACCGCGCCATGAACCCGCACGGCCGGGTACCGGTGATCGACGATAACGGCACCGTTGTCTGGGAATCCCATGCCATCTTGCGCTATCTGGCGGCGCGCTACGGAAAGGACAGGTTCTGGCATGAAGATCCGGCACAGCGCTCGCAATTCGATCGCTGGATGGATTGGGCGCAAACCACCCTCCAACCCGACTTCCTCAGGGGCGTGTTTTGGGGTTTCTATCGCACGCCCGAAGCGCAACGTGACTTGACCGCGGTGACCCGCAGCGTCGCCCGTTGCGCCGCTCATTTCACCCTGCTCGACGCGTTGTTGGCCGATCGGCCGTTCATGCTCGGCGACGAGCTGACACTCGCCGATATTCCGATCGGTACCCATCTTTACCGCTATTTTGGCCTCGAAATCGAGCGCCCTGCCATGCCGTATGTCGAGGCCTGGTACCAGCGCCTCCGGCAGCGTCCCGCCTACCAACAGAATGTCATGATCCCGTTTCACGACCTCTTCGGTCGCCTCGACTACTAGGGCCGTTTCTTCGTGGCCGGCGACAACGAGACGGCGGCGACGCTATTCAAAGATCGTATCTCGATCAATCCGAGCACGGATCCATCGCACGTCGTGCGGACGCCTGCCGAAATATGACCTCGGGGAGGCTGATCCTGGTCCGATACCGGCAAGCGGCAGGATGGGGTGTTTGAGTTAGCCCGTGACAGCCAGATCCGGAGGCTCCGAAACAATTCGTGCCGCCGGGAAGCGCACAGTGACCGTGGTGCCGACATCGACTTCGCTTTGGAGTTCCAGCGAGCCGCCGTGCCGTTCGACTAACGATTTAGTCAGTGGCAGGCCAAGGCCGGTTCCTTCGTGTTTCCGGGCGAGCCGGCCGTCGATCTGTCCGAACAGTGACATTGCCTTCGGAACATCCTGCGGCGTAATGCCAATTCCGGTATCCGCGACCCGAAACGCGTAGCCGCCCTCGTGACGGCACCAGACCTTGATCGTTACCTTGCCACCCGATTCTGTGAATTTGATCGCGTTGGACAGAAGATTGACCAGGATCTGCTTAAGCTTGCGCTCGTCCGCATAGAGCCCCGGCAGACCATCCTGGATGTCGGCGGTAAGCTCGAGGCCCGCCTGATCCGCGCGTTCCCGCAACATCCGCATCACGGCACGCAGCGTCACTTCCACGTCGATTTCATCTTCGTGAAGCTCGTCCACGCTTGATTCGATCTTCGACAAATCCAGAATATCATTGATCAGGTCGAGTAAGTGCCGTCCGGCTTCGCAGATGTCTCGGCCATAGTCACAGTACTGACTGTTGCCGATCGGCCCCATGGTCTGCCGGGCGATAATCTCCGAGAAGCCGATAATAGCGTTCAAGGGTGTGCGCAACTCATGGCTCATATTGGCGAGGAACTCGGACTTGGCGCGGTTGGCGATCTCCGCTTGTTCCTTGGCCGCCAGCAAGCCGCCCTCCATCTGCTTACGTTCAGTAACGTCGCGATTGATGCCGACCAGACCGACGACCTGGCCTCCTTTGATCACCGGGACTTTGGTGGTTGAGAGCCAGAGCGTTTCCCCATCGGGACCGCGAAAATGCTGCTCTTGCTCGAGCATTGCTTGCCCTGATTCCATCAGTTGCTGCTCGCTGGCGAAGAACTCCGCCGATACGTGCGGCGGGTGAAAGTCGAAGTCGGTCTTACCGATCATCTCTTCCGGAGATCCGGCACCCATCTGAGTTGCCGTTTTGGCGTTGGCCGTCAGAAAACGACTCTCCTTGTCCTTGGCGTAGACCATTTCGGGCCAGGCGGCCATCAACGTCCTAAGGAGTGTGCGCTCCGACTCGAGCTCGGCTTCGGTTTCCTTGAACGCGCTGATGTCGCGCAAGATGGCCGTGAACACCGTCTCGTTATCGATATCGAGTCTTGATATTGATACGCGTGCCGGGAAATCGCTGCCGTCTTTGCGGCAGGCCCATACCTCTTCGCGATCGAACATGTATCGACTGATATCGGTGCCTTCGGCAAACCTATCGATAAGTCCGCGGTGCCTGCCCCGGATTCTGGGCGGCAAAAGCAAATCGATAGGCTGGCCGAGAACTTCCTCGGCCATGTAACCGAACGTTTGCTCGGCGCCCTTGTTGAACAGAACGATGGACTGATTCTCGTCAATCGAGACGATCGCTTCGGCCGCGATGTCCAGGATGCCGGCCAGGCGCCTTTGCGTGGTGCGCAGTGTCGTCTCCATGTGCTGCGTACCGCTGACGTCCTGCACCGTTCCGGCCGAGCGGATCGCCTCCCCGGCATCGTCAAAGGTGAATTCGCCCCGCGCGGTCACCGTACGCTCAAGGCCGCTTGGTAGAGGAATGCGGAACGTGGCCAGGAAAGGTGCATGGGCCTCGATCGCGTCTCCTAGGGCACGCGCGAAGTGGGCCCGATCATTGGGATGTATCCGTCCCACAATGCTCTCAAAGTCTGGTTTATCGCCCGGTCCGAAGCCGAATAACCGAAGAAATTCGATTGAACACGTCACCTCGCCCGATTTTCGGTCCCGGACCCAACTGCCGAGCTTGGCGATCTGCTGTGCTGCCGCCAGGTTGGCTTGACTTTCGCGCAAGTCCTCAATGGCTTGTGCCTGCGCCGCGGTGGCATTCTTGTGGCGCACGACCATCAAGGCGGTGAACCAGATGGCCAATATGGCCAGCGCGCGATTCGCCAAGACATGGCCGAGCAAGCCGCCAGCCGGGGAGAGAAAAAAACCGAGGATCGTAAGGGCGGAGCAGGCGGCAGCCCAAAACCAGGAAGGTTTGTTCCCCGATAGCCGCGTCGTGAGGCCGATCACCAACACATAAGGCATGCCACCGGCAATCCCCAAGGGCAGGCGCTGATCGACGACGAGAATGCCGATGGCGAGCGCGCTCAGAACCAACCATCGAAAGATCGAAGAGGACATTGTCATCGCGGCGGTACCCAGGGTTGGTAGCCATACTACCGGCACTTGGTTAATTCCAGATTACCGCCTGCTTCGAGGGGTAGCCTCAAAGGCGCACGATATAGCTGTCTTTCGGACTAGAAGGTGTGATGGAAAACGCCACGATCGGTGTAAGCATATCTGCCAGGTCACGCCTGTTTCAGGCGCTCCTAACGATCTTTCATTATACCGCCGTCAAAAGGCGTCGTGCACGCTGACCGGCAATATTCATCGACCAAGAGTCCGAAGGCGCGCGGATGTACGCGTAGGAACCCACCGCCACGCGTGTCCGTGTCGTCCACGCTCAAACTTGGGTGGCCGGACCTGTATCAGGTGCGCATCTTCGGCGCGGCCAGGTCTCCCGCCGGTCGCTCGGTGGTGTCCAGGGCGTCGGCCAGGCGCGCCGCCGCCGACCCCGGCCGCAGCGGTTTTGGTTGTGTTGCGGCCGGTTTCCAGCCGGTCAGGAAGATCAGCTCGAACGTGGCCGGCAGCCGGCCGTCGTCGCCGGCGAACATGTCCTGGTAATGGCTGGCGGCGGCCAGCAGGGTGCGCCGGCCGGTCGGGTATCGCCGGCGCTCATGCAGGATGTTGCTCTCCCCCATATCCCGTAGATCCCGCATCAGGCTCAGCGCCTCGCCGTAGGTCACGTCGGTGCGGTCGATGTCGGCCACCGGCATCGCGAAGCCGGCCCGCTGCAGCAGTCCGGCCGCGGTCTGCAAGTCGATAAACGGTGCCACCCGAGGACTGACGCCGCCCGCCACCGCGGCTTCCGCCGCCAGCCAGGCTTGGCGCAGCTCGGTCAACGTCTCGCCACCGAACAGCACCGCGAGAAACAGCCCGTCCGGTTTCAGCGCCGCCTGGATCTGTGTCAAGGTACCCGGCAAGTCATTGACCCAATGCAGGCTGCAGCAGGACAGGATCAAGTCGACGCTGTTTGCCGCGAACGGCAGAGCCTCCTCGTCGGCCACCGCCGCCGGGCCGTTCGTTCGCCGCACCATCGCCTCCGCCAGGTCGGTCTCGATGAGCTGCCCGATCTGGTCCGGAGCCCGATCTGCCAGGGCTTGGCGCACCGGGCCGTCATGGGCGCCGAGGTCGAGGGCCAGCGGAAAATCTCGGCGCACGTCGGCCAGCCGGTCCGCCAGCCGCGTGGCTGCTTCGACGAACAGAAAACCATGCGTCCCCTGCCGCGTCGCGGCGCGGTTGCGCCGTTGGCGCAGCAGGCGGCGGTCGAACGGCGGGTTTGATTCGGTCATACTGTCCGGCAATATGGGTTAAGCGGTTGTCTGGCGTAAAGGCCACGCGGGCCGGCGCCGCCGAGAAAGGAAAGCCTATCGCATGGCCATCCTGGCCGAAACATGGGCGCGTCTGCCGGCCATTGGGCGCCTTGCGCTCGATGCCGTCTTGCCGCCCCAGTGCCTCGCCTGTCGTGTTCTCGTCGGGGCCAGCGGCAGCGTTTGTACCCCTTGCTGGCACCAGATCGAGTTTCTCGGTCGGCCCCACTGTCAGCGCTGCGGCTATCCTTTCGAGCTGGATCAAGGCGCGGACGCCCTGTGCGGCGTCTGCATCCGCCACCCGCCCAAATACGATCGGGCCCGCTCGGTGATGGTCTATGGCGGTGTCGCCCGCGATCTGGTGCTGGGTTTCAAGCACGGCGACCGCACCCACGGGGCGCCGGCATTTGGTCGCTGGCTGGCGCGTGCCGGCGGCGAATTGCTGGCCGATGC
This sequence comes from Alphaproteobacteria bacterium, assembly GCA_021774445.1. Classification (GTDB taxonomy): domain Bacteria; phylum Pseudomonadota; class Alphaproteobacteria; order UBA6615; family UBA6615; genus SZUA-147. The sequence continues at coordinate 80,090 of JAJFJA010000055.1, forward strand.
CGACCTGATCCTGCCGGTGCCGCTGCATCGCTGGCGCCTGGCCCGGCGGCGCTACAACCAGGCCGCGTTGTTGGCCACCGCACTCGCCGCCATCACCGCGAAACCCACGCACCCTAACCTGCTGCGGCGCACCCGTCAGACCCCCACCCAAGGCGGCCTTAACCACCGCGCCCGCGCCCGCAACGTTCGTGGCGCTTTTGCCGTTCCGGCGAAACATCTCGATGGGCTTGCCGGCCGCCGCGTCCTGCTCGTCGACGATGTCCTCACCACCGGGGCCACCATCGGCGAATGTGCAGCTACACTTACCCGCGCCGGAGCCGCCGGCGTCGACGCCCTGACCCTGACCCGCGTCGTCCGTCCAGAAAGTTAAGCAGCGAAAGCCGAGGTTCATTATGGCCAGCGATTTCCATCTCAAGCCCGCCGATATCCTCAAGACCATCACCGGCGAACCCGACGACAACTACGCCGAAGAATTGAAACATGGCTCCTTGGCGGTGGGGCTGTATGCCCCCCGCGGCGACGATCACCAGCAGCCCCACCGGCGCGACGAGGTCTATGTCGTGGTCCAAGGCAGCGGCTGGTTCGTCAATGGCGACGAGCGACACCCCTTCGAGGCCGGCGACCTGCTGTTCGTGCCGGCGGGTCGATCACACCGATTTGAACAGTTCAGCGACGATTTGGCGGTCTGGGTGATGTTCTACGGCCCACAAGGTGGTGAGGAGCCCTAGTTTGGCGGCGGCGGGCGCTTATATTGAGCCTCGTTGTCCGGCGCATCGAGGTATGCCAATGGCCCAAATCGAGATCTATTCCAGCATGCTTTGCGGCTTCTGCCACGCCGCCAAACGGCTGCTCAAGACCAAGGGTGTCAAATACCAAGAGACCGACGTCCTGCTGCATCCCAGCAGGCGCAAAGAGATGATGCAGCGCGCCAACGGCCGCCATACCGTGCCGCAGATCTTTATCGATGGCGTCCATGTCGGCGGCTGTGACGAGCTCTATGCCCTCGACGCCACCGGCGAACTCGACAACAAGCTCGGCCTCGCCTAGCCGATTTTCTGTGGCTGTCGGGACCGCGCCGCGCATACCCGCTGCACCACCGCCGGCACGCCGTCGGCCCCAAGTGCCACGACCCCGGATTCGTAAGCGACGACATTGAGTCGGCCCTGGCAATGGACCAGCAGCTCACCGGGGCGCAGCAGGAAATCCGGGTTGCTGGGCCGGCCGAAAGCCTCGTTTCCGGCCGCGAAAGTTTCGTAGATCAGCACGCCGCCGGCCGCGACCGCGCCGACCAGCCGGCTCAGCAGCGGCCGCCACAGATAGTTCGCCACGATGACCCCGGCAAATCGGCGCTCTCCCAGGGGCCAGGGCGAACCATCCTCGAGATCCGCTTCAATCGCCTCCAGCCGGCGCGCGGCCGCAAGCGCGCCGAGTTGGCCAATGTCGCGGTCGACCGCGGTCACCGGGTGCCCCAGATCCAGCATCAGCCTGCTATGCCGGCCGTGTCCGGCCGCCACATCGAGCACCGGGCCGCCCCCGGGCACCAGGCCGACATGGCGCCGTATCCACTCGGAAGGCTTTGCAATGTGATCGTGGGCCATGGCGCTAGTCACCTGTATCCGCTTGTTTTTTGGTCCTAAAGTCGCCATTTTTGAGTCAAGACGCGCCGACGTTCGGCTCACCTTAAGGCAATCTTGCGGCTTGGATGATCCATTTTAATCTCAGATGTGCCAGGGATCATGAGTTCGAGGCCTGGTTTCAGAGCGGCGAGGTCTTCGACCTCCAGGTCCGTAAGCGTCAGGTCACCTGTCCAAACTGCGGCGACCACAAGGTCGTCAAGGCGCCGATGGCGCCAGCCGTGGCGGCCCCTTCGCGTCGGTCCGGGCCGCGCGGACCGGAAACGGAGGCGGTGAAACTGCGCCAAGCCTTGACCGAACTGCGCGATAAGGTCGAGCAGACCTGCGATTATGTCGGCACGGAGTTCCCCGATGAGGCCCGCAAGATCCACTATGGCGAGACCGAGGCCCGCGGCATTTATGGCGAGGCGACATCGGACGAGGCCCGCGAGCTGGTCGATGAAGGCGTCAAGGTGGCGCCGATACCGTGGATCCGGCGCCCCGATAGCTGAATCCGACAGCTAACTCAGACGCCCATCCAGGGGGCGACGACGAACATCGACGGCGTGACCCTACAACTACGCCGCCCGTTTGGTACCGACGCCCAGATAGTTCACCGCCAGATCCCCCGCTTTCAGGCGCCATCTCGCGGTCACCGGATCATAGACCATGCCACTCAGCCGAGTCAGATCGATGCCGCCGCGCTCCAGGGCGCTGCGGAGCTCCGACGGGCGCACGAAGCGGCGCCAGTCATGGGTGCCGCGCGGTATCCAGCGCAGCACATATTCGGCGCCGACAATCGCCATCAGGAAGGCCCGTTTCGTTCGGTTGATCGTAGAAACGAACATCAGCCCGTCGGGCCGTACCAAATCCGCGCTAGCGGCCAGGAACAACCCGACATCGGCGACATGCTCGACGACTTCCATATTCAGCACGATGTCGAAACGCTCGCCGTTTGCCGCCAGACTTTCCACGGTCCCGACCCGGTAGGCGATATCCAGCCCCGATCCCGCCGCGTGCAGCTTGGCGATCTCGATATTCCGCGCCGCCGCGTCGAGCCCCGTGACCGCCGCCCCGAGCCGCGCCATCGGCTCGCACAACAGGCCGCCGCCGCAGCCGACATCGATCACCCGCAACCCCTCGAAGGGCCGCATCGCGGCAACATCGCGGCCGAAATGCCGGCAGATTTCTTCTTTGATGAAGCCGAGGCGCGCGGTGTTGATTTCATGCAGCGGTCGGAACGCCCCTTCGGGATCCCACCAGGACTCGGCCAGGGCACTGAATTTCGCCAGCTCGGCAGGGTCGTCGCTGCGTCGCCGTTCAGACGTCTTTGTGGTTACGTCTTCGACCATCACCGCCGCTTTGCGACCGTCTCTCTCTTGCCTCGTCGCCACCAACTGAGTATGGATACGCTGCCCTCGTCAAACAAGGTCTTCGAGCCTGGTTAACATGGCTGATTTGAGCCGTGGCTGGCGTGTGGCTGGGCTGGAATACTGAGGTATCCATGGCGCTGATCGTACAGAAGTTCGGCGGCACTTCGGTCGCCGACCTGGACCGTATCGCTGCAGCGGCCGTGAAGGTCAAACAGGAAGTCGAACGAGGTAACCAGGTCGCCGTCGTAGTGTCGGCGATGGCCGGCGTTACGAACGAGCTCGTGGAGCTGACCCGCAAGGTCAGCCCGCTCCATGATGCGCGCGAATATGACGTTGTTGTCTCGACCGGCGAGCAAGTGACCAGCGGCCTCATGGCCATGTGCCTGCAGGCCCAGGGTATTGCCGCGCGATCCTGGCTCGGCTGGCAAATCCCGGTGCATACCGACGATGCCCATGGCCGCGCCCGTATTCTCGATATTGAGTCGGCCGAGCTGATCCGGCGGCTTGGTGACCGGCAGGTTGCCGTCGTGCCGGGCTTTCAGGGTCTCGGTTCCGACCACCGCATGACCACCCTCGGCCGCGGCGGCTCCGACATCACCGCCGTCGCCCTGGCCGCTGCCCTAAAGGCGCAGCGCTGCGATATCTATACGGACGTGGATGGCGTCTTCACCGCCGATCCGCGGATCGTCGCCGGGGCCCGCCGTCTCGCCAAAATCACCTATGAAGAGATGCTCGAACTGGCGTCCCTGGGCGCCAAAGTGCTCCAAACCCGGTCGGTTGAACTGGCCATGAAGCATAATGTGCGCCTGCAGGTGTTGTCCTCCTTCAACGAGGCGATTGGCAGCGACACCCCGGGCACCCTGGTGCTTGGAGATGAGGAGATCATGGAACAGGAAATGGTAAGCGGCGTGACCTATAGCCGCGACGACGCGAAGGTCACTCTCATCGGTGTTGCCGACCGGCCGGGTGTCGCTGCCGCCACGTTCGGCACCCTTGCCGATGCCGCGATCAATGTCGACATGATCGTCCAGAACATTGCCGAAGACGGCCGCTCGACCGATATCACCTTCACCGTCGCCAACGACGATCTCGCCCGCACCGTTGAGCTGCTGACGGCATTGCAGGAACAGCTTGGTTTTGCTCGCCTCGTCCCTGACCGCAATGTGGTCAAGGTCTCGGTCATCGGGGTCGGCATGCGCAGCCACGCCGGTATCGCCCAACGCATGTTCCAGACCCTCGGCGACCGGGGCATCAATATTCAGGTGATTTCCACGTCCGAGATCAAAATCTCCGTCCTCATCGCGGAGGAGTTCGCCGAACTCGCGGTTCGTGCCCTCCATGCCGCCTATGGGCTCGACAAGGAGTAGACCGGTGTTGCGCGCATGAACCGTCAGCCGGTGAGTTGGGCCGGGTCGCGGCGGACCCTGCGCCGCCTGCGCGACATCATGGCGGGGGCGGGATCGGCCCAGGAACAACTGGACCGCATCGTCACCTTGATTGCCGGCGACATGGTCGCCGAGGTTTGCTCGGTCTATATACGGCGCGCCGGCGAAGTGCTGGAATTGTTTGCCACCGAAGGTTTGCGCCGTGACGCCGTACATCGCACGCGGCTGCAGGTCGGCGAGGGGCTGGTCGGCGACATCGCCGCCCACGGGCGCCCGTTGGCCTTGGCCGACGCGCGCAGTCATCCGTTATTCGCCTTTCGCCCGGAAACCGGGGAAGAAGCTTTTTCTTCCCTGATGGGCGTCCCGATTATCCGTGGCGGTCGGGTTCTCGGCGTCCTTGTCGTGCAGAACCGCACCCAGCGCCAATACGCCGACGAAGAAATAGAAACGCTGCAGACCGTTGCCATGGTCTTGGCCGAGCTCGTGGCCGCCGGCGATTTGGTCAAGCGCGGCGAATTGCGCCCCGACGCCGACCTGGTGTTGCTGCCCGAGCGTTTGGATGGCTCGCCGCTGAGCCCGGGGCTGGCCGCCGGTACCGCTTTGTTGCACCGGCCGCGCGTGACCATTGAGACCATCGTTGCCGAAGACCCCGAGCACGAACTCGCCCGCCTTGCCGAGGCGACCGTGGCGATGCAGAGTCAGCTTGAAGAGCTGATGCAGCGCCCGGACTTGTCCGTAGCCGGCGAGCCGCGGGAAATCCTCGAGACCTACCTCATGTTCGCCCGCGATCGTGGCTGGCGGCAGCGTATCGAGGAGGCCATCCGCTCCGGTCTTACCGCCGAGGCGGCGGTGCAGAAGGCGCAGAACGACACCCGCGCCCGCATGGCCCCTTTGGCCGACGCTTTCATGCGAGAACGTCTGCTCGACCTCGACGACTTGACGACCCGCCTTATTCAGCATCTGCGCGATGATCCGCAAACGCCGACGCCCATCGGTGAAGATATTGTCATCATCGCCCGGTCCCTCGGCCCGGCCGAGCTGCTGAACTATGACCGGGACCGCCTGCGGGCCGTAGTCCTGGAGGAGGGCTCTGCCACCGCCCATGTCACCATCATTGCCGGCATTTTGGCGCTGCCCATGGTCGGCCGAGCCACCGGCATCCTGTCCCGGATCGAGAGCGGCGATCCGATCCTGGTCGATGCCGACAGCGGTTTCGTCTATGTCCGCCCCGGTGAGGACGTCCACGCCCAATTCACCGCGTCCATGCGGCGCCATGACAAGCTGCAGAAGCGTTACGCCGCCTCCCGCGATCTCCCTGCCAAGACCCGCGACGGCGTCGTCATATCTCTCCGGCTGAACGCCGGCATGGCCGGCGATGTCCAGCATCTGCAGTCGACCAATGCCGATGGCATCGGGCTTTACCGCACCGAGATCCCGTTCATGGTGCGCGGCTCTCATCCCGATGTCGCCAGTCAGACCAACCTCTACAGCCGCGTGCTGGAGGAGGCCGTCGACAAACCCGTGGTGTTTCGCACCCTCGATATCGGCGGCGACAAGCTGCTTCCCCATTTCAGCGATATCGCCGAAGACAACCCGGCCATGGGCTGGCGTGCCATTCGGGTCGCGCTCGATCGGCCGGCGTTGTTGCGCGGTCAGTTCCGGGCGTTGCTTGCTGCCCATGCGGGTCGTGAAATGTCGGTGATGTTCCCGATGGTCGCCGAGATTTCCGAATTCGTCGCCGCCCGTCGCTTGCTCGACATGGAGGTCGCGCGCGCGGTCGATCGCGGCGCCGCGCTGCCGAGCAATATCCGGGTCGGCGTGATGGTGGAGGTGCCGGCCCTCATTTGGCAGTTGTCCGCTTTGTTGCCGTTGTTGGATTTCATCACCGTCGGCACCAACGATCTTATTCAGTTTCTCTTTGCCAGCGACCGCTCCAACCCGCGGCTCGAGGGTCGCTACGACCCGCTATCGCCGGCGGTGCTTGCTTTGTTGACGGAGATTGTCGACGCTTGTGCTGCTGCCGATGTGCCGGTGACCGTTTGTGGTGAAATGGCCGGCCGCACGATCGAAGCCATGGTGCTGGTGGGACTCGGTTTCCGCGCCTTGTCCATGGTGCCCGGGTCTATCGGTCCGGTGAAGGCCATGGTGCGCAGCATTTCCAGCACCGTGCTCGCCGATTATTTGGCCGCGCTCAAGGGCTCGCCGGCGCACAGTCTACGTCATCGCCTGCGTGGATTCGCCCTCGATCGTGGCGTGGAATTATAGAGGTATTGCGGGCACTCTCGCTGTCTGGTACTAACCGAAAAGGCGCGGCGTATCGCGGTTTTTGACCTGGCCCAAGAGTTTCGAACATGCTGCCCGCTCGGTGTCGGGATGTTGTGCGGAATTGACAATTGCCCTTTCTAGAGGCGCCAGATGGTTCGTCTTAGCCCGCGGTCGTTCCGCGTCGTCGGCGACAGCGAATCGCGGCCGACGTTGAGCTCGGCGCCGGCGAATAGCGAGCATGTCGGCGTGCTGCTGAGTGAGGCGCGAACCGCCGCCGGCTATAAACTCAGCGACATCGCCTACACCTTGCGCATTCGTTATCTGTTTCTCCAGGCCATTGAAGAAGGACGGTTTGCCGATCTGCCGGGCACGACCTACGCCGTTGGGTTTGTTCGCTCTTACGCGGACTATTTGGGTCTTGACGCCGCCGCGGTCGTCGCGCGTTTCAAGGCCGAGACCGACGGTGCGCGCCGCGAGACGTCGTTGGCATTTCCGGAGCCCGCCCCCGACCGCAGTTTTTTCCCCGGCGCCGCGGTAATGTCCCTGTCCGTGGTCTTGGCGGCCGCAGCCTTCGGCGGCTGGATCTATCTGCAAGATGATACCGACGTTATCGCCGAACGCATTTCTGAGCCGCCCGCGCTGCCTGCCTTTGATTTGAGTCGGCAGCGTGCCGGCGCCGATGCTGCGACACGACGTCAACCGGCGGCGCCGGCGCGATCCGAGCCGGCGACGAACGCGCCGCGACTCGCCGCCGCCGATTTGGCGAGTGAGCCGGCGGCCGCGCCCGATCGGGCTGCAACCGCACTCGCGACGGATCCGCAAGGTCAACCGGCGGCACTGGCCGACGCGGTGGGTGAGGTATCCCCACCGGCAACCCGTCCGCCTGGCGAACGCGATGCCGCCGCCGCGCAGGCGGCAACCGAACCAACCGCCGCGCAAGCGGCAACAGAACCAACCGCCGCACAAGCGGCAGCCGAACCAGCCGCTGCGCAAGTGGCAGCGGAATCAACCGCTGCGCAAGTGGCCGCTGTGTCCAGCGCCACGCCGGCAGTGCCAGAGGCCGCGCCCGAAGGGCTCACCAGTCGGCTCTCCCAAGACGCACCGGGTCGACCGGCGGCCGCCGCGCCCGCGCTGATCGCCGATCTCCCGTCCGCTACTCTGCCGCGACCGGCCCCGGGCCCATCACCGACCAGCCATGTCAGGGCGGCCGTTGCTGCGGAGGTATCTCCAGATGTCGAACCACCGGCCCAACTGGCCGCGCGCAACGAAGACACCTCAGAGTCCCTGCTGCCGGCTGTTCCTCTCGCCGGTGCTGTTGATGAGAACGCCGGCCGGGTCTATGGACGCGCCAATCGGGATGCCCGCATCACCCTACGCGCCACCGCCGACAGTTGGGTGCAGGTGCGGGACGGGGCGCAGAATGTCTTGCTGACCCGCATGTTGCGCGCCGGCGATAGCTATCGCGTGCCCAACAAGGCCGATCTTTGGTTACTGACCGGCAATGCCGGTGGCCTTGAGATCCTTGTCGACGGTGAGCCGGTGGCCCCTTTGGGCCCGTCCGGCGAGGTGCGCCGGGACGTGGCCTTGGACGCCACGGCGTTAAAGGCGCGCTAAGGCGGTTGTGCTGTAACCTCGATGGATCGATAGTACACCCCGGCCGCGGGCGAATGGGCGTTTCGGCCAGTAAGCCACCCGTTGCCGAACATCCGCCCAACGCCGATGACCCGGCCGGCAGACCGAACGAGCGGACATGAGCATTCGACCCTATCGCGAAATCCAGCGCCGCCGCAGCCGTCAGATCATGGTCGGCGACGTGCCCGTGGGCGGCGACTCGCCGATCACCGTGCAGTCGATGACCAATACCCTAACCAGCGACGCCGCCGCCACAATCCGGCAAGTTCGGGCGCTGGAGGAGGCCGGGGCCGATATTGTGCGCGTGTCCTGTCCGGACGAGGACAGCACCCGGGCCCTACGGGAGATCGCCCGCGCCGCCGAGGTGCCGATTGTTGCCGACATCCATTTCCACTACCGACGCGCCATCGAGGCGGCGGAGGCGGGTGCCGCCTGCTTACGGTTGAATCCCGGCAACATCGGTTCCCGAGATCGCGTCCGTGAAGTGATCAAAGCCGCGCGCGACCATGGCTGCTCGATGCGTATCGGTGTCAACGGCGGCAGCCTCGAAAAAGAACTGCTCGAGCGCTATGGCGAGCCTTGCCCGGAGGCGCTTGTCGAAAGCGCCCTCAACTCGGTCAAGCTGCTCGAAGACGAAGGTTTCCACGAGTTCAAGATCTCAGTCAAAGCCTCTGACGTCTTTCTCGCCGTCGCTGCGTACCAGGGTCTCGCCGAGGCTTGCGACTACCCCCTGCATATCGGCATCACCGAGGCCGGTGGGCTGCGCACCGGCACCGTGAAGTCTTCGATCGGTCTGGGCAATTTGTTGTGGGCCGGTATCGGCGACACCTTGCGCGTATCCCTGTCCGCCGATCCGGTCGAGGAAGTCCGCGTCGGTTTTGAACTCCTCAAGGGGCTCGGTTTGCGCCATCGTGGCGTTAATGTCATCTCCTGCCCATCCTGCGCCCGCCAGCAATTCGACGTGATCAACACCGTCCAGGTTTTGGAGGAGCGTTTGGCCCACATCACCACGCCCCTCACCATCTCGGTCATTGGCTGCGTTGTTAATGGGCCCGGTGAGGCCTTGATGACCGACATCGGCCTGACCGGCGGCGGCCGCGGCACCCACCAGGTCTATGTGGCCGGCTTGCCCGATCATCGATTGAAAGATGCCGGCATCGTCGACCACCTCGTCGCTATGGTTGAGCACAAGGTCGCGGAGATCGAGGCCGCGGAAGCAGCGGCAACCGCGACCGGGCAAGCCGCCGTCCCCCAACGATCTGCCGCCGAATAGCCTCGGTTGCGAAGGAGTCCGCTTTGGCGAAGCTACAGCCCGTGCGCGGCACCCATGACCTGCTGCCCGAGCAGGTCCGGAGTCATCGCTATGTTGAGGAGACCGCGCGCGCGGTTGCCGAGCGTTATTGTTATGCCCCGATTGATACGCCGATCTTCGAATTCACCGAGGTTTTTGTCCGCACCCTTGGCGAGACGTCGGATGTCGTTTCCAAGGAGATGTACAGCTTTGAGGATAAGGGCGGCGACAGCATTACCTTGCGTCCCGAAGGTACGGCCGGCGTTGTCCGTGCCGTAATTTCCGGCGGCCTGGCCCAAGAGTTGCCTCTAAAATATTTCTATGGCGGGCCGATGTTCCGCTATGAGCGGCCGCAGAAGGGGCGCCAGCGTCAATTCCATCAAATCGGTGCCGAGCTCCTCGGGGTGCCGGAGCCGACCGGCGATGTCGAGATCATCGCCCTCGGTGCCCATATCCTCGAGGCCTTGGGTCTGCAAGCCAACACCACCTTGGAACTGAATACCCTCGGAGATCAGGCGAGTCGCACCGCCTATCGCGACGATCTCGTGGCCTATCTCAGCCGCTATCGCGATGACCTTTCCGCCGACAGTCGCGAACGGTTAGGCAGAAACCCTCTACGAATTCTTGACTCAAAGGATCGCACCGACCGCGAGATCGTGGCCGGTGCGCCGACATTCGATGACCATCTTACGCCCACCGCTGCCGAGTTCTTCGCCGCGGTGTGTGGCGGCCTCGACGATCTCGCGATCGCCTATACCCTCACCCCCACTCTGGTGCGCGGCCTCGATTATTACTGCCACACCGCCTTCGAATTCACGACGACGGAACTGGGTGCGCAGGGGACCGTGCTGGCCGGCGGTCGTTATGACGGCCTGATGGAGATCATGGGCGGTCCGCCGACGCCCGGTGTCGGCTGGGCGGCCGGTATCGAGCGCCTGGCCATGATGAGCCACGACGCTGAGCCAGCGCCGCGGCCGATCGCCTTGATCCCCGTCGGCGAGGAGGCGACCGTCCGCGCCGCTTCGCTGGCCTACCGGCTCAGGCGTGCCGGGTTGATCATCGACTTGGCCCATCGCGGCAACCTGTCGCGTCGGATGAAGCGCGCCAACAAGCACCACGCCCGCGCCGCCGTCCTGCTCGGCGAGGATGAGCTGCAGCGCCAGGCGGCGACGGTACGCGATCTCGACAGCGGCGAGCAAACCGAAGTGTCTCTGGATGATCTGGAGGCCCGGCTGGCAGCATTCCGTTAGCTGCCCCATGGCCCAAACCGATTCCGAAATGCCGAGCAGTCACGAATCGCCGCGCGACCTCATCATCGTTGGCGCCAATCACCGCTCCAGCTCGGTCGATCTGCGTGACCGGATCTTCGTCTCCGATGCCGAGGCACCGGCCTTTCTCGCCGATTTGGCCCGCCAGGGCATCGAGCAATGCATGGTCATGTCGACTTGCGACCGGGTCGAGATCCAGGCCGTAGCGCCGCCGGACGTCACCGCCACGACCACCTTGCGGGCGGCCTTGGCCCAGCGCAGCGGCCGGTCTTTGGCGGCCGTCGACGACCAATTCTATGCTTTGACCGGCCGACCAGCACTCCGCCATCTGTTCGCCGTCGCCGCCAGTTTGGACAGCATGATCGTCGGCGAGTCCCAGGTGTTGGGTCAGGTCAAGGCCAGCCAGCACATCGCCGGCCAGGCCGGCACCATGGGGCCCGAGTTGGCAGCGGCGCTGCAAGCGGCCTATGGTGCCGCCAAACGCATCCGCACGGACACCGCGATCGCGCGTGGGCCGGTCTCCCTCGCGACCTGTGCCGTCCAGGTCGCCAAGGACATCCAGGGCGACCTGTCACGTCGCGCCGGTTTGCTCATCGGCGGCGGCGATATGGGTGCCCTGATGCTTGAGTATCTGCAGCATGCCGGCCTGACCCAGATCGTGGTCAGTGCCGCGAGCCAATCGCGAGCCCAAGCGATTGCCCGACCCTATGGCTGCCCGGCGCTCATCCATGCGGAACTCCCCGCCGCCCTCGAAACCGCGGACATCGTCATCGCGGCCGCGGGCACCGGCCAGAACCTGGTCACGGCGGCCATGGTGGAGGTGGCCTTGCAGCGCCGACGGCACCGGCCGATTTTCTTGATCGATGCGGCCGTGCCGGGCGATGTGGAGCGGTCCGTTCACGACCTGGAAGACGCGTTCCGCTACGATCTTGATGATCTGGAGGCCGTGGCTCAAGAGGGCCGGCTCGCGCGCGAGGCGGCAGCCGGCCAAGCCTGGCGCTTGCTTGACGAGGAGATCGCGGCTTTTCTGCGGGCCCGGGCGGCCCGGCGCGCGGTCCCCGCTGTCATCCGTCTACGCCAGCACTTCGAGGCGGCGCGGGCCGACATCCTTGCCCGCGACGCTGGCCTGAATGCTGACGAGGCAACGCGGTTGCTCGTCAACAGATTGCTGCATGGTCCCTACCAGATCCTACGCGCCGCCGCGGCAGCGGGTGAGCCGGCCGATGCCGGGATGGAAGACATGCTTGCGCGGCTATTCGGTCTCGACGAGTCGGACCAGGAAGATCCAGGAACTGAGCCATGAGCGTTGAGGCTAAGCTTGATCAAGTCGTGCGCCGTCATGACGAACTGTCCAGCCTGCTTTCCCAACCGGGCGGGCTCGATTCCGACGACCTCGCGCGCTTCTCGAAGGAACTCTCCGATCTTACGCCGGTGGTCCAGGGTGTCGATTCGTTGCGCAAGCTGCGCGCCGAATTGGCGGATCTCGATGAGCTGTTGGCGGATCCCGACAGCGATCCGGAAATGACCGCTCTCGCCCGGGCGGAGCGCGCCGAGCTGCAGCGGCGGCAGCCGGATCTGGAGCGCCGAATCAAACTCCTGCTGCTGCCCAAGGACGCCGCCGACGAGAAGAACGCCATCGTCGAAATTCGGGCCGGCACCGGTGGCGACGAGGCCGCCTTGTTCGGTGCGGATCTGTTCCGCATGTATCAGCGCTACGCCGAGCTGCACGGCTGGCGTTTTGAGATCATCAACCTCAGCGAAACCGGGATCGGCGGCTATAAGGAGGCGGTCGCCCAACTGTCCGGCCGCAACGTCTTCTCGCGGCTGAAGTTCGAGTCCGGCGTCCACCGTGTCCAGCGCGTGCCGGTGACCGAGAGTGGCGGCCGCATCCACACCTCGGCCGCCACCGTTGCGGTGCTGCCGGAGGCGGAGGAGGTCGACGTCCAGATCGCCGACAAGGATCTGCGCATCGACACCTACCGCTCCTCCGGGCCCGGCGGCCAATCCGTCAACACCACCGATTCGGCCGTCCGCATCACCCATCTTCCCACCGGCATCGTGGTCACCCAGCAGGACGAAAAATCGCAGCACAAGAACCGGGCCAAGGCGATGAAGGTCCTGCGTGCCCGCCTTTACGAGCACGAGCGTCAGCAACTCCAGCAGGAACGCGCCGAGGCCCGCAAGAGCCAGGTCGGCTCCGGCGACCGCTCTGAGCGCGTCCGTACCTATAATTTCCCTCAGGGCCGGGTTACCGACCATCGCATCAACTTGTCCCTGCACAAGCTCGACAAGGTGCTCAGCGGCGAAGCGCTGGATGAGATCATCGACGCCCTGATTGCCGAGGACCAGGCAGCCCGGCTGTCCGAGGATGCCTGAGCCGCCGATGTCGTCGCTGCAGAAACTGTCCGGCGCTGTCCAACGGGTCACTGCCCAACTGCGTCATGCCGGCGTCGACGCGCCGCGCCGCGATGCCCGCCTGCTGGTGGCCAAAGCCATCGGCGCCGACGTTTCGGCAACGATTACCCAGCCGGACCGCCCCCTGAGCCCGGGCGAGCAGGCCGCCCTCGAAGATCTGGCGGCGCAACGGGCCGCGCGCAAGCCAATGGCGCAGATCCTTGGCGTGCGCGAGTTCTGGTCCCTGGATTTCCACGTCAGCCCCGATGTGCTCGTACCGCGGCCGGATAGCGAGACCCTGGTAGCGGCCGTCTTGGGTCATATTCCCGATTGCGCCGCCCCGCTGCGCTTACTCGATCTTGGCACCGGGTCGGGCTGCCTGCTCTTGGCCTTGCTCAGTGAGTTGCCGGCGGCACACGGCGTCGGTGTGGATATCAGCGGGCCCGCCATTGCCGTGGCGCGGCGCAACGCCGAGGCGCTCGGTTTGGCCCAGCGCGCCGTCTTCGCTGTCAGCCACTGGACAGCGGGACTCGCCGGCCCCTTCGACATCGTGGTCAGCAATCCACCCTATATCGCCACGGCTGACCTCGACGCCTTGATGCCTGAGGTGGCGCAATATGATCCGCGCCAGGCCCTGGCCGGCGGCGCCGACGGCCTCGACGCCTATCGCGCCATTTTCCCGGGCCTGATCGGCCTTTTGGCGCCGACTGGGCTGGTTGCCCTGGAAATCGGCGCGAGCCAGGGTGCCGCGGTGGTTGAACTCGCCGCTCAGCGCGGTTTCGCCGCCCTCTCGCACCACCGCGATTTGGCCGGAATCGCGCGCTGTTTAGTGCTCCACCACGGCGAAAAGCACGCCCAACCCGAAAAAACGCTTGGAAAGCTGGGCGTTAAGGCATATTTTTCTTCTGCCGCGCGCAACGTGTAACGAATTGTTATGAACGGCGCGGCTAATCTTCCCGGACCACTGGCTATAGGCAACCAATTTTTGGCCTCGCGCTTAGTGCCGTATTCCAGTAAGGCGCGCAGTAGCCGCCGGTCCTTTTGGAAGTGACCACTCTGGCTTTGTTGGGGAAATGAGACAAGGTACGAACCCAAAGCGGTCTCGCGGCCGTGGCGGCGGGCGCAAGGTGCACAACCCGCGCACGCACGTCTTTGATAGCACCGGGCCGAGTGTCCGCATTCGTGGCAGCGCCATGCAGATCTACGAGAAATACGCGCAGATGGCGCGCGATTCTCAAGGTTCGGATCGCATCGCGTCAGAAAACCTCGCGCAACATGCCGAGCATTATTACCGCGTCGCCAATGCGAACAACGCTTTGTCGAACGGCGCCGACCGCCGCGGCCCCCAGGGCCGGCAAGAAGGCGGCGGACAGCCGGAAGGCAACGGGCAAGACACCCAGACCGATGGCCGACAGCCGCAAGCGATCGAGCCTGCCGATCATCAGCCAGACCACCGCTCAGATCACCGTTCAGATCACCGTTCGGACAACCGTCCAGACCGGCGTCCAGACGGCGGGAATGCTCAAGCGCCGGGTGAGTCGCCGGTGGTCGAGTCAGCGGCAGTCGAGCCGCGGGTGGTCGAGTCGCCGGTGGTCGAGTCGCCGGTGGTCGAGTCGCCGGTGGTCGAGTCGCCGGCGGTCGAGGCGGAGGCCGTTACTGTTGCGGCCCAACCGGCACCGGATGCGCAAGACAAGCCACCGCGTCGGCGACGGTCTCCAGGGCGGCCGCGCAAGACCGAGCCGGCCGCGGCAGAGCCGGCCGACGACGTGGAGCCTGTCCAGGCCTGAGCGGCCTTTTGTCGCTATGCGGCAATAATAGACAGGACTTGCGTCCCCGCCGGGCGACAACCATCTATCTAGTGAGAGGTGGCGCGCAACGCTGGCGCCAGAGCTCAGATCCTTGGACGGGTGCTGGAATGCCGGGCTCGTCCGTCTCGTCCCGCCAGTTTTGGGGGACCTAGAGGGAGCCTTGTTGATCCATGAATGCCGAAAAATACACTGACCGCGCACGCGGCTTCATCCAAGTCGCGCAAGAATTGGCCCGGCGCAGCAAGCACCAGCAATTCACCCCCGAACATCTCCTGAAGTCTCTGCTCGAGGATGAGGAGGGGCTGAGCGCCAATCTGATTAAGGCGGCTGGCGGCGATGCCAAACGCGCCTTGGCCGATGTCGACGCCGCACTCGCCAAACAGCCCGCGGTCGAGGGCGGCAGCGGTGGTCTCTACCTGGCCCCGCCGACGGCGCGCTTGTTTGAGAGCGCTGAAGATCTGGCCCAGAAGGCCGGCGATGATTTTGTCACCGTCGAACGGATTTTGCTGGCCGCGGCCATGAGTGTCGGTACCGATGCGGCTAAGATCCTCGCCACCGCTGGTGTCACCCCACAGGCGTTGAATCAGGCCATCGAGTCGCTACGCAAGGGTAGCAAGGCCGATAGCCCCAACGCCGAGTCCAACTACGACGCCTTACAGAAATATACCCGTGACTTGACCGAGGATGCCCGTGAGGGCCGCCTCGACCCGGTCATCGGCCGCGACGAGGAAATTCGCCGCACGGTCCAGGTGCTGTCGCGGCGGACCAAGAACAACCCGGTGTTGATCGGCGAACCCGGCGTCGGCAAGACCGCGATCATCGAAGGCCTGGCCCAGCGCATCGTCAATGGCGACGTGCCGGAAAGCCTGCGCAACAAGCGGCTGTTGGCACTGGACCTCGGCGCCATGGTCGCCGGCGCCAAGTTTCGCGGTGAGTTCGAGGAGCGCCTGAAAGCCTTGCTGCGCGAAATGACCGACGCCGCCGGCGAGGTCGTGCTCTTTATCGATGAGTTGCACACCCTGGTCGGCGCCGGTGCGGCGGAAGGGGCGATGGACGCCTCGAACATGCTCAAACCCGCCTTGGCACGGGGCGAGCTGCATTGCGTCGGCGCCACGACTTTGGACGAATACCGCAAACATATCGAGAAGGACGCTGCCTTGGCGCGCCGCTTCCAGCCGGTATTCGTCGTCGAGCCGACCGTCGAGGACACCATCTCCATCCTGCGTGGCCTGAACGAGAAGTATGAGCTGCACCATGGCGTGCGTATCACCGACGGCGCCCTGGTCGCCGCGGCGACGCTCGGCAACCGCTATATCACCGACCGGTTCCTGCCCGACAAGGCCATTGACTTGGTCGATGAGGCCGCCGCCCGCCTGCGCATGGTGGTCGACTCCAAGCCCGAGAAGATTGACGAGCTCGATCGCCGTATCATCCAGTTGAAGATCGAGCGCGAGGCGCTGCGTAAGGAAACCGATGATGCCTCCAAGGATCGCCTCGGTAAGCTCGAGATCGAACTCACGGAGCTTGAGAAGGCGTCCGCCGACCTGACGTCGGTGTGGCAGGCCGAAAAGGAGCAGCTTGCCGGCTCCCAAAAGGTCAAGGAGGCCCTTGACCAGGCTCGCGGCGAGCTGGAAATCGCCCAGCGCGAAGGCCGGCTTGAGCGTGCCGGCGAGCTCGCCTACGGCGTGATTCCGGATCTTGAGCAAAAGCTGGAACAACAGCCGAGCAACGGCCATCGCATGCTCGACGAGGTCGTCAAAGACGGCGATATCGCTGCTGTGATATCGCGCTGGACCGGGATCCCGGTCGACAAGATGCTGGAAGGCGAGCGCGAGAAATTGCTGGCCATGGAGGCCGAACTCGGCGGCCGCGTCGTCGGTCAGGATGAGGCGATCGCCGCCATCTCCAACGCCGTGCGCCGTGCCCGCGCCGGCCTGCAGGATCCCAATCAGCCCATCGGCTCTTTCATATTCCTTGGCCCCACCGGCGTCGGTAAGACCGAGTTGAGCAAGGCACTCGCGAACTTCCTGTTCGACGACGAGGCCGCGTTGTTGCGTGTCGACATGTCGGAATATATGGAGCGCCATGCCGTCGCCCGCTTGATCGGCGCGCCACCGGGTTATGTTGGCTACGAGGAGGGCGGCGCGCTCACCGAGGCGGTTCGTCGACGCCCTTATCAGGTCATCCTGTTCGACGAGATCGAGAAGGCCCATCCCGATGTCTTTAATATCCTATTGCAGGTGCTCGACGATGGGCGCCTCACTGACGGTCAGGGTCGTACGGTCGATTTTCGCAACACGCTCATCGTGTTGACCTCGAATCTCGGCAGCGAGATCCTGGCGGCTCAGCCGGAGGGGAGCGATGCCGACGCGGTGCGTGAGCAGGTCATGAACGTCGTGCGTGGCGCCTTCCGGCCGGAGTTCATCAACCGCATCGATGAGCTATTGTTGTTCCACCGGCTCACCCGGGCCCATATGGCGGACATCGTCGAGATTCAGCTCGGCCAACTGCGCCAAATGCTGGACGACCGCAATATCGGTCTCGAACTCGACCCTGCCGCCACGAACTGGCTGGCGGACACCGGCTACGACCCTGTCTATGGCGCGCGTCCACTGAAACGGGTCATTCAGCGCAGCTTGCAAAACCCGCTGGCCAACCTGTTACTGGCCGGGAAACTGGCGGACGGCGACGTTGCCCATGTCTCGGTCGGCAAGGATGGCCTGGTTATCAGTGCCACGCCGCCACGGAGCGATAGCGCGGCGGCCTAGCCACGACACGCTTCCACCGTGTCGCGAGCGAGGCAATCCACAGGCTAGCTGATTGCCGCGTTCGCGATGACGGCATGAAGATGTTGTCGGGCATTTGGCCGGGCCGGACCCGGCCGTCGCTCACGGTTCGGGTTTGCCCGCCAGCTGAATGTCTTTGGCCAAACTGTCGTTAAGCTCGTCGATGTCGGCCCGGTACGTTTCGAAGCGCTTCAACTCGGCGCCGGCCAGGGTTTCCCCACTCGGCAGCTTCAACCTCTGCGGGTTGGTCCGGCCGCCGTCCTTGAACACTTCGTAATGCAAATGCGGGCCCGTCGAGCGCCCGGTGGTGCCGACATAGCCGATGATCTGCCCCTGCTTCACCCGGCTGCCATTCTTGAGGCCGCGGGCGAACCCCTTCATATGGGCATAGGCTGTCTGGTAGGTGCCGTTGTGGCGAATGCGGATATAGTTGCCATAGCCGCCGTTGCGGCCGATCTGAGTGACTTTGCCGTTGCCCGCCGCATAAATCGGCGTGCCTCTCGGCGCCGCGAAATCCGTCCCGGTGTGCATCTTCGTATAACCAAGGATCGGATGCTTGCGCTTGCCATACCCCGACGACAGCCTGGCGCCATCGATGGGCGTTCGCATCAGCGCCTTGCGCACGCTTTGGCCCTTGGCGTTGAAGTAGTCCAGATTGCCTTCCGTGGTCTCATATTGATACAGCGGCAGTTCGGTGCTCTTCAACGACAGCATCGCATAGGCGACCTCACCGTCATGGACGACGTTGCCTGCGCGGTCGAAAAACCGTTCATACAGAATCTCGAACCGGTCGCCCTCGCGGATCTCGCGCTGGAAGTCGACGTCGAAACTGTAGACCTGGATCATCTTCACCAGCACCGGCGCCGGGATGTCGGCTTCGCGGCCATCTTGAAACAGGCTTGAATTGATCGTGCCGCTGGCCAGTACCAGGCGCCTTTGCAGCTTCTTCTCGATCTCCTGCGCCGTGAAGTCGCCATTCGCCGCCCGCTGCACCGCGACATCCCGATCGAACGCCAGTGGCAACTCGACCTTCGCCAATTGCAGCGGACCGTTGGCATCCTCCCGATCGGGGTCGAAAGTGATCAGCAATTTATGTCCGACACGCAGATTTCGCCGCGGATCGTAAACCCCCTCTAGCGATTGAATCGCTGTATAGGCGTCGCCGCGGTCGGCCCCGGCGCGCGTCAGCAGTCCCATCAGATTGTCGCCGTTGCGGGCCACGACCGTGCGCGTTACGCTTCTGATGGGCGCCACCGCCGAAGCGGCTTCCCAGGCTGCCGTCGCCGACACCTGAGCCTTTGGATTGAGCAGGTAGTCGTTGTCCGCCGCCAACAGACGCGGTGTATCTTGCGGCCAGAGTGCGGCACTGGAGAAGCCGATTGTTATGCCAACAACCGCCGCCAACGTACCGCCGAAGATCACGCTTCTGCGCATCACAGTTTCCCCCCAAATATCCAACTTGAGCCAAGCCGGATACGGCCATTTACGGCGCATGAGAATGCGACTTTGCGAAACTAGCTTTTGCGTGTCAACCGACCACATGGATTAACGTCCGGATCTATCAAGGACGGGGTGCCGTTTGGCCGAGGGTTAACACGCAAATGGTCACCAGTTACTTTACGAACCGCCCTAAAAAGGACACGAGTTTGCGAGTAAATTTTGGGCTGTGGCGCGTGTCACCCGGCTGTCGCCGGATCGTCCAGGACCGCTGCGAGCCCCAGGAAGGCCGGCCACCGCGTCGTGATCAACAGAGTCGGAATCGGTGCGACGAATTTGCACATTCGCCCCTTTGCTTCGAACCGCGTCCGAAACAGTTCTGCGTCGAAGGCACCGGCCATATTGTGGATCACGCCCCCCGCGAGATAGATACCGCCCTGCGCCCCCAAGGTTAGCGCCAGGTCCGCCGCCACATTCCCCAGCATGGCCGAGAACATGCGCGCGGCCTCGGCACAGGCGGAATCGGGTTCGGCCACCGCCCGCGCCGAAACTTCGTCTGGCTGCAACGTCGCTGCGGCACTGCCGTCAACCGCACATAACGCCTCATAGAGATTGACCAGGCCGGGGCCGGAGAGCCCACGCTCTGCCGAGACATGACCGTCGAATCGCCCGCGCATCGCCGCCAGCACTGCGGCCTCGCGCTCCGTGCGTGCCGCCAGTGTCACATGTCCGCCTTCGGAGGCCAGCGCCGTCCAGCCGCCATTGCCAGGCACCAGTCCGGACACGCCGAGGCCGGTACCGGCGCCGATCACCCCGATCACGCCATCATCCCTCGCTGTGCCGCCACCGAGTTGCCGCACGTCCTGCGGTCGCAGATGCGGCACCGACAACGCCACCGCGGAGAAATCGTTGACCACCTCCAGGCGCGCGAGACCCAGTTGCTCCCGCATTGCCGCCACTGAGAAATCCCAACCGAAATTGGTCAACGCGACCTTGTCGCCGAAAATCGGACAGGCTACCGAGAACGCGGCGTCGATCGGTGTCGCGCCGCCCACCATGCTGAGATAACTCTGTGCCGCCGCGGCCAGGCTCGCATGCTCGCGATTGCGCAGCACCATCACGTTGCCGGGCACCTGCCCCGGTTGCGCCAGCGCGAAGCGCGCTTTGGTGCCGCCGATATCAGCGAGCAGTCGCAGTTCCCCGGCCACCGTCCCGCTGGCGGTCTTCTCGGTAGCCGTTTTCCCGCCGCTCATTTCAATCCCGGTAGGGGGCTGCGTCCAAGGCCGTGATATAATGCTCGCGCCACGCCTCGATATCATTCTCCTGCAGAATGGCAAACATCTCCTGCCACCGGTTCACGCGCTCGTCCAACGCCATGTCGAGGCCTCGTTGCATGGCCGCCGCCATTTCGTCTGTATCATAAGGATTGACGATCAAGGCGGCGGTCAGCTCCTCCGCCGCGCCGGCGAACCGCGACAGTACCAGCACGCCGGGATCATCCGGATTTTGCGACGCCACGAATTCCTTCGCCACCAGATTCATACCGTCGCGCAGCGGTGTCACCAGACCGATATGCGCAATGCGAAAGAACCCCGACAATGTGCGACGATTGATGCTGCGGTTCAGGTAGCGGATGGGCACCCAGTCGATATCGGCGAACTTGCCGTTGACGCTCCCGGCCGCCTCCTCCAGAGAGCGGCGGATTTCCGCATACTCCGGAACTTCTGAACGGGTCGGCGGCGCCAACTGCATCATTGTCGCGCGACCGCGATTCTCCGGATAATTCTCCAACAGCCGCTCGAAGGCGTGAAAGCGCTGCACCAGACCCTTCGAGTAATCCAGCCGGTCTACACCCAGGATCAGACTGCGTCCCCCAAGCGACTCGGCCATCCGCACGGTCTGCCGGGCCTTAACTGCCGACTCGGCCATGCGCACGATGGTGTCCGTGTCGACGCTGATCGGAAAGGCGGCGGCCTTGAAGACGTTGCCGAACGCCGAGACCAGACCATCATCCCAAATCTCGCCAACCTGCTCGCGGATGATGTAGTCGCGAAACGAGACCAAATCGCGGTTGGTCTGGAATCCGACCACGTCATAGGCGCAAAGCGCCCGTATCAGATCGTCGTGGCTCGGTAGTGCCAGCAGAACTTCATGCGCCGGAAACGGCGTATGGAGGAAAAACCCGATCCGCCCCTTGAACCCGGCCCGGCGTAGCGCCTCCGCCATCGGGATCAGATGATAGTCCTGGATCCACACCCGGTCGTCCGGTTCCAGCAACGGTACCAATTTGTCCGCGAACAAATTGTTCACCCGCAGGTAGCCGGCATATTGCCGTCGCGTGAAGGATGTCAGATCCAGCCGGTAGTGAAACAGCGGCCACAGAGTACTATTGGCAAATCCGTTGTAATATTCTTCGAAATCTCTTGGCGTCAGATCGACGGTCGCGTAACTCAACTTACCCACGTCGAAAAGCCGTGGCTCAGGCGCCGGCGCCGTCGTGACTTCGCCGCTCCAACCGAACCATATGCCGCCCATTCGCTTCAGCGCCGCCAGCACGGCGACGGCCAGACCACCGGTGGAGGTCTTGCCCTCGTCAACCGGGGCGACGCGATTTGAAACGACGACGAGGCGGCTCAAACGGCTTGCTCCCAACTCTTGCTTAGGCGCATGGCACTGCTAATGAGACCTACCATAGAGTAGGTCTGCGGGAAGTTGCCCCACAACTCACCGGATTCCGGGTCGAGATCTTCCGAAAGCAACCCGGCCGGATTGCGGTGCGCCAACATGTTCTCGAAGATTCGGCGCGCTTCGTCGGTGCGCCCGATCGCTGCGAGAGCCTCAATATACCAGAAAGTGCAGATATTGAACGCGTTCTCCGGGTGGCCGAAATCGTCCGCCTGCGCGTAACGGAACAGCACATCGCCGCGCCGCAATGTGCGGCCGATGGCGTCGACGGTACTGGCGAAGCGCGGATCATCGGCTTGTAAGAAGCCGAGGTCATGCAAGAGCAACAACGCTGCGTCGAGTTCGTTGCCGTTGAAACTCTCGACAAATGAGTTCAACTCGTCGCTCCAAGCCCGCTCAGATATTTTCTTGTGCATGCGTGTCGCGGCCTCGCGCCAATAGGCGGCACGGCCTTCCAGCCCCAGCTGCGTCGCGATTTTCACCAACCGGTCCGCCGCCGCCCAGCACATCACGCTTGAGAAGGTGTGGACTTTTTTCGTATTGCGCAGCTCCCACAGCCCCGCGTCGGGTGTGTCATAGACTTCGACCGCCTTCTCCCCCAGCTCCTCCAGACGTTCGAACAGCTCTTGATTACCGGGCCGATGCAACCGCCGGTCGAAGAAGATCTGCGTCAGCGCCAGGATGACCGAACCGTAGACATCGTTTTGCACCTGGTTATAGGCTTGATTGCCGACCCGCACCGGCCCCATACCGCGATACCCGGCCAGATTGTCAACCGTGCCTTCGGTCAGCTTTGCCTCCGTCATGATGCCGTAGACCGGCTGCAGTACGCCGTCCGGCACGCCGGCGATAACGTTCGTCATGTAGTAGAGGTAGTCCTCCATGGTCCGGGTGGCGCCCAAGCGGTTCAGCGCGTTCACCACGAAGTAGGAGTCTCGCAGCCAACAGAATCGGTAATCCCAGTTGCGTTCCGTGCCTGCCGCTTCGGGGATCGACGTCGTGATCGCCGCGACGATGGCCCCGGTCTCCTCTTGGCTGCACAGTTTCAGCGTGATCGCCGCGCGAATGACCTCGGCCTGCCACTCGAACGGGATTGACAGGTATCGCGTCCACTCGCGCCAATACTCTCGCGTATTTTCGTAGAAGCTGCGCCCGGTCTGTGCCACTGAGGCCCGCAGGCTCTCATCATCGCCGAACGCCATGGTAATCGGCTGCTCGACGACGAAGGCGACCTCTTCGGCGATGTAGGAAGGCGGGGCGTCGGTCGTCAGCCGCAGTGCCCCTTCCTCAGTCAAGAAGCGGATATGATTCGAACCCCGGGTGATGGTCGGTTTGTGCGCGCCGTTGGCGCTCGTCGGCCGCAGCTTCACCCGGATGCGTGGGTTGCCGGACAGCGGCTGAATATGACGCACCATCATCAAGGGCCGGTACATCCGGTCGTACTGCTTGAAGCGGGGCGCGAAGTCGGTGATTTCGATGCCGCAGCCTTGGCGGTCATAGAGTCTTGTCACCAGGATCGCCGAGTTGTGCAGGTAGCGTTGCTCGCTATGGGAGAAATCGAGCAGCTCGATCTCAAAGAAGCCGCGATCGGCGTTCACGCCCTTTGGCTCGAGCAGGCTACAAAACACCGGGTCGCCATCCAGCCGCGGCAGGCAGGCCCAAACAATCTTCGCCCGGGCGTCGATCAAGGCGGCGAAGGAGCAGTTGCCGATCACGGCAAGATTAAGGTCGCTCATAAAATGCTACTCCAAATCAGGATACGTCTCCACCATAGCGGGACAGTCTCTCGGGAATATCCTGTAGCCACTGCACAAAGCTTGTGACGCTGTCGCATTCGCGCTGCGCCAGCGACGCTGTCGCCCCGTTCGCCGGCGCGCCGACGCGAATTGATATGCCGCCGAGCCGATTGACCGCGGCGAAGCCGTCTTCGTCGGTCACGTCGTCGCCGACGAACACCGCCCGCCGCCCCTTGAACGGCGGCGCCGCCATCATGGTCTCGATAGCCGTGCCCTTGTCGGCTCCCGGCGGCTTGAGTTCAATGACCATTTTGCCGCGTATGGCGTGCAGCCGACCATCGTATCGGGTCAACAACTCTGCCACCGTCTGCTCCGCCGCCGCCTGCAACTCCGGCGCCTTGCGGTAGTGCAGGGCCAAGGTCAGGCCTTTGTCCTCGAGCGTGACGCCGTCATGGTCTTTGGCAAAGACCTGCAACGCCGCCCGGGCGTCTGCCAGGCACCGCGAATCGACTTTTACCCGGCGGATCTCCTGGTTCGCTGCCGGCCGAACCTCCAGGCCATGCAGACCCGCGATGGCTGTCGGCATCGGGCCCAACAACGCCTCCATATTGGCGATCGAGCGGCCGCTGACCAGGGCAACCGCGCCGTTCAGGGCGGCACTGATCTGGCGCAGGCTTGCCGGCAGAGTGACGGGCACGGTCACACCCTCGGGCGTCTGGGCGATTTCCACCAGGGTGCCGTCCACATCCAGAAACAACGCCCAGTCGGGTTGCGGATCCGGCAGGGCGTTTGTCGCTGTCATCCGTTCGGTAATCTGGTTCACGATCTACACCCAGGGGCTGCGGCCATCAAGGGCTGATGCCTCGATACAGCATCAACCTTGATATCGGTTTAAGAATGAGCGGAACGCCGGTTATGGCGCGTCTCAGGGCAAAGGGAAAGCGCTAGATAGGCCATCATTAGCCACTTGCGATGGTTTCCTGGCCCGTTTTCAGCGTCCATTCCACCAGCACCTTCAACGCTTTGCCGAGGGCTTCGTCAAAGGCGACGACGATCGCATCCAAACGGTCGGTATCCGCATCCACGCTGCGGTCTATCCGCACCGAGCCAATGATAGATCGCTGTGGCATCCTGACCAGTTTGGCATTGATCTGCACATGTGCTGTCGGCACCCCGCCGTCGAGATATTCGGCTTGGAACTCACGTAGCTCGGTTTTCAGTACGAAATCGGACCTCAGCCCGATCGACTCGCGGCCCACGGCGACGATCTTGTTGGAATTTTCGAAAGACTCGGTAATCAGAGTCTGTACCATGGTCGGCGACCGATCGATCCAACTGGCACTGGCGTAATATTCGATTTCGGTGCTGCGGCGTTGCAGCGCGACGCGCGTCGTATCAAGACTGGCAGGGGCCACCGGCGCCTCGATGACCAGTTGCCACCCGACCGTCGGCAGGTCGTCACCAAAGGTACTTTTCGGCGTCAGGCGAAACAGCCGCGGCGGCGGCCCTTGGCCCGGCAATACCACGGCCTCGCAGCCGCTCACGAACGCGCCTACCGGCACCACCGCCGCCAGCCGCAGCACAGACCGGCGCGACATTTGTGAACCGTTACTCACCGGGCTCATATCCCTGTTGTTGGTTGCCGAACAAGAACCGCGCCGGGTCACGCTCGACCTCTGTGGTGACCCGATTGAGTCCCGCGATGAGACCGCGCGCCTCTGCCAGGAACGTTGTGAACTCCACCAGAGTGCCGGTGGAGAATTGCAGCAGCGGGTCTCGGTTCTCCACCATCACCGCCTGGATTTCAGCCGACATGCGATCAAAACTCTGCACCGCCTGCCGGGTATCGGCGATCAGCCGGCTGATTTCGTCCCCGTCGAGGCTCTCGGCCGTCGCCTGCACGGACTGCAAGGTTTCCTCCGCCGTCGCCGCCAGCGGTTCCACCAGTGTGTTCAAATTGCCTGCCAGGGTCTCGAACTCGGCCGTGGTATCGCGGATATTCGCCATCGTGCCGGCGGCGTCGTTAAGCAGGAGTTGGATATCGCCGACGCGATCCGCAAGCGCCCCGGTCAGGAGGTCGAGATTGCCCAAGGTTTGCGAAAACGCAGCCTGATTCTCTTGGCTAAGCACCCCGGCCGCGCGATTGACCAGCAACTGCAGGTTATCCACCAGTTCCGGCGCTTCGTCGAACAGCTGCTCTAGCTTCGAGACTTCTGCGGTGATGACCGCTCGCTCTTGGCCCGGCTCCGGCATCAATGGCGCCGCCGCCTGCGTGCCGCCGGACAACAGCACATTAAGGCCACCGGTAATGCCTTGCAGCCGCAGGCTCGCCACGGTGTCGCTTCGGATCGGTGTGTCGGCGGGCACTTCAATGGTCGTCAGCACTCGCTCTACATTCTCCGGGTCGACCTCGACAGCGATAACTTCACCGGCCGGCACACCGCGATAGCTGACCGTGCTGCCGACGCGCAACCCGCTCACATTGCCGGTGAAGTAAATGTCATAACGGGCAAACTCCTGATCGAACTGCACCTTGCCCAGCCACACCACGAACCCGATCAGGCCGGCAGCCAGCAGCAGCACGAAGCTTCCGACCAGAAGGTAGCTAGCCCGTGTTTCCATCACTCACCCCGCCAGGCCCCGCGGCGCGCTTGCCCTTGGCTTTGGTCGGCTTGCGGCCTCGATTGATTGCCCGGGCGCGGGGGCCGTGGAAATACTCATATATCCAACCATGCCTGTGGCGCATAAGACTATCCATCGTGCCGACAATAACCCTTTTGTCGATCAGCACCGCAATCCGATCGCATATCGTTGCCAGGCTGTCCAGATCGTGTGTGACCATGACCACTGTGAGGTCCAAGGCGCGGCGCAGTTCCAAGATGAGTTGATCGAACTTTGCCGCGCCGATCGGATCCAGTCCGGCGGTCGGCTCATCAAGGAACAGTATTTCGGGATCGAGCGCCAAGGCGCGCGCCAATCCTGCCCGCTTGCGCATGCCTCCGGAAAGCTGCGAGGGATGTTTGTTGGCGGCGTCCAACGGCAGTCCGACCATGCCTATTTTGACGTCCGTCAACTCGACCAGCAGGCCCGGCGACATCCGGCTGTGTTCTTTTAGGGGCAACTGTATGTTCTGCGCCACGGTCAGCGAGCTGAACAACGCGCCATCCTGAAACAGCATGCCAGAACGTTGCTGCAGGAGCGCGCGATCGCCGCCGCGCGCCTTTGCGACGTCGACGCCTAGGACTTTGATCTCGCCGCTGCGCGGCTTGGTGAGGCCGACCATTGTCCTGAGCAGCACTGATTTGCCGGAGCCTGATCCGCCGACAATGCCCATGATTTCGCCGCGCTGCACCGAAAGGTCCAAGCCGTCATGGATCACCTGCGAGCCGAACTGGTTTCGCAGTTTCCGCACATCGATGACCGACTCTCTATCGCCCATGCGTCACCAGCCGATGATCGAAAATAGGATCGAGAAGACCGCATCCAAGACGATCACCAGAAAGATCGACTCGACGACCGCCTGGGTTGTCTTCCGCCCGACGGACTCCGCGCTGCCATCCACCTTGAGGCCCTCGAAGCAGCCCACCAGTCCGATCACGAAGGCGAACACCGGCGCTTTGATCAGGCCGACCCAGAATGACGATACCGATACTGCCGATTGCAACTGGCGGACATATTGCAGCAGGGAGATGTCGAGCACCCAACTCGCCATCACCGCGCCGCCCAGCAAACCCATGATGTCGGCGAAAAAGCCGAGCAGCGGCAGCGTCAACAGCAACGCCAGCACCCGCGGCAGCACCAGCATCTCCATCGGATCGAGCCCGATGGTCCGCATGGCGTCGACCTCTTCATTCACTTTCATCGTGCCGATTTGCGCCGCGAAGGCGCTGCCCGTGCGGCCGGCGACGATAATGGCCGTCAGCAGGACGCCCATTTCGCGCAGCACGCCAACGCCGACAAGATTGACCGCAAAGATCTCCGCGCCGAATCGTGCCAACTGGTCGGCACCTTGATAGGCCAGCACAATGCCGATTAGAAACGACAGCAGGCCGACGATCGGTACCGCGTTTAGGCCGACCTCCTCCATGTGATACACCAGCGGCGTGGCCCGCACCCGCCCAGGCCGCAGCATGGCCCGTCCCAGGGCCAAAACGGTCTGTCCCAGGAAACTGACCAGCTCGCGCGCTTCGGCGCCAAGCTCCAGTGTGGCCCTGCCGACATGGGCCACCAACCGCACCACACTCGATCCCGGCGCGGGCGCGGGTGGGCAGGGCTGCACATTATCGGCGACCGCCTCGATCAGGGCCAATTGGGCGGCACTGGCGCCGGTGAGCGTAACGCTGCCGCCGCCTTTGCGTACCAGTTCCCGAGTCCGGTGGACCAGCCAAGCGCCGGCGGTATCGAAACCGCTCAGTCCTTTCAGGTTGATCTCCAGGCGCCGCGCCGCGCTCAAATCAAGGCCACGCAGCGTGTCGTCAACCGGTGCGACATGGCGGGTGGTGAGCGCGCCGCCGAGCCTGATCACCATTTGGTCACCATCACGCAGGCTCTCAAGCCAGCCATCCTCGACCGGTGGCGCCGCTACTACCGCCATCGCGCTACGTCCGCCGACTCGTATCGGTCAATCAGGGCCCACGCCGCCTGGTTGCTCATCGGCCGGACAATACACCGATTGCGCCGACGCGAAATAGTCGGGTCAGTTGCCGCGTGAAGCGTGCGCCGCGGCCAACACGCAGAGGATTTCAAACATCATCGTTGCTGCCACCAGCGCCGTGTTGCCTGATGGATCGAACGGCGGTGCCACTTCGACGACGTCGCCGCCGACGATGTCCAGCCCCTGCAGTCCCCGGATCATCCGCTGCGCCTCATGGGTCGTCAACCCGCCGACTTCGGGCGTCCCCGTGCCTGGCGCATAAACCGGATCGAGCCCGTCGACGTCGAAGCTGACATAGGTCGGCCCGTCGCCGGCCACCCGGCGTGCCTCCGCGATGACGCCGTCGCAGCCCAGATCATAGACTTCTTCGATCGTGATGATGCGCATGCCCTGCGCCAGCGGCCAATCCAGGTCGTCGACGTCATGCAACGATCCGCGCACGCCGATCTGCACCACCCGTTGCGGGTCCAGCAGGCCTTCCTCGACGGCCCGCCGAAACAGTGTACCGTGGGTGTAGCGGCTACCGCCGAAATAGCTGTCGGTGGTGTCCGAGTGGGCGTCGAAATGAACCATGCCCACGGGTCGTTCGCCGGCGAGCGCGCGCAAGATCGGCAGCGTCACCAGATGGTCGCCGCCGACCGAGAGCGGTGCCGTGCCGGCGGCCCTCACGCGGCCAAAGAACTGCTCGATATTCTCCAGGCTCTGCATCAGATCGATCGGATTGATTCGTACGTCGCCCAGATCGGCACAGCGGCAGAGGCGAAACGGCGCCAGCTTGCTGACATGGTTTACGCGCCGGATCATGGTCGACATCTCGCGCACTTGCCGCGGCCCATGGCGGGCGCCGGCGCGATTGGTCGTGCCGCCATCGAATGGCACCCCGATCAGCGCGATATCCACGGCGGCCGGATCTTCGACCAAGGGCAATCTCATGAATGTGGAGACGTCTGCGAACCGCGGCATCTTCGCCATCGGTATCGGTTGGAAGCGATCACCATCATCAGCCATGGCGCTGAAAATACCGCGCCGTTGGCCAAAGATGTAGCGTAAATATCGCGCCGGCTAGGACCGATCCTTGGCCGCGACCGCGCGCTCCGCCCGGCGGCTCAAAAACTGCTCGATTACCGCCGACCGATATTGTTCGGCAACCTCGCGGCGCGCGATGGTCGCCTGCTCCGCCGCCGCACGGCGTGCCAAGGCCTGTTCGTCCAGCATGTTATTTGTTTGATTGATCCGAATTTGCCGCTCGCCCAGCCACAGTCGGGTGACCTTGCTGAGATAAGGTCCGGCGCGCGCCGGTGTCGCTGAA
Organism: Alphaproteobacteria bacterium; assembly: GCA_021774445.1. Taxonomy (GTDB): domain Bacteria; phylum Pseudomonadota; class Alphaproteobacteria; order UBA6615; family UBA6615; genus SZUA-147. Next base: position 109,726 of record JAJFJA010000055.1, read on the forward strand.
TGGTAACGGCCGATGGCCCCCTGCCATGACTGGGTTTTTTGCTTCAGCGTTACCATGAGTCGTGCGGCGTAACGGGCGTTCGCCGCTGGGTCGAGGGCGACCTCAAGATCGGCGAACGCGTCGGGGTGATACATCAGGTTGATCTGCATGCAACCGACGTCGATATTTCGCACGCCATCCCGTTTGAGCTGCCGAACATGCGCGATGGCCGCTGACTTGGTCGGGAAAAACTTACCCTTTCCGCCCGAGGTGACAGTCCAGGGCCAGGCAAAACTTGCCCCCAAGCTGGGATCCCAGCGGCCGGACTCGGCCACCGATATAGCCTGCAGCAGGCCTGCCGGAAGGCCGTCGGCTGCGCCGGCGCGGTTGGCCGCCTGCGAGCAGATCCGGTGCCCCGCGCCATCTTCCGCCGCCCCAGCCTGTTCGCCAGGGTGCCCCAGGAAGATCAGGCCGCCGAGGCCGAGCATGAGAGAGAGTCGATGAAACATGGTTGCTGCTATGCAATCGCCAGGCCAAAAGCGCGGGATCTGGCGATTGTCTGCTGACGCGGCTGCCTATCTTGCGGTGCAACATAGTTAAGCAGGCTCGTGACCTGGCTGAATAGAAAGTAATTTTCCGGAAAAATGCCCTTGCGCGAACGTATACTCGACCCCATATTGTGCAGTGCGGCACAGGCGAAAGCCGATGTCGCAGTTTTGATGTTTCCTCCCTTACTTGGGCCGTGCTCGTCACGGCCTTTTTTTTGGCCCGGTCCGTGGATTGCCGCGCCGGCCTGCGGCCGCCTCGCAATGACGGAAGAGGACGCTGGGGGCCGATTAGCGGCCCGGGTCGCTCTCGTCGCCAGCGCCTAAGGCACGCTGCAGCAGTGCCACATCGACCCAGCGGCCGAGTTTGAAGCCAGCCCCGCGCAACGTACCGACCCGGCAGAACCCCACGGCTTCATGGAGCTTGATGGACGCCAGATTGTCGTCGCCGACAGCCGCGATCATTTGCCGGTAGTCCAGCGCCGTGCATTGGGTAATCAGCTCGGTCATCAAGGCGCGGCCGACCCCGCGGCCCTGCATCGACTCGGCGACATAGACCGAGTTCCCGAGGGTGAAACGATAAGCGTAGCGTTCGCGATAGGGGCTGGCATAGGCAAAACCGACGACCCTTCCGGCAAGCTCACCGACCAAATACGGCAGGCCGGCCTCTTGCACCGCGACCAAACGGCGCCCCATCTCGGCCCTGTCCGGCGGCGTCGTCTCGAACGTCGCCGTGCCGGTCAGCACATTATGCGCGTAAATCTCTTGCGTGATATCGCAATCGCCGGGGCCGGCATCTCGAACCGCGATACCGCCGCGCCCCGCAGCGGCCGTGTCGGAACCGGTCGGCCCGGTTATGCCGCCAACTCTTTCTCTGCCGCGCCGCATAGCCGCTCCGCCAACTCGCTGAGATGGGCCTTCAGGTGCGTCATCTGAGGTCGTCGTTGGAAGCGCTCCTCATCCATATAGAGCGCCCTGTTGATTTCGATCTGCAGGGTGTGGACGTCATTATGCGGCCGGCCATAGTGGCGGGTTATGTAACCGCCGGAATAGGGTGCGTTGCGGGCCACCGAGTAGCCCATCGCCCGCAACGACTCTTCCACCAGAGCTGTCAGACCCGGTGCGCAGGAACCGCCGAGGGCGTCGCCCAGCACCATGTCCACCCGCCGCCGCCGTCCCGCATTATGCTCCATCGGCCCGCAAACCGACGGCATCGAGTGACAATCGATAAGCAGGCAATAGCCGAACATCGCCTTCGTTGTCTGAATCAAATGCGCCAGGGCGTCATGATAGGGGCGATAGAGATGGTCGATGCGTTGCCGGGCGTCCGCGAACTGAAGTTTCTCCGCATAAATATCCGCGCCGCTCGCCACCACCCGTGCGACCGTGCCCAAACCGGCAAATACCCGCGGTGATCGGGTATTGATGTAGTCCGGCAATGGATCTTCGAACATCATCGGATCGAGCTCGAACGGCTCTCTATTCGGGTCCACATACGCGCGTGGAAACATTGCCCGCAGCAGCGGCGCGCCATACAGCGGCACGTCGCCGAACAGCTCATCCACATAGCAATCCTCGGACCGCCGCAGATCGGCGGCGGAGAGCTTCGATTTCGCCACCATTTCGGCCGGATAGTTTCGTCCGCTATGCGGCGAGGAGAACACCACAGGGGCCGACTGCACCGACGGCGCTAGAATTTCAATCGGCTGAGTAAACGGGGCCGAGTCCCTCGCTACAACGTCCATCATGCTGATGTAGAGGAAACAATCGGGCTTGTCATCCCCGTGACGAAAGACAGCACCGAGCACGGGTCCCCATGACGCGAAAGTGTTCACGCTTTCGCAACGACTGACCCCCTACCATTGAGGTACCCACGCAGTGCGGGCGCAGTAACTGGAAGTGCAATCATGGCGAGTATCTTGTTGGCTGAAGATGACGGCGCAATGCGGACGTTCCTCACCAGCGCGCTGCATCGCGCCGGCCATGACGTGGTCGCCGTATCCGATGGCGTCGCCGCGATCGACGCCCTTACCGGACAGGCTTTTGAGCTGTTGATCGCGGACATCGTCATGCCGGGCATGGACGGTATTGAGCTGTCACGCCAGGCGACCCGGGCCGACTCCGGTCTGAAAGTGCTGTTCATTACTGGATTTGCCGCCGTGGCAATGAACGCCAAGCATGAGATGACGGAAGCTCAGATCCTGTCGAAGCCTTTCCATTTGCGCGACCTGGTCCAGAACGTGGACCGCCTGCTTGCGGCCTGACGCCTTGGGCTTGCAAACGCCAGCGGCGCGGTGTAGACCCGGAAAAACCACCCCAGGGGCCGGAAAAATGGCCCTTCTGGCGGGATCGGGCGCGTAGCTCAGCGGGAGAGCACCACGTTGACATCGTGGGGGTCGCTGGTTCAATCCCAGCCGCGCCCACCATCGCCAATCAGCCCCTTCGCACCGCCCATGCGGAGGTTGACCGATACCTAAGTTTTTGCGCGTTAATCCGTCCGGGGCGACTGCCTCGTTGATGGAATCTCTCCGGTGGATAAGTCTTCCAGGGTAATGCGGCTTTCCGATTGCTAACGGCGGCCGGCGCCGGTCGCCTCAGCTTTCTTCCTCGGGCTCGGCCGAACTCGCCTGATACAGCTCCTTGCCGGAGTCGGCGTCGACGCCGGCCAGGACGACCTCATACCCCCACAGCCGCCGGACGTATCGCAGCACCCCGTCGCGATGCTTTTCCGCCAACGGAATACCGTCCCGAACCAGGTGTTCTAGGCGCAAGGTTCGATCGCCCCGCATATCCGCATCGACGACTTGGATATGGGGTTCCGTCGAGCCGATGTCGTACGACCGGGCCAGGGCGGCCCGCACGTCTTTATAGCCGCGCTCGTCGTGGATCGACTTGACCTTGTAGTGGCTGCGCTTGTCGTCGTCGATAAGGTTGAACAGCTTGAATTTCCGCATCAGGTGCGGGCTGAGATATTGCTGCACGAAAGACTCGTCGCGGTAGCTCGCCCAAGCGTGCCGTAAAGTTTCCCGCCAATCGCCCGATCCGGCGATGTCGGGGAACCAGTCGCGATCCTCGGCGGTCGGCTCGACGCAGATGCGTTTGATGTCCTGCATCATCGCGAAGCCCAGCGCGTACGGGTTTATGCCCCGGTAACGCGGATCGTCGAAATCCGGCTGGAATACCACGCTGGAATGGCTATCGAGCATTTCCAACATAGCGCCTTCGGTCAGCTGCCCGCGGTCGTAGAGCGTGTTGATGATGGTGTGATGCACGAATGTCGCGCAGCCTTCATTCATCACCTTGGTCTGTTTCTGCGGGTAGAAATACTGCGCGATGCTGCGCACGATACGCAGCACTTCGCGCTGCCATGATTCCAGCGCCGGGCTGTTTTTCTCGAGGAAATAGAGCAGGTTTTCGGCCGGCAGCTGCAGGGCTTCTTGCCGCTGCGCAATGTCCGCCTCCGCTTCCGTCTCGGCTGCCTTTTCGTCGCCGGGTACGGTCCGCCAAATATCCCGAAAAATCGAATCCTCGTAAGCCTGGCGTTCGCGTCGCTTTTCCTCCGTCGCCTTGGCACTGGCTCTTGGCGGCCGTTGGTAGCGAAACACGCCCTGATCCATCAGGGCGTGCGCCGCATCGAGGATTTCTTCGACGGCATCCGGGCCGTGCCGCTCTTCGCACTTCGCGATATAGCCTTTGGCGAAATCCAGATATTCCAGGATCGCGTCAGCGTCGGTCCACTGCCGGAACAGATAATTGTTCTTGAAGAAGTGATTATGGCCAAAGGCGGCATGGGCCATGACCAGCGTCTGCATGGCCATGCTGCTCTCTTCCATATTGTAGCTGATGCACGGGTTCGAGTTGATGACGATCTCATAGGCGAGACCGCTGAACCCCTTGCGGTACATATGGCTTTCGCGGACGAAACGCTTGCCGAAGGACCAGTGTCGGTACATCAGCGGCATGCCCACCGAGGAATAGGCATCGAGCATTTGTTCGGACGAGATGATCTCGACTTGATTGGGGTAGACGTCCAGTCCCAAGTCGTTCAGCGCCACATCCTCTATGGCGTCATAGGCGCGCCGCAGCTTGTCGAAGGTCCAATCCGAACTCTCGAACAGTGGTTTCATCGCGCGCTGCACGGTCATGTTTTGGTCGCCTGACGGGCAAAGAGCTCGCGGAACACCGGATAGATGTCTCCCGGCCGCGCAATGCGTTTCATGGCAAAATTGGGCCAGTTTCCGGCGACGGTCCGATAGGAGCGCCAAAGTGCCGCGCCGCTTTGGCTGTCCAGCACCAATTCGGCCTCCCGCTCATCGACGATTTCGACATAGGCGTAGTACTGGCACAACGGCATCAACTCCTCTTCCAGCAGCGCCACGCAGCGCGCCGAATCGCCAGTGAAGTTCTCCCCATCCGAGGCTTGCGCCGCGTAGATGTTCCATTCCTTCGTCGGGTAGCGATCTCCCACGACCTTCAGCATTTCCTTGAGCGCGGTGCTGACCACTGTGCCGCCGGTCTCCCGGCTGTAGAAGAATGTTTCCTCGTCGACTTCCGAGGCTTCGTGGGTGTGCCGGATGAACACCACGTCGGTACGCTCGTAGCGCCGCTCCAGGAACATGTGCAGCAGCACGAAGAACCGCTTCGCCAGCTCCTTCTCACGCTCGCCCATGGAGCCTGAAACGTCCATCATGCAGATCATCACCGCCTTGGTATTCGGCTGCGGCTGCAGCTCGAACCGGTTGAAGCGGACGTCCATGGGATCGATGAACGGCACCGCCCGGCGCTTGCGGTTGAGGACTTCAAGCTCTTGCCGGAGTTCGGCCAGCCGCGCCGCGGTCGCCTGGGTCGGCCTGGCCTCTCCCTCGAGCGCAAAGATCTGGCGTTCGATCTCCTCCGCATCGGCCAGGCGCGGCCGGCGCAGGGCCAGCCGCCGCGCGAAGCTGTTGCGCATGGTGCGCAGCACGTTCAGGTTGGTCTGGGTGCCCGAGGTTGTGTGGCCGGCGCGCTGCGGTTTGTAGGCGACAACTTCCCGCAGACTGGTTTTCTCCAAGTCCGGCAGTTCAAGGTCGTCGAAGAACAGATCGAGGAACTCATCTCGCGTCAGAACGAAACGAAATTCGTCTTCGCCCTCGCCGGACTCCGCACCCTCCTTGCCGCCGCCCTCGCCGCCGCCGCTCGGCGGTTTGGCGATCTCGTCGCCGCTGACGAATTCCTTGTTGCCGGGAAACACCCGCTCGCGCCGCCCGTTGCGCGCGCTGTGATGGAACTGCGGTTCTTCGATCCCCTTGGTGGGAATACTGATCGACTCGCCGCTAGCGATGTCCGTGACCTTGCGCTCGCGGATGGACTCGTTCACCACCTGCTTGATATGCGCCCGCGCCCGTCGGATGAACCTCTGGCGGTTGCCCAGGCTTTTGTCCTTCGGATTAAGGCGGCGGTCGACGAATTGCGGCATCGCTTTCGAGCCCCGTTGCTGATCGGTCAGCCTGCCTTATTCACGCGCATATACCACTCCACCAGGCGCCGTACCTGCCGCTCGGTGTAACCACGGCTGACCATCCGCCGCACAAATTCGCTGTGCTTGGCGTCGGTCTCGCCATCTTTCTTCGAGCCGAAGCTGATCACCGGCAGCAGATCCTCGACCTTCGAGAACATCCGCCTCTCGATCACCTCGCGGAGCTTCTCATAGCTCGTCCAGGACGGATTCTTGCCGGCATTCTGCGACCGCGCCCTGAGGGCGAATTTTACGACCTCATTACGGAAGTCTTTCGGGTTGGCGATCCCCGCGGGCTTTTCGATCTTCGACAGCTCGGCATCCAACACCGAACGATTGAAGATCTGGCCGGTATCGGGGTCTTTGTAATCCTGTTCTTCGATCCAGGCATCGGCATAGGCGATGTAGCGGTCGAACAGGTTCTGGCCATATTCCGTATAGGATTCCAGATAGGCTTTCTGGATTTCGTGGCCGATGAATTCCGCATAGCGCGGCGACAGCTCGGACTTGATGAATTCGAGATAGGCCGATTCCTCGGCATCCGGGAACTGTTCGCGCTTGATCGCTTGTTCCAGCACATACATCAGATGCACCGGGTCGGCGGCCACCTCCTCGGTGTCGTAGTTGAATGTTTCCGACAGCACCTTGAAGGCGAAGCGCGTGCTCACGCCGGTCATGCCTTCGTCCACGCCCGCAGCGTCGCGATACTCTTGCATCGACTTCGCCTTCGGATCGGTGTCTTTCAGGTTTTCGCCGTCATAGATGCGCATCTTTGAATAGAGCGTCGAGTTCTCGTGCTCCTTCAGCCGCGTCAGGGTGCAGAAGCGCGACAGCGTCATCAACGTTTCTGAAGAGCAGGGCGCTTCGCCGAGCTGGCTTTCCTCAAGCAGCTTGGCGTAGATGCGAGATTCTTCGGAAACCCTGAGACAGTAAGGCACCTTGACCACCGAGATGCGGTCGAGGAACGCTTCGTTATTCCGGTTGCTCTTGAATTGCTGCCATTCGGCCTCGTTCGAATGGGCCAAGACGACGCCCTGGAAGGGAAACGCGCCGAATGACTCGGTCCCCAGGTAGTTGCCTTCCTGTGTCGCCGTCAGCAGCGGATGCAGCACCTTGATCGGTGCTTTGAACATCTCCACGAACTCCAGCATGCCCTGGGTCGTCCGGTTGAGGCCGCCCAAATAGCTGTAGGCGTCGGGGTCGCCTTGGCTGAAATATTCCAGCTTGCGGATATCGACCTTGCCCACCAGTGCCGAGATATCCTGATTGTTCTCGTCGCCCGGTTCGGTTTTGGCGATAGCCACCTGCCGCAGCGTCGACGGCATCAGTCGCACGACCGAGAATTTCGAAATATCGCCTTCGAATTCGTCCAGCCGCTTGACCGCCCAGGGTGACCGCAGGCCGGTCAGCCTACGGCTGGCAATGCCATACTTATTCTCCAGCAGATCGCCCATCCGCTCGCGATCGAACAAGCCCAACGGTGATTCGAACAGCGGGCTGACTTGGTCCGCGGCCTTGAGCGCATAGATCGGGTACTTCTCCATCAATTGCTTGAGCCGCTCGGCCAGCGACGACTTGCCGCCACCCACCGGCCCGAGCAGATAAAGGATCTGTTTGCGTTCTTCCAGGCCCTGTGCGGCGTAACGGAAATATCCAACGATCCGCTCGATGGTATCTTCCATGCCGAAGAAATCGCTGAACGCCGGATAGCGCTTGATTGTGCGGTTAAGGAAGATCCGGCCCAGCCGGGTATCCTTGCTGGTATCGACCAGTTCCGGCTCGCCGATTGCTGCGATCATGCGCTCCGCGGCGGTTTGGTACATCCCCGGATCGTCGCGGCAGGCCAGGAGATAGTCATGCAACGACATCTCTTCTTGGGCTTCGCGGCCGTACACGTCGGAAAACAGGTCAAACACATCCATGGCGAACTCCGGATCGGGCAATGTTGTTGCTACGGGGCGAGAATCATCCTCCAGCGAATCAGAGCCGATGCGCACACTTGTCCGGTCCTTGCTGCCGGAGACGGCAGCAATTGAATTGCGGGGAACTGGCCGGTTTGTGTTTCAGTCTTCGACAATCGAGTCTCCATCGCATCGGAGAGATTCTTATTGCACTGAATATACACTACTTAGGCATGGTAAATAATATATGAAGCGTCTCTTTGACATTCTTACGCGCTGCTATCCGGGCCGATAAAGAAACTGTGATAAGTATGACCAATAGTGCGTCGCCGCCACGATTCAATTACCGGCTTCGCTTGGAGTCGTTTTTTCTGCATAGGCGGTGAATTACCACTTTCTATCGTCCCGCTTTTGTCAAGTGAGCCCCTGGCGCTCGGTTTTCAGATTATCCGCCAGGACACGGCGACCAGGAGCCACTCGCCGCCCGGGGTTGGGGGTCGGAGACGCCTCCGAGGACGTGGCTGCCACGGTCGGCGAAACATAGGCCTGACCCGGCAACCAAGTCTCGAACGGTTCGTGACACAAGCACCTCATCGGCGGCGGCCAGGATCGCCCCGCGGTTGACAGCGCTGGGCACCCTCTATAGCTTCCGCCTCCGCTAACCCAAGGACAGGTTCATGAAGGTCGTCAACTCGATCAAGACCATCAAGAAGCGGCACAAAGACTGCCAGGTCGTGCGGCGGCGTGGGCGTATCTACGTCATCAACAAGACCAACCGGCGCTTTAAGGCCCGCCAGGGCTAACCCGCATCGCTTCTTTTCCGCACATCCTCAGGGCAGGCGACGCCTTGGGGCCGATTTGCTGTGGCTGCGGGTTGACAGCATAGCCTCGCCACCGCCACCCTCCGCCTGCGGCCCACATGAGCGCAGCTGCCGGAAGGCGAGCCATGAAATTACCCGACCCCGACGCTGGGATTATCGCCAGGCGCGAGCAGATTATCGCCGCCATGCGCGCCATTGTGCCGGGTGAGGGGGTCATCACCGACGCCGACGCCCTAGCCGTTTATGAGAGTGACGGCCTAACCGCCTACCGCCAGCTACCCCTGATCGCGGTGTTGCCGGAGACCACGGCCCAGGTCAGCCGGATAATGGCGTATTGCAACGAGCATGGCGTCAAGATCGTCCCCCGCGGGGCCGGGACGTCGTTGTCTGGCGGCGCCCTGCCGGCCGCCGACGCCATCACCCTCGGTTTGGGCAAATTCAACCGCGTCCTCGATATCGACCTCGCCAACCGCTGTGTGACCGTTCAGCCCGGTGTCACCAATTTGGCGATCAGCGATGCTGTAGCGTCACACGACTTCTATTACGCCCCGGATCCGTCCAGCCAAATCGCCTGTACCATCGGTGGCAACGTGGCTGAGAATTCCGGCGGCGTGCACTGCCTCAAATACGGCTTAACCACCAATAATCTGCTCGGTGTCGAGTTGGTCTTGTCCGACGGTGAGATCCTCCGTCTCGGTGGCAAGCACCTCGATGCGGCGGGTTACGATTTGCTCGGCGTTATCACCGGCTCCGAAGGCCTGCTCGGCATCATTACCGAGGTGACGGTCCGGGTGCTGAAAAAGCCTGAGGTCGCACGGGCGTTGCTCATCGGTTTCCCCAGTTCCGCCGCCGCCGGCGCGGCCGTGGCCGGCATCATCGCCGATGGCATCATCCCCGGCGGGATGGAGATGATGGACAGACCGGCCATCGCCGCCGCCGAGGCTTTCGTACAGGTTGGCTACCCGCTGGATGTCGAGGCCTTGATGATCGTCGAGCTGGACGGGCCGCCACCGGAAGTCAGCTATCTCATTGAGCGTGTTCGCGCCATTGCGGAGTCCCATGGCGCTTCCTCGATCCGGGTGAGCGAGACCGAGGAAGAACGGTTGCAATTCTGGGCCGGGCGCAAGGCCGCTTTTCCCGCCGTCGGCCGCATCAGTCCCGACTACTACTGCATGGACGGCACCATTCCGCGCCACCGCCTGCCCGAGGTCTTGGACCGCATCACCGCTTTGTCGGCAGACTATGGCCTGCGTGTCGCCAATGTCTTTCATGCCGGCGACGGCAACCTGCATCCCCTTATTCTCTACGACGCCAACAAACCGGGTGAGTTGGACAAGGCGGAGTCTTTCGGCTCGGAAATATTGACGCTTTGCGTCGAGGTCGGCGGCGTGCTGACCGGCGAACATGGCGTCGGCGTCGAAAAGCGCGATCTCATGGGCACGATGTTCACCGAGACCGATCTCAACCATCAGCAACGCGTGAAATGCGCCTTCGACCCCGGCCAGCTGCTCAATCCGGGCAAAGTCTTTCCCATTCTGCACCGCTGCGCCGAGCTTGGCCGCGTCCATATTCATCGTGGCGAGACGCGCTTCCCGGATCTGCCGAGTTTCTAGCCCGTGCACCGCCGCGCTGATGACCGATAACGCCACCATCCGCCCGCAAGACGCGGCCCAAATCGAGGAAGTCATCGCCTGGGCGCTGGACACCGCGACCCCGCTAAACGTCACCGCCGCCGGCAGCAAGCAGACCCTCGGCCGTCCCGTGGCGGCGCAACGGGCCTTGGATACCTCGGCGCTCAGCGGCATCTCCTTGTATCAGCCCGAAGAGCTGGTGCTCACCGCCGGGCCGGCGACGCCAATGGCCGAAATCGAACGGCGGCTCGCCGATCAGCGCCAGCAATTGGCGTTCGAGCCGCCCGATCTCGGGCCCTTGTTGGGCCAGCCTGCCGCGGCGGGGACCTTGGTCGGCACCGTTGCTTGCAACTTGGCCGGCAGCCGCCGCGTTAAGGCCGGCGCCGCCCGCGATCATGTCCTTGGGATTCACGCCGTCAGCGGCCGCGGCGAGATCTTCAAAACCGGCGGCCGGGTCGTCAAGAACGTCACCGGTTACGACCTTAGCAAGTTGCTGACCGGCTCCTTCGGTACTTTGGCGGTGATCACCGAGTTGACCGTCAAAGTGCTGCCGGCACCCGAGAAGACCCGCACCGTGCTGGTCTATGGCCTCGACGATGCCGCGGCGACGGCGGCCATGACCGTCGCCCTCAATAGCAGCCAAGAGGTCTCCGGTGCCGCTCATTTGCCGGCACCCCTGGCGGCACTCTCCAGCGTCGACCATGTTGGCAATGCTGGACGGGCGGTCACGGCGTTGCGGGTCGAGGGCGTCGGACCGTCGGTTACCGCCCGCTGCGCGGCGCTGAGAAACGCCCTTGCCGGCTTCGGGGCGGGCGAGGAGTTGCATAGCCGCCGCAGCACGACCCTGTGGCGCGAGCTGCGCGACGTCGCCACCTTCCAGCCCCATTCCGACCAGCCCTTGTGGCGGCTCTCCACCGCTCCCCAAGCCGGGCATCAGATCGCCGCCGCGATCCTGCGGCAGTTCGACGGTCAGGCCTACTATGATTGGGGCGGCGGCCTCGTCTGGCTGGCCGTGCCGGCAACCACCGAGGCGGCCGGTCATGCCCAGGTCAGGGCGGCGCTGGCGTCCGCCGGCGGCCACGCCACGTTGATCCGCGCGCCCGCATCCCTGCGCGCCACGGTGCCGGTTTTCGAGCCGCTACCGGCGCCGATATTGCAGCTTACGCGGCGCATCCGCGAAGGCTTCGACCCCAAGGGCATCCTCAACCCGGGGCGCATGTACGCGGAGATCTAGCGAGCCATGCAAACGAACTTTTCCATCGCCCAGTTGGCCGATCCCGATATTGCCGAGGCCGAGCAAATCCTCCGGGCCTGCGTCCATTGCGGCTTCTGCACGGCGACCTGTCCGACTTATGTCTTGTTGGGCGACGAACTCGACAGTCCGCGCGGTCGCATCTACCTCATCAAGGACATGCTGGAGAACGACCGCCCGGCTAGTGACCAGGTCGTCAGACATGTCGACCGCTGCCTGTCCTGCCTGGCCTGCATGACGACGTGCCCGTCCGGCGTCAACTACATGCATTTGGTCGACCACGCGCGCCGCCATATTGAGCGCACCCATACGCGCCCCGTGCCCGAGCGTTTACTCCGAAGCCTGCTGGCCTATGTGCTGCCGCGCCCGGGCGTCTTCCGTCTATCGTTGCGTGGCGCCACCATGGCCCGACCTTTCGCCCGCGCGTTGCCGGGCCGCTTGCGCCGTTTGGTCGAGATGACGCCGCGGCGCGTCAGCCGCCGCGCCAAGGTCGATCGCCCGCAGACCGTTGCCGCCGAAGGCACACGGCGCGCTCGCGTCGCCTTGCTGTCTAGCTGTGCCCAGCAAGTTCTCGCCAGCCAGATCAACGAGGCGACGATTCGCCTGCTCACCCGCCACGGCACTGAAGTCGTTATTGCCGAGGGCATGGGCTGTTGCGGCGCCTTGGTTCACCATTTGGGCAAGGAGGCGGCGGCCAAGGCGCAAGCGCGCGCCAATATCGATGCCTGGTGCAAGGTCGACGAAACCGGCGAACTCGATGCGATCATCGTCAACGCCAGCGGCTGCGGCACCGTGATCAAGGACTACGGCCATATGTTCCGCAACGACCCGCAATACCGCGCCAAGGCCGCCCGCATATCGGCGCTGGCCCGCGATATCACCGAATTCATGGTCGACCGCGACTTGGCGCCGCTACAGGGGCAGCGGCGCGAGCGCGTGACTTATCACGCCGCTTGTTCGATGCAGCATGGCCAGCGGGTGATCGCACCGCCGAAACAACTGCTTCAGCGCGCTGGGTTCTCTGTCTCCGAGCCGGCTGAGTCCCATCTGTGCTGCGGTTCGGCCGGAACCTACAACCTCTTGCAGCCTGAGTTGGCGGACCGGCTCGGCGCCCGCAAGGCCGACAATTTGGCGGCGACGAAGCCGGACATGATCGCCACCGGCAACATCGGCTGCATGACCCAGATCGCCCAGCATCTGCAGGTGCCTGTCGTCCACACGGTTGAGCTGCTCGATTGGGCCACCGGTGGTCCCAAGCCGCCGGCGCTGCCCGACTAGACCGGTAGCCGCGGCGATCCAGGGGTGCCACCGGGCTAGCCCGTGGCCTTGCAGGCCGCGCCCGACTGACTAACCTTTGCGGTCCGCCAGGCGGTAGACGAATTTCAGTCCCGACCACCGTTCGTCGACCGCGCAGACCTTCACATCCACCAGCCCCGCGTCCAGCCCGGTTGTGCGCACCACGTTGCCGTCCAGGTCGGTCGCCATCTTTGCCGCCTTCTTCGGCCAGGCAATCCACAGCGCGCCATCGACCTTTATTTTGTTTTTCAAGGTGCCGATTCGCCGCTTCAGTTGGCGCGCGTCTTTGCAGCAGGCCAAGATCACATCGGCCGGTCCCCCACGCAGCCCGAAACGCATCGTTGCGTCGTCCGGTGGCCGTGGTTGTTCCGCCGGCCAGCCGTCCGGCCAATCCGTATCGGGATCGACGACCATCACCAGATGTCCGGGCTTGATTCCAAGTTTCTTCGGCAACGGGGTTCCCGAGTAACCGACCATCAGTCGCTGCCGGCCAGCCCGTCGTAAGCCCGGGCCACCATTTCCGTACCGCGCGCCCAAATCTGTTGCTTCCATTGCGGCTCGTCGGGATAGAAGGCGTCGCGAATATTCGCCTTGATTTCCCGACCTTGCGCGGAACCCGGATCGCCATCGTTGTGCAACCAGGCGTCGGCGCGCAGGGTGTCCATCACATCTGGGACCGGCTTGGTGCCGAACTCCAGGGCAATGGCGGTCCATTCGGCCTGCGGCGCCAGCGCGAACAGGCCTTCGGCGAGGGTGCCTTGCACATCCGCCGAACTGGATGACCCGCCTTTGGGGCTTGTCACATCCTCGCCGAACCAGGCCCGTGCCCGGGCGAACGCCGCCTCTTCGGGACCCTGCATGCAGATCGGCTCGCCATAGCCGTAGGGCCCCAGTCCGGTGTGAAAATCTATCAGGGCGACGTGCCGGGCATGGGCCAATTCTTGGCCGACGATCCGCTCGATCGTGCGGCGTGACCAGGTCGGCCGGTGGCCGCCGAAGAACAGGCCGTCCTTATGTCGATACTGCCCGACGCTGATCGCCGCCTGCAACGCGAACTGCCCGTGCAGCGTTGCATAATCGTCCATAACCTTCTGCGTCGCCGCGCGTGAGGCATCGTCCCAGCTTTGCGGGACCAAGGCGGCCGCCAGTTGATTGTAACCCGGGTTATCGGGGTAGGCGCCGGCATCGTGATCGGCAAAATTGCGATTGAGATCCACATTGTCTTCGGTAACTCGGCGCAGCCAGGCGAAGCCATACGGGTTGATCGCATGGACCAGAAGCACCGCGACGCCTGCTGGCACCGCCGGGGCGTCCGCGCTCTCCAACAGCCCGACTTGCACGCCGGAGCCGCAAAAGCCCTCCACCCCGTGCGTTCCCGAAATAACCATCACGACGCGCTCCGCCTCAGCCGCGCCGAGTCGCGTCACATCGGTATAAAGGGCTTCGCCAAGGGGCCCTGTCGTCGGGTTCGGATGGCTTGTCACCGGAGTCCCCGAGCGCAGGCAGCCGGCAAGGAATTTGCCCCGAGCATCGCTATAGGTGGCGGAAAATTGGTCTTGGACGGCCATAGGCATCATCACTTTGTGAACGAAAAATGATCGGTTCGTACAACTTTTAGGGGGTTTTGCCGGTTGGTCAAAAGCCAACAATGCCCCATATTGGAGTCCATGCTAGCGAAAACGATCGTCCTCGTCGCGGCTATCTTGCTGCCCATCGCCACGGCCAGCGCCGACCAGCGGGACCCCCGCTTGGATCGGCTGTTCGCGGTGCTGCAGACCACCGACAACGACCGCGAAGCGCGGCAGGCGGAGCAGCTGATATGGGCCATCTGGATTCAAACCGACGATGCTGGCGCCCAGTCGACGATGACCAATGGCATTGAGGCCATGAGCAGCAACCGCCTCGATCAGGCTCTGGCGATTTTTGACCGCCTGGTGGCAGAAGCGCCGGATTTCGCCGAGGCATGGAACAAACGCGCCACCGTTCATTTCTTGCTCGGCAATCTCGATGAGTCGATCGCCGATGTGGCCCACACCCTGGATCTCGAACCCCGGCATTTTGGCGCCTTGAGCGGTCTTGGCCAGATCAACTTGGCTCAGCGGGACGAAGCGTCGGCGCTGGCCGCCTTCGAGGACGCGATCGCGGTTCACCCCTATTTGGTCGGCACGCGCGCTATTGTCGACGCCCTTCGCGGCCGAGTTCGGGGCGACCCCCTTTAGCGCCCTTTTTGCGCAGACGTGATAACGCCGTGATAATTCTTGGCGATAAGATCGAGTTCACACAACCGTAAGTGAGTTGCTTCAGACTTCTGCGACCCCTCCATCGGCGAGGGCGATGCGGGAACGGCTAGATCGGAGAGCCCCATGCTAACAAAAGTCAAGCGCGGCTGGGAGTTGCCGGAGAGCGCGGCGACCCCGGAAGATGTTTTCCATCAGCGGCGCACCCTGGCCAAGGCCATTGCGGCTGGGCCGATTTTGGCCGCCGCGGGCCCGTTGCTTGCGGCAGCGCCGGCCTTCGCAGCGAAGGGCGAGGAGGCCACGGCCGATCTCTATCCCGTCATGCAGAATAAGAACTATGTGCTCGACCGGGAATTAACCCCGGAAAAGGAAGTTGTGACCTTCAACAACTTCTACGAGTTCGGCTCGCACAAGCAGATCGCGCGCGCCGCGCAGAAGATGCCGATCGATCCTTGGACCATTCGGATCCAAGGTCTGGTCGAGGAGGAGCGCGAGATCGATTTCGATACCCTCGTGCGCTCGATGCCGCTTGAGGAACGCCTCTATCGCCACCGCTGCGTTGAAGCCTGGTCTATGGCCGTGCCTTGGTCCGGCTTCCCGATGAAAAATCTGATCGATATGGCGCGGCCGTTGGGCAGCGCCAAATATGTGATCATGGAAACCTTGGCCGATGCGGACACCATGAGCGGCCTGCGCCAGCCGTGGTATCCGTGGCCCTATATCGAGGGCCTCACCATGGCCGAGGCCACCAACGAGCTGGCCTTCATGGTGACCGGTCTTTATGGCAAGCCCGTGCCGAAGCAGAACGGTGCGCCGCTACGCTTGGCGGTGCCGTGGAAATATGGTTTCAAGTCGATCAAGTCGATCGTCAGCCTCACCTTCGCCGAAGGCCGGCCCGCGACCTATTGGGAGAAGATCCAGCCGTCGGAATACGGTTTCTGGGCCAACGTCAATCCTGAGGTGCCCCATCCGCGTTGGACTCAGGCCACGGAGCGTCCGCTCGGCAAGAAGGAGCGGGACCGCGTGCCGACCCTGCTCTACAACGGCTACACCGAGTTTGTCGCCCACCTCTACGATGGCCTGGAGAACGAGCCGCTTTACATGTAGCGGTCGCCTCGCTTCCGACACCTGTTTCGGTAAAAAAAGGCCGGGCCCTAGGGCCCGGCCAGTTTACAACAGGAAAGATTCCAAAAACGCACTCACCCTCTCGCGCAAGATCGCCAGAGCAGGCTCAACCGCACGCTGGTTTCAGATCCGACCGCAAGATATTCGCCGAGACCGGTATTGACCACTTGGTTCGCGGCAGCCCTGCCATGCAAGACGCGCATGGCCTTCTGCCGCTAAAAGCGCGTCGCCGCCACTTCCCGCAGCAGGAAGTCCCTGAATAGCTGGATCCTGCGGGTGTGGCGCAGTTCCTCCGGATAGACGAAATAGGCGTCGTTCGTCGGCCCTTCGACCTCCGGAAGAATGCGCACCAGCGTGTTCGATTCATGCGCCAGAAAATCCGGCAGCATGGCAATCCCCAGCCCGGACTGCACGGCTCGGAAAATCCCATAGACATTGTTGACTTTTAGCGCCGGCCGGCGCACCTCGCCGTTCGACCCAGCCCGCAGCAGCCAATTGACGTGCGGCGACGGCGTCGCGACCTCATCGCCGTAGACGATCAAGCGATGCTCCGTTAGCTCTTCCATGCTCTGCGGTACGCCGCGCTTCTTAATATACTCCGGCGCCGCGAAGACGTGATAATGAACCCGGCATAGGTTGCGCTTCACCAGATCCGGTTGCTGCGGCATCGACAGTCGGATCGCGCAGTCTGCCTGCCGCATACCCAAGTCCAGCTCCTGATCGGTGATCAGCAGTGTCACTTGGATTTCCGGGAACATATCCAGGAACACCTGTATGCGCGGCGTCAGCCACAGCGAGCCCAGCGCCACGGTTGTCGTAATTTTCAGCGTCCCCTGCGGCCGGGTTTGGCTGTCCTGCAGCATCGCCTCGGTTATCGAGAGCTTGTTGAAGACGTCATGCACCGACTGGAACAGCAATTCGCCCTGTTCCGTTAACAGCAGCCCGCGGGCGTGCCGGTGAAACAACGTGCAACTCAGAGATTCTTCGAGCGCGCTGACTTGCCGGCTGACCGCCGATTGGCTGAGATGCAATACGTCGCCGGCATGGGTAAAGCTGCCGGCCTCGGCGACGGCATGAAAGATCCGCAACTTGTCCCAATCCATCGACACGGCATTAACTCGTAGTATCTCTGCGGCCAGGATAGGCCTGCGAGGTTAAACAAATGCGGACGGTTTTGCGCTTATTTTGCGCCGCGAACGAGGCCGGCGCGGCCCGCGGCGGTCTTACTCCGCGGCGGTCGGCAGCGCGGCGTCCTCATTCTCGGCGAGGAATTTCTCCGCTTCCAAGGCCGCCATACATCCCATCCCCGCGGCCGTGACCGCCTGCCGGAACACTTTGTCCTTCACATCGCCGGCCGCGAACACGCCGGCGACATTGGTCGCCGTGCTATCGGCCGCCGTGATCAGATAGCCCTCGCCATCCATCTCCAGCTTGTCCTTGAACAAACCGGTGTTGGGAGTATGCCCGATCGCGATGAACACGCCATCGACGGCCAGCTCGGTAACCACGTCGGTTTTGACGTTGCGGATCTTTGCCCCGGTTACCGAGAGCGGATCCTCCTTGCCGACGACCTCTTCCAGCACCGAGTCCCACATCATCGCCACCTTCGGGTTGCGGAACAGGCGTTCTTGCATGATTTTCTCCGCCCTCAGGCTGTCGCGGCGATGGACCAGGGTGACCTTGGAGGCGAAGTTAGTTAGGAAAATTGCCTCTTCAACGGCGGTATTGCCGCCGCCGACCACAACGACCTCGCGCTCGCGGAAGAAGAACCCGTCGCATGTTGCGCATGCCGACACGCCAAAGCCCTGGAATCTCTGTTCGGACTCCAGCCCCAGCCAGCGCGCCTGAGCGCCGGTACAGATGACAATGCTGTCGGCGATATACTCGGCGCCGGAATCGCCCACGCAGACGAACGGCCGGCTGCCGAAATCGACATCGACCAGCAGATCGTTATGGATTTGCGTCCCGACGGCCTTGGCCTGGGCCTCCATCTGTTCCATCAGCCACGGCCCTTGGATCACGTCCGCGAAGCCCGGATAGTTCTCCACATCCGTGGTGATGGTCATCTGCCCCCCCGGCTGCATCCCATGCACCATCATCGGCTCGAGATTGGCGCGTGCGGCATAGATCGCGGCCGTGCAACCGGCCGGTCCGGACCCGATGATCAGAACTTTGCTGCGATGGGTTTCAGCCATAATAAACCACTTCCGTGTGCGGAGGTCAGACGGACGAAACTGTTACATAGTCTTGTCGTGATGGCCTCGCAAGGTCCGGGTTCGGCACGTTTTCGCGCGCCCAACCCGTAGCCTCCGCCCGCTGGCCTAGAAAGTCACGACGCTTCGGATCGATTTGCCGTCATGCATCAGATCGAAGGCGCTGTTGATGTCATCCAAAGGCATGGTGTGGGTAATCAGATCGTCGATATTGATCTTCCCCTCCATGTACCAATCGACGATGCGCGGCACGTCCGTGCGGCCTTTTGCGCCGCCAAAAGCGGTGCCGCGCCATACCCGGCCGGTCACCAGTTGGAACGGTCGGGTGGTGATCTCTTGCCCGGCGCCGGCAACGCCGATAATCGTGCTCTCGCCCCAACCCTTGTGGCAACATTCCAGAGCCTGGCGCATGGTGTTCACATTGCCGATACACTCGAAACTGTGATCTGCGCCGCCCTTGGTAAGGTCGACCAGATAGGGCACCAGATCGCCTTCGACCTCTTTCGGGTTGACGAAATGGGTCATCCCGAACTTCTCGGCCAGCACTTTCTTGTCGGCGTTGAGGTCCACCCCGACAATCATGTTGGCGCCGACCAGCCGCGCCCCCTGGATCACGTTCAGGCCGATGCCGCCCAGCCCGAACACCACGACATTGTCGCCGGGCCGAACTTTGGCCGTGTTGATCACCGCGCCGATGCCGGTGGTGACGCCGCAGCCGATATAGCAAATCTTATCGAACGGCGCGTCCTCGCGCACCTTCGCCAGAGCGATCTCGGGCAACACCGTGTAGTTCGAGAATGTCGACGTGCCCATATAGTGATAGAGCGACTCGCCACCCAGCGAGAAGCGGCTCGACCCGTCCGGCATCACGCCGCGCCCTTGGGTCTCGCGGATGGCCTGACACAGATTGGTCCGGCCCGACGTGCAGTAGTCGCATTGCCGGCATTCCGGCGTGTACAGCGGGATCACATGATCGCCTTTTGCCAGACCGGTGACGTCCGGGCCGGTGTCGACCACGATGCCCGCCCCTTCATGACCGAGAATCGCCGGGAACAAGCCCTCCGGATCTTCGCCGGACAGGGTAAAGGCATCTGTATGGCAAATCCCGGTCGCCTTGATCTCTACCAACACTTCACCCGCCTTCGGACCGTCCAGTTGCACGGTCTCGATCCGTAGCGGCTCTCCGGCCGCATGGGCAACGGCTGCACGAACCTCCATAGTCTCCTCCCCTTTATGGTAACTGCCGCTATCATCGCGCGAGCCGGATCGGCCGCGCAACCACCGAAAAGCTGACGCGGCGGGTTAGAACCCGAACATGTGATCCAGGCTGAAAGCCGCTTCGTCGGCGCTGACGACGCCGTGATAGCCGAACAGCCGACAGCCGCTATCGCGAATGATCACATAGCTCTCCGCGCCGGCGCGGGCCCTCTCCGAGGCGCTGAATATCTCGCCAAATCGCCACAGCAACGAGCCGCCGCACGGGATCGCCAGCCGCTGTTCCGCGACCGCCTCGCCGCGCCCGTTATGCAGCATCAGCAACGTGTCCGATGTGGCATGCCATGGCGTCGAGGCCGGGTAGATCAGGTGGCACAGGGTATCGGTTCCGCTCGGTCCGAGCCGCAGAAACAGCCGGGTCGACAGGCCCGGCGCCCGCCCGGCGTAGGATTGTGGCTCCCCCCGATAGACCAGCACCGCGTTGAACATATGCGCGCCGAAGCTGGTCTCGGCGATATGTCCGCTACGCCGATCCTCATAGCGGAACAAGCCGTGCAACCAGCCGTCCGCATCGCCGCCCTGGGCGAAGTCATAGACCAGCTCGACATGCCCGAATCCGTCGCCGAGCGCGCCGTCGGGCAAGATCTCGTCGATCTTCAATGCCACGCTGTCGCGCCGCGCTTGGTCGCCGAAGCTGTGCCGCGCCAACGCCTCGCCCTGCGGGTCGTAGATCACCGCCGCGACCGGCAGCCGCGCCTGCGACCGCGCCATCGGCGTAGGCAGCACCGTGGATTGGAATTGCTTGGGCGGCAGCACCGGCGCCGGCAGGATATAGCCCTTGCCCAGCAGGTTACCCAACTCGGCGATCTTCGGGTCCGGCTTCAGATCGGTCCGTTCCACATTGACATGCGCGATGCGGCAGCGGCCGTTTGTGGCCTCCACTTCGTAACGTGGCCGCACCACATGCTTGCCCGCACTGATCTCGATCTGCTGCGGCCAACGCGCCCGCGGCAGCAATGCCGCGACATCGAGCTTGAACGAGCCGAAAGGCGGGATTTCGCGATCGAGCCAGGCGGTCTCGTTATCCCCCATCAGATTGAGGCCGAGACCGCGCGCTGGAATCGCACAGGGGTGGCTGTTCTGCACCCAGACGATCACGCGCTCGCCGGCGTCCGGGGCCGGTAGGCCGGCGAAATAGTCAGCCGGCCAAGCATTGGCGTCATGGGTGCAAGACAGGATAGTCGGGTCATCCCCATAGGTGTCGAGCGCGTATTTGACCACGTCATGGCCTTTCGCGCCGATTACATGGATAAACAGCTGGCCGGCGAAATCCCCCAGCCCGAAGCGCTGGCGCACGTCGCGGCTGTCGATCACCACCGACACCGCGGCGTCCGCCAGGGGTTGATCCCATCCCGCGAGTTCGCCGCCGTCTTCGTCCAATAGCGTGCACCACAGCCGCACGTCGCGGGCGCCATAGCCATGCCAATAGTTTGCCGTGACCACGCGGCAATGCTGATTGTCGCCATCGCGGAAGAAGGCAAAATTGGTGGCGAAGTTGAGCGGGTCCAGGTAGTGCGCGCGATTGCCCAGCCTGTCGTCGGGCAATCGCATCGCATCCAGCGTTACCAGGTTCGCGCCCGGCGGCACCAAATGACGGATATGGTCGACCAGCCGCGTCGCGTCGAACGCCATTACCAGGACCGCGGCGGCATCGGTCGCGGGCAGATCGGTCACCGGCTTCGTATCGTGTCCCAAGACCGCCTTGCCGATCTCGGTGACATCCTGGACGAACACATCCACGACTGACACGCCGCTGAAATCATAGAGCTCGGTGAAGGCCTCGGCAAAACCCAGCGGATCGTAGATCGCCACCGGCCCGGCGTCCGCCAACTGGGCGACCAGGGCGCGGCCCGCCGCGGCCGCCGCCGGATGGCCAATCGCCTTGAAGAACGGAAAGCCGCCGGTCTTGTTGCTAAAGGTCTCGATATTCAGCGCCATGGCGTCAGCCAACCTTCCGTGTCTTGAAAAAGGCGGAGACCCGATGACGCAACCGCTCGCGCCTCAGATAGCTGTCGCTCACCACCCAATTGAGTTGAATGCTGCGCCGCTCGCCTTCGAAAGAAGTGTGCCCGTGCCAAGCCCTGTCGGTACAGCGAAAAGCCAGCAGCGTGCCTTCCGCCGGCGGCAGCTCCACGGCATAATCCTCGATGTCGTTCCCGGCCCTCAGCAGCCGCAACTGCCCGCCCGGTGCCGACCAGTCCATATTGAGATACAGCAGGATGGTCAGTATCTTGCCGCCGGAGTCCGTATGGATCTTGCCGTCCGTCGGTCGACACTGTCCACGCACCGTGATCATCACCGGCCGGTCCGCCAGGTCGATCGCAAATTTCTCCGCCATGACCTCGGCGAACGCATCGCCACGCAACTCTCCGAGCAGCCCGGCGAAGCTTGGTCCATAGCTGAGCGCCGACTCAGGCAAGCTGCCCGGCGCGGTGATCACGGGAAAGTCGCCGCGTAGGGCCGCCAAACTGTCGTTTTTCAGCGCCTGCCGGCAGATCAGATGATCGAACGGATCACCGGCCAGATCCGTGGCACGCAAAGCGGCAATATCGAGACAGGCCATGTTTCCCCGCAACAGCGCAACCAGCCGAGTGCCCCGAGGCGGCTAAGCTGAGCATTGCTCTATTATAACCGTGGTCGACCCGATGCGACGCTCGGTCAAACTGTCGCAAGCCCCAATTTTTGTCGCACTTCCGCCGCCACTCGCGCCGTATCGTTCGGTGGCTCGTAGTGCCAGGCCTCGAGCCTGCCGTCAAACCCGCGGCAGATTCCAGCCTCGCGCATGGCGTTGTGGAAGCGCGCGAATTTCGCCGAACTGCCCTCCAGCGCGACGACATAGATCGGTTTCCCGGTGCCGCTCGCTTCGGTCACCATATTCACCGAGTCCTCGGTCACGATCACCGCGTCGCACAGGCCAAGATAACCGTGATAGGGATTCTCTCCGTCGCCATTCCAGAACCTTGCGGTCATACCCGCCAGGCGTTCCCGCAGCACCTCGATCACGTCGTTCGGTGTGCGCCGAGAGGGCGTAACCAGGAGCCCGACGCCCTGGCGCCGCGCCAGTTGCGCCAAATCGTCGCCAAGGCGCTCTGCCGTGCGCCGATTGAAGCGGAAGGCGCCGTTAGGCCCGCCCAAGAGCACCGCCACCAGCGGTCTTGGCATGTCGGCCACCGAGTCGCGAAACCGCTCGGCCGCCGCACTCAGCACGGTCTCGGTCACGCCATGCAACGCGCCCAATGTGGTCAGCACATTGTCGCCGCGCAGGCGATCATGTTGCGGTGCGATGACCAGGTCGAACTGTCCGCTGGCGGCGCCCGGATTCTGCAGTTGCACGCACATGCAGCGGCCTTTTGAGTGTCGTTTCACGGCCAATGACGGCGCCACCGTGAGGCGCCCGGTTGCAATCAACAGATCCGGCCACGGCGGCGCCAAGATGTCGCCTTTGGTACTCAAGGCCCGGATCGGGTCCGGCCACAGCGGCGCCGGCAGCCAGCGCCAGGGCCTGCCCACGGAGATTTGCTTCATCACCGGGGTCAGCCCGATGGCCTCGGCCAGGGCGACACATTGCTTCACCATGCCGATCTTGCCGTCGGTCATGGTCCAGCACACGGGACTCTGCGGCGCGCGGGAGTGATTGCAGGAGTGATTCATGGCGCCGGACTATGGCGGCGCGGTCTGTCCGGCGCAAGGCGGCGACATCCGACATTGAAATATCGTTACGAGTCGCTACCATAGTCTGCGCAAGATCATTACCCGAGCCGCCGATCGGTAGATCCTCGGGATGCCGACCTGAACCGCTAACGGAATGCCTAATGCCATGTCGCCGCGCCGCGTAAAACTCGATCAGATCGATCGCCGGATCCTGCGAGACTTGCAGGAAGACGGGCGCATGACCAACGTCGAGCTGGCGCGGCGTGCGGGCATTTCCGCACCGCCTTGTTTACGCCGCGTGCGCGCCCTGGAAGAGGCCGGTTTCATCCGCGGTTTTCATGCCGACCTCCGCGCCGAGATGCTCGGCTTCGAGGTGACGTTCTTGGCCCTGGTCGGCCTCGACGGCCAGTCGGAAGCGGTGCTGAGTGCCTTTGAGGCTTTGGTCGGGAGTTGGCCGGAGGTTCGCGAATGCCACATGATCCGCGGTGGCGGTGACTTCATGCTCAAGGCGGTGGCGCGCAACACCGCGCACGAGAACGAATTGACCCAGCGTCTGACCGGCGCGCCCCATGTCAGCAACGTCACCACATTTCAGGTGATCAGGTCGTCGAAGAATAGTCCGGGTGTACCCGTTCCGGAATCCCCCGACGACTAGGTCTATTTGTATTTGATCTTCACCAGTTCGTAGTAACGCGTCCCACGTGGGCTCTCGAACTCGACGCTGTCGCCGACATGACGCCCGATCAGCGCTCGGCCCAGCGGCGACGTCGTCGAAATGCGGCCATCATTGATGTCCGCTTCGAACTCGCCGACCAGCTGGTAAGTGACTTTCTCGTCGCTCTCTTCGTCGGCCAGCGTCACCTTGGCGCCGAAACGCACTTCTTTCGTCGAGAACTGCAGCGGGTCGACGACCTCGGCGAGCTTGGTGAGATTTTCCAGCTCGATAATCCGTCCCTCGATAAAGCTCTGGCGCTCCCGGGCCGCATGATACTCGGCATTTTCCGACAAATCGCCATGCTCGCGCGCCGCGGCGATCGCCCGGATGATGGCCGGTCGCTCCACGGTTTTCAGGTTTTTGAGTTCTTCGGTCAGCCGCCGATTCCCGTCGGCCGTTATTGGAATTCTTTCCATGCCCAATCCACCAATGAAAAACCCGCCTTTGGCGCACCTTCTCGGCGGCGCGATATGCGGCGGGGACTTGGTCCCTAAAAAGACGATGCCTTAAAATATGATTGCAGAGGCGCCACTTCAAGACCGCCGTGCGCCAAGGCCTCGATTGCCCCGACAGCGGCGCTGGCGCCGGCCACCGTCGTGTAGTACGGAATTTTCGCCGTCAGGGCCATTCGCCGCAGAGTGAAGCTGTCGGCCACCGATTGCTGGCCTTCAGAGGTGTTGAACACCAGCTGGATATCGTTGTTTTTCATCGAATCCACGATATGTGGCCGTCCTTCCAAGACTTTGTTAACCGTCTCGACCGGTATGTTCTGCGCCTTCAGATGCGCCGCTGTGCCGCTTGTCGCCACCAACCTGAACCCGACCGAATGCAGCCGCTGCGCCAGCGTTACCATCGCCGGCTTGTCGCGGTCCCGCACCGAAATGAAGGCCGCGCCGCTTACCGGCATTTCGTTGCCGCTGGCAAGTTGGGATTTGGCGAACGCGCGCGAAAAGTCGACGTCCAGCCCCATGACCTCGCCCGTCGATTTCATCTCCGGGCCCAACAGCGTATCGACGCCGGGGAATCGGGCGAACGGAAACACCGCCTCCTTGACCGCTAGGTGCGCGGGTGCCGCGCCTTCGCGCGGCAACGAAAAATCGTCGAGCGCCGCGCCGGCCATCAACCTGGCACCGATTTTTGCGATCGGCACCCCGGTTGCCTTGGCGACGAAGGGCACCGTCCGGCTGGCCCGCGGATTGACTTCGATAATATAGACATCGCCGTCCTTCACGGCGAACTGGACATTCATCAGACCAACGACGCCCAAGCCCTGTGCCAACGCCGTTGTCTGTTGTTTGATCTCTTCGACAATCTCGCTGTCGAGGGAATATGGCGGCAAGGAGCATGCCGAGTCGCCGGAATGAATCCCGGCCTGCTCGATATGCTCCATGACCCCGGCGATAAAGACCGCGCCATTGCGGTCCGCCAGCGCATCGACATCGACCTCGATGGCATCCTGCAGATAGGAATCGATAAGCACCGGGCTATGGCCCGAGACCTTCACCGCCTCCTTGATGTAGCGCGCCAGGCCGGTTTGATCATAGACGATCTCCATCGCCCGGCCGCCGAGCACATAGGACGGACGGATCAACACCGGAAAGCCCAGCCGTTCGGCGACGATCCCGGCTTCGGCCTCGCTGAAGGCGATGCCGTTGGCCGGCTGTCGCAACGCCAGTCGTTGCAGCAATTGTTGAAACTGCTCACGGTCTTCCGCCAGATCGATCGCCGCGGGACTGGTGCCCAGGATCGGCACCCCGGCGGCCTCCAACGCCCGTGCGAGTTTCAATGGTGTCTGTCCGCCAAACTGCACGATGGCCCCGAGCAATTTGCCGTTCTGTTGTTCGACCCGGCAGATTTCCAGCACGTCCTCGGCCGTCAGTGGTTCGAAGAACAGCCGGTCGGACGTGTCGTAGTCGGTGGAGACCGTCTCCGGATTGCAATTGACCATGATGGTCTCGAAGCCGGCATCGCGTAACGCGAAAACCGCGTGGCAGCAGCAATAGTCGAACTCGATCCCCTGACCGATCCGGTTTGGTCCACCGCCCAGGATAATGATCTTGTCCCGCGCACTCGGCTCGGCCTCGCACTCGGCGTCGGCCGTCTCGTCCCCCTCATAGCTGGAATACATATACGGGGTCTGACTGGGGAATTCGGCCGCGCAGGTATCGATACGCTTGAACACCGGCTTAACCCCGAGCTTCTTGCGCTTCTCCGCGACCGCTGCTTCTTCGAGCCCGCACAACTCCGCCAGCCGGGCGTCCGCGAAGCCCATCTTCTTGAGTTCATGCAAGCCGCGAAAGTCGTTCGGCAATCCGCCGGCCCGGACGGACTGCTCGGCCCCGACGATTTCCTCGACGCGGGCCAGAAACCAGGGGTCGTAGGCGGTCGCCCGCTGCACCTCTTCAATTGACAGGCCCAGGCGAAACGCCTGCGCGATCACCAGCAGCCGCTCCGACGCTGGCACGCCGAGCGCCGCGCGCACTGCGTCCCGGTCGAAATCCTCACCCGCGGTGACGCCGGCGATCTCCACCTCATTGAGGCCGGTCAGCCCGGTTTCCATCGACCGCAGCGCTTTCTGCAGGCTTTCCGCGAAGGTCCGCCCGATGGCCATCGCCTCGCCGACCGATTTCATCGAGGTGGTGAGCAGGGGGTCGGTTCCCGGGAACTTCTCGAATGTGAAGCGTGGCACCTTGGTGACCACATAGTCGATCGTCGGCTCGAAACTGGCCGGCGTGACACCGGTGATTTCGTTGTCCAGCTCGTCCAGCGTGAATCCGACCGCCAACTTTGCCGCTACCTTGGCGATCGGAAAACCGGTCGCTTTCGACGCCAGCGCCGACGACCGCGAGACCCGCGGATTCATCTCGATAACGACCATGCGGCCGGTTTGCGGGTTGATCGCGAATTGTACGTTCGAGCCGCCGGTATCGACGCCGATCTCACGCAACACCGCGATCGACGCGTTGCGCATGATTTGGAATTCTTTGTCGGTCAGCGTCAGCGCCGGCGCCACGGTAATGCTGTCGCCGGTATGGATACCCATCGGGTCGATATTTTCGATCGAGCAGACAATGATGCAGTTGTCCGCGCGATCGCGCACAACCTCCATCTCATATTCCTTCCACCCCAACACCGACTCTTCGACCAGGACTTGGCCGACCGGGGACGCCTCCAGGCCGTGGGCGATGATGCTGACATACTCGTCGCGGTTATAGGCGATCCCGCCACCGGTACCGGCCAGCGTGAAACTCGGCCGGATGATCGCCGGCAGGCCGATGTTGCTGAGCGCGTCCTGGGCCTCTTGCAGGTTCGAGACCAGATCGCTGCGCGGCGACTCCAAGCCGATCCGCTCCATCGCCTGCCGGAACAGCAGCCGGTCCTCGGCCATGTCGATCGCCGCCGCCGTGGCGCCGATCATCTCGATGCCCAGCCGCTCCAGCGTGCCGTCGCGGGCCAGCGCCATGGCGGTATTCAGGCCCGTCTGGCCGCCCATCGTCGGCAGCAGGGCATCCGGGCGCTCCCGCTCCAGGATCAGCCGCACCATGTCCGGCGTGATCGGCTCGATATAGGTCGCGTCCGCCAGTTCCGGATCCGTCATGATCGTCGCCGGATTGGAGTTTGCCAGGATCACCCGGTAGCCTTCGTCGCGCAGGGCCTTGCAGGCCTGAGTACCCGAATAGTCGAACTCGCAAGCCTGACCGATGATGATCGGCCCAGCCCCGATAATCATGATCGATTCTATGTCCGTGCGCTTGGGCATGGCTTGGCGTCGCCTCTCCGTCGGCTGTTGCTGCGCTATCAGATGACGCGTTAGCCGGTCGCCGCCATCATGGCGACGAAGCGCTTGAACAAATAGTGACTGTCCTGTGGGCCCGGCGAAGCCTCAGGATGATACTGCACCGAGAACACCGGCGCCCCGTCCACTTTGATACCCTCGAGCGACTCATCGAACAGCGAGACGTGGGTCATGCTGACGCCGTCGGGCAGGCTGTCCTTATCGACCACGAAGCCATGGTTCTGGCTGGTGATCTCCACTTTTCCGGTCTCAAGGTCTTTAACCGGGTGATTGGCGCCGCGATGTCCGTGATGCATCTTGCTCGTTCGCGCCCCCAGCGCCAGCGCCAGGATCTGATGGCCCAGGCAAATCCCGAAGGTCGGGACGCCGGCATCCAGAACGCCCTTCACCATGGCGACGGCATAGCGCCCCGTTGCCGCCGGGTCCCCCGGCCCGTTGGCCAGGAAAACGCCGTCCGGCCGGTGCCTCAGCACGTCCTCGGCCGTGGCCGACGCCGGCACCACCGTCACCGCGCAGCCAAGATCGGCGAGGTTGCGCAAGATATTGCGCTTGGCTCCGAAATCCACGGCAACCACCTTATACCGTGCTTCGCCGAGGGTGCCGTAGCCGGCGCCGAGCCGCCACGTTGTCTCAGTCCATTCGTAGCTTTGCCGGCACGACACGTCCTTGGCCAGATCCATGCCTTCGAGTCCCGGCCAGGCGGCCGCCTCGGCCTGCAGTGCGGCCACATCGGGGGCGCCATCGGCGGCATGCAGGATGGTGCCGACCGGCGCCCCGCCGTCGCGGATCCGTCGGGTCAGCCGCCGCGTGTCGATTCCGGCCAGCCCGACCAGGTCCATACTCGCCAGCCAATCGCCGAAATGTTGCGCCGCCCGCCAGTTGCTCGGCTCGGAAATAGCGGCGCGCAATACACAGCCGCGCGCCGCTGGCGTTGTCGTTTCCACATCCTCGGCATTGCTGCCTACATTGCCGATATGTGGAAAAGTGAACGTGATGATCTGCCCGGCATAGGACGGATCGGTCATGATTTCTTGATAGCCGGTGATCGAGGTATTGAAGCACACTTCGCCGACCGCACGGCCGACGCGACCCAGGCCGCGGCCCCAAAAAACCTCGCCGGATGCCAGCACCAGCGCGCCGGTCGCCCAGTCCGGTACCTCGCGGTCAAGCCGGCCAGGCGGCCTTGTTGCCTCCGCGCTCGACATGTGTGTGTCCCCGGGTGTGGTCGTGTCGTTGTCTGCTGAGCTCGCGCCGGCCTTGCGCAAACCGCCGGTTACATAGGTCAGTGCCTCGCCCGCGTCAAGTTCAATACCGCATTGAAAGTACTTTTATTTCAATGCCTTAGAAAATTTCCTCTGATTGCCATTCCGGTCAAAATGGTCTAACGTCGGCGACTTCGCGATCAGTCGAGGCATCTTTATGCTGCGAGACCGCCTGGCGGAAGCGCTCAAACCTGCGCTGAAGGAACGCAAGGAAATAACCGTTGCGACCTTGCGCCTGATCCTCGCTGCGCTGAAGGACCGGGATATCGCTGCCCGTGGCAAAGGCAATGACGACGGGATCTCCGACGATGAGATTCTCTCGATGCTGCAGACCATGGTCC
This sequence comes from Alphaproteobacteria bacterium, assembly GCA_021774445.1. Classification (GTDB taxonomy): domain Bacteria; phylum Pseudomonadota; class Alphaproteobacteria; order UBA6615; family UBA6615; genus SZUA-147. Next base: position 139,260 of record JAJFJA010000055.1, read on the forward strand.
GCCAACGTCTGGAGAGCATCGCCTTGTATGAACAAGGAGGCCGCCTCGAACTGGCGGAGCGCGAGCAGGAAGAGATCCGCGTGATCCGTGAATTCCTGCCGCGTCAGCTCGACGAAGACGAAATACGCCAGGCCGTTTCTGACTCCATTGCGCAGACCGGTGCCGGCGGACTGAAGGATATGGGCCGCGTCATGGCGGCCTTGCGTGAGCACTATGCCGGGCAGATGGACTTCGGCAAGGCCAGCGCTATTGTGAAGGAACTTCTCGCCGCCGCGTGAGGGCCGTGCCGCCACCGGGGGCGATAACCGGCTTGGCGGCAACCAGTCTCAACCTCGGCGGCGGTTCAAGAAACGGCACGGGCAATGGCCTTTCCGCCACAATTTCTCGACGAACTGCGCAGTCGCCTGCCGATTTCGGAAGTGGCCGGCCGCAGTGTTCGCCTCACTCGGCGCGGCGCCGAGCATTCCGGCCTCTGCCCCTTCCATGCCGAAAAATCGCCGTCCTTCACCATCAACGACGACAAGGGCTTCTTTCACTGCTTCGGCTGTGGCGCCCATGGCGACGTGCTGTCCTTTGTCATGCAGGCCGAAGGACTGACTTTTCCCGACGCCGTCGAGCGCCTCGCCGCCGAGGCCGGCTTGCCGGTCCCCCAGGCGACGCCGGAGGATCGCGCCCGCAACACCCGGCAAAAGGGTCTGTTGGATCTGCTGGAAGCAGCCTGTCTCTGGTATCAGGCCCAGCTCACCGGCCCCAGCGGCCGCGAAGCCCGCGACTACCTGCGCGGGCGCGGCCTCGACGAACAAACCATCGGCCGTTTTCGCCTCGGTTTTGCACCCGATCAGCGCGGCGCTCTGAGACGAGCGCTGTCCGATCTTGGCGCGACCGCGGAACAAATCGCCGAGATCGGTGTGGTCAAGGCCAGTCCCGGCGGCGCTAGTCCTCGGGACTACTTCTTTGGCCGCGTGATCTTCCCGATCACCGACCGTCGTGGCCGGGTCATCGCCTTCGGCGGCCGCACCCTGGGCGATGGCCAGCCGAAATATCTCAATTCCCCGGACACCCCACTATTCCACAAGGGGCGCGTGCTCTATGGCCTCGCCCAGGCCCGGGAGGCCGCCCGCAAATCCGGCGAGGTGATCGTGACCGAGGGCTATATGGATGTCATCGCCCTCGCCCGAGCCGGTTTTCACAACGCCGTGGCCCCCCTCGGTACGGCGTTGACCGCCGACCAGTTGCAGGCCCTGTGGCGCCTGGCGCCGGAGCCCTTATTATGTTTCGACGGCGATGCCGCCGGCCAGCGCGCCGCCCATCGCGCCGCCGAACGCGCCCTGCCGCTACTCCAGCCTGGCCAATCTCTTAGATTTATCACGCTGCCCGCCGGCGAGGACCCCGACAGCCTCATCGCCGCCGCCGGCCCGGGCGCGTTCACCGCCGCCATGACCCGGGCCCAGCCTCTGGTGGACCTGATCTGGCAGTCTGAGTCCGGTGCCCGGCCGCTGGATACGCCGGAACGCCGTGCCGATCTTGAGCGCCGCCTCAATGCCCGCGTCGACGCCATCGCCGACCGCGCGGTGCAATATCAATATCGCACTGAGTTTCGCGCCCGTCAGCGCCGCCAGGCCCCGAAAATCCGGCCTCGCGACGGCCGTTATGCGCCGCCGCGCGAGGTGCTGGGAACGCGGATTGACGTTGCCAGCCTGCCGACTCAGCAGGAATATTGGCTTCTAGCGCTGATTATTAACCACCCGGGGCTTATAGAGCGCGAGTGGGAGGCCTTGTCCCAACTCAATTTATCGGCTCAGCCGCTTGACAGACTGCTACGGGAAACCCTAAATCTGGCCGCTTCGCGGCCTGATCTTGACAGCCGGGATATTCATCGCCACCTCATGGGGCACGGCTTCGAGGCACAACTGAAAAGGGTCGCGAACCCAACGCTTTACCGTCAGGCGGCCTTTGCCGCGCCCGAGGCGCCCGCTGAAGAGGCGGAAGGCGCTTTGGCAGCTATCTTGGCGGCTTACGGAAAGCGCCGATTGATGGTAGATCGGGCGGCCGCAGAGCGTGATCTGGCCGACAATATGACCGAGGAGAGTTACGACCGGCTGCTGCGTATCATGGACGAGCAGGCGGGTCGGGGGGCGAAGTAGGGGCGAGGCCGCATCGGGTGATCGGGCGGCGCATGTGCATTTAGGGGGCACGGGAGTCTAATGGCGAGCAAAGAAGCGGCGACGGAAAACCGGCAAGAGAGCGAAGAGGGCGGCGACGGCCCGCTCATGGACAGCGCTGTCCAGGCCGTGAAGAAGATGGTGGCCCGCGGGCGTGAGCGCGGCTACATCACCTATGAAGAGCTCAACCAGGCCTTGCCGTCGGATCAGGTTTCTTCCGAGCAGATCGAGGATGTGCTCGCCCAGCTCTCCGAGATGGGCATCAACGTCGTCGAAGGCGAGGAGCAGGACGACCGCGACGATACGCCGGCCCCCGCCGCCGACAAAGCCGCTGCCGCCCCCGGCAATATTGTTGAGGAAGACCTTGGTCGAACCGACGACCCCGTCCGCATGTATTTGCGTGAGATGGGCTCCGTCGAGTTGCTTTCGCGTGAAGGCGAGATCGCCATCGCCAAGCGCATCGAGGCCGGCCGCGAGAAGATGATCGGGTCGATCTGCGAATCGCCCCTGACGATCCGCGCCATTATTAGTTGGCGCGATGCCCTGCTTGACGAGCGCATTTTGCTGCGCGACGTCATCGATCTCGACGCCACCTATGGCGGCGGCCCCGACGCCGCCGCGGTCAATGGTGAAGACGCCGACGCCGAGGGCGAAGACGGCGTGCCCGCCGCCGCCGGTGCCGCGACGGCACAACCCAATGGCGCGTCCGCAGCCCAGCCTAACGGCATGGCCCAGCCCGATGGCCCGGCCCAGCCCGATGGCCCGGCCCAGCCTAACGGCATGGCGCAGCCCGATGGCCCGGCCCAGACAGATGGCCTGGCCCAGACAGACGCCCCGGCCCAGACGAACGGCGCGACACCGCCGCGAGCCGAGGCATCCGAGGAAAAATCGGAGACCGGCGGGGACGGCACGCAGGAAGGCGATGAAGACGACGCCGATGAGACCAGCCTGTCTCTCGCCGCCATGGAGGCCCGGCTCAAGCCCGAGGTCCTAGAGCTCTTCGACGAGATCGCCAAGACGTACAAGAAGATGCACAAGCTGCATGAGCAGCGCATGGCCGGCATCAAGAACAAGGCCGACGAGCTCACGACGGCTCAGGAACGCCGCTATACCAAGCTCCAGCAGGAGATGATTGGGCTCATGCAGCGCGTGCAGCTCAATAATGGCCGCATCGAAGCCCTGGTTGACGAACTCTATGGCCTCAATCGCCGCCTCACGACGTTCGAGGGCAAGTTGATGCGCCACGCCTTGAATGCCGGCGTGTCCCGCGAGAGTTTCCTCGAGCATTATATGGGCAGTGAGCTCGACCCCCGCTGGCTCAGTCGGGTCGGCCGGCTCAAGGCCAAGGGCTGGGAAGCCTTGGCCACCAAACGCCCGGACGAGGTCAAGGCCCTACGTACCGAGATCGCGGAAATTGCCAACCGCGTCGGCCTGCCGATCCAGGAATACCGCCGCATCGTCCAGACCGTCCAGCAGGGCGAGAAAGAGGCCGGCCGCGCCAAGAAGGAGATGGTCGAGGCCAACCTCCGTCTGGTCATCTCCATCGCCAAGAAATACACCAACCGCGGCCTGCAATTCCTCGACCTCATTCAGGAAGGCAATATTGGCCTGATGAAGGCGGTCGATAAGTTCGAATATCGCCGTGGCTATAAGTTCTCCACCTACGCCACCTGGTGGATCCGCCAGGCGATCACCCGCTCCATCGCCGATCAGGCCCGCACCATCCGCATTCCGGTGCATATGATCGAGACCATCAACAAGCTGGTGCGCACGTCGCGTCAGATGTTGCATGAGATCGGCCGCGAGCCGACGCCGGAGGAGCTGGCGGTCAAGCTGCACATGCCCTTGGAGAAGGTCCGCAAGGTCCTCAAGATCGCCAAGGAGCCGATCAGCCTCGAAACCCCCATCGGCGACGAGGAAGACAGCCACCTCGGCGACTTCATCGAGGACAAGAACGCCATCTTGCCGCTCGACGCCGCCATTCAGGGCAACCTGCGCGAGACCACCACCCGGGTCCTCGCCACCCTGACCCCGCGCGAGGAACGCGTGCTGCGCATGCGCTTCGGCATCGGCATGAACACCGACCACACGCTCGAGGAGGTCGGCCAGCAATTCTCCGTCACCCGGGAGCGTATCCGCCAGATCGAAGCCAAGGCTCTGCGCAAGCTCAAGCACCCGAGCCGCTCGCGTAAACTCCGCAGCTTCCTCGACTACTAGGCTTCCTTACCGGTTTCGCGAGTGAATATCGCGAGCCTGCAAAGTTCGCCGATCGCCGACCTTTGGCTGCGGCCCTGGTATGACCGCATGGCCGCCGATATTTTGGCGCGCTGGTATTTCCCCCTGTCACGGGCCTGGGCGGCGGCATGTCAAGCCGCCGGCGATCCGGCCCGCTTCGCCGCGGCGGCGCCCTATGATGGTCCTCCCAGTTCCGGCCTAGACAAAGCTCTGCGCGCCGTGGCGGCGAAGGCTGACGCCTATCGCACCGCCGAAGCCACCTGGGCTGACATGGTCTTCGCCCCGGATCCCCCGGACGGCCGGGCCGCCGCCACCGTGACCGAAACTCGTTTGGCCGCCGCCCACACCCTCATGGCGACGCGTCGCCGTTTCGTGCCATGGCAAGTCCGCCGCCGTTTTCCAACCGTGCGCTGGCGCGTGGCGTCGGTGGATGCGGCGCGGCGCCGCCATGGTCCGCGGCTGCACGGCATCGCCTTTCCCGCACCAGTCGTCGCGGGCGCGGTTCAGCTATCCCATCCTCTGCGCGAACCCGACCGTGAGACCTTTTGGTTGCGCTTCGACAGCACGGTGTCGGGCACCCCAGACATCGCCTGGGCCCGCGTCGACAAACCGCCCGGCCGCTGCCGCGGGGCCGTTATCCTGGCCCATGGCATCGGTATTGAGACCGAGTTCTGGCGCGGCCTCGCGACAGGTCACGCCGGGATTCTCGCCGCCGGTTACGCTTTAGTGGCGCCGGAGGGGCCGTATCATGGCCGCCGTTGTCCGCCGGGATTTTATGGCGGTGAGGGCGTTTTCGCCGCCGGCGTGCAAGGCTTGCTCGACTACACCGCGGCCCACGTTTCCGAACTCGGCCGTTTAATCGCCTGGGCCCGCGCGGCCTTTGCCGGGCCGGTCGGCCTTGCCGGCATCAGCCTCGGCGCCTTGACCACCCAGATCGTTGCCGTGGCGGCTCATGGCTGGTCGCCCGAGCAGCGCCCCGATGCGCTGCTTTTGGTCACGGCCAGCGACTCAGTCGTCGCTGCGGCCATCGAGGGGCGGCTGGCGCGCCTGCTCGGCGTGCCCGCGGCCGTCGCCGCTGCGGGCTGGACGCCGCAGGCGTGGCAGCCTTATTTACCGTTGCTCGAGCCCCGCGGCGCGCCCGCTTTGCCCGCCGAACGCATCCTTGCAGTCCTTGGCACCGCCGACGAAATCATGCCCTATCATGCCGGCGACGCGCTGATGACCCGCTGGCAGGTCCCCCGGCACAATGTCTTCCGTCGCCGCCAGGGCCACTTCTCTGCCTCCCTCGGGTTAGCTCGCGACGACACGCCCATGCGCCGTCTCACCGAACTGCTCGATGCGGGCGTAGACTAGCGCGCCGGCACTGGCCGCATCCCGGCGATGCTGCTATAGAAATCGCCGTCAGCCCTCGGCGGGGCCCGTAGCTCAATTGGTTAGAGCCGGCCGCTCATAACGGTCTGGTTGCAGGTTCGAGTCCTGCCGGGCCCACCACCCAGTTTCCCACCTGTCCGCCACCAAACTACGCCGGCGAGGAAAGCGGCGGAACCGGCGGGTTTGGCGGCCCTGTCCCTGGTGTCTTGGCGCGGGGAGACCTGTCGGCGGAGACAATCGGGGCCATTAAAGGCCTGAGTCTCTGTCGGCCCATTTCCGCGACCAAACCATCATGGTCACTCGTACCGATTGGACCTCATTGGGGCCGTTCAAGCCATTTCGTTGGCGAGTCGTCAATGCATTGCAGGGGTTAATCGGGTCCGGACAATGAAACCGGCCCTGCAACCTGCGAGAATGGACCTGCAGGGTAATTGTCCCCGGACTGTCGATCCGCGAATGACCGCGGGCGGCATGGACAAAGGGCTCGGTGACGCGATCGATGCAGTGCCAAATCGCTCTCCGATTGCGGATCTCCGCGGCTCTCGCCTGGGCTCTCGAACAGCCCGACGGCGAAGCGACGGCCCGTCTTCTCGAGAACCTAAAATAGTTTGGATCTCGCGCGCGCATTTCTCTGGGGCGGATATCTTCGCCCGCCGCTGGACAAGATCCTCGGACCAGTCGACCGTGCTCGCCAGGGCGGACAAGTCGCTCATTGCTAGGTGATAGGATAGTGCCTTGGCGGGCAGGTCGGCGCCATTTGAACGGTTTGGAGTATCTGGGCAAAAGGCCGCTTGGGGTCAAATGCAGAAGTCAGAGATGACGCCAGCAACGTCGGCGCTGGGAGGGGAAGCGGAAGGAATGGGTCGAATGTCAGCTCTCGGTACTAGATCAGTCGTACCAGCGACGTGGCCCTGACAGCCGCTTGTAGCCGAGGGTGTTGAAGAAGTCCTTTGAGGGGCTCGGACAGTCGTGATTCCTTGCTTGTGAGAACGGGGCAAGAGGATCAGGGCGATGATGGGTGAGCCTGTAGGTCGGCAAAGCCGTCTGTTTTATCAATTCGATCTCGAAGATATAGTGCCGGGCGATCATCTGCTGCGCCGGATCGACGCGGTTCTGGACTTGAGCTGGCTGCGCGGCGAGATGCAGCCCCATTACAGCCACCTGGGCTGCCCTTCGGTGTGCCCCGAGCTGATGATGCGGATGCTTTTGGTCGGCTAT
>JAJFJA010000056.1 GCA_021774445.1 Alphaproteobacteria bacterium
ACGCTCGGGATCCTGATTCCGCCCAGTATCAACCTCATCATCTACGGGGCGTTAACGGAGACCTCGATCGGCCAGCTCTTCCTGGCTGGCTTCGTTCCCGGCATAGTGCTGGCCGTCCTGTTCATGCTGGTCATTGTCGTCATCGCCCTGATCTGGCCCGCGATTACCGGCAAGGCTTACGACCTGCCGCCCCTGCTCGACCGGGTGGCTGCATTGGTGCATCTGATTCCGCCACTGGCCATCTTCGCTCTGGTCATGGGAGGGATCCTATTCGGCTGGGCGACACCGACGGAGTCCGCCGCGCTCGGCGTATTATTCACGCTCGTCGTGGCGGCTATATACGGCAAGCTCTCAGTGCAGATGCTCCACGAGGCATTCCTGTCGACCGTGCGCTCGTCGTGCCTCATGCTGCTGATTTTCGTGGGTGCCTCGTACCTCACTTTCATCTTGGGGCTGCTGGGCGTACCGCAGACGCTGACGAATATCTTCACTGAACTAGATATCACGCCGACGCAGATGATTTGGGCGATCGTTGTCTTTTACCTGATCATGGGGATGTTCCTTGAGACGCTATCGATGCTGTTCGCTACCATCCCCGTTATGTTCCCAATTATTCTGGCGGTGGGTATCGATCCTGTCTGGTTCGGCGTCTTCCTGGTTCTGATGATGGAGATGGCGCTGATTACGCCGCCCATCGGCATGAACCTCTATGTCGTGCACGGCGTTCGCGGCTATGGGTCCGTGCTCGATGTCATAATTGGTGTGCTGCCCTTCCTGGCCATGATCCTCGTTGTCGTGGCGCTTATGATTGCCTTCCCCGATATGGCGACGTTCCTTCCCGAACGGTTCTTCCGGTCTCTATCTTGAGCAATGGCTATGGTCGACGGGCCGGGACGGATTACCGACGGGCCATCCTGTTATGGAGGGGGACATGACGAAAACGACCTGTATTCGCAATGCGGACTGGCTGGTGGCGTGGGACGGACGGCGGGGGCGCCACGTCTATGCCCGGGATGCCGACGTGGCCTTTACGGGCAACGAGATCGTGCATGTTGGAGAACGGTATACTGGCCCGCTCGACGAGGAGATCGACGGTACCGCCCTGATGGTGATGCCGGGGCTCATCAACATTCATTGCCATCCCTCAACCCACGCCATGCACCGGGGCTACACCGAGGAGTACGGCAATCCGCGCATTTTTAACAGCGGGCGGCACCTGTTCCGGCAGTCGTTCGAGCCCGACGAGGAGGCGCAGCAGGCAAATGCCACTTTCACCTTGGCCGAACTGCTCGCCGGCGGCGTCACCACCATCGCCGATCTCTCGCATGCCTATCCGGGTTGGCTTGACCTCTTGGCGCGGAGCGGCATACGTGCGTGCGTCGCGCCGATGTACCGCTCGGCCCGCTGGTACACCGATACCGGTCAGGAAACGAAGTACGAGTGGTACGCCGATGGCGGCCGCGCAGCGTTCGCCGAGGCAATTGCGGTGATGGAGGACGCCGACCGCCATCCGTGTGGCCGGCTCTCCTCCATGGTTTCGCCGGCGCAGGTGGACACCTGTACCGAGGAACTTCTCTTGGACAGCATCGCCCTGGCCAAGGACACCGGCCGGTCCCTACATATACATGCGGCGCAAAGTTACGCCGAATTCAACGGCATGGCGCGGCGCAACAATGCGACCTCGATCGAGTGGCTTCATGGCCTCGGCGTGCTTTCGGACCGGACGGTGATCGGTCATGCGGTCTTCACCGACGAGCACCCGTGGATGAAGTGGCCGACCCGCAACGATCTTCGCCTGCTCGCCGAAACCGGGACATCCGTCGCCCACGCGCCGACGGTATTTGCCCGCGACGGCACGTTGATGCACGATCTGGGCCGGTACCTACGCGCCGGAATCAACATCGGTATGGGGACGGACACCCATCCCCACAACCTTCTCGAGGAGATGCGCTGGGCGGAGGTTCTGGCCCGCGTGGCGTCAGGAACGCGGCATTGCATGAGCACCGGGGATGTATTCGGATGCGCCACGGTTGGGGGCGCAAGGGCGCTCGGCCGCTCCGATCTTGGCAAGTTAGCGCCCGGGAACAAGGCCGACATCGTGCTCATCGACCTAGAGCAACCGGCGATGCGGCCGCTCCGCGATCCCCTTCGCAGCCTCATTTACGCAGCCGCCGACCGGGCCGTACGGGACGTTTACATAGATGGCCGCCAAGTCGTCGAGAGGGGCCGCGTCCTCACATTGGATCGGGATGAAGCCGGGCGTGTCCTGGAGGCGGCGCAGCGACGCACAGCCGCCGCCGTGCCAAAGCGCGATCCCGAAGGGCGGTCGCTGGACGAAATCGTCCCCCTTTGCCTACCCTTCGACGGTGACGGAGAGACGTGATCGACGGCGCCTGTTCTCAGCTACAGGCGGTGGATGTACCGCAGCCTGTGGGAGTCGTAGTTTTACAAAATCTGGTGGCGGGCGAAAACCGTGGCGAGGGATTCGCCGGCTGCCAGTTCGTCACGAACCGTGGTTTCGTGATCGACCTTTTGCAAGGCGAGGGTGACGGCCTGCTCGGCGAGATCTGCCGGGATGACGACGACACCGTCGACGTCGCCGAATATCCAGTCGCCGGGCCGAAGCGCGATGCCGCCGCACTCGATGGGGATGTCGATGGCCCGCACTTCGCCTCTGCCCTTGCTGTCGAGGGGGCCAATCCCGCCGGCGAACACCGGGAAACCCATTGCACGGATGAGACGCACGTCACGCACGAGGCCATCGGTGACGACGCCGGCGGCCTGGCGCGCGAGGGCGGCGGTGCTGAGCAGTTCTCCCCACGGGGCGACCCGGTTGCCCGGCGGGCAGGCAAGCACCGGTACATCGCCGGGCGCGAGGCTATCGACAAGCTGGATCTCGAGGTCATAGGGATTGGCGCCGGGCTCGACATGGTAGACCGACGCATAGAGGCCGGTGCGGGCGCGGCCGAACATCGTTAGACCCTCGTCCAACGGGCGGATACATGGCGGCAGGGCGTGGACCAAATTACCGAGGCTGTCCAAGACGTCGGAAATGACGCCGGAGTAGAGCCGGGCGCGCGCCGTGGCGATCAATCCCTCATCCATGTTGTCCGACCTTTCGAATAGCCAAGCCAGAGCCTATCAGGTCAAAAAAGCGAGGCGAGGACAAGATATCGGCGAGCGCGTGAAGCAAATGGCTCGTATGCGCGCTATTGAGATCGGCCCAGGGCGATATCCTCGACCACACAGCGCAGGACAGGCAGCAGGCGTTCCATGGTTGTCTCCGGGACGCCGGCGTAGCCCATCAACAGGCCGCGATAGCGGGGCCGTTGATGGAAAAACAGCGATAGGGGGGCGAGATTGATACCCTTGGCCGATGCCGCATGGGCGAGGACCCTGTCGTCCATGGATTGTTTGAGGATGGCAGCGATCTGGATACCGGTGGCGCCATCGATGGCATCGATCCATTCGCCGAGATGAGTGCGGAGCAGTTCGAGGAACCGGGCGCGGCGCTGGCTGTAGAGCCGCCGCATGCGGGTGAGATGAAGGAAGAACAATCCTTGTTCAATGAAGTCGGCCAGGGTCGCCTGCAAGAGAAGCGGGGCGAATTGGCCGGTGGTGTTGAGGGCTGGCTTGATGCGGCTCGCCAGGTTGTCGGGGAGAACGATAAAACCGAGCCGCATCGCCGGGAACAGGGTCTTGGCGAAGGTGCCGACATAGATGACCCGCGACTGGTCCGCCAAACCCTGCATGGCCGGCAATGGCTGACCTCGGAAGGTATATTCGCCGTCGTAGTCGTCCTCGATGATCCAGGCATTCTCCGCATTGGCGACCTCGAGGACGGATAGGCGCTGTTCCAGGGGCATGGTGATGCCGAGCGGGTAGTGACATGACGGTGTGAGGTAGATGAGCCGCGGCGAACGCGGGGACGCCTGGGGGACCTGCCATCCTTGCAAGGACACGGGCAAGAGATCGAGACGGGCGCCAGCGGCGAGAAAGGCGCTGCGGGCGCCGATATAGCCCGGCTCTTCCATCCACACGACATCGCCATCGGCGAGCAGCAGGCGGGCCAGAAGGTCGAGCGCCGCCTGGCCGCCCGTGGTGACGACGATCTGCTCGGGGGTGCATCGAACACGGCGCATGGTGCTCAAGAAGCCGGCGATCATCTTGCGCAGGTCCGGATGACCCAGGACGTGGTGGTAGCCGAAAAGGTCTTGACCGCCGGGCCGGGATCGGCGCGAGAGAAGCCGACCCCAGGCCTTGAAAGGGAACATGTCGAGTTCGGGGGAACCTGGGTGAAATGCCATCTGGGAGGGGACCGTGCGGACGCGTGGCTGGGAAATCATCATTTTTCCCCGGGCCGATAAATCCGGCATGCGGTTGCCCTGGGAGTCACCCACTGCGTCGGCGCCGCGTAACGGCGTAATACGCGCGACGCGTGAGCCTGAACCCGGGCGGCTAATGATAAGGCCTTCGGCAGCGAGCTGATCGAGGGCACCGACAACCGTGTTCCGCGAAATCGCCAGGTCCCTGGATATGGTCCTCGTCGATGGTAGGCGGCTGTTCTCGCGGATGTCGCCGGCCAGAATCAGGTCGCGAAGCTGGTCGTAGAGTTGGCGATAGAGGGGGGCGCCGCGCGCGCGGTCGAGGTCGATCAGGTCCAGGGGGTAGCTGATCTGGCCGGCAACTGCACCCACCGTATTGCTCATATTCTGCCCTTTCTATGGGGACAGATTTAGGCGTAGCTGTTTTGCCTGCAGGTGACAAGCCCTACGGCATCGGGGCGCGACGGATCCGACCGCCGCACGGGCAGCTCGCCTGACATGGCGGTGAATTGGGGCACGAGGTCGCTGGCCCCGGTTAAACTGGCCTCATCGAATTGTTCACGAATGGCCCTTTCTGTGGGGACACCCGAGGATCTAACCTTTTTGTCGGAAGAGTGTCAGCCCTATGGGAATGCATATGCAAAGACGAGCCGTGCGGTTTGGACTCGTGGGGGCGGGTTTCATCGGCCGGATTCATGGGCTTGCGCTTCAGGCGGTAAATCGCGTCTTTGACGAGGCCACGCCGAAAGCCGTTGCGCGCATCCTGGTGGACGCGGACGGCGATTTGGCGGAGCGGCAAGCGAGGCAACTCGGCTTTGAGACGTGGGGTACGGATTGGCGGACCGCCCTTGACCAAGTCGATGCACTGATTATCGCGGTGCCGGGTTTCATGCATCGGGAAATAGCCCTGGCGGCACTGGCGCAAGGCAAACACATCCTTTGCGAAAAACCGGTTGGCCGATCCGCCGCCGAGGCCGAAGAGATTGCTGAAGCCGCACGGTCGTCGGGGGTTACGAACGGCGTCGGGTTTACCTATTTTCGGGCGCCGCTTATCGGCCACGCCATGGACCTCGTCGACTCAGGGCGTATTGGATCGCCGGTCAGTTTTCGTGGTTGGCACTGCGAGGACTATTTGGCGGATGGCGCGGCACCGTTCAGTTGGCGCCTGGATGCCGAACTCGCCGGGCGCTGCGGCGCCCTTGGCGATGTTGGCTGGCATATCCTGGCGATCGCCCGTGGCCTATGCGGCCCCATCGATTCACTAAACGGGCTTGCGAACACAGCCTATCCGGTCCGGCCGGCGGCCAATGGCGTGGACAGGCGAACGGTGGAAAACGAAGACTGGGCGTCGATGCTGGTCCGGTTCGGCAGCGGGGCGACCGGCTCCATCGAGGCCAGCCGGATTGCCCATGGCCGCAGGATGGATATCGGCTTCGAGCTAGTGTGCAGCCAAGGTTCGCTGGTTTTTCGGGGCGAGCGGAGCAATGAACTGCAACTCTATCTGGCCGACGATCCGGTTGCTGAGGGTGGTTTCCGCCGGATCTTGATCAATACGTCCCATCCCCACTACAGCGCTTTCCTACCGGCACCGGCGCATGGCCTTGGTTTCAACGATCTGAAGACAATCGAGCTTCATGAATTCCTCATGGCGATCGCCGAGGGGCGCAATCTCGATCCCGATCTGGACGAGTCATGCCGCCTTGCCAGGATCTGCGAAGCGGTTCTGCACTCCTCGACGACAGGTATGCAGGTTCTCGCACCCGAAGAGAGCCACGAGAGGGTTTCCGCGTGAGTGTGAAAATCGGCATCAATCCGATCACTTGGACTAATGACGACGTGCCCGAGCTTGGCGGCGACACGCCGCTGGAGACCTGCCTTTCCGAAATCCGCGCGGCTGGTTATCTCGGCACGGAATTGGGCGGCAAGTATCCGCGCGAATCTCAGGCCTTGGCCGCAGTGTTGCGGCAATACGAGCTGGAGCTGGTGTCGGGCTGGTGGGACGGGCGGATATTTGAGCGCGAGGTCGAAGCGGAGTTCGCGGCGATATTGCCCCATCTCACGCTGCTTCGAAACCTGGGCGCGTCGGTGGTGGTTTATGCCGACACATCGCAGGGCCGGCACGACGGGATCTGGCAGCCGATCTCGAACCGGCCGAGGCTGCCCGCTGACGAGTGGGCGCGCTATGGCATGAAGTTAACGGCCTTGGCCGAGAAGATGGCCGAGTTCGGCGTGGTCATGGCTTTCCACCATCACATGGGAACGATCGTCGAGACCGACGAGGAAGTGGACCTGCTGATGACCAATACCGGTGCCGCCGTGGGTCTGCTTTTCGACAGCGGCCATTGTCGTTTTTCGGGTGGTGATCCGGTACAGATGCTTCGGCGCCATGCGGCCCGGGTCAATCACGTGCACTGCAAGGATGTGCGGCCGCAGATCCTCAGAAACGCGCGCGACAGAGACGCCAGCTTTATGGACGCGGTAATGGCAGGCATCTTCACGGTGCCCGGCGATGGCAGCATCGACTATGGCGCGATCCTCAGTCACCTGCAGGAAGCGGGATATTCCGGGTGGCTGGTGGTGGAGGCCGAACAGGATCCCAAGAAGGCCCACCCGCTGACCTACGCCCGCATGGGCTATGAAAATCTGTCGGCGCTCGCGGGCCGTGCCGGGTTCGATGTGGTGACCCGCGAGGGGGTTGCCGGATGACTCAATCGGAGCCCAAACGGACCCTGATCCTGCATGTGGATGATGTGGGCATGTGTCACGGGGCCAATGCGGCATATCTGGAGCTTTCGCGCCTGGGAACCGTCACCTCGGGCTCAGTCATGGTTCCATGCCCGTGGTTTCACGAGATTGCGGAAGTGGTCGGTAGTGACACTGCATTCGATCTCGGCGTCCATTTGACGCTGAACAGCGAGATGCCACACTATAAATGGCGCCCGCTAAGCGCACCGCCGGCATCGGCCGGCCTGACCGACGCCTACGGCTACTTTTGGCCGGATGTCGCGACCCTACAGCGAAACGCGGCGCCGACCGCGGTGGAAACGGAGTTGCGGGCGCAGATCGATATGGCGATCGAGGTTGGGATCGATGTGACCCATCTCGATGCTCATATGGGCGCTGTCATGACGGCTGAATTCTGCGACATCTATGTGCGTCTTGGCGCCGAATACGGCCTGCCGATCCTGCTGACATCGCGCATCGCGGATTACGGCCCCAATCACTGTTTTGAAAACTTTGCCGAGGAAGCCTACGGGCGAAACGTCGCGCGGGCGCGCGCTTTGGGCTTCCAGATCTTCGACATGGTTCCCGAAACGCCGTGGGTGCATTTGGACGAGGTCGGCCCCGTCTATAAGCAGAAGATCAGCGGCGTTCCGGCGGGTTTCAGCATGTTTTCCCTGCATTGCAACGCGCCAGGGGAAATCGAGGCGATCGAGCCCGATCATTTCACGATGCGGACGAAAGAATATGCATTTTTTCGGGAGCCTTCGTTCCAGGACTGGCTGGGGCAACAAGGACTGCATCTGACCGGGTTTCGCAGCCTTCGCGAGGCGCTGCGCAAAACATTGTCCCTTACCGGCGACGGCCGGTAGGGGGGGCCGAGAGGGCAGATGGAGAATTTTTTAGACCCGCCGTGACCAGATTTGGGCGCGGTGGAGAACAGCGCGGTGGAAGGCCCTGCCGAGCTGCTCGTGCAACGGAGGAGGCATCCCCGGTTGGGGGTGTCCGAAAAACGCGGTCACTGAAGGAGGAAAATCGATGAAGAGTATTTTCAAGAAATCACTCGGCGCGCTAGTGGCGCTCGGTGTTGCGACCGGGGTGGCGCAGGCGGCCGGTCTGAAAGACCCGAAGGATGTCCGTATCGCCTTCGTGGTTCATGGTGCGGCCAGCGGCGCCTATTGGTCGGTGGTAAAACGAGGCGTTGACGACGCCGCGAAGACGCTGGGCGCGCGGGTGGACTATTTCGCGCCGCAAGTTTTCGATGTCATCGAGCAGGCCCGGCTGCTGGATGCCGCCGTTGCCAGTCGACCGGACGGTATTGCGATCTCGATTGCCGATGCTGACGCGATGCGGAACGCGGTTGCCGGTGCGAAAGCCGCGGGTATTCCCCTAGTCGTCCTGGATGCCGGTGAACAGCAGGGTGCGGAGATGGGTGTCGATCTCTATGTCGGAACCGTCTCGGAATATGATTCAGGCGTCAAGGCCGGACAGCGGCTGGCCAAGGACGGTATCCTCAAAGTCGTGTGCATCAACCACGAGGTTGGTAACGTCAGCCTGGATGAGCGTTGCCAGGGTTTGAACGACGGCCTAACCCCGTCAGGCGGCGGTACGGAGATTGTGGCAGTAACCCTCGATCCGGCCGATATCCGGCGGCGCACGCAAGCTTATCTGTCCGCCAACCCGGACGTGCAGGCGGTCTTCGCCATGGGCGCGGACGCCGCAAATCCGCTGATCCCGATGTTCAAGGAGAATGAGCTTTTCGGCAAATATGGCCTGTACACCTTCGACATTAGCCCGGAAGTGCTTGAGTCGGTGATTGCGGGCGATATGGGATTTGGGATGGATGCCCAACAATATCTGATGGGCTACCTGCCGACGCTTTATCTCGTTCAAAACGCCGTCAACGGCTTTTGGCCGACCAACAGCACCTATACCGGCCCGCTGTTTGTCGACTCGCCGGAGAGGGCGAATGCTATCTTGGTGCTTGCCAAGGAAGGCATCCGCTAGGAACCTTCCAGGGGAGGGGAGGCCGATGGTGCGGCCTCCTCCCGCCTGGGGTTCTTTCGGCAATTTGGATAAGGCGCGTATCGGGCCCATGACGAGTATCGAAGAGCGGGGGGCGGCCGCTCCACCTGATGGTCGGGCCGGAATTAGTTCGAAGCGCCGGGGCGCCGCCGACGAGCGAATTACCAGAACGGGCTGGCTGACGCGTCTTTTCAGGCGACCGGAGGCGGGGGCCGCGAGCGGACTGCTCGCGACTGTTGTCATCTTCGCCCTGTTGCCCGGTGCGGATGCGCTGTATTCGTTGCAGGGTTCGATGACCTTCCTCACCCTCGCGGCGGAACTGGGGATCATCGCCACCGCCGCGGCGTTGCTTATTATCGGGGGGGAGTTCGACCTTTCCGTCGGTTCGATGATCGGGTTTGCCGGCATCGTTATCGGCTTGACCGTGAATCATCTGAACTTTCCGCTTTGGGCAGGTATTGGCTCGGCTTTCGCCGTCGCCATCATGGTTGGCTATTTCAACGGGCTTATCGTGGTGAAAACGCGCTTGCCGTCGTTCATCGTGACCTTGGCATCTCTGTTCATTCTCCGCGGCCTGGCCATCGGCATAACCCGAGCGGTGACCGGGCGCACGCAGATCCCCTACATCCTGAACGACGTGCCGGATAACTGGACGGCGAAGCTGTTCAACGGCGAGATATTGACCGGTCTTTTCCAGTGGATGGGCAACCAAGGCTGGATCGAAACCCGAAGCGACGGCCTGCCTTTCGTGGCGGGGATCCCGATGTCGATCGTGTGGTGGGTCGTGGTTACGCTCTTTGCGGCGAATCTGCTCACGAGCACACGCTTTGGTAACTGGATCTATGCCGTTGGGGGCGATGCGGAAGTCGCACGCAATGTTGGGGTGCCGGTGGCGCGGGTGAAGATCATGCTGTTTATTGGCACGGCTTGTGCGGCAACGCTGCTCGCCACCATCCAGGTCATGGAGGCTGGTTCGGCCGATACGCTGCGTGGTCTTCTGAAGGAATTCGAGGCGATCATCGCGGCAGTTATCGGTGGTGTCTTGCTGACCGGCGGTTATGGGACCATCTACGGCGTCACTTTCGGGGCGCTGATCTTCGGATTGGTTCAGATGGGGATCTTTTTCACCGGCATCGATACGGACTGGTTCAAGGTTTTCCTGGGTGTCGTGATTTTGGTCGCTGTCCTGGTCAACAACTACATCCGTGCCAAGGCGCTGGGCGAAAGTGCCGGCAAATGAGCGCCCCGACCATAGAGTTGCGTAATGTCACCAAACGCTTCGGGTCGGTGATTGCGCTGCAAAGTGTCAATATCGAAGTCAATCCCGGCGAGGTGCATTGCCTTCTCGGCGATAATGGCGCGGGAAAATCGACGCTTATCAAGATACTGTCCGGCGTCCATCGCCCGACAGATGGCGAGATCTTCGTCGAAGGCCGTGGCGTTCGGTTTCGTAGCCCGCGCGACGCCCAGGATCTGGGCATCGCGACCGTGTACCAGGATCTGGGCATGATTCCGATGATGAGCATCGCGCGGAATTTCTTTCTTGGGCGCGAACCGCGCCGCCGCCGGCTGCTGTGGCAGCGGTTGGACCTGGACATGGCAAATACCGTCGCGCGCCGGGCCATGGCCGATGTGGGCATCGATATCCGCGATCCCACGCAAGCGGTCGGAACCCTTTCGGGGGGCGAGCGCCAGACCGTGGCGATTGCGCGCGCAATCCACTTCGGCGCGAAGGTGATCATTCTCGACGAACCGACTTCGGCGTTGGGGGTTCATCAAGCCGCGATGGTGCTCAAGTTCGTGGTTGAGGCTCGGCTGCGTGGACTTTCGGTGATCTTCATAAGCCATAATATCAATCACGCGTATCCGGTTGGCGATGTCTTCACGTTCCTGGACCGCGGTCAGCCCCGGGGGACATTTCGAAAGAAAGACATCTCGCGCGATGAGGTCATTGAGATCATGTCGGGCGGTGAGGATCTGAGAGCGGTGGAAGCGGAAATCGAAAGAATGCTTGCCCAGGCGCGATCGTCTGAGGCGGCCCATTGATATGGCACGGTATTTCCACGGGCGAAAGGAGATGAGTTAGTGTTTTCAAAAAGTTCGCGACCGATGTGAACTCAGGAACTTATCCCGTGCCAGCGTATAACGTTCAGGTCAAAAGCGCAGAAAGCCGGATGATTTCAAGGATGACTTGATCGGCAAAGTATGGTGTGACCGGCGGGGCCGAATAGTGAGGTTGGGAGGTTAGGGTGCAATCGCGAGACTATAGCCTTGGCGGGCCGGAAAATGCGCGGGCGGTGGCGCGGCATCTGGCGAACGCGAAATGGTACCAGACCAAAATCCCGCGCCGGCGGATGAAAGAACTGATGGCGCGTTCCGACGGGCCGGCGACGCGCGACACGATTATTTGGCTTGCTCTTATGGCGGTATTTGGCGGGTTGGGCGCCTATTACTGGGGCTCCTGGCAGGCGGTGCCGTTTTTCCTGGCCTATGGTGTTCTATACGGATCCTCCGGCGACAGCCGCTGGCATGAATGCGTGCATGGTAGCGCGTTCAAGACGCCATGGAAAAATGAGGCGGTTTATCAAATCGCTTCCTTCATGATGATGCGTAACCCGACGGCCTGGCGCTGGAGCCATGCGCGCCACCATACGGACACGATCATCGTCGGCCGGGACCCGGAGATTATTGCACCGCGGCCGCCCGCGCTTGGCAGTCTTGCGGCCAAATTCGTCGGTGTGATCGACGTGCCGAAGACTCTGTGGCTGTTTGTGCGTCACGGGTTTGGCTTGCTGACAGATAACGAGAAGGATTATGTGCCGGAGAGCGAACAGCACAAAGTCTACCGGGTGGCGCGTATCTGGCTGCTGATCTATGGCGCGACGGGTGTCGCGTGCCTGGCAACAGGCAGCATCCTGCCGGCCATGTATATCGGCTTGCCGCGCGCCTATGGTGGTTGGCACCATGTGCTGACCGGGATCACTCAGCATGCGGGATTGGCTGAAGATGTCTTGGATCACAGGCTAAACAGCCGCACGGTCTATATGAATCCGATCTCCCGCTTCGTTTATTGGAACATGAACTATCACATTGAACACCACATGTTCCCGATGGTCCCCTATCACGCGCTGCCGCGCCTGCACGAGGAAATGAAAGCCGATACGCCGCGGCCATATACCGGTTTCTGGGATGCATACCGGGAAATCATCCCAACCCTGCTGCGCCAACGCCGGGACCCCGCATTCTTCGTGCGTCGCGAACTGCCGCCGACAGCCCATCCGGCCACCGCCGCGCCGGCCGCGGCAGAATAATTGGGATCGACGACCGAGAGTGGGCCGAAACTCACGGCGTTCGGTGCCCAAAGGTTGGCCCCAAAATATCCTTAAGCCTTTGGTGAGAAATGGCTACGTGGTTAATAACCGCCTAACCATTTGCCGGCATTCTTAACAAATCTTTTTCAATTCTCGTGTGACGCTGTGCTGACGGCGGATGTGACACGATCTTGTAGGCGGCGCAGCATGGTTATCTGGCTCACTGGCATTTCCGGTGCGGGAAAAACGGCTTTATCTCAGGCCCTTGTTCGGCTTTACAGACCCCAGGTGCCGGAAATCGTGCAATTGGATGGCGACGAGATCCGCGAGGTTTTCCAGCATAATCTGGGCTTCAACGAAAGCGATCGCTTCAAGCAAATCCAACGTATCCAGCGTTTGGCGCTCATGCTCGATCGACAGGGTATGCTGGTGGTGGTGTCGGCCCTCTATTGCCACCCGGTGCTGCTGACCTGGAATCGGCAAAGTTTTTCAAGCTATTTCGAAGTCTATCTCGACGCGCCGCTAGACCTGGTGACCACGCGCGACGCGAAGGGCATCTATGCCGAAGCCAGGCGCCGGGAGCTGCCGCAGGTCGTCGGTATTGACATTCCGTGGCACGCGCCGACGGGGGCGCATTTGCACATCGATGCCAAGACGGCCGGCACGCCGGAGCAGATTGCCTTGGAAGTCGGGCGGCACGTGCCGCGCTTGGCAACCGCCCTGGATGAGTTGCCGATGGTTGCGGAGGTCGGCTGATGGCCGAACTGGTGTTGCAGCCGCGGCAATATCTTGAACTGGAAAAACTCGCGGTTGGGGCTTTTCGGCCCCTGGATGGTTTCATGGACGAGGCGCAGTTTCGCGCCGTTGCCGAGACCATGCGGCTTCCGGACGGACAACCCTTTCCGATGCCGGTGGTGCTGGATCTGACCGACGATCAGGCCGCCGCCATCCGCGGGCGGCCCACGGTGTCGCTGATCTATGGTGGGAAGGAAGTCGCCGAGTTGCGCAGCGCGGGGATTTTTCGCTGCGATATGGCAGCGACCGCGCGGCGGATATTCGGCACCGACGACCCGAGTCATCCCGGCGTACGTTTCTTCCTGGACGGCGGCCGCCATTTCGTCGGCGGTCGAATTTCGATGGGTGTGGATCCACGTCACTTCATGTCGGCGTGGGAGCTGACGCCCGAGGATAGCCGGCAACTATTCGCCGAGCGGGGGTGGCGCACGGTCGCCGGTTTTCAGACGCGCAATGTGCCGCATCGGGCGCATGAGTATTTGCAGAGGGTGGTGCTTGAGCAGCTTGATGGGCTGTTCGTGCAACCCCTTATCGGGCGTAAGCAGAAGGGCGACTATACGGCCGAAGCCATTATGGCCGGTTACCGGGCGCTGATCGACGGTTTCTATCCCAGGACGCGGGTGGCCCTGGGCTGCCTGTCAACAGCGATGCGCTATGCGGGACCACGCGAAGCGGTGTTCCATGCCATCATTCGGCGTAACTATGGGTGTAGCCATTTCATTGTCGGTCGCGATCATGCCGGGGTCGGTGGCTTCTATGGCCGCTATGACGCGCATGAGTTGACGCGGCGGTTCGACGGCGAACTGGGTATCGAAATCATCCGTCTGCAGGGCCCCTATTTCTGCGCGCGCTGCGATGGCGTGGTAACCGAGCATAGCTGTCCACATCAGGCGACCGCGCCTGAAAGTGTGATGGAAATCAGCGGGACGGCGGTGCGGGCGGCGCTTGCTGCGGCGCAGGTGCCGGACGCACGGCTGATGCGGCCAGAGGTGATGGCGGCGCTAAAAGACATCCCGGTGTTCATTACCGAGGAATTGGAATGAGCCGCACAAGTATCGTCGCGACGATTGGTCCGACCTGCTGCTCGGTGGAGAAACTGGAGGCGTTGCAGGCTGCGGGCATGACCGTGGCGCGGCTCAATGGGTCGCACAGTGATTTGGACTGGCATGCCGAAGCGATCGCGATGGTTGGTCGGATGGCGCGGCCGGTGCCGGTTCTGCTGGATATTCCCGGACGTAAGATCCGGACGACTCAGCTTGTGCACGAGCCCTGTTTCGAGGCGGGCGACGCCTTGGTGCTGACCACCGACCAGACACATGACGGACGCCGGAAAGTGCCGGTGAATTACCCGCATCTGCATGAGGATGTGGCGGCGGGGACGGTGATTTTTGCCGACGATGGAACACTGCGCTTCACGGTCCTGCGGGTGGCGGGACCGGATATTCATTGCCGTTGCGAGACGGCCGGACAACTGAAAAGCCGCAAAGGCATAAACGTGCCCAATGTGCGTTTGCGGACGCCGTTGGTCACCGACCGGGACCGCCAAATGGTGGCCTTCGCGCGGGCGCAGCGGGTGGATTTTGTCGGCATCAGCTTCGTCGAGTCGGCGGCTCATGTCGATTTGATCCGTGGCTTGGTCGACGATAGCTGGCCGCGCATCGTCGCGAAGATCGAAAATCGCGGTGGCCTCGACAATATGGCCGAGGTCATCGCGGCCGCGGACGCGGTGATGATCGACCGCGGCGATCTGTCGGTGGAAACCAGCCTGGCGCACGTCGCCATCATGCAGAAGCAGATCCTGGCGGAAGCACGGCGGCAAGCGACACCGGTCATCGTGGCGACGGAAATGCTGCACACGATGATCAGCAATTCCTTCCCGACGAAAGCCGAGATTGGCGATATCACCAACGCGGTTTTGGACGGCGCTTCGGCGACGATGCTGTCCGGGGAAACCGCGGTTGGCGCGTATCCGGTGGCCGCCGTCGCGACCATGCGGGAAGTTGCAACCGCGGCCGAGGCCTATCTGACGGAAAGCACAGAACCTCATAATGAGGCTGTAAATGTCGCCGACGCGATGAGTGAGGCGATTGCGGGTGTTTGTCGGTCATTGCCGGTAACCAAAATCGTCGCGATCACGCGTAGCGGCTTTGCGGCGCGACGGATTGCGGCACAAATGCCGGTACAGCCGATCCTGGCGGTTAGCGATGATCAAATGGCTGCCCGGTCGTTTGCGTTGTACCCCGGGGTCACGGGCGTCTGGGTGGATGTGCCGTTCTCGCGCGTCAGCACGGACCATATTGCCGTCTGCCTGCATCAACTTTGGCTACGGGGGTGCTTGGCGGCCGATGACTTGGTTCTGACAACGGCGGTCAGCTATCCCAATGACGGCAATCTGATGAATCTTCTGGAGACCCATAAGGTTTCGGATCTCATGGAAACGCTGGGTTGGGCGCGGGCCGAGACCCGGCAAGCGGTGGGACTGTGATGACCATGGAGCGCCATTACATTATCGAATTTCACCAAGTGGGCAACGCCGTGAAGGTGTCGGCAGTGGACCCGGTGTCGATGATCGAGGTCTCGATCGTCGGTCCGGCCAATGCGAGCGAGGAAGCACTAAGGCGCAACGCCGTTCGCAAGCTTGAACATGTCATCGCCAAGCGCAGTCCCGGCCCGGCTGCCCGGCCCGGCCTCATGACGTGACCGGTTTACGAATGCTTACTTTTTTGGCGGGCATAGTTGATACATGATTAACGGCCATTCCGTAGTCGCACTGGTCACCGCGCGTGGCGGATCGAAGGGCGTCAGACGCAAGAATTTGCGTGAAGTCGGCGGCCGGACACTGCTGGCGAGAGCCATCGACGCGGCGCAGCGGGCCGAGACCGTCGATCGGGTCGTACTGTCCAGCGAAGATCCTGAGATCATTGCCGCGGCCATCGCTTGTGGTTGTGACACGCCCTTTGTGAGGCCGCTGCCGCTGGCTACCGACGAGGCCTCGACGATGGACGTGGTTCGTCACGCGCTGGAGGCGCTGAGGGAGCGCTACGACTATTTGGTGGTGTTGCAACCGACCTCGCCGTTGCGGGTTGCGGCGGATATCGACGGCGCGGTGCAATTATGTGTCGCTGCGGGCGCGCCGGCTTGCGTATCGGTAAGCGAGCCGGACAAGGCGCCGTACTGGATCTTCACACGGGACGACAAAGGCCGGTTGAAGCCGTTGATCGCCAAAACGCCTCAATTTAGACGGCGTCAGGACCTGCCGCCGACGCTGATGCTCAATGGCGCGGTTTATGTGGCGCGTTGTGACTGGATCGTCAATCAACCCGAGTTCACTTCTGCGGAAACCGTGGGTTATGTGATGCCGAAAGCCAGATCGGTCGATGTTGATGATGAGCTGGACTTCGTGGTTGCAGAGGCGCTGGCGGCAAAACTGGAAACCCCCGAGGCAAATCGGTCGGGAGTGCGGGTGGCATGACTAAAATGCAATTCGAGATTGCCGGCGATGCCGTTGGCGCCGAAGCGCCATGCTTTATCATTGCGGAAGCTGGGGTCAACCATAACGGCGACCTGGGCCGGGCACGTACGCTTATCGATGTGGCGGCGGATGCCGGCGCGAACGCCGTGAAGTTCCAGACCTTCCGGTCCGACCGGGTCGTCGCGCCCACGGCCCGCAAGGCGCGTTATCAGGCGGAGACGACTGGGGATGGGAGCAACCAGCTATCGATGATCCGAGAGTTGGAGCTTGATCTCGGCGCCTTCGATGCTTTGCGCGCGCATGCGAAGGCACGGGGTATCATCTTTCTGTCGACGCCGTTCGACCATGATAGCGTCGACTATTTGAGCGCTGCCCAGGTGCCGGCTTTCAAAGTGGGATCCGGCGACATTACCAACGTGCCCTTGCTGCGCGACATCGCTTGCCGGGGCCGGCCGGTCATTCTTTCCACGGGTATGAGCACACTTGCCGAGGTCGACGAGGCGGTGGGTGTGTTAGAGACTGCGGGGTGCGCGGCCTTGGCGTTGTTGCATTGCGTGTCGAGCTATCCAACAGTTCCGGCGGAAGCCAATCTAAGGGCCATGGCGACCCTGCGCGGTGCATTTGGCCGCCCGGTCGGCTTCTCCGACCACACCATCGGTACGGACATCGCGCTCGCCAGCGTGGCGTTGGGAGCGGCGATTCTCGAGAAGCATTTCACTTTGGACAAGGGTTTGCCCGGCCCCGATCATCGCGCGTCCTTGGAGCCGGACGAATTGGCGCGCATGGTGACTAGTATTCGGGCGGTGGAGTCAGCGCTCGGTGATGGGCGCAAGGCGCCGGTCGAGAGCGAAGCCGACTGCCGCGCCGTGGCACGGCGTAGTCTGTTCCTACTCGATGATGTGGCGCCCGGCGAGACTATCCATTCGACAAAGATCGTGGCCTTGCGGCCGGGTGGCGGGATCTCTCCCATCGACACCGATGCGGTATGCGGGAGGCAGGCGGCGCGGCCGATCAAAGGTGGCGAGATGCTGCAGTGGCAGGATCTGGCGGCGATTGCATCGTCATGATACCGCTGCGTTTGATCGGCCGGCTCGACATTAAGGGACCGAATGTTGTCAAAGGGGTGCAGCTTGAGGGCTTACGGGTCGTCGGCAATCCCCGTGACCTGGCCCGACGCTATTACGAGCAGGGGATCGACGAGATCATCTATATGGATATTGTGGCGTCGCTCTACGGCCGTAACAATATTCTCTCGATCGTTGCCGAGGCGGCCGAAGACATCTTCGTGCCGATGACGGTTGGGGGCGGGATGCGTACGGTCGACGACATCCGGGCGGCGCTGCGCCAAGGGGCCGACAAGGTGGCTATCAACACCGCAGCCATCGGTAATCCGGGCTTCGTCAGAGAGGCGGCGGAGGCGTTCGGTAGTCAATGCATAGTCGTATCCATCGAGGCGAAAAAGCGCGGTGAGGGCCAATGGGAGGCGCTCACCGACAATGGCCGTGAGGTAACCGGCAAGGGTGCGGTGGATTGGGCCGAAGAGGCAGAGGCGCTCGGCGCGGGCGAGATCCTGGTGACGTCGGTGGACCAGGAAGGCACGCGCAAGGGGTTTGATTTGGAATTGCTGGCGGCGATCCACGATCGTGTGCGGGTACCGGTCATTGCGTCGGGGGGTGCGGGCACGGACGAACATGTGCTGGCGGTGTGCCAGGCGGGCTGTGCGGACGCCATCGCGTGCGCCGGTGTGCTGCACTATGAAATGTCTTCGGTGCCCGAGTTGAAGCGCTGCGTCGGCGACGCCGGCTTTGAGGTGCGTCCATGATTGCCGTGGTCGACTATGATCGCGGCAACCTATTTAGCATCGCGCGGTCGCTCGCCCATGTCGGTGCGCCGTTCACGGTCACGCAGGATGGGGCGGAGATCCGTGCGGCGGATGGGATCATACTGCCCGGCGTCGGGGCGTTTGCCGACGCGATGGCGGCACTGAGGAGCCGCGACTTGGTTGAGACGTTGCGCGACGTTGCCGCGATCGGGACGCCGATGCTGGGCATCTGCCTCGGCATGCAGTTGCTGTTCAGTCGCAGCCAGGAATTCGGTGAGACCAAAGGGCTCGATATTATTCGCGGCGAGGTGCGCAAGCTGCCGACGCAACGAGGCGGGATGCGCATTCCAAATGTGGGGTGGCGAAAATTGGATCAGGCGCGGCCAGATCCGCTCTTGGAGACCGGTGAGCCGGCGCCGATGTTCTATTTCGTTCATTCGTTCGTGGCGTTCCCCGAGGATCGGGACAGAAGCGTGGCGACCTTGCGGATCAATGGCTTGGATGCGGCGGTGATGGTCCGGCAAGGTGCCGTGGTTGGATGCCAATTTCACCCGGAGAAGAGCGGTCCGGCGGGGCTCGCGTTGCTGCAGCGCTTTGCGGCGTTGCTCGGCGGGCAAAAGGGTGCCGTACGGGCGGCCTGACCGTCTTAGTTCATCAAACATTAAGCATGATTCACCTAACTTGGGTGGCAAGTCCCACGGGTCACGGATAGCGCCCGCGGGGTTCGCCAGAAGCAACCGGTTGGGCCGCAATTCATGTCGAACAAGATCGTTGAAATCGATGGTAAGACTTTTGTCGAGGATCCGGACGATGGGCTCCTCGCGGTTGAGTACGGCCTGCCACCGAATGTCGAATTCTGTGAAAAATGCATTATCTCCAACCAGCGTGTCTCGCCTTCGGTGGTGACCAAGGACAAGCGGCATTCGAAGAAGGACACGATCCCGTTTCATGACGGCGTCTGCCAAGCCTGTCGGGTGGTGGCCAAGAAGGAGGAGATCGACTGGGAGGAGCGTGAACGCGGGCTAATCGCGCTGCTGGACCGTTTTCGGTCCCAAAACGGCTCGTATGATTGCCTGGTCCCGGGTTCCGGCGGGAAAGACTCGGTCTATCAATCTCATATTCTAAAAACCAAATACGGCATGAATCCGCTGACGGTGACGTGGGCGCCGCATATGTACACGGACGTCGGTTGGCGCAACTTCACCAATTGGATCCAGTTGGCCGGGCATGACAATTTCCTGTTTACGCCGGACGGCGTCGTCCATCGCAAGCTAGCTGAGCTGGCCTATCGGAACCTGTTGCATCCGTTCCAGCCCTTTGTCTACGGCCAGCGCCATTTCCCCATGCGGATGGCCAAGCGTATGGGGATTCCACTCATCTTCTACGGCGAGTGTCATGCGGAGTATGGCGCAACCGAGGGTGAGGACGAGGACTCATTGTTTCACCCGCGATATCTGACCGGCGACCCGGATGGAGATATTTTTATCAGCGGTCTGCCGATCGACGATCTTGCACAGCATGGGATCAATCGTGGGCAGTTGCAGGAATATATGCCGTTGGCTGCCGGTGAGGTCGAGGAAAGAGGGATTGAGGCCCACTTCCTGGGCTACTTCCTGAAATGGATTCCGCAGCAGAACTACTATTATGCCGTCGAGCACATGAATTTCGAACCGAATACGCAGCGTACCGAGGGGTCGTACACGAAATACAACTCGCTTGATGACAAATTGGACGGCTTTCACTACTGGACCAGCCTGGTCAAGTTTGGGGTTGGGCGTTGCACGCATGAAGCGGGTCAAGAGCTGCGGCACGGCCATATCACGCGGGAAGAGGCGGTGGCGCTGGTGCATAAATACGACAGCGAATTCCCGCAGCGTTATTTCCAGGACGTGCTGGAATATTTGAGCATGGATAAGGACGAGTTCTTCGAAATAGCGGATAGCTTCCGTTCACCCCACCTGTGGCGAAAGACCGGCAATGGCTGGGTGCTGCGGCATGAGGTTCAGCAGCATCCCGACGTGCTCACCCGTGCCGTGGGGTGAGCGTCAGGCCAGTGATTTTGGCAGCGTAATGTTGCGGTAGCCGCCGGCTGCCTTCTTTGCGCGCGACAGCGCGAAGTGTGTGCCAGTTTGCGTCGAGGAACTCAACAACGCGCGCCGGATCGCGGGCGCCGAGCGTGCGTAACCACCAGCCAATGGCCTTCTGGATAAACCATTCGGGGTCGTCGGCGTATTTCTCAGCCCAGCCCAACATACGTTCGGGATCTTTGCCCGGTGTCTTCGCCCAGGGCAGGGTGAAAATAAGAGCGGCGCGGCGAACCCAAAAATCTTTGTGGTTGGTCCATGGCTCGACGTCGTCCAACCGTTTCGGATCGTCGAGCAGGCATTTCCATGCCACGCGGGCGAGATTGTCTTCCAGGGCCCAGCCGTCGAGATCTTTCATCGAAGACAAGACCTGACGCCAAAGGCGCGGCGTCGGCGGGATGCGACGATGGGCCAGCAGGCGCGTTGCCGCGATCATGCAGTCCCAGACGCCGGAACGCCAGAGTTGCTCCGCAAGGCCGGAGATTTCCTGCTCCGAGAGCCGGCGGGCGAAAGACCTGACCACCTTGTCCACAAGCGGCGCCTTGACGCCCCAGTGGACGCGGCTTGATTTGTGATAGCGAACATCGAAGGCCGCGCGCTCCGCATCGGCGTGGGCCCTCATGGCAGTCTCGAATGCAACGACCTGGTCCATGACTACGGCCGTGCCCAGCTCGTCCACGAGTGGTGCCGATCGTGGGCCTGGGGCGGGGGATTTAAGCAAATCTCAACCATGATTGGCGAATATCAGATCGACCGTCGTGGGCCGGGAAGTCGTCTTGGCGTGCGCGGGCGATATTGTACCGCCGCTAAGGGCGTCTGGCAGTCTGTTTTTGTGTTCGGGGGCGACGGGCCCGGTCGCCCTACACTGGAGCATGGTTCTTTGATGATGGATTCACCCCTAGACGCTCTGCCGTCGGTTGAGGTTCCAGCGGCTCCCGCCAGTATGTCAGCGCTGCCGGATAACCCGCAATTCGCGGCCAATATCGCTGCCTTCGAGACTCATGCACCCGATCTTCACGCGCAGCTTTCGCGCCTGACGGAACCCCTGTCCGAGCTGTTGATCTTGCCGAATGGCGGCGTCGACATGTCACTACAGGGACAGCTTTTCTATGGTGCGGACGCCGTCGAATTTGCAGAGGCGCAGTTACAGGCATTCCTGAGTAATCCGCAGCGGTTGTTCTTTAATGAACCCGATCCGGCGAACATCGAGGGCGTCGCCGGCGACTATTGCCGGGCGCTTTGCGGGCGAATGGAAGCCGCCAGGATCGGGCTGAATCGAGAGTCTGTCGGCAAGAACTCGCACTTTACCATCGTCTTTGGGGCCGGATTGGGGCTTCATATCGAGCCGCTGATCCGGCACACGGAATGCAAGGTACTTCTCATCGTCGATCCGACGCTGGAGAATATCTTCCACTCTCTCTCGGTTGTCGACTGGGCGGGGATATTTTCTGAAGCGGACGCCAGTGGCCGGGAGATTATATTCATTGTCGAAGATTCCGTTGACGCGATCATCGCGACAGCGCGGACCGCCATTCGGGCCCGCAATCCGGCGCTCTTGGACGGTATTTATGTCTACGCCCACTATCACAATTCACTCCTGAAGGGCGCCCGGGAGCGATTTCAACAAGAGTTGTTTCTGCATCTGTCGGGACTCGGGTTCTTCGAGGACGAGTTACGGATGATGGCCAACTCCTGCTCCAATCTTGGCCACGGACAGACGATGGCCATTAATCGGCAGATGCCGGTTCATGAAACGCCCTTGTTCATCGTCGGCTCCGGCCCGTCGATCGACAAGGACCTCGATTTCATCAAGGAAAATCGCGACCGAGCGATACTTATGAGTATTGGTTCCGGATTGCGGGGCTTGCTGGCCCATGGTGTCAAGCCCGACTACCATGTTGAGCTGGAGAACGAATTCACCACGGCCTACATCATCGGGGTCGTGGCCGAGGAATTCGACCTCGCGGGCATTACATTGATCGGCTCCTACACAATTCAAAAAAGAGTTGCCGACCGTTTCGACGAGACGCTGTTCTATTTCCGCGAACGGACCAGCTCGAGCATGCTTTTTGGCGATGGGTTTCAGCAGGTTTCTCCAGCCGGACCGACGGTGGCAAACTCGGCGCTCTCGGTGGCAATCCGGTTCGGCTTCAAAGACGTCTATCTGTTCGGGATGGACATGGGGTCGAAGGATCAGAGCCTGTATCATTCCAGCGGGTCGGTTTATGGCGCCGGGGTGTTGAGTGAGCTTGACCGTCCCGATACGCCCATTCCAGGCAATTTCGGCGGGACGGCGTTCGCAGAGAATGTCCTTATCTGGTGCCGGCATTCGTTCGAGAACATGCTGCGGGCGCATCGCTATATGCGCTGCACAAATTGCAGCGATGGGGCGAGGATCGCCAATGCGATTCCCCGACTTACCCGGACAATCGAGTTGACCAACGAGCCGGTGGACCGCGAGGCGTTCAAACGGCAGATCCGCGATGGCATCAGCGTGTTTTCGGAGGGTAGACGCCGGCAATCCTGGTATCTGCCGTTGCGCCGCTCCGAGGTGCAGGTGGTCGTTGACGCAGCGCTTGCGTGCTTGGACCGAGCCGCCGCGCAGGATGATCCGGATCTTGAGTGGATGCATGAGCTGGCCACGCTCGTGCGCTATGATCTGGGTGGCGAGCGCAGCACGGCACTCGCGTTTTTCTACGGCACCGTTCTGCTCATGTTGGGCTGTAGCTGGTGGTATGATCGGCGTCTTGCCGAGGCCGATCGGCGGACGGATTTTCGCAAGGCGGTCATCGCCGAGCTTCGGGCTTCGTTCGAGGGGATGGATCAACGGCTTAAGCAGCTGTATCAGGAAATCGAAGACTATTTCAACGGCGAGCGCGAGGTGATCGAAGCGCCGCACGAGACTGACCGGCCTGACCTACATTAGGGCGCGGGACGTTATCCAAGATTTTTCGGTGAGGTCGTGGTTTAGCGGTTGCGCCGGCAGCCCTATTGGACGTGTCGTTGGGTCCAGATCTGCTGAAAAGCGGATTCAAGGGATCTGGCGGTGGCACGGACATCGGCGAGCGGTGAGGCTGATACCCGACCCCTAAGGGTTTCTCGCGTGTCCGCAAGTGTGGACAGATCCAGCGCTATCAGACGACCGGTGTGCGCCAAATCGGCGGCATCCTGGCAGACCCATTCGCGGCACTCGGCGTCGATCAGGGTTGCGGCGGTTAGGCGACCGGCGAAGTTGTCGCGCGGTACGGTCAGGACGGGGACACCCATCCACAGAGCGCGACATGTCTCCGTGATGCACCCGCGATGGGCAACATCGAGGGCGATGTCTACGTGGTGATAGAACTCAAATTCATTGCTGAAGTTCTCGGCGGGATTGACGATGTCGATCCGATCGCGCAGGCCGAGATGGGAGAAGGCTTCGTAGGTGCGAAGGACGCAGGTCTCGTCCAGTTCATGGCGGTTGTTGATGATGAGGCGCGCGTTGGGGATGGATAGGAGCAACGGTCTCAGGGTGGCCGCAACATTGGTGTCGATTGCCGCAAGGTCGGCAACAATGCCGAAACTGACGTAGCCGAGGGCTGAGGCCGGCAGGGTATTGACCTCCGGCAGAATCGCCGGTGGGGCGTAACACGCCAAGGGGCCGCTGAGGTGGTGGACACGGCCGCCGCAAGTCGGCGGGACCTCCGGATCCGGCCAGGAGGCGGGCGTTGCGAGGAAATAGTCGTTGCCGACAGGGTGATCGTAGCCGAGCCAATTTGCGGTGGCCGGCACGGTGCTGCGGGCCAACGTCAACAACCTGCAGCCGTCGCCATGGCCGGTAAGATCGACAGCGACGTCGATGGCGTCGCCGCGCAGGATCTCGGCGGCGGTTTCGTCGTCGACATCGACGAGATCGGTCCAGCGGTCCGACAGGTGATTGATACGCTCGGATATCAAGTCGGATTGCTTGCCGTCGCTATAACAATAGATCTCGATCCGAGACCTATCATGGACATCGAGGATCGGCGTCAGTAGGCGCGTGAGATCGTTGTCATGGAACTGGCCGCAGAAATATCCGACACGTAAGCGCCGATCTGTCTTGTCGGCGCTTGCCGACGGCGCCACCGGGCGGGCGAGGGAGGCCTTGCCGGTAAGGGGGGCGGCATGATCATGCCGCCATTCGGCATGGGCGCGCGCGACGTCCACACTGGAGGCGTTGGCGCTGCGGATCAGGTCTTGGAGGCGGCGGGAGCCAAGTTTGGCGTCCTGCGGTGCCATGGAGAGCACCGCGTTGTGGCAGGCCTGCGCTTCGTCGAAGCGCCCGGCGGTGGTCAGTGCGGCGGCGACCTCGGAGAGATCTTCGGGTGTCTGGTCGTGGCCATGCAGTAGGGCATGGCCGGCGGCGATAGCGCGTTCGACTTGGCCGGCGGCCCGAGATGCGCGGGCCAAAAGGCGCAGGGTGGCCGGATCGCCCGGGCTGATGTTCAGCTGCTTCTGGCAGGCCTCGATCGCGTCGTTCGGACGACGCTCGATGAGGAAGCGCTCGGCCCGATGGCGATAGAGATGGGGTTTCGATTCCTCGAGATTGGTTAGAAAATTGCGAAACTCGGCCGGCAGCAAGTCGGGGTATGTCGGGTGAGGCGGCTGAGTAGTCGCCAGTTTGGCATAGAAAAGACCTTCATTGACGTTGCCGACGCGGGCATAGGCCGCTGCCAGGGCCTGCGTGAAGTCACAGATATCCGGCTGTAGTTCGTGCGCTCGTTTGAGCAGAGGCAGGGCATGTGACGGCTCGTCCAGTTCAAAGCTGATAAGCCCGAGGACCAGAAATGCCTCGGCGCAGCCGGCTTCGGTCTTCAGCACGGTTTCGCAGGCAACGATGGCTTCTTCGACCCGCCCAGCCGCCAGGTGAGCCGTGGCTTGGTAGAGGGTCTCACGCAGAAATAAGGTCTTTCCGCCGGGGAGTGCCGCGTCGTCAATGTCGATGCTCATGCCCCGACTTTAGGGCGTTATGCTTAACAGCGTATTACCGTCGTTATCGTACTAATTCAGTGCTTTAGCCCGGCTTTCTCAGTCCCCAAGGGGCTCGAACACGTCGCCCTCCAGAAGATTCATTAGGTTATATTTCATGCGGCGCAGGTTCTGGAGAGCCGACTTGCCGAGGCAGTAGGCCAGACCGGTTGCGAGCAGATCGACCACAGCCATATAGGCGTAGCGTGACGCCGTCGGTGTCATGATGTCGGTCGTCTCAGGAATATGAATGGTAAGCGGGACGGTGCAGAGCTGGGAGAGGGCGGAGTCGGGCATGGTGATACCAACGACCGGGACGCCGACCTGGGTGGCGATCTCGACACTTTGATTGACCTCCGCCGATCGTCCGGTAACGGATATGGCGATCACCGCGTCCTCCGGTCCCAAGGTGGAGGCGGCCATGCGCATGAGATAACCGTCGGAATATGCGGTGACGGCGAGACCCAGGCGGAAGAGCCGGTATTGGGCATCCTGGGCCACGGCGGTGGAGCCGCCACCGACACCGAAGATCATGATACGCTTGGCTTTCGCCAGGTAGGTGATCGCCCGTTCAACCTGCTCGGGATCGATCTGCCGTTCCACACGATCGATGGCCTCGCGGGCTTTCTGCAGAATCGAGGCGCTGTAAGGCAGGGGAGAGCCTTCGCCGGTCGCGCCCGGCGGCTGTTGGAAATGACGGCTGTTGATGACGAGGCTTTGGGCTAGCTTGAACTTGAAATCCCGAACGCCCTCGCAGCCCAGGGTGCGGCAGAAGCGCGTCACCGTGGGTTCGCTGACCTCGGCGCGCTGAGCCAACTCGGAATTGCTGGCGTGAACGGCGAAGTCGACGTCGGCGAGAACGGCGTCAGCGACCCGTCGTTCGGCGGGGCGCAGGCTGCCCTTGGTCTCGCGCATATGGGAGATAATGTCTTGTACGGGATTCATGGCTCGGTAATGTTGTCTCAAAGCATGGTGTGGTGTCGGTTGTGTCTTAGAGCAAAAATGTAGGAAAGTTACTAATAATCGCAAGAATTTTCCGTTGCATCAATGGAAGAGTCGACGGTAGTGGCCGACCTTTGGTTTGTGATGTAGGATATTTTCTTAAATATGGGGAGCCGCAGCCGCTCGTGCGTGGCGCTGAGGACGGGTTGAATGTGTTATGTGCACGGGGTTCGTTTTCGGGGCTACTTGACGGCGCCCAGGGCGAGGCCGCGGACCAAGTAGCGTTGTAGCCAGCCGAAGATAATGGCGACGGGGACGGTTGCGAGTAGCGTCGCTCCCATGATGTGGTGCCACTCGACCGTGTAGCGGCCAGCGACCAGAGAGAAGATTTTGATGGGCAAGGTGTGGCTCTCCGCCGACCGTAGCATCGTCAAGGCGAGGACGAACTCGTTCCAGCTATTGATGAAGGTGAAAATGGCGGTAACGACCATGGCCGGCACGGCGAGGGGCAGGAAGACGATGATAACCGTGCGGAAGCGACTGGCGCCCTCCAACCAAGCGGCTTCCTCAAGATCGCGGGGGATCGTGGCAAAGTAGCTCTGCAACATCCACACGGCGAAGGCGATGTTGAAAGCGGCGTAGATCATCACCAGGACATTCACCGAGTCCAGCAGGCCGACCGCGACGGAGAGGCGGAATAGGCCGAGGACAAGAACGATCGGGGACAGCATTTGGGTGATCAACAGGAATTGGCGGTAAGCGCCCTTGCCCTTGAATTCAAAACGCGACAGGGCATAGGCCGCCGGCACGGCGACGATCAGGGCGCCGAGCGTCGATGCGGTGCTGACATAAAGACTGTTGAGCAAAGCGCGGCCGAAGCCGGTCACCTGCCACATTTCAACGAAATTGGCCCAACGAATGGTACTTGGTAGCCACGCCGTGGGCGTCGCGAGGACCTCGTCGGCAGGTTTCACCGCCGTGAAGAACATGACCGCGAACGGGAACAGGATCACCACCATAAGCGGTGACAGCACGAGCCAACTGATAATACTTCGCCTAGCGCGTTTGCTCATCACGGATGACCATGCGGGTGTAGAGGAGAGTAATGGCGAGAAGAAGGGCGAACATGATGAGCGACACGACCGACGCCTCGCCCATCTTGCCGAAGCGGAAGGCCAGCTTATAGAGGTAGGTGACCAGGATGTCGGTCTGGTTGGCCGGGCCGCCTTGGGTCAGGACCCAGATGATGGGGAAGGAATTGAAGACGTAGATTACGTTCAAGACCAGCGCGATGTTGATGAAAGGGCGCATCAGGGGCAACGTCAGCGTGCGGAGCTGCTGCCAGGGACTGGCGCCGTCGACGCGCGCGGCCTCGTAGATATCGGCGGGTATCGACGACAGGCCGCCGAGGAATACCGTCACGGCGAACGGGATCGAAACCAAGATGCCGATAGCGATCTGCATGGGAAATGCGGTGGCGCCGGAGGCGAGCCAGACAATGGGTTCGCCGATGATGCCAAGGTCCTGCAGGGTCTTGTTGAGGAGGCCGAACTGACCGTTCAGCGACCAGCGCCAAACAATGGCGGTCATGGTCAGAGAGACCGACCAGGGCAACATGATGATAACCCGCGCGAGGCCGCGCCCAGCAAAATCCTCGTTGAGGATGAGGGCGATGGGGAATGAGAGCAAGATGGTGCCGCCGACGACACCAACGGTCCAAAGGACCGTGCGCCATAGAGACTGATAGAACAGGCTATCGTCGAGGACGGCGAGCAGATTTTCGAAACCGCTAAAGTAACGGATCTGGCCGAAGCGGTTGACGTTGTGGGTGGCGAGCTGGCTCAAGTCCCACAGTGGGAACAAGATAATAAACGCCGCGAGAAAGAAGCTGGGGAGGATCAGATAGGCCGGAGCCAGTCGCGATGACATGCGCTGCCAGTCTGTGGCGGTGGACCAATTTCAGCGTCGCTCGTGGGGGGCGTCTGCACGTCCCCCACGGCGATCATACAGGCTGTCGCGCTATTTCCCGAGAATTCGGTTGGCCTCGCTGGCGGCCGTGGCGAGAGCCTCGGCCGGCTCGGCTTCTCCGAGATAGATTCTCTGCAAGGCGCGCACGGTGGTATCGGCGACTTCTTCCCAACCGGCGATAACCGGTGCGAAGCGGGCATCCGGCAATACGGCAGAGAAGACCTTCAGATCCTCATCGTTTTGGAAATGATCTTCCTGAGACACAGCCACGTTGACCGGTAGGAAGCCTTCGGTGCGGGTGAATTTCGAGCGCCAGTCGTCCTGGAAAATGAAATCCAGGAAGGCCCAGGCATCATCCTTCACCTCGGAGTTATCGAACATGACGATGGAGTCGGTGACGCCATATGTCCCGTTGGCGCCGCCGGACGGAATGGCAGCCACGCCATAGTTAAGGTCCGGTGCTTCGGTCTTGATCTGGCTCGATAGGAAAGGTGCGGTGATCATCATCCCGACACGGCCTTCCTTGAACAGGTTCTGCACGTCCTCACGGGTGTTGGCCGTGACGCCGGGCTGGGTAGAGCCGTCGTCGATGAGCGATTTGTATAATGTCGCCGCCTTCAAAGCCGCGTCGCTGTCGACGCCGCTGGAGCCATCATCGTTGAGGATCGAGCCGCCGAACGCCCACATGGCATAGTAGAAATAGACGTCGGTCTCGATCTCATTGCCCTGGAGACCGTAACCAAAGGTGTTGTCACCGAGGGCGGAGATCGCCTTGGCCGTCGTTACAAGATCATCCCAGGTCGCGGGCGGGCCATCGACATTGGCCTGGGCCAATAGATCCTTGTTGTAGTACATGGCGCGCGCCGAAGCGGCGATCGGCAGTCCGTAGGTCTTGCCGCCCATCACCGACGGTGACAGGAAGGTGGCGATGAAGCGGTTGCGGAAGTCGTCGTCCATGAAGGAGTCGAGCTCGGACACAACGTCCTGTTCGACGAAATCCACGAGCCAACGGGTGCCGATGATGGCCAAGTCGGAGTTGGCATTGCCGGAGATGTCGGTGGTCAGTTTTTGCAACAAGACATCCCAGGGGACGACTTCGATCTGAATGTCGGTGTCAGGATTCGCCGCCTCAAAGGCCGCCGCCGCCTCTTGGAAATACGGTCCGGTCGCCGAGCTGTATTCGGCAACCGTCACACGCACTTCGGCTGCTTGTGCCGTGGCAATCCCGCCCAACAGCAGCGCTGCCGCCGACGCGGCAGTAATTTGGGCCGCGAGGCGCCCATTTAATGGCATCATTCGTTGTCCTCCCGGTATTCTATGACATCTAGATAGACGAATTGACTGTTATATCTATGAAAGTCTCTAACATTCTGAGCTGCTACGCAACCGTAAATGCGGCGCTTTTCTGCTCGCCAGCGGGCGCTGACATCGTGTGAAGGGCGCCCAGATAACGGAAAAACTGGCGGCGGGAGAACGTATCTAGCCGAAACACAGGTTTTGGGTTACTTTCCTACATACGAATGGAGGGCGAATGTACCGAGCGCTTTACGCCTATGCTTGGGATCTCGCAGAAGGAACCGGCGATAGCGTCGCCGAGACCTTCTTGGGGTTGGGCGTCAATACGATCACCCTGGCTTGCGCCTACCATGCCGGAAAATTCATCCGGCCGCATGGCGCCGCCGGCAAAGTTTACTTTCCCGAAGATGGCACGGTCTATTTCAGGGCGCGACCGGAGCGGTACGGCAAAATCAAGCCGGTAATCAGTGCGTTAAGTCAGAATCGGGATGTGTTACAAGAACTGGTCGGGCGCGACGATATCCAGGCGAACGCGTGGGTCGTGCTGCTGCACAATACGCGACTGGGGTCGGCCTATCCCGATGCCGTGGTGCGCAATGCCTTTGGCGACGGCTACCGATACAGCCTGTGTGCGGCCAATCCCGATGTTCGAGCCTACGCCACCGCGCTTTGTGCCGATTTGAGCGATCGCTACGGAGTTTCCGGTCTTAGTCTGGAGACGCCGGGATTTCTGCCTTTTCGGCACGGGTTTCACCACGAATTTTCGCTGACGCCGATGAATGCGTGGCAGGAGACGTTGTTGGCGTTGTGCTTTTGCGATCATTGCAAGGCCGGTGCCGGTGGCGCCGGCATCGATGTGGGTGGCGTACAGTCACGGGTCGCCCAGGCGATCAGCGCCTATCTCGAAAGCGACGTCGCGCCGGAGCCGGATATGGCGGCGGCCTGGCTGCTTGCCGATATCGTGGCGGACGGCGACCTGACGGCCTTTCTGCGATGGCGCTGCGATCAGGTCACCGCGTTAATTCGCGAGATTCGCGATGCCGTTCGCGATGATGCGACCATTGCGGTGATCCCGTCGGTGAATCGGCCAAGCAGCGCGGCCTGGCTCGAAGGCAGTGACCTGGAGGCGTTGGCGCAAACCGCCGATGTGCTTGAGGTGCCGCTTTACGAGCCGAGCCCGGAGCGGGTGCGAACCGATCTTTGGGACGTGCGGCGGCGGGTCGGTACCGCCGCGCGTCTGCGCGCGATATTGCGTCCCGGCCCACCCGACGCCAGCAGCGGGGCACAGGTCAAAGCGTGCGTCGACGCCGTGCGTGCGGCTGGGGTTTCCGACATAGCCTTCTACAACTACGGGCATTTGCGCGAGAGTTCGCTGCATTGGATGCGCGATGCGCTGGCAGGCGAGGGAAGCTAGTGAAACGGTTTGACGACAAGGTGGTGGCGGTCACCGGTGGTGCGGGCGGGATCGGCCGGGCGCTCTGTGCGCGGTTCGCGGCGGAGGGTGCCCGGGTAGCGGTGGTCGACCGGGACGAAGCCGCCGCAAGGGAGGCAGCAGGCGAGATTGCGGGGGCGATGGCGGTTGCTCTCGACGTGGCGGATGCGGACGGTGTCGCGGCAGGCTTTGGCGATGTGGATGCGACACTCGGGCCGGTCGATATCTTGGTGAATAATGCCGGGTTCGTACTCAAGCCAACTCTGGCAACCATGACGCCCGACGATTGGCAAGCGGAGGTTCAGGGTAATCTTGGCGGCGCCTATCATTGTGCGCGCGTGGTGATACCCGGCATGCAAACAAGGCGGTCGGGTTGCATCGTCAATATCAGTTCGGTCAACGGACTGCAGGTGTTGGGCCATCCAGCGTATAGCGCTGCCAAGGCCGGGCTGATCAACTTTACGAAGTCGTTGGCAGTAGAATATGGGCCGGATGGCATTCGGGCGAACGCGGTATGTCCGGGAACGGTGGCGACGCCGGTCTGGTCGGAGCGGGCAGCGCGGCGGCCGGAGGTTTTCGAGCGGTTGAAAC
Organism: Alphaproteobacteria bacterium; assembly: GCA_021774445.1. Taxonomy (GTDB): domain Bacteria; phylum Pseudomonadota; class Alphaproteobacteria; order UBA6615; family UBA6615; genus SZUA-147. Next base: position 31,771 of record JAJFJA010000056.1, read on the forward strand.
AATGGTATCCGCTCGGCCGAATTGTCGAGCGCGAAGATGTGGCGAAGGCGGTTGCGTTTTTGGCCAGTGACGATGCGAGCGCGATCACCGGTGCGGTGCTGCCGGTCGATTGCGGGCTGAGCGCGGGCAACCGGGTGATGGCGTCGGAACTGACCTTGGAAGAGTATTAGGGAGCGGAGGGCAGCCATGGCGACCGTCAATCTGCGCGGTCTCGAGAAGAGCTACGGTGCGACCAAGGTGGTGCATGGCGTCGATCTGGAAATCGCCCATGGCGAATTCGTCGTTCTGGTGGGGCCGTCCGGCTGCGGGAAATCGACCTTGCTGCGGATGATTGCCGGGTTGGAGGATATTACCGGCGGTGAGCTCTATATCGGCGGTGCGTTGGCGAACGCGCTGCCGCCGCAAAAACGCAATATCTCCATGGTGTTTCAGAGCTATGCGCTTTATCCGCATATGTCGACCTATAAGAACATCGCCTACGGACCGCGTATCCGTCATGAGCCGAGCGACGAGATCGACGGCAAGGTGAAGCAAGCGGCCGGTATCCTCAATCTTTTCGATTATCTCGACCGCCTGCCGAGACAATTGTCCGGCGGACAGCGACAGCGGGTGGCGATGGGACGGGCGATCGTGCGCGATCCCGCGGTGTTTCTGTTCGACGAACCGTTGTCCAACCTGGACGCAAAACTACGGGTGCAAATGCGCACCGAGATCAGGTCGTTGCATCAGCGTCTCGGCACAACCGTCGTATATGTGACACACGACCAGATCGAGGCAATGACGATGGCCGACCGTATCGTCGTGCTCGACCATGGCCGGGTGCAGCAGGCCGGACCGCCGCTGGAGCTCTACGACCATCCGGCCAATCTGTTCGTGGCCGGATTCCTGGGCTCGCCGGCGATGAATCTAATACCGGGGGTCGTCCGCCATGCCGACGGGGCGGTGCATGTCGAAATGAGCGATGGTGCGCGCATCGACTTGGCGGGGCAGGATGCCGAAGAGGGCCGGTCGGTAATGCTTGGCGTGCGGCCGGAAGACTATCACTTGACCGGGACCGAGCAGGGGGCCGAGGCGGTGGTCAGTCTGGTGGAGCCGACCGGCGCCGATACCAATGTCTATGGTCAATTGGGCGGGGCCGAGTTCAGCGCGGTGTTTCACGAACGGCACCCGTTCAAGCCCGGCGACAAAATACGTCTGCGGCCGGACCCTGATCGGCTGCATCTTTTCGACGCAGATTTAGGACACCGGCTTTAAAGGCTGCGGGGCAAGCAAGAATAGCATGAGCATGATGGATGAGACGGCGGAGACATATGATGTGATATTCCGCGGCGCGCAAATCGTCGACGGAACGGGCGCGGCGCCGTTTGCCGGCGATCTGGCGATTCGTGGCGACCGGATCGCGGTCATCGCCGCCGCGGGTACGCTAAGCAGGGCCAAGCAAGATATCGACGCAAGCGGACAGGCGATTTCGCCCGGGTTTATCGACACGCACACCCATGACGACAACGCCGTCCTGATCGCGCCTGAGATGACGCCGAAGGTCAGCCAGGGCGTGACCACCGTGGTCGTGGGCAATTGTGGCGTCAGCTTGGCGCCGACCGTGCTGCCGGGGGATCCACCGCCGCCGTTGAACCTACTGGGCAAGCGGGACGATTTTCGCTTCGAGGGTTTTGCCGATTATGTGACAGCGGTCGAGCAGGCGCGGCCGGCGGTCAATGTGGTCGGCTTGGTCGGGCATAGCAGTCTGCGCGTCAGCGCCATGGAGCGGGTCGACCGGCGGGCCAGCACGGCCGAGATTGCGGTGATGCAGGAAGCGTTGGCCGAAGGGCTCGCGGCCGGTGCGGCGGGGTTCAGCACCGGTTTGTACTACAAACCAAACATGGCGGCCGACATGGACGAAGTCGTGGCCCTGGCGGCGCTGGTCGGCGCCGCCGGCGGCGTGTATGCGACGCATATGCGCGATGAGCATGTGCATGTCCTCGAGTCCCTCAATGAAACATTCGAGACGGCGCGGCGCGCCGGCACGACGGTGGTCATCTCGCACCATAAATGCTCGGGTCGGGAAAATTGGGGGCGCAGCCGCGAGACATTGCCGGTCATTGCCGCGGCCGGCGAGAGACAGCCGGTCGGTCTCGATGCCTATCCCTACGCCGCCGGCTCGACGGTGCTCGATGTCGATCACGTCGACGCGGAAATCCCCATCCTGATCACCTGGTCCGACGCGGTGCCGGAGGCGACCGGGCGCTATCTTGCCGACCTTGCGAAAGACTGGGGCTGCGATGTGTTCGAGGCGGCGCGCCGTCTGGATCCGGCCGGGGCGATTTATTTTCAGATGGCCGAGGAGGATGTGCGGCGCATCCTGGCGTTTCCCGGAACGATGATCGGCTCAGACGGGCTGCCCCATGACAAGCATCCGCATCCACGGTTGTGGGGTACCTTCCCACGGGTAATCGGCCACTATGGCCGGGAGGTCGGGTTGTTTCCGCTGGAGGTGGCGGTCCATAAGATGACCGGCCTGGCGGCGGAACGGTTCGGTCTGAAGGATCGTGGCGTGCTGCGGGAGGGCGCGTATGCGGATCTTGTGATGTTCGATCCGGTGGCGATTATCGACACCGCGACTTTCGAAGCGCCGGTGCAACCGGCACACGGCATATCTTTGGTGATGGTAAATGGTGTCGCCGCCTGGCGAGACGGCGCCGCCGGAGATCGAGCGGGCCGGTTTTTGCGCCGTGGGTCGTGAGCAGTCGGGGGTCGTGAGCCGCTGGGGATCGTGAGCAAACGAGGAGGGGGCAACCGCCCCCTCTCGGCGTTTGTTCGGGCAGTGATTAGCTGAAGAGCTGCAGGACGGACTGTTCGGACTGTCCGGCGAAAGCGAGGGCCTGGACACCCAACTGCTGCCGGGTCTGCAGGGCGACGAGATTGGCGCCTTCCTCGTTGATGTCGGCGAGGGTTAGCTTGCCGGCACCTTCTTCCAGCGTGTTCACGTAGGACTTGGTGAAGTCCAAGCGGGTCTGGAGCAGAGCGACACGAGAACCCAGGGACTGGGCATTGCCGCGCAGCGTGCTAACCGCGGTGGCGAGCTGGGTCAGAGCGGCATCGACAATACTGCCAGCGCTGAAGTTAGCGGCCGATGATATGCTCAAACCGGTTGAGGCGGTGCGCAGGTCAATCGAGTTGATGGTCAGAACGCTGGTCGAGGAGGTGCCGAATTCAACGGTCAATGTGGTGCCGGTGCCATTGACCAGGTTGTTGCCCTGATAGACCGCGTCTCCGGCCAGGTTGTCGATTTGCGTCTTCAACTCATTATACTGGGTGACGATCGCCGCCAATTCCGTGCCGGTCGCCGATTTGGCGCCGATGGCGATACCCTTCATCTGCTTGACGATGGAATCGATGGAATTGACGGTGTCGAGGGTTACCTTGACCGAGCTGATGGCCTGATCGATGCCGTCCTTCTTTTCGGCAATGTCGAAGGCGCGGTCGCTGAGGGCCTTGGCCTCGAAGAAGGCGCGACCGTCGTCGAGGGGACTGGCGACACGCAGGCCGGTCGAAAGACGGCCCTGGGTGCGCGAGATCAGATCCTGGGTTCCCTGCAGCGCGAGGAGATTGGTTCGGACTGCTGCTGTGAGTTGGATATCACCGGCCATTTTTGGCACCTTTCCATTCTGAACGTCGAGGCCGACCGAGCCGGCTCAAGGGTCATAGAGCAACAGGCGTGCCAACTTGAAAATTCGGCTAAAAACCACGTTAAATCAGATACTTGCAGTCTTGTTGTTGGTTGTTTCTCGGGCCTTGGGTCCGATGCTGCCCGGCAAGAGAGACCCCAATTGCGGCAAACCTTGCCGGGAACGGGCAAGGGTTTGGCGGCAAAGGTTGCCGGGACACGGTTGATCGGTCCGGCGATGGGAACCACCGGGCGATCAGTTGGGCGTGGAGATGGCTTGGAAAGAAATGGGGGGGAGGGCGCGTGGCCCCCCCCAGGTAACTTCGTACGACTTCGGACGACTACTGGAAGAGAGATAGAACCGATTGCTCGGACTGACCGGCAAAGGCGAGGGCGGAAATACCGAGTTGCTGTCTTGTCTGCAGCGATACCAGGTTGGCCCCTTCCTCATTGATGTTGGCCAGGGTGAGCTTGCCGGCGCCTTCCTCCAAGTCATTTACATAGGCACCCGTAAAGTCCAGGCGAACTTGCAGCAACGCGACGTTTGAGCCGAGCGAGGACGCATTGCCTCGCAGGGTGGTAATCGCCGTATTCAACTGCGTGATCGCCGCATCAACAACACTGGTAGCACTGAAATTGGCCGCCGAAGTAATGGCGAGACCAGTACTGCCAGTTTGCAGGTTAACCGCGCTAATGGACAAGATACTGGTGCTGACCGTGCCGAACGAAACGTCCAGCGTGGTGGTCGTGTTGTTCACCAGGTTCAATCCCTGATAGCTGGCGTCGCCTGCGAGGTTGTTGATTTGTGTGCGAAGCGAGTTGTATTGGCTCACGATTGCGGTTAGTTCCGAGCCCGTGGCGGACTTGGCGCTGATCGCGAGCCCCTTTAACTGCCGCACCAGCGTGTCTACTGCCTCAACTGCTTCGAGGGCAGTTTTCACGGAGCTGATACCTTGGTCGATGCCGTCTTTCTTTTCAGCGAAATCGGAGGCGCGGTCGGCAAGCGACTTCGCCTCGAAGAACGCCTTCGAGTCGTCAATCGGGCTGGAAACCCGAAGACCAGTGGATAGACGATTTTGGGTCTTGTCGATCAAGGATTGAGTCTTGCCCAGTGTTAGCAGGTTGGCACGAACGGCGGCATTCAAGGTTATTTCAGCCATGATTTCTGTCCTCATTCTGAAGTGGCTATTACAAGAGCTTCTGCTCCGACGAGGACTGCAGCAATTATCGGGCCATTATTTTATTGAGCTATTTCATATGGTTATGCTCTTTCTTGGCCCCTGGCGATGGAAAGAATGTGCTGGCTAGGAAATATTTGCCGGACAAAAAAAGGGGGGCCGAAGCCCCCCTTAAGGATACGTTCAGATGGAATCCGGGTTTACCGGAAGAGTGACAACACCGACTGCTCGGACTGGCCGGCGAAGGCGAGGGCGGAGATACCCAACTGCTGCCTTGTCTGCAGCGATACCAGGTTGGCACCTTCCTCGTTGATGTCGGCGAGGGTGAGCTTGCCGGCACCTTCTTCGAGGCCATTCACATAGGACTTGGTGAAGTCCAAACGAGCTTGAAGCAAAGCGACGTTGGAACCGAGCGAAGACGCGTTGCCTCGCAAGGTGGTGATCGCCGTGTCCAACTGAGTAATAGCCGCGTCGACAAGGCTGGTCGCGCTGAAGTTAGCGGCAGACGTAACAGAGAGGCCACCAACGGTGTTGGTCCGCAGATCAACGGCAGTGATGGACAGAGTACTCGTGGTCGCCGTGCCGAAGGAGACAGCCAGGGTCGACGTGGTGTTGTTGACCAGGTTGAGACCCTGATAACTGGCGTCACCGGCCAGGTTGTCGATCTGGGTCCGCAAGGAGTTGTACTGGCTGACGATGGACGTCAACTCAGTGCCGCTCGCGGATTTGGCGCTGATGGCCAGACCTTTGAGCTGGCGAACCAGCGTATCGACGGCCTCAACGGCCTCGAGGGCAGTTTTAACCGAGCTGATACCCTGATCGATACCGTCCTTTTTCTCGGAGAAATCCGAGGCGCGGTCGCTGAGCGACTTGGCCTCGAAAAACGCCTTCGAATCGTCAATCGGGCTGGAAACCCGAAGGCCGGTGGACAGACGGTTCTGAGTTTTATCGATAAGGGATTGGGTGTTGCTGAGGGTCAACAGGTTCGACCGCACAGCGGCATTAAGGGTAATTTCAGCCATTATTAGTGGTCCTCATTCTGAAGGTAAGTTATTGGAGCTTCTGCTCCAGACTAGTTCTGGAAATCCGGCGGTTTACCGGAAGAGCGACAACACCGACTGCTCGGACTGACCGGCGAAGGCGAGGGCGGAGATACCCAGCTGCTGCCTTGTCTGCAGCGACACCAGGTTGGCACCTTCCTCGTTGATGTCGGCGAGGGTGAGCTTGCCGGCACCTTCTTCGAGGCCATTCACATAGGATTTGGTGAAGTCCAGGCGGGCCTGGAGCAGGGCGACGTTGGAACCGAGCGAAGACGCGTTGCCTCGCAAGGTGGTGATCGCCGTGTCCAATTCCGTAATCGCCGCGTCAGCGCCGCTTGCGGTGCTGAAATCGATCTCGCCCGTGGTCGTCGCAGAGGCGGCGGCCAGTGTAACAGCGAGCCCGGCACTACCCGCCTGTAGGTTCACCGCTGCAATGGACAGGGTACTGGTGGTCGCCGTCCCGAAGGAGACGGCCAGGGTCGACGTGGTGTTGTTGACCAGGTTGAGACCCTGATAGCTGGCGTCACCGGCCAGATTGTCAATCTGGGTGCGGAGAGAGTTGTACTGAGAGACAATGGAGGTCAACTCCGTACCAGTCGCGGATTTGGCGCTGATGGCCAGACCCTTGAGCTGGCGAACCAGCGTGTCGACGGCCTCGACGGCTTCAAGAGCCGTTTTGACCGAGCTGATGCCCTGATCGATACCGTCCTTTTTCTCGGAGAAATCCGATGCCCGGTCGCTCAGCGACTTGGCCTCGAAGAACGCCTTCGAATCGTCGATCGGGCTGGCAACTCGCAGACCGGTAGACAGACGGTTTTGGGTTTTGTCGATAAGGGATTGGGTGTTGCTGAGGGTCAATAGGTTCGACCGCACAGCCGCGTTGAGGGTAATTTCTGCCATACCTTGGCTCCTCATTCTGAAGGACTATGTGACGGAGCTTCTGCTCCGGCCCGACTTGCTGCAATCGAGAGGCCAACTCTATTTTCGTTTATTTACAACGTGTTATGGCGTTTAGTTTTGGGAAACCATGCAATTTGTGCCGATTTTTCTAGGCAAATTTTGCCGCCGATAGGCAAGATTTGCCGGATGCGGCCATGGTGGTGGCCCCATGTGCGAAAACGCGCAGGCGATATCGGGTAGCGGTGTGGATCGATAAATACGATGACCGTCAGGCGAATAAGTTGAGAACCGAGCCTGGGTCTATTTCTTGTTTGAAAACCGTGTACTGAGAAATGTAGGCCGTTATCGACTGGGCGATTTCGAAGGAGAGCGAGAGAGCGGTCAAGATTCGCGCGAATTGCTCTTTCTTCTTTTCGATCTCGTCGATATTTTCGATCTGCGCGCCTAGTTGTATCGCTGAGATGTCCGATTCGAGGTCGGCAATCTTTTCACTGGTGTTCTGCGACAGGTTAAATCCAGCATCTTCATTGATGCGGGTTATTTCGAGGGTAACGCCGAAACTCGCGGAAAGGCCGTTGAGCGTGGCCTGAACGGCGGAAATATCGCCGCCGGTGGCGAAGTTATTGTGCACCAGCGCGTTGAGCTGTGCCACCGCGTCCGCCTTAAGCTTCCGCAAACCATCGGGGGCGCCAAAGCGCTCGAAAACCGGCGTATCCAGCTTTTCGATGTCGGCGATGGCCGAGGCCAGGCGGGAATCGAATTCGGCGACGGTCGATGGATCGGCCAGGGCAATCAGGTCGGTAAAAGCGGCGATCGTCGTTTCGGTGGTGACGCGATTGCTCTTGGTGCGCGCGGCATAGGCGTCGATGTCGGCAACGTCCCGCTTCAGGCGGGTGACGTTAATGTCTAGCAGCGCCGTAGCGCCGCTGGTGTTCTTTTCCTGCTGGAGATCCAGGATCTCCTTGTCCAGGCGCTTTAGGACAGTTTCCTGAGTGATACTGAACTGGAGCTCGAAGGCCGGGCCCGAGGCGAGCTGGGACAGTCTTACGAACTGTTCGGCCACGGAAATCGTGTCGAAACTGCTCTTTAAGCCTGGAATGGTCGCCATGATCGTGAGCTGTCCGAGTTTGCGAAACCGTACGAGCCTGACACCTCCAGAGTTAAGGCGGTGTTAAGCGCGGGCTAAGTCGCTAGTTGAGGAAATTGAGCAATGACAAGGATTGGATCCGCGAAATGGTTGAATACGAGGCTTGAAGCTGAACTTGATCAGACTGCAGGCGGGCGACGACTTCGGCGGTATTGATGTTCTGGATGTCGCCGATAATCTCCGCTGCATAGATGTTGTATTGCTCGTGTCGGCCCTGCACGTTCTTAAGGGTGATACGAGGGCCGTTGAGTTCGATCCGTAAATCAGTCAGACCGTCGATGCCGTTGGTCACATCGACGCCGAGGATGTTGTCGATGATATCCCGGGCCTTTTTGACAAGGACCTGGCCATCGGGCGTGGCAATCGACGCCTGAGGCAGGTTGGCGATGGCATCGACCGCGGTAATCAGTTGTTGGAAAGCGACCTCGTTGGCGGAGACGCCATATTTGATCTCAAAGCTTTCGTCGATTCTGGCAGCACTTTGGACGTTGTCGCCCTGGTAGTAATCGAGCTTCGGATTTGCCATCATTTGGCTCGAATTGAGACGGTCGACGTAATAGCTGAAGAGGTTCGGATCCTCGGCCTTGAACTCAGCCAGCGTCGGGTTGTTCAAATCGGCCGGGACCGGCACCGTAGGCAGGACACCGTTCTTTTCGAAGTAGATCTGTTGATAAAAACTGCCTTGCGCGTAGGGCAAAGTGTTGCCGAGCACGTTGGTGTAGTAGGACTGGTAGAAGGTCTCGTCGACAGTGTTGGCGTCGCTCTCGATGAGCTTGACCGGCGTGTAGGTGCCGGCGGCGAAGGTCACGGGGGCGCGATCGACGCGGCCGCCGGCAAAGAGATAGCGGGTGCCGTCGCGGGCGTTCAAGGACTCGCCGACCAACGAAAGCGTGTTGGTGGCGAGGTCGACCATATCGGCGAGATGGGACTCGGGACCGTCGAGCGAGGCATTCAACAGTTTGCGCATCTCAGTGGCCAAGGTCTCAGTACTCTCCATGCTGATATCCATCAAGGAGAGGCGCTGTTCGACGGTGTTGATATTGTCGATGAATTGATTGGTCCGGCCCACCGTCGCCTCGGTGGAAACCAGGCGGCTGGCGCTCTGATAGATGCCGGAATATTGCTGGGCGACAACACCGGTGCTGAGCTGAGTCTGCAGATCAAACATCTGCCGCTGCTGATTCAGGGTGTTGAACAGGATCATCTGTTGCTGGGCGTATGGCGCAACGCGAGTCATCTCAGTGCCTCTTAACGGACGGCGTTCATGAGAATATCCATCATCTCAGTCACCGCGGTGGTGACACGGGCAGCCGCCTGATAAGCGTTCTGCAAGATGATAATGTTGGACATCTCTTCATCGATGTTGACCTGGCTGATGCCGGCGGCCTGTGTGGTCAGCGCCTGGCTGTAGGCCTGGTTGATCTCCAGATCACGGGAAATGTTGGCCGCGGTGGTCGCATTGACCGACATGATGCTGGCGGCGTAGTCGGCCAAACGTGTGGTCGTTGCGGCGAGTCCGCCGGCTTTGGCCAGGGCGAGGTCGCCGGCGAAGACGCCGGCGATCGCCTGGGCGGCCTTGCCACTGCCGGCGGAGACGGCAACAGTGCCGACGGCGAGCGTCGCGGCGCCGCTAAGCTCACCGCCGGCGAATTGGTTGGGATCGTTGGCGATACCGGTGGTGACGGCGAGCCGATTGGCGATCCCCGGCGTGCCGGAGCGTACATTCAAGGTACTGGTCAGGGTCGAGGAGTCGGTGAAGAAGAAATTATTGCCGTCGGCGTCCGAGATGTTCAGGCGGAAGCCGCTAGCCTCCTGAATCACGGTGGCGGTGATGTTCTGGGCGGCCATGGCCCCGGTGATTGCCGTGGCAACGGCGGTCAGGCTGTCGCCGACATTGTAAGCAACCGCCGTCGAGCCGCCGGGATAGGCGACGGTGAGGGTGCCGGCGAGGCCCAAAGCGGCCGTGGCACTGACTTGGCGGTCGGTCTGGTAGGTCGAATAACCGTTACCGGTCGAGAAGAAATCGTTGAGGCCGAGGAACTGCGCCATGCCCATGGTCTGAGACCCGGTGGTGACGGCGCTGGTCATTTCGTTAACAGCGATCTTGTTGCCGCCGGTGGCCGTGAGCACGACTTTGCCCTGGGCGTTGATACTGGCGGTCGCGTTGGCCATGCCGTTGAGCGTGGTGACCAGCTGACCGATGGTGGAGGGCACCAGGGCGGCCAGATTGATGTCCAGGTTCTCGACCACAAGGCCGTTGCCGTCGACCACCGTGGCGCGGAAGCTGCCGGTCATCGACGGGGCGTCCGTGGCGGCGACGGTCGTCGCGCCGGTCAGAGACGTGGGTGGCGGGAACGCAGTACCGTCATTGTGGGCGGCGTTGACGCTGCTGGCCATGACTTCGCCCAGACGGTCGAGCTCAGCCTGCAGATTGACGAGATCGGTGTCGCGCAGATCGGCTAGGGCACGAAGGCTGCCGTCGCGCAGTTCTGAGGTAATGTCGACACCGCTGGCGCCGATCGATATCGGGCCGATGCCGCTGGGATAGGTGATCTGGGCGGACATCTGCGAAACCGGGGTGTGCACCAGCTGGACCGTGGTGTTCTCGACCAGTTGCCGCCCGCTCTCGGTAAATACGATTACCCGGCCATCGTCCCGGGTGAAGTATTTGATGTCGACGTCCTTGGCGAGTTGATCCAGTGCCTTGTCGCGATTGTCGATGAGGTCCGCCGCGGGTTTGCCGAGGGCCTTCGAGACGGCGATCTGACCGTTGAGGTCGTTGATTAGGGTTAGCTGGTCGTTAATTCTGGAGACCGTCTCGCTGATCTGCTTGTCGGCTTCCTGGCGCATTTTCTGCACTTCGTCCGACATGAACTGAAGCTGGTTGGTCAATCGAATGGCTTGATTGACAACATCACTGCGCGCGGACTGGCTTTCCGGGGTCGTGGATAGGGACTCCAGGGCGGCACCAAGATCGGTGACGGCGTGGGACAAATCACCATTGTTTTCCAAGGTGCCGAACAGCTGCTGCATACGCGAGTAGTAGGTATCCTGGGCAGACAAGCCGGAAAGCTTGGACAATTGATCACGAACCTGCAGCAGCAGATTCTCATCAACCGAGCGCCGGATCTCAGTCAGACGGACGCCGCTGGATTCGCCGTTGACGATCTGGTTGGTCTGGCCAACCGTCTTGCGGGTATAGCCCTCGGTGTTGGCATTGGCGACGTTGTTCGACGTGACCTGGAATGCGGCCTGTGTCGTTTGCAGGGCAGCCAGCGCCGAATAGAGGGAGACGGTCAAAGACATGATCTGGGTCCGAAGGGCCTTTGGCGTTACAGAGTCTGGTTTACCGACAAGGGCAGCGATGCGCCGGCCTTGCGAGTGTTGGTGAGGCGCCCATCGGGCCGGTAGGTGCCGGCGGCTCTGATTTGCTGCTCTTGCGCGGCTTCCGCGACGGCTTGTGCCAACCGCTGATTGGCCACCGTTGCGGCATGCAGGGCGAGAATATTTCGGGTCGCGGTCTGTTCGAGTCGCGTCGCGACGGCGCGTAACTCGGCGATGCGGCTATGGTCGAGCTTCTGCAGGGGATCGGGAAATTGCCGCAGGTCCGAGACGGCCTGCTCGTAAGCTGCCGCAACGGAGGCCTTCTTGACCTGGATGTCGCCAACTTCGCCGGTGCGCATTTCATCGAGCAAGCCGGACTCCTCATCGATGACGTCGGCAAGCTCAATGGTGGCGCGGATTAGGGATTCCGTTCGCCAGGTGGGGCTGACTTGGGTCATGGCTGGGCCTGCTCTTGTAGCTGAAGGATTTCGCGGACAACGGAGTCGGCAATGCCGATCCCGCCGTTCTGGGCCAGGGCCTTGCCGTATTCCTGGCCCAGCATGGACCGGAACAGGGTCTCACCGGGGCCGCCGCCGAAAACGGGGTCGGTTTGCACATCGGCCATCATGTAGTTGACCATCTGGGTCAGAAAAAACGCCTCAAAGTCTTGCGCGGTTTGTTGCGCATCGGCGGCGGCGGCCGGGTTGATGCGCGCCAAGGGGTTGACGCCTTGCTGCAACGTCGTGGTCACGCTCGAGAGGCTTGAATCGGGGGTCATCACATCACCTCGAGTTCGGCTTGCAGAGCGCCCGCGGCCTTGACCGTCTGCAGGATCGCGATCATGTCGCGCGGTCCGATGCCGAGCGCGTTCAAGCCGTCAACCAATTCCTGCAACGTTACGCCGGCAGGAACTATCGCAAGGCGTTCGCCGTCGTCCTCTTCCACCTCGATATCCGTGCGGGGTACGACTGTCGTCGTGCCGGCGTCGGAAAATGCATTCGGCTGACTCACTTGCGGGGTTTCGGTGATGCGGATTGTGAGGTTGCCTTGGGCCACCGCGACGGTGCTGAGGCGAACATTCTCACCCATCACGATGACGCCGGATTGCTCGTCGATCACGACTCTGGCGAGCTGGTCAGGCGTTACCCGCAGCTGCTCGATGTCGGTCATTAGTCCGACGACATTGCCGACCCGATTCGCCGGGACCGGGACCTCGACGGTGGCTGGGTTGACTGCGGCGGCACCGGAACCGCCGATGAGGGCGTTGATCGACTGGGCGATCCGCCGCGCGGTCGTGAAATCGGGATTGCGCAGATTGAGGCGGACGCGGGTTAGGGAATCCAAGTCGAAGCCGAGCTCGCGCTCGACGATGGCGCCGTTTGGCAGGCGGCCTGCCGTTGGTACGCCTTTGACGATGGTTTGACCATCGCCGGAAGCGGTGAAGCCGTTGACCACGATCTGACCTTGGGAGACGGCGTAGACTTCGCCATCGGCGCCCAGCATCGGGGTCACCAACAAGGTGCCGCCGAGCAAGCTTTTGGCATCGCCGAGGGCGCTAACGGCCACGTCAATGCGTTTACCCTGGCCGGAGAATGGCGGCAGCGTGGCCGTGACCATAACGGCGGCGATGTTCTTGGTTTTGAGATTGGCGAGTTCGTCGCGGGTGTTCACGCCCAGGCGCTCGAGCATGCCGATTAGGCTCTGCTGGGTGAAAGGCGCGTTGTCGAGGGTGTCGCCGCTGCCGCTGAGGCCGACTACCAGGCCATAACCGACCAGCAGGTTGTCGCGGACACCCTCGAAATCGACGATGTCCTTGATCCGAGTCTGGGCGCTCGCGGCCGGTACGACAGCGCTGGATAGCGCGGCGACGGCCAGCCAAAGGGCCACTCTGCGGCAAACTTTCTGTATCTGGTGTCTGTTCATTTGATCCGTGCTGTTCGCCAATGGGCTGCCTGCCCGGGGTTGGAGAAGCGAGAATCGTGCCAACAGACCGTGTCTTGTAAGTTGTTGTCCTGATTGTATTTTTTGGCTAGACCGCTGAGTGCCGACCAGAAATCCAGCGGCAGGGACTGCCGGTGACCCGGCAAGTCCTACCGGGTTCCCGCGGCATCGGCCTGGGCCGACTTCGCGACGCCAAGTAAAAAATGGGCCGGTTCATGCCGGCCCGAGTTCAGGGAGGAGAAAAATGCAATAGAGCACCTTTAGACTACGAGTATAGAGTGATTCGCCCCCATTTTGTAAATTAAATATCTGATACTAGGTGTCTGTCCCCGAGCCGGGAAATGTGACGCGGCCGCTGTCGTCCACATGGAAGCCAAGCTGTTCAACCACGGTGCTACTGAATATGCGCTCGCGGCGCCCCGGAAACAGCTTGTCGAAATCGTAAGGCCATTCGACGGCGAAGAGGGCGGAGAGGTGCTGCATATCGATCGGCGGGGCCTGGCGGCCGCGCATCTTCAGGATGCGGGTGATCACTTTGACGATCTCAGCGGATTCCCGTGGCCGCAGGAAGAAGTCCGATTTATCGATCGTGGGCACGTTGCTCTCTAGATCGCCAGGGTGAAGGTTCGGTCGGGCTCTATCATGCCGCGAATAGGTCTCATGGCGCTAGAGTCTCCGTGCTTGTGCTGGTGTTGGGCTACTTGCAAATGGCGGCAGCCGCCGCGATGATCTAGACTCTGACCAGTTGGACAAGATTGTAAATGTTCACTGAACGTTGGGCGGCACCATGGTGGCCATGCAGGAGCAGTTAGAGGCTCGGACCGACGCGGGAAGCGGGCCTCTAGTGGTCGATGTGAGAGACCTCTCGCTCACATTCAAGACGTCGGATGGGCCGGTATACGCGTTGTCGCATGTCGATCTGCAGATCGCGGAGGGCGATTTCGTTTCCTTTATCGGGCCGTCGGGCTGTGGCAAGACGACCATGCTGCGGGTAATCGCCGACCTGGAGCGGCCCACGGACGGGCAGATCACGGTCAATGGCGTCTCGGCGGAAGAGGCCCGCCTAAACCGAAGCTATGGTTATGTTTTTCAGGCAGCGGCGCTGTACCCGTGGCGCAATATTCTGCGCAACGTGACCTTGCCGCTGGAGATCATGGGCGTCCCGGCGGCGGAGCGGCGAGATCGAGCGCGGCGTTATCTCGAACTCGTGAACCTCGCCGGATTCGAGAAAAAATTCCCGTGGCAGCTTTCCGGCGGCATGCAGCAACGGGCGTCGATCGCCCGAGCCTTATGCTTCGATCCCGCATTGCTGCTGATGGATGAGCCTTTTGGGGCGTTGGATGAGATCGTGCGCGACCATCTCAACGAGCAATTGCTGCAGTTGTGGGAGAAGACCGGCAAGACGGTTGTTTTCGTGACCCATTCGATCCCGGAGGCGGTCTTCCTGTCGTCCAAGATCGTCGTCATGTCGCCGCGGCCGGGGCGGGTAATCGACGTCATTCACAATGATCTGCCGCGGCAGCGTACCCTGGATATTCGGGAATCGCCGGCGTTCTTGTCGGTGGCGCATCGGGTGCGGCAGGGGCTGCGAGCCGGGCATAGCTATGACGACTGACGCTATCGGCGGGGACGAGCGGTTTGCGGCGGGCAGCGCCCGGGTCGGCAGGGTAATCGGCCAGCGTGCGGCGCCGATCGCGGTCGTCGTGCTGGTGGTTCTCGTGGCGTGGTATGTCGGCGCCGTGGCGATGAATGCCCGGCTTCAGATCGATGCCTTCGAACGCCAAGAGGTGGCTTGGGACCGCGGCGACTTGGTGCGCGCGACGTTGTCTCAGGAGCGGCCGCTGTTACCGGCGCCGCATCAAATCCTGGTGGAGATGAAGAAGACCATCATCGATCAGAAAATCACCTCCAAGCGAAGCTTGGTCTTTCATTCCTGGGTGACGTTGTCGTCAACCCTGCTGGGCTTCGCCATCGGCACGGCGCTTGGCGTGGTGCTGGCCATTGGCATCGTGCATGTGACGACCCTGGAAAAGAGCTTGATGCCCTGGGTAATCTCCTCGCAGACGATCCCGATCCTGGCGATCGCCCCCATGGTGGTCGTGGTGTTGGGGGCCATCGGCCTGAAAGGGTTGCTGCCGAAGGCGATCATATCGACTTATCTGTGCTTCTTCCCGGTCACGATCGGGATGGTGAAAGGGCTGCGGGCGGCGGATTCGCTGCAATTGGACCTGATGCAGACCTATAGCGCGAGCCGATGGCAGACGTTGTGGATGTTGCGCTGGCCGGCGGCGTTGCCGTTCCTGTTCACGAGCCTGAAGGTTGCCATCGCGATTGCCCTGGTCGGGGCGATTGTCGGCGAACTTCCGACCGGTGCCCAGGCCGGCCTGGGGGCACGGCTGCTCGCCGGTTCGTACTACGGTCAGACGATCCAGATCTGGTCCGCCTTGCTGACCGCGGCGGCCTTGGCTTCGCTGCTCGTCACAGCGGTGGGAGTGATCGAGCGGTTGACCTTGTCGCGCATGGGAGGCCGGCCGTGAGCGCGGACGCGCGCGGCGACCGATGGTGCCGGGTCGCGCTGCTGCTCATGGCGCCGGCGCTGGTGCTGCCGCTGGGTGGCGGTGAAGCGATCTCTCGGTGGTCCGATGCGGCCGGCGCGCTGCCCTTTTTGCTGCCGCTGGCGGGTGTTTGCGCCTGGTTTAGCTGGCGCGGGATGGCGATAGCACGCCAAGGGGCGGTGTTGGTGCTGGCGGTCGCTCTGGGCGCCTGGGGTGCGGTGGATTTGCTGCATGAACACGGCATTGCGGGTCGCGCGGCGAGCGGCTTCTGGCTTTATGTGCTGGCACTGTGGGTGGCGGCTTGGCGGGGGATCGATGGCTTGGCGCGGTTCCGCAGCCTTGATGGACGGGCGCAACGGGCGGTGAACCTGTTGGTGCCGGCGGCTTTCGGGCTGTGGTTGATCTTTCTGTGGGAGATGGTAACGGTTGGTTTCGGGGTGCCGCAGGTGTTGCTCCCGGCGCCCAGCATGGTGGCCGAACGGTTCGCCGGATCGCTAAACCTGCTGTGGGCCGATTTCCGCCAAACCTTCCTCAAGGCGGTGATCTCGGGTTATGTGCTCGGCTGTGGCAGCGGTTTCATCGTCGCGGTGCTGGTGGACCGGGTGCCGTTCCTGCAACGCGGCTTGCTGCCTTTGGGCAATCTGGTGAGTGCGCTGCCGATCGTCGGCGTGGCGCCGATCATGGTCATGTGGTTCGGTTTCGACTGGCAATCGAAGGCCGCCGTCGTGGTGATTATGACGTTTTTTCCGATGCTGGTGAACACGGTCACGGGACTGGCGGCCGCCGGTGCTTTGGAACGGGATCTGATGCGGTCCTATGGGGCGGGCTATTGGCCGACCCTGGCGAAGCTGCGGCTGCCCGCGGCGATGCCGTTCATCTTTAATGCGCTGAAGATCAATTCGACGCTGGCCCTGATCGGTGCCATCGTCGCCGAGTTCTTCGGCACGCCGATTGTGGGTATGGGCTTCCGCATTTCCACGGAGGTGGGCCGCATGAATGTCGATATGGTCTGGGCGGAAATCGCGCTGGCGGCGTTAGCCGGGTCGGCGTTTTACGGGCTCGTGGCTCTTAGCGAGCGCGCGACAACGTTCTGGCATCCTTCGTTTCGGGCAGAGCGCTAGGTTCAATTGAAAACAAACATTGCCATCAACAGGAGGAAAATCATGCACAAACTGTCTTTATCACTGGCGGCCGCAGCCCTGGGCTTGTCCGCGGCCTCGGCCCAGGCGGCGGAGGAAGTTACGCTGCAGCTCAAATGGGTGACGCAAGCGCAGTTCGCCGGTTATTACGTCGCTAAGGACAAGGGCTTTTATGACGAGGTTGATCTTGACGTTACGATCAATCCGGGCGGGCCGGATATCGCCCCGCCACAGGTGATTGCCGGCGGCGGCGCTGATGTGATTATCGACTGGATGCCGGCGGCGTTGGCCTCGCGTGAGAAGGGCGTGGCCTTGGTAAATATTGCGCAGCCGTTCAAACGGTCCGGGATGATGCTGACCTGCCGGGCCGAGACGGGCATTACCGGTCCGGACAGCTTCCGCGGCAAAACCCTGGGCGTGTGGTTCTTCGGCAACGAGTATCCGTTCCTGAGCTGGATGTCGCAGCTGGGCATTCCAACCGCCGGCGAGGGCGATGGGGTAACCGTGCTGAAGCAGGGTTTCAACGTGGACCCGTTGCTGCAGAAACAAGCCGATTGCATCTCCACCATGACCTACAACGAATACTGGCAGGTCATCGATGCCGGGTTGGCAGCCGATGACCTGGTGGTCTTCAAATATGAAGACGAGGGCGTGGCGACACTCGAGGACGGCCTGTATGTGCTGGAAGACCGGCTGTCGGATCCGGCCTTCGTCGAGCGCATGGCACGTTTCGTAAAAGCCAGCATGAAGGGCTGGGACTGGGCACGGGAAAACCCGCAGGAAGCCGCCGAGATCGTGTTGGAGAACGATACGACCGGCGCCCAGACCGAGAAGCATCAGGTTCGTATGATGGGCGAAATCAACAAACTGACCGAGGGCTCGGACGGGACCCTGGATCCGGCCGATTACGACCGGACGGTGAACACGCTGCTCTCGGGCGGGTCGGATCCGGTCATCACGGCCGCGCCGGAAGGGGCTTGGACCCACGCCGTTGTGGAGAAGATGAAAGCGCTGTAGCAAGAGTTGGCCTCACGCTCGGCGAGCGTGGGGCCCTTCTTTGGCCATAGAGATCGGCGTCAAATCGTTGTTGGGAGGTGAAGGGTGAGCTTATTCATACAAGGCGGCACAGTGGTGAATGCCGACCAATCGCAGCGCGCCGATGTCTTGATCGACGGCGGCAAGATCGTGGCCGTCGGCGCCGACCTTGAGGCGCCAACCGATGCGGAAATTTTCGATGCCGGTGGTGGCTACGTGCTGCCCGGGGGGATCGACCCGCACACCCATATGGAGTTGCCTTTCATGGGCACTGTGGCGTCGGAGGATTTCTTTTCCGGGACCACGGCGGGCGCCGTCGGCGGCACGACGATGATCATCGATTTCGTGATCCCGAATCCGCAACAGGACGTGCTCGAGGCCTACAACACCTGGCGCGGCTGGGCGGAGAAAGCGGCGACCGACTACAGCTTTCACGTGGCGATCACCTGGTGGGATGACAGCGTGCATGAGGCGATGGGCACGCTGACCCGCGACCATGGCGTCAACAGCTTCAAGCACTTCATGGCCTATAAAGGCGCCATCATGGCGGATGATGAAGTGCTGGTAAATTCGTTCCGCCGGGCGCGGGATCTGGGGGCGTTGTGCACCGTGCATGCCGAGAATGGCGAGCTGGTGGCACATTTGCAGCAGGACATTCTCGATCAAGGGATCACTGGGCCGGAAGGGCATCCGCTGTCGCGACCCCCACAGGTGGAAGGGGAGGCCGCGAACCGGGCCATCCGCATCGCCCAGGTGTTGAATGTGCCGCTCTATATTGTGCACAACTCCTGCATCGAGTCCCTGGAAGCGATCACGCGGGCCCGCAATGAGGGGCAGCGGGTCTTTGGGGAGGTGCTGGCCGGACATTTGCTGGTGGATGATTCGGTCTATCGCCATGGCGATTGGGATACCGCGGCGGCCCATGTGATGAGCCCGCCCTTCCGGTCGCCGGAGCATCAAGCGGCACTGTGGCGCGGCCTGCAGGCAGGCATGCTGCAAACCACGGCGACCGATCATTGCTGCTTCTGCGCGCCGCAAAAGCGCATGGGGCACAACAACTTTACGCAGATCCCCAACGGGACCGGGGGGGTCGAGGACCGCATGCATGTGCTCTGGCACCATGGCGTCAATAGCGGCCGGCTGACGATGAATGAATTCGTCGCCGTCACCTCCACCAACACGGCCAAGATTTTTAATCTGTACCCCCGCAAAGGGGTGATCGCGGTCGGCGCCGATGCCGATTTGTCAATTTGGGATCCGGCGCGCGAGCGTACGATCTCCAAGGACACGCATCATCAAAACGTGGATTTCAACATTTTTGAAGGCATGACCGTGTGCGGCATCAATACGCTGACCGTCAGCCAGGGCAACGTGGTCTATCAGGACGGCGATATCCGGACTGTTAGGGGGGCCGGCCGTTATGTCGACCGGCCGACCTTTCCGCCATACTACGACGCCATGCAGAAGGCCGCGGCCCACCATGCCCCAACGGCGGTCGACCGGATGTAAGCGCAGCGCCGGCCGTTGATCGAACTCGTTACCGGCGCTCGCTTATTGTTTCGGATGACGGTCTAAAAATCGGCGGCCAATGCTTGTACGCAGGCGCTCGCCACGCCGCGGTCGGGATCGGCCGACCCGGGCATGGTGGCCCAGCCGGTCTTCATCAGCATGTCTCGGCGCTGGTAGCTGGCAGCGCCTTTCAGCTCGGCAAGTGTTGCAACCAATAGCGGATCTTGCTTTGACTGCTGGATGCAAACCGGCACCAAGGCCGCAACGACCTCAGCTTTGGCTTGGTCGGACGCCATTTTCTGGGCCGTTCCGCCGGTTACCCATCCCCCCCATGAGAAGCCGAGGATGGCAAGAGCTATAGCGCCGACACCCGCGCCGTAAAGACCGGGTTTTAGCCACTGGGGTATTTTCATAAGTATTTCCTTTGTCTAGGAAAAGATGATCCTTCTCCTGAGAAGATCTTTTTTCAGTATAGCGAATAATAGGCAAAATAATCGGATTTTCGATTCCCGAGCTATTATTTGCGATTTTTCTCTCGTTAACTTCATGATAACAATGAATTATTTTCCCTGTGGGAACGATATTTTTACTGAGAGGCGGGGCATTCGTGGGTGTCGCCGCAGAGGCGGACTGAGATACGGCCGGTGGAAGCCTGCCAGCGGGCGGGATTGTTATCGTTGCGTTAACCCTGACCGGACTAGCTTTGGGGCCGTGAAAGCATTTATTCGGCGTAGCGCATGAAAGTGGACGGTCCAGGTCGGCTTCGTTCCGGCCCGGCGCGGCGTTCTGGCAAAAGCCAGGGCGCTGCCGACGGTGGCTTTGCCAAGCATATTTCGGGGGGCTCGGATCCGTCGACAACGGCGGTGAGCGGCGCCGTTGGCTTGGGCTCGGTCGAGGCGTTGCTGTCGATTCAGGAAACGCCGGACCCGCAGCAGCGTACGAAATCTTCGGGCTATCGCCGCGCCGAAGATCTGTTGGACCGGCTGGACGACATTCGGATCGGTCTGCTGCTCGGGCGGTTCTCGCGCGGCCGGCTCGAATCCCTCGTAACGAGGTTGGCCGAGCAGCGTGGCGGCAATCTCGATCCAACACTGGCCGGGCTCCTCGACGAGATCGAGCTGCGCGCCAAGGTCGAATTGGCCAAACTCTCGGTAATTTGAAGCTGCCGGCCCAGTCCTCCGGAGTAGCCCAAAGGCCGTGGTCGGGTGCGATGTAAGGCCCGGGCGATTTTGCTGTACTGCCGAAGATTATATATATTACAACAGATTATGGCTTGGTGCTGCGAAATTGAGTCGCTTTTTGGCGGTATTGCTTCAGGAATATCATTTGACGCGTAAAGCGACTTTGTGACGCGGTCGAAATTCCATATACTCCGCCCGCCGATAAGGCCCCTTGGTTGAACGAACGCTGAGGACAGGTAATGTCGTCGACGTTGAAAACAGCGGACTATGAGCCCTCCGACAATGAGGGGTTCATGAATGAGAGGATGCGCACCTACTTCCGTCGCCGCTTGACGGAGTGGCGCGACGGATTGTTGCGGGAATCCGACCAGACGCTGCAGAACCTGCAGCAGGAGAGCGTGCAGGAAGCGGATATTGCGGATCGGGCATCGCTGGAGGCCGATAGGGCTCTAGAGCTCCGGACGCGGGATCGCGGCAGAAAGCTGATCTCCAAGATTGATGAGGCACTCAGCCGTCTTGATGACGGCAGTTACGGTTACTGCGTGGAGTCCGGAGAGCCGATTAGCCTGCGGCGCCTGATGGCTCGACCAATCGCGACCTTGAGTATCGAAGCTCAGGAGCGTCATGAGCGGCTCGAGAAAACCCATAAGGACGGCTAGCGTTCCGCAGGCGTGATCGACAATAAGAGGCCGGCTGCCTACATGGCAGCCGGCCTCTCTCGTTTGGTCTACCTGACCGGTTCTACCTGAACTGAAACCTGCTTGGCCTAGAACGGGAAGATGATGTCGTAAACCTGTTGGCCGTAGCGGGGCTGCTGGACATCAGTGATCTGACCGCGACCACCGTAGGCAATGCGTGCTTCGGCGACTTTTTCGGAGAGTATGGTATTCGCCGAGCCGATATCCTGGGGGCGGATTACGCCGGTGATTTGCAGTTCGCGGACTTCGAAATTGACCCGGACCTCCTGGCGGCCGTGGATGACCATGTTGCCGTTCGGCAGGATCTGGGTGACGATGGCAGCCACCTTGATCTTGATAGCCTCGTCGCGTTCGATCTTGCCGACACCGGTGTGGCTGCCCTTGCTGTCGGCATCGACAAGGTTGGTCGGGTCGACGGCCTCGGGGAGAACGGCGTCCAAGGCGGCTTCAAAGCCCAGCAATTTTGCCAGGCTGGCGTCCTCGGCTGCGGTGCGGCTGCGGCTGGTGGTGTTGTTGATCTTGGCGCTATCCTGGAGATCAATGACGACCGTGAGAATGTCGCCGACCCGACCGGCACGCTGATCTCTGAAGAAGCCTCGAGCACCGGTGCGCCATAGAGAGTTGGCGTTGCGCTCGACGGGAACAGCGGCGGGCAGGGGTAGGGAGACCGGCTGGTAACCGGCCTGGGTCGTCGGATTTTGTATGGCGGTCAGTGGCGGCTCCGAGCCGACCTCACTAAGTCGGGTCATGGCGCTACAGCCACTGAGGGCGACCACAACCCAGCAGAGGCCGACGAGGCGTGACCGGCTTGAGTGTTGGCTCATTGGGCGGCTCCTAGAATCTGGGCAAGTTGGCTGCTGGCACCGACGGCAACTTGATCGGAGCCGACCACGGTGGCGTCGATGGTCTTGAGGGTCTTGGTGTTTTGGACGCGTACCAGATCGCCGTCGCTGCCGTCATCGAGGGCTCGGCCGGTGGCGGTGAGGGTCATGTTGTTACTGTGGAACACCATGGTTACCGGACGGCCGCGTTGGACGAGCAAAGGTTGGCCGAGTTCGGTGGCGGTTATCGGCATGCCGGCGCTGAGCGGGCGGCGTGGTGCCAGGCCGACGAGAGCGGCGGCGTCGGTGGCGGTGTTGCTGCGAATTGTGGATTTCCGAACGCGCTTCAGGACGATGTCCGTATCGCCGATACGCTCGCCGCGCTGTAGAGTTCGCGCCGGCACCGGAATCTCGACGACCGCAAAGAACCGACCGGAGACATTGATGCGGCGGGCGCTGGGGTCGTTGGCCGGAATGCGGAGCACCGCCGCGACACGCTCGCTTCTCTCTTGAATGGAAATGCTTTCGATGGCGATTGTCGCCAGCTGTTCGACGGGGACATAAACGTTCAACGCGGTGTTGTTGACCGCTAACTCATACTCGCTGCCATAGCCTCGTGCCGCCAGTTCTTCGCGCAGCGCGGCCTCGATTTCGGCATGGGCGACGATGTTGCTGGCGCGCTCGACGGTTACTCGGTCGAGCCGGCTTTGGGCGCGCCAGTCGAGGCCATGCTCGCGGGCGACACGGCCGAGCCAATTGGCGTCGAAAACGGCGCGGCGGCCCGGTGGCGGGGAATAGGCGACGACGGTGTCAGCGGCGGTGGTGACGCCGTCGAACAGATCGCCAAGACGCACGACATCTCCTTCGATAACGATGTCCTTTCGCAGGACCGGTGCCAGCTCGGCCGATGCCTCAATGGCGAAGCCCCAAATCATGACAGCGGACACAACGGCGAACGCAAGGTGACGGCTACGCGGTATCATTGTTGGCTCCTAACGCAACCGGTTGACGGAGTTGAGCATTTCGTCGGAGGTCTGGATGACCTTCGAGTTCATTTCATAGGCCCGCTGGGCGGTGATCAGATTAGTGATCTCGGTGACCGTGTTGACATTGGAGGTTTCGAGGAAACCCTGCATCAGTTGGCCGAAGCCAGCGGTGCCCGGGTTGCCCTGGGTGGCGGTGCCGGAGGCTGCGGTCTCGAGAAACAGATTGTCGCCGGTGGCTTCCAGGCCGGCCGGGTTGGGGAAGGAGGCGAGCTGAATCCGCCCGACATTCGAGACATTGACCTGGCCGTCGATTTTTACCAGGACCTCGCCGCTGGCGTTGATGGTGATGTCAACGGCGTTGGCCGGGATGGTGATGCCGGGTTGAACGACATAACCGTCGGCGCTGACGATCTGTCCGGTGGGACTGAGTTGGAACGACCCGGCCCGGCTGTATGAGGTCTCGCCGGAAGGCAAGGTCACCTGGTAGAAACCCTGGCCGCTGATCGCGAGGTCGAGGGTATTGTCGGTGGAGGCAAGGTTGCCCTGCTCGGCGATCATATAGACGGCGGCCGTCTTGACGCCGAGGCCTATTTGAACGCCGGCGGGAACGACGGTGCCGGTATCCGACGAGGTGGAGCCGACGCGACGCTGGCTCTGATACAACAGGTCCTGGAACTCGGCGCGCTGTCGCTTGTAGCCGGTCGTGTTCATGTTGGCGATGTTGTTCGAGATCACCTCGACATTGAGCTGTTGGGCCAGCATGCCGGTCGCGGCGATATTTAGGGACCTCATCCCGTTGCTCCTTCAATCAAAACAGCACTCAAATCAGATCTCACGATCAAACTGACTTGGTTAGAGTTTGGATGGCGCGTTTTTGGCGCTCATCCTCGGATTCGATAAGCTTGGCCGCGCCCTGATAGGACCGCATGACTTGAATCATGTTGGTCATCTCGACCACGGCCTTGACGTTGGACCCTTCGAGCATGCCTTGGGCGAATTCGCTGTCGGGTGCCTCTAGGGGCTCTTGATCGGTCTCATAGAGAGAGGCGCCGGCCTTGGCCATGTCCTGCTCGTTGGCGAACGTCACCAGGCGGAGGCGGCCAATGGGCCCGTTCTCCGTCGATACGGTGCCGTCATTGCTGACCTGAATTTCGGATTCGCCCGGTGCGAAGACGATCGGCAGATCGCCCTCGGCGAGGACGGGGTCGCCGCTGACGGTCACAAGCTGGCCATCGGGGTCGATGCGGAAGGCACCGTTGCGGGTATAACGCGCCCCTTCTTTGGTTTCGACGACGAAATAGCCTTCGCCCTTTATGCCGATATCGAGCGGATTCTGGGTGGCGTTAAGGGGACCGCTCTCGACATTGCGCAAGACGCCGCGGTCTTGGACGAAGGCAATCTTGTCGCCGGTGGTGGCCTTGGCGAGAAACTCGGAGAACATCGACTCTTCGGCCTGGTAACCGGCCGTAGAGCTGTTGGCGATGTTGTTTGCAATGATGTCCAGCTGATTCTGCAGGGCCATCTGGTGCGACAACGCGATGAGAGAAGAGCTGCTCATGATTCTCGTTCTGGTCCCATGGTTTGGGTAATTGCTCGTCACTTGGGACCGTCACCTGCACGTAGCGTGCCAGGCGCGGAGTTGAGCGATGCCAAGGATTTAGAGCGTTTTGCTGCGGACTCATGGAAGCCGGATGGGGTCTTCTCGGCAGGCTTTGCCGGGTAAAG
Source organism: Alphaproteobacteria bacterium (assembly GCA_021774445.1). Lineage (GTDB taxonomy): Bacteria > Pseudomonadota > Alphaproteobacteria > UBA6615 > UBA6615 > SZUA-147. The sequence continues at coordinate 56,614 of JAJFJA010000056.1, forward strand.
CCTGCCGAGAACCGAGACTACCGGGCCGGCCTGGTGCCGGTCCGGCCGCCGTAACCAAATCTTAACCAGGAAACTCGTACCTTCGGGCCTGGCAACCGGCGGGTTTTTAGCCTGCCGGCAGGGACTGGATGGTACCGATAAAATATGGCCGAAAACGACGAAGCTGCCGAAGAGGCGGACAACGAAGAAGACGGCGAAGGCGAAGGCCTTGAAGGCGGTTCTCGCAAGAGCAAGAAACGCCTGCTGCTGCTTATTGTGGTGCCGGTGATATTGCTGCTCGGGGCTGTCGGCGCGGCGATCATGACCGGGCTTGCCGACCCATTGCTGGGTGGCGGGGACGCCGAAAATAGTGAATTGGCGGAAGAAGATCTCGCGGAGGAAGAAGAGGTCGCGCACGGCCCGCCGGTCTATTTCGACCTGCCGCAGATGCTGGTTAATCTCAATAGCACCGGGCGAAAATCCAACTTCTTGAAAATCGTCGTGTCCCTAGAGGTGCCCAGCGAGGAGGATATCTACACGCTGGAGCAAGTATTGCCGCGGATTATCGACAATTTTCAGGTCTATCTGCGGGAGCTGAGAGTCGAGGACCTGCGGGGATCCGCCGGCCTCTACCGCCTGCGTGAAGAACTTCTGCTACGCGTCAACAAAGCGGTCCAACCAGCGCACATCAATGACGTGCTGTTCAAAGAAATGCTCATTCAGTGACTGACACCACCGAGGAAACAGCGGAAGCGCCCGATGACGACGCGGTGGCTGCCGAGTGGGAAGCCATGGCCGGAGACGATGGCGACGGCGACGGCGGAGGTGACGGCGGAGGTGACGGCGACGATCTCGCTGCCGATTGGGACGCCATGGCGGATGGCGATGACGAGGAAGAAGGCAATACCGGCCGGGTCCTGGATCAGGACGAAATCGACAGTCTACTCGGCTTTGATGGAGATGGTGATGCCGGGGAGACCCATGGCGTCGCCGCGATCATCAACAGCGCGCTCGTCAACTATGAGCGTCTGCCGATGCTGGAGGTCGTGTTCGACCGGCTGGTTCGGATGATGACGACCTCGTTGCGTAATTTCACGTCCGACAATGTCGAGGTCAGTATCGACAGCGTGCAGTCGATCCGTTTCGGCGATTACCTCAATTCGATCCCACTGCCGGCCATGTTGACTGTGTTCAATGCCGAGGAATGGGACAACTATGCCCTGCTCACGGTCGATAGCTCGCTGATCTACTCGATCGTCGATGTGCTGCTGGGCGGTCGCCGCGGCACTGCCGCGATGCGCATCGAAGGCCGGCCGTATACGACTATTGAGCGTAATCTGGTTGAGCGGATGGTCAATGTGGTGCTGGCTGACCTGTCGGCGGCGTTCGATCCCCTCAGTCCGGTGAACTTCCGCTTCGAACGGCTGGAGACCAATCCGCGGTTCGCGACCATCGCCCGGCCGGCGAACGCCGGTATCGTCACGCGCATGCGGATCGATATGGAGGATCGTGGCGGGCGTCTCGAGTTAATGCTGCCTTATGCGACCCTCGAACCGGTACGCGAGCTGTTGTTGCAGATGTTCATGGGTGAAAAGTTCGGACGGGACTCGATTTGGGAAACCCATCTGGCTAACGAGCTGTGGATGACGGATGTGAATATCCGGGCGGTGCTCGACGAGCAGACCATGATGCTCGCCGATGTGCTGGCGCTTACGGTCGGGTCACAGTTGTCGCTGAACAGCCAACCGAACACGGATGTGCAGCTGTATTGCGGCGATGTGCCGATGTTCTCCGGCAAGCTGGGCCGCAAGGGCGGCAACATAGCGGTGCGGCTGGACAATCGGTTGATTGGCGAACGAGGGACCGACTGATGACAATGGGCTTGGGGCTCGATGTCCTGGTCTCCGTGCTGTTGGTCGTGATGATCGGTTTCTCGGCATTACTAAGTCGGCGACTGAGTAATCTCCGCGATGGCCGCGGGGAGCTTGATGGCGCCATTGCCGCCTTTGCCGCGGCCAGCGAGTCGGCCGAGGCGAGCGTGCAAAAACTCAAACGGCATGCGGAAAGCCGCAATAGCGATCTGCAGGAGAGCATCGATTCGGGGCGCGCATTGCGCGACGAGTTGGCCTTTCTGCTGGATCGAGCGGAAGACCAGTCGAAACGGCTGGATACTCTGATTCGATCAGGGCGGGACAAGGCGGGGTCGTCGTTGGCAGAGAGCGATGCCGGCGCGGCGATTGGAGCGGTCGTGGCGGCATCGGGCTCAGAACCGGCCGCCGAGCCGGTCGGTCAACGCTCGGAAGCGGAGACTGCGTTATTGAAAACGTTGGCGGGACTGCGCTGAGACGTCAGTGCCCTGACCGGCAATTGGGAGGTCCATATTAATGTTATCCGTTCGTCTCTTGCATGTGACGATCGTCGCTGCCGCGCTGCTGTTGGTGGTGCGGCTGGGCGATGTCTGGGTCGGTCTGCAGGTCAATGGTGTGGCGCTGGCAGCCCCGTCGGAGACCGACGCGGAGGCGGCGGAGGCCGATAACGAGGAGGCCGACGAGGATATTGCGGCCGAAGATAGCGAGTCGATACCAGATGAGTTTACCTTCGAAGAGCTTCAGGTACTGCAGGACCTAGCGAACCGCCGCGAGGCCTTGGAGGAACGCGAACGCGAGCTCAACCTGCGTGAGGGCCTGCTGAATGTGGCCGAGCAAAGGATCGAGACAAAGATCGCGAACATGGAAGATTTGCGGAGCGAGATCCAAGGGTTGCTGCGCGACTACGACGAACAGGAACAGGCGGAACTCAGGAGCGTGGTCAAAATCTATGAGACGATGAAGCCAAAGGATGCGGCTCGTATCTTGGAGGCGCTGGAAATCACCGTGCTGCTGCCGATTATGGAGCTGATGAAAGAACGATCCAGTGCTTCGGTTCTGGCTGCCATGGATGCCGTCACCGCGCGTACAATCACCACCGAACTCGCGCGGCGGAAAGAGATCGATCCGCCGAACGGCTGATGACTTCGATGCCGGCTCGGATCATGAATATTTGCCAAAATTCGGCCGATCCGAGCGGAAATCCAGATGTGAGAACCGGCAATTTACGCCGTATTAACTGGATTTATGTTCGATTGTAACGATGAAATCAACACTTGCTTCAGCGCCGGATTGCTGAGGGTGGAGTAGGAAAATGGCCGTCGATCTCAACATGCCCGTTCTCATAGTCGATGACTATAAGACGATGCTAAGAATTATCCGCAACCTTCTCAAACAGCTCGGCTTCAACAATGTGGACGAAGCCATGGATGGTGGAGGTGCGCTGGCAAAGCTCCGGCAGAAGGAGTTTGGTCTGGTTATCTCCGATTGGAACATGGTGCCGATGACAGGCATCCAGCTCCTCAAGGAGGTACGGGCCGACGAGAAGCTCAAGGCTATGCCCTTCATCATGGTAACGGCCGAGAGCAAGACCGAGAATGTGGTCGCCGCCAAGGAAGCCGGCGTGTCCAACTATATTGTCAAGCCGTTCAACGCAGCGACGCTGAAGACCAAACTGACCGCAGTAATCGGCAACTTCTGAGTCGATTGAGAAATAGATAGGGCTCAGAAATGGCACAAGATGCAGGCTTAGGTAAGACCGCAGACGGTGGAGAGCTAGTTTTATCAGATCATGACGGACTATCTGTTGAAGCAGTGACATCCATCGTGAAAGAGGCACTGGGTACGATGGAAGGCGATATCAACGGACCTGACCTCAGGGTCCTACAGGAAATTCAGTCGATCTCCGACTATATTGCGAAGTCGAAGCGTGAAGTCGCGGCGATACGGCCGGACAAGATCAGCTCCGAGCACATCCCGGCGGCGACGGACGAACTCGACGCTATCGTTTTGGCGACCGAGAATGCGACCAATAGCATTATGGAAGCGGCCGAAGTGATCGAGAGCGTGGCCGAGAAATCGGATGCCGAGACCTCACAGGTCCTAGTCGACGCGGTTACGGCGATCTATGAAGCCTGTGGCTTCCAAGACATCACAGGTCAGCGGATCGGAAAAATCGTCGGCGTCATGCAGAATATCGAAACCAAGATCACAGGCCTGGTCGAGGCGTTTTCCGATGAAATCGAGAAACTCAAGGCAGAGATGCCAGACGAGGAAGAGACACCAGAGGTGTTAGACGATTCCGATTTGCTCAACGGGCCGCAGCTCGAGAATGATGCCCAGTCTCAGGATGAGATTGACCAGCTGCTCGCCAGTTTCGACTGAGTCAACTCACCGTGGTCGCCCGTCATTCCGATGGGTCTGGAGGGCAAGCATCCAGCCGCCCGATCGACAGACGGTCTGGCCTGGTGGCGGTATTGTCCTTGTTTCTACTGTTGCTGGCGTTCTTCGTGCTGCTCAGTACGCTGTCGCGCTTTGAAGCCACACGCACCAAAGCCGTTCTGGGTAGTCTCGACGCGACTTTCCGGGCACCGGATCAAGTCGGCTTTGAGCGACGGTTGGAATCCTTGGTCGGCGTGCTGGTCGGCGCGGAACGACTGGAGAATGTCGTCACGGATATCCTGCGCACCGCCATCGCCCTCGACACCCACGAATTCCTGCGCGTCGGCGCCGAGTTGACCGCGACGCTGCGCGTATCGGATTTCTTTGAGGCGTCACGAGCGACGGCACGCCCTGGCATTATGGAATTGGCAGAGTTGCTGGCGGATGCCGTTGCGGCGCCGCCTGCCGGTCTGCGTTATGAGGTTGACATCCTACTGCATCCGGTCGTCGACGAGGTCGACCTCGCGGTTCAACGGGCGGATATGTTGGCGAAAATCTTCTCCGATGGCGGCACGCCGGATGACGGCCTCGCGGTTGGGTTGACCAGCGGTGACACGCGAAACATTCGGTTGGTGTTTCGGGTCCTGCCCTCGGAGTTCGGTGACGGCGTCAGTTTCGGCGCCGATGGCCGCCGGCGAGTCATAAGATGATCGGCGCGTCGGCCAGGCGGCCCGCATCCTCAGACCGGCGCTGGCTGATAACGTTCGCCGATTTGTCGGCGGTCATGCTGGCCTTCTTCGTGCTGATGTTCTCGATGTCGGAGGTGGACACCGAAAAATGGGACGGTGCGGTCGACGCCATCAATAGAAGTTTCGATCCGATCAGCGACGAGGAACCGGCAATCCGGCCGCAAGCGGAACGCAATCTCGAAACGGTTCCGACGGTGCCGGCAACGAACTTGGCCTACTTGGCCGGGCTGCTCGAGAGGCAGACCCGCGATAGACCTGACCTCGACCGTGTGCGGATATCGTTGCTGGCGGGGCAGCTCGTCGTCTCTTTCCCCAAAGGCGCCCTGGTGGACGATGCGGATCAACTAACCGCTCAAGGCAGGTCGGCGCTGTTCGTTCTGAGCGGCTTTCTTGCCGGGATCGATAACGAAATCAATGTGATCGGACACGCCCTGCGGCGACCGGTGCGTGAAATATCGCCATGGGGCCAGGCGCTTCGGCGTGCGGTGCTGGTAAGCGGCGCGCTGGAGCAAGCCGGGTATCGGCGGCCGATAGAGGCATTGGGCTATGCCTTGGAACGCAGAGATCCGGTGTTGCCGGCCCGCAGCAGAGTGGATATCGACGGGCGGATCGATATCGTGGTCATCGAAGATAGGCCGGTCCTATGAGCAGAGCCCGTTCCGGTTTGACCGCCGGTTTGGCGGCGATTTTCGTCCTTGGGGCCGTTTTGCCGGCGTTTGCCGCGGAACGGATTGCGCTGCGCGCCTGGCCGCACCCCGATTTCGCGCGTCTCGTCTTCGATTGGAAGTCGCCTGTTTCCTACGAGGTGGGGATCGACGGTCGCGTGCTGTCGGTCGTATTCGATCGTGATCTCGAGACAAGTTTTGCCGAGGTTCAGACAAATCTGGGGGATCAGATCAGCGAGGCCAGACTTGGCGACGATGGTCGGACGGTACGCTTTACCCTAAAGGCGGATTATGAGTTGCGGCATTTCGTGGCCGACGGGTCGGTCGTGTTGGATCTGCTGCAAAGCGGCCCCGAGGCCAAGGCGGATGGTCGTGCCAGCGTGCCGGTCAGAACCGGGCAACATGACAAGTTCAGCCGGGTCGTGTTCGATTGGCCGAGTGTCGTCGACTATCAGGTGGCGGAAACAGATGGCGCGGTAACCCTGCGCTTTTCGCGCCCGGCGACCATCGACCTGTCGGCGGTTACCAGGGATCCGCCGCGCGAGATCGCCAGCGCCGAACAAAGTGACGATAGCGATGCCACCACGGTGGTCCTAGGGATTACCGCCGGTAGTCGTATCAGGCATTTTCGGGACGGTTTCAAAATTGTCGTTGACGTGCAACGGACGACTGAGCCGGAAATTGAGGATACCAGCGCGGCGCGGACCGCTGAGCCCGCCGAAGCGGATGAGCAGCCGGCACCGGTTGAGACAGCGCAGACGCCCCCAGAGCCGCCGGTGCAGATTACCGAGGCGTTGGCGCAACGGCCGGCCGCGGTTCAGGACCGAGAGGTTACGGCGACGAGTGCGACGGCGCCGCCCACACCGCAGGGTACGGAACTTCATGTGGCCTCGGAGGAGCAAGGTAAGGCGACTGCCGCGCCTACCGCCCTGGTCCCGACGGGCCACGCCGCGGAAGGCGGTTCCGCGCCGGACAGTGTCGATGCCGGACATGGTGAGGATGAGCCTACCGAGGCTGCCGAGGGCGACGACGACAATGCGGCGCCGGAAGAGTTTGAGGTTACATTTACCCGCTCGGCGGATGGCGGCGTGCTCTCGTTCCCGTTTCACCGGCGAACGGGGGCGGCGGCGTTTCGGCGCAGCGGGCGGCTTTGGCTCGTCTTCGATACGCCGGCCGCCGTCGATCCGCGGGCGATCTTGGATATAGCGCAGGATGTCGTCCTGGGCGTCGAAAAGGTGGTCGTGGACGGTGCCCTGGTGTTGCGGCTGGATACAATACCTGGGTTCAACCCAACCCTCGAGACCGATGGCAATGAGTGGCTGGTGACTATTCGGCCGCAGACCCTGGACCCAGCGACGCGGCTGGACGTGACGGTATCCAGTGATGTCGCCGGGGGCGGCACTGTCGTGGTGCCGGTGGGGGCGGTCAGCAAAAAGGTGACGTTGTCCGACCCGGAAGTCGGCGATCGGATTTCAGTTGTCACGCTCAAAGCGCCGGGCGTTGGCGTCAGCACGGAAAGATCATTTGTCGGCTTCGCTTTGCTCGAGTCGGCGCAAGGCGTCGCGGTGGTTCCGGCGCGTGATGACATCGAGGTGCAGGCGAACAGGAAAGGCGTGGTAATTGGCGCCGACGGCGGCCTGGCTATTACCACGGTGCGGGAGCGGTCGCAGATCAAACAGGCGGCCGGGGGTGCCAACGTGGTGCGGCGCTACTTCGACTTCGACGGCTGGCGCGGCGCCGATGGTCAGTATGAGGAGACCAAACAAGCGTTACAGTTGCACGTTGCCACCACGGGCGGCGACGACCGCGACGCGGCGCGGCTCGATCTTGCTCGGTTCTATTTCGCGCATGGTCAGTCGGAGCGTGTACTTGGCGTGTTGGCAGCCATAACGCGCGACGGTGGGACCGCCGGAAGGTCGCCGGAGTTCAAGGCGTTACGGGGTGCCGCCGCCTATTTGGCGAGGCGGTCCGACCTGGCGGCAACGGACCTGGCGGACCGGCGGCTCGACGATGAGCCGGAAATCGGCCTTTGGCGCGCCGCGTTGACGGCGGATCAAGGCGACTGGCCCGCCGCCGCGGCCGGGCTGCAAGATAGCGAACTTTATGTGCAGCGTTATCCCGACGATTTGCGGGCGCAGTTCAGTTTGCTCGGCGCCGATGCGTCGTTGCGGGTTGACGATTCCATCGGGGCGAAGGCGTGGCTGGAGTCGCTGAGAGGCGTCTCGCTGAACGAGACCGATAACGGTCTTGCAAAGGTCTATCTGGGTATGGTGCTGGCCGACAATGGTCAATTCGAAGAGGCGATGGAGAAGTTCGATCAAGCCATCGCCGGTGACGACCGAAAAAGCCGCGCCTTGGCGATGTTCGAACGGGCTAATCTGCAGCTTGAGATCGGTGAGGCGGACGAACAAGAGGTGCTGGGCGACCTCGACCGGCTGCGTTACGCCTGGCGGGGCGACGATCTGGAATTCAGCGTCCTGCGCCGGCTGGGCCAACTACGGGTCGAGAGCGACGACTATCGCGACGGGCTCCAAATGATGAGACGGGCCGCGGCGAACTACCCGCAGCATCCGGAAGTCGAGGGGCTAACGGAGTTGATGCAAAAGACGTTCAGCGATCTGTATCTGCATGGTGGCGCCGACGTCATGCCGGCGGTGCGGGCGATCGCTATATTCAACGAGTTTCGCGAGTTGACGCCGACCGGTAGCGAAGGCGATGAGATGATCCGGCGGTTGGCGGACCGATTGGTCTCAGTGGATTTGCTGGAGCAAGCGGCTGAGCTGCTAACTCATCAGATGGAGTTCCGCGTCGAAGGCGAGGAGAAGGCCGGTGTCGGTACCAGGCTCGCCATCTTGCACTTGATGGATCGGCGGCCGGAGGAGGCCTTGCAGGCGTTGCGGGACAGCGAAGTCCGCACGATGCCCGCCGCGTTGTTCGATGAGCGGGTGCTTTTGCAGGCGCGCAGCTACTCCGAAATGGGACAGATCGAGGACGCCCTCAAGCGGATTGCGCAGGACGATCGTGTTGAAGCGGACCGCCTGCGGGCGGACATATTCATGCGCGTGCAAGACTATCCGCGGGCTGTGGAAGTATTGACGCGGCTGGTGGGCGCGGCGCCGGCGGCAGGGCAAGTCCTGGCCGCGGAGCGCAGCGTGCGGGTGTTGAACCTGGCCGTGGCGCTCAATCTTGCCGGCGACCGCCGCGGCCTCGATACGTTGCGGGAGCGCTTCGGACCGGCGATGGAAACGACGGAATTCGCAAATGATTTTCGGGTGATCGCGTCGAAGGATACGAACTCTCGCGAGCTGCGAAACGCGTTGAGCCGGGTGGCGGCCGTGGACGACTTCAAAGCCTTCATCGAGGCTTATCGCGACCGGCTGGCACTTCCGGCCGATGGTACGACGCTGGTAAATTAACGGCGGATTACCCGAAGCTCTGAACCAGGCTGCCCGCTATCAGGAACCAGCCGTCAATCAGCACAAAAAAGATCAGCTTGAACGGCAGAGAGATCATGATGGGCGGCAGCATCATCATGCCCATGGACATGAGGATGGACGCGACCACCATGTCGATGACGACGAACGGGATGAACAACAAAAAACCAATCTCGAAGGCGCGTCTCAGCTCGGAAATCATGAAGGCGGGGACCAGGGCGCGCAATGGCGTGTCTTCGGGCGCCGCGACTTCTTCGAATTCAGCCAGGTCCATGAAAAGACGCAGATCTTGGTCGCGCACATGCAACACCATAAAGGCGTGCAGCGGGGCGAGAGCCCTGTCGATGGCCTCTTCTTCGGTGATCTCCGCCGCCATCAGAGGGACGATGCCGTCGTTATAGGAGGCCTCTAGCGTGGGCGCCATGATGAACGCGGTGAGGAACAGTGCCAAGCTCACCAAAACAGTGTTCGGCGGTGTCTGCTGAGTCCCCATCGCGCTGCGTAGAAAAGACAGCACGACGATCACACGGGTGAAGCTGGTGGCCATGACGATTATCGATGGCGCCAAGCTCAAGACCGTGAACAGCACGAAGAGCTGGACCACACGACCGGTCGTGGTGCCGGCACCGAAGTCCAGGTTCAGGCTCTGGGCGGTCGCTGGCGCGGCGAGTACGACCGCGATGAGCAAGCCCAGTGCAGCTTGGCGAACAACGGCGCGCATCATTTGGAATTGTCGTCCTGGGGAGGCTGAATGCCGGTCTCGATCACGGTTTCGCGGGTGGGGCTCAAGAGGATGAGATGTTCGACGCCGTCACGACGGATCAGGGCGAGCCGGCGCTTGGGGTCGACGGGCGCGAATTCGACGACGCCGATGCGGCCGCCACCGATGCCGGTCGCGGCCCGCATGCCCATGCCATAGCGGCGCAGGAGCCATGAAAGGCCGGCGATCAGCGCCAGGACGAAGGCGAAGGCGCCGAGGAAACGGAAAATACCGATAATGTCCATAAGTTCGGAGAGTTGGCTATTCGGCCGCTTCTTCCGGCACGATCGTGGCGTCTGCCGCCGCTTTGGTTTCTTCGAGGTCGTCCCTGGCCGCGTTCAGGCGGTCCAAGAGTGTGACGAGTTCGCGCTTGATTTCCTGAAGATCCGCTTCCGGCAGGGCTAATGCCGCCTTGCAGGCATGGTCGATGGTGCCGTTGAAATTTTGCAGATCCATCGGCTCGCCATTGGCGACCGAGGTATTGAATTCATCCACCAGGCGGTTGGCCTCGGCCAACATCCCTTTGGCCGTCTCAAGTGCGCTCATTGGGCTCTCATTTTGTTTCCGTGTGGGCAGTCGTGTTGGGCGTCTGGTTCGCGGCATTGGCGCGGTAGATGTAGCTGAGTATTTCGGCCACGGTCGCCAAGGCCTCTAGAGGAACCTCGCTATCGATCTCGACAGCTTCGAGTATCTCGATCAGATCCGCGTCTTCGCGCACCTTGACGCCGGTCGCGAAGGCGAGCTGCAAGATCTGCTCCGCCACACCACCCTGGCCTTTGGCAACCAGGCGGGGCTGGCTGCTGCCGGTCGGGTCGTGTTTAACGGCCACCGCGGACGAACGGGGCTCGCGCCGCTTATGGCCGCCTTCGGCGGCAAGGGTCGATTCGGTCAACTCGATTCCTCATCTTGCGGCCACGCGTGACCGGCAAGGCTTGAGGATCGGTAATCTTGGTTAATATCGGATGAAGAAAGCGAGCGGATCGCATCAATGGAACGACGAGCGGTCAGTAGGCGATGCGCTGATCGCAGAGGGATTGGTTAGGCTCCACGCCGTAGCACGCCGCAAGGCGGAGCGCCATGTGGGGTTTTGTTGGAGGCTCCACCTCACGCTGAGCCGTCACCCTTCGGAGTGGCCGCCTTTTTTATGCCCGAAAGTACCTTGGCGTATTTTCACCGCAGCATAGGTCCACATTCGACGCTCAAAAAAAGGCGCGATCGTCGACCCGTCGTTCAGCGTCCGGGCCCGCCCGATTCGAGCCCCGGATGTTCGTACGGTTCGCCGAAGTTCTCGTTGTTAGGGACATCGCGGTCGTCGCGGTTAGCAAAAGTAGCCTGGGTGTTGCCGCCGCTAGACAGTCCCGACGCACCTTCGCCAATGCCGAAACCGGCAGCAGCGCCGTCCGGCGGGTCGTTAGCCCACGGGCCGGGCGAAATCGACGGTATTACGCCGGGGCGGGTCTCGGCCTCGTTGGTTGTATTGCCCAGTACGTCTTGAATCAGATTAGCTGTATCGCTCTGTGCAAAGGCAGTCGCGGACGCGAACAACGCCGCTGCGGCGAACGCGAACATTAGTTTCCGCATGGCAAACCCCTCGCTTCATTCTCATACCACTGATTTAGTTTTGCTAATCCCAGAATTGGTTAATATCTTCATCTCTCGCGCGTCTTTTCTGATTAGTCAAGCCTCTACCTCATCAATTTTCGCCGCGAGGTTATTTGCCTCCAAGGAAAAGGCCAACCTCACACCGGCGGCCAAGGCGTTTCAACTGCAGGCAAGTTCAACATTTTGCTCGCGCAGTTCGATGTCTACGCCAACCAGCCGTTCTGCAATAAAGACCGAACCGTGGCCTGAGCTGATACTGAGGTGGTCATCAAGGTCGAGGAATTGGCTGCGAAAGCGGTCGCGGAGCTGGAGCCAGCGAAACGGGCTGCAATCAATGGGGCGCCCGATATCGGCTATTTGCTGCGGACGAGGAATTTCTCGACGGTTTGCATGTTCGGCTCGAAACCGAGACCGGGCTCGTCGGGTACCGCCATGTAGCCGTCCTGCATCTTGAACGGGTTGCGCGCGAGGTTGCGGGAGATCTCCGACGGCTCGACGCAATATTCCAGGACCAGCGCATTGGGGATGGCGGCCAGGAAGTGCAGGGAGGCGGCGGTATTGATGTCGGTGGTGAAATTGTGGTTGGCGACGAGAACACCGCGGCTGTGGGCATAATCGGCGATGCGCATGGCCTGGGTCAGGCCGCAGCGGGTCAGGTCGATTTGGGCAAGCTGGATACCGCCTTCGTCGATCAGCCGGCTGAAGCCGCGCAGAGTGCATTCTTCCTCGCCGGCGGCGAGGCGCTGGGTGATGGCTGTGCTCACCCGGCCATAGCCGGCTAGATCGTCGGGATGCAACGGCTCCTCGATCCAGAACAGGTCGAATGGTTCAAAATGGCGGGCGCGGTGAATGGTGGTGGTGGCATCCCAGATCAGGCCAACGTCAAGCATGAGATCGAAGTTGTCGCCGGCGGCCCGGCGCATGGCTTCGAGATAGGCACAGTCGGACTTTAGATCCTTACCGAACGGCTCCCAGCCGAATTTGGCGGCGGTGAAGCCGTTATCTTTGGCCTTGCGCACGCGATCGGCCGTTGCTTCCGGCGTAAATTGAAACATGTTGGAGGAATAGACCCGGAGCTTGTCGCGGAAGCGGCCGCCGAGCAGCTTCCAGACCGGTTGTTCAAGCGCCTTGCCCTTGATGTCCCAGAGAGCGAGGTCGATGCCGGCCATCGCCTGGATCACGGCACCCTCGCGGCCGTAGTAGAGCGTGGATTGGTACATCTTGTGCCAAAGACGGGTCGTGTCCAGGGGATCTTCGCCGATTAACAAGGTGCGCAACCCGGTCACCAGGGTATGGGACATTGGCGCCTCGATGATCGCCTTGGCGACGGCGGGGCAACCATCGACCTCACCCCAACCGGTGACCCCGGCGTCGGTCTCGATGCGGATCAACAAGGCGTCCTGGGAGCTGTCGGTGCGCGCCTGGATCTCGGGCAATCTTAGGTAGAGCGCCTGGACATCGACGATTCGCATTGCGTAGACCTTTATGCAGCCGTGGCGATACGACCCGGGGGCGCCGCGTTCAGCGGCCACCACAGAGTCGGTAGAGGGCATTTTGCAGCAGCGGAATGGACGCGCCTAGTATCTCGTCCGCCGGGCCCGGTCGGCCGACACGAATGTCGATGCTCGATGGCGCATGGGCGGGCATGTTGGCGCGAAACTCTTCGATGAACTGATGAAACAGCGTCTCGTTCTGGGCAAATGGCCCGGTCAGAACCAGCCGATGAGGAAACAAGGTCACGACCAGATTGCGGAGCGCCAGGGCCATTTCGCTGGTCGCTTGTGCCAAAGCGGGGACGTTGGTGATATCGTGATCCCGCAAGAATGTTTCGAAACTCCATTCCTCCGCGGGCGCGTCGGGGAAGACCTCCCGTATCCGCGGGAGCAGCGCCCACAAGGCCGCCTTGGTCTCGAGACAACCCGCCTGGCCACACAGACATCGCGTGGTGGGTCCGGTCGCGACAGTCCAATGCCCGATCTCGCCAAAACTGCCGCTGCCGATGATCTGTCCATTTAGCGCAAATGCCGCACCGATCCCGTAGCCCCAGTGGACGACGAGCGTGCCGCCCTGTCGCTCATTGGCCCGCCGGGCCAGACGCGCCCGCAGTTCGCTATTCAATCCCTTGTTGATGGTCACCGGAATACCGAGGTCTCGCGCCAGGCCGGCGAGCTTCATGTTGGTCATTTTTGGCCAACGGGAGGTGGCGTGCACCCAGCGCTGTGTTTCGCTATCGACGATTCCGGGCAGGGAGAACGCGACCCCGACGATCTCCGTCGCGGCGGGCGCTTGCTGCTGCAGCGTTCGGATCAGCTCACTGAACAGGGTCAGAAGTCCAGTATTGTCGGCCTGCGTCGGCTCGACGACGATCCGGTGCTCGCACAAGGCGCGTCCCGCCAAATCTACGAGTACCGCTCGTACTTCGCGCGAGATGACGTGCACCACGATGACGCCGATACGCTCGAAGACCGGCCGCAGCAAGATTTCCGGCCGGCCCTGCGTATAGGGTGGGCGGGGCCGCTCTTCGATGGTCAGGCCCAGATCAATCAGCTCCAGGACTAGGGCCGATACGGTGCCTGGACGGATGCCGTGCGACTCAACGAGGCGCTTGCGGGTGACCGGCCCGCCACCGCTGATGTCAAGGAACAGCCGGCCCTTACGGCACGCCGGACTGGGCGCGCCGCCAGCATCGCTGAACAGACCCGCATATTCCGCGCACATCAGCGCTGCCTGGTCATCCACCGGTGGGAGTTCACCTCGGATCATAGCTACCTCAATGAGGGGGCAACTAAATTGTCGAAAGTCGCTTGCATCAGGTATATATTATGTTTCTCGACACATGGTGTCTTTAATGTTAACACAGGATATTAAATTGGTGGAGTGGTCCGCGGCCGATGATCGTTGACGTCTCGCTAAGCTCACAAGATCTGGGTCAAAAGGCGGCTCGGATCGGCGCGATGCAAATCCGAGAAGCCATCGCGGCGCGGGGCGAGGCGCGTATCATCCTCGCTACCGGGGCGAGCCAGTTTGAGACCATGGGCTTTCTGGTCGCAGAACCCGGGATCGCCTGGGCTAAAGTGACGGCCTTTCATTTGGATGAATATCTCGACCTCCCCGAGACCCACGCGGCGAGTTTTCGGCGCTATCTGAAGTCGCGCTTTGTCGATCAGGTCGAGGATTTGGGCGATTTCGTCTTTATCGAAGGGGATGCGGCCGATACCGAGGCGGAAATCGCTAGGGTATCCGATCGTATCGCCGCGCATGATATCGACGTGGCGTTCGTCGGCATCGGGGAGAATGGCCATCTGGCTTTCAACGATCCACCGGCTGATTTCGACACGACCGACCCCTACATCGTGGTTGAGCTGGACGACCAATGCCGCCGGCAGCAATTAAACGAAGGATGGTTCTCGGATATTTCGGAAGTGCCCAAACGGGCGATTTCCATGAGTATCGGCCAGATCCTCAAGAGCAAAACGATCGTTTGTGCGGTTCCCGACGCCCGCAAGGCGGATGCAGTCAAGGAAGCCGTGGAGGGCCCGGTCACCAACCGCTGCCCGGCTTCGATTTTGCAGACCCATGGCGGGACACATTTGCTGCTGGATCAGCAATCGGTAGCGACGCTCAATCCGGACCGGTTGGCTGAGCTCTTGGGAGCTGCCTCGTGAAAGCGCAGCGAAGAACCGATAGAGACGTCTTGGTATGTACCGGCGGCGCGAATGGCCGAGACGTAAGGTATGAGATTGGTGTGGACGGGCGTGTGACCCAGGCGACGCCGCTCGTCGGCGCGAAGAAAAGCGAAAATGGCGTGGTGACCCCCGGCCTGGTGGATATCCAAGTCAACGGGTTCGCGGGTGTCGACTTCAACGCGCCCGGCGTCACGGCCGAGCGGCTGGATGTCGCCTTGTCCGCAATGCTGTCCAGTGGGGTGACGCGTTGCCTGCCGACGCTCATCACCGCGAGCGAGGCGGAGCTGATCGGGCTGCTGCAGGCGCTCGATGCCGCGGTATCGGCGAGTGTGCTGGGGGCGCTCATGGTGCCCGGCTACCACATCGAGGGGCCATTTCTATCACCGCAGGACGGCTATGCGGGCGCGCATCCGGCGGACCGGATGCGCAGTGCCTCGCGGGAGCTGGTGCAGCGGCTGGAGGCGGTTACGACGAGACCGTTATTGATGATGACGGTCGCGCCTGAAGTGCCCGGCGTGCTCGATCTCATTCCCTTTCTCATTGCTCGGGGCATCTCCTGTGCGATCGGCCATACGGCCGCTTCGCGCGACGCGATCGACCAGGCGATCGAGGCTGGTGCAAGTGTTTCCACGCATTTGGGGAACGGGCTGCCCCATATGCTTAACAAGAACGGGAATTCGTTCCTGTTTCAGCTGGGCCGCGACCAACTGATGGCAAGTTTCATTGCCGATGGAGTTCACATCGCAAGTGACGTCCTGCAATCATGGCTGCGGGCGAAAACGATCGACCGGTCAATTTTGGTCACGGATGCGTCTGCGGCTGCCGGGGCGCCCGAAGACACCCGAGAGTTCACCTTGGGCGCCGGCGCGATCGAGCGTCACGCCGACGGATCGGTGCGGTTGCCCGGGTCGAATTATCTTGCCGGGTCGGCCGCGAGCATGGACAAAATGGTGCGCAACGTCATGCGTTGGTATGGTTTGACGATCGGTGAGGTACTGCAACTGGCGAGAGAAAACCCGGCACGGGCCGCGGGGCTGCCGGTCGCTGAAATTGGTGCGAACGATGCGGCGGATTTTGTCGAATGGGGCTCGCGTGACGGTGAATTGTACGTCCGCAGGACGCATATCGGCCCGTGGATCTTGCGATCAGAGGGCGAAAACGCCGCCATGAAGTCAGCCTGACGACAAAACAGGAAAGCAGCGATAGAGTTCGGTTCTGGCTAACAAGAATGACAATCTTCACGGAGGAAGAAAGATGAAGGCTAGTCTAAGATATCAATCCAATTGGGTCGGCGGTGTAGCCCTGGCCCTCGGATTAGCGATTGCCGCGCCGCACGCGGTGTTGGCGCAGCAGTATAGTGAGGCACCGACATTGGCCGCCTTGGTTTCGGCCGGCAGCTTGCCGCCGGTGGCGGAACGCCTGCCCGCCGAGCCGTTGGTACAGGATGTGACCGAGGCTATCGGCAGCTATGGCGGTGTCTTGCGCCGCGGCTTCTTGGGCCCGGGCGACCACAACAACTACACCCGGGTTGCCTACGATGCGCTAGCAAGGCACGCACCGGATGGCAGTGAGGTCATTCCGCATGTGGCCAAGGGTTGGGAATCGAACGATGATTTCACCCAGTGGACAGTCAATCTGCGCGCAGGAATGAAATGGTCCGATGGTGAGCCATTCACCGCCGACGATATCGTGTTCTGGTATGAGTCCATCCTGCAGAATGCGGAACTGATCCCGAATGTCCCGAGCTGGATGCAGAACGCCGATGGCTCAGTGGTAAAACTTGAGAAGCTTAGCGACACCTCCGTACGCTGGAGTTACCAGCAGCCGAATACAGCCTTTTTGCTGGATTTGGCGAATAAGGATGGTGCCGACAAGTCGATCAACAATCTGGCCTATGCCCCGGCCCACTATCTAAAGCAGTTCCATCCTGATTTCGCGGACGCGGCGGCCTTGCAGGCCAAAGTGGATGCGTCCGGATTCGATACTTGGACACAGCTTTTTGGGGTCGAGGCCTTGCCTCATCTCAGCGGTAATCGCCCGAGCACGGCCGCGTGGGTCCCGAGGGGCAGCACCGTTGCTGACCAGACCTTTGTCATCGAGCGGAACCCGTACTATTTCGCCGTCGACGCGGAGGGTAACCAACTGCCTTATCTCGACGAGGTTCGGTTCACATTCTTTGCCGACAAGGAGACATTGAATCTTGCCGCGGTTGGCGGCGAGATCGATATGCAGGGCCGTCACATCGCCATGAGCAATTTCCCGGTCCTGACGGAAAATGCCGAGAAGGGCGGTTATCGGGTGGTCACCTATCCGACGTTCGGTGGTTCCGACGCGGTCTTGATGTTCAATCAGACCTATGACGACGATCCGGCAATCGGCGAGGTCCTGCGGAACAAGGACGTCCGCATTGCGCTGTCGCACGCGATCGATCGCGAAGCCATCAAGGAATTGGCGTTCTTGGGTATTGGTGAGGCCCGTCAAGGCGTGCCCGCACCGTTCCATCCCTACTATCCGGGCGATGAGTACGCGTTCAAATACACCCAGCTCGATACCGCGAAGGCCGACGAGCTTCTCGATGGTGCCGGCTTGTCCGCACGGGATGGCGACGGCTTCCGCTTAGGGCCGACCGGTGAACGGCTCGACTTGGAAGTTGGCGTGGTGCCGGCCTTCGCAAGCTGGGGCGACATCGGCCAGTTGATCGTTGAGGATTGGGCCGAGGTGGGCGTGCGTGCCCATGTCGAGATTCGCGAGCGGACGCCACATTTCGCGATGCGCGATACCAACGATCTACAGATCGAAATCTGGAACGAGGACACCACCGGATTTCCGTTCAGCGGTGAACCGAAGATGGATCCGCGCAGTACGGTTAGCCTGACGTTGGCACCCCTGGTGCGTGAGTGGGTTAACAGCAATGGTGCCAGTGGTGTCGCGCCGACACCGGAGTTGCAACGGGTGATGGACATCATCGACGAAGCCAAGCTTTCCGGCCGCGAGCGTCAGATCGAATTGGCTCAAGAGCTGTTCCGGATCTGGGCCGACAATGTTTGGGAGGTCGGTACGGTTGGCCTGACACCGATGGTTCAGGGTGTCGTCGTGGTCAACGAGAACCTGAGGAACGTTGCAGAGGTGGCGGGCAACGATTGGCCGCTGCGGACACCGGGCAACACCCGGCCCGAGCAGTTCTTCTATGCTCAGTAGAGTCTGAGGTAGAGAGGTAGGTTATGTCGGTGCTGGCTCTTCGCGGGCGGGCGTAAAGCGCGCGCGAGCCGGCACCGAAGCAATCTCGACACCCCCTTGTCCGGTCTTGCAAGATCGGGCAGGGGGGTGACATTGTCCGGTTGGCTGATCTGTCGGGGAGATGATGCTCGTATATATCGTCAAGCGGTTGTTGCTTTTGCCCCTGCTTCTGCTGGTTTTTTCGGTTATTGCCTTCATTCTCATTCAGGCGCCGCCGGGCGACTTCGTGACCAGCTATGTGGCCGAACTCGCGGCTTCCGGCTCTTCAATGGATCGGCTGCAGATTGACGCGCTGCGCGAGTTGTACGGCCTCGACCGCCCAGGTTATGTGCAATATTTCAAGTGGCTCACGCGGATGCTGCAAGGGGACCTGGGCGTTTCACTTGATTTTCAGAAGCCGATCTCCGAACTGATCGGGCAACGGTTACTGCTTACCGTCATTCTCGGTCTATCGACATTCCTGTTCACTTTTGCCGTGGCGATTCCCATCGGCACGATTTCGGCAACGCGGCAGTATTCGTTCTTCGATTATTTCTTCACGGTGTTCAACTATGTCGGCGTCGCGACACCGACTTTCATGACCGCCCTGATCTTGATGTGGCTGGCATTCTCGAAGCTCGGCATCACGATAACCGGTCTGTTCTCCCCAGAGTTTGCCGACGAGCCCTGGAGCTTCGCCAGGACAGTGGATCTGGGCAAGCATATTTGGCTGCCCATCGTCATCTTGGGCATGGATGGCACCGCCCGTCTGGCGCGCATACTCAGAGCGAACCTGCTGGACGAACTGAACAAGCCCTACATGGAAATGGCACGCGCCAAAGGCATGCCGGAGTGGCGGCTTATCATGAAATATCCGGTGCGGTTGGCGATCAACCCGCTGGTCAGCAGCCTGGGCTGGTACCTGCCGCTGATTTTCTCAGGCAGCTTGATCGTGGCCACGGTTCTGAACCTGCCGACGATCGGACCACTGCTGCTGCGTTCGCTGATCGGTCAGGACATGTTTCTAGCGGGGGCTATTGTGCTCTCCTATTTCGGGCTGGCTGTTATCGGCACGCTGCTTTCCGACATCTTGCTTGCCTGGCTCGATCCTCGGATCCGCATGGAGGAGGCATAGTCATGTCGGTGGAGCTGCAACCCGAGGCCGAAATCTCGGCAGTGGCAAAACCGGACTCGCTCGACAAGGCCGATGCGGTCTCGGTAGCGTCGAACTGGAAGCTGGTCTGGTGGCGATTCAGGAAACATCGTCTGGCCATGGTCAGCGGCGTGGTGCTGATCCTCATCGCGACTATTGCAGCGTTCCCCGGCTTTTTCAGTACCCAGGCGCCGCATGAGAGCGATTCCAAGGGATCGTTCATGCCGCCACAGGGCATCCATTTTTGGGATGATGGCCCGGCGTTCTTCGTCAATGCGACGAAAGGTGCGCGTAACCCGCGAACCCTGCGCATGGAATGGGTGCTCGACGAAGGTGAGACGATACCGCTACGCCTTTTCGGCCGTGGTTATGAATGGAAGGCGCTGGGACTGTTTCCGACCCGGCTACATCTTGTGGCGGTGGCCAATCCAGATACCGACAAGCCGATCCATCTGCTGGGTACGGACAGGTTAGGGCGGGATCAATGGTCGCGGTTGGTGCATGGCACCCAGGTCTCGCTGTCCATCGGCCTGCTCGCGGTGTTTCTCAGCACCGTTATCGGCATCGCGCTCGGCGGCATCTCGGGCTATTTCGGCGGCCTTGCCGATATGGTCATTCAGCGGGTGGTGGAGTTGCTGCAGTCGATACCGCCGATCCCAATTTGGCTGGCGCTGTCGGCGGCGCTGCCGCGGTCATGGTCGGTAACCACGACGTATCTGGCGATTACCGGGATCCTGGCGTTGATCACCTGGACCTCGTTGGCGCGGGAGGTGCGGGGGCGGTTCCTGGCGTTACGAGAAGAGGACTTCGTGGTGGCGGCCAAGCTATCGGGATGCAGCCAAATGCGCATCGTGTTTCGGCATATGGTGCCGACCATGAATAGTCACATTATCGCTGCCGTGACCTTGGCCATTCCGGTGATGATCATCAATGAGACATTCCTGAGCTTCCTGGGACTGGGGCTGCGGCCGCCGGCGATCAGTTGGGGCGTGCTGTTGCAGGAGGCGCAGAACCTACAATCGGTGGCGCTGGCGCCGTGGCTGTTGCTGCCGGGCCTGGCGGTGATCATCACCGTGTTGGCCCTGAACATCTTGGGTGATGGATTGCGGGACGCCGCAGATCCCTATCACTGATTCTCAGATCATGAATCCGGATCACATTTTGTCGGTGCGCGACCTGAAAACGCGCTTTCTTATGGATGAGGGCACGGCGAAGGCGGTGGACGGCGTCAGTTTCGATGTGAGTCCGGGTCAGGTCGTGGGGATCGTCGGCGAAAGTGGCTGCGGCAAGAGCGTTACGATCAAGTCGATCCTCGGGATCGTGCAAAAACCCGGCGAGGTGGTCGGCGGGGAAATCTTATTTCGGCAGCGCGGCAATGGCGCGGCGGCAGCCGAGATGGTCGATTTGGCGAAGTTGGATGGTCGCGGCAAGGAGATGCGGGCCATTCGCGGAAGCGACATCGCCCTGATACCGCAGGAGCCGATGGCGGCGCTTAGTCCGGTCCATACGATTGGCAATCAGTTGGTCGAAGCCGTGCGATTGCATCAGGACGTCAGCAAGCGGCGGGCGGAGGAATTGGCCATCGAGCGAATGACCGAAGTCGGCGTCCCGAACCCCGCAGAGCGCATGAGCATGTACTCGTGGGAACTTAGCGGTGGGCTACGCCAACGCGTGATGATCGCCATGGCCTTGTCATGCAGCCCAAGGCTGCTGATCGCGGATGAACCGACGACGGCGATCGATGTGACGACACAGGCGCAGGTCCTGAGACTGCTGCGCGGCCTGCAACAGAATCACGGCATGGCGATTATCTTCATCACCCATGATTTGGGGGTTATTGCCCAGGTCGCGGATTATGTGGTGGTGATGTATCTCGGCCGGGTCATGGAAACCGGTCCGGTGGACGATATCTTCCACAACCCGCAGCATCCCTATACCAGGGCGTTGCTTGAATCGATTCCGTCCGTTCATGCGCTGTCGCGAGAGCCGTTGCCGACGATCGAAGGGTCGATCCCACATCCCTTCAACCGCCCGGCAGGCTGTCCGTTCGCACCGCGGTGCGTTGCGGCGATGCCGGGCAAGTGCGACCGGCGTACGCCAAAACCGACCCAGTTGAACGGTGGGCAATCGGTGAGCTGTTTTCTCCACAACGATGCGGCGGAGGAGGATTGATGCCGGTCGACGAGCCGCCGGAAACCAAGCAGACGCTGCTAGAGGTCAACGGGTTGTCGAAATACTTCCCGATCAAGAAGGGCGTGCTGCGTAAGATATTGGGACAGGTGCGCGCCGTCGATGACGTCAGCTTCGCGATCTACGAGGGCGAAACGCTTGGTCTTGTGGGCGAGAGCGGCTGCGGCAAGACGACGACGGCGCGCTGCATCATGCGCGCCATGGACCCTACCGCCGGCGAGATAATGTTCCGCAAAGCCTCCGGCGACATGGTCGATATCGCGGCGCTGCCGGAGAGAGAGATGCGGCCGCTACGCCGAGAGATCCAAATGATCTTTCAAGATCCCTACGGCTCGCTCAATCCGCGGATGAACATTCTCGATATTCTGGGTGAGTCGCTGCTGGTCATCGGCGGCATGACCGATCGCGAGGAGCGCAGCGAACGGGTGGCGGAGCTGTTGCGGCTGGTCGGTCTGCGTCCGGAATATATGCAACGGTTTCCGCACGCGTTTAGCGGCGGCCAGCGGCAACGCATCGTGATCGCGCGGGCGCTGGCACTCAACCCGCGGCTGGTGGTGGCGGACGAGCCGGTTTCGGCGTTGGATGTGTCGGTGCAGGCTCAGGTGCTGAACCTGATGTTGAAGCTGCAACAGGAACTCAATCTAACCTATCTGTTCGTCGCGCATGATCTCAGCGTCGTGAAGCATATCTGCGATCGCGTCGTGGTCATGTATGTCGGCAAGATCGTCGAGGTGGCGCCGACGCAGGCATTGTATGAAAAGCCGAAGCACCCCTATACAGCGGCCCTGATGTCAGCGGTACCGGTGGCGGATCCGCGGCAGCGGGCGGCCATGACGCCGTTGGAGGGGGATGTGCCAAGCCCGGCCAATCCGCCGTCAGGGTGCTATTTTCATCCCCGTTGCCCTTACGCAGTGGATATATGCTCGCAACAACAGCCGGCCTTGGAAGAAGGGGCCCCGGGCCACTTCGTCCGTTGCCATCGAGCGGCGGAATTGTCCTTGTCGGGCATTGGAGATCTGGACCGGCCGCAAACCGTCGCCAGTGCCAGCAGCAGCGACGCGGGCGTCGGACCGATAGGCTAGCGCCTTATCGGTCGGCAGTACTGATCTGCTGCGGCGAGAGCCCCACAGACGGATTTGGCAGAGGCCTCGCTGTCCAAGGAGCCGGCAAGGACACGAAAGAAGTGCCCCTTTTCCGGGATATCAATTTCCTCAACGGCAAGGGATAGGGCACCGAGGGCGCTCGGGTGGCGCTTTTGCAGGCGCTGCCATTCGTCCTCGACCAAACTGCCATCGCGTATTGAGACGAGATGGAGGCTCCAGGGTCCGTTGGCGGATGCCGAGCCGGTGTTGACGGCGGCTAGGGGCTGCGGCTTGGCCGCAACCTCAACCGTCCCATCGTCTCCGGTCGATGGGGCATCGCCGGCTGGCGACCTGGCGATCTGCTGCACGGGCGGTTGGGTCGGGGCTGATCGTGCCGCCGCGACCGGAGTGGGCGTTGTTGCAACGGGTGTGGCGCTGACGGCCGGTGTGGCGGCCGCCGTGGCGGTCTTCGGCTCCGTCGGTGCGACCGCCGGCGGGGTCTTATCGAGATCGACGAGCGCTGCCGTAGCGGCCGTCTCGGTTGCTGGAGGCGTCGCTTCCGCGGTTACCGGCTGAGCCGCTACCGTTTTGTCCTCTATCGGTTGATCTTGGGCGGCCGGTTTGACCGCCACCTCAACACTGTTTCTGCGGGCCTGCACCAGCTGGGTCGGCGTCATCAGTTTTTCGATGTAACTCAGGCTGTTCTTGGCGTCTTCGTTGCCCCGAGTCGCGGAGAAGGTGAATAGCCTATGAGCCTCGACATAATCTTGCAGCACGCCGGTGCCGTTGCCGTACATGACGCCAAGATTGTATTGCGCGATCGCGTCGCCTTGCTCCGCCGCCAGGCGATACCAGCGGACCGCCTTGGTGTAGTCCTGGGGAACACCCAGACCCTTCTCATGCATGAAGCCCAGGCCGACTTGCGCCTTGATATCTCCTTGATCGGCCAAGGTTCGCCATTCATCGACGGCGACTTGGTAATCGCCCCGACTATAGGCCGCAAAACCGGCGGCAAAATCTGCATCGGCCTGGGTCACCATCGCGATGAGCGCGGCTATGACGATTACTGTCCGTTTCATGCAGAGGAACATGCCCTGCCGCTGGTCGATGATCAAGGATGCAAGCACACCCGCCGTTGCTTTTCCGCGCAAGTGTAGCCGGTCGACAACGACAGTCGCTCTATTGGTCGGCGCTGTTAGAAACGATGCGCTCGACCTCGTTTCGCACGATGCGATCGACCAGGGTCGGCAGATGACGGTCGAACCAGTCCTTGAGCAACGGCCGTAACAGACCACGCAAGCGTTGTTCTACCAGGTCCGGTAGATTCTGGTCGAGCCAGTCCTTCAACATGCCGGACATCGACGCCGAGGACATGAAGGTCTCCAGTGCCGGGTCGAATGCAGCCTTGATATCAGCTTCTGCGCGATGGTCAGACTTGGGATGCACAACACTCGCGCTTGCTGGGTCATCCGATGTGGCCAGGCCGGATTCAAGCTCCGGTGCCGCCGCTTCCGTCGTGTATTTCGCCATAGGGTTCAAATTGATGATCTCGTTCTTGTCGTTGACCATCACCGCCTCCACCTTGGGTTTGCCGCCAGATGAGGCGGAAGTATCGGGATCGCTCGTAACCACACGGCGGATTGATGCAAAAATCTCCTCCATCGAGGGTTCGCTCTTGCGATCTTGAGTTTCGTTCATGTTTCCTGCACCGGTGTGCCAGGTATCGAGCGTGTGATGATATCGTGCGTGCCGATGATTCTTCTTAGGCCCGGCAGTAGCAACATCGGTGGAGAGGTACTTCCGCCGTTGCGAGATTTAGCTGATCACAGGTGGCAATCGGACCTAGTTCCGTGCGTTCGTAAGTGGTGCGCTTGCTCAATCTTGCGGCACGTCCAGGCAGCCGCCGGATATTCCTCTGTCCGGGCGGTCAGCAAGCAAGTTGGGCTGTGAGTAGGCGGTGGCGGGTTTCAGCCTTGTTCGGCGACTCGTTTGGGGGCCGGGTCGTCGACCTCCTGGCCGCCCGACGCTTGCTCCTTTTCCGCTTGGATCCGGTTGTAGACCTCGCGCCGATAGACGCTGACATCGGGCGGGAACGTCAGGCCGAGCTTGATCGATTTCCCGCGGACATCGACGACGGTCAGCTCAATGTCGTCGTTGATGACAATAGACTCACCGATTTTTCGGGTCAGATAGAGCATTGTACCGTCCGGTGATCCCCCTTGGACACGCTCGCATCAGTGTATATCGCTTTACGAATTGTTAACAGGGCGACGTGATACTAGGCAAATAGGCTGGCTTGACCCGCGTCCTGGGACCATTGCGCATATGATTTTCAACGACTTACCTATGCTGACGATGATGACCAAGAAGCTTTCTTGGCTGTCTCAGCGGACCGAGATGCTGGCGCAAAATATCGCGAATGTGGACACACCGGGCTTCAAGGCCCGGGATATGAAGGATGTGAGTTTCCGCGAATTGGTGGCGAAACAGCAGGGTCAGGTGGCGTTGACCGGCGCGCCACGGCTGACCAATGCCTCGCATATGCGGGGAACGGTCGCGGTGCGGGTGTTCAAAGACGAAAGGATGCCCGACCGGAGTGAGGCGGCCTTGGACGGGAATACGGTATCGGCCGAGCAGCAGATGCTGAAACTCGGCGAAACACAGGCGGCTCATCAGATGACGCTCAATCTCTACCGCAAGCAACTGAATATGCTGCGTACGGCGATCGGGCGCGGATCGGCATAACGCTGACGGTCAATAGGCCGAGTGCGAGGCAATTGAATGGATTTTGATAAAACGCTCAGTATCGCTGCCGCCGGCATGATGTCGCAGGGCGTCCGAGTGCGCGTTATCTCGGAAAACATCGCCAACTCGGGATCGCTTGCCGAGTCGCCGGATGGTCAGCCCTACCGGCGCAAATTCGTGACCTTCAAGAATGCGCTCGACAGGGAACTCGGCACGAACGTGATGTCGGTCAAGCGAATCGATACGGACCCGTCGGCGTTCGGCCGCCGCTATCAGCCGCAACATCCGGCTGCCGACGCGGACGGCTATGTGCTGACACCGAATGTCCAGCCGCTCGTCGAGATGATGGATCTGCGCGAGGCGCAGCGAAGCTACGACTCCAACCTGCGGGTGATCGACGCGGCCCGGACGATGTTGGCGCGGACGATCGAGCTACTGCGCTAGCGCGAATTGAGGAGATACGGCAATGACGGTACATATCGCGGACGCGGTCTCTGCGTATGCAAACGCGGCCCGGGCGACGAGCCCGGGCATGGATGCGCCGACCAAGCCCGGCGACTCCTTCGCCGATCTGTTGCGGGATGTCGCGGCCGGCGCGGTTGAGGCCGGCAAGCATTCCGACGAGATCGTTGCGGCGGGACTCGATGGCAAAGCTGGCGTGGCCGAAGTCGTTACGGCGGTCGCCAATGCCGAACTGACACTGCAGACGGTGGTCGCGCTGCGCGACCGGGTGGTGGAGGCCTATCAAGAAATCCTGCGGATGCCGATCTGACTTCGGCAGACGGCTGACTGACCGGTCATGGACACCCAAGTCGCCCTGGAGATCGCCCGCGAGGGGATCATCGTGCTGATCAAATTGTCGGCACCATTGATGATTGTCGCGCTCGTTGTCGGTCTGGTGATCTCGCTGTTCCAGGCGTTGACGCAGATTCAGGAGATGACACTGGCCTTCGTGCCGAAGATTCTGGTGATGTTCCTGTCGTTGCTGGTGTTCCTGCCGTTTATGCTATCGACGCTGACGAGCTTCACCGAAGGACTCTTCGATCGTATCGTCGGGATCGGCTAGGGCACGGCAGAGGCATGCTCGCCGAACTCCTGTCGCTCGATGTCTACCTGTTGATCCTGGTGTTCGCCCGTCTGGGCGGCGCCATCATGGTGTTGCCGGGGCTCGGCGAAGTGACGATCCCGCCGCGGTTGCGATTGGGGTTGGCGCTAACACTGTCGGTGATCATGCTGCCCCTGGTCGGCGACGTGCTGCCGCCGCCGCCGAGCCATTTGGCCGGTCTGGCAATGGTGCTGTTGCAGGAACTGTTGGTCGGCATCGCCATTGGGGCGTTCGGCCGACTGCTGATCACGGGGCTGCAGGTCGGTGGCACCTTTATCGCCTATAATACCGGACTCGGTAGCGCGCAGTTGTTCGATCCCAATGCGCAGCAGCAGGGCGCGATCACCGGCGCCTTCATGACCACGGTCGGCGTGACGCTGCTGTTCACCTCGAACATGCACCATTTGATGCTGTCGGCGTTGGCGGACAGCTATGTGGTGTTCGAGCCGGGCAACCCGTTCCCCGCCGGCGATTTCGCCCTGGTCGCGGCACGGTTGGTCTCGGACAGCTTTCAGCTCGGCTTGCGGATCGCGCTGCCGGTGGTGATCGTCTCCATCCTGATCTACCTGTCCATGGGCTTGATGGCACGGCTGATGCCGCAGGTTCAGGTGTTCTTCATTGCCCTGCCAGTGCAGATGCTGGTCGGCTTCTTGGTGTTGTCGGCGACGATCATGGCTGGGCTAGCGCTGTTCCTGGAAAACTTTGCCGATACCTACAGCGGCTTGCTGGGCATCGGTTGAAGCGAAGGAGCAAGCTTGGCCGAAGATCAAGACGAAAGCCAAAAAACAGAAGAACCGACGCACAAGAAAATTCAGGATGCGCGGCAGAAGGGCGATGTCGCCAACTCTCGCGAAGTCTCGAATTTCTTCATGCTGCTGTCGGGCACGCTGGCGGTCGCCCTGTGGTTGCCGAGTGGAGCCGTGAGTCTACAGCGGGAGTTATCGCGTTTTCTTGCCGCGCCGCATGAGATCCGCGTCGACGCCACATCGCTGCAGTTGTTGCTGTCGGATGTGCTGCTCGGAACCGGCAAGATCCTGCTGATCCCTTTGTTGTTGTTCATGCTCGCGGCGTTGACGTCGGGGATCGTGCAGAACGGGCTGCTGTTTTCACCGGAGCGCTTGAAGCCGGAGCTCAGCAAGATCTCGGTGTTGAAGGGCGTCAAGCGCCTATTCTCGCTGCGCTCCGTCACCGAGTTGCTGAAAGGACTGATAAAGATCTCAGTGGTCGGTGCGGTGGCTCTGGCGATCGTGCTGCCGGTGTTCGATTCGCTGCCCATCATACCGGCGACATCGGTGCAGGCGTCGATCGCCTTCCTGCACAAAGAAGCGTTAAGGGTGCTGATCGGCGTGGTCGCGGTGGTGGCATTCATGGCCGCCGCGGATGTGCTGTACCAACGGTACGAGCATCTAAAGAAGCTGCGCATGAGCAGGGAAGATATCAAGGACGAAAACAAGCAGTCCGAGGGCGACCCACATGTGAAGGCTCGCCTGCGAGCAATACGCACGGAGCGGGCGCGGCAACGCATGATGCAGGCGGTGCCGACATCGGATGTGGTGATCACGAACCCGACTCACTTTGCCGTGGCGCTCAAATACGATCGTGACAGCATGGGTGCGCCGGTGCTGGTGGCGAAGGGTGCCGACGAGGTGGCGCAACGCATCCGCGAATGCGCGACCGAGAATGATGTGCCGATTGTCGAAAATCCTCCGCTGGCGCGTGCGTTGCACGCTGGCGTCGAGATCGATCAAGAGATACAAGCGGAACATTATCAAGCCGTCGCGGAAGTCATCGCCTATGTCATGGGTCTGCAGGGTAGCGGCGCGCCGTCACCGATACGCGAATGACACATGCGGGTTGCAAGTCGGGAGTTGAATGCGCGGGATGCTTAGGTCAGTCGACGCGCCAAACCTAGTCGAACTCGAAAGCGTAACCGCAGGCGAGGTGCGACGCGACGCGACGGCGTTGTGGCGCGATCCGTTGGTCGGGACGATGATCGCGGCGTGCGGCGCCTTGGCCGCGGCGCTGCTGGTCGGGTTGCAATTGGTCGGGGCGGCGCCGGCGATATTGGCCATTGCCGGTGCCGCCGCGGTTGGATTCGCCGCCACCGGCGTTGCCGGGCTTTGGTTTTCGCAAGCGCGGGCGCGGGGAACGCAGCAACGGGCGGCGCTGTGGCGTTCGGTCGGCGATGCGTTGCCGTTTCCGTGCTTCGTCGTGGATACGGCCGGCCGTGCCGTCTACGCCAACAGCAACTTCCACGAGGAATGGCCGAACAGCCTGCATGCACCGCTGGCCGAACTGAAGGCGCGGTTCGGTGGCGGCGACGGTATCGGGTCGCAGATCGCCTGGTTGGCCGATACGGCAGCGCAAGGCGTGACGGCGGCAAAGGAGATCGCGGCGCGGGGCGGCCGCGAGACGGAATGGTTGCGCCTATCCGTGTACCCGTTGCGCGACGGCGAACGCCATGTGCTGTGGGCGATCGAAGACATCACCGCGCGCCGGGAGATGGAGCAGGTCATTCGGGAAGAGCAAGCGAAGCTGATCGACTTCTTGGAAAACGCACCGGTCGGGTTCTATTCGGTCGATGACGAGGGCCGGTTCCTGCTGATTAACCACACCATGGCCGAATGGCTCGGTACGGACATGGCGGCCGTCCGGGAGCAGGATCTGCGGCTGCATGATTGCCTGGTCGACAAGCCGGCGGAGGGCACTCCCGCCTATAGCCCGTTTGCGGGCGACGGCGAGGCGACGCGCGGTGAGACATTGTTGGCGGCGCGCGATGGGCACTCGCTGCCGGTTTTCATCAGCCAGACCGTGGTCGAGGGCAGCGACGATCAGGGCATGCGGACACGCTCGGTGGTTCGCGACCTGACGCCGGAACGACAGTGGGAACAAGCGCTGAAGCGCTCGGAACAGCGGTTCGAGCGCTTCTTCGAGGACGCGCCGGTCGGTATCGTGATGCTGGATGCCCAGGGCAGGGTCTCGGAGAGCAATCAGCCTTGGCGGGCCCTGGCCGCGCCGGGGCAGAGTAAGATCGAGGGGCGGCCGCTAACGGATTTCGTGGTGGACGCGGATGCGGGGCAACTCGCCGCCTGGCTTGAGCGGATTTCCACGGCCGGGGTCCCGGCGACCCCGCTGGCGGTATCCTTGCGGGCGCTTTCCGAAGGCGGCAAGGAGTCCGCGGCAACGATATTTGCCAGCCGCATGAACGACGGCGAAGGCGGGGTGTATGGCCTGATCCTGCATTTCCTGGAAATGTCACAGCAAAAAAGCAATGAAGGCCAGCTGCTGCACGCCCAGAAAATGCAGGCCGTCGGGCAGCTGGCCGGCGGTGTCGCCCATGATTTCAACAATCTGCTGACGGCGATGATCGGCTTTTGCGACTTACTGTTGTTGCGACATAGCCCCGGCGATCAGTCGTTCGGCGATATCATGCAGATCAAGCAGAACGCCAGTCGGGCGGCAAACTTGGTACGCCAACTGTTGGCCTTTTCGCGACAACAGACGCTGCAGCCGAAAGTGCTCAATATTACCGACGTGCTGGCTGAACTCAGTAACCTGTTGCGGCGGCTGATCGGCGCCAATATCCAGCTAGACGTTGTGCATGGTCGCGACATGGGGCTGGTCTGGGTGGATCAAGGGCAGCTCGAGCAGGTGATTATCAATCTCGCCGTCAATGCCCGCGATGCGATGCCCGAGGGCGGCAAGCTGACGATCCGAACCGAAACCCTGGCGCTGGAGAAATCCGTGCGTCACGACACCGAGATCGTCCCGGCGGGAGACTATGTCGTGGTACGGGTGTCGGATAGTGGCACCGGGATACCGGCGGAGAATGTGGAGCACATCTTCGAACCGTTCTTTACGACAAAGGAAGTCGGCGCCGGAACGGGGCTTGGGCTGTCGACGGTGTACGGTATCGTGAAACAAACCGGCGGCCATATCTTCGTCGAGTCGACGTCGGATACGGGCACCACCTTCATCATCTATCTGCCCGTGCGTTTGGAAAGCGCGGTCGAGACGACGGCGAAGGTCGAGGCGCCCGTGACCCAGGCGAAACCCGATCTGACGGGTGCCGGCACTATCTTGCTGGTGGAGGACGAGGACGCCGTGCGTCTGTTCTCGGCGCGGGCGCTGCGGGCGAAGGGCTACCGGGTACTGGAAGCGCGGACCGGCGAGGCGGCGCTCGAGGTGCTTGACGAAGAGGGCATCGACACAATCGACTTGTTGATCACGGACGTGGTGATGCCGGAAATGGATGGCCCGGCGCTGATCAAGGAGGTGCGCGATCGGGTCCCCGAACTCAAGGTGATCTGTATTTCCGGTTATGCGGAAGACAGCTTCCGCCGCAAGATCGGCGAGGGCGGGGATATTCATTTCCTGGCGAAGCCATTCAGCCTGGTCCAACTGGCCGGTAAGGTGAAGGACACGATGGCGATTACGTGATCGTCGGATCATGTTCGCCTAGAACAAAGAAAGAACTTGAGAACGAGAACAAATGCTGTACATTGACGGCTCATTGCAGCGGCGCGGGCGGCTGTGAAATAAGAGGGGACAGTGACAATGGCGGCAAATGTCGTGCGGATTTCAGCGGACAAGGACGGGATGGGAGATAAGCAAAAGGCCCTCGACGCAGCCTTGGGTCAGATCGAGCGTGCGTTCGGCAAAGGCTCGATCATGAAGCTCGGCGGCGATGCCAAGGTCGATGTCGACACGGTTTCGACGGGATCTCTCGGCTTGGACATCGGGCTTGGGCTCGGCGGCCTGCCGCGCGGCCGCGTGGTTGAGATTTACGGACCGGAAAGTTCCGGCAAGACGACGCTGGCGCTGCATGTCATTGCCCAGGCTCACGCCGGCGGCGGCACCTGCGCCTTTATCGACGCCGAGCACGCGTTGGATCCCGGCTATGCACGTAAGCTGGGCGTCGATCTGGACGAATTGCTGATCTCCCAACCAGACGCCGGCGAACAGGCGCTGGAGATTGCCGACACGTTGGTGCGCTCCGGCGCTATCGATGTGCTCGTCATCGATAGTGTTGCGGCTCTGGTCCCGCGGGCCGAACTGGAAGGCGAGATGGGCGATTCCCTGCCGGGCCTGCATGCGCGGCTGATGAGCCAGGCGCTGCGCAAGCTCACCGGATCGATTTCGCGTTCCAATACGATGGTGGTTTTCATCAATCAGATCCGCCACAAGATCGGCGTGATGTTTGGTAGTCCGGAGACAACGACCGGTGGCAACGCGTTGAAATTCTATGCCTCTGTGCGACTGGATATTCGCCGGATCGGGGCCATCAAGATGCGCGACGAAGTGGTCGGCAACCAAACGCGCGTGAAAGTCGTGAAGAACAAGCTGGCGCCGCCATTTAAGGTGGTCGAGTTCGATATCATGTATGGCGAAGGTATCTCAAAGACCGGCGAGTTGTTGGACCTTGGGGTGCAGGGCAACGTGGTCGACAAGTCGGGCGCGTGGTACTCCTACGGCAGCGAACGGATCGGCCAAGGTCGCGAAAATGCCAAGGTATTTCTCAAGGAACATCCGGAAATCGCGCATGAGATCGAACAGAAGATACGTGCCAATGCCGGGCTGATTGCCGTCAGTATGATGGGAACACCCGAGACTGAGGACGAGGACGACAGCGCAGAATAAGCCGATAAGGCCGGAACCCTCACCGGTCTTACGAAGGGCCAAAACTGACGCGGCGCCATTAATGGGCGCCGCGTCTTTCTTTTGTTCTCGCGGGGTTCCGACCAGTGCCCGGGGGCGGCGGCGCTCGACACTCCCGCGGTGGCAGAGTAAAAGGCATCCGCCCGCCGTAAAAACCGCGGCAACCTGTCGTGCATATGGGCGCAGGAGGGTGAAATCGTTGCCGAGCCTGGGTTGGCTCGCCTTGCAGGGCGGATGATGTTGTGACGTCGACGAACGAGATACGGACGGCCTTCCTGGACTACTTTGCCGGGCATGACCATGAAATCGTGCCATCGTCGCCGCTGGTTCCGCACAACGATCCGACGTTGCTGTTCGTCAATGCCGGCATGGTGCAGTTCAAGAACGTCTTTACCGGGGCCGAGACGCGGCCGTATCGGCGGGCCACTACGTCGCAGAAATGCGTTCGCGCCGGGGGCAAGCACAATGATCTGGAGAATGTCGGCTACACGACCCGCCATAACACCTTCTTTGAGATGCTCGGCAATTTCTCGTTTGGCGATTATTTCAAGGACGTCGCTATTGAGCTGGCCTGGACCCTGGTTACGAAAGGTTTTGGGCTGCCGGCGGACCGTTTGACCGTAACGGTCTATGCCGACGACGACGAAGCGCATGGACTGTGGCGACGGATCGCCGGTTTGCCCGACGAACGGATTATCCGCATTGCGACGTCGGATAACTTCTGGGCGATGGGTGATACCGGGCCCTGCGGCCCATGCTCGGAGATCTTCTACGACCATGGCGACCACATAGCGGGAGGGCCACCGGGCAGTCCCGATGAAGATGGCGACCGCTTTGTCGAGATCTGGAATCTCGTATTTATGCAGTATGAACAGGACGGCTCGGGTGAGCGGGCTGCCCTGCCGAAACCCTCGATCGATACCGGTATGGGGCTGGAGCGGATTGCGGCCATCCTGCAAGGCAAGCATGACAGCTACGATATCGATACGCTGCGGTCACTGATTGAGGCCTCCGCGGACGCGACCAACACGCCGGCCGATGGCGGCCACGGGGTCAGTCACCGGGTCATCGCCGATCACATACGGTCCTGCAGTTTTCTAATCGCCGACGGCGTGCTGCCGGCCAATGACGGCCGCGGCTATGTGCTGCGGCGGATCATGCGCCGGGCGATGCGCCATGCCCATATCCTCGGGGCCAGAGATCCGCTGATGCATCGCCTGGTGCCGACGCTGGTGACCGATATGGGCCAGGCCTATCCAGAACTGGGACGCGCGGAAGCCTTGATTACGGAGACGTTCCGCTTGGAGGAAGAGCGGTTTCGTCAGACCCTGGACCGCGGCCTGCGGTTGCTGGAAGAAGAAACGGCGAAACTCGGCGAGCGCCAGGCTTTGGCCGGCGAGGTTGCCTTCCGGCTTTACGATACCTACGGATTCCCGCTTGATCTTACCGAGGATATTCTCAGGGGGCAGGGGCGCAGCGTCGATATTGCCGGCTTTGACAGTGCCATGGCGCGGCAACGGGAGGCCGCGCGGAAGGCCTGGGCGGGTTCGGGCGAAGCGGCGACCGAGGCGGTATGGTTCGATATTCGGGAACAGGTCGGGGCGACGGAATTCCTGGGCTACCAAGCCGAAATTGCCGAGGGGCAGGTGGTGGCCCTGATCGCGGATGGGGCTCCGGTGACGCAGGCCGATGCCGGCGCAAGGGTTACCGTCGTGGTCAATCAGACGCCATTTTACGGCGAGTCCGGTGGCCAGATGGGCGATTCCGGCGTGATGTTCACGGCCGATGGCACCGAGGTCGCGGTGCAGGATACGCAGAAGCGGCTGGGTGATCTGCACATTCACCTGGGAGAGGTCGGGCGCGGCAGTCTGAAGGTCGGCGATGTCGTCGAGTTGCGCGTCGATGGCGAACGGCGCGCCGGCCTGCGTGCCCATCATTCGGCAACCCATCTGTTGCATGCGGCCTTGCGTGACGTCTTGGGTGCGCATGTGACGCAAAAAGGGTCGTTGGTGGCACCGGACCGACTGCGCTTCGATATCAGTCATCCAAAAGCGCTCAGCACCGAGCAACTCGCTGAGGTGGAGCGGCAGGTGAATAGCGAGATTTGGCGCAATAGCGACGTGCAGACGCGGCTGATGACGCCGGATGCGGCGGTCGAGGCCGGTGCGTTGGCGCTGTTCGGTGAAAAGTATGGCGACGAAGTTCGGGTCGTTGCCATGGGCGACGAAAGCGATAAAACGCGGTTTTCGACCGAGTTGTGCGGTGGCACGCATGTGAGCCGCACAGGCGATATCGGCTTGCTCAAAATCGTGTCGGAGGGTGCGGTGGCGGCCGGCGTGCGCCGCATCGAAGCGGTCGTCGGCGAGGCGGCGTTGAGCTATCTGGGCCGGCGCGAGGGCCTGTTGGGTGAGACCGCAAGGATTCTGAAGGCGAATGCCGAGGATGTGCCGGCAAAGGTGCAGTCGTTGCTGGAAGAGCGGCGGCGGGTCGAGCGCGAGCTGACCGAAGTGCGGAAACGGCTGGCGACGGGCGGCGAACAAGCTGGCGGCGCACCGGAGACCCGAGAGATCGACGGCGTGGCCTATGTGGCGCGCTGCCTGGAGGATGTGCCGGCGAAGGATTTGCGGGCCATGGCGGATGCGTTGAAAAAGCAGGCGGGCTCCGGCGTCGTGGCCGTGACGACGGTAATGGATGGTAAAGCCAGTCTCGTCGTCGGGGTAACGCCGGATCTGGTCGAGCGGATCAGCGCCGTCGATTTGGTGCGCGTCGGGGTGGCGACGCTTGGCGGCAAGGGCGGTGGCGGCCGGCCGGACTTGGCGCAAGGCGGCGGGCCCGATGGTGCCGCCGCCAATGACGCCTTGGAGGCGATCGCCGCGGCGCTGGCGGGCTAGAGGCTTGGTCTTGTATTTACCTCAGTGTCATCGCGAACGAAGCGCGGCGATCCATTCGTCACAACGAAGCACTACCCGAGCTAGGGCACGTTGATTGGGCACCATGGATTGCTTCACCCCGTTGGGGTTCGCAATGACGGAAGTGAGGTCGGGCTAAGCCAGCGCCGCCTTGAGGCCGGCGTCGATCTTGTCGAAGAATTGAGCGGTGGTCAGCCATTTCTGGTCGGGGCCGATGAGCAAAGCTAGGTCCTTCGTCATGGCGCCGATTTCGACACACTCGACGCAGACCTGTTCCAGAGTCTCGGCGAACCGTGCGACTTCCGGCGTGTCATCGAATTGACCGCGGTATTTGAGGCCACGGGTCCACGCGAAGATGGACGCGATGGGATTGGTGGACGTCTCCTTGCCTTGCTGATGCTGACGAAAGTGGCGGGTCACCGTACCGTGGGCGGCCTCGGCCTCGACAGTCTTGCCGTCCGGCGCCAGCAGCACCGACGTCATCAGCCCAAGGGAGCCGAAGCCCTGGGCGACGATGTCGGACTGAACGTCACCGTCGTAGTTTTTGCAGGCCCAGACGAAACCACCCTCCCATTTCAAGGCGGCGGCGACCATGTCGTCGATCAAGCGGTGCTCATAGGTCAGGCCCTTGCTATCAAACCGCTGCTTGAACTCGTCATCGAACACCTCTTGAAAGACGTCCTTGAAGCGGCCGTCATAGGCTTTGAGGATGGTGTTCTTGGTCGATAGATAGACCGGGTATTCGCGCTGCAGCCCATAGTTAAAGCAGGCGCGGGCAAAACCCCGGATTGATTCGTCGACGTTGTACATGGCCATGGCGACGCCAGAACCCGGGAAGTCGTAAACCTCATGTGAGATCGGCGCACCGCCATCCGCCGGCTTGAAGGTGATGGTCAGGGTTCCGGCGCCGGGTACTTTGAAGTCGGTGGCGCGATATTGGTCGCCGAAAGCATGGCGGCCGATGATGATCGGTTTGGTCCAGCCGGGCACCAGCCGCGGCACGTTCTTGATAATGATCGGCTCGCGAAACACGGTACCGCCGACGATATTTCGGATCGTTCCGTTGGGAGAGCGCCACATCTTCTTCAGGCCGAATTCCTCGACCCTTGCCTCATCCGGCGTGATGGTGGCGCACTTCACGCCGACGCCGTGCTGGTTGATGGCATTGGCGGCATCGACGGTAATCTGATCGTCGGTTTCGTCGCGCTTGGTGACGGACAGGTCGTAGTAGAGCAGCTCGACATCGAGATATGGCAAGATCAGGCGTTCTCTGATCCATTGCCAAATAATGCGAGTCATCTCGTCGCCGTCGATCTCGACAATCGGATTGGCGACCTTGATCTTACTCATGAACCTGGCTCCAGCGTCTCAATGGGGCAAAATCACCGCGGGCGGCTCGCGGCAACATATGTGTCGGTCAGGGACCGCGCAAGGCTCACAGCCACTTTGAGTCAACCTTTGCGACGCCACTGGGCAGTTTGGCGAGAGCGGGGAATACATCATCGACTTTGTCGACGAAGGTCAGCAGCTCGGCGTTCTCGGGCCGGGCATATCCCTGCTCAATTATTGAGTCGAGCAAGTGGCGAACAGGCTGCCAATAGCCGTCGAGATCGACGATTACGATCGGCTTGGTGTGTAAGCCGAGTTGCTTCCATGTCAGGGTCTCGAACAACTCTTCCAGCGTTCCGATACCGCCCGGGAGAATCACGAAACCGTCAGACAATTCCGCCATCCGGGCTTTGCGCTCATGCATGCTGTCGACGACTTCGAGGCGGGTGACTTGGGTGTGGCCGATCTCATATTCGTCGAGGAATCGAGGAATGATGCCGACGACCTCGCCGCCGGCGGCGAGGGTCGCATCGGCGATTTGGCCCATGACGCCCACCCGACCACCACCATAGACCAGCGTGATGCTCCGTTCGGCAAGCTGGCGGCCCAGCTTCCTGGCATTGTCCAGGTGGCTTTTAGCCCCCTTCGCTGAGCCACAATAGACGCAAAGCGTACTAATATCCGCCATTCCTACATTCTGACTCGGGTTGTGAAACAGGCCGCACAACGCCGGTTTTGGCTTTGTTTGTCAAGGCCGTGGGCGTGATTGCACCGACTCGCCACCCGTATTAGGGTACGCGCCTTGGGCATATTACTTACTTCGTGAGGCTTCGTGAATCGCCCACTCGTGTTCGGTGGGATAGCGGTGCTTGCTGCTGCCGCCGCTGTCGGCTTGTTTTTGTTCTTTGAAATGGAGCCGCCGCCGGAGCTTCCGGTTGCTAGGACCACTTTGCCGGCTGTCGAGCCGGCGCCGGCTCGGCCCCCTGAACAGGTGGCTGAAGAGACGCCAATCGCGCCGGCCCCCGGCGATTCCGATGACGTCGCGCAGGTGCCCGGTAGCACTGGAGCGGCAGGCGAAGGTCAGTCGTCGGAGGGCGCGACGGCCACGGGGTCGGTCAGCATACCGGATGCGGTCGATGGCCCAGACGCCGGCCCAGCTGATCCAGTGGCAGAGACGCCGGCAACAGCCCAGACACCGGTGACGCCAGACTCGTCGGCGCTTACCGAGGCTGACCGTCCGGCTGAGACACCAACGGCTTCGGCGACGGGTGAGACTGCCGCCGCCGCGCCGAAATTGCCGATATTAGGAACCACGGAACAGCCCGCGGTTGGGGAGGGGGTCGAGCCGCAAGTTGTGGAGCCGCTGGTATCCGCGCCGGCCCCGGAAGACTCAGCGGATGCGCCGGAGGTCACCGCGTTAGCCCCGGAGGCCCTGTCTACGCAGGCGCCGGCAGAACCAGCGGTTGCCGAGACGCCGAAATTGGTGCCGGCGCCGGTGGACTCGGTAGAGGCGCCGCAGATCAGCGCCTTAGTGCCGGAAACGGTGACGGCGCCGGTGGACTCGGTAGAGGCGCCGCAGATCAGCGCCTTAGTGCCGGAAACGGTGACGGCGCCGGCGGACTCAGTAGAGGCGCCGCAGATCAGTGCTGTAGCGCCGGAACCGGCGCCAGCGCCGGCAGACTCGGCGGAAGCGCCGCAGACCAGTGACCTGGCGCCGGAACCGGCGTCAGCCCCGGGAACGCTGAAGTTGCCAGAAACGGCTGCCGATGGGTCGGCCGCCGAGCCGGGGGGTGCGCCGACCACGGTCGAGATCCCATCTCAAGATCAGCAAGTTGCAGGGGTGACACGTGATGATGGCGGTGCTGCAACCGGTTCACCTGACGCTGGCGACGTTGCCAGCGAGGTACCGGAGGTGCCACTGGTCGGCACGACGGCGCCGCCAGGGGGCGCGGATGCGGAGACCCCGGCGACGCAAGCAACTGCGCCGGACGATGGTGCGACGGTGGCCGAGAGGCCGTCGGATGATCCACAGGTCGCTGCAATCGACCTGGCGCCGGTCAAGTCTCAAGAGCCGGCGGGTGGCGATGCCGGCCCGAGTTCAAAACTGCCAGTCGGTGTGTCGGCACCGCCTGAGGCCGACACACCAAGCGCGGACGGCGATACGGCGTCCGCGACCGCTTCCGAGCCTGCGGCGACTGTGGGTGCGTTGGCCGAGTCAGTCCGGGGCGGGGCCGAGGAAGCGGCGCGGCAACCATCCGAAGCGACCGCGACAGCGTTGCCGAGCGTAACGGAACCGGACTCACCGGCCGTTGCGGAAGCCGTCAGCCGCGAGGTTGCGCAAGACGCAACCGCCGAAGCGCCGCCCGTCGAAGCGCCGCTCGTCAAGGTGCCGACGGCGACTGACCAGCCGACGAGCGATGCCGACACTCAGATTGCCAGCGTGGTACCGCCGGCGTCGCCTGAGGTGACGGCGGACACTCCGGTCGAAGCCGTTGCGGCTCCGGCGGCGGCGGTTGAGCGAGAGGCGGGAGAGGCTGGCGCCGAGGCCGTACCGCCAGAGGAGCTGCCCAGTCAGATCGCCCGCGTGGCCCCGGAACCGGTGCCCGCGACACCGCCGGCGGCGCCGGCCGCGGTGGCCCCAATTCCCGATTTGCCCGGTATTGCCGCGCCGACCTTCGATGTCGTGCGGGTGGACAAGAGCGGCCAGGCGGTGATTGCTGGTCGCGCCGAGCCTGGTTGCCGGGTTGAGGTGCGTGATGGCGACAACTTGATTGGCGTGGTGACGGCGGACCGCCGTGGCGAATGGGTGTTGGTCACCCCGGAAGCTTTGCCGGCCGGGTCGCGTGAGCTCGGCCTGACAGAGTTTTGCGACGGTGCTGATGCCGTGCGCTCGGACCGGTTGGTGGTGGTGGTTGTGCCGCAGCCAGGGGCCGACATAGCCGGTCGGGAAACCGGACAAAGGTCGGGGGCGCTGGCACTGTCGGTTCCCCGCGAGGGCACCGGCGCGACGACAGTGCTGCAGGCACCGACGCCCGAGGTCGCGGCCCGAGGCGCGCCGGAGCCGGTGCAGTCGTCGCTGTCGCTGGATGTGATCGACTATACCTCGGCGGGGCAGCTGGTGCTGTCCGGTCGTGCCGCGCCGAATGCCGATCTGTTGATCTATTTGGATAATGCGTTGATCGGCCGCGTCGGCAGCGACAGCGAAGGCCGCTGGCGCCTGGCGCCCGCACGGGAGGTCTCGCCGGGCCTGTACAGCCTGCGGGTCGACGAGGTGAGGCCGGACGGCAGCGTAGTGGCACGCATCGAATTGCCCTTCCTGCGCGGGGAGCCGCTGACGGATCTGCCTGAAGGGCGGCTGGTCGTGGTGCAACCGGGCAATAGTCTATGGCGGTTGGCGCGGCGGACCTACGGATCGGGCATCCAATATACGCTGATATTCGAGGCGAACCGGGATCAGATCATGGATGAAGACCTGATCTATCCGGGCCAACTATTCACATTGCCGGCGGTCAGTCAGTAAGTCCCCGGGGCCGATGCTTAGACGGCGCTTACGTGCATAAGCGCTTCTTGCCGGACACGATGGGTGAATGATCCGCTTTGCAGGACGAAGCGGATAGCAGCGCTGACGAGCGCGATGGGATCGATGGGACGGGCGATGGGTACTTCGCCGGCCACCGTGATGCGCTGTTGTGGCGAAAGGCCACAGGAGCCCCAGGGCGAGTTCCGCGCCCCGTTGATCAGGGAATATAGAGCGTTTCGGGCGGCGGGCGATTCGGCGCTGTAAGGCATGGGGGCGATATCGGCGCTCACCAGCAAGGCGGCTTGCTGTCCCCTGGCGTAGAACCGCGCTTCATAGGGCACGTCGGCGACGATAAAGCCGAATCTTAGTTTGGCGTTGGCGGATGCCGTTGATATGTAGCCGTCATCGTCGAGATACCAAGGACTCGCCGGCGCAGGCTGATTCAGTGGGGGCTGGGCGCTCAACGGCATGACTCCGGATCGGTTGACGTATTGTTCTAGCACCCCGTTTTGAATAACCTGTTAATACCCAATGCGGGCTCCCCGTGCAGTAGAAATGTTCTTTTTTATCAGTTAGTTCTGCTTCTTTTCTGCCGTGGATCGGGAACATATTCGGCGTGGCGGATTGGGCTTGGGCACGGTCGAGCAGCGCGGAGATCACGATTGTTTGTGACTCTTCGTGGTAAAGCTTGCTTAAGTCTTTGTGGTCGTTCCAAGAGGACCTGCAGGGAGTCCGGCTCACGATGCTCGACGCACCGATGAGAAAAATTATTGATCCACCGCTCAATTACGCCGGGCGTCGGATTGCCGGTATTGGGGTGTCGGCCAACGAGATCACGGTGTCCGGTTTCGTCGTCGGCATGGCCGCGGTGCCGCTGCTCGCCTTTGAGCATTACTTAGGCGCTCTGGCGGTGATCTTGGCTAACCGACTGTTCGACGGGCTGGATGGTGCGACCGCGCGTAGTGCCGGCCCGACGGATTTCGGCGGCTATCTCGATATCGTCTGCGATTTCATTTTCTATTCGGCGGTGATCTTTGGTTTCGCCCTGGCGAGACCGGCCGAGAATGGTTTGGCCGCCGCGTTTCTCATCTTGAGCTTCGTCGGGACGGGGACCTCGTTCCTGGCCTACGCGATACTGGCGGCAAAGCGGGGACGGGCGAGCGAACAACGTGGCCACAGCCATAAGGCGTTTTACTACCTTGGTGGCCTCACCGAAGGCACGGAGACCATCGCCTTCATCGTGGCGATGACGCTCTTGCCGGACTCGTTCGTGGTGCTCGCGGTGGTCTTTGGCGCGTTGGCCTGGCTCACCACCGGCAGCCGGGTCGTGATGGCCTGGCGGTCCTTTCGGCTGAGCGCTTAGAGACCGCTCACTCGGCCGGCGCGGGTAGGCCCTTGGGGCCCTCGGTCATACCCCGTTTGCCGGCCCGACGTTCTTGGGCGTTGGCCCGGGCCATCAGGGCGCACGGCGTTACGATGAGGGTGAGCACCGTGGCGAAAGCCAGGCCACAGACGATGGCCGTGGAAAGTTGTACCCACCATTGCGTTGAGGGTGCGCCCTGAGTGATCTCGCGGCTGACGAAGTCGATATTGGTCTGCAACACCATCGGCATGAGGCCAAGGATCGTCGTCACCGAGGTGAGCAGGACCGGGCGCAGGCGCTGGGCACCGGTCAACAGGATGGCTTTGTGGGCATCACCGACCGTCTGCCGCAGTCGGTCGTAGGTATCGATCAGCACGATGTTGTTGTTGACGACGATACCCGCCAAGGCGATGACGCCGACGCCACTCATGACGATGCCGAAGGGCTGCCTGATCAGCAGGAGGCCGAGCATGACGCCCACCGTCGATAGGATGACCGCCGATAGGATCAGCAGCGCGCTGTAAAAGCTATTGAATTGGGTTACCAGAATGATCGCCATGATGAACAGGGCGATCACAAATGCCTTCAGGAGAAAGGCTTGAGCCGCCGCTTGCTCCTCATCTTCACCTTGGAAAGTGATGGTAACACGGGGGTCGATATCGGCGCTGGGCAGCCATGCCTTGATCTGACGTACCATTTCGTCGGCAAGGACATCGGGCGCCAGGTCCGCCTTGACGGACATGACGCGTTCGCCGTCGACCCGCTGCAGGGTCCCGGTCCGCGGAACCGGCGCGCGCTTAACGAAGTTGCTGAGCGGCACGAGGCCTTCCGAGGTCGTTATACGAATACGGTCGAGCTGGTCGATGGTTCGGTTATCGGTGGGAAAGCGTACGGAAACGTCAATTTCCTCGTCGCTGTCGTCGGGTCGATAGTCGGTTACCGTCAGACCGTTGGTGACGAGTTTGATGGCGTTGCCGATCAGGGCGACGTCGGCACCAAATTTCGCGGCTTCCGGTCGATCGACGGTCAACTCCCACTCGATGCCGGGCATCGGTCGACTATCTTCGATATCCTCAAGACCCTCGAGACCGTCGAAGAAAGCTCGGACCTTTGCGGTTTCAGCCGACAACAGCGACGGCACGCGGGAGCTCAGGCGGACTTGGACGGGCTTACCAACGGGCGGGCCACCCTCCTGCTTGCGGGTCTCGACCTGAATCCCGGCGAGATGCGCCGTGCGTTCGTTGATTTCCGCCAAGATGTCGTCGGCCTTGCGGCGCTCGTCCCAATTGACAAACTCGAGTTGGATCTTACCGACAATATCCTCGGCCTCATCGTCCTGGCTCGGTAGGTTGCCGGTGTTGGTGTAGATCGAGTCGAATTCGCCGCGTTCGTTTTGGATAAGTAAAACCTGCGCTTCGACCTCACGGACCAAGGCGGCTTTTTCATCGACGGACAAGTTACCGCGGGCGTGAACGTTGATCACGGCGACGTCGGGTTCGACGTTCGGAAAGAACTCGACGCCCTTGCCGAGGGCGATATACGCCCCCCAAGAGCCGACCAGCAGCAGGCCGGCGGCGATGAGGACGAAGGAAGGGCGTCGGATAGCTGCGGCCAGGACCCGGACATAAAGACCGGTGGCGCCGCCAACCTGGCGAATGTCTACATCGCTGTCAGGCGACAGAGATTGCGTCCGGGCGGGGTCGATACCGCCGGGCGCCGTGCTTAGCGAGCGGCGCGCCAGGCGGCCGAGGGGCAGGATCAACCTGAGGCCCAGAACGGCGCCGATAATCGCGGCCACGACGGTGCCGCCGTTGAGTGCGATACCCTCCAGCGGGATCCGGCTGAAGCCGAAGCGGGCTAGGCCGCCAAACAAGCCGGCTCCGGCGAGCAGTCCGAAAATGATCAGCAGTAGCTGGGTGACAGCGCCTAGACTGGCGCCAAGTACCGGCACGAAGATCAGGGCCATGAGCAGCGAGGCGCTCAGGGTCGCGACCAGCGTGATCGGCAGAAATTTCATGAATTCGCCGACAATCCCAGGCCAGAAGAGCAGTGGGGCAAAAGCGGCCAAGGTCGTGGCCGTCGAGGCGATGATCGGCCAAGCCATGCGTTTGGCGGCAAGGCCGAAAGCGACCGATGGCGGCTCGCCTTCGCGCAACTTGCGGTCGGCATATTCGGTAACGACAATGGCGCCGTCGACAAGCATGCCGACCGCCAGGATGAGGGCGAACAAGACGACGATATTGACCGTCAAACCCAGGGATTGCAGAACCAGGATCCCGGTCAGGAACGATCCGGGAATGGCAATGCCGACGAGGATTCCCGAGCGGACGCCGAGAGCGGCGACGATCACGATCATCACCAGGAGAACGGCGCTGATGACGTTGTTGCGGAGATCGCCGAGCATCTGGCGGATGTCGGAGGACTTGTCCTGCGTGAAGCGGACTTGGACCCCCGGCGGCCAATCCAGCTGTTCCCGCTCGACGAGTTCGCGGGCCGCTTCAATGGTTTCGATAATGTTCTCGCCGGTGCGCTTGGAGATCTCCAGGGTGACGGCGCGCTGGCCGTTGACGCGGGCATGGGTCTCTCGGTCCTTGAACGTGCGCCGAATGGTGGCGATGTCGCCGAGGGTGACGGCGGCGTCGGGGTTGACCTTAATGGGCATCTGCAAGATGTCCTGAACCGTCTCGAATAGCCCAGGGACCTTGATGGCAAAGCGACCTTGACCGGTGTCGAGGGCGCCGGCGGCGATCAGCAGATTGGAACGGCTGAGCTGGTTCAGCAATTGGGTGGCGTCGAGTTCGTAAGAGTCGACGAGGGAGGGATCGATAATAATCTCGACCAACTCGTCGCG
Organism: Alphaproteobacteria bacterium; assembly: GCA_021774445.1. Taxonomy (GTDB): domain Bacteria; phylum Pseudomonadota; class Alphaproteobacteria; order UBA6615; family UBA6615; genus SZUA-147. The sequence goes on from JAJFJA010000056.1 coordinate 100,857, forward strand.
GTCGCCACCGATTTCGACGCTCAGGACGCTGGGTATGCCCTCCAGACGATCCCGGGTCTTGCGGGCAATGCGCATCAGGGTGCGCTCGGGCACGTCGCCGGAGAGCGTGACGATGAGGACCGGGAACAGGCTTAGATTAACTTCGTTAACGATCGGCTCGTCACTGCTGTCCGGAAGCTCAGGCTTGGCGAGATCGACCTTTTCGCGGACGTCGTCGAGGGCGGTATCCGCGTCGAAGCCGGCGTCGAACTCCAACAGCACGTTCGCGCCGCCCTGAAACGCCGACGAGCGCATCTCCTTCACGCCCTCGATGCTGCGCAGTTCGGTCTCCATGGGCCGCACCAGAAGCCGCTCCGCGTCCTCCGGGGAAATGCCGTCATGGGTCAAGGAGACATAGATGATCGGGATATTGATATCCGGGTCGGACTCCTTCGGAATCGTAATGAAGGCGAAGACACCGGCGGCGAGCAGCAGCAATAGAACCGCGATTACTGAGCGAGAACGGTTTAGGGCAGCGTCGATCAGGCTCATGAAGCGCTGCCGGCCTTGATCGGTCCGGTGGCTTCGACAGCCTCAACGGACTGTCCGGGAACAACGAAATCCTGGCCGACCGTGATCAGCAAGATGTCGTCGGGCAGACCACCCAGCCACACGCCTTCCGACGTGTCTGCCAGGATCTCAACCGGAACGAACTCCACCTGTTGCGCGGCATTGACGATCTTGACACCAATGTCGCCGCTGTCCGCCAGAGTCAGCACCGACGGGGAAACCAGATGGCCGCGCCCACTCTCCGTGGCGACGGTGATAACGCTGGTCAGACCATCGCGGATGGCGATGTCGTCGTTGCCAACTTCCAGCTCGAAGCGATAGGTGCGGGTGCCGGCGTCGGCGGAATGGGCGACATAACTGACAATCCCATCCAGGGTGCCGGCGGTGCCGACGATCTCCGACTGGCCGAGGATGCCGACTTGCAACTGGCCAACCTCCCGCTCGGTGGCATAACCGACGAGAACGATGGGGTCGAGGTCCGAGATCGTCGCGGCGATATCACCGGCGGTTAAATAATCGCCGACCTCGGCATGGTCGCTACCGACGATGCCGTCGAACGGAGCGCGGATCTCCGTGCGGTTGATGTCGATGCGCATCCGCTCAACAACAGCCCGTGCGGCGTCGAGCTGTGCCATCGCCGCGGCCAGGCTGGTCTGCGAGCGGAAACCCTTTTGCTGCAACTGGTCGGCGGCGCTGTACTCGATATCCCGTTGCCGCAGTAAGGCTTCAGCCTCCGCGAGTTTTGCCTGGCGGTCATCCATGGCCAGGCGGGCAATCAACTGGCCTTGCTGTACGCGGTCGCCCTTGTTCACGTAGATCTCTTCGACGCGCCCGTCGGTTTCCGCGCGCAACTCGACGGAACGAGAGGCTTCCGTCCGGCCATTGATGACCAGCAAACTGGTGCGCGGCGACGCCGTCAGTCTCGCCACACGGACTCGGGCCAGCGCCGGTCCCTGCTCGCCGGCGGCCTGGGCGACGGCTTCGCCCTCGCCACTATCGCGGGCGCCGTTGGCAAACTGACCCGACAGTATCCAGCCGCCGGCTACGAGGGTGATAATGACGGAGATAAGGACCGATTTTTTCATTGTCCGGATTCCACAATTCTATCGGTGATCGGCGGTCCGCCAGCGCGCCGCGCTACTGCGCGGCACCTGCCATAAGCGAGGCGCCGATCAACTCGATTTTGTGCTCCTCTATGTAGTCTAACATGGCCCGATATACCGACAGGCCCATTCCGCTCACGAACTTTTCCCCGGGTTCGAGGTCTGCGCACGTGGCACAATTCTCCATGCGCGCGACGGCTTCGCGCAATTCGGCTAGCCGCGTCTCGATCATCGTTTCGAGGTCGCTGGGGTTCAGAAGGTTCGCGAACAGTGTCCTGAACAAGAAGTCGGAGCGATACCGGTCCGGCATGGACGGTTGTGCCAAGGCGTCGATCAAGGCCATCCGGCCGGCCGGGGTGATGCTATAGACCTTCTTGCCGGGGCGCCCGTTCTGAGGCATCTCGGTTACGGTCACATGGGCATCGTCTCGCAAGCGGCTCAAAGCGGGGTAAATGGAGCCGAATCCGGCGTCCTGGATGTGACTGAACGGTCCATCCTCGAAGGCTTTTTTGATCTCGTACCCGCTAGCGTCCGCGCGTGAAAGGATGGCCAAGCAGGTCGTCTTAATGTCCATGGACTGTGCCCCACAGCTCCCCAAGTCGAATTTAGGTCGACCCGAGTATCTCGGCAAGAGATATTTTGATTCGTAATATATCGGAACGATATAGGAAAGTGCAAGGCTTGTCGAGGCGATTGGCAGCGCCGGCAGATGACATCGGGGGCCATTCCCGAGTGCATGACATAGATTTGCTATCTCGCTGTGGAGTCTTCTTGTGCTAAGTCTTTGTCGGCTTCGAGTCGTTATCGAATCAGGTACCGATGAAATAATAACTCGTCGCCGACCTTGAATCGTGATAGCCAAGCACTACTCCATCCTTGTCCGAGTCGGAGCCTTTACATGAATGTCATCCCGTTTCCCTCGAGTCGTCTTACAAACGATGACTTGTTGGTTATTTCCGGCGCCTGTTGCGACTTAATGAAGCGCGGCTTGGCAAAGGGAATAGTGCGGGTGAACTCAGACGAGGGCGACAAGATCGTCTGCGTCACCGACGACGGTAGCGGGCACTCTTATTTCGGGATTGGGCGTAATAAAGAAGGCATCTATTACGTATGCGATGAGGACGGGCAGTTTCTGAAAGAGGGGCGGCAGGTCCAGGATGTGCTCGCCGCGCTGCCCTAACGAGGCTGCCTGAGAAAAAACTCTGCGAGCGGCGGTTGCACGCGGATGCTCTGGTCCGCTAAATAGGCCATCGTAAGCTTCAGCGAGTTGGGCAGGATGACATTCGGCCCGCGATCCTTGTTCATAACCCGAAAAAAGGTTGCGCCGCGTGGGTAACTCGTGGGCCTCGCTGGCAATGTCGATAGCCAGACTGGTTGGCTTGTTGGGGCCGCTGCTGTTTGCCTTGGAGGCGGCGGCCGACTGGCAGGTCAGCGAAGGCGAAGACGCATTCACGGATGAGCCGGTGGTTACGGCCTCGGTAAGTACCGGGAGCGATGATCGACTTATCGTGCAATGCGACGCGACAAATTCAATCGTTTTGGTCTTCGAACCAATGACGCCGCTGCGCGCCGAAGAGCCTGCGGTGCGTTATCGGGTCGACCGCGAGGAAGCGGTTGTGTCGACGCTGGTGTGGGAGAACCATAACGGACGGGCGCGGACGGCCCGTGCACCGAAAAAATCCTTGTTTGGAGAGGGCGGCCAGGAGGACGAGATCCTCAGCATACTCCAGAGCCTGGTCAGGGGAGGCAATTTTGTGATCGAGGCGGGCGGAGAGCAGGCGCAGTTTTCGCTGCGCGGTTCGGAGAAGGCACTATTGCCGGTGATCGGACGTTGCGGCATAGAGATAGAGTCCACTCCGTAACATCCGTTGCGATGACTTGGTATTTACTATGTTGCGCGTTAACGTTTGTGACATTTTTGGTAATTTGTGTAAAATTTTCTGAAACTATTCTGGCCTTATACTTCTGATCTTGCTAGAAATACCTGCACGAGCCTGCTTCCGTGCCCTATATATAGGGTGCTGGGTTTTTACTGGCATGAGGTTAGAGATGGTTAACCGCCCGACAGAGCGGTCCCGTTCCATTTGGTCGTATGGTTTTCGAGTGCCCGGTGTGATCGTAACCGGCTGCCTGGCGGTATTATTTGCGGTGGGCGGCGGCTCTTTGACCGACCCTGCGATCGCCGCGGAATTGATGAAAGACGCGCCTGTGGGTGCCGATCATGGCCTATCAGATCCGGCGATCTCCAAAGGGGGGCCGCTTAACGATCTTGGCCAGGATCAAGGCGATCCGGCACTGTTCCAAAAGACGCCAATGGTGCCGTATGAGCCGAGCCTGGGGCGGGGCGCAACCCGGTGCAATTGGTGGTTGCCGCCAGACTTGCCGCTTGGTGGCGGGTTCTCGTTCGCCCTGTTCTGCAACGGCCAAGCATTTGGCGTGCAATTGGGCGACAACCTGCCGGATCCGGATATCGGCGAGAGCTAATCGTCGTTCCGCCGTATTTCGGAGAGCAGCTCATTAAGGTGTCGATCGCTTAGACCGAGTTCTTGCAGGTGAGCGACGGTTCTTTCCAGATAATCCCGAGCGGTTCCGAGCGGACCGCTGGCGCGGGCGAGGGTCGCGGCCACTTGGTCGGCCGGTAGGCGCCCGGCGTAGCGTTGCTCTGCCCGGTTCGAGACAAAAGTGATCGCGCGAAATGGTCCGGATTGGCCGTGCAGTGTGACCCAACTTGGCCGGTAGGACATGGCGACCATCTCCCGGGCCCAGATGACATCAAGCTCGGATTCGGCCTGACGGCCAGGGATACGGAAGGCTTCGCCGCGGCAAGAGCCGCCAGGTTCGAGGGCAAGAATCAGCCCGGGCGATTCCACCGAGGCGCGGCCGGCATGGGTCCATAGGCAAAAGCGGCGGTGGTAGCCGTGCAAGGTGGTGATGCAGCGGTCGGCATATTGGAAGGCCGGATTCCACATCAAGGAGCCATAACCAAAGACCCAGACGTCGGCTCCCGGATTGGCCTGGCTGAGGATTTGCTCACGAGAATGGCGGCGTTCCTGATCGGAGGCGATTTTCAGCAGCCCGCGGCGTTCGGCTTCGCGCAGCATGACCTTGAAAGCGCCGCTGCGAAGTCGCTCGCGGCTGACCGCTGAGATGTCGGGATCATGGGGCGCCATGGCGGGGGACTCTAGTTGGCTTGAGCCGACAGACCAACACCTACATAGGGTAGGGGATGTCCTTTATTTGCCCTGCATATGCCAATAGGCCGCCACATTCAGGGGGTCTAATCACCCTCGAACCTGGCCCAAAAGGTATTCTGGAGTGAACGCAATGGCACTTGATCTACCGACCCAACTGGATCTCGCGGCGCGGCATGTCGCGGCGGCCGACCGCCACCGGCGACAAGGACTGCAGGCGCGTGCTTGGATCCACGAATTGGCGGCACGCAACTATCTGTTGATGACCTCGGAAGCGCTGGGAGAGCGCCTGGAGAGCAATCCCGACGTGCAGTTAATGGAACTGCAGGAAGCGGCCTAGCCGCGGGATACAGCGGCGAGAGTGATTTTCGTTCATTGCGGTGAAGAATGGTGGACAAATCGACGCGAAGCCACATCTTAGGGGTGATGTAAGAGAGGCGCGCAAGTCGAGGCGGCACCGATGTTTATCAAGAGCGAAACAACACCAAATTCGGCGAATCTGAAATTCTTGCCGGGCCGGCCTGTCCTGGAGACCGGGTCAGCCGACTTCCCGAACGCTCAAGCGGCGGGGCAATCGCCACTGGCGCGGCGGCTGTTCGAAATCGGCGGGGTGACCGGGGTGTTTCTGGGTCAGGATTTTGTCACCGTGACGAAGAGCGCCGATGAGAGCTGGGAGGCCCTAGAGCCAAAGATCCTGGAGGGGCTGCTCGATCATTTCGCCTCCGGGGACGCCAGCGTGCAGGGTCCGGAAGAGGCTGCACCGGCCGCCGGTAAAAGCGATGAGGCCTTGATGGATGAAATTGACGAGATGTTGGAGGCCCGGGTGCGGCCGGCGGTGCAGCAAAGCGGCGGCGACGTGGTGCTGCGCGGCTTCCGGGACGGTATCGTGTTGTTGGAGTTCAGTGGCGACGCGGCCGGGCTGGTGGGGCCGATTGGCCGATTGATGCGGCATTTCATGCCCGCGGTTCTTGAGGTGCGCGATTATCGGGACGATTTGGACAAGCCAGGTTTGGCAACGCCGACGGGCTTGGAAGTGCAACGGGTGATTACGGAACGGATCAATCCCTCCGTGGCCGGCCACGGCGGCTACATCGCACTGGTCGATGTGCAGGGCGATACAGCCTATATCCGCCTGGAAGGCGGCTGCCAAGGCTGCGGGATGGCGGATGTGACCCTCAAGCAAGGGGTGGAGGTCGAGATCGTCGATGCCGTTCAGGGCATCGGCCGGGTGCTCGACGTGACCGACCATGCCGAGGGCACGAACCCCTACTATCAACCCGGCGAAGGGGCGGGAGCCCCCGCCTAGTCCTATCCAAGCTTCGAGTCTCTCAGTTAGCATGCCGAAGCTTGGCTTGCTTGCCCGGTGCGTCATGCAGAGATTCTGCCATGGCGTGACAGTCGGAAGCCGCGGCAGCGGCTATCCGTTGACAAGGGGATTGATGATGAACAGGCGTAGCTTCTGCCTCGCTATAGGCATTGCGGTCGGTCTTACCGGTTTGGCGCCGGTCGGCATGGCGCAGGATTCCGATCAGCAGGAGTTGGTCGACAGAGCCGCCATAACGGTACGCTCGCTGAGGCGCGATGATGCCGTCGGCACGGGCTTCAATAATCTACTCTCGACCGCCAAGGCCGTCGTGGTTGTGCCGAAACTGGTGAAGGGTGGTTTCATCGTCGGCGGTGAAATTGGCAAAGGTGTGATGATCGCCAAAACGGCGGACGGCGGCTGGGGTTCGCCGGCGTTCGTACGCCTGGCGGCCGCTTCAATTGGACTGCAGATCGGTGGCTCGGTTTCCGAGGTGGCCTTCACGATCATGACCGACAAGGGTCTCGACGCGTTATTGAAGAACCAGTTCAAGTTCGGCGCTGGGGTGGACGCGGCGCTTGGGCCGGTCGGCGGCAGCGTGGAGGCCTCGACGACGACCGAATTGGGGGCTGATATTTACGCCTTTGCGACGAGCCAAGGGCTGTTCGCCGGTGGTTCCTTCGACGGGACGGTGATCGATCAACTCGAAGAGGTCAATAAGTCCTTCTATGGCAGTGGTCTGCCCGTGAAGGAGCTTATTTTCGATCCTGGGCCTGCGGCGGGGCGGGCGACGACCCTGCGGGAGGCACTGGCGCGCTAAAACTCAGCCGGGCGGGCGAACGGCCAGTCGTGCACGCTCCGCAATACGCTCACTGGGATGCAGCACGACCTGCGCGCCCACGGGTATGCCGTCACGAAGTTCGGCGACGCGGTCGTTCATCTGACCCACGGTCACAGCGGCTTGCCGGGCGCGTCCGTTTTCATCAAACACGAACACCGCCCACTGATCGGCGGTGCGAAAGAGCGCACTGAGGGGCACGCGCAAGACGTCCTCCGCTTGCCAAACCGTGATGTGCGTGGCGACCCGAAATCCATGACCAAGCTCAGACCAAGTCTGAGGCGGATCGGTCAGGTCTATGATTACATTGACGCGTTGTTCTTCGATGCCCAGGGCAGATACCTTGGTGAAGGCCAACGGTTCAACGTGCCGAACCTGTCCGCGCAAAGTCTGGGCGCCGCCCCAGCCGTCGATCTCGACGATAGCTCCGGGGGCCACCTTTACCGCGTCGGCGGACAGCAGATCGGTGACGATTTCGAGATCGCGCGGGTCGCCAACTTCGAGCAGTGGCTCGCCGCGTTGGACGATCCCGGCGCTCTTATGAATGACGCGCAACACAACGCCATCGATAGGGGCGCGGACCTCGATGCAACAATCGGCGTCCAGGAGTGCGCCGTTGGCCTTGGGTTCGAGCAGCGCCGCCCGCGCCTCGGCCAAGCGAAAGCGGCTTACCTGCAATGCCGCGCGGGCTTTCTTGATTGCCGCGGTTGCACTGGTGAAGGCCATTTCGGCCTGCTCGAGGCGGGCGGTGGAGACATTGCCGCGCTCGGCCAGCGATTTGGTCCTGGTGTAGTCTGACTCGGCATAACGGAACTCGGATTCAGCCTCCGCAATGGCCGCGGCGGCCTGGATCTCGGCCGCCTCGGCGGCGGCGACCGTGGCTTCGGCGCGGGCCTTGGCGCGCCGATCGAGAAACTCGGGCTCGCTCGGTCGGATGACGGCTAGTACCGAGCTTTGCTGACGCACCTGGTCGCCGACATCGACATCAATGCGAAGCGCGCGCCCGGTAATCGGCGCGGAAACGGTGAATATCTCCTTGATGCGGGTTTCGCCTTCGTCGGTGACGGCGACACGCATGGGGCCCTGGGTGATCGGGGCTAGGTCGACTAGGATCGGCTGAGGCCGAAAGACCTGGACCGCCGCGAGGATGACGAGACCCGCCAGCACCGCGAAGATTATTCTACGAGACCAAGCGCGTATCACTTTGCCTTACTCCCGGGTCTTAAGCACGGCGATGAGGTCCAGCTGACCGATCCGCCGCGCGACAATCAGGCTGGAAAGCAGCGAGGCAACCACAACAACCGTCCAGGCATAACCATAGGTGGCGGGCGTAACCACTAGCGGAATGCGGTATAGGTCGTTGTTCAGGCCATGCAGGATGGCGGCGGCCAGGCCATATCCGATCAGTGAGCCGATCGGCAGAGCCACAAGGATAAGGATCGCCAGCTCGCCTAGCAGAATGTAGGTGACCTCGCCGCGGGTGAAGCCGAGGACACGGAGGCTGGCCAGTTCTCGGCCTTGCTCGGACAGGGCGATGCGGGCGCTATTGTAAACGACACCAAAGGCGATGATGGTGGCGAAAGCGGTGGTGAAGGTGACAGAGATTAACAGGTTTTCGGCGAGAGTGTCGCGCAGTGACTCGAGCGCGGTGCGGCGCAATGCAACACCGGCGACGGCCGGGCTGTCCTTCAACGCTCGGTAGAGCCGCTCCTCCTCAGCCGCATCAGTCATGAGATAGGCGCCCGACAACACCGGGCCCTCCAACATCAGACGATTGAGCGCGGCCAGATCCATGTACGCACCGATGCCTAGGTAGCTCTCGATCAAACCGACAACCGGCATCTCACGGGTTGGTCGCCGCCCTTCCATGACCGAAACCGTGACTGTGTCGCCGGGTCGGGCCGCCAAGAAGTCGGCCAGCCTGGTAGTGAGAAGCAGGCCTTCGGCGGGCAGAGTGATCGGCTGCAAGGCGCCATCAAGTAGCCGACTTAAATCGGCTCCCTGGGGATAACCGGTAATAGCGACGCGTTTCTGCCGGGTCCCAGACGTCAGCTTGGCCGGAACCGCTCGATATCCCTCCACCGCGAGCACGCCCGGCAGATGGGCCAGGGTCCGGCGGACATCAGCCTGGCTCGGTTCGAAGAAGGTCATGGTCACGTCCTGGCGGGCCGTCTGATCGAAATGGAAATCGATGAATGCTTCGATGGCGCCAAAGAAAAAGAATGACGTTATGAGCACGGCGACGGGCATAGATAGTCCGATCGTCGTGAGGGCGGCGCGAAGGGGCCAGCGAGTGATGTGCCGCAAGATCATGCGACTGGGCTGGCCGAGCCATGCGATCAAGCTGCGATGGTCGAGCCAGGAATGGCGGTAGCTTGGCGGTGCCGGCGGTGACATGGCGACGGCGGGGGTCAAGCGCATAATACGACGCAACGTCGTGGCGGTCGCCAGCAAGGCGGCGGCGACGGCGATCGCGGTAGCGAATGCAAACAGATCGGGCTGCGGGCGAAAATAGACGAAGGGGAATTGAAAGAACCGGGTGTAATAGGACGTCATGCTGAGGCCGAGCCAGGTGCCAGCGGCCAAGCCAACAATGATACCGGCGGCGGTAATCGCGAGGACCAACTTGGCGTAGTGGGTCGCAACCGCGATGTCCGAGTAGCCGAAGGCCTTCAACAGGCCGATTTGCTCCCGTTCCGTCGCGATCAGCCGGGTCACGACGATGTTGAGCAGAAATGCGGCGACAGCGAGAAATATCGGCGGAATGAGGCGACTGAAACCAGCAAGCTGATCGAGCTCTCCGGTGAGAAAGAAATGTGATGTTTGATCCTGGCGCGCAAAGGCACCCGTGCCGCCAAAAGGTGCGAGGATGCGATCTACCGCCGCAATTACGGCGGGCTCGGAGGCGCCGCGCTGGAGTTTGAGAGCGACCGCGTTGAAAGCGCCTTCCAGATCGAAGGCGGCGGCGAGCGCGTCGCGGTTCATCCACAGAATGCCGAACCTGCGGTCATCCGGGACGATCGTGCCAGGGCTAAGCGCATATACGAACTCCGGCGACAGGGCCGTGCCGACGATCCGGAGCTGCTGACGGCGACCATTGAGGACAGCTTTGATGCTGTCGCCCGGACCTAAATCGTTCTTGTCGGCGAAGGCATTGCTGATGATGACCTCGTCGTCGGCGCCGGGGGCAAGCAAGCGGCCGCTGCGCAGGACGATGTTATTCAACGACCCGGTCGTTGGATCAACCTGGGAGACCAGTTGCCCGGTCGCCGGCTCGGCCAAGCCGGGCACATCCAGGGTCACGCCGGAGAAAATGCGGGTTTGTACGGCAGCGACGCCGTGGATGCGGGCCAGTTCGACCCGAAGCTGGTTCGGGGCTCGTTTTACCGGTGCGAAGATGTCGGCGAAACGATAGCGTTCGTAATAGGCGTCGCGGGTATCGCCGAGGGACCGCATGGTCCCCAGCAGGGTGACGAACAGGGCGACGCCGGCGGCGAGGACCAAGGCGATGGCGATCGCCTGGCCGCGCAGGTGCCAGAGATCGCGAAGCAGTTTGCGGTCGAGCGGTGAAATCGTCACGGTCACCAACTTATTGAGTTTGCCGGCTGGCGGTTCGGGTTGCGCTCGATGCCGGCGATTTTGCCATCGTGAAAGCGGACCGTCGCATGGGCCATCATACCGATGGCGGCATTGTGCGTGATCAGCGCGGTGGTTGTGCCGAGCTCTCTATTCACACGCTCAATCGCCTCCAAGACCACGATGCCGGTGTGGCTGTCGAGGGCGCCGGTGGGTTCGTCGCAGAGCAAGACCTCGGGGCGCTTGGCAATAGCCCGGGCGATGGCTACACGCTGCTGCTCGCCGCCGGAGAGTTGGGATGGGAAATGGTCGATGCGGTCGGTCAAATCGACCATCGCCAGGGCATCCTCCGGTGACATTGGGTCGGTGGCGATTTCGGTGACCAGCCGGACGTTCTCGACCGCCGTCAAACTGGGGATCAGATTGTAGAACTGAAAGACGAATCCGACATGGTGGCGGCGGTAGGTCGTGAGGTCGGACGTTGTCATCCGCGTCAGCGCGGCGTCATGGAAGAAAACATCTCCTTCGGTGGGCTTATCGAGCCCGCCAAGGATATTGAGCAGGGTCGATTTGCCACTCCCCGACGGCCCGACAAGGACCAGCAGTTCGCCGGTCGCGATGTCGAGATCGACGCCGCGCAAGGCATGTACGGCAATGCCGTCGGTTTGGTAGGTCTTGGTGAGCCCGCGCACCCGGAAGGCGGGTGCTATCTCGGTTTGCGGTTGTGAACCGGCCACCAATGGGTGCTCCGTTGCCTCGATCGGCCGCGAGTTTAACCCGTGGGCCGCGCTGACTCTAAGGGCGCCCCGTAGAAAGGCATTGATATGAGACAACTCGGGCGGTTGCTGGTTTGGCCCGTCGGGAGGACATAAACTAACGCGCCGCCGATTCGGGTCGATGGACATGTCGGATTGCAAGTTTTTTTGCGGGTGAGGGAGAGAGCGTGCGGTGTTGTGCTGCGGTTTGGGGTGGTACGCTGGCCGTGATCTGAAGAGTTCTGACGGGGTATCGCCCCCGCGTCGTTGACAGGGAAGGACAACAAAATGAACAGACAAATGCGGAAAATACTGGCGGTCGGTTTGCTTGCCGCCGGTGCTGGCCTGGCACAAGGGGCGGTGGCGGGCGAAGAATTGGCGGTGAAGTTCACGCTCGACTGGAAATTCCAGGGACCGACGGCGCCGTTCATCCTGGCGGCCGAACGGGGCTATTACGCCGAAGAAGGGATCGATGTGACCATCGATCAGGGTCAAGGCTCGGCCGGCGCGGTCAACCGGGTCGCGAGCGGCACCTATGATATGGGATTTGCCGATATCAATGCGCTGATCGAGTACAACTCACAGAACCAGGACAAACAGATCAAGTCGGTGATGATGTTGTACGACGCGCCGCCTTTCTCGCTGTTCTCTCTGAAGAGTACCGGGATTACAGGGCCGGATGATCTGGCGGGACGGACCCTCGGTGCACCGGTGTTCGATGCGTCATACAAGCTGTTCCCGGCCTTCGCCAGTGCCACTGGGATCGATGCCGACGCGGTCGAGCGCTCGAACATGGACCCGGCGTTGCGTGAGGCCATGTTGGTGCGCGGCGATGTGGACTTTATTTCAGGTCACTATTTCTCCTCGTTCCTCGATCTGAAATCCAAGGGCGTGTCGCCGGACGATATGGTGATCATGCTGTACTCGGATTTTGGATTGGATTTCTACGGCAACTCGGTGATCGCCTCGCCGGAGATGGTGGCCAAACATCCGGACAAGGTCGCCGGCTTTGTCCGGGCGACCCTGAAGGGCGTGAAAGATGTGCTGGCCGATCCGGCCGCCGGCGTGGCGGCGGTGAAGAAGATCGATCCGCTTATCGATGACGATCTGGAACTGGAACGGCTGCAATTGGCGATCGACACCAACATCCTAACCGATCACGTGAAAGCGGAAGGGATCGGCGATGTCGAAATGGACCGGCTGAGCCGTTCGATCGGCCAAGTGGCGCAGTCCTACGGCCTGGAAGCGACCCCGTCGGCGGAGGAAATATTCACGTCCGAATTCCTGCCGGCGAAGGAAGACCGCATGGTGGCGCAGTAGCGCCACTAATGTCGGCAACGATCAGTATCGAGGAAGCCAGTCTGTCTTATGGCGGCGAGGGGGGGCTATTGGCATTGGCCGATGCCTCCCTGTCGGTCGACCGCGGCGAGTTCGTCGCCGTTGTCGGGCCATCGGGTTGTGGCAAGTCCTCGCTGCTGAAACTTGTGTCGGGGCTCTATCCGGCGCTCAAAGGCCGGGTTTCGGTCAATGGCGAGGCCGTAACGGGGCCGTTGAAAATCGTCGGGATGGCGTTTCAGAATCCGGTCATGCTGCCCTGGCGGACGACGATCGAGAATGTGCTGCTGCCGCTGGAAGTCGTGGAGCCGCACCGCGGCCAGTTCCGGCGCCGCAGGGCCGAATATCGCGGCTGGGCGGAGGCCTTGCTGGGCACGGTCGGGCTGGCCGGATTCGGTGACAAGAACCCGTGGGAGTTGTCCGGCGGGATGCAGCAGCGGGCGTCGTTATGCCGGGCGCTGATCCACAAGCCGGATCTGTTGCTGCTGGATGAGCCGTTTGCGGCGCTGGACGCCTTCACGCGAGAAGAGCTTTGGGGCGTGCTGCAAGATTTGTGGCAGGAGCACAAGTTCACCGTGGTGCTGGTGACCCATGATTTGAGGGAAGCGGTGTATCTGGCCGACCGGGTGTATGTGGTTTCGAGCCGCCCGGGGCGGATTATTCACACCCGCGACGTCAGCTTGGCGCGGCCGCGTCGCTTGGAGACCACCTTCGAGCCGGGTTTCGTCGAGTTGGTGCACGAGCTGCGCGACCATATTAGCCAGGCGCGGCAAGCGGCGGCATGAAGAAGCTGTTCTCGAAAGCGGTGCTGGCGCCGTGGATCGCGACGATCATCTTGTTCGTCGTATGGGAGGTGAGCGTCCGCGCCTTCGACGTTGAGGAGTTCATCTTGCCGTCGCCGACGGCGACTTTTGGTGCGCTGATCGAGTTTTGGGGGCCGATCTGGCACAACGCGTTTCAAACCCTGTTCACCACCGTGGTCGGCTTTCTTATCGCCATCGCGTTCGGCTTTGTGCTGGGGGTTGCCGTGGGGGCATCGGCATTGCTCTATCAGGCCTTGTACCCGCTGCTGATCGGCTTCAACTCGATTCCCAAGGTGGCGGTAGTGCCGATCCTGGTATTGTGGTTCGGCATCGGCACGGTGCCGGCGATCATCACCGCGTTCTTGATCTCGTTCTTCCCGATCGTCGTCAACGTGGCGACAGGCATTGCGACCCTGGAGCCGGAGCTGCAGGAGGTGCTGCGCTCGCTGGGCGCCCGGCGCTTGGATATCTTACGCAAAGTCGGGATACCCCGGGCGATGCCGTATTTCTTCGCGTCGCTGAAGATCGCCATCACCCTGGCCTTCGTCGGCTCGGTGATCGCCGAAACCGTCGCCGCCAACTCCGGCATCGGACATTTGATGCTGCAGGCGAGTTCGTCCTTCCGGGTGCCGCTGGTGTTCGCGGGGCTGATCGTCATCGCCTTCTTGGGAATCGTCATGTATGTGATCGCCGCGGTGATCGAGCGCCGCTTTACCGGCTGGGCGACACGGGGCGGCGCGGCCGGCGAATACGCCACCGGGGGGTAGGGGCCTCGTCGCGCGGCCTAGCGGGTTTCCAGCAGGAAACCGCGAATAGCTTCGAAGAGTGTTTGCCAGGCTGGTTCTTGCGGGAGAATGGCGTGGTTGGCGCTCTCGAGCATAACGAACTCGGCGTTGGCGATGCCGGCCGCCAGTTTACGGCCTTGCGCTAGGGGGTGAACGCCATCGTTTCGGGCATGTACCACCAGGGTGGGGGTTTCAACTTTACCGAGAAGCTCGGTGGCGTCGAAATTGTCGACTGCCGTGCGCAGTTTGACGGCGTTTTCGGGTGAGGTCGTCAGGCGTTGCAGCTCAACCAGAGACCCGGTCTGCGCCAAACTGCCGTCGGGAATATACAGGGCCGTGAAGGCCTTGAGAAATTGACTGCCTTCCTTGCCCCAGCCATGGCGCATCAGGGTCAAAAGGGCGTTGGCCTGTTCCCGTTCCGCGGCGGCGGCGCGTAACATGCGGCCGCGGACATATCCGCCATGCAGGATAAGATGGCTGACCCGGTCCGGGTGGCGAGCGGCATAATCAATGGCGATCGGCGCCCCTTGCGAGGTGCCGTAGATGGCGAAACGATCGAGGCCGGCGGCGTCGACAACTGCCGCCAAGTCATCGACGAACACCGACAGCGAATAGTCCTCAACATTCCAATCCGAGAGACCATTGCCGCGCTGGTCGTAACGGGTGACGGCGAAAGTCTGGCCAAGTTCATCCAGCAGCGGGCGCCAAACCGGACTGTGCCAGTCATGTTCCAAATGGGTGAGCCAATGTCCGGCCCTGACAAGCGGCATGCCGGTGCCGGTGGTGGCGTAAGCAATGCTGGTACCGTCTCGTGACGTACAGAAACGCACGCGCTGGCGCACCGTTTCGGGAAGGGCAGCAGCGCTCTCCCGGATGGCTACGGTCTCGTTCGGATCGAGCGCGGCTACGAAGCGGAAACCGCGACGCGGCACGGTCTTGATGACAGCTTGCCTCGTGCCGTCGTCATCGACGGCCTGCCGGGCCGCGTTGATCCGGGCGCTAATCGCGGAATCGGAGACGATCCGACCGGCCCAAACGGCCTCGATCAACTCGTCGCGGCTGACCAGCCGACCGGCATTTTCGACCATATGGCGAAGCAGGTCGAAGACCTGGGGCTCGATGGGGCGCGGTTCGCCACGGCAACTAAGTTCGTGCCGGGTGATATCGAGGGCGTAGGGACCAAAGCGATAAATCATGCCGGCGATCATACTTCGGCGCTGGGCCAGTGTCCCGCTAGTGTCGAAATATCGAAGAAATCACAAGGGTTTCGCAAGGCTTTCTTCAAGCGCTCCGTCGGCTGGTCGGGCATCTTCGGGTCGGCAATCGACGAAGGCTGAGCGGGAGACCGACTATGGAATTCAACCCCACCGACGTGGTCCGGCGCCGCGCAGACGGCTCGCTCGACCTGTCAGTCTATCTGCAGCGCGGGAGGCAGGCGCGCAGCCATGGATGGTGTGCGGCGATCGCCGCGTTGTGGGGCCTTCTGGGACGCCGGCTTGGCTGGGCGGGCGTTTGATCTACCTCAATGCGGTTGGCCCGCCTATTTCCTAGGGTACTCAGAACGATAGTCGAATTCTGAGGGGCCAAAAAATGGCGTGGCGAATGGGTGTTGTTGCCACAGCTATTCTCTTGCTCGGCGTGACCGGTGCGTGGGCGGCGCAGGAGGATTGGGAGCCTGACCTGAAGTGGCAGCTTGACGACGAACAGAATTGTAAACTCAGCTACTTAACCAATGTCATCGAACGCAGGGTGGACGACGCGCTGGTGGTGTTCGCGCGGGCACATTGCGACGATGGCCGGGCTTTCGACGCGGTGCGCGAGGATGAGTTCGCTTTCTTCACCTTGGCGCCCTGTCAGCTTGATATCCGCTCATGTTGAGAACAATAAGCGCGCTGGTGGTTATGGGTTTTGTCGCTTCGTTGGGCGACGTTGCGCAGGCGCAGGGTAATGTCGAGGCCGGCCGTGTCGCGGCGGAGCGCTGGTGCGCCGAGTGCCATGTGATTAGCGCGGAGGATACCAAGGCGCTGGTCGGCACACCGAGTTTCTTCGCGCTGGCCGAGGATTCCAGCCGGACCGATGACTACCTGCGGGCAGCCATAACCAGTCCGCACCCGCCGATGCCGAACCCCGACCTGCCGGCGCGGACCGTGGACGACCTGATCGCCTATATCCGAAGTCTCCGCTAACGCCCCGCTCTCAGGACTCTTCGAGCTTTGCCCGGCCTTCCTCGAGATAATCGCTGAGCAAAGGCATGCCCAATAGATAGGTGGCGGTGTGATCGTTATGGGCGCGGCGGGCCTCGGCCATTAGGTCATCCCAATCTTCGGCGCTGTCATCGCCGCGTCCCAGCCACGCCAAGGCGACCAATTCGACCTGCTCATCCTCATTAAGGGAGTCGAGGAAAGAGACGAGTTCCTCGAATGTAGGATCATCGGCATAATCTTCGAGCACCGAGAGCATCCCGTCATCGCTGGCGTTCGAGCCGGGGTCGGGATCATCGACCTCGACCTTGGCATCGAACTCACGCGCCTTGAGAATAAGGGAAGCAACTTTCTCCGACGTTAGGGCAAGCATCACCTGCCTCCTGATCGCTGCTGGATCGTACCGAGCATTCTAGCCGCGTTGCGGCACTCCTGAACTGATTTGTATCAACCCCGGGTAGAGGCCCTTGTGGTCGGGCGATGAGGTTCGTCGTTTGCCCGCTTGCGTTAGATCAATGACATAGCAGGCGCGGGGCGCTACTCGCTATTCAGGAAGGAATGGCGTCATGACCGTTCATCACCACGAAATCAAGGATGCCGGCCAAGTCGTCGCGGAACTCATCAGCTTGAATGAGTGTTGGGTTCTGTTCACAACCCATCCCGAATTGCGCGACCTCGATGGCGTCGTCTATAGGACGGTGGAGGAGGCGCGCGGTGCGGTGGTGATCGCTCTAACCGAGCAGGCATCCAGGTCGATTGCGTCCGGTCGCTTGATTGGCGGGCAAGGCCCGGCGTTCGGGGGCTAAACCGGGCCAGCCGCCCGGGCCGCTAATTTCATGCTCAGCGCAGCGCGAATTCAGCGACCACCGGCGCATGGTATGACGCCGGATCGTCGCGCACCTCGGCGTGACCGACCAGTTCATCATCGATTGCCTCGTTGTGGATCTCGGTGTGGCGATAACAGCCAAACAAATCCTGGGAGACCAGAATATGGTCGAGCATCTCGGGGCGCCCGTGGTGGATCACGGTGAATCGTCGATCGACGCTGACGGACCGCTCCACCGGCACCAGCGACCGCAACGCCAAAGCGCCGTTGCCGGTGTCCTCCTCGGCACCGCGAATGATCCGAAGCGGCATCTCGTCGAGCGCCGCGTTGAAATCCCCACACACGGCGATCATCGCGCCGGGCGCGTCATCGAAGACCCGGTCAACGGACAAGCGAGCCTCCAGAGCCTGTCCGGCGCGTTTCATCGCCGCCAGGAAAAACCCTTCCGCCCAGCCGGGAACCGTACGCCAGGTAAAAGCGTCTAGTTTTTGACCGCGAATAGCCGCCGCGAGGGGTGCGCGGAGATGAAGGTTGATAATCGTAAGCGGCCGATCCGCGACCTCGATCTCGGTCAAGAGGATCGGTCGTTCCCACTCGACCGAGGCCGCTGCCGTCTCGCTGGGGTCGGCGGTGGCCAGCTGATAGGAGGGCGGCGCAACCAGATCATGGAGGAGCTGCCGAGTGCGGACGATGGGAAAGCGGCTGAGGGTCACCAGGTTGTGGACATCGGCGGGCTTACCGTCGCCGCCATGTGTCGCGGATTGCTCATAATTGGCGTAAGGCGTGCCGGCCAACAGCCGCTCCAGCGCCAGCAACTGCCTCGCCTCGCCATGCCGGCGGCGCTGGGCGTTGACCTCCTGCAGGCAGAGCACATCGGCGTCGAGGCGCATGAGTTGGGGCCGCAGGACCGCGATGCGGGTTTCGAGCGGTGGCTTGAGTTTGGGGTGGTCGTCGAGGTTCTCGAGGTTGAACGTTGCGATCCGGAGGTGGGTCATGGCTTATGCCATCGGCATCGGGTTAAAGCGCCGATCCCGAAACCCCACATTTCTGCGGCTTTTTGTGACACTTCTGTTCATGTCAAGACACTCCTACTCAGCCGTTTCATGTGCCAATACAGTGCCTAATTATGCCTACGGTCTCAGATTTAGCGCGGTGCTTAGGCAACCGCCATCCGAACGGGTCGATCATCGATCTGCCCGTTCGGGGAAGGTGCCATAGGTCAGCGACAATGGGAACTTCGAGTCGCATCGCCGATCCCTCGGTTGGCCACCGTTGACAACGTTTTCATTTTGGCCACCGCCGTCCGACAACGCAGGCTCGAAACGCGATCTAAACGTGCCTAGAGAAGTTCTTATACAGTTCCTAAGATTTGCGAGGTGTGGCGTAAGTGTTTGAAAAGGTTGGCTGGGGGACTAGGATTCGAACCTAGACTGGCGGAGTCAGAGTCCGCTGTCCTACCGTTAGACGATCCCCCATCCGTGGGACGGGCGTGGATTTATCATACTCCAGCGGCCTTGTGTAGTCTCCCTCGCCGTAACGGCTGGTTGGCGGGCACCCTTGGTTGGCCATCACGGTTGGTGATGTGGCGGGGCTGCGGTAAACTGGCGCTACAATGTGTCTTGAGCAAGAAACGCCCGCCACGGCCCATGGGCTTGGGCAGGAGGGGCAGGATTTGGCGCCCGTTAGGGCGGAGAGCTCCGTATTGGCGGCGATCGACCTTGGCACCAGCAACTGCAGATTGCTGGTGGCCCGGCCAAATGTTGGCGGATTTCGCGTCATCGATGCTTTTTCGCGGATCGTTCGCCTCGGCGAGGGCCTGGCCGAGCATGGCCGATTGTCGCCGTCGGCGATGGATCGGACGATCGAGGCGCTCGAGGTCTGTGTCGACAAGATGCGCCGCCGTGGTGTCAGCCAGACCCGGGCGGTGGCAACCGAAGCCTGCCGCCGCGCCGAGAACGCGGCGACATTTATCGCCCGGGCCGAAGCTGAAGTCGGCCTAAAATTGGAGGTCATCGATGCCGAAGAGGAGGCCTGGTTGGCGATTGCCGGCTGCCTGCCCTTGTTGGCGACGGGTGGGGATCGGGCCATTACTTTCGATATCGGCGGCGGCAGCACGCAGATCACCTGGCTCGCAGTAGATAGCGAAGCCGGGGTTCGTCCCGGTGGGACGCGGACCATCGCGTCTATCTCGTTGCCCTGCGGCGTGGTTACCCTGGCTGAAGAGTTTGGTAGCGAGCCGGACAGCTACGAGGGTGTCCGCGCGTATGTCAGGGGGCTGTTGGCGACGTTCGACCAAGCCCATAACATCGGGGCACAGGTGGCGGGCGGCGGTGTGCAGATGCTGGGCATGTCCGGCACGGTGACGACTCTGGGTGGCGTATTGCTGGACTTGCCGCGATATGACCGAAGCCAAGTTGATGGGCTGACAATGTCGTTCGAGGAGGTGGCCGCGGTCAGTAAGCAACTGACGACCATGGCGTATGACGAGCGCGCCGCGGTGCCCTGTGTGGGCGAGGAACGGGCAGAGCTGGTGATTGTCGGCTGTGCCGTGCTCGATGCGATCTGCCAGACTTGGCCGGTCGGGAGCCTGCGGGTCGCCGATCGAGGCCTGCGGGAAGGCATATTGCTCGGTCTGCTGGCGGATTTGCCGGGTAACGACCAGGCCCTAGGCGCGTAGGCGCTCGCGATGGCGCAGCGTCGCGGCAAGAATTCCGGCAGCCGATCTTTGCACGAGCGGGTGAAGACCGCGCGCGGGCGCTCCGTCAGCTCGACGCGATGGTTGGAACGTCAGCTTAACGATCCCTACGTGCAGGAGGCAAAGCGTCAAGGCTACCGTTCGCGCGCCGCGTTCAAGCTGCTGCAGATCAATGAGCGGTTCGGCCTGCTGCGCCCAGGGCTTCGTATCGTGGATCTTGGTGCCGCGCCGGGCGGCTGGACCCAAGTGGTGCTGGAGTATCACGACCCGGACAAGGGCGGCGAAGTCCTGGCGGTCGATATCGTGGAGATGGAGCCCCTTGGCTCAGCGTCGCTGCTGACCCTCGACTTCATGGCGGAAGATGCGCCCGGTCGCATCAGACAGGCGCTGGCGGGGCCGGCGGATCTGGTGCTCTCCGATCTCGCGGCGTCGGCGGTGGGTCATCGGGCGACGGATCATCTGCGCACTTTGGTACTGGCGGAAGCGGCGGGGGATTTTGCTTGCGAGGTGCTGGTGCCAGGGGGGGATTGCGTGATCAAGGTATTGGAGGGCGCCGACGAGCCGGCACTTTACAAGAAACTTATGGCCGCCTTTGGCCAGGTCCGGCGTTTCAAGCCGGCGGCCAGCCGGAGCGATTCCACCGAACTGTATCTCATCGCCCGTGGTTTCCGAGGCGGCTGACGATCGCGTTCCGAGGCGGCCTTGTGATTGTCGGTGGGTTATGTATATAAGCCGCGTCAACCCTTGATTCGGGCAGGAGACGGTTGACATGAACATGCGCGAGGCTTTGACCTTTGACGATGTTCTGCTGGAACCTGCCGAGTCCCATATTCTGCCCAATCAGACTTCGGTCCGAACCCAGTTGACGCGGTCGATTTCGCTGGGCATCCCGCTATTGTCGTCGGCCATGGACACGGTCACGGGAGCCGAGATGGCGATCGCCATGGCGCAGGCCGGCGGGTTGGGGGTGATCCACAAGAATATGGAGCCGGAAGAGCAGGCGGCGGCGGTGCGCAAGGTGAAGCGTTTCGAAGCCGGCATGGTGGTGAACCCGATCACCATAACCCCTGAGCAACCGCTGGCGGACGCGCTGCGGCTGATGCGGGAGGAGCATATCTCGGGCATTCCGGTGGTCAACAAGCGTAGCGGTAAGTTGGTCGGTATCATCACCAACCGCGATGTGCGGTTTGCCGATGATCCCAGCCAACCGGTGCGGGAGTTGATGACGCGCCGGGTGGTTGCGGTCGAAGATGGGGCGAGCATGGAGGAGGCCAAACGGCTGCTCCACAAACACCGGATCGAGAAACTGTTGGTGGTCGACGGCGACAAGCGCTGCGTCGGCTTGATAACGGTGAAGGATATTGAGAAGGCACAATTCTATCCCGACGCCAGTAAAGACGATCATGGTCGGCTGCGGGTCGCGGCGGCGACCGGGGTCGGCGAGGCCGGCCTGCGGCGGGCGGAAGCGCTGATCGACGCCGGCGCCGATGTGGTCGTGCTCGACACGGCGCATGGCCATTCACGCGGTGTGGTCGAACAGTTGCGGGCGATCAAGCGGCTGAGCAACAGTGCGCAGATCGTGGCCGGTAATATCACCACCGCCGATGCGGCGATGGCGCTGATCGACGCCGGTGCGGACGCGGTGAAGGTGGGGATCGGGCCGGGCTCTATCTGCACGACCCGGGTGATCGCCGGGGTCGGGGTGCCGCAATTCACGGCGATCCATGACGTCGCGAATGCGGCGAGAGGCGCCGGCGTTCCGGTGATCGGCGATGGTGGCGTCAAGAATTCGGGCGATCTGGCCAAAGCGGTGGCGGCCGGCGCCGACTGCGTGATGGTGGGCTCCTTGCTGGCCGGCACGGATGAGGCGCCGGGCGAAGTGTTCCTTTATGAGGGGCGCTCCTACAAGAGTTATCGTGGCATGGGCTCGCTGGGGGCGATGGCGCGTGGGTCGGCCGATCGCTATTTCCAAGCCGAAGTCTCGGACATGTTGAAACTGGTGCCGGAGGGTATCGAAGGGCAGGTCCCGTACAAAGGGCCGGCGTTGAATGTCATCCATCAGCTGGTCGGCGGCCTGAGAGCGGCGATGGGCTATACCGGCAACGGGACGTTGGCGGATATGCAGACCAAATGCCAGTTCCTGCGGGTCACCAGCGCCGGCGTGCGAGAGAGCCACGTCCACGACGTGTCGATTACCCGCGAAGCGCCGAATTATCGCCAGAATGCGTAAGGGGCGCAGCCGGTTGTCTGAGAAGAGATGACGCCTGGTGCACGCGTGGCCGCGGCGCTGGAACTGCTGGACGAGATTGCGGGCGCAAAACGACCGGCGGACGTCATCGTCCAAGAGTATTTTCGCCGGCGGCGCTATGCGGGATCCAAGGACCGGAGGGCGGTGCAGGCACATGTCTACCGGGTGTTGCGGCGGTTGGGCGAGGTGAAAGCGCGGCTGGCCGGGCTTGACGGGCCCGTTGAGTCGCCACGGGCCTGGCTGCTGGCTGACTTGGCGTTGCACGGCGAAGATCCGATGGATCTGTTTAACGGCGTAGGTCATGCGCCCGAGCCGATCGACGCGGCGGAGCGCCAATTGGTCGGCGCGCTGGCGGATGCCGAGGCCGACTTGCCGGATGCGGCGCGGCTCAATGTTCCGCCGTGGCTGTGGCCGCAAATCAGCGAACCGTTCGGCGGCGACGCGGCGGTCGAGCTGGCGGCCCTCAATGAGGCGGCGCCGGTGGATTTACGGGTAAATGCCGCGCGCGGCACGCGGGTGGAAGCGGCACGGCTGCTGGCGGCCGATGGCGTGGTGTCCGAGGAGACGCCTTACTCACCCTGCGGTTTGAGGTTGGCGAAGCGGGTGCCGCTGGCCCAGAGCCGGGCCTATCGTGAGGGCTGGATCGAACCGCAGGACGAAGGCAGTCAGATGTTGGCGCTGGCGGTGCAGGCCCGACCGGGGCAGACAGTGATAGACCTTTGCGCCGGGGGTGGTGGCAAGACCCTGGCGCTGGCCGCCGATATGGCGGGGCAGGGCCGGCTGGTGGCGTGCGACCGCTCGGCCCGGCGGCTGAAGCGGATGGCGCCGCGATTAAGCCGGGCGGGCGTTGAGAAAATGGTCGAGATCCGACCGCTAAAGGGAGAGACGGACTGGTGGCTCGAGGCGCGCGAGGCGGCGGATCGGGTCTTGGTCGACGCCCCGTGCTCGGGCACCGGAAGCTGGCGGCGTCACCCCTTTGCGCGCTGGCGGCTTACGGCCGAGAGCCTGCAGCGGGATGTGACCCGTCAGCGGCTGTTGCTGGCACGGGCGGCGGCGCTGGTCAAAGTCGGCGGGTGGCTCGTCTACACCACCTGTTCGGTGTTGCCGGCGGAGAATGAGCGACAAATCGACGGATTCTTCGGGAGCGAGGCCGGCGCGGGTTTTCGTCGCCTCGATGTGGCGACGCTGTTGAATGATGATAGGCTTGGTGGTCCCGATCTGCGGCTGACGCCGGCGCGACATGGCACCGATGGGGTCTATGCGGCGGTGCTGGAGAAGATTGCATGATCCGAACCCGCGATGCCGAATCTGACGATGCCGCCGGGATCGCCAATGTCCATGTAGAGACCTGGCGTTCGACCTATGCGGGTGTTCTGCCGGATGATTATTTAGTCGGCCTTTCGGTGCCGCGGCATGCGGCTCTATGGAGTCATTGGCTAAACGATACGGCGGCGGATCATCGGCTTTATGTCGCCGCCGCGCCGGCGGGAGATATCGTCGGGTTTGCCAGTTGTGGACGCCTGCGCGAGCGCAAGCAGTTCCACGGCAAGGGGCGGATCGGCGAAATCTACGCGCTCTATGTGCTGCCGGATTTTCAAGGTCGGGGATTGGGCCGAGCGCTGCTGATGCAATCCTTCGCCGGCCTCAGTGAATCGGCCCACGACAGCGCTATCCTCTGGGTTCTGGCCGCCAACCCGTCGCGGTTCTTTTATGAGGCGATGGGCGGACGCCAAGTGGGTGGACGGAAAGAAAAATTCGCCGGCACCAAGGTCGCCGAGTTGGCCTATGGCTGGGATAGCCTGGTGGTGAACCAGGATCGGCCTTAAACGGAAGAGGACTGGCATTGACGGACGGCAGGACGGCAGCACTGCCGGAATCGGATCGTATACTGATTGTCGATTTCGGCTCACAAGTAACCCAACTTATCGCTCGCCGGATACGGGAGGCCGGCGTCTATTGCGAGATCCACCCGTGCCACAAAGTCGATGCGTCTTTGCTGGCCTCCTTCGCGCCAAAGGGCATCATTCTGTCGGGCGGGCCGGCAAGCGTGACATTGGAAGAGGCGCCGCGGGCCGATCCGGCGATTTTCGCACAAGAATTGCCCGTGCTCGGTATCTGTTACGGCCAGCAACTCATGTGCCGGCAACTTGGCGGGACGGTAGAGCCCTCGACGCACCAGGAGTTCGGCCGGGCGTTCGTCGATGTCACGGACGATTGTGCGCTGTTCGACGGCCCCTGGCGGCGCGGCGGGCGAGAGCAAGTCTGGATGTCCCATGGCGATCGTGTGGAGGCCTTGCCGCCGGGATTTCGCGTGGTGGGGCGAAGCGACGGGGCGCCGTTCGCCGCCATTGCCGACGACGCGCGGCGGTTTTATGGCGTACAGTTTCACCCGGAGGTCGTGCATACGCCCCATGGCGCGGACTTGTTGACGCGTTTTGCGCTAACCGTCGCCGGATGCCATGGCGATTGGACGATGGCGGCTTTTCGCGAGGCGGAGATCAAACGCATTCGCGCCCAGGTCGGCGACGGCCGCGTGATCTGCGGTCTGTCCGGCGGGGTCGACAGTTCCGTTGCGGCGGTGTTGATCCATGAAGCCATCGGCTCGCAGCTCAACTGCATTTTTGTCGATCATGGGCTGCTGCGTGCCGGCGAAGCCGAGGCGGTCGGTAGGTTGTTTCGAGGCCGCTTCAACATGCCATTGGTAATGCGAGACGCGAGTGGGTTGTTCCTGGAACGTCTGGCCGGCGTGACCGATCCGGAGGAGAAGCGGAAGATCATCGGCGGCACGTTCATCGACGTGTTCGAAGAGGAGGCGGAAAAACTCGGCGGCGCCGGTTTCTTGGCCCAAGGCACGCTTTATCCCGACGTCATCGAGTCCGTGAGTTCTTTCGGCGGACCGAGTGCGACGATCAAGTCCCATCATAACGTCGGCGGCCTGCCTGAGCGGATGAGCCTGACACTTGTGGAGCCGCTACGCGAGCTGTTCAAGGACGAGGTGCGGGTATTGGGGCGTGAACTCGGCCTGCCGCAAGAAATGGTCGGGCGGCACCCGTTTCCGGGCCCTGGCTTGGCCATCCGCGTGCCCGGCGAGATCTCGAGCGAGAAGCTGGAGATCCTGCGGCAGGCCGATGCGATCTATCTTGAAGAGATCCGCAAAGCCGGCCTTTATGACGCAATCTGGCAAGCCTTTGCTGTGCTGCTGCCGGTGCGCACGGTCGGCGTGATGGGCGACGCCCGGACGTATGACTATGTGTGTGCCCTGCGGGCGGTCACCTCGACCGATGGGATGACGGCCGAAAGTTATCCCTTCGACCATGCCTTTCTCGATGCCACCGCGACCCGGATTATCAATAAAGTGCGGGGCATTAACCGGGTTGTCTATGACGTAACCTCAAAGCCGCCGGGGACGATTGAGTGGGAGTGACCGGCATTTCCATCTCTTGACAATTGTCGTGTTTCTGATATATTTACGACAACTGTCAAGAGATGGAAATGGTAGAGCTTCAGATCGTCGAACAGGTGGAAACGCCTGATGTCCCGGGTTTCTCGGGCGCGGAAAAACAGGCGATGCAGCGGGCGGTGATTGCGCTGTTCGATCATTGGGGATTGACCGACGCGGAAGCGTCAACGTTGCTAGGGGATATTTCGGCGCGAACCTTCCAGCGCTGGAAACAGGGCCAGTTGGGCCGTGTGGGCAACGATCTGGCGGCTCGGCTCTCCAATCTTATCGGCATTCACAAAGCGCTGCGCCTGCTTTTTGCGGAGAAGGCGCGCGGCTATGGCTGGATCAAACGGCCGAACGCGACGTTCGGCGGCAAAAGTGCATTGGCCATCATGCTCGGCGGGCAGCTCACGGATTTGATGCGCGTGCGCCGCTATCTCGATGCGCAGCGCAGTCCTTGGTGAAGGAACGGGTGGGTGATGCGTCGATCAGCCGCATCAACTGGCCGCGCTACTTTCGCCTGATCAATTCGGCCTATCCGCCGATCGACCTCTTTGAGGACATTGCCGATCCAGCGGACTGGATGCTGCTCGGGGCGGCCGAGGGAAAGACCAATCCCCGTCGTGCCGAGACCATCGGCAATCTAGACAATATCCCGGCGGCGCGACGCGTCGGTGGCGCGGGCGCCTCCTACGTCATGTCGCCTTTCACTCATTGCTCGCCCGACAAACCGGGCCGGTTTCACGACAGGACGTTCGGCGCCTTTTACGGCGCGGACAGTTTCGAGACGGCGGTGGCGGAGACCGTTTATCACACGGCAAAGTTCCTATCGGCGACTGACGAAGCGCCCGGTTGGATCGCCGACAAGCGCGAGTTGACCGGCGCGATCGATGCCGACCTGATCGACATTCGAGCAGGTGGCTTCGATGAGTTCCTGGACCCCGACAGCTATGACGCGTCCCAGGGGTTTGCCCGCGAAGCGCGAGACGGTAATGCGGCGGGCATTGTCTATCCCAGTGTCCGCCAAGTCGGTGGCGATTGTTTCGCCGCATTCTGGCCGGACGTGATGGCGCGGCCGGTTCAGGGACGGCACATCAAGTATCATTGGGATGGCGTTCGGATCGATTTGATCCGTGAGTTGACGTCGATGGGCGACGGGCGTGTGTACCGATTGCACGCGGGCGTCAATGGGCCATAAACACCGGGATCTCGGCGTTGGCGAGGATGTGGCTGGTGGGGCCGCCGAAGATGAGTTGGCGCAGGCGGCTGTGGGTGAAGGCGCCCTTTATCAATAGATCCGTGCCGAGCTTGGTCGCTTCGTCAAGGATGGCGGCGCCGATGGAGCGATCATCGCATTTCGCCTCGACGGCCGAAGCGTCGATACCGCGGCGGAGCATGTATTCGACCAGATCGCGAGCCCTGGGACCGGGTACCATGCCTTCCTCAATGGCCAGGACATGGACATGCTTTGCTCCGGCCAGAAGGGGTAGAGCAAAAGTGACCGTGCGGGCGGTCTCGGGGCTGCCGTTCCAAGAAATCGTAATGTTCTCGCCGAGTTGGCTCGGTGGTGTCGGCGGGGCAATAAGCACGGGGTGACCGCTCTCAAACAAGGCCGCCTCCAGGGTGCCAATGGAGGGCGTGGGGCGGCCTCTTAGCGGACGGCCGACAACGGTGAGATCGAATATGCGGCCGCGATTGCCGATGACGCCGGTGCCGGGGGAGACCTCCTCGAGCCAGCCCACCGTCGGGTGATCGGTCGGGGCCAGGGTTTCGCTGCGGGGCAGATGTTTTTTGCTGCGGAAGGCCTCGAACGTATCCCAAGCGCGGCGGCTGCGCTCATTCTCCTCCTGCTCGAAGGCCTCCTCCATATGCGGCGTGGCGGCAAAGCCGCCCTCCATGCCGGCGGCCATGATTCCGGTCAGCATGGGGCGGACGTGAAGAATTTCGATGTAACTCGAGAAGCGCAGGGCGACCAAATAAGCGGCCTCAAGCACCGCCGGCAGAGCCTCGCTGTCCTCAAGCGGTACTAGGATATTTCGCATATCGGCCTCCTTCTCCCTTGTCGGAGCTTACCATCTTTGAGCCACTTTGGGGTATCTCGGTTTGGCTCAGAATAGGGGCGCCGGTTGTGATTCGGACCTGATCATGCTACTGATCGCGGTTAAGTTGTCTGTGGCTATTTTTTAGGCAGACAGGCAAAATGAAAAATAAAGCAACAGGAGGTCCAATATGAAAAAGACTATTGGCATTCTCGCGGCCGTGACGTCCGCAACCGCGCTATCCCTCGGCGCGACGGCCGGTACGCTCGATGACGTACGGGCCAAAGGACACATACAGTGCGGTGTTTCGACAGGTGTCCCCGGTTTTGGGTTTACCGATGATGCCGGCAATTGGCAGGGCTTTGATCCGTCCGTGTGCCAGGCCGTGGCAGCGGCGGTGTTCGGCGATACCTCGAAAGTGAAATACACGCCGACGACCGGCAAGACACGCTTCGAAGCGTTGAAGTCCGGCGAGATCGACATGCTGGCGCGTAATACCACCTGGACGTTTTCGCGCGATGTGGATCTCGGCCTGACTTTTGTCGGCGTGAATTACTATGACGGGCAAGGCTTCATCGGGCGTAAGAGCCTCGGCATTAGCAGTGCCAAGGAACTCGACGGCGCTTCGGTGTGCATTCAGACCGGCACGACAACCGAGCTCAACCTCGCCGACTTCTTCCGGATCAACGGTCTTTCGTACGAGCCTGTGCCGATCGAGACAAATGAAGAAGCGCGGACCAACTATGTGGCCGACCGGTGTGACGTCTACACGACCGATGCCTCGGGTTTGGCCGCAACGCGCTCGACGTTCGATGATCCGGACGCCCATGTCGTCTATCCTGAAATCATCTCCAAAGAGCCGCTCGGGCCGCTGGTGCGTCAAGGCGATGATCAGTGGGCGGACGTGGTTCGCTGGACCCTCAACGTGATGATCAATGCCGAAGAGTATGGCGTAAGTTCGGCTAATGTCGACGACCTGAAGGGCGGCTCCGACAATCCGGAAATCAACCGGATGCTGGGCTCGGAAGGCAATCTCAACGAGATGATCGGGCTTGATAAAGACTGGGCCTACAACATCATCAAACAAGTTGGCAACTATGGCGAAGTGTTCGAGCGTTTCCTTGGCGCAAATACGCCGATCGGGCTCGAGCGTGGCCTGAACGCGCTATATACGGATGGTGGGTTGCTCTACGCACCGCCGATGCGCTGATAGCTGTGGAATAGCGGGGGGAGTGGCCCACTAGGCCGCTCTCCCCACCGCATTCTTTGTTCAGGCGGTCAGGAGGGTCCACAATGTCGCTCGCCGAAGCGCATGTTGGTAATGGCTTCGTTATCAGCAGGTTGTGGACGGAAAAGCGCTATAGAAGCATATTTTTTCAAATTATTGCGTTGGCGTTGCTCATTGCACTGATATTTTTCATTGTCAACAATACGATCGCTAACCTGCAAGCGCTTGGCGTTTCCTACGGGTTTAGGTTTCTCGCCCAGCCCTCGAATTACGACATCAATCAGCACCTGATTGCCTATGATTCGACATCGACCCATGGCCGTGCCGCCATCGTTGGGTTGTTGAACACGGGACTGGTCGCGGTCTGCGGAATTATCTTGGCAACGATCCTCGGGTTTACGTTCGGCGTGCTGCGACTGTCGAACAACTGGGTGATGTCGCGTATCGTCTATGTCTATATCGAAGCGACGCGGAATGTGCCGGTGTTGCTGCAGATCCTGCTGTGGCACGGCACGATCCTGAACCTTCCGACAGCCAAGAACGCTATTGTCTTCTTCTCGGGGACCTTCTTCCTGTCCAATCGTGGGCTGACCGTGCCCGGGCCGCTGCCGGAGCCGGGCTTTCAGGCTGTGCCGATCGTGTTTCTGATCGCGGTTGTCGGGGCTATTGTGTTTACCCGATGGGCGAAGCGGGTGCAGGACGAGACCGGCCGGATCTATCCCGTCTTCCTGATCAACACCGTGGCGATCATTGGGCTGCCAGTGCTTACGTTCCTGGTTACGGGGACGCCGTTGAGCTGGGAAATCGCCGAGATGGGCCGGTTCAATCTGGCCGGCGGCGTGACCCTGCGGCCGGAGTTCATGGCCTTATGGCTGGCCTTGTCGTTCTACACGGCCGCGTTCATTGCCGAGGTCGTGCGCGCCGGTATCCAATCGGTGAGCGAGGGGCAGACGGAAGCGGCCTATTCGCTAGGTTTACGCCCGGGGCGGACGACGCGAATGATCATTGTCCCGCAAGCGTTGCGGGTGATCGTGCCGCCGCTGACCAGCCAATACCTTAATCTGACGAAGAACTCGTCGCTGGCGATCGCCATCGGCTACATGGACATTACGGCGACGCTGGGCGGGATCACGCTGAATCAAACGGGTCAGGCGATGGAGGCGGTGATGCTGCTGATGGCTGTCTACCTCAGCTTTAGCTTGCTCACCTCGCTGTTCATGAATTGGTACAATCACCATACCAAGCTGGTGGAAAGGTAGGAGGCGACTATGACGGATGCGCCTTACCAAGTCGGCCAGCACCCGGATCTGCCACCACCGCCCAGCACTACAGGCGTCATCGGCTGGATGCGGAACAACCTGTTCTCGTCCTGGGCGAATGCCCTGCTGACCATAGCGAGCGTTTTACTCATTTATGGCCTGGCGACGAGCCTTTACAAATGGGGATTCGCCAACGCGGACTTCCAAGGCGCAAGCCGCAATGACTGCACCTCCGGCGGGGCCTGTTGGGCGCTGATCAACGTGCGGTTCGGGCAGTTCATCTATGGCTTTTATCCCGAGAGCCAGCGCTGGCGGGTGAACCTGACTTTCATCGGTTTCCTCGTGGCGCTGTGGCCACTGCTGTTCACCGGCGCGCCGGCGCGCAAGCAGCTGCTGTGGTATGCGGGCGTGTACCCGATCCTTGCTTTTGTGCTGCTGCTTGGCGGCTTTGGTATCGAGAAGGTTGAGACCGCCAAGTTTGGCGGCTTCATGCTGACGCTGGTGATCGGCGTTACGGGTATCGCCGTGTCGTTGCCGCTGGGGATCATGCTGGCGCTGGGCCGGCGATCGGACATGATCTTCATCCGCGCGATCTGTGTCGGCTTTATCGAGTTCATTCGCGGCGTGCCGTTGATCACGCTGCTGTTCGTCGCGTCGACATTGCTTAGCTTCTTTCTCCCACCCGGTACCTCGTTCGACCTGTTGTTGCGGGTGCTGATCATGGTGACGTTGTTCTCATCCGCCTATATCGCGGAGGTGGTGCGCGGTGGGCTGCAGGCGATCCCGGTAGGGCAGCAGGAAGCCGCGAACTCGCTTGGGCTGGGTTATTGGAAAACCATGTATCTGATCATCCTGCCGCAAGCCCTGAAGATCTCGATACCCGGCATCGTCAATTCCTTCATCGGTTTGTTCAAAGACACGACGCTGGTGGCGATCATCGGATTGCTCGACCCACTTGGCATCGGGCGGGCGGCGCTGGCCGACACCAAGTGGCAGGGCCTCGCGGGCGAGGTCTATGTGTTCGTGGCGATCTTGTTCTTCATCTTCTCCTTCAGCATGTCTCGCTACTCCCTCTATTTGGAAAAGAAACTGCATGTGGGTCACGAGAGTTAGGAGCCGTTCATGAGTGAAGCGTTAGTTTCGGATGCCCCCGGCAGTGTGTCAGCGGACGATGTGCTGATTCAGATCATCGGGATGCATAAATGGTTTGGCTCTTTTCATGTTTTGAAGGATATAAACCTGACCGTGCATCGTGGCGAGAAGATCGTCGTTTGCGGCCCGTCGGGGTCGGGAAAATCGACGATGATCCGCTGTATCAACCGCCTGGAAGAACATCAGCGCGGTCAGATCATCGTCGAGGGTATCGAGCTTACCAACGATTTGAAGAAGATCGACGAGGTGCGGCGCGAAGTCGGCATGGTGTTCCAGCAATTCAACTTGTTTCCGCATTTGACGGTGCTGGAGAACTGTTCGCTGGGGCCGATTTGGGTGCGCAAAATGCCGAAGCGCGAGGCCGAAGAGGTCGCCATGCGGTATCTCGAGCGGGTGAAAATCCCCGAGCAGGCCGCCAAGTATCCCGGGCAGTTGTCCGGCGGGCAGCAGCAGCGGGTGGCGATCGCACGGTCGCTGTGCATGAGCCCGAACGTGATGCTGTTCGACGAGCCGACCTCGGCGCTCGATCCAGAGATGATCAAGGAAGTGCTCGACGTCATGATCGGGCTGGCCGAGGACGGCATGACGATGTTGGTGGTGACCCATGAGATGGGTTTCGCCCGCAAGGTCGCCGACCGGGTGATCTTCATGGATGAAGGCGAGATTATCGAACAGAACAAACCGCTAGAGTTCTTCGAGAATCCGCAGTCCGAGCGGACCAAGCTTTTCTTGAGCCAGATCCTAAACCACTAAGGGCTGGCACCTCGGAATAGAAAAGACCGGCGCCTGGCGCCGGTCTTTTTGCGTCCGGTGGGGGACCGCTAGCTGCCGGTGTTTACCGCGTCCCAATATTTCTTGTTGATCTTGCCCATGAAGATGTCATGGGACGAGGCCAGGCACTGGCGCAAGGTGGTGAAACCCACCGTGGTTTCGGCCTGACATTGGCTGTGCGCTTGGCTGGCAAGGCGCAGGCCGTCGCTCTTGGTATCCTCGACACCAAGGCTGGCGAACGCCTTGTCCCAGGCGGCGGCGCGAGCCGCATCGGTGGCGCGACCGCCGTCCGGCAGGGTGTTGATCAGCAGCGTGGTGAGCTGGGCGGCCTCAACCCGGGGGCCGCCGCGGTCGACGATGCCTGTCGCCACGGAACGCAAGGGGCCGGTGGCGATCTGAATGTCAGCGTCCGTGATCGGTTTCGGATCACCAGGCTTGGCGGTCGGTATCAAAGACAGACCGTCATCGACCTCAAGGGTAATAGACGCAAGCTCATATAACCGCATGATCGCCTGCGGCAAACTCACCTGCACCGCGAGGTGATTGCGGGCCGATGAGAAGCGGAGCGCATGGGCGACATCCAGCGGCACGACGGTACCGTCGGCGCGCTGGCCAATGACCTTTATGGTCTGAGGGTTATGAGCCTGGTAAGGCGTCCCCTTCGATGGGGAGGCGCGGTATTCCGTCAGGCAAAAGGCCGTGAGCTGGGCGACGCATTCGCCATTTGCACAATAAAGCTGCGTCGGCTGAGCCGAAGCGACGACACCCAAAATCTGAGGCGCGGCGTTTGCGGCCGCTAAAGGCGCCATGGCCATCGGCAAGGCGATGGCTAGGGATGAGAGTAGCTTGCGCGTCATATGCGGCCCCCTCAGGCAGTGATTCAACCTGTGGTTACGGTCTCACGAGGCCCCCGGTTCGTCAACGTCATTCCCGGGTTGGGCATTCCCGGAGACGATAAAGGGCTATACCCGTACTAAAGAACTACTCCAAAATCTCGAACGCGGTTGAAAAAGTGGTATATGTGGTACCCGATTCGGGGGCAGCCATTAACCTTTGATTATCGATTGGCCGCCCATGATTCGCCGGAATAACCGATGCGGGTGATGCCATGTACCGAGTCGGCCTGGCCGCGATTGTATTATTGGGCGCTGCCGCTTGCAGCCCCGTAAACGACCGAGGGCTTACCGTTGTACCGCTGGTCGCAAAACCGGCGCGCTCCGTCGACAGCCTGGAGCATTGCCGGCCGGCCGCCGATGCGGAGGCGATGTTGCGGGCACATGGTTTCGAAAAGCAATCAACCTTCGTGCGTTTCGAGACTTGGGCGCATCGCACCGGCCATCGCCTGGTGATGGGCCGGCTGGATGGGCATCTATGCGTGCTGGGTCCGGAGCTCGCCGGCGACGTTACCTGACCGACGGTTTCCGAAAATCCTCGATTGCGACGGCAAACCGCGCTGTTGCGGCGAGTCCGGGTTAGGTTATCGCGAACCCCGGCCGCATTGACGCGACTTGGATTGGTGAGTCTTTCGAGTCTGTTGGCGGAATGTATTCGCCGATCGGTTTAGGCCCTCGAGTGACGGGGGTGTGTGGTCAGGCGGGCCGGCGGCTGCCGACACCGTCACCTGCCCCTCAGCGGTGCGACCAGTTGTTGGGATCGTCCGACTCGTTCGGCGAGAGGCCGAGGATATCGCCTTTGGTGCTGACGCCGAGGCCGAGAACGGTGCGGTTAGCGTAGGCGAAGTACGACACGACCTGGTTGATTTCGAGGATCTGGCCGTCGTCGAAGCCGGCGGTGCGCATGGCCTCGATGTCGGTTTCGTCGATCAGGGCCGGGTGGGTCGTCAGTTTCTTGGCGTAGGTGAGGGCGGCTTGTTCGCGTGGGGTGAAGACTTGATCGAACGAGTCTTGTTCAAGGGCGTCGCGGATGGCGGCGGCGCGGGCGTCATCTCTGAGCAGGCGTTGCAAACCGGCGAAATGATGGTCGACGCAATACAGGCATTTGTTGATACTGCTGACCTGCACGCCCAGGGTTTCCAGGAACCATTTCGGCACGGTGTTCGACGCGTGGTGGAGGACGTATTTGTACAACGCCATATGGCCCTCCATGGTGTGGGGCCGGAGGCTGTGGGCCAGCATGATATTGTCGACGTTGTCGTTCGGCCCTTTGACGCGGTCGTAGAGTTGCTCGAGTCGGCCTTGTGCCTCGGCATAGGGAACCGTTGTTAACCAGGTCACTGTGGCCTCCGTTTGTGCGTACGCTTGGGCATCAATCGGCGAGGCGGGCGACGGTCCGTGCGGCCTGGCGGTAGGCCGGTTCCAGATCGGTTGTTTGGATCTGCTTGTGGCGCACTACTTCGCGACCTTCGACAAACAGGTCCCGGACCGTGAAGGGGCCGCAGAGGACGAGCGCCGCGACGGGGTCCCAAGACCCTGACGCCTCGAGTCCCGCGACATCCCAGATCGCAAGATCGGCGCGCTTGCCGATTGCCAAGCTCCCGCAGTCGGGACGGCCGAGAACCTGCGCGCCGCCCAGCGTGGCGATCTCCAGCGCCTCGCGGGCGCTCATGGCGTTCGCGCCGTTCCGTACGCGCTGCAGGAGCAGCGCTTGTCGTGCTTCGGACAGCAGGTGGGCGGCATCATTGGACGCCGATCCGTCGACACCCAGTCCGACCTTGACATTGTTGTCGCGCATGGCGCGCACGGGGGCAATGCCGGACCCGAGCCGACAGTTGGAGCAGGGGCAGTGGGCGACCCCGGTGCCGGTGGCGGCAAACAGATCAATCTCCTGCGGCGCGAGTTTCACACAATGGGCGTGCCAGACATCGTCGCCGACCCAGCCGAGCTCTTCGGCATATTGGCCCGGGCGGCAGCCGAATTTCTCTTCGGAATAGGCAATGTCCTCATCGTTTTCCGCCAGATGGGTATGCAGCATCACCTGTTTTTCGCGGGCCAGGATAGCGCTGTCACGCATCAGCTCGCGGCTAACCGAGAAAGGCGAACAGGGGGCGAGGCCGACCCGGACCATGGCGCCGTCGTCCGGGTCATGGAAGCGGTCGATCACGCGAATGCTGTCCTCGAGAATGTCCGCCTCGGCCTCGACCAGGCTGTCGGGTGGTAGACCGCCGGCGCTTTCACCGATGCTCATGGCGCCGCGGGTGGGATGAAAGCGAATGCCGACGGTTGCGGCAGCCGCGATGGTGTCGTCGAGGCGGACGCCATTGGGATAGAGATAAAGGTGATCGGAACTCATGGTGCAGCCGGAAAGAGCCAGTTCCGCGAGGCCGACTTGGGCGGAGAGGAACATGTCGTCCGGCGTCATGCGGGACCAGATCGGGTAAAGGGTCTGCAGCCAGCCGAAGAGCAGCGCGTCTTGGCCACCGGGGACCGCCCTGGTCAGGGTCTGATAGAGGTGGTGGTGGGTATTCACCAATCCCGGCGTGACAACGCAGCCACTGGCATCGACGACGTTGTCGGCGCTCTGCGGCAGGTCGGTGCCGACGGATTTGATCACACCGTGCTCGGCAAACAGCCCACCGCCGGCGATTTCTTCGCGCCGGTCGTTCATGGTGACCAGGCTGTCGGCGTTCTTGATCAGCAGCGTCGTCATAACTTCCTGGACATGGTGGTGTCGCGGACCGCTTGCAGGAAGTCGACGAAATCGGTGCCGCCGGTGCCCTTCTCTCGTGCCGCCATTCCGGAGGGTACGGCGATGTAGTCATGGGCCAGCTTGATATGCTTGCTGCGGAAGACGCCGATCTCGCGGATGACAGCGTTGTAGGCGTCTTCGAGCCGCTTTGCGCCAGCCTCGGCGCGTGCCCTGACGTTCGACAGGCGGGCGACGTCGTTGACGAAGTTTTGGTGTTTGGGCGGCATATAGCTGCGCATCTTTTGTAGATACGCGCCGGCGGAGGCGCTGGGATGATCGACGGAAACCAGGGCGTCGAGGGATTGGATCAGGGAACTTTGCGCCGCCGAGCCGCCGATAAGCGTCCGCGGTTCAGCCGAGACGCCGTCATAGACCAATCCCGGCGCCGGCCAACCGGCCACGAAGGGCCGCACACGATGGTAGAAGATGTAGGGATCGCACCATTCATACATGCGTTCCGTCGCGGTCTGCACGGGCCGCGTGGTTTCGGCGATGGCGTCGAGCAAGTTCGAAAGCTCGGTATCGGTTGCGTCCCGGGACGCCGCCACGGCCCGGTGAACGAGCGACAGCAGCGGCGCACCGGCCAGCTCGACACCGAGAGAGGCGATGAAAAACCAGCTCTCGTCGACACCGCCGAGGAACGAGACGAGCATGTCGGCGTTGTCCGCTGAAACCGGTCGGTTGGTGTCGACCCGGCGCCAGTTCCACAACGCCATGGATCCGTAATGAACGATGGCGGGCCGTCCCATCTCATCGGCAAGGGCGCAGAGAGGAACGGCGACAGTGGGCGGTAAAGTAAGATGGGGCTCGGCCCCTGACCAAACCCAGCCATTGGCGAAAACGGTCAGTAAGAGTAGCGCGCGTTCCCGTTCCGCTTCAGTCGTTAGGGTAAGCGGGTCGAGTAGGGGCAGCGCCGCGAGCTTGTCCCGAAGCCGGCGACCGCGGATGAACGTTGGCAGGTCGGCGGCAATCTCATCCCACGCGGCGTAGGTCTCCGGCAGACGGCGCAGCGGATCAGACGCGGCCACGAAACCGTTTTTCCGGTCGATCCCGTAATCCTCGAGAGCCAGCAAGCCGGCCATCGCGATGCCTCAGTTAACTTGTGATTGCGTCGTTATGAACTGCGTTTGTCGGTAAAACGTGCGGGTTTTATCTGACCTTCGAAGGCGCGCGCGACGGTGCCCTTTGGCACATGGACAACGCGCGGTGTGACCTCGAACGCGCGTTTGACGTCGGATTTCAAGTCGGCTTCGGCTGTTCCTCGCTCAGTCGTTTCGGCAAACTCGACATGGATATCCAGTTCGTCGCGGTCGTTTTCGGAGATTACCTCGGCGCGGAAATCGGCAACATCGTCACGGCGAAACATGAGGTCCTCGAAATCCGTGAAGCCGATGTTGGCCCCGCGAACCTTGACGAAACCGGCCGTTCGGTGCGCGTGCTTGATGACCGGAAAAACGTCATACGGCGAATTTTGCGGTTGGCCAGGGCGCATGGCCACAATATCGCCGGTGTTCCAGCGGATGAACGGGGTCATGTTATTGGTGACAAGGGAGGTGACGAGCAACAGGCCCTCTTCACCCTCGCCAACTGGCTCATACGTCTCCTGATCGACGACCTCGGGATAACAGAAATCCGCCCAGAAGCGGAAACCGTCATGGGCCGCGTCTTCGCCGGCAAGCATCATCAGCTCGGTCATACCAAAGCTATCGTGGACGCTGGCGCCCCAGATGTCGGACAGTTTCTTTCGCTTTGAGACCGACAGCGGCTCGGCGGTGCAGAGGATTTTGGCGATGCTGGAGGCCGACGTGTCGACGCCTTCGCTGCGGGCGAGGTTACCCAATTGAATGCCGTAGCTTGCCATGCCGATCCAGGCCGTGGGTGCGAACAGATTTATCAAATCGATCTGGGCCGGAGAGGGCAGATTGTTGCCGCCGCCCGCCCACACCATGCCGTTGCCAAGTTGGCAGCCGGCGCGCGCCATCATGTGGCCGGCGGGATGGATGCCGAGGGGCAGCGACATATGTACGATGTCGTCGTCGCCAAAACCGGCAAGATCGAGCACACGCATGAATCCGGCCATGCCGAAACGCACGTCCTCGGCAGTGCGCGGATAAAACAGCGGCCGTCCGGTGGAGCCGCCGGAGCGCCAATATTCGCTGACCTCGGTACGGGAGCCGATGCAGAATTCTTGGTAGAAATCCTGCGGACTTAAAGCACGGAGATCATCCTTATTCAGAATCGGCAGTTTGGCCCATTCTTCGGGTTGGCAAACATGATCGAGATTGACCCCCTCGAGCCCGGCGGCGAGGTAGGGCGACCGCCGCGCGTGGATGACGGCTTGGCGCCGACGTCGCTCTTGGATGGCGAGCAAAACCTCGGTGCTTTCGGGGATCAACAGATCGGGTTTTTTGGCGGTCATGGTGGTCTAACTCTTTAATTCGCCAATCCAGCGGGACTGGCGGTGGTAAGCGTCCGGTAACGCGCCGCGTGCCTCGGCCTCGATCATGTCGGCAAGCCGTTCGGTCTTGGCCGGCGTGTCCTCGGGGATATCGTCCATAACATCGACGAGGCGCCCGTAGTCTTCGCCGACCGGGCAGACATCCTGGCAGCGCCGGCAACCGTTGACGGCGCCGGCGCCGCGCAAGATGCTTTGCCAAAGATAGAAATGCTCCTTCGACCGCATCATGGCTTTTTTCTGCTCGACATCGGGCTCATCGATAAGCCGGTCGACATGCTCGGCCAAAGCGCCAAAGCCATGGGGATTGCGATAGCGGTTGCAATCGACCCAGTCACGATCCCAATGACGCACCGCGTCGGCCGGACATGTCTTAAGACATCGGCCGCAGCTGGGCCCTTCGCACAAAGTCGTTGCCATAGGGGTGGCGACGTCGACCGGGATCGTCGAGAGAACCGCCGTCAAGATAACCCGTGGACCAAATTTCGGAGTCAGTAGCTGGTTGGCGAGGCCGAGGGTGCCGAGCCCGGCTTCCACCGCAGCGTGGGTGAGGGACATGATGGTGCCCAGCGGGGCCTCGGGATCCCCATCGTAACGCCAGGGATCGACATGAGTGGGCGGAATGATCAGGGCCGGGTAGCCCTGGTCCTCAAGCCACAACACCAGCTCAAGGGACATCTGCTCGAGGGCGGTCAGCACGAGTTCATCGTTGTAATATTTATGGCGCTCGTCCCAGCGCCGAATGCGTGTGGT
Source organism: Alphaproteobacteria bacterium (assembly GCA_021774445.1). Lineage (GTDB taxonomy): Bacteria > Pseudomonadota > Alphaproteobacteria > UBA6615 > UBA6615 > SZUA-147. The sequence goes on from JAJFJA010000056.1 coordinate 139,809, forward strand.
GCCGAGACCGTAGCTCTTGGCAAGGACGATCACCCGACCGCCATCGTGCGTGGTGATGTCGCTTGGGGTGAGGGCGCCGGAGAGTTGCGGCGGATGGGCGTCGATGGTGGCCCCGTCGGCGATGCCGACGAGGTCGGCGCCGAGTGCCAGCGCTTTGGCTTTGATGGTCTCGGCGGTCAGCGGTTGTTGAAATACGGCGACCATCGGTTCACTCGACTTCGTCAGTTTGTTCTTCGAGTTGGGCGGCACGTTGTTGCTGTGCCTTTTTGAACGCCTGGAGCTGGCGGGCGACGATGCCTTGATAGCCTTCCGGCCCGACCCAGCGTTTGTTCCATTCGTTCAACCCATCTATGGGGTCGCCCTGTTGGCGGGCCTGCTTGAAGGCCTTGGCCTTGGCCACCTTGTCATCGGTCTTTTCCGGAATGGCCTTTTGCGGGCCCGCCAGATGGGCATGGTAATCGTTGCCGACGGGACAGACCGCGAGGCAACGCGGGCAGTCGCCGAAAGACCCGACCACGCGCGTGAGTCCTTGCCAGAAGCCGAACATGTCGCGGGAGCGGAAGAGTTCCTTTTGCTGCTCACCGTCGGCATCCATGAAACGCTCGAGCAGCGCCAGGGATGTCATGAAGCCAAATTCCTGCGCCGCTTGCGCACACTTCCGCTTATCGATGCCGAAATGTTTGACGGCGTCCGTGGGGCAGGAATAGAGGCAGCGAGAGCAGGATTCGCCGATGCAGACTTGCTCGGTAAGGCGTTCGTCGGGTTGCAGTTCCGCTTCGGTCAGAATGCCGGTCAGATAGACACGGGGGCCGAATTCGGGCGTCAGAATATTGACCTCGAGGCCGAAGGTGCCGAGCCCCGCCTCGATCCCCAGATGGCGGGTCGAAAGTCGGCCGTAACTGGCGTTCTTGTAATCCCAGTCGGTTTCCTGGGCGGCGGTGGCAAAAGAGGGATGGCCGTCGGCCTCCAGTGCCGCCGCGATCTTGTGGGCGATCTGGTCCATGCGGCGCAGCACGACCATATCCATATACTGCACAACACTACCGACCTTGGCCCGGAATACCGCCACCGGTATCCGGCAAGCGATCACCACCACGCTCTTGCAATGCGGCGAAACCCTATCCGGGGTCTGGGGCCAGCGTGGATCGGGCGGGAAATCGTTCAGGGTTTTTGCAGACGCGATGCCGACAAGGTCGGCGCCGAAGGATTTGGCCAGTTCCTTGATCTTCGCCGACTCCATTTGCCACCCTGCGCTTCGCCGATGCTTAGAGCTTGATCCTCCGGAACGGGATACGTTATCCCATTATACTGCGACAAATCCGGCAAAGTTGCCATAGCGGCCCATTTCGAACGCCCGGCGCTGAGATGTATGATAACTCATTGAAAAATAGAGATAAGATAGTCTCCGTCGCGCCAATGATGAATTGGACGGACCGGCATTGCCGGTATTTCCTGCGGCTGATCAGTCGGCGGGTCGGGCTGTATACGGAGATGATCACGGCGGATGCGGTGCGCTTCGGCGACCGGGGCCGGCTGTTGGGCTTCGATGCGGCGGAGCATCCGGTGGCGTTGCAGCTTGGCGGGGCCGATCCGGACGCGCTGGCCGAGGCGGCGAAGATCGGGGCGGATCTGGGCTTTGACGAGATTAACCTCAATGTGGGTTGTCCGTCGGACCGGGTGCAGTCGGGGCGGTTCGGGGCGTGCCTGATGGCCGAGCCGGCGCTGGTGGCGCGCTGTGTCGAAGCGATGATGGCGGCGGTGGCGGTGGCGGTCAGCGTCAAGCACCGGCTTGGCATCGATGACCAGGAAGAATGGCCGGCGCTTTGTGATTTCGTGGATCAGGTGTCGGCTGTCGGCTGTCGCCGGTTCACCGTGCATGCCCGCAAGGCTTGGCTCAAGGGTCTGAGCCCGAAAGAGAACCGCGACGTGCCGCCGCTGCGCTATGAGCTCGTGCATGCGCTGAAGGCGCGTTGTCCGGGGCTGGATATCACGATTAATGGCGGCATCACGTCTTTGGATCAGGCGGATGAGCATCTGCGCCATGTGGACGGGGTGATGCTGGGGCGGTTGGCGTATGAGGACCCCTATGTGCTGGCGGATGTGGACCGCCGGTTTTTCGGCGAACGGGCCACGCCCTTGACGCGGTATGAGGTGGCGGAAGGGATGTTCCCTTACATCGATACGGAGCGCGCCAAAGGGACACCGCTGCAGGCGATCACGCGGCACATGCTCGGCCTGTTCAACGGCCAGCGCGGGGCGCGGGCCTGGCGCCGCCATCTGTCGGAAAATGCCTGGCGCGAGGGGGCCGGGCCGGAAGTGGTGGAGGCAGCGCTGGCCCTGGTGCGAGAGGGGCCGCGCAGAGCGGCCTAGGGAGCTAGTCGGCCTTCGGCCCGCGACGCTCGGTGTCGGTGTAGGGCGTGCCGTCGCGCTGGGTAAAAACCGCCGACTTGCCGCGCAATTGGGCCACCATGTCGATATCAGGATAATGCGCCACCTCGTCCGTGGCGCGCGTGCCGATTTCCAGGATCAGGGCTTCGCTAGTTGAGTGGTTCTGCAAGCAATGGCCGTCCTCGTCGCCGGCTTTGAAGCCAGCCGCGTCCCCCGCTCGCAAGACCTCCTCGCCGTCATCGGTCACGAGCACAACCTCGCCAGCGAGAACATAAACGAACTCGTCCGCGCCGGTGTGCCAGTGTCGCTGGCTCGACCATGCGCCCGGCGGCAGTTGCAGGAGGTTGACGCCGAATTGCGTCAGCCCGGCGGCGTCGCCGAGTCTTTTGCGTTCCCGGGTTTGGCAAGGCTGATCGAATGGCGGCGGATATGTCGTCCCGATAACTGAAGCGAGTGTCGATACGTCGATGCGCTTTGCCATATAGTTCTCCTAGGTCTTGATGGTCTCCAATGCTGGCCGTAGATGACCGGCGGTCTCGTCGAGCAGAGAGCGGGCGCGGTCGGCTGATAGACCAAGGGCGATCAAAGCCGCCAGTTTGACGTTGCCGGAAGCGACATCGAGGGCCTTGCCGGCGGCGGTTTCGTCGACCTCGGTAATCTCGCAGACCATACGCAGGGCGCGGGCGCGCAGCTTGTCGTTGGTCGGGGCGACGTCAACCATCAGGCCGTCATAGACTTTGCCGAGCCGCACCATGACGAGGGTGGACAGCATGTTCAGAACGGCCTTCTGAGCCGTGCCGGCTTTTAGGCGCGTGGAGCCGCTAATAACTTCCGGACCGGTGTCGGCGAGCAAAGGATGCTCGGCGATGGTGAGCAGCGGCGCGCCGGGGTTGTTGGCCAAGCCGATGGTCAACGCGCCGGCGGCGCGGGCAGCGCGGCACGCCGCCAACGTGTACGGCGTGCGGCCGCTGGCGGCGACGGCAATCAAGGCGTCGTCCGGTCCCAGCGCCGCCTCGGTACAGGCGGTGGCGCCGGCGGTCTCGTCGTCTTCGGCGCCCTCGACCGAGCGGGTGAGCGCGGCCGGTCCGCCGGCGATGAGAAAGCGGGTTCGTTCGGCCGGCCAGCCGAAGGTGGGGGTGAGCTCGGTACCGTCGATGACCGCCAGGCGGGCGGAGGTGCCGGCACCGGCGTAGGCAAGCCGGCCGGCGGGGCGGCGCAAGCGTTCGGCGATCGCGGCGGCGGCTTGGCTCAGGGCCGGAATGATCGGCTTGATGGCGGCAAGACCGAGGCATTGGGCTTCCAGAATGGTCTCCAGAATCTCGGCATTATCCCAAGAATCGAGGCCGCGGTAGCGGGCGGAAAATCCCTCGGTGCGCATGGTGTCCTTACCCTTCCGCCGTTCGTTTCCAGGTGGCGAGAATGTCCGCCGGGGCGCCGCCGTCGGCCAGTGCGGTGCGGAGATCGCGGCTGCCCATGAGGTAGTCGATGAACGGCCCCGCTTGTTGGGCCTCTGATACCCCATCTTGCCAGGGCAGGGCGAGAGGCGTGATCTTGCCCGGGATCCATTGAAATTGCGGATCTCGGCAGAGAGTGGCGACCAGATGAACGCCGAGCGCGAGACCGTCGACCCGGGATGGGTCGGTGATGCGAAAGGCGATGCCATGGCACAGTTGGCCGCGGAACTTGCCGTGGGTCGGGGTCGCCGAGACCGGTGTTACGTCGAGGCCGTCGACGGGCCAATCTGCGGCACTGTCCATGATTGCGGCCGGGTCGAGCCAAGGCGCGAGCACGCAGCGGAACGACAGGTCGGTGCCGCGGCCCTCGGAGAGATTCGTGCCTTCGAGCAACACCAGTCCGGGATAGAGGGGCACCGTGTCGGGATGGGTGAGGGAAGGCGAAGGAGGTTGCCATTGTGGCGTCGAGACAGGCGGTCCAGCGGGGATTACGCTGAGATTGCAGGCCATGGGGCCTCGCCGACGGTTGAAGTCGACCAGCAGTTCGGCCAGGGTCTGGCCATGCACGAATTGCCCATCGAAATAGGCCAGGAAGTTGCGCAGTTTGGGTTCCAGACGAGGACCGGCTTGGCCGGCGCCCAAAGGATTGGGGCGGTCGCAAACGATGAGTTCCGGGCCGCGGTCCGACAGGGCGGCGAGGAAGCGGGCCGCGGTGGTGGCGTAGGTGTAGCAGCGCACGCCAAGGTCGCGCAGATCGATAACGATGGCGTCGAGGTCGGCGTAGGCGGTGGGGTCGGGTTGCTGGCGGATGCCATAAACACTGTGGACCGGCAGGCCGGTCTGTGGATCGTTGGCGTCGGCGATGGCCGCGCCGGGTTTCGCCGTGGTCGACCAGCCATGCTCGGCGGCGAAGAGACGCACAAGACCCCGATCGGCGCGGCTGGCCAGCGCCTCCTGAAGCGCCGCGGCGGCGGTCTGGTTAGTCGTGGTGCGGCAGGCTTGGCTGGACAATAGGCCGACACGGCTGCTTCGCAGCCGGGCGATCAAATCCGGGTCAGCCAGCAGCCGATCGATGCCGTTGGTGCCGTGTGGCGTCATCATATCCCCATGGTCGGCGCAGCCTAGTGTGGTGCCGGCCCGGGGTCACATATTTTGATGACTATTTGCCAGCCTTGTTGGCCCCGCCTATGCAGCCGTGACCTTGGCGTTGTTCGCGGCATCCTGCAGGCGCTGCAGCTGCTCCCACCCGAGGTAGTCGGTAAAGCCGTCGTCATCGAAATACAGCACCGGCCCGTCGCAGATGAACAGATACTCGGTGTCCTCCAGGGCTGTGGTGGTGTCGTGCACCATGCCGTTCGGCTCGTAGAGGTAGTCGCCGGCGACCAGGGTGCCGTCGCGAACCTGCAGCTTACCCGAAAGGATGAACGCATGGGCCGCGGACAGGTGCTTGTGCCGTCGGGCGACGTGGCCCTTGAGCCAGCGCAGCAGAACCGCCCAGCGCCCGGTCTCCGGGCTGAACCAGAGAATTTTCATGTAACCCGTACCCGGCGTGGTCTCAATCCAGTCCAACTTTGCAGACCGCGTCAGTGCGTCGACGAGTTCACTGTTCACCGGGCTGATGTCCTGCGGCAATGCCATCGTCGTTCCCCTGCTGCTGAGTTGGAATTAGGGGCGCGATTGTAATGCACTTCACGGCAGGCGCCAGCACGAGCATGTCGAACGGGCACAGCTAATCGCCGTCCCGCCTGACGGTGGGACGTGAGTATTCGTGGCGGCGACAAAGCCGCCGCCCGGCGCCTAGTCGCTAGGCGACGCGGTCCAGCACAGCGCCGGTGTGGCCGTCGGTGCGTTCGCGCAACTGCTCGACCGCATCTTCGGGTGGCAGGCGTTGGATGACATCCCCGGTGCGGGGACTGAGAATCTCAATATAAACGTCGTCTTCCTGAATGTCGTAGTTCAGCCTCGCCTGGAAGGGCGAGGAGACAGGTTTGGCCGATGCGGTGGCGGGCTTGCCGGGCTCGGATGGGCTCGGCGCGGCAGTCTCCGTATCGGGCGGGCGCGCCAGGACGCTCTCGCGGTCCGGGCGTTGCTCGCGTGCCGGCTCGGCAACGCGTTGGGGCTTGATCTCACGCGGCGGGGCCGCGCTCGACCGAGCTATACCGGTTAGTTCGGGCATCCGAACCTCCGAATGTAATTTTCCCTGAGTATACAGGGAACAGGTATCCCAAAATAGAAAGATGACTAAGTATTTGCAATAAATATCATCTCGGTTTTTATTCCAATTTTGGACCATTTTGTTTTACTTTACTTGTAGTAAATTCTTCTATATATTTTTCTAATCTTTTATTTGTTCTTTATGTTTCTGATTGTTCTTTGTTTTCAAAGGAGAAGGCCATTCAGGGCGGGTGGCAATATTCTTTGAACCACAGCCACTGCAACGCATCGTACTGCCGATTTCGGGTACCGGGAATTGCGGCCCAAGGCGCCCGGCCAAGAATGCGGAATCCATAGTGGCGTGGTGGGAGCAGCGGTTGCACCAACAGAAAACGGCGACATTATGCTCGACCAATTGGCCAAGTGTGGCGGCAGCGACCCGGCGATCGGCTGCGGCCTGATCATGACGTTTGAGCTTGCCCATATGAGAACGTAACAAGAACATACATCCCAATCAAGAGAATGGGTGGGTCTGCCGTACAACTTTCAGTGGCTAGTTCTTCGCCGAGACGAGCCGCGGCCGGCGATCGATCGCGGCGACTATTTCGGCGAGGCTGGGGCCCTGCTTGAGCTTCTCCGGGCCGCGCGAGAGTTGATAGCGGCTCCGATTGCCGCCGTTGGGAGCCAGTTTCGCCACGGCATAGAGCGGATGCTCCGCGGTATGCCGGAAGATTGAGAAAACGGCCCGATCCGGGCCGTGGTCAATTGCATAATCGCGCCATTCTCCAGCCGCCACACGGCGGCTGTAGACGTTGAAAAGCTGGCGCAATTCCTCCTTGCTGAAAGAGACCCTTTGACGGGTCTTGTGAGGAGCTTTGACGCGTAATACAGCCGACACAGAAATTCCCTAAAGCTCAGCCGGTGAAATGCCGACTCTTAGCCAACGAGAATTTTTCCCGATTTTGCGGGGCAAGTCCAGCCGATGGCCGAATAATCGTGGTTTGGCAGGGGCGGTACGGTTGTGGACGAAGCGGTCCGGTCGATATCATGGCGGCGTCGAATGGGAGAGGAACAAGCCATGGCAGCGGGTTCGAGCATATGTGCCTTCGGGTGGCAGGCGGCGGATTTTTCGCTCAGGGGAACGGACGGCGCGGATTACACGCTGAGCGACGTCGCTGGACCAAACGGCACGCTTATCATGTTTATCTGCAACCACTGCCCCTATGTGGTTGGTGCAATTGACAGAATCGTACGCGATTGTGAGGAACTCAGAGCGCATGGCGTTGGTAGTGCTGCGATCATGCCGAACGACGCCTCGGCCTATCCGGCGGACAGCTATGACAATATGAAACTATTTGCCGCACGGCACGGCTTGACCTTCCCCTATCTCTACGATGCCAATCAGGCCGTGGCGCGCGCCTATGACGCCGTGTGCACGCCAGATTTCTTTGGCTTCAACAAGGCTTTGGAGCTGCAGTATCGGGGCCGGATCGACCCGGGCGGACGGAATGTCCCGGAAACAGGTGTGCGGCGCGAGCTGTTCGATGCCATGGCGAGCATCGCAGCGACCGGCAAGGGGCCGGAAGAGCAATTCGCCAGCATGGGCTGCTCGATAAAATGGCGAGCCGCTGCCTGAAAAAAGCGGTGTTTTTGCCGGTTTGCCAATGACCTAAGCCCGAGCTATGTTAGCGGCCCTTTCGATAGGACTAGCGGAGGCTTCCTCTTGTCTGAGGAACTAATTCGTGAAGTAGACGAAGAAGTAAAACGCGACCGTCTACAAGCACACTTGAAGCGATATGGCCCGTTCATTGCGGCTGCGGTCGTGGTGATTATTTTGGGCGCCGGCTCCGGCGCCTGGTGGGTCGATTTGCAACAACAGCGCCGGGAGGCGCTGGCGAACGATTTTGCCCAGGCGGCGGCGCTGGCCGGCGAGGGCCGGCTCGAGGAAGCGCTAGATGCCTTTGCGGCGGTGGCCGAGGAAGGGGATGCCGGGTACCGGGTCTTGGCCGGGTTACGCCAGGCGGCGTTGCTGGTCGAGGTCGGCGACAACGAAGCCGCTGTCGGCATCTATGACGAGATCGCCGCGGCGAAGGGCGTCGAGGCACATTTTCGCGATATGGCCATCGTGCTTGGGACGCTGCATGCCATTGACGACGGCGACCCGGTGGCGCTCACCGAGCGGCTGGCGCCGTTGACGGCGGACAGCAACCCGTGGCGCTTTTCGGCGCGGGAGCTGACGGCATTGCTGGCGATGCAGACCGGCGACGAGGCGCGGGCCGTCGATTTGCTGGAATCCCTGGCCGACGATTTGGCAGCACCGCCCGGTATTCGGGCACGGGCGGCGGAGTTGCTCGCCGCCATGGGATCTTAAGCGATGAACAGGTGGCGGTTTCGCTCAGCCGTTCTGGTGGGGCTGCTGATCGTCGCCGGCTGCAGTAGCAGCGAAGAGGTTCTCGAGGGCACGAGGATCGCTGTGCTGACCACCGAGAACGACCTCAAGCCGGATGCGCGCATCCAGGATCTGGCGATCGAGTTACCACCGCCGGTGGTCAATGTGGCGTGGCCGCAACAGGGCGGCTTGGCCAGCCACTCGATGCAGCATGTGGCCCTTGGCGACCTTCCAGCCACGGCGTGGCAGGCCGATGTGGGTGCCGATGCGGATGACGATGCGCCAATCCTTTCGGGCCCTGTCGTTGCGGACGGCCGGGTCTTCGCCATGGATGCGGACGCAACGGTTAGCGCCTATGAGGCCGGCACCGGTAGACAGATTTGGCGGACGGTCCTAGAACCGAGCGAAGAGCGCGATGGTAGCTGGGGCGGCGGCGTCGCTTTCAATGGCGGTCGGGTCTTTGTGGCCACGGGGTTTGCGCAGGTCATTGCGCTGGACGCCGAGGACGGCGCCGAAGTCTGGCGCACGCGGGTTTCCGGGCCGATGCGTGCGGCGCCGACGGCGCAGGGCGGGCGGGTCTTTGTCGTCACCAAAGACAACGAGACCCATGCGCTGGATGCGCGCGACGGCACGTTGTTGTGGTCGCATACCGGTATCGCGGAGACTGCCGGCTTGCTGGGTGGCGCCAGCCCGGCGGTGGAAGGCGATATCGTCGTCGTGCCATACTCCTCGGGTGAGCTGTTTGCGTTGCGGGTGGAGAATGGCAGCAGCTTGTGGTCGGACAATCTGGCGGCGATCAAGCGCGCGGATGCGGTGTCGGCGCTGGCCGATATTCGCGGGCGACCGGTAATCGACGGTGGTTTGGTTTTCGCGGCGAGCCATTCGGGACGGATGGTGGCAATCGATTTGCCAACCGGACGCAGGGTCTGGGAGGCGGAAGTCGGCAGCGTTCAGCAGCCCTGGATCGCCGGCGACTTCCTGTTCGTGCTCACGGCCGACGCGCAAGTGGTGGCCCTGACGGCGCGCGACGGGTTGGTGCGCTGGGCGTCGCCGCTGGGGCTGTATGAAAAACCGGAGAAGCGCAAAGGGCGGATCAACTGGTCGGGGCCAATTTTGGCGGGGGACCGCTTGGTCGTGGCCGGCAGCCATGGCGAGGTGCTCTCGGTATCGCCCTATACGGGCGAGATCCTGGGACAAGAGAAGATGCCGGGCGGCGTGTCGGTCGCACCGGCCGTTGCGGCCGAGGCGCTGTTTTTTCTCACCGACTCTGCGAAGCTAATATCGCTGCGCTAGAGCTTGGCTGCCGATAAGAGCGGCCGGAAATGACATGACTTCCGTAGACTCACAGTATATGGCGGCAAACGGAACCGCGCTGGCGACGGTGGTCATCGTCGGGCGCCCGAATGTCGGCAAATCGACGCTGTTCAACCGCTTGGTCGGCCGGCAAGTGGCCCTCGTGGACGATCAGCCGGGAGTCACCCGCGATCGGCGCGAAGGGGAAGGCAAGCTGGCCGATGCCTCGTTTCGGGTCGTCGACACCGCGGGTCTCGAAGAAGCTTTCGACGAAAGCCTCGGCGCGCGGATGCGGCGGCAGACCGAACAGGCCCTGGACGAGGCGTCCGTGGTGTTGCTGGTGGTCGATGCGCGCGCTGGGATCACCCCGCTGGACCGTCATTTCGCCGATTGGCTGCGGCGCTCGCGCCGGCCGGTGGTTCTGGTCGCCAATAAGTGCGAGGGGCGAGCGGCGGATGCGGGACTCTATGACGCCTATGAGATGGGGCTGGGCGAACCCTTGGCGGTGTCGGCCGAACATGGGCAGGGCCTGGCCGGACTCTATGAGGCGATCGTGCCCTGGGTCGATGCGGCGGCCGTCACGGCGGCCGCTCGTGGCGAGGGCGATGGGTCGGATGATGACGCTGGCGTGTTGCAGCTTGCTATCGTTGGGCGCCCGAATGTCGGCAAGTCGACACTGGTCAATGCCTTGCTCGGTGAGGATCGCATGCTCACGGGGCCTGAAGCCGGCATAACCCGGGATGCCATCGCGGTCCAGTGGCGCCATGACGGGCGGGAGATCGCCCTGGTAGACACAGCCGGGCTGCGGCGGCGGGCGCGGGTCGACGGCCGGCTGGAAAAGATGTCGGGGGCGGATAGTCTGAAGGCGATCCGTTTCGCCCAAGTCGTGGTGCTGTTGCTGGACGCGACGGTGATGCTGGAACGGCAGGATCTGACCATCGCGCGCTATGTGGCGGAAGAGGGGCGGGCGCTGGTGGTGGCGGCCAATAAGTGGGATCTGGTCGGGGATCGCGGGGCGGCGATACAACAATTGCGAGAGCGGCTGGAGACGTCGCTGCCGCAGTTGAAAGGCGTGCCGGTCGTCACCTTGTCGGCACTCAACCGCAGCAATCTGAAAGGCTTAATGGCGGCGGTGGTCGGTGCGTATGAGATATGGAACAAACGGATCCCGACGGCGGCACTGAACAATTGGCTGCGCGATGTCACCGAGCGGCACCCGCCGCCGCTGGCGCCGAATAAGCGCCGAATAAAGCTGCGTTACGTGACCCAAGCGAAGGCCAGACCGCCGCGTTTCGTCATGTTCACGAGTCAGCCCGATGCTTTGCCGGACAGCTATCTGCGGTATCTTGAGAATAATTTGCGCGATGCGTTCGATCTACCGGGGACACCGTTGCGCTTGATGACACGTAAGGGCGACAACCCCTACGACCCGAAGCGCTGAATACGGCTGGGGCGACGATCATTCGGCCAGCTTATCCAGGTCGTCGTAGAATTCCTGGGCGGCGTCGTAAAGCCGATTGTATATGGGCATCATGCGGTTGTAGCGGTCGCGCCAGGCGCGGATGGGCTGCACCTCGGTGTCAAATCGGACCATATGCCGGACGGCGGATTTGAGGTCATCAGCGGCGCCGACCGCCGTTGCCATCATGCAGGCGGCGCCGATGATGCCGCATTCCAGTTCCTTAGGGACCAGATACGGCGTGTCATACATGCTGGCCTTGATGCGGAGCCAGAGATCGGACTTGGCGCCGCCGCCGGAGGCGATGATTTGTTCGGGCCTGCCGCCGGTTCCCTGCAACAAATCCAGTTTCTGGCGGACAGAGAACGCGACGCCTTCGAGCACGGCGCGATGTAGTTCGGGCATGCCGTGGGCGGCGGTCAGGCCAAAGAATTGGGCGCGAGAATTCGGGTGGTCGCCGCCGCGTTCGCCGCTCAAGTAGGGGAGGAAGAGCAAACCCTCGGCGCCGGATGCGGCCTCGGCGGCGGCGGCGGCGATATCTTCGTAGCTGAGTTTGTTCTGGTGAAACGCGCGGCGGGCCCAGCGTACCGCGTCGCCACCGGCGTCCGACATCGTTAGGCTGCCCCAATCACCTTGGATAGTTGTGACATTGGAGACCTCGGCGTCGATAACGGGCGTGTCATGCAATACCGTGATGATCGACGACGTGCCGGTAACGTCCGATCCCATGCCCGGTTCGCAGACGCCGGATCCGAGCAATGCGACGGGATAGTCGCCGCCGCCGACGAGCACGGGAATGCCCGGCGAAAGCCCGATTTCGGTCGCGGCCGCCTGGCTGAGCGGGGCAAGGATATCGTATGGCGATCTGATGGGCGGAAAAAGGTCGCGGCGCAGTCCGGTCATGGCAAAGAGCTCGTCGGACCAATCTCGGGTGCGGGCGTCCATGAGAAAGCTCATGGAGGCTTCGGTCCAGTCCCAAGCGGTCTCCCCGGTCAGCTGGAAGCCGATATAATCCTTGGGGGTGAGGAGCGTGTCGGCGCGGCGATAGGCTTCGGGATCGTTTTCGGCGATCCACAGGAGCTTGAAGGCGGGCCAGGCGGCCGTGGCGGCATTTGCCGTGAGCGGGAGATAGGCGGTCGGGTCATGTTCGGCGGCGAAGGCGTCCGCCAAGGGTGCGGTGCGCTTGTCGTTCCACAGCAATGCCGTGTCGCGGGTAAGGTTGCCGTCCGCGTCGATGAGCACCGAGCCATGCATCTGCCCGCAGGCGCAGATCGCCGCGACACGCGAAGCCGCATCCGCGACCCCGGCGACGACGTCACGAATGTTTTGAACGGTGCCTTGCCACCAATCCATGGGGCGCTGTTCCGACCAGCCGTAGCGTGGGACGATTTGCTCATGTTCCTGGTGGCTGAAGGCGAGAATATGACCGGTCCCGTCGACGAGAGCGGCGCGCGTGCCGCCCGTTCCCAGGTCTATTGCAAGATAGAGATCGCGGTTCATTCAAAGCCTCGGCATAACTATATTCATAGAGAGTAGTCGAAGACGCCGCCGAAAGACCATGTGATGAATCTCGTCGAGCCAAGCAGTCACTTTGTCGATGTGGCCCGGGGCCGGCTTGAAACCGGCTCGGGTCGATATAAAAAGAGGCTCAAGGATCTGGCGGGCCTGTATGCCGATGAGGCCGCCTATGCTGCCGCCGTAGGCCGGAACAGTGATTTAGTGGTCTACGAGGTGACCGAGCAGCGTCCGTCGGCCGATCATGGCGATTTGACTTTTGGCGTTACCAGCATGCGGCCGGGCCGGGTCGGCGACGAGTTCTTTATGACCCGGGGGCATATTCACGCGCCGGCGAACCGGCCGGAGACGTATTATGGAGAGGCCGGCGAGGGGGTGCTGTTGCTGGAATCCCCGGACGGCGCGGTACGCCTCCTGGAGATACGCCCGCGGATTCTGTGTTATGTCCCGCCAATGTGGATCCATCGTTCGGTCAACACCGGTTTGGAACAGTTGGTTATGAGCTTTTGTTATCCTTCCGATTCCGGACAGGATTACGATGTGATCGCCCGTTCCGGGGGGATGCGAAGCCGCATCGTCGCGGATGGATCGGGGTGGAAAGAAGTGCCGAATGTCGCCTATCGGACGCGGACCGAAGAAGAAAAAGCCGCCATGCTGGCAACGACCGTCGCTTAGTCGAAACTCGGGGCAACCCATGAGCTACAGCCCGGCGCAAAAACCAACCCTGTATTTTATTGGCGTGACGACGGGAAATAGCTCGATCATGCGCGTGTTCCCGGCATGGTGTGACGCCCTCGGGTTGGGGGATGTTGCGATCGAGGGAATGGATTTTGCACCGCATGCCGAACCGCGGCTCTATCGAGAGGCGGTTGCCTTCATCAAGGGTGATGCGTTGGCGAAGGGTGCCCTGGTGACGACGCACAAGCTGGACTTGTTCGCGGCCTGCGCGGACATGTTCGACAGCCTTGATGACCATGCCCAATTGATGGCCGAGGTCAGCTGCCTGTCGAAACGCGGTGGCCGGCTCATCGGCCATGCGAAGGATCCAATTTCGTCGGGCTTGGCGATCGACGGCTTTTTGCCGCCAAGTCATTTTGCCAAGACAGACGCCGCGGTATTCGCCATGGGGGCCGGCGGATCGACCATCGCCCTGACCTGGCATTTGCTGCAGAAATCGCGGGGCCGGAACCGTCCGGCACGTTTCGTCGTTTCCAATCGCTCGCCGTCGCGGTTGGACCATATTCGCCGGATTCATGAAGCGATCGGGGCGGACCTGCCGATCGACTATGTGCTGGCTCCGGCGCCGGAGGACAACGACCGGGTGCTCGCGTCGTTGCCGAGCGGCTCTTTGGTTATCAATGCGACGGGCCTGGGCAAGGATGCACCGGGATCGCCGCTCAGCGGCCGCGCGGATTTTCCCGATCGCGGCATCGTATGGGAGCTGAATTATCGCGGCGATTTGATGTTCCTCGACCAGGCGCGTGGGCAACGGGCCGGTAAATCACTGCAGATAGAAGATGGCTGGACCTACTTCATCCATGGCTGGACGCGGGTGATCGCCGAAGTGTTCGACATTGCCATCCCGACGGAAGGCGCCGAATTCGGCCGCCTCTCCGAGATAGCCCGGGCGGCGCGTGGGCGGACCTAGTGGGTCGTACCGACCGTGGTCGCGGGCAGCACAATGCGTTCGCCGTTCAGGGTGCACTCGGGGGACGCCAGGGCGACGAATTCGTCGGTAATGTGCTGCGGTTGCTGCAGGGTCGCGGGATCCTCACCGGGGTAGGCTTGGCTGCGCAGTCGCGTGGCGATCGGGCCGGGCTCGATCAGGTTAACATTGAGCGAGGTCTTGGCGTTCTCAAGCGCCCAAGTCTGGGCCATGGTCGCCAGCGCTGCTTTGGCGGCGGCGTAGGGTCCCCAGTAGGCCCGCGGCGCGCGGGCGACCTCGGCGGTGACAAAGATGGCACGGCCCGCCGGCGAGAGGCGCAGCAGGGGATCGAGGATGCGGATCAGGCGCCAATTTGCGTGCACGACGACATCGAAAACTTCGGCCCAGGTTTGCGGCGTGACGTGGCCAAGCGGAGACAGGGTGCCGAGGATCGCGGCGTTGGCGACGAAGATATCGAGCTTGCCGTAACGTTCGAGCAAGGGCGGGCCAAGATTATCGAGATGCTCGTGGCGGCGCAGATCCTGGACGACCAAGGTGGCGCTGCCGCCGGCCTGTCGGATGGCATCATCGACTTCCTCAAGTCCGCCCTGGGTGCGCGCCAGCAGCAAGACATGGGCGCCCTCGCCGGCGAGACGCCGGGCGACCGCCGCGCCAATACCACGCGAGGCTCCGGTGACCAGGGCGATACGGCCAGCCAGCGGCTGGTGTGCGGTTTGTATGGGCATGGCTGAGCGAGATTCCAGCGTCTAGGCCGGGCCAACAAGGAGGGACAATTGGGCCTGGGTGTTGCCGCCATCCTTGTCGGTGAGCCGGGTCGGGTAGTCGCCGGTGAAACAGGCGTCACAATATTGCGGCGCCGCCTCGTTGCGGCCCGGTTCAGCCATGGCGCGGTAAAGGCCGTCGATAGAGATGAATGCCAGGCTATCGACGCCGATCTCCTTGGTCATGCCCGCGACATCATGCCGATGAGCCAGCAGCTCCTCTTGGCTCGGGGTGTTGACGCCATAGAAGCAGGAGTGGGTCGCCGGCGGGCTGGAGATGCGCATATGCACGGAAACCGCCCCCGCGTTGCGCACCATCTCGACAATTTTGCGGGATGTGGTGCCGCGAACAATGCTGTCATCGACGAGTACGACGTCTTTACCGGCGAGCGGGGCGCTGTTGGCGTTGTGCTTGAGGCGGACGCCGAGATGGCGGATTTCGTCGGAAGGTTCGATAAAGGTGCGGCCGACATAGTGGTTGCGGATGAGGCCCAGTTCAAAGGGTACCCCGGCCTCGTTGGCGTAACCGAGGGCAGCCGGCACGCCGCTATCGGGGACCGGGATAACGGCGTCGACCGGGACGTGGCTCTCGCGAGCAAGCTCGGCACCGATGCGCTTCCTGGTCTCGTAGACGTTCAGACCGCCATGGGTGCTGTCGGGCCGGGCAAAATAAATGTACTCGAAGATGCAAGGCCGTTGGCGAACCGTCGGGTAGGGCTTGTGGGAGTGCACGCCGGCGTTGTCGATAATGACGATTTCACCGGGATCGACGTCGCGGACATAGCGGGCGCCGATGATATCGAGCGCGCAGGTCTCCGATGTCAGGATCCAGGCGTCTTGCAGCCGGCCAAGGACCAAGGGGCGGACGCCGAGGGGGTCGCGAGCGCCAATGACCTTGCGGCGTGACAAAGCGACCAGGGAATAGGCGCCTTCAATCTGCCGTAGGGCTTGGATGATGCGGTCCAGCAGCCGCGGGCCGGTGGCGTTGGCGATGAGATGCTGGATAACCTCGGTGTCGGTGGTCGATTGAAACAGGGCGCCGCCCTCGACCAAGATGCGGCGTAGGTCGCGGGCGTTGGTCAGGTTGCCGTTATGGCCCAAGGCCAAGCCACCGAAGGCGAAGTCGGCGTAGAGCGGCTGGATATTGCGGATTGCGGTTTCGCCGGAGGTGGCATAGCGGTTGTGGCCGATCGCCGCGGCGCCGGGCAGGCGGGCAATGGTCTCGGCGTCGCCGAAGGTGTCCCCGACCAAGCCGATGGCGCGGTGCGGATAGAAACGCTCACCGTCGAAGGAGACAATGCCGGACGCCTCTTGGCCGCGGTGCTGGAGCGCGTGGAGGCCGAGGGCGGTCAGGGCCGCGGCGTCGGGGCTGCCGAAGATACCGAAGACGCCGCACTCCTCGTGCAGCTTGTCGTCGTCAAACGGGTTGGTGGTCACACGCGTCACTGGTTGCCTTCGATCAAACGGTCGAGGTTGGTTCGGTTGTTCTCGGAATAACCGGGGTCGGCCGGTTTGGGGGCGGTCGGCGGGGCTTGGTTGAGCCTTTCGAACGTGCGCCGGGTCTGTTCAAGGCGATCGAGGCCGCTGCGGCTCTGCTCGAGAGCGATGCCGGTACGGGTGCGGATATCCTCGGGGAGGAAGTCCCGGATGAACAGGGCGGCAATTTCGACAAAGGGCCGGCTGCGCGACTCACGCAACCAGGCCGGCTCCTCCGACCCGCTAACGGTGTCGCTGAGCAGCAGGAAGGCGGTCGCGATGACGAGACCGGCAGAAATCAGGCCGGCAACCAGGCCAAGAGAGCGGTCGAGGACATTGAGCCGGCTGTGGCGGACCCAGCCGCTGAACATGTGGCTCACAATGTGAAAGAACACCAAGGCGACGAGGAATAGAACCGAACCGGCAACAAGGTCAGCCGCGGCGGGGATAGAGATGTATTGGCGCGCGATCGGCTGCACCAACGGCAAACCGTATAGGGTGACGAGCGTGGCGCCGATCCAGGACGCGACGAACAGGCCGCCACGGACGAAACCAGTGGTCAGGCCAATCAAGCCGCCGATCACCAGCATGGCGATGACGACGACGTCGAACAGGCTAATGTTCAGGCTTTCGATCATGGTGGCTAACCCGCCGCCAAGGACGGGGTCCGACCTTGGCCGGCAAAGATCTGCACCAGGTCGGCCAGATGACTGATTTCCTCGACCTCCGGCATGGCCTGCATTTTGGCCCGTTTGCGGCCGCGCGGCGTGGGGGCAAGAACCTTGCCGAAACCGAGCTTGGCAGCCTCGCGCAGGCGCTGCTCAGGTTGGCCGACGGCGCGGATTTCACCGCCGAGGCCGATTTCTCCAAAAACCGCGGTGTCGGCCGGCATGGAATGGTCAAAATGGGCCGATACCAGCGCCGCCGCGACCGCCAAATCCGCCGCCGGCTCGGTAATCCTGAGGCCGCCGGCAACGTTGAGATAGACGTCGGAGCCGCCCAAGTTCAAGCCGCAACGTGCCTCTAAAACCGCCAAAATCATCGATAGACGTCCACTGTCCCAGCCTACGACCGCTCGCCGCGGAGTGCCGAATGTGGAGACGGAGAGCAGAGCCTGAATCTCGACCAGGACCGGCCGCGTGCCCTCGAGCCCCGCGAAAACGGCAGTGCCACTGATACCATGGCGGCGGTCGGCAAGGAATAGTTCGGATGGGTTTGCCACTTCCGAGAGGCCGGCGTCGGTCATCTCAAAGACGCCGATCTCGTCGGTAGGGCCGAAGCGGTTCTTGTTGGTGCGCAGGATGCGGAACTGGTGGCTGCGCTCGCCCTCGAACGAAAGTACGGTGTCCACCATGTGTTCGAGCACCTTGGGACCGGCGATCATGCCGTCTTTCGTGACATGTCCAACCAATATCAGCGAAATGCCGCGGCGCTTGGCCATGCGGGTCAGCTCTTGGGCGGAGCTGCGTACCTGGGACACGGTGCCCGGGGCGCTGTCCATGGTGTCGATATACATGGTCTGGATGGAATCGATGACCAAAACATCGGCGCTGTTCGCGGCGTCGAGGGTGGCGAGGATGTCGCGGACACTGGTCGCCGCGGCGAGGGATAGGGGGGCGTCGGCGAGGCCAAGGCGGGTTGCGCGCATACGGATCTGGTCGATGGCCTCCTCGCCGGAGATGTAGACACCGCGATGACCGGCCTTGGCCAGGCTGGCCATGGCCTGTAGCAAAAGGGTCGACTTGCCGATCCCCGGGTCGCCGCCGACCAGGATCGCCGATCCGGGAACCAGGCCGCCGCCGCAGACGCGATCCAATTCCGCAATGCCGGTGTTGCGGCGCGGCTGCTGTTTCGACTGACCGGTGAGGCCGACGAATTCCAGGCGGCGGCCGCCACGCTTGCCGTCACGGCTGCCAACGCCTTTGGGGACGACTTCGGCGGTCGCCTCCTCGGCCAAGGTGTTCCAGGCACCGCAGGCCTCACACCGGCCGGCCCAGCGGGCATGGCTAGCGCCGCAGGATTGACAAATGAAACTCGGGTTCGATCGTGCCATGGGTTAGCCGATCCGTCGCCGACCCGTCACCGCTTGACCTGCATCTGAATAGGACCTTCGGCGCGGCCGTTTATGAACTGATCAACATAGGGATTGTCGCAGTGGTCGATCTCACTCACCGGGCCGGACCAGACGATCTTGCCACCATGGATCATGGCGATGTGGTCGGCGATGCGTCGGGCGCTGGCCATGTCGTGGGTGATGGACAAGGCCGTGGCCCCTAGTTCCCGCACGCTCTTGACGATCAGGGCATCGATGACGCTGCCCATGATGGGATCGAGGCCCGTCGTCGGCTCGTCGAAAAACATGATCTCCGGTTGGGTGGCAATAGACCTGGCCAGCGACACGCGCTTCTGCATGCCACCAGATAATTCGGCGGGCGACAGATCGGCGACCTCCGCCGGCAGGCCGACCTGAGCCAGGATCTCGATCGCCCGGCTGCGCGCCGCCGCGCGGGCCATGCGCTGCACCTGGATGAGGCCGAACGCGACATTTTGCCAAACCGGCAGACTGTCGAAAAGCGCGCCGCCCTGAAACAACATGCCGAACTTATGCATGATGTCTTCGCGGTCGGCGGCGCCCATGGTGGTCGTCTCCCGGCCGTCGATCATGATCGACCCCGAGTCGGGCCGAATCAGGCCGATGATGTTCTTGATCAAGACCGATTTGCCGGTGCCCGAGCCGCCGATGATGACCAGCGATTCGCCGGCCGCGATCTCCAGGTCGACGCCATCGAGTACCTGTTTGGGGCCGAACGCCTTGCGCAATTCGCGAATCTGGATCTTCGGCACACTGTATCCGGCTGCACTGGTCATTCGGCAAAGAACAGGGTGGTAACGATGTAGTTGGATAGGAAGATCAACACGGATGCCGAAACCACGGCGTTGGTTGTCGCTTGGCCGACACCCTGGGCGCCGCCGCGGGAGTTGTAGCCGTGATAGCACCCCATCAGGGTCAGCAGAAAACCGAAGACCGCCGCCTTGACCAAACCGGAAATGACGTCGATCGGCTGCATGAAATCCCAGGTGTTCTTGAGATAGGTCGCCGGGTTGAATCCCAATGTGAAGATGGAGACCAGATAGCCGCCGAGGACGCCGATGATATCGGCCACGAGCACGAGTAGGGGCAGCATGAGCAGGCCGGCGATGAGGCGCGGCGCGATGAGGTATTTGTGCGGGTTTGTCGACAGGGTGGTCAGGGCATCGATTTGTTCGGTGACCCGCATGGTGCCGATCTCGGCGGCGATGGCGGCGCTGACGCGGCCGGCGACCATGAGGCCGGCAAGCACCGGTCCGAGTTCGCGGGTAATCGATACCACGACGATGTTGGGAATGGCGCTCTCGGCCGAGAAGCGCGAGAAGCCGGTAAAGCTTTGCAGCGCCAGCACCATGCCGGTGAAGATGGCGGTCAGACCGACGACCGGCAGAGAATAGAAGCCTATCTCAAGCATCTGGCGGCCGATCTGGCGGGGGAATATCGGCGGGCGGACGCAATGTGAAACACTAAGCAGCGTGAACAGGGCAACACGGCCGATGACGGTGAAAAACGCAATCGTCGAACGGCCAATTGGCGCCAGAATGGGCATGGCTCAGGTGACCCGGCCGCGATAGTACAGGGTGCAGCGGGGGCCGATTCGGGTGAGCAACTCATAGCCAATGGTGCCGGCGGCCTCGGCGACATCGTCGGTGCGGGCATGGGCACCGATCAATTCGACGGCAGTGCCGGGACGCACCTGATCGGCCGGCAAACCGGTAACGTCAATGGTGATCAAGTCCATGGAAACCCGCCCTATCACCGGAACCGCTTGGTCGCCAATAAAAACGCGGCCACGGTTGCCCAAACCCCGGAGATATCCATCCGCGTAACCGGCAGCAACTGTCGCAATTCTGGCCCCCCGACCGGCGCGGTAGGTGGCACCGTAGCCGACGGTCATAGCCCTGTCAATGTCGCGCACCTGTAGAATTTTTGCTGTTAATTCAATAACTTGCTCCATAGGGTTCGGCCCTTTTATGAGCGGATGCAGGCCGAACAAGGCGGCGCCGGGGCGGACGAAGTCGTAGTGATAGGACGGTGTGAGGAAGATGCCGGACGAGTTGGCCAAGCTGGCGCGATGATTGGGCAACAGCTCGGAAAGATGCTGCCGAGCGGCGGCGAAGGCGGCGCGCTGGCTTTCGTTCAGGGGCGAAGACGGGTCGTCGGCGCAGGCCAAATGACTGATAACCGCCGATATCGAGATGCCGTCGAGCAAATCAGGTGTTGCCGCGAGCTGTGCGACATCGGCTGGGCCGAGACCGAGTCGCCCCATACCGGTATCGATATGCAGCATTGCCGGAGGCGCCGCTGGTCCGATGCTTCGCCACTCCGCAAGCTGTTCCAGGCTGTTGAGGACGGGAACCAAGCGGTGCTGGCGAAACGGCTCCAGAGACGCAGGACTGGGGCCGGAGAGCACGGCGATCTCCGCCGTGGGCAGAACGCGGCGCAGGGCGACGCCTTCGCCGGGCAGGGCGACGAAGAACATCCGGCAGCCGCTGGCCGCCAAGCTTGGGGTGATTTCAGCGGCGCCCAAACCATAGGCATCGGCCTTGACGACGGCGGCCACCTCGGCGCTCGGTGCCAGGTCGACCAAGCGGTGGTAATTGCGGCAGATGGCGTCGATATCGACGGCGAGGACCGGGGCGTCGGAGTCGGGTGGCTCTACGTCGGGATGCATTGCGGCTCAATAACGCCGGTCGGGGGAAGGGGTCAACGCCGTTCCGGCAGGCGATCTTCCTCTGCCAAGTCATTGAACTGCGTTGTGTTGCCATCGAAACTCATATGCACGGTGCCGATCGGACCATGACGCTGCTTGGCGAGAATGACTTCCGCCTTGTTGCGACATTTGGCCAACAGCTCTTCATGGCGAATCGCCCGTTCGTTGAACTTGTCGTCGCTTTCGGTGTCGCGTTGGGTGGGCGTGTCGCGATCGCGATAATATTCCTCGCGATACAGGAACATAACGACGTCGGCGTCCTGCTCGATTGAGCCCGATTCGCGCAGATCCGACAACTGCGGCCGCTTGTCTTCGCGCTGCTCAACCGCACGAGACAACTGGCTCAGGGCAATCACCGGCACGCTGAGTTCCTTGGCGATGGCCTTTAGGCCGCGGGTGATATCGGACACTTCCTGGACGCGATTCTCACTGCGCATGCCTTGCGTCGGCCGCATAAGTTGCAGGTAATCGACAACGATAACGCTCAGACCCTGCTGGCGCTTGAGGCGGCGGGCACGGGTGCGCAGGGCGGTTACCGACAGGGCCGGGGTGTCGTCAATAAACAGGGGCAAGCTGTGCAGCTGGCGGGAGACGTCGAAGATGCGACCGAAATCATCCTCGCCGATGGCGCCGCGACGAATATTGTCGGATCGTACGCCGGTGGTCTGGGAAATAACACGGGTCGCGAGCTGATCGGAGGACATCTCCAACGAGAAGAAGGCGACGACTTCGCGATCCTGGACCTCATTGCCGCTGTCGTCACGACGCGTGCGTTTGGCATTTGCCGCGTTGAAAGCAATGTTGGTGGCAAGCGCGGTTTTGCCCATCGAGGGTCGGGCGGCGATAATCAGCAGATCCGACTCATGTAGGCCGCCTAAGCGCTGGTCGAGGTCGCGAAAACCGGTCGGTACACCGACCAGGTCGCCATCGCGCTTGTAAGCCGACTCGGCCATGTCGATGGCACGGACCAGGGCATTGTTGAACTCCTTGAGTCCGCCCTCGACCTCACCTTGCTCGGCCAGGCCGAAGAGCTTTTCCTCCGCCAGTTCGATCTGGCTGTTGGCGGTTTCGTCGAGGCTGGGGCTGAAGGCGCCGTTGACCATGTCATCGCCGATATTGATGAGCTCGCGGCGCAGGAAGCAGTCGTAGACGATGCGGCCGAGATCATGAGCGTTCTGAATCGTCAGCACGGCGTTGGCGAGGCGGGCGAGATATTGCGTGCCGCCAACTTCGTTCAAGGATTCGTCATGCTCGAAAAACCCCTTGAGGGTCATCGGGGTGGCCAACTGGCCCCGGTCGATCAAGCGCTCGCAGGCTTCATAGATGCGGCCATGGATGGGATCCGCAAAGTGCTCAAAGCGCAAAAAATCCTGCACCCGTTCATAGGCGCGGTTGTTCGCCAGGACGGCGCCGAGCAGGGCCATTTCCGCTTCGTAATTATGCGGCGGCGTGCGGACAAAGTCTTCCTCCTGCGACAGCTCGTGCAGGGGGGTGACCTTGGGCGATGTTTCCGACGCTGGCATGGGAGCGGCACCCTAACAGCGTCGCTCATGTCGGCGCTGTGGCAAATTGCGTGAGTTTGTTGAATTAGGAGGACAACCGCCGTGCGGCTTTGCACGGAGCCTCCAAAACGCTCCCGTTAGTAGCGTATCGTCCCGAGTCGGGGACAGGCCCTCGGCGCCGCCCTACTGAGCGGCTTGTTCGGCGCCCGCCGTCGCGCACTCCCAGTCGGTGATGTAGTCGCGGGTCAGGGGCACGGCGTCCTGGCGCTTGGTTAGCTGGAGCTGGAAGACCATTTGACCCATATGGCGAAACGACATCTCCGAGCCGACCAAATAGAATTCCCACATGCGGCAGAAGCGCTCATCGTACAGCTTTACCGCTTCGTCCCGTCGGGCCAGAAAGCGCTTGTGCCAATGGCGCAGGGTGTCGGCGTAGTGAAGTCGAAGAACCTCGATGTCGGTGACCCACAGACCAGCCTTCTCAACGGCCCGCAAGACTTCCGACAATGCCGGGGTGTAACCGCCGGGGAAAATGTATTTGCGGAGCCAGGGGTTGGTGTTGCTGGGCGGCTGGCGGCGGCCGATCGAATGCAGCACGAAAACGCCGTCATCGGCGAGGAGATCCTTGGCCTTGCGGAAAAACTCGACATAGTGACCGGCGCCGACATGTTCGAACATGCCGACCGAGACGATGCGGTCATACGGCCCGATCTGCTTACGGTAGTCGCGTAGCTCGAACTTTACGCGATCGCTCAGCCCGGCGTCGGCGGCCCGAGTGTTGCTGACTTTGTGCTGTTGTACGGACAGCGTTACGCCGTCGACCTTGGCGGCGCCCTGTTGGGCAAGGTACATGCCGAGGCCACCCCAGCCGGAGCCGATATCCAGCAGCTTGAGGTCGGGCCGGTCGAGCTGCAGCTTGGCGGCGAGATGGCATTTTTTGTTGAGCTGGGCTTGTTCAAGGCTGTCGTGCTCAGAACAAAAATAGGCGCAGGAGTATTGCCGGTCGTCGTCCAGAAATAGGTCGTAGAGCTCATCCGACAGGTCATAATGATGCGCGACATTGCGCTGGGCGCGACCAATGGGGTTGTGCTGCTGCAGATACCGCAGGGCACGACCAAGAAAGGCGCCGATGGTCTGCAAGGGGTGAGTTTCGAGTTGCTCGAGGTTGCGACCGGCGATATCGAGCAGGCCGTGCAGGTCCCCTTCCTCAATGGTCAGGGTCCCGTCCATGTAGGCTTCGCCCAGATAGAGCTTGGGATTCAGCGCGAGCCGCCGATGCAGGCGGCGATCGTGCAAACGAATCGTCACACGTGGTTCAGCGCCGTCGCCAAACCGCCAGTGTTTGCCCCGAGCGTCGATAAGCCGTAGGTCCCCATGGCTGATCGCCCTATCCATGAAACGTGCCAGAAACATCGCTGCCTCATCTCTGGTCCAGACCGGCACCGGCACGGTCGCGTCCGGTGTCCTCTAAATCTTTTCAGGGAATCTAGCAGAACTCGATGCCGACTCGCAAAACCAAGGAAGCGATATGGCCAAATCGTGACAGGGCACTCCGCCGAAGCACTTCCTCCGGCGTAGGCTCAAGGGGCTGTCAGCTTCGATAGAAGGCATAAGCGATGCTAGAGGCTGGCTAGTTCTCGACGTTTTCCGGTGTCGGTTCAGCCGCCGGTTCAGCCTCATTATCGGACGCATCGGTCAGAGCCAGAGCGGCTTCCGCGGCGATAAGAGCGGCCTCGGCGGCATCTTCTTCGGATTCCCGATCCGCCTCAGTAACGGCGCCACCACGAACGATCTGAATCGCTGCTTCTTCATCGCTTTTAGCGACGTTGGCGGTCACAGACACTACCACTTCCGGGTGAAGCGCGACGCGAATAGGATGGAGACCAAGGGACTTGATGGCCCGGTCCAGGCGAATCTGCCGACGCTCAATGGTAAAACCTGCCGTGGTTACGGCCTCGGCGATGTCGCGGCTGTTAACCGATCCGTAGAGCTGGCCGCTGTCGCTGGCTTGTCGGATGACGACCACGGCAAGGCCATCCAGCTTGTCGCCCACCGATTCGGCCTCGCTGCGAGCCTCTAGATTGTCGGCCTCAAGCTGGGACCTGCGGGCGTCGATGTCGGCGATGTTGGTTGCCGTCGCCCTTACCGCCTTCTTTTGCGGGAGCAAAAAATTACGCGCGAAACCGTCGCGGACTTTCACGATATCGCCGATCTGTCCGAGCTTCTCGACACGCTCTAACAACACTATCTGCATGATATTCTCCAGGCCCGCGACAGGCTAACTAGCCACGTAGGGCAAGAGGGCGAGGAAGCGCGCGCGTTTGATTGCGCGGGCCAGCTCGCGCTGCTTCTTAGCCGATACGGCGGTGATGCGACTCGGGACGATCTTGCCGCGCTCCGAAATGAAGCGCTGCATGAGTTTGACGTCCTTGTAGTCGATACGCGGCGCGTTGGCGCCAGAGAACGGGCAAGTCTTCTTGCGGCGGAAGAATGGCCGGCGTGTCGCCGGGCGACGACCCTCAGACATTAGCTTGCCTCCTCAGTTGCAGGTGTGGGGGCCGGTTCCGGGGCCGCCGTCTGGGCCGGGGCCGGTGTCTCGGCCGCGGGCTCGCTCCTGGGACTATCGCCTCTGGGACCATCGCCGCGTGGACCATCGCCGCGCGGACGATCGCGGCGGCCGCTGTCGCGATCGCGCCGACCCTGCATGACGACGGAGGGGCCCTCCTCAAACTCGTCGACGCGCAAGGTCAGGGATCGCAAAATGTCTTCGTGGAGCCGTTCCTGGCGCTCGAGCTCGGCTATCGCGTCGCTGGGAGCGTCGAGATTTAACAGGACGTAGTGGCCTTTCCGGTTCTTCTTGATCCGGTAGGCCATGGTGCGCAGGCCCCAATACTCGGATTTGGCGACGGTACCGCCGCCTTCTTGAATGAGACCGGAGAAAGTCTCGACCATGCTGTCGACCTGGGCCGACGACACGTCTTGGCGCGCAATGAAGATATGCTCGTAAAGAGCCATGGGTAAAACGCTCCCTTCGGCTGTTTGCGGACCGCCGCCATTCGCTTCACCGCAGAAGCGCGGCCGCACGGCCCTAGCCGACCCTGTGTTGAATTGGCGGGCCGGCAAGGAGTTATGAGGAGGCGGAATAAACCACAAGGGTGAGAGGAGAGCAAGCACGGCAATCTGCACCGGCTTGCCGCGGCAAGGGGTGGGCGCTATGACTGATCGGCTGTCGGGCGAGGGGTATCCGGCCAAGTTCGCAATTGGGATGAGAAATGGCTCTAGCATTGGTTTATCCGGGTCAAGGAAGCCAGGCGGTCGGGATGGGGAAAGAGCTGGCGGAAGCCTTCCCCGTGGCGCGGCAGCTGTTCGAGGAAGTCGACGACGCGCTCAACCAACATCTCACGAAACTGATGTTCGAAGGCCCGGAGGCCGATTTGACTCTCACCGAGAATGCCCAGCCGGCCCTCATGGCGGTGAGCTTGGCGCTGACCCGGGTGTTGGAGGTCGACGGCGGTCGACCGGTTCCGGCGTTGGCATCGCTGGTCGCCGGCCACAGTCTGGGGGAATATTCGGCGCTCGCGGCGGCCGGCAGTTTCAGCATCGCCGAGGCGGCGAAGCTGCTCAAACTGCGCGGCATGGCGATGCAGGCCGCGGTGCCGGTCGGCGAGGGCGCGATGGCGGCGTTGTTGGGGATGGCGCTGGAGACCGCGGAGCAATTGGTCAGCGACGTCGCCGACGACGGTATCTGTGCCATCGCCAACGATAATTCTCCCGGCCAAGTGGTGATCAGCGGAGCGGCCGAGGTGGTGCAGCGTGCGGCCGAGCTGGCCAAGGAGCGGGGTGCGAAGCGTGCCGTCATGCTAGCGGTGAGCGCACCGTTCCATTGCTCGATGATGCATCCGGCCGCAGATGTTATGGCGGAGGCCCTGGCGGCGATCAATCTGCGGCCGCCTTGCGTGCCATTGATAGCGAACGTCACCGCGGCCGACGTCACGCGGCCGGATCAGATCCGCTCGTTGCTGGTGGACCAGGTAACGGCACGGGTGCGTTGGCGGGAGAGTGTGGAGGCGATGCGCGAGCGCGGGGTCGATACCTTGGTGGAAATCGGACCAGGCAAGGTCCTGTCCGGCTTGACGCGCCGGATCGACCGCGATCTTGGCGCCAAGAATGTTGAATCGCCGGATGACGTCGAGACCTTTCTGAAGGGACTGTAACGACTATTGGGAGATCCTGTGGTGGGCAATCTGGACGGCAAAGGGGCCCTGGTCACCGGGGCGAGCGGGGATATCGGTGCGGCCATCGCGCGGGCCTTGCACGGGGCCGGTGCCAAGGTGGCGTTGAGCGGAACGCGGGTGGAGCGGCTGGAGGCCTTGGCGGTTGACCTGGGCGAGGGTGCTTTTGTAACGCCGGCCGATCTGGCCGACATAGATGCGCTGGCGGCACTGCCACGTGAGGCCGAAGCGGCAATCGGCACGCTGGATATCGTGGTCAACAATGCGGGTCTGACGCGGGATAACCTGGCGATGCGGATGAAGGACGAAGAATGGCAACTGGTCCTGGCGATCAATCTCACGGCCGCCTTCACGCTTTGCCGTGGGGCGCTGCGGGGAATGATGAAACGGCGTTGGGGGCGTATTATCAACATAACCTCGGTCGTTGGGGTCACGGGTAATCCCGGGCAGGCCAATTATGCGGCGTCGAAAGCCGGGCTTATCGGCATGTCGAAATCGTTGGCGCAAGAGGTCGCAAGCCGTGGGGTGACGGTAAATTGCCTGGCGCCCGGTTTCATCAAGAGCGCCATGACCGATGCCCTGAGCGAGGCACAACAGGCCGCCATCCTGGCCAAAATTCCGGCCGGTCATATGGGCGCCGCCGACGACATAGCGGCGGCGGCGGCCTTCCTCGCGGGCCCAGAAAGCCACTACATTACCGGCCAGACCCTGCACGTAAATGGTGGAATGGCGATGATATGAGAGTGATGGTCCCATGGTTGGCGCTTGACGGCGCCGCCGATCCCAGCTACTTCGGCGCCCCGCACAAGCTGGTCAAGCCAAGGGATAATATGATAGCAGTGCGCGTCGGTCGAAAAGTGATCGATGATCGTATCGCTGCGGCGCTTGCGTGCACCAGCCAATCACCTGAGGAACGAACGATGAGCGATATCGCGGAGCGTGTTAAAAAGATTGTGGTGGAGCATTTGGGCGTCGACGAATCGAAGGTTAGCGAAAGCGCCAGTTTCATCGATGACCTTGGCGCAGACAGCCTCGACACAGTCGAGTTGGTGATGGCGTTCGAGGAAGAATTTGGCTGCGAGATCCCGGATGACGCGGCGGAGAAGATCCTTACCGTCGGCGATGCGACCGGATTCCTTGAGAAAAACACCGGTTGACCCGAAAGGGCTAGACCGGTCATGACCGCGCAAGGTGGTGTTGTGCCGCTGATCAGGTCGAGAACAACGGGATCGGCATGAGACGAGTGGTTGTAACCGGCCTGGGCCTCGTAACGCCGCTCGGGGTTGGCGCCGAAACCAACTGGAATCGGCTGATCGACGGCCAATCGGGCATTCGCGGCATCCAGGCGTTCGACGTGTCGGACCTGCCGTCGAAAATTGCCGGTCTGGTGCCGAGAGGCGATACCGAGAGCGGCAGTTTCAACGCGGATGACTGGGTCGAGCCAAAGATCCGGCGGCGCATGGACGAGTTTATCGTCTTCGCCATGGCGGCCGCCACGCAAGCGGTCGAAGATGCCGGGTGGAAACCGACGGACGCAGAGGGCCAGGAACGAACCGGTGTGATGATCGGCTCGGGGATCGGCGGCCTGCAATCGATCTATGAAGGCTCGCTCATCCTACGTGACAAGGGACCGCGAAAACTGGGTCCGTTCTTTATCCCATCTTCGCTGATCAACCTGGCGTCCGGGCATGTATCGATCAAGTTCGGCTTCAAGGGACCGAACCATTCCGCGGTGACCGCCTGCTCGACCGGCGCCCATGCGATCGGTGACGCGGCGCGGCTGATCGCATTGGATGACGCGGATGTCATGCTTGCCGGCGGGACCGAGGCCGCCGTGTGTCGCTTGGGTATCGCCGGCTTCGCTTCGGCGCGGGCGCTTTCAACCTCCTACAACGACACGCCGTCGCGGGCGTCCCGGCCATGGGACAAGGGCCGGGATGGCTTCGTCATGGGCGAAGGGGCCGGCGTGGTCGTGCTCGAAGAATACGAGCACGCGAAGGCGCGCGGGGCTCGAATGTTTGCCGAAATAATCGGTTATGGCCTGTCCGGTGATGCGCATCACATTACGGCACCGGCGGCCGATGGTGACGGCGCCTTTCGGGCGATGCGGAATGCGCTGAAGCGGGCCGGGCTGGAACCCAAGGATATTGACTACATCAATGCCCATGGCACGTCGACGCCGCTGGGTGACGTAATCGAATTGGGGGCGGTAAAGCGCCTGTTTGGCGACCATGCCTACGATCTGTGCATGTCGTCGACGAAATCGGCTGTCGGCCATCTGCTCGGCGCCGCCGGAAGTGTCGAAGCCATCTACTCGATCTTAGCCTTGAACAAGCAGATGGTGCCGCCGACCTTGAACCTGGACGACCCGTCGGACGGGTGCGACATGGATTTGGTCCCGCATGTGGCAAAGTCCCGCGAAGTTCGCACCGTGTTAAGCAACTCGTTCGGGTTTGGCGGGACGAACGCATCCCTCATTTTTGCCGCCGCTTGAGCAGGGCGGGAGTCGCCGATGACACGCGGCCAGGGCTCGACAGACGCCGATAGCGGCGGTCGAAGCCGCCCGGAAACTCCGGGCAAGCCGCCGAGTGATCCGGCCACCGCGGGCAGTTGGAAGGCCAGCCGAGGGCTCCGCCGGTCGCTGGTGGTTCTCGGATTATCGGTGGCGCTGGTCGCCGGACTGGGTGCGGCCGGGCTGTTCTATGTGGTGTCGCTGACCGATCGTCCGGGACCGCTGACCGCCGAAACGTCGGTGGTCGTGGCGCGGGGCACCCCGGTCAACGCCATTGCGACGCAGCTCAAGGACGCCGGCGTGATCGAGAATGCAGGCCTGTTTGCCCTGACGGTGCGATTGTTTGGCGAATCGCAGCCGCTGCGCGCGGGAGAATTCGCCTTTCCGGCAGGTGTCAGCGTGCGCGGCAGCATGGAAGTCCTGCAATCGGGGCAACCGGTGTTGCGGCGCCTGACGATCCCGGAAGGACTGACCACCGGGCAGGTGTTGGCGCTGGTGTCGGCGACGGAGGGACTTGCGGGTCCGGTGTCTGAACCCGAGGGTGAGGGCCGACTGCTGCCGGAGACATACTATTTCTCGCTCGATGACAGCCGGGCGGAGATTGTCGACCGGATGCAGCAAAGCCTGCGCGAGGTTCTGGCGGAGCTGTGGTTGCAACGGGCGCCCGATCTGCCCTTCACGACGCCCGAGGAGGCTCTGGTATTGGCCTCGATCGTGGAAAAAGAGACTGGGCTGGACGACGAGAGGCCGCTGATTGCCGCGGTGTTCATCAATCGTTTGCGGCGTGGTATGCGGCTGCAATCGGATCCAACGGTCGCTTTCGGCCTGGCGCCACCCGGGCGGCCGCTGGAACGGGCCCTGACTCGCGCCGACCTACGCGCAGACCATCCCTACAACACCTATCAGATCGATGGACTGCCGCCAGAACCGATCGCCAATGCAGGACGTGCCAGTATCGAGGCGGTCCTTAATCCGGCGGAAAGCGATAACCTGTTTTTTGTCGCCGACGGCAGCGGCGGGCATGCGTTTGCGGTGACCCTGCAAGAGCACAATCGCAACGTCGCGAAGTGGCGCCGGGTCCAGCGGCAATCGTCGAGCGGCAACTAGGGCGTGGCTGGCGCTGGCAAAGACGGCAGGTGCTTTTGCGCCCAGGCGCGGGTCCCGGCCGGCGCACCCGTGGTATTTAGTCGGCAACCGGCGGTGGGCCGGCCTTGGCCGGCAACCGCTGCAGGCCGCGATCGGTGAGGGCCGGCGGCAGAGCCGCCAGCAGCCAGGCCAGGGCATACATGGGCCAAGGAAAGGCAATTCGCCCGGCGTTGCGGGCCAGGCCGCGGCGGATGATGCGGGCGGCGCGGTCGACATCCATGAGAAAGGGCATCGCGAAGCTATTGACCTCGGTCATCGGGGATCGAACGAAGCCGGGGCAGATGGTCGAGACCTGAATGCCCTCGGATGCCAACGCATTGCGTAGGGACTCGCCGTATGTTCGAACCGCCGACTTGCTGGCGCAGTAGGCCGGCGCCCCGCCGAAGCCGCGAAACGAGGCCAGGCTGGACATCACGGCGATCTGGCCGCGTGGTCGGGCGCGGCGGCTTGCTTTGGTGCTGCGCGGACGGGCCTGCATGCGTTCGAGGGCCGGGTGAACGGTGTTGAGCACGCCATCGACATTGGTGCGGAAGATACGCCGGGCCTGAGCCGCCGGTTCGCCGGAACCACCGCCGGTGCCGGCGGAGATGCCGGCGTTGGCGATGACCAGGTCGATGGTTGACCAGTTATCGGCGTCGGCGATCCAATCCGCCATGGCCGCCTGGTCCGTGACGTCGACGATTTGATGATGGGTGGTGGCGCCGACCCGAGCGCACGCTTGGACGGTTTCTCCGAGCCGGTCCTCATCGCGGCCGCCGAGAATGAGATTGCGGCCGGGCGCGGCGTATTGCCTGGCGAGCTCGGCGCCGATGCCACTGGACGCACCGGTAATCAAAATCGTCACTGGATCGCGCATGGTTCGGGACGCCGTTAACAGGGCTGATGGGTGCCGGGAGGATAACGTGTGGCTCAGATT
Organism: Alphaproteobacteria bacterium; assembly: GCA_021774445.1. Classification (GTDB taxonomy): domain Bacteria; phylum Pseudomonadota; class Alphaproteobacteria; order UBA6615; family UBA6615; genus SZUA-147. The sequence continues at coordinate 171,474 of JAJFJA010000056.1, forward strand.
ATGGGAATCTACGACATGCGCGTTTGCCGGCTATGGCGAGGCGCGCCGGGTTGACTATACTGCGGCGACACTTTTTGGGGGCGATGTGAGCGCAATTAGCAGCATGACGGGTTTTGCCAGGGCCGAGGGCAGCGATGCCGGTGCGGCCTGGGCTTGGGAATTGCGCTGCGTGAATGGCCGGTCCCTGGAGGTGCGAAGTCGGCTGCCGCAAGGGCATGACAGACTGGACCGCGCCGTACGCAAGGCGGTTTCGGCGCGCTTTAAGCGAGGCAACCTGGCCGCGGGTCTAACCATCATATGGGGTGCGGGCCGACGGCATTATCAAATCAACCGCGAATTGCTGGCGAATATCAACGATCTGGCGGACGAGCTGAATGAGCCGTCGCCGAAGTTGGAAGATTTGCTGCATGTGCGCGGGCTGTTCGAGCCGCTGGAGGAGGAGGACAAGACTTCGGACACGCGGGATACGGCGATTCTGGTAAGCCTGGCGGCGGCGATCGAGGCCCTGGACGCCGCGCGCGGCGAGGAGGGCGCCCGGCTGGCGGTTGTGCTCAACGATCGGATCGATGAGTTGGCGGCCCTAACGACGCAAGCGGAGGCGAGTGCCTTCGCGCAGCCCGAGGCAATCCGATCCCGCCTCGAGAGATCGGTTGCGGAGTTGCTGGCTGCCGAGACATCGCTGCCGGAGGAGCGATTGGTACAGGAGGTGGCTTTGCTGGCTAGCAAAGCCGATGTGCGGGAGGAACTCGACCGATTGGCCGCCCATATTGCGGCAGCACGAGAGTTGCTCGCGGCCGGCGGCGCGGTGGGCCGCAAGCTGGAGTTTTTGTGCCAAGAGCTCAACCGCGAAGTGAACACGATCTGCTCAAAATCTTCCGATGTGTCGCTGACGCGGATCGGTCTCGATCTTAAGGCCGTGGTCGACCAATTGCGCGAGCAGGTGCAGAACATTGAATAGCAGGGTTGGAAAATGAGCGACGACATCAGCGCCGACTTCGGGGATGTCGGCCGGCGGGGTTTGATGCTGGTGCTGTCGTCGCCATCCGGGGCGGGCAAGACCTCGATCTCGCGCGCTCTGTTGGAGCGTGACGCGAATTTGTCGCTGTCGATCTCGGTGACGACGCGGCCGAAGCGCCCGGTAGAACGCGCCGGCACCGACTATATCTTCCTGGATCCGACGGATTTCAACCTGATGGTGAACCGGCAGGAATTGCTGGAATACGCGAAGGTCTTCGGACACTACTACGGCACCCCTCGTGCCGCAGTGGAAGCGGCGCTGTCCGAGGGGCGGGACGTGCTGTTCGATATCGAATGGCAGGGCACGCAGCAGCTCGCCGAGAAGGCCAGGGACGATCTGGTCAGTGTCTTTATCCTGCCGCCATCGATGGCGGAATTGGAGCGGCGGCTGCACAATCGGGCGCAAGACAGTGAAGAAGTAATCGGCCGGCGCATGGCGGAAGCGGCGGCAGAGATGACGCATTGGAATGAATATCAGTATGTCGTCATCAATTACGATTTCGAAGATAGCATACGGCAGGTGCTGGCGATCCTGCATGCGGAACGGTTACGCCGACACCGGCAGGTGGGCTTGGCCAACTTCGTCAGGGGCCTGCTGCAGTGGTGACAAGGGCTGAGTAGGCGCGGGCAAGGGCGCAGAATTGATCGACATGAAGCGTCTCCGCCCTGACTTGGGGTGAGATGCCGACCTGCTCCAAAGCCACCTCGGCAGCCGGTCCCAAAGTCTTAAGACTGCTTCGTAACATCTTGCGCCGCTGATTAAATGCCGCGGCGGTGACCTGCTCCAGCGCCGCCCTGTCCACGTCGCATGCGGGGCGGGGCCGCGGGACCAGGCCAACCAGCGTCGAGGTGACCTTGGGCGGCGGCGTGAATGCCTGTGGTGCGATATCGAACAGGATAGATGGCTGATACAGCCATTGGATCAGCACGGAGAGTCGGCCATAGGCCTTGTTGCCGGGGACGGCCACAAGCCGGGCCGCGACCTCCTTCTGGAACATCAATGTGAGGCTCGTGAAGGCGTTGGGCGCTCTGCTCCAGCCAATGAGCAGGGCGGTGGCGACATTATAGGGCAAGTTTGCGACGATCTTACACGGCGGCGGACAAAGGGCGGTCACATCGACCTTGAGCGCGTCCTTGGGAACGATCTCCAGTCGCCCCGGATACGCGGCCCCGAGTTCCTCGAGGGCTTGTACACAGCGCCGATCGCGCTCGATCGCGACGACACGGGACGCCGAACTTTCCAGTAGGGCGCGGGTCAGACCGCCCGGTCCGGGACCGATCTCGATGACCTGGGTGCCGGCCAGGTCGCCGGCGGCCCGGACGATGCGCCGGGTCAGGTTCAGGTCGAGCAAGAAATGCTGTCCGAGGGCGCGACGGGCGCTCAATCCATAGCGTGCGATAACGTCTCGGAGGGGCGCCAGCGCGGCAGGTGGCGGTTGCTGCGATGGCGCCACTAGACCCGCAGATCGATGAACGCGGCACGGCGCAGGTCGCGCAGATAGCGCCGCGACAACATATCCATGCGCTCACGCGCCAAGGTCTCGCGCACGGCCTCTCGCACCTGCTCATTCGCCTCCTGGTCACGTTCGCAGATCATAACGACTTGGACACCGAGATCGGTGCGGAGAGGCTCGCTCGTCTGGTTGACGGCTAGCGTCGAGGCGAGTTGGCGTAGCTGTTCGTTCAGATCGCCCATGCGCAGTCGAGCCGGCTCGTCCGGCTGCGACGTGCCGGCTGCTTCAGCCAGTTCGGCAAATTCAGCGCAGTCTTCGGCGGTGTCGGCGACGCCTCGGGCGACAGCCATGGATTGTTCGACTTGGCCAGCCGGCGTGTCCGGCGGCAGCGAGATGAGCAGTTGGCGCAGGGCGATGACGACTTCTTCCTGGCCGGTTGCGGCGGCATTGCGGCGGTCGATGAGTAAGAGGATGCGGTAGCCGCCTGGCCCGGCAATGGGTTTCGATATGGTACCCGGGCGTAGCGCGGACACGATCGCATCGGTCTCGGGGTCGAGTTGGCCCTCTTGCAGCCAGCCGATGTCGCCGCCGCGGGCGGCGCTTGCACTCTTTGAGTATTGCCGGGCTACGGCAGGGAAATTGGCGCCATCTCGCAGCTGCGACACCAGGCTTTCGGCCAGCTCGCGGGTTTCTGCCTCTTCGGCCGGGTTGTCTATGGGGAGCAGGATTTCAGCTACCCGATTTTCGACACTGCCTTGATTGGCGGAAATACGGTTGAGCACGGTGTCGATTTCTTCGTCGCCGACCTGGATCGTTGGCAGGACCCGGCGCCCGAGCAGTTTTTGCCAGGCGATGGAAACGCGCAACTGCTCCTCAATCGTATTGACGGCGAGGTTGTTGGCGGCGGCGAAGTCGCCAAGCCCGCCGGGCGGAATGCTGTTGTTGCTTTCGACGGTGGAAACCGCGATGGCAAGGTCTTGCTCGCTGGCGACAATGTTGAGGCGGGCGGCCTCCTGGCTCTGCAAGCGTTCTTCGATCAATAGACGTAGTACCTGCGGGGCGGCGCGGCGCTGTTGCTCCGGCGTGAACGGCAAGTTGGACGATAGCAGGACGAGCCGAACACGCTGGGCCAGGTCGTAGATCGAAATGACCTCGTCATTGACCACGGCGGCTATCCGCTGCACCTGTTGGGCAGGGGCCGGTCCGTTGACGCCGACCAAGAGCATGCCGGACATGACGGCCGTTGCGAGGCTGCGTCGGAAGGTTGATCCAATCATGGGACGGTCCGAAACTGTCTTAGATAGGGGCGAATATTACGCCTGCCGGGCGCTTGGGGCAAAGCCTCGGTGGTCAGAAGACCTGGCCTTGGAGCTGCCCGAGAGTCTTGAATGTGACCTGCAGCAAGATCGTATCGGTCGGCTTGATGTCGCGGTCCGTCGTGAAGGTGCGGCGGGCATTCAAGGTAAATAATAGGCAGTCGCAATTGTAGGTCAGGGAGGCGCCGTAGGCCAGTATGCCGCCATTGGCCGAGAGGTCCCGGGTGCCGTCGACCGAGGCCGACCAACTCTCGTTCAACTGGGATTCGAAGCGGAGGCTCAGTTCTTCGCGTTCGGGAAACTCGCCGGCCTCCTCGAAGAACAAATAGTTCGCCGTGGCGCGGAGCCGGTCGGTGCCGACCGTGGCGGCGATCTCGTTGCGTCTGGCGGTAAATTTGTCCTTGTCCACACGGGTTTTATAGGTGAGGTCGAGAAAAGTGCTGGGGCTGATCGTTAAACGACCGACAATGTCGGAGAAGTGGTCCTCAAGGCCGCTGCCAACCACAAATGTATCGTCGTCGCGGAACTGGTAAGACTGGCCGACGACAATGGTGGCACCACGGCCCTTTTCGCCAAAAACCCCTGCCCGAAGCCCGTAGGCGACGTGCTGCCCGCCTTCGACACGGTCCTTGCCGGGGAATCGGCTCGGTTTGAAGATATTGGTCTCGTCGAGCTCAAAGACCGAACTGTCCTCGTTGGGGATACGTCCCGGATTACCGCCGTTCGGCGATACCGCAATGGTGGCTATGGGCTCGAGGACCTGACGTATCTTGCCGCTCTGCCGGAGCCAAGGGTAGCGCCATTCCACCGACAGGCGCGGCATGATCCGGCCGGTGAGACCACTGGCCAGGGTATTGGTGCTGCCCAGGGCGACATCTTCGACATCATACAGGTCGGTCTGCAAGGTGGCGCGAAAGTCGTAAACATCGCCGAGGGGGCTGGTGTAGGGCAAATGGATCCCGGGCATAAAGGATATGCGGCGGCTGTCCGCCCCATCCTCTCGGGTCAGGGCCTGCATGTTCGCATCCATGGTCAGGCGCGCCCCAAGGTCATTCGGCTCACCGACAAAATTATAGTCGAGCTTCGGGGCGACGATGGGGATGGTGTCCTGATCGTCGTCGGCGGCCAGGCCCTGAAAGTAGAATGCCTCGGCATTGGCATAACTGCGGCCACGAAAGCCTTCGACAAACAGATGGTTGGTCAGGGTGTCTTCCGACGAGATGCCGTAGCGGCCGAGATAGGTGTCGTCGGTGGCCGCCTTGATATCGGCGCCGGCCCGCCAAGTGGGATCCAGATCGAATCGGACTTCGCCGTCGATATGACCACGGAATCGATCAGTGCTTGATTCTTGGGTGGCGCTGACCGCCGTCTTGATAAAGCCGTCGTCGAATGCTTGGCGATAAGTCGCTTGGCCGACGATACTTTCCTTGGATGTGAACAGCGGTTCTAAGAGGATATCTCGGTCTGGAGAAATGGCCCAGAAATAGGGTAATTCCAAGGTCGAGCCGAGGTCGATAGAGGCGCCGATTTTTGGCGATAGGAAGCCGCTGCGGCGATCGACGGTCGGATCTGGATGACTGAGATAAGGCGTGTAGGCGATCGGCACGCCAAGGATTTCCATCCGAGCATCGCGATAAACGATGTTCCGTGTGGTCTGATCATGGGTGATCTTGCGCGCCTTCAACTGCCAGAGGGGGGGCTGGTCGGCACCGGCGCATTCCTTGCACGGCGAATAGACGGCGCGGTTGAATTGCGAAACATTGCCGCCGCGACGCGTGCCGCTGACGGCGGCCAAGCGGGCGTCATCCTGCAGGCGCATGGAGATGGCCCGGGCAAAGCCCTCTTTCAAATCATCGGTCAGCTCCGCGAACTCGGCAAAAATCACTTCGCCCGTGGGCTCCAACAGGATGACGTTGCCCGAGGCGTTGACTACATTGGTCTTGCGGTTGAGGGTGACCGTGTCGGCCATCAGCACACGTTCACCTTGCGCCAGCTCGACATTGCCCGACGCCGTGACCAGGTTCAGCTCGTCGTTATATTTCAGCTCGTCGGCGGTTATCAGCACAGGTTGATCCTGGTCCGACGGCGCCGGCTGGGCCGCGGCGGGGACGGCAAGCCAGCCAAACAGCAGTAGCGCGGTGGCGAGGCGCCCAAACATCACATTCTCACCCATCTTCCTGATGTAACAGCAAGCTCATGCCTACCGAGACGCTGAAACCCGCCGGCATCCAAGCGGCGAAAACAAGGGGCACGCTCGCGCCGAGGCCGAGGGCATGGATGATGTTGGTCAAGATGTAAATAGAGAATCCCGCGAGCACGCCGCCGGCGATCAGCAAGGACGTGCGACCGCGGCGCGCGGGGCGCAGGGAGAAGGTCGCGGCAATCAGGACCATGGCCGCGAGTAATATCGGTTCGGCCAGCAGGGAGTGCCAGCGCAGCCGATGCGGCTCGGCGGAAAAGCCGGTTGCCTCGGTGACCCTGATAAAGCGAGGCAGTTGCCAGAAGGACACGGTTTCGGGGCTGGCGAAGCTCTCTTGGATCTTGGCGGGAGTCAGATCGGTCGGCAGGGTGTGCCGGGCGACAAATTGCCCGGGTCGGTCCGGGCCGGTGAGCCAGGCATTGGCGAACTCCCAATAGCCATCACGCAGACGGGCAGTTTCGGCGTCGATGCGGCCCTTGAACTGATCCTCCTGGGCAAAAAGAAAAACGGTGGCGCGTTCGAGTACCATTTGCTCGGGCGACACCTTGGGCGCATGGATCACCGCTTGCTCGCCGGCGATATCCACCTGTCGCAGCCACACGCCGGTGGTGGATACCGCAAGCAACGAGCTGCTGCCGGTCAGATACTTGCCCTCCATCTCCTCGGCCTTGGACAACATGACGGCGGCGGCCGGGTTAACGACCATGATCTTTGCCAAACCGATGATCGTAGCGATATAGACCGCGGGAAACACGAACTGCCACACGGACATGCCGGCGGAGCGGACCACGACGAGTTCATGAGTGCGGGTGAGGCGCACGAAACACAACAGGGCGCCAAAGAGGATGGCGAATGCGGTGGCCTCCTGGGTCAGATGGGGCAGCCGTAGCAAGGCCATGGCGAGCACGATGGCGAACGTTGCTTCCGGCTTGCCCGAGGCGCGGCGCAGTAGCTCCACCAGGTCGACCAGGAATATGACGGCGATCATGGAAAGGATAATGATCAGGAACCAGGTGAAGAACTGACGGCCGACATAACGCGATATGGTACGAGGCATCCGCATGCTAGGCGCCGGCCGCGGCCGCGATACCGTGGGTTCGGCCGCGTCTCGGACGACGCGCCAACAGTAAGAAAGCGGCCAGCGAGGTGCAAATTGGCAGGGCATACAGCAGGGGTACGAGCGCCAGAGATTTGATCGTCAGATTGGCGAGCGCTATCGCGGCGCTCTGCAACACAACGACGACACCGACCGCGGCCAAAATGCGCCGGGTCTGGCCGCGGCGGCTGAATTCGCCGGACAGCAGGCTGGCCAAGGCGATGGACGCGAAAGCGAAGATAAGCAACGGTGAAGATAAGCGGCGGTGCCCCTCGGCGATCAAGTTGGTGCGGTAGAAACGCTCGACCGCGGTGTCGCCGGGGTTGAACAGATCACCGATGAAGCGTTCCTGCGGGTCGCGCCAGCGCGGTTCGACATTGCCGTCCAAGGCGCTGAGATCGATTGAATTCTGGTCGAAATAGAGCAGCACCAAGCGGCCGGATTCGGTATCTATTTCTTGGCGGTTGCCATTGAACATGAGCACGCGGGCGCCGGTCTCCGACGTTACCAACGCGCCACGTTCGGCCATGATGGTCACCGGCCGTTCCGGGACGCGGGTATCGTGCACGAAGATACCGAGTAGATCGCCGTCGCTTTCCCTGGCGCGGACATAGACGGTCACGCCGTCGGTCGGGGTGTTGAACCGCCCCTGTTGCAGCAAGACGCTGCCAAGAGTGTTCTGATAGGAGTACCGCAAATCCTTAAAGCCACTATAGGACAGCGGCAGCCAGTAGAGGTGTAGACCAAAGCTTAGCAAGGTGATGATCGTGGCCAGGAGGACGGCAGGAATGGCGAGGGCACGCTGGCTCATACCGGCGCTGCGCATGATGACCAGCTCGCTGTCGTTGATCAGCTTGTTGTAGACGAACAGCGTGGCGGTAAAGAGTGCGATGGGCAAAACGATGGACAGAAAAGACGGTATCAATAGGCCGGTAAGCTGTAGCAACACGGTCGGCGGCAGGCCGCGGTTGATGACAAAATCGATCAATCGAAGGGAACGTATCAAGCTAACGATGCAGATAAGGATGCCGCCGACGAACAGAGTGGCAATGACTAACTGCCGAAACATATAGTGGTGAAGTGCGGTCATCGTCTTGGCCTGCACGGTTTTTGGTCTTGTCGCGAGCCTATGACGAGTGCTCGACCGGGTTATAGGCCCCTGACCCTCGGGACATGTCGCGTGGTTCGTTTCATCGGTCTTCGTTGGCCCGCTTCGTTTGTAGCAGATCGACCTGGGAGGCGAAACCGTCTGTCGAAAGCAGCGACGGTGGCCGGCAGCGCGGCTTGCGCTGGCGTGGACGCTGATCTAAACCGGTCGCTGTATGCCATGCGGCACGTGTGATGAATATTGAGGACAGGCAAGCATGAAATTGACCTTCGCGGAACCCAAGTTGCCCAGCAAGGATGCGATCGTGGTCTCTGTCGCGGCTGGCGGCACCTTGGGGGCGAGTGGCAAGGCGCTTGACAAGACGACCAAGGGTGCTGTTTCGCGGGCGGTCGGTCATGACGGTTTCAGTGGTAAGGCGGGCGAAACCCGTATGCTGTTTGCACCGACAGGGCTTGAGGAGGCCACTATCCTGTTGCTGGGGTTCGGCGAAGGCAAAGCACTGGATGCCTTGGCGGCGCGTAAGGCCGGCGCCAACGCGTGGCAGGCCCTGATCGCAGCGAAGGCCGGTGCCGCAACGTTGATGGTCGACGGTATCACGGGTTGCAAGCTCAGCCTGGCCGAACTCGCGGCAAACTTGGCTTTTGGCGCACGACTAAGGAGCTACCGGTTCGACCGCTACCTAACCAAGGAACCGGCCGACAAGAAGCCGAGCCTGGAAAAGCTCGCGGTGATGGTCAAGGGGGGCGCGGCGGCACGCAAAGCGTATGCGCCGCTTGAAGCCGTGGCGGACGGCGTCGATGTGACGCGCGACCTAGTCTCGGAGCCGGGTAACATCGTTTACCCGAAGACGCTCGCCGATGAGTGCCGCAAGCTGAGTAAGCTCGGTGTCAAGGTCGAGGTGCTGAATGAAAAGCAGTTGGAAAAGCTGGGCATGGGGGCACTGCTCGGTGTGGGCCAGGGGAGCGCACGTGAGTCCCATCTCGTCGTTATGCAATGGAGCGGTGCGGCAAAGAGCAAGAAGCCGGTCGCCCTGGTGGGTAAGGGCGTGACCTTCGATACCGGCGGCATATCGATCAAACCGTCCGCCGGCATGGAGGAGATGAAGTGGGACATGGGCGGTGCCGGTGCGGTCGTCGGCACCATGCATGCCCTAGCCGCCCGCAAGGCCAAGGCAAATGTGGTCGGCGTGGTGGGGTTGGTGGAAAATATGCCGTCGGGAACGGCACAACGGCCAGGCGATATCGTGACGACGATGTCGGGGCAGACCATCGAGGTGCTGAACACCGACGCCGAAGGGCGGCTCGTGCTGGCGGACGCGCTGTGGTACGCGCAAGATCGCTTCAAGCCGCAGGTGATGATCGACCTGGCGACCCTTACCGGGGCGATCATGGTGGCGCTGGGCTTCGAGAATGCCGGGCTGTTTGCCAACGACGACAAACTGGCGCAGAACCTGATCGCGGCCGGCGAGACGACCGGCGAAGCGGTGTGGCGGATGCCGCTGGGTGAGGTCTACGACAAGCAGCTCGACGGCGGGCCAGCGGACATGGCGAATATCTCCAGCGGCCGCTGGGGCGGCGCCATCACGGCGGCGCAGTTGCTGCAGCGCTTCACCAACAAGGTGCCGTGGGCGCATCTGGATATTGCCGGTACGGCCTGGAGCAACAAGCCAAAGCCGCTAATGGCGAAGGGCGCCACGGGGTTTGGCGTGCAGTTGCTGGATCGCTTCGTGCAGGATAACTACGAGGGCTAAGCACCGCCAAGACCGCCATGACGGAAATCCGCTTCTACCATCTCACGCGGCAGCCGCTGGAAGCCACGCTGCCGGTGATGTTGGAGCGCACGATAGACCGAGATAAGAGACGGGCGGTCGTGCTGGCGTTGTCGGAGGAGCGGGTCGAAGCGCTGAGCGCCCATCTGTGGACTTACGACGACCGCAAGTTCCTACCCCATGGCAGCCGCAAAGACGGTTTTGCCGAGCAGCAACCGGTTTGGCTGTCAGTGGCGGACGAGAATCCCAATCAGGCGCAGGTGTTGTTCCTAACCGACGGTGCCAGCTCGGAGCGGTTGGGAGATTATGCACTGGTATGCGCGCTGTTCGACGGCAACGACGAGCAGGCCGTTGGGGCGGCACGTGACCATTGGCAGGCCTACAAGGCGGCCGGGCATGAGCTGACCTACTGGCAGCAGACCGAGCGTGGCGGGTGGGAGAAGAAGGCTGCGGGTTAGGCTGCCATGGTCGTACCGCAGCGAGCCGCAGAACCACGATTGCCAATGAACTCTAGGCCGCGGTTCCTGGTCGCGATTTCGGCGATGGTCGGGGCGAGTGCGCTGGTCGCTGTGACTATGCTGATTGCCAAGACACTCGGTCTCGGGGCCGGAGGAAACTCGCTGCACCCACTGCAGGTAAGTGCGGGGCGGTTCGTTTTCGCGCTGTCGATCATCGGTTCCGTCGGCTTGTGGATGCGACCGTCCTTCGTCGGTACGGCCTGGAGGCTGCATGTGGGACGATCCGTGTGCGGCTGGCTCGGCGTGACTTTTCTGTTTGCCGCAGCGGCCAGGATGCCGTTGGCGGATGCGACGGCAATCAGCTTCCTGAGTCCGCTCGTGACCATGGGGCTGGCCGCGCTGCTGCTCAACGAGCGGGTGCAATCGATGCGTTGGGTCGCGGCGCTGGTCGCCCTGGCGGGTGCACTGGTGCTCATTCGTCCCGGCACGGATGCGTTCCAGCCGATGGCGCTGATTGCCCTTGCGGCGGCCGGGTTCATGGGGTTTGAGGTTGTTCTCGTCAAAAAGCTGAGCGACGGGGAAGTGCCAATCCGCATCTTGGTGATCAATAACACCATTGGTGCGGCCATCGCCTCAGTCGCGGCGTCTTTTGTGTGGGTTTGGCCGTCGTTTGGCCAATGGGTGCTCTTGTTCATACTCGGTGCGGCCATGGCTGGCGCGCAAGGCCTATTTATCCAGGCGCTCAAGCGTACCGACGCTAGCCGGGTCATACCGTTCTTCTACATGACCCTAATATTCGTAACGATTTATGATTTCGTGCTATTCGGCGCCTTTCCCGGTGCCGTGGCCATCGCCGGTGCCGTGCTCATCGTCGGGGGCGTATTATTCCTGACCCTTCCCCTGTCCGGGCGTGGACGGCGCGCGGCGCGGCTTGGCACGGGTTCTGCTGTTAGTAAACATCGCCCCAAGTGACACGCACCACGGTCAGTTCGCCGCTGGTTTGGTAGCAGGATTCGGCGGCGACATTCTGGCGGCGATGGTATGGCCCACGAATGCGGACGGTGCCGCGGGCGAGAGCGGCGGCCGAGCCGCGGCTTGCCCGGCCGTGATCTGCGGTGGTGTAGAGACCGTGCCGAACCGTGCCGTCGATAAGCAGCTTGCTACCCTCACGTCGGGCCGTGAAGCCGGCGCTTGAGCGCACACCGGAATGGCGGCTTCGCAATGAGTTGCCGAACTCGACCGTCGGACAGTCGAAATGGTCGGCGAAATCGTAAATTCCGCCATGGCGCAGGGTGCTCAACCGCCGATCGATGTCCGAGTGGCCGGACTTGGCGACAAAGGTCCTGGCTTCAAAATATGTCCGATTGAAATCCTCGGCGGCCAATATCGGTTCATGATCGAATAGGTGATGGGGTGTCTCCGCTTTCGAGTTGCGGTACCGGCGAAGCTTCGTCGCCGCGTCGTAGAAGCCGTGCCCATAGATCTCCGCCGGGCCGCGACGATGGGGCACCGAGTTCATTAGCTTGGTTCCGCACCGAGGCGGATGAGTTCGACGCGGATCGTGCACTCCGTCTCGCCCATGGGTTTGAGGATGCCGTCGCGTTTGAGTCCGCGGTCCCGTTGGTAACCGTCGATGGCCTTCAGCAGAGCCTGATCGACTCCGGCTTCCTCACTCAGGCCGTAATATCGGCCGAGGCACCGCATGGCATTCTTCAGCCACAAAATGTCCGGGAGGTGATTGATTCGTCCCCAACCGACTTCGCCGGTGAGTCTCGACTGCGGCGCGACCTTTCTTGCGGAAAGGGCTGGGTTCATCGCTTCCTCCTGAAGCTTCATCGAGCCCTACCGATCGCCTTATGACAACCGCATTCGTTTTGGCTTTGAGGGGCATTTGATCCGTGAACGGCGTGTTATCCGTGGAACTTTGTTAGTTTCTGTAGGCATCCCCGCACCGTCTGCGTCGATGGCGACAGCGTTCAAGGCGGACCGCAGAGCTACGGCGCAAGCACATCTGCGGCGGTTCATTGGATCTCGCTCCATCTCATTCTATGGCAGAGCGAAATGCGACTCCCGCGACCCACCGAAATCTTTGTTTCGCTGGCTCGACGTCGTCGTTGCCCGGCCGCCGGCGCGAAAGTAACGAAACGTTAACACTACCTTCATCTATTAAGATTATTTTGACCACTTCTTTTTGCTTACCTATTATTTTCGACTCGTTTATAAGTAACAGGTTGCACCATACAAACTTGCAAGAAAGGGCTCTGGACATGTGGCAGATCTGCTCAAATCATGAGATTGAGGCCGAGGCAATCGGTGGGGTCTATACGCTGATCAATCACTTCCTGCGGGACCCACTCACCGGGGTGCTGCTCCGTATCAACGGCGGCACGACCGTTGACGGCGAATATATCGGAGCGGAGGAGCGCGTTAAGCAGCTCGCCGAATTACTCAACCGAGCCGAGTTCGGTATCGGGGCAGAAAAGGTAAAACCGATCAAAATTGTCGGCAAGAGCGCCTAGCCGCGCCCAGCCTAGATCCCAAGGGCCTGCCAGGTAGCGCGGGTCCCCCTATCGTGTCCCTATGGACTACCGCCGCCATTCGGTAGCTTGATCGCTTCGATCACCTTGAGGATTTGGGTCCACTCATCGACAATCTTGCTGGCACCGTTTTGGCGGGCCACCTCAAGAAGGTCGGCCACGCGGGTCCACGCGCCCGCGCCATACTTATCGACCAGTTCGCGAGCAACGCGGTAGATCTTCTCTTCGTCCTGCACGACTGAGTGAACCTTTCCCTACACTTTGCTCTTAACAAACATCATGGCCCCGGCGGTAAAACAAGCCGTAGAATTACTTACGTACGCGAATAATATCATTCGGCGTTGGTGGGCTGACGGTATCACCAGGGGTATCGGGTGGCCTTGATCTTCGTAGTCGTGGTCGCGGTGACGCCGTTTGGGCGGGTGCCGCCAAGGATCCAAACCAGTGGTCCATGGGCGATCATGTACTCGGAGAGCACGCGGCGAACCGGGATCGCGACGGGCGTCGGCGAGTTCCTTGTCGATAAAGCCATGGCGTTCGAACGGGTCGTTGCAGCGGCCGAGGGTTTGCAGGGCATCCTTAAGTCACAAAATGTCAGAAACATGGTTGGCTTGCCCAACCGGCGGCCTAACCAGGCAAGGAGTTCATTATCGCGACCTACGGCCTGGATTGCCGCGGCGGCCTGCCGGCCACCTCGCGAAGGCGCTCGGGGTGGTGACCGGACCGGCCGTGAGCCGGTTGTCGCGGTCAGTGGTGTGTCGTGTCGTGCTATGCTCCGGCGTTCGGTCGGGATGCCGCACGGGTAGGCGGACCGCCGGTGCGGCAGCGGGAGAGGTTGACGGGCGGGATGAGCAAGGCCTTTACCAAGGAAAGCGAGACCGAGGCGGTGGAGCCCGACGCGCCCGATCCACTGCCGGACGGCTTCAAGAACTACGTGACGCCGCATGGCTTGCGGCTGCTGCGGGACGAACTCGACACGCTGCGGCGGGTCGAGCGCCCCAAGGTGGTTGAGGTGGTGGCTTGGGCGGCGGGCAATGGCGACCGGTCGGAGAATGGCGACTATCTGTACGGCAAGAAGCGGCTGCGCGAAATCGACCGCCGCCTGCGCTATCTGTCGATGCGCCTGAAGACCGCCGAGGTCGTCGACCCGGCGCGGCGGACGGTCCATGACCGGGTGTTCTTCGGGGCCACGGTCACCTACGCCAATGCCGATGGCGGCGCGGACAGCGAAGAAAACACCGTGCGCATCGTCGGCATCGACGAGGCCAGCACGGCGCGGGGCGAGGTCAGCTGGGTCTCCCCCATCGCCCGGGCCCTGATGAAGGCCGAGGAAGGCGACGTGGTGGTGCTGGCGACCCCGACCGGAACCAAGCGCATCGAGGTGGTGAAGATCGACTATAGGGACGGGTGAGTCAGGCCGGTCGCCGAGATTGGACAGTCTGGGTCCCTGACCCTACACTCCGGTTCTGTTCATTGAGGAGAAGCTCGTTCGTGGCCGAAGAACGTGCCCAACGCCGCCTGGCCGCGATCATGGCCGCCGATGTGGTTGGCTATAGTGCGCTTATGGGCGCGGACGAGACCGGCACGCTCGCCGCGCTCAAGCAACACCATGCCGGGCTGATCGACCCGGCTATTGCCGGGCATCGAGGGCGCATCGTCAAGCTGATGGGTGACGGTGTCCTGGCGGAATTCGCCAGCGTGGTCGATGCGGTCGAGTGCGCGGTAGGTATCCAGCTTGGCATGGCGGAGCGCAACCGTGACGTTCCCGACGGCAAACGCATCGCCTTTCGCATCGGTATCAATCTTGGCGACGTCATCATTGACGGCGATGACATCCATGGTGACGGAGTGAATGTGGCCGCGCGGCTGGAGGGATTGGCCGAGCCAGGCGGCATCTGCATCGCCGACATCGTCCACCAGAGCGTGGATGGCAAACTCGAGCTGAGCTTCACCGATCTGGGCGCGCAACAGGTCAAAAATATCGCCCGACCGGTGCGGGCATACAGCGTGCGGCTGGCCGCTACTGCCGCTACCACCCATCATGACATGCAGCCGTCCGACAAACCTTCGATCGCCGTGCTGCCCTTCGACAACATGTCCGGCGACCCGGAACAGGCGTATTTCGCGGACGGCATCGCCGAGGACATCATCACCGACCTGTCCAAGGTCTCCGGCTTGTTCGTGATCGCGCGCAACTCTTCTTTCGCCTACCGGGGCAAGAGCCACGACCTGCGCCAGGTGTGCCGGGAGCTGGGTGTTCGTTATGTGCTGGAAGGCAGCGTCCGCAAGGCGGGCAACCGGGTGAGGATCAACGCCCAGCTGATCGAGGGCAGCACCGGCGGACACATCTGGGCCGACCGATACGACCGCGACCTTGCGGATATTTTCGCCGTTCAGGACGAGGTCACGCGAGAAATCGTCGCCGCCTTCCGGGTGGCCCTGACGGCCAGCGAACAAAGCACCCGACGGGGGCGACGCAAGGTCGATCCGGAGGCCTATGACTTGCTGGTGCGGGGCCGGGAGCTGCTGTTTCGCTTCACCGAGGCGGCCTTGGCCGAGGGCCGCGTGCTGCTCGAGCGGGCGATGGCCCTGGATCCCAATATGGCGGCGGCCCCGGCGGCGCTGTCGAGTATCACCGGCATTGAGTATCAGAACGGCTGGAACGGCGCCACGGCCGAAAACTTGCAGTTGGCGACGGCGCTCGCCGAGCAGGCGTGCCGGGTCGATCCGGGGGAACCGCGCGGTTTTCACGCGCTGGCGCTGAGCCACATGTGGCTGCAGCAATTCGACGACGCCGAACGCGCCGCTACCAGATCCGTCGAACTCAACCCGAATTTTGGTAGTGGCTATGCCGCGCTAGGGCAAATCCATGATTTCCTGGGGCGCCACGAAACCGCCATCGAGTACGCGCATAAGGTGCTCAGCCTGGATCCGCGCTACCACATCGCGCTGCAGCTCATGGGGCGGGCACAGTTCGCGCTGGGGCGCGATACCGAGGCCGCGGCGTGCTTCGAACGACGGCTTGACATGTCACCGGTGTCCGACATGTCGCGGGTGTTCCTGGCCGCGATTCACGGCCATGCGGGCCGTGTCGACGAGGCCCGCCAGCGCTGGGCCGAGATCTTAGAAATCAACCCGCAGTTTTCGCTCGCGCAGGTGCGGCGGGCACTGCCCTATCAGGTCCCCGATGTGTTCGACCGCCTAGCCGGCGGCCTGGAAAAAGCCGGCCTGCCGGTGTGATGCTCCGTGGGCGCGCTGGAGTGCCGCGCTGGTGGCACCTGCGGGTCGTGCTGTTCATCTGCAACGTGGCACGACCGTGGGCAGTGCCAACTTGGGCGCATCCGTAGACCCGGCTCGACCGACGGAAGTGGCCGATTAAGCCAAGGCGAGCGCGGCCGGGTTGAGATCATGGCGGCTGGCGCCGCCCGCATCGCGTTACGGCTCGGGGGTTGCGGCGATTATGCAGCGTCTCATGGTCGCGATGCCTTTCGGTTAGGTGGCGTTTCGGTTCCGGCGATATGCCGCCACCAGGTCGTCCGGTGTCTTGTGCGTGGCGCCCTGCATCGGCGTCGCGGTGCCATCGCTGTCCAGGTGCCAATAGGGATCCAACTTGGCCGCGGCTTTGAGGTCTTCGTCGAACGTGTCATCAGGGCCGGCCTGAGCGGTGCCGTCCGCCATCTCGGATCGGGCCGCGTTCATAAGATTATTTATCGCCGCGAGGTGCTCGGCGCCTTTGATAATGGATGCCCTAATGGTCGCGGCCTCACGATCCAGCCCCGCCAAGAACTCCGCCAGCGTTATGTCGGGATGAGCCATGCGGACCAGAGCGACCGCCCGTTCCGGCGTGTCCTGGTTGAGCAACTCCAGGACGGTCGGCTTCGGTCGTTTCACCGCGTGTTGCGGGAAGGCCTCGACGTTACCGGGTTGCGCCTGCTTTTTCCCCATCGGGGGACAATAGGCGGCTCGAACTAACCAAACCTTACTGAGGCAACCGGCTCCGGCGCCATCATCCGGGTGGTGTCGCGATGTCGGCGCTGACTTGCTCGGTCTCGAGTTTTTCTTGGGCGTCGAGCCATTTGGCTTCGGCGCTGGCGATCTGTTCGGTGACGCGGGCAAGGACCCGGTTCAGCTCTGTGAGCTTGGTGGCCGGGCCGCCATAGGTGGCGGGATTGGCCAAGGCGACTTCCATTTTTTCTTTCGCGGCAGTGAGCTTGGCGAGCTCCGCCTCGGCGCGGCGGACGTCGCGGCGCAGGCCGTCGGCATCATAGCGGGCGGTGGCCGCAGCCTTCCTGCGCTCGCTTTTGGAGGGGCGTGCGGCGCCGTTTTTCTGACCCTTGCCGGCGCGGCGGTTGGCGGCGCTCAATTGCAGGCGGCGGTAGTCGTCGAGATCGCCGTCGTAAGTCGTGCAGGTGCCGTCGGCGACCAGCCACAAGCGGTCTGCGACCAGGCCGACGAGATGGGGATCATGGCTGACCAGGATGACGGCGCCGGGATAGACAGCGAGGGCCTGGACCAGCGCCTCGCGGGTGTCGATGTCGAGGTGGTTGGTGGGCTCGTCAAGGATCAGCAGGTGAGGCGCGGTGTGGCAGGTGAGGGCGATGAGCAGGCGCGCCTTCTCGCCGCCGGAAAGGTTGCCGACCTTGGTATCGGCATGCTGGATGCCGAAACCGAAGCGGCCGAGCTGAGCGCGGATCTTGGTTGGCGGCGCCTGATCCATGAGCCGGGACATGTGATGGTATGGGGTTTGGCCGAGATCGAGTTCCTCGGCCTGGTGCTGGGCAAAATAGCCGATGCGGAGCTTTGACGAGCTGCGGAGGTTGCCGTCGAGGGGGGCGAGGCGGCCGGCGAGCAACTTGGCCAAGGTCGACTTGCCGTTGCCGTTGGCGCCGAGCAAGGCGATGCGGTCGTCCATATCGAGGCGCAGATCAAGATTCTGCAGCACCGGGGTGCCGTCGTAGCCGACGGATACCCGATCCATGGTGATCAGTGGTGGCGGTAGGGTTTCCGGTGCCGGGAAGTCCAGGAGCACCGGTGCGTCCTCGACAATCGGCTCGAGCGCCGGCAGGCGTTCCAGGGCCTTGAGGCGGCTTTGGGCCTGGCGGGCCTTCGAGGCCTTATAGCGGAAGCGGTCGACGAATGCCTGCATGTGGCGGCGCTGGTCGAGCTGCTTGGCCAGCTCCTTGGCGGCGAAGCGGCGGCGTTCGCGGCGGGTCCTGTCGAAACGGTCGTAATTGCCGGCATACATGGTGAGCTTGCCGCCATCGAGATGGAGGATTTGCTCCGGCACGCGATTGAGCAGATCGCGGTCGTGACTGACCAGCAGCAAGGTGTGCGGATAGGAGGCGAGATAGCCTTCGAGCCAGATACTTGCTTCAAGGTCGAGGTGGGTGGTGGGCTCATCGAGCAGCAGGATATCCGGCTCGATGAACAAGGTGGCGGCGAGCGCCACACGCATGCGCCAGCCACCGGAGAATTCCTCAACCGGTCGCTGCTGGGTCGTCTCGTCGAAGCCGAGCCCGGCGAGGATCGTCGCGGCGCGGGCTGGGGCGGTGTGGGCACCGATATCATTAAGCCGGCTGTGGACCTCGGCGATCCGTGTGGGATCGGTCGTACTGGCGGCTTCGGCTTGGAGGGCGGCAAGCTCCAGGTCGGCGGCGACGACAGTGTTGACGAGATTGGCCGGCCCAGACGGGGCTTCCTGCGCCACCGCCGCGATTTTGGCCGCCGTCGGTTTGCGGACGGATCCGCCCTCGCACTCCAGGGCGCCCTGAATGAGCCGCAACAGGGTGGTCTTGCCGGTGCCGTTGCGGCCGATAAGCCCGACCCGATGGCCGGCCGGGATGGCGGCCGTGGCGCGGTCCAGCAGGAGGCGATCGCCGATGCGATAGGTGATGTCCGATAAATGCAGCATGGGGCGGCATGGATAGCATGGGTGCCAGTGAACTAAAACGCCGGTTGTTTTGAGGGATTATAGATTATCTATGATTTCGATGCCCTTGCAGGCCCGGGGCGGCAGGGATATAACCCGCGCGCCACCCACCCAGCCCAGACAAGCAGAGAAAGCGATCATGGCCGTCGAACGCACCCTATCGATCATCAAGCCGGATGCCACCCGCCGGAACCTCACCGGTCAGGTCAACGCAAAGCTTGAGGCGGCCGGTCTAAGGATCGTGGCGCAAAGACGAATTCAGCTTAGCCAAGGGCAGGCGGAAGCTTTTTACGCGGTGCATAAGGAGCGGCCGTTTTATGGCGACCTGGTTGCATTCATGACCAGCGGCCCCGTGGTGGTTCAGGCGCTGGAAGGCGAAAACGCCGTGGCGCGCAACCGCGAAGTGATGGGCGCGACCAACCCGGCCGACGCGGCCGAGGGCACTATTCGTAAGGAATTCGCGGAGTCGATCGAAGCGAACTCGGTGCATGGCTCCGACAGCGCGGAGAATGCGGCCATCGAGATCGCCTTCTTCTTTTCGGGGTGCGATATCGTCGGCTAAATAGGCCGGGATTCGGCCCGTCGCTTGATGGCTAGACCACGAAGGTGGCCATCAGCACAAGTACGATGACGATGCCGACCATGCACATGACCAGCAACCTGGTAAAGCCAGTCCAGGTGGTCATATGCCCATCGATGTCGTGTTCTTTGGCCATGCCAGCAAATCCTCGGGTCGGTCTAAGCGTTGCTATTGCGCGGCTGCGTTTATAAGCCAGATAGGCGATTTTTGGAAAGGCCCGTTTCGCGGCGCCTCAAGATGAACCCGAAGGCGTTGGCAGGGGATTAATCAAGGTGAGGTCGCCGGCCGGGGCGCCGTCGATAATGGCCCGCTCGTTTTCGACCCGGACTCTGCCTTCGGCGATCAGCCGGACGGCCAACGGATAACATCGATGTTCGGCGGCAAGGACACGGGCGGCTAGGCTCGCCTCGTCATCTTCGGCCAGTACCGGTACCGCCGCTTGTACCAAAATGGGGCCGGTATCAGTCTCCGGACGCAGATAGTGGACGGTGCATCCCGTGATGCGAACCCCGGCCGCGAGGGTCTTACGATGGGTATTGAGGCCGCGGAAGCTGGGCAATAGCGAGGGGTGGATATTGACCAGCGCGTCGCGCCAGCTGGCGACAAAACCGGCTGTGAGCAGGCGCATGAAACCGGCGAGGCAGACGAGCTCTACGCCCGCCGCGCGCAAAGCGCGATCGAGGGCGGCGTCGAATGCCGCGCGCTCGGCGTATTCGGTGTGATCGATGACCTGGGTCGCGATCCCGACCTCGGCCGCGAACCCTAGTCCCGCGGCGTCGGGCCGATTGGCAAGGACAAGCACGATTTCAGCGGGATAGCCCGATGTGTTGCAGCTTTCGATGAGGGCCCGCAGGTTCGAGCCGCGACCCGAGATGAGGACCCCGAGTTTCAGGCGGGTCATTCTTGATCAGGCTTAAGGATTGCGGCGTTTTCGATGGCGACTGCCGGTTGGCCACTGGCCCGGGCGGTGATGGAGCCGATGTGATAGACGCTGTCACCGTAGGAGGAGAGGGCGGCGGTGACGACATCGGCGTCCGCCGCCGCGACGATAGCGACCATGCCGATGCCGCAGTTGAAGGTGCGGAGCATGTCTTCCGGGGCGACCGGGCCGGCGGCGGCCAACCAGTCAAAGACCGGCGGTACCGGCCAACGGACGATATCGATTCTGGCCATGGTGCTCGCGGGCAGCGCGCGGGGAATATTCTCCATCAAACCGCCGCCGGTGATGTGGGCGAAGGCCTTCACCTTGCCCGTGGCGACGCCGGCGAGAGACGGCTGTACGTAGATACGAGTCGGTGCCAGCAAGGCCGTGCCGAGGGACTGATTGGTCGGAAATGGGGCAGTTGCCGCCAAATCCAGGCCATGATCGGCGATTAGCTTATGTACCAAGGAAAAGCCGTTGGAGTGCAGGCCGTTTGTAGCGATGCCGAGAACGACGTCGCCGGGTTGCACCGGCGATTCGGCGCGCGGCAAGGTTTGGCCGCGCTCGGCCGCGCCGACGGCAAAACCCGCGAGATCGTAATCATGACCGTGATACATCCCAGGCATTTCCGCGGTCTCGCCGCCGATAAGGGCGCAACCGGCCTGCTGGCAGCCCTGCGCAATGCCGCGGATCACTGCCTCGGCAACCGTTGGATCAAGCTTAGCGGTGGCGAAATAGTCGAGAAAAAACAGCGGTTGGGCGCCTTGGACGACGATGTCGTTGACGCACATGGCGACCAGATCGATGCCCACCGAGTCGTGGTGGCCGGTGTCGATGGCTAGCCGAAGTTTGGTGCCGACACCGTCGGTGGCGGCGACCAAGATGGGATCGCGAAAGCCGGCGGCCTGCAGATCGAACAAGCCGCCGAAGCCGCCCAGCGCCGTATCGGCGCCGGCACGGGCGGTGGCGCGCGCGAGCGGCTTGATAGCGTCGACCAGCGCCTCGCCGGCCGCGATGTCCACTCCGGCATCTTTGTAGTTCGTGGCGATTAGGAGACCCCTTGACTTGGCGGGCGGAACGCCGCCAGATGAGCCGCCGAAGATACTTCTTTCGAGGCGTTTTGCAATGATCCACGCCCAGCTTGGCAAGTTCGCCCTGACCGGCCTGCTGCTGGTCATCAGCGTCACCGCGTTGGCGCCGGTGGCGGCGGCCCAGGACATCTTTACCGTGAGCAGCGTGGCCGTCGACGTGACGGCGGAAAACGCGGCAGTGGCGCGCGAGCGGGCACTGGCCGAGGGGCAGGTCGAGGCGACGCGGACGATGCTGCGACGCCTGATCCGTCGTCAAGACCGAGGCAACCTGCCGCGGATCGACGATGATCTGGTCAACCGGGTGGTCAGCGATTTTTCGATCGTCAACGAGCGGCGTTCCAATGTTCGCTATCTCGCCGACATGACCGTTCGATTCGACGGTGGTGCGGTGCGTCAGGCTTTGCGTGAGGCCGGTCTGCCATTCGCCGAGACGGTCAGCAAACCGGTGCTGGTTTTGCCAATATTGCGCAACGATACCGGGCTGCTGCTGTGGGACGAGCCAAATCCATGGCGTCAGGCTTGGGAGCAATTGCCGGGTGGCGAGGTCTCCTTGGTGCCGACCGTGGTGCCGTTGGGCGATCTGTCGGACATTTCCGACATCAGCGCGGAGCAAGCGGCGGCCGGCGAGACCGAGCGGCTGCAGGCAATCGCCAGCCGCTATGGTGCCGATGACAGCTTGGTCGTGATCGCGACGTTGGACGGCCGGTTTGGCGGAAATTTTGCCCGTGTCGACATCGCGGTCACGCGGATCGGCGCGACTGCGCAAGCGCCGATATTGCTGGATCAATCGGCAACTGCCGGACAGGACCTGCAGGCTCTGTTACAGCAGGCGGCGACGGCCACCGCGGAGGCCGTGGAGGACGCTTGGATCGAGGCGAACTTGTTGCGCTTCGATCAGGAGCAAGTGCTGTATTTCGTGGTGCCGCTAGCGGGGCTCGACGATTGGCTGGAAGTGCGCGAACGGCTCGGGCGCGTGGCGCTGGTCTCGGAGACCAGGTTGCGGGAGCTGCGGCGCGATACCGCAGAGATCGAGATACGTTTCTTCGGTGAGTTCGGACAATTGGAGGATGCGTTGGTACAACGCGACCTGATTGTCGATGCGGCGCCCTTGTCATCCTCTGGCTTGCTGCGGCCGGAGGACACGCCGAGGACGCTGCGGCTGGCGGCGCGCCGCTGACCCCTTTTGCGCTATTGGACGTTGAGCCGTGACGCTGCCTAACGTCATTACCTTGGCCAGGTTGGCGTGTGTGCCGCTTTGCGTGTGGTTGCTGCTGATCGGCGCGTTTGCTACCGGCTTCTGGGTGATCCTGGCGGCGGGGTTGTCAGATGCGATCGATGGCTTTCTGGCTCGCCGACTGAATCTGGTGAGCCGACTTGGCGCTTTGCTGGACACGATTGCCGACAAAGCGCTCTTGGCCGGCGTCTTTCTTACACTAGGCTATCAAGACTATGTTGAGACTTGGTTGGTAATTCTGATCGTCTTTCGTGATCTGCTGATCATCGTTGGCGCCCTAGTCTTGCAGCTGGTGACCGGAATTTTGCAGGTGAAACCGTCCCGTATCAGCAAACTGAATACCGCGGCGCAAATCATGTTGGCGGTGCTGGTTGTCGCGCAACTGGCGTTCGGATGGCAAGTGGACCTGTCTTTGACCTACTTCTCCTGGTTTGTAGCGGTGACAACAGTGCTTTCCGGAACGGTCTACATGATGTTATGGGGACGACAGTTGAACGGCGCCGAGCGGGCCGGTACAGGGAGCTTGTAGACGATGAGCCCGACCCGACAGTTGCGGTTCTGGTTTGTCGGCCTGATCGTCCTGATCATCTTGCTCTACACGTTACGGTCCGTATTGCTGCCGTTCGTCGCCGGCATGGCTATCGCCTATCTCTGCGACCCGATCGTCGACCGGTTGGAGCGGTGGAAGTTGCCGAGAACAATGGCGGCGCTGACCGTCATTTGCGGGGCGCTGCTGGTGTTTACCGTGGCGCTGATCTTGATGATTCCGCTACTGCAGGCGCAAATCAGCGGCTTTGTAGGCAACTTGCCAAGATATACGGAGTCCCTGCGCGGATTATTGGAGAGGTTGCTGGTTACCGCCGGTGGGCCGCTGGGCGAAGATCAAGTCGCCAAGCTGCAGGCGCTGGCGAACGAACATTCCGGGGCGGCGGTCAGTGCCTTGAGGAACTTCCTCGGCGGGTTGCTGTCACGTGGCCTGGCATTGATCAATCTGTTGTCGCTGTTGTTCATCACGCCGATCGTGGCGTTCTACTTGTTACGGGACTGGGACAATCTGATTGCGCGTATCGGGTCATTATTGCCGTTGCATCACGCCGACACGATCCGCGAACAATTGCGGCTGATCGACCGCAAACTTGCCGGGTTCGTCCGCGGACAAGCGATCGTCAGCGCAAGCTTAGGCATCTATTATGCCGTTGCCCTGAGCATTGCCGGGCTGGAGTTTGGCCTGGTCGTGGGATTGAGCGCCGGGGCGGTGTCCTTTATCCCTTATGTGGGATCGATCAGCGGCTTCGTGGTTTCGGTGGCGCTGGCGCTGGTCCAATTCGACAGCTTGACACCGGTCGGCATCGTTGCCGGCATCTTCGTCGTGGGCCAGTTCGTCGAAGGGAATTTCCTAACGCCCAAACTGGTGGGTGGGCAGGTCGGATTACACCCGGTCTGGGTGATCTTCGCGCTGCTCGCCGGCGGTGCCCTGTTGGGTCTGCTGGGACTGTTGTTGGCGCTGCCCGTGGCGGCCGTCGCTAGCGTGCTGGTCGCTTTTGCGATTGAACAGTACCGCGGCAGTGCGCTCTATCATGGCGGTCGCGAGATCACAGCTAACGAGGAGACCGAGGTGCTTGAGGAGCCGGAGGCGTGAGGGCGTCGGCCGGTCGGCAGCTTGTCCTCGATCTGCAACCGCGGACCGCCCTTGGGCGCGAGGATTTCCTGCCGGCGCCATGCAACCAGGAAGCGCTGGCGTGGATTGACCGATGGCCAGACTGGCCGGCCTGCGGGTTGGCGATTTGGGGGCCACCGGGTTGCGGCAAATCACATCTGGCACAAGTTTGGCGTGCGGTGAGCGCGGCGGCCGAGATTACGCCGGCAGCCCTGAGAACACTGAGTCCACGGGAGGCCTTGGTCCAGAACCAAGCCGTGATCATCGAGGCTGCCGATGGGGAGTTCGACGATGAGGCGGAAGTCGGCTTGTTTCACCTTTACAACTTGGCGCGGGAGCTGGGGGCAACCCTGCTGCTGACCGGTCGGGGGGCGCCGGCCCGATGGCCGACACGTTTGCCCGATCTGCGCTCGCGCCTGGCGGCGCTGCCGGCGGTGGCGATCGGGCACCCCGATGACGCCCTGATCGAGGCGGTGCTGGTGAAATTATTCGGCGACCGGCAACTGGCGGTGAGCGCCGACGTCATCCGGTTTCTGCAGGCAAGGATGGAACGTTCCTTCGCGGCAGCACGGCAGACCGTGGACGCTTTGGACGAGAGGGCGTTGGCGTCGCAGCGGCCGATTACCATTCCGGTGGCACGCGAAGTTCTTGCCGAGGTCGGACATGGCTAAGGCGGCAGGCGGCGTTCGAGCCGATGACCAGGCCGATTCGGTCACGCTGCAATCGCCGCAACGGTTCATCAACCGCGAATTATCATGGCTGGCGTTCAACGAGCGTGTGTTGGAGGAAGCCAGCAATGCTCGGCATCCGCTTGCGGAGCAGATGCGCTTCTTGGCGATCTCGGCCGCCAACTTGGACGAATTCCACACGGTGCGTGTCGCCGGACTAAAGGCGCAGGTCTCGGCGGGGATCAAGAAGGCGAGCCAAGACGGCATGACCCCAACACAGCAACTGGATGCGATCGCGGTCCGTGCCGGGGCGGTGATGGCGGCGCAGGAGGCAGTCTGGTTGACGCTGCGGCGACAATTGCGGGCGGCGGGACTGGCGTTGATCGAGCCGGAGGATCTGTCCGCCTCGGAACAAGTATGGCTGGAAGAACGGTTCATTACCGAAATCTTCCCGGTACTGACGCCGTTGGCGGTGGATCCGGCGCATCCATTCCCATTTATCCCGAATTTTGGTCTAGCCCTGGCCCTGCAATTGGTGCGGCCAAGCGATAACAAGGATTTGGTGGGCCTGCTGCCGCTGCCCGGGCAGATCGCCCGGTTCGTTCGCCTGCCCGGGCCGGCGACGCGCTTTATCGCGCTTGAACAAGCCGTGACGATGTTTCTCGACCGGCTGTTCCCGGGCTTCGAACTCAAAGGCCTCGGCGCTTTCAGAGTGTTGCGCGATAGCGAATTGGAGATTTCCGAGGAAGCCGAAGACTTGGTGCGGCTGTTCGAATCAGCGCTGAAGCAGCGCCGCCGCGGCGTGGTCATCCTGCTGACGGTCGACAACGCCATGCCGGACGATTTGTGCGATTTCGTTACCGAGAAGCTCGGTGCGGCGCAGGAAGACGTGTTCCGACTGGAGGGACCGCTGGGGCTTGCCGATACGAAGCAACTGATCGTCGAGGATCGGACCGATCTGCTGTTCGAGCCGTATGACGCGCGTTTTCCAGAGCGCATTCGCGATTTTGGCGGCGATTGTTTCGCGGCAATCCGGGCCAAGGATCTGATCGTCCATCATCCCTATGAATCTTTCGACGTCGTGGTGCAGTTCGTGCATCAGGCGGCGCAAGACCCGGCGGTTGTGGCGATCAAGCAGACGCTCTATCGCACCTCGGAAGGCTCGCCAATTGTGCGGGCGTTGATCGTCGCCGCCGAGGCCGGCAAATCAGTAACCGCTTTGGTGGAGTTGAAAGCCCGCTTCGACGAGGAGGCCAATATTCGTTGGGCGCGGGTGTTGGAACGCGCCGGCGTGCAGGTGGTCTATGGGTTCATCGATCTGAAGACCCATGCCAAGATGAGCCTGGTGGTGCGGCGCGAAGGAAAAGGGCTGCGCGCCTATGCGCATTTCGGCACCGGTAACTATCATCCGATCAACGCCAAGACGTACGCAGATCTGAGCTTCCTGACCTGCGACCCGGTGCTGTGTCAGGATGCGGCACGGGTATTCAACTACATGACCGGCTACGCGCGGCCGGAGAAGCTGGAAAGATTGTCGGTTTCGCCGGTAAATCTGCGCAGCACGTTATTGGGCCTTATCGGCGATGAGGTCGCACATGCCAAAGGCGGGCGCCCAGGCCGGATCTGGGCCAAGCTCAACAACCTGGTCGATGGCGAGGTTATCGATGCGCTGTATGACGCGTCGAACAACGGTGTCGAAATAGAGCTGATCGTCCGTGGCGTGTGCTGCCTGCGCCCCGGCCTGCGCGGTTTGAGCGAAAATATCAGGGTGCGGAGCATGGTCGGGCGGTTTCTTGAGCATGCGCGCGTGGTGGTGTTTGGCTGTGGGCATGCCTTGCCGTCGCCGGAGGCGAAAGTGTTTATTTCTTCGGCCGACTGGATGCCGCGCAACCTGGATCGTCGGGTCGAGGTGCTGGTGCCGATCACGAACAAGACCGTGCATGCCCAGGTGCTTGATCAAATCATGATGGCCAATCTGAAGGATGTCGCCCAGAGTTGGCTCGCGGATGGCAATGGCCGCTATGTACGGCAAACGGGTGGCGCTGCGGACGCCTTTTGTGCGCATACCTATTTCATGACCAATCCCAGCCTATCGGGTCGCGGCAGCGCGATTGAGCATGCCAGACCGTCGCCTCGGTTGGCTCTTAGGAATAACTAATCCAGGCCGCCGGCGATGAGCGAGAGCCAGCCTATATTGCGCCAGATGATTCCCCGCGTGGGGGTGGTCGACCTGGGATCGAATACGGTGCGCCTGGTGGTCTACGAGCGCTTGGGCCGGGCACCGCAACCGGTGTTCAACGAACGGGTCATTTGCGGACTTGGACGGCGGCTTGCCAAGACCGGCAGGCTCGATCCAGCAGGGGCGAAGCGGGCCGAGGCCAGCATGGTGCGTTTTGTCGCCCTGGCGCGGGCGATGGAAGTGGACCGGCTCGATGTGATCGCCACGGCGGCGACCCGAGATGCCGAGGATGGGCCCGATTTTATCGCGCGGTTGGAGCGGCGCTGCGGCGTGACCATCGAGCAGCTTAGCGGGTCGCAGGAGGCACGCTTGGCGGCTCAGGGTGTGGTCTCGGGAATCCCGGGAGCGACCGGCCTTGCCGGCGATCTCGGCGGCGGTAGTTTGGAGTTGGTGGCGCTGAAAGGCGGTGAGTTCGGCGCTTATACGACGCTGCCATTGGGGGCGCTGCGGCTGAGCGACAGTGGCGGGAAGCGTCACGAGATCAAGGCGACGATCGACGAGGCGTTGGACACGGTTCCCTGGATCTCGCATGGCAAGGGGCAGAGCCTCTATCCAGTGGGTGGCGCCTGGCGTGCCCTGGCACGGCTCCACATGGCCCATAACCGCTATCCGCTGCGGGTGATCCATCAATACTGCGTCAATGGCGGTGAGTTGGCGGAGTTCTGCAACATGGTAGCGCGACTCGGACCGTCTTCGTTGGAAGGTGTGGCCGCGATACCGCGACGGCGGCTACCGGTGCTGCCGGCGGCCGCGCAGGTGCTGCACCGTTTGCTGGTTCGGGCGAAGCCGCGCACGGTGGTGTTCTCGGCGCTCGGGGTCCGTGAAGGCCGCTTGTTCGACCGCCTCGAAGGTGGGGCGCGGCGCGAGGATCCCTTGCTAAGCACATGTGCGATGTTCGCGGCGAACGAGAGCCGGTTCGGCGATCGCAGCGATGCCCTTTTCAAGTGGACGTCGCCGTTGTTCGGCGAGGAGAGCGCCGCGTGGGCTCGTCTACGCAAGGCAACATGTTTGCTGGCAGATATCAGTTGGCAGGAGCATCCGGACTATCGGCCGGAGCAGGCGTTTTTCCGCGTGCTGCGACTACCGCTGACCGGGATCGACCATGAGGAGCGCGCGGCCGTGGCGCTGGCGATCTACGCCCGCTACGGAGGCGGTCTCGAAGACCATTCCCTGCGTGCGGTTCATGCGTTACTAAGCAGCAAGTCGCGGCAATGGGGGCGGTCGCTTGGCGCGGCATTGCGGCTGGCGGAGACACTGTCCGGCGGGCTGCCGCAGCTGCTTTCGGGCACGTCCTTGATGCTGGAGGACGACATGTTGCGCTTGCACTTGCTGGGTGCCCGAGCGGTCTTGGACGGCGAAAGCGTTCAGCGCCGATTGGAGGCGCTAGCCGGCCTGCTCGACCGGCGCTGGGAACTTAGTATCGGCTAAGCGCCCTCGGTCGGTTGATCTGGGGTCTGTCCTGACGGACGGCGTTCACGCCGACGCTTGCGGCGGCGTCCGGGTGGGCGATCCTGGCCTGAGCGGGACGGCGCCGGGGCTGGCCGGTCAGCGGCGCCGGCGCCGTTCACCTGCAACAGTTGCACATGGCCGGCCGACGCGGCCAGGGCCACCCGGCCATGTTTGAGCGCCAGCGCATCGGCGCCGAAGATTTCTCGACGCCAGCCCTGGAGCGTGGGCACCGGGGCCTCGTCATCGGCGGCAATGCGCTCCAAATCGGCGGTGCTCGCGACCAATTTCTGGGCGACGTTGTGATACTCGCAGCGCTGCTTCAAGAGCACTTTTAGCAGGTCGACCACCGGCCCCAGTCCACGCGGCAGGGTTACCTTGGGCCGCGGCTCGGGTGCGTCCTCAATGGGCAGGTTCTGCCCCGCTGCCACGGCATTCAGCAAGTCTTCGCCAGCGCGGCCGTCGGCAAAGCCGCGGGAGACGCCGCGCACGCGACCGAGGGCGGCGCGGGTTTCCGGCGGATGGGCGGCGATCTCACTCAACGCTTCGTCACGAAGCACCCGGTTGCGTGGGATATCGCGCTGCATCGCCTCGTTCTCGCGCCAGGCCGAAACCTCGCGCAGAATGGCCAGATAGCGCCGGTCAGTACTGCGGGGCTTGAGACGATGCCAGGCGCTGACGGGATCGATCCGGTAGCTGTCGGTGGCGGTGAGGTCATCGATTTCTTCATCGAGCCAGGCGGCGCGGCCATTTTCGGCAATGCGGTCGCGCAGTTGTTCATAAGCCTCGCGCAGGTAGATCACGTCGCCCAAAGCATAGGTGGCTTGCTTTTCCGTCAATGGGCGCAGCGACCAGTCAGTAAAGCGGGAGCTCTTGTCGAGGCGATGACCAGTCAACCTCGCGACCAGGGTCTCGTAGCCGACCTGATCGCCAAAACCACAAACCATGGCGGCGATCTGGGTGTCAAACAGCGGGGTGGGGACCTTTCCCGTCAGATGGAAGAATATTTCGATATCCTGGCGGGCACCGTGCACGACCTTCAGGACCTTGCGGTTGGCGAGCAATGTGTACAGCGGGGTAAGATCGACGTCAGGGACCAATGGGTCGATGGCTGCGGCCTCGTTGGGACCGGCGAGTTGGATGAGGCAGAGTATTGGCCAGAATGTCTTCTCGCGCATGAACTCGGTATCGACCGTGACATATTCGGCGCGCGCCAGCCGCTTGCAAAACGCGGCAATCTCAGTGTTGTCGGTCAATATGCTCATGCACCAGCTATACACCGTTTGCCGGTTGATCGAAAGCGAGGGTCGGCGTTTCATCCTTTGGGAGTAGCCAAAGCTCGACGAGCCCTTCGCGTCCGCGGACAGCACGGGACGGGCCTTGCACCAAGCCGGCGAACCCCGGCCGATCGCCACCATTCTCCATTTCGATCTCGGCGATCAGGTCGCCGCTAACGAGAATGCGGGCGCCGAGCTCCCTGGTCATGTCCTCGAGGCGGCTGGCAACGTTGACGGTGTCGCCGAGGACGGCGAACTCGAGGCGGCCCTCGCCACCGATATTGCCCAAGACGACCGGGCCATAGTGGATGCCGACGGCCACCTCAACCGGCGGCTGACCCGCGGCGGCGCGCTCCGTGTTCCAGGACGCCACGGCCGCGACCATGGCGTAGGCGCAGGTCAGGGCGCGGGTCGCATCGTCGGGGCCGGTCGCCGGGGTGCCGAAGGTCGCCATCGCGGCATCGCCGATATATTTGTCCAATGTGCCTTGATGGGCGAAGACGGCCTGCTGCATTCGGCCATGGTAATTGCGCAGCAGATCAAGGATTTGCGGCGGTGTGAAATCCTGGCACATGGCCGTAAAACCAACGATATCGGCGAAAAGGACAGCCGCTTTCTGTGTGCGACCGGCGCCGAGCGGTTGGCTGGTCTGCGATAACTCCGCCACCATGTTGGGCGAAAAGTAGCGTGCGAGATTGGCGCGCTCGCGGGCGGCGGACGCCTGCCTGGCGACGAGACGCCGCGACCGCAGCACCACGACAGCGAGAATGCCAGCCGCAATAAGCAGCACGATGGCGCTTTGAATGCGGGTTTGCAGGTCGACAAAGAACGGATCAAGCAAGATGTCGAGGCGTGCGGCAAGGGGCTGCGGCGATGTGATGTCGGTGGCCCCGGTGTCGATGAAGCTACCGGGCTGGCTGAGGATCCAGGCGACGCCAATGAAATAGGAGACCGATGCCGCGACAGCGCTCCAGAGCACCAGCCAGGGCGCATAGCTGAGCGCTGTGAGGGACACCAGAATCAGGAACCACATAAAGGATTCGCCGCGGAGGAAGATCGGCCCCGGCCAGGCATCCTCGATAAGCGGGTTGGGCACAACGAGAACGAAGGCAAGAAACAGGCAGTCGAGGGTGATGAACAAGTATTTGTGCCAGGAGGCGGCGCGAGAGGATGCGGCCAGGCGGTATTGGGCCAGGCCGATGAGAAAGAATATGAGTATTTCAGCCGCGGCCCAAATCAGCGGAATGGACCAGAACTGGATCGCCAAATAGATGCCGATGAGTAGTAAGGCGATCGAGCGAACCTTGAAGATAAGCGCCAAGCCGTTACGCTCCTCCTCGGCGAAGGCAGCAGCCAATTCCGGTACCCGGCCGGGCGAAAGGGCCTTATTCATGGTGATCTTTGCCTCGTCCGCGCGATGTGCCGGTGGTTGCTTGACAGTGACTGCCGATCCATGCCCATTGGCGCTCCCAATCCTCCCCTAATAATATGTCCTGACGCCGAGGCCCGAGATGCATCCCTATCGCACCCATCATTGCGGCGAACTGCGCTCCGAGCATGCGGGCACAACCGTGCGGTTGTCCGGCTGGGTGCATCGTAAGCGCGATCACGGAAACCTGCTGTTTGTCGATCTACGCGATAACTTCGGTCTAGCACAATGTGTCATTGACGTTTCAAGCGCTCTTTTCGAAGCGGCGGAGGGGGCGCGGTTGGAGTCAGTGCTGACGATAACCGGCAGGGTGGTCAAGCGGTCAGCGGAGACCATCAACGACAAACTGCCGACTGGTGAGATCGAAGTCCAGATCGAGGCACTGACAGTCGAAGCGGTGGCGGATCCGCTGCCGCTGCAGGTGAATTCGGACGAGGACTATGGTGAGGATATTCGGCTCTCCTACCGGTTCCTCGATCTGCGGCGCGACAAGATGCACCGCAATATCCTGCTGCGCAGCCAGGTGATTTCGTCGATTCGACGGCGCATGAACGACAGTGGCTTCGTCGAGTTTCAGACCCCCATTCTGACGGCGTCGAGCCCGGAAGGGGCGCGGGACTATCTGGTCCCAAGTCGGATTCATCCCGGCCACTTCTATGCGCTGCCGCAGGCGCCGCAGCAGTTTAAGCAGCTGCTCATGGTGTCCGGATTCGATCGGTACTTCCAAATTGCACCCTGCTTTCGTGACGAAGATGCGCGGGCCGACCGGTCGCCGGGTGAGTTCTATCAGCTCGATTTCGAGATGAGCTTTGTCACGCAAGAGGATGTTTTTGCGGCGATCGAACCGGTTCTTGCCGGTGTGTTCGAAGAGTTCGCCGCCTTCAACCAAGCCGCCGCACGGCCGGTGAGCAAACCGCCTTTCCCACGCATCGCCTATGCGGATGCGATGCTCAAATATGGTTCGGACAAACCGGATCTGCGCAATCCCATCGAGATCGCCGATGTCGACGAGGTGTTTCGTGGCAGTGACTTCAAGATATTTGCTAGGGCGGTTGAGCAAGACAAGGTGGTTAGGGCGATTCCGGCTCCCGGCGCCGCGGCGCAGCCGAGGAGTTGGTTCGATAAGCTCAATGATTGGGCCCGAGGTCAGGGTGCTCCGGGGCTCGGTTACGTAATCCTTGCCGATGGCGGCGCCCGTGGGCCGATCGCCAAATTTCTCGATGACGACCGGATACGCAGCTTGAAGGCGCTAACCGGTGCGGGCGACGGCGATGCCGTGTTCTTTGCCAGCGACGAGGCGGATGCCGCGGCGGAGTTGGCCGGCTTGGCCCGCACCAAGATTGGTTCAGATCTGGACTTAATCGCGGCCGGGCAGTTTGCGTTTTGTTGGATTGTCGACTACCCGATGTATGAGCGCGACAAGACCAGCGGCAAGATCGAATTCTCACACAATCCTTTTTCGATGCCTCAGGGTGGGCTGGAGGCGTTGGAGACTCAGGATCCGCTGACGATCAAGGCCTTCCAGTACGACATCGTCTGCAACGGCATCGAATTAAGCTCAGGGGCGATTCGGAATCACCGCCCCGATATCATGTATAAGGCGTTCGAAATTGCCGGCTATGATAATGACGAAGTGGATAGCCGATTTTCCGGCATGATCCATGCGTTGAAGTTCGGGGCGCCGCCCCATGGCGGCTCGGCGCCGGGTATCGATCGCATTGTCATGCTGTTGGCGGATGAGCCCAATATTCGTGAGATCATCGCCTTTCCGATGACCCAGCGGGCGGAGGATCTGATGATGGGGGCGCCGGCGGCCGTGTCCGCCGAGCGGCTGAAAGAACTGCATCTGCGGCTTTCACTGCCGCCGGTCAAACCGGCAAGTTAGCCCATCAGGCCAGTCGGTTCGGCGGTTCTCGGCCGGCGAAGACCGCGTCGAGATTATCAAGGCATTTGAAGCCCATAGCGTTGCGGGTTTCGATGGTGGCGCTGCCGATATGGGGCAGAAGATAGGTATTCTTCTGGGCGATCAGACCCGGGTGGATCTGCGGTTCATGCTCATAGACGTCGAGACCAGCGCCGGCGATCTGACCTTCCTGCAGGGCGGCGACCAGTGCGGCTTCGTCGATGACCGGGCCGCGTGAGGTGTTGATGACGAAAGCACGGTCGGGGAGCCTCGCGAGACGGTCGGCATTGAGCCAGTGATGGGTCTCGGTGGAGGCGGGGCTGTTGAGCGATAGAAAATCGCAGTGGTCCAGCATTTCGTCGGCATCGGCGTGGTAGATAGCGCCGGCCTCCAGGTCCGCCGGCAGGCGGCTGCGGTTATGATAATGGATGGTCATGTCGAAGCCGCGGGCGCGTTGGGCCAGCGCGCGACCGATACGACCCATACCAAAGATACCGAGATGCTTGCCGGTGACATCGGTGCCAAGCATCCAGGTGGGCGCCATGCGCGGCCATTTGCCGGCGCGCAGGATGTCTTGGGTCTCGAAGGTGCGCCGTGCACAGGTCAGGATCAGAAGCATGGCCAGGTCCGCGGTGGCGGCGGTCAGAACGTCGGGGGTGTTGGTGACGACAAGACCGCGCTTCCGGGCGGCGGGGAGGTCGATGTGTTCATGACCGACGGAGAAAGTCGCCACCGCCCGGATGCTGGCGGGAAGACGGCCGATGACGTCGGCTGTTAACTTTTCGGATGGCAGGACAAAAAGGGCATCGGCGCCTTCGGCGGCGCGCAACAGGGCTTCGGCCTCGTATAGTGAATCGTCGGGGTTAAGTGCGGCCCGATAGTCGCGGGACAAGCGGTCTTCGACCGCGGGCGGTAGTTTCCGGGTGGCTATAACGATCGGCCTTTCAGCCATTGTTTACTCCATTGTCACTGGTGGGGAGCTATTTTGGGGTGGCATAATGCCGAGGCAGGTCGGTCAGAGCCGAAGCGACCGTTATTGGGCAATTTGTTACGCGAAGGAACCTTGATGTCAGGATGGTCGAAGGTCATTCCGAAGGTGGTGCGTACCTCAGGCTTGTGGTTGGTCGTGATGGTCGGCGTGACGCCTGTCGCGGCGGCGGAGCTGGCGCCGCACCGGGCGCTGTATGAGTTGAGCCTGAAATCACCAGCGTCGAACAATAACATAGTCGATGCCCGGGGGGCCATGAGCCTTGATTGGAGCCATTCCTGCGACGGTTGGACGATTAATCAGAGGTTGCGCATCGCCCTGCAGCTACAGAGCGGCCCGACACAGGATACGGACGTCACGTTCTCGAGCTTTGAAAGCGACGATGGGCTGACCTACAGCTTTACAACGCGGACGACGAGCAATGGCCGCGTTATCGACGAATTTCGCGGCGTTGCGGAGCGACCGAGCCTCGGCGAAGCCGGTGTTGCGCGGTATTCCGTGCCGGCCGACCGCGTGCTGAATCTGCCGCCGGAAACAGTGTTTCCGATGGCACATACTCGGGATGTCCTGGACGCCGCCGCGCGCGGCGAGCAGGTGGTGTTCCGGCGGTTCTTCGACGGACCGCGGCCGGATGAGAGCCCATTCGATGCGAACGTCCTCATTTCAGGCGGGCCGATCGCCGGTGACGAAGGGCCGGGCGCGGGGTTGGCGCCGCTGATGGATTCCCGCTGGTGGCCGCTGAGGATCGCGTTTTTCCCGGGGGGTGGACAGGCGGCGGAGCCGGATTTTGAGGTCGAGGCGAAGGCACAGGAAAATGGGATCGTGCGGGAGTTCGTGTTCGACTATGGCGATTTCGTGATGCTGGCAACGCTGTCGCAGATTGAGCCGGTCGAAGAGTCGGCGTGTGGCGGCTAGGGTCTGATTCGCGGTTCTAACGATCTCGACACCGCCGTTGCGAGCGTGAGCGAGGCAACCAGGTGCCGCCCGCCTTCCGAAACGTACCGGCTCGACACCCTGGATCGCACGCCGGGCTCGCGATGATAGCGCAGGGTGGTGGATGTCGGCGAGCGCCCGCGACGCGAGTCCGCACTGGTCTAAAGACTACGCCCTTTGCCGATGGCGTCGTTGCCGAGGCGTGCGCGGACGGCGTCGATGGCGGCTTCCACCTTCTTACGGTGGGCGGCGCCGGGGTCGGCGAGATCGAGCGGGTCCGCATCGTCGGCTGGGTGAAGTTGAGAAACGCCGATACCGAGGAGGCGAAAGGGGGTGCCGTCGACCGGTTCGCGCAGGAGCTGGCGGCCCTCCCGGTAGAGGGTCTCCGCCAATTGGGTAGGGTGGGGCAGGCTGTGGCTGCGGGTAATGCCGCGGAAGGTGCTGGTCTTGAGTTTCAGCGTCACGGTGCGGCCAGCAAGATCCTTCTGCTTCAACCGCTTGGATAGGCGCTCGCAAAGCCGCCAAAGCCGCCGCTCGAGTTCTGCGAGATCGGACACATCGTCGTTGAAGGTGGTTTCCGTGGAGACGTTCTTGGCGGCATGCGTTGGGGTTACGCGGCGATCGTCCTGGCCACGAGAGAAGTGGTAGAGGCGCCGCCCGATGCTGCCGTAGCGTTTGGTCAGATTGGCTTCGGAATAGTGGCGCAACTGACCGATGGTCACGATGCCGTCGGCGAGAAGGCGTCGGTGCAGTGCCTTGCCGACGCCCCAGATCTTGTGGGTCGGCAAGACATCCAAGTGCGCGGCGGTTTCCGCGCGGCCAATCGGTGTGAAACCCCGAGGTTTATTCTCGTCGGAGGCAAGTTTGGCAAGAAACTTGTTGTGGCTGAGCCCGACCGAGACGGTTACCCCGATTTCGCTCTCGATACGCAAGGCGAGCCGCAGCAAGGTTTGGGCCGGGGCGCCGTCGTGCAGTCTCTCGGTGCCAGTCAGGTCGAGGAACGCTTCGTCGATGGATATGGGTTCGACCAGCGGCGTGATCGCCTGCATCAGTGCCCGGACCTGGCGCCCGACAGCGACGTATTTTTCCATATCGGGAGGCAGGACGACAGCGCTCGGGCATGCCTTCAGGGCCTTGAACATCGGCATTGCGGAATGGACGCCGTTTATGCGTGCGATATAGCAGGCGGTGGAGACAACACCTCTGTGACCGCCGCCAATAATTAGCGGGCGGTCTCGCAGGCTGGGATCATCACGTTTTTCGATGCTGGCGTAGAAGGCATCGCAGTCGATGTGAGCGATGGAGAGTGAGGTCAGCTCGGGA
Source organism: Alphaproteobacteria bacterium (assembly GCA_021774445.1). Lineage (GTDB taxonomy): Bacteria > Pseudomonadota > Alphaproteobacteria > UBA6615 > UBA6615 > SZUA-147. The sequence goes on from JAJFJA010000056.1 coordinate 208,047, forward strand.
TGGCTGATCAGGCGGGGCGAGCCGCAAACAGTGCAGCGTTTAGCCGACGCCGGCGGTTGCGACGCGGCACAGTCGCGGCAGAAAGCTGGGGAGAGGGTTAGTTGCCCTGCCAATCGTCTTCTCCGGCCGGCCAAAGCCATGCCGCGCCGCGAACGCCGCTGGAGTCTCCGTGCGCCGGCGGTACCAGCGGCGTGTCGACTTCATCGGAGAAAACGTAACGGGTCCAGATTTGCGGGACCGTGCGGTAGAGGCGGCGAATATTGGAAAGGCCCCCGCCAAGAACAATGGCGTCGGGGTCGAGCACGTTGATCACGCTCGCCAGTCCGCGGGCCAGGCGATTCTCATGGCGGGCCAGGGTCGCCTCGGCGTCGGCGTCGCCATCGGCCGCGCCGGCGACGATCTCGTGCGGCGAGCGATCCTGGCCGGTTCTCGTCCGATGGTCGCGGGCCATGCTGGGCCCGGAGAGGAAAGTTTCCAAGCAACCTTGCATGCCGCAATAGCAGTCCGGGCCGGGCGTCTCGTCGGGCAACATCCAAGGCAATTGGTTGTGGCCCCACTCGCCGGCAACGGCGTTGGGGCCGAGCAGAGCTTGCCCGGCAATGGCCACCCCGCCACCGCAGCCGGTGCCGATAATGACGCCGAAGACGCAGCGGGCCCCTGCCGCGGCGCCGTCGGAGGCCTCGGACACGGCAAAGCAGTTGGCGTCGTTGGCCACCCGCAAGGGCCGTTCGAGGCCATGGGCCAGATCCTTGTCCAGCGGTTTGCCGTTGAGCCACGTAGAGTTGGCATTCTTAACCAATCCGGTGGCCGGGGAGATGGTGCCGGGGATTCCGATACCGATCCGGCATTTTTGGCCGACGGCTTGCTCCGCCGCTTTCGCAAGCTCGCAGATGTTGCGGATCGACTGATGATAATCCGTCGGCGTTTTGGCGCGCTGGCGATATCGTTCACGCCCAGTGGTGTCTATTACGATGATCTCGGTCTTGGTGCCGCCGAGGTCTACACCGATTCGCATAGGGGCCGTCTCCCAGGGTTCCAGCTGCCAGAACTATGACAATAACATGTTCAATGCCTCGGCCAGGGAAATCAACGCCCTCGCGACGCCATATTTTGGCGGTAGTTATGGTGCGGCTAGGTCTGTGGGAGCAACAGGTGCCCGGCAGGGGCCAATTTTTCCGACCGGAGGTGGTTAACGGCTTAATGGAGGCTTAACTCCACCCTGCTAGGGTTGACTTCCAGATCCCGCACCTTGGCACCGACGCTTGGGTCGCGGCACAATCACGCGCGGGCGAGGAATGGCCAAGACAGTCCTGATTGTCGAAGACAATGAACTGAACATGAAGCTCTTCCATGACCTGCTTGAGGCGCAAGGCTATGGTACCTTGCAAACCAAGGATGGGATGGAAGCGCTGAAGATGGCGCGCGAGCATCGGCCGGATCTGATTCTCATGGATATCCAGCTGCCAGAGGTTTCGGGCCTCGAGGTGACGAAATGGCTGAAAGAGGATGAACGGCTGCGGTCCATTCCGGTGATTGCCGTCACGGCCTTTGCGATGAAGGGTGACGAGGAGAAGATCCGGCAGGGCGGCTGCGAGGCGTATATTGCAAAACCGATCTCAGTCTCGCAGTTCTTGGAGACGGTTAAGCAATATCTGAATTGAGGGGTCGCCGGTGTCAGCCCGCGTTCTTGTCGTCGACGACGTTGAGCGAAATGTAAGACTGCTCGAGGCGAAACTGTCGGCCGAGTATTTTGAGGTGATCACGGCCTATAACGGCCAAGAGGCCTTGCGGAATATTCGATTAGCGCAGCCCGACATCGTCTTGCTCGACGTGATGATGCCGGAGATGGACGGCATTGAAGTTTGCCGTCGCATCCGCGCTTCACCGGAGACGATGCATCTGCCGGTAATCATGGTCACCGCTTTGTCCGAAGTTGAAGACAAGGTTCGCGGCCTGGAGGCAGGCGCCGATGATTTCCTGACCAAGCCGGTCGACGACAGGGCGCTGTTCGCGCGGGTCAGGTCGTTGGTCCGATTGAAAATGACCAATGACGAGTTGCGGCTGCGGTTGCAGACGGGCCGGCGGCTCGGTGTTTTGGAACCGGGGCAGCTGATCAGCGATCAGGACTCGGGCAATGCCGACATACTGGTTGTGGAGCACAGCAAGTCCGCCGGGGAACGCACGGCTGCCGTGTTGGCCGGCGATGGCAATCGCCTGACCGTTGTCCGGTCGGCCGAGGCGTGCCTGGCCAAGGTGGGCGGCGATCCGTTCGATCTGATCCTCGTCAGTATGGACCTTGTCGACGACGATCCGTTGCGGCTGGTCTCGCAACTGCGTAGCAACGCGGGGACCCGGTCGCTGCCGATTTTGGCGATCGTCGACATGGACGACAGCGAACGCTTCGAAAAGGCGTTGGAGCTGGGGGTCACGGATTTCCTCTCGCGACCGGTGGAAAAGAGCGAGTTGCTCGCACGGGCGCGCACGCAAGTTCGTCGCAAACGTTTTCAAGACCGACTGCGCCAGGACTATGAGCAAAGCATCGCGATGGCGCTCAAAGACCCGCTCACCAACTGCTACAACCGCCGCTATCTGGACACCCATCTCAGCGGACAAGTTGCGAACGCGCACGAAAGCGGCAAGCCGCTTTCCCTGCTAATGCTGGATATCGACTTGTTCAAGAGGATCAACGATACTTTTGGCCATGCAGTGGGCGACGATGTGTTGCGCGAGGTCGCTCTGCGGATCGCAGGCACGCTTCGTGACATTGATATGGTCGCGCGCTTTGGCGGCGAGGAGTTCGTCGTCGCGATGCCGGATGCCGGACCGCGTATCGCTGGAGCAGTGGCGGAAAGGTTGCGCAAGGCAATCGCCGACACCCCTATCGTCGCGGGAGATGAGGCGATCGAAACGACGATCAGCATCGGTATTGCCCATACCAGCCAGGCGGCGACGCCCGCGGACCTGCTGCTGCTGGCCGACGAGGCGTTATATCGGGCCAAGGCGAACGGCCGTAACTGCTCGATCGACGCCGGCGACCATGCGATAGCAGCGGCCAAAGACGCTGTCGGCTAGGTTGGGGTTAGGCGCTGCCGTGATAGGGCGAAATTGACTATCGGGACTGAGGAAGAGCTTGCCGGTTTGTTGGCGGTCGGAGGTATCGTCGCCCAGACCTTACGCCACATGGGTGGCCGGTTGGAGCCGGGAATTACGACCAAGGAGCTCGACGTCATCGGTGCCAAGTTGCTGGAGGACGAGGGGGCTGAATCGGCCCCGGCTATTAGCGTCGGATTTCCCGGTGCGACCTGCATTAGCGTGAACAATCAAATCGCACATGGGATTCCGAGCGCACGGCGGGTGGAGGCCGGTGATCTGGTCAACATCGATGTTTCCGCGCGGAAGGACGGCTTTTTTGCCGATTGCGGGGCGACCTTTTTGGTGCCACCAACGACCGAAGCGCAGCGCGGGCTATGCCGGACAACGCGAAAAGCGCTGAATCGCAGCATTAAGGCGGTCAAGGCCGGCGCGCCGATGAATGCGATTGGCCGGACGATAGAGCGGGTGGCGCGACAGCGGGGCTATACGGTGATCCGCAACCTGCACAGCCACGGCGTGGGCTCGGCCTTGCATGAGGAACCCAACATCCCGCCTTACCAAGACCGGCAGGATCGCCGAAGGTTGCATGAGGGGATGGTGTTCACCATCGAACCCTTCCTGTCGACGGGGGCAGAGTGGGCGGAGGAGAGCGGCGACGGCTGGACGTTGATGACGCCGCCGGAATATCTAACGGCCCAATATGAGCATAGTTTGGTGGTCACGCGCAGCGGGGCGATCGTGCTAACGCGCTGATCGGCTTTCGCTACTATCCCCGATGCAAAAGGCCGCTCTGCAGCGGCCTTTTTTTCGCTGAGCAGCCTGGCAGCTCAGGCTACCGCATCTTCTCTTCCTTGAAGGCCACGTGCTTACGCGCCACGGGGTCGAATTTGCGCAACGACAATTTTTCCGGCCGTTTCCGCGGGTTCCTCTTGGCGACATAGAAATAGCCAGTGTCGGCAGTGCTGACGAGCTTCACGAGGATCGTGCTCGGCTTAGCCATAACCCTATCCCTCTCCAAATAGATGCGCGACGCAGAATAGTCAGCGCATTCGCTGTGTCAAGCCGCGCTCACGGGCGATGGGCAATCGCCCCGGCGCCATTCTCCAGGACCCGGCGGTAGAGGGCTGGGTCGGATAGCAGAGCCGCAGCGACCTCGATATCGGCAAGCGGCGCGCCATTGTCGGCCGCACAGGCCTGCCGCAGCACCGCGACGTCATCGTCCCGTACCCGTGGGGCGGTCCGCCAGTCGTTGAACAGATTTCGTGCCGGCGCCGAGCCATTGCGCAAGCTGGCAATAAGATCGCCGGTGTCGGACGCGAGACCGCCGCCGTGGGAGCATACGGTCGGTAGAACCCCCAAGCCATGGAGGCGGTACCCCGACGGGGCATGCAGGCGGGACCAAGTCAAGGTCAGCTCGCCGTCGTTGGGCAGACGGTAGACGGTCTGCACGGTGCCTTTGCCGTAGGAGTTGGTGCCGATGAGAATGCCTCGGCCCTGATCCTGGAGGGCAGCCGCGACGACCTCGGATGCCGATGCGGAGTTGCCGTTGACCAGAACAACTAAGGGCATGCCGCCGGAAAGATCGGATCCGGACGCATTATAACGCTGTTCGCTATGGGGGTGGCGGCCACGGGTGGCGACGATCTCACCTTGGCTGAGAAAGATGTCGGCGACCTCGACCGCCTGGTCGAGCAAGCCGCCGGGATTATCCCGCAGATCGAGGATAATGCCGTCCGTGTCGCCGCCGCGTTCGCGGCGTAAGCGGGAGACTTGCTGGGCGACGGTACGCGCGGTGCGCTGATTGAAGCTGGAGACTTTCAGGACGGCGACTCTGCCTTGGCGTTCCACCACGACCGTCGGCGGCACGATCTGTTGACGGCGTAAGTTGTGCTCGGTCACCTCCGCGCGGTCGGAACGGGTAATCTGCAGGCGAACCGCAGTGCCGACACGACCGCGCAGCGCCTGGATCAGCTCGCGCTGAGTCCAGCCGGCGATGGGCTGGCCATCGACCTGCGAGATACGGTCTTGGGGCTGGATACCGGCGCGGGCCGCCGGGGCGCCCTCGATCACCGCCAGGATAGTGGCATCTTCTTCATCCATGCGGATGGTCATACCAATGCCTCCAAAGCCCTCGCGCATGGCCCTGGCGTCGGCAGCGTCATCGGCCCCGGAATAGCGTGAGAAGCCATCGAGGTCGCTCAGAGAGGCATCGAAGACCACCTTGAAGATGGTTTCCGAGTCAGCTGCCTGGATGGCCTCGGATTGGGCCCGGGCGGCGTCGACGATCCGAGCCGAGTAGCGCGCCCAGTCCTGAGGCGCCTCGCCACGAGGCTGTCTGACGCCGAGTTCCTTACCATCCACCCGGGCAACGACCACGCCGCCCTGATCGCTGATGGAGAAAGCGCGGTCGAGGTCGCCGAGGCCACCGAGGCCGGCGACGGCCAGCTCCCGCGCCGTTAGGTCGTCAATGTAACGATCGGTGATGTAGGCGTAGCCCGCCTCCAAGACGTCATTGGCGTAGGCTTGGCTAAAGCCCTCCTGCTGAGAGGGCAGGAAACGGGCGCAGGCGGCCAAAAGAAAGGCGGAGGCGACGATCGCCGTAGCCCAGCGGGCGCGGAAACCATGCCTCTTGGGCGCTCGTGGCAACGAATCAGTGACGTCTTCCATAGCCCCTTGCTCTGGCATGCTTTTCGCAGTCTAGCAAGTAAAACCTATGTTTTTAACCCAAATATCGGCAACTAATCGTGTGAACTCTACGGTGACTAGGTAAACAGGCGATTGCCAAAAGTAAGAGAGGCGGGCGATTAATGCCCTGTTACTGAGCGATTGTGGCGATTCTTTGATCCTGAGCGGTGGCCGAGACCACGGCGCTTCGGCTTGGTTTGGGTCCGGGTGTGCGGCCGACCTGATCGGGGGCCGTCGGATTCGACCATCAGATCCAGGACGAGGCTGCCGGAGAGACCGTCGGCTTCGGAGAGGCGGACCTCCACCGGGTCACCGAGGCGGAATGTGCGGCCCGACCGTTCGCCGATCAAGGCGTGGCGACTATGGTCGTGATTATAGAAGTCGCCGGGCAGGCGGCTGATGGGTACGAGGCCGTCGGCGCCGGTTTCGCCGAGGGTGACAAAGAGGCCAAAGCGCGCCACGCCGGTGATATGACCGGCGAATGTGGCGCCGACTTGGTCGGCCAAATAACTCGCGAGGTAGCGGTCCATGGCGTTGCGTTCAGCGACCGTGGCGCGCCGCTCGGTGGCCGAAATATGCTGGCCGACCTCGGCGAAGCCGGCGCCGGCGTCGTCGGCAAGACCGTCCTGCCCGAGCCCGAGCGCGGCAATGAGGGAACGGTGGACCAGCAGGTCGGAATAGCGTCGGATCGGCGAGGTGAAGTGCGCATAGCGACGTAGCGCCAAACCAAAATGACCGAGGTTTTCGGGGCTATAGGCCGCCTGGGACTGGGTGCGGAGAACCAGTTGATTGATGAGGCGTTCGCCGGGTTGCCCGCGCGCCTTGTCGATCACCTGGTTGAAGGCGGCCGGCTTCAGGACCTGACCGCGACTCAGCGACAAGCCATATTCCTTGAGGATTTGGCGCAACTCCTCAACCCGCTCCGGGTCGGGCTGGTCGTGCACGCGGTACATACAGGGGCTTTTGCGGCTCTCCAGGGTTTGCGCTGCGGCGACGTTGGCGGCGATCATGAACTCCTCGACGAGACGATGGCTGTCGAGTCGGCGCAGCGGTGCAATGCGGACGATCTTATGGTCGTCGCCAAATTCGACTTTGCGCTCAGGCAGGTCGATTTCCAAGGCGCCGCGGTGCTGGCGGGCGCCGGCGAGCATGGCGTAGGCGCCATAGAGATGGGGCAGGGCTTCGGCAACCCGGTCGGGCAGCTCTTGACGGCCCTCTTGAGCGGCCTGGGCCTGTTCGTAGGTGAGCCGGGCGGCGGAGCGCATGACCGCGCGTTCGAAGCGATGGCGGCGCAACCGGCCGGTGGCGTCAATCCACATATGGGCGGCGAGGCAGGGGCGATCCTCATCCGGCCGTAGGGAGCACAGGCCGTTGGACAGCGCCTCGGGGAGCATGGGCACGACCCGATCGGGAAAATAGACCGAGTTGCCGCGGCGATAGGCCTCACGGTCGAGGGCATCGCCAGCGCGGACATACCAAGCGACATCGGCGATGGCGACGATAACATGCCAGCCCTCCGGATCTTCCGGGTCGGGTTCGGCAAAGACCGCGTCATCGAAATCGCGGGCATCGGCGCCGTCGATCGTGACCAGCGGGAGCGGGCGCAGATCGGTGCGGTCGGCACTGTCGAAAGGCGGGGCCCGCTCGGCCTGAGTCAGGGCCGCTTCCGGAAAAGTATGGGGGATATCGGCGGAATGGATGGCGATGAGGCTGATGGCATGGGGGTCGTCCATCGAGCCAATGACTTCGCTGACCGCCGCCCGGGCAAGGCCGCCGCGGCGCCCCGAAAGCACGTTGGCGGTAACCAGGGCGCCGTCTTTGGCGCCGCCGGTGTCGGCGGTGGCGACCTGAAACTCGGTGCGCGAGCCGCGCTCCAGCGGCGTAATGCGGCCGCCTTGGGGGCCGGTGCGATAGACACCGACGATCTGGGCCGCCTCGGACGGCAGTCGGCGCATGGTCTTTGCCAGATAACTGCCGTCGGCCTGAGGGCTTAGACGCGCGAGCAGGCGGTCGCCGATCCCCGGGGCGCCGGTGCGGCCCGCCGGCGGTTCCACATAGATCGCGGGTGGCGGTTCGTCGCTGTCCCAGGATGCGGGCCGGGCGACGGGGTCGCCATCGACGTCAGTACCGGTGATCTGAATAACCGTGACCGGCGGTAGTTGACCGGCTGGCCGGACGCCCTTGCGGCCTTCGCGCTCGACCAGGCCTTGGTCTTCAAGTTCGCGGAGGAGCGCCCGTAGCGCCGCCCTTTGCGGCCCACGCAAGCCGAACTCGCGAGCAATCTCACGGCGGTCGGCGCTGCCATTGGCCGCGATAAAGCGGAGCAGCTCGTCGCGCTCGGGAAAGCCGGTTTGCTTCTGGCGCTCCGGCGTCGGCCGTCGACCCGACTTGCGATTGCGTTTTTGGTAGGTCAACCGGCGGGAGACTCCGCGTTCGCCTTGGGGGCTGCGGTCTTGCGGACCGCCGGTTTGCGACCGGTCTTCGGTTTTGCCGATTTGGCTTTGGTCGCTTTACCGTTGGCTGACTTGGCCCTGGCCGCCTTCGTCGATTTTGGCTTCGCGGCCTTGGCTTTGGTTGTTTTGCGCGGGCTCTTGCCTTTCGCCGCGCGCGCGTCAACCAGGGCTACGGCCTCCGCAAGGGTCAGCTCCGCCGGGTCTTTGTCTTTCGGGATGGTGGCGTTGATCCGACCATGCTTGGCGTAAGGGCCATAGCGGCCTTCATGCAAGGTGATCGGCTTCTTGTCGCCGGGGTGTTCGCCAAGCTCACGCAAGGCCTTGGCACCGCCGCGCTTTTGGCCTTTGGAGGCAATAAGATCGACGGCGCGGTTGATACCCACGGTCAGCACCTCATCGCCGGCCTCCAAGGAGACATAGACAGGGCCATGCTTCACATAAGGTCCGAAGCGGCCGATGCCGGCCTGGATCATGACGCCGTCTTCCGGGTGGGGTGCGATGTCCCGGGGCAGGCTCAACAAACCAAGGGCGGTGGCCAGAGTGAGATCGGCGGCCGGCATGCCCTTGGGTAGGGAGCTGCGTTTCGGGCGTTCTTTGCCTTCGGCCTCGCCAAGTTGGACGTAGAGGCCATAAGGCCCCTTGCGCAGGCTGACTTCCTTGCCGGTTTCGGGGTCGACCCCAAGAACCTTCGGGCAGGCTGCGACATCGGCGTCATCCGCCTCCTCACCATCGATGCTGAGGCGGCGGGTGAAGCGGCATTCCGGATAGCCGGAGCAACCGAGGAACGGGCCGTGGCGACCGACCCGCAGGCCAAGGCGGCCGGCGCTGCAGGCCGGGCAGAGGCGGGGGTCGGTGCCATCCTCGCGCACCGGGAAGAAATGCGGCCCAAGAACCTCGTCGAGGGAATCGAGCACCGCCCTGGTGCGCAGTTCCTGGGTGACTTCGGCGACGGCGGAGAAAGGATCCCAGAAATCGCGCAAGACCGTCTTCCAGTCGATCTGGCCGTCGGAGATTTCGTCGAGCTTCTCCTCCATGCGCGCGGTGAAGTCATATTCGACGTAGCGGGTGAAGAAGCTGGTCAGGAAGGCCGTTACCAGGCGTCCCTTATCGACCGGGACAAAGCGGCGCTTGTCGAGAGTGACGTAGTCGCGATCCTGCAGAACCTGCAGGGTAGAGGCGTAGGTCGACGGGCGGCCGATGCCCAGTTCCTCGAGCTTCTTGACCAGGCTGGCCTCGCTGTAGCGGGGCGGCGGCTGGGTGAAATGCTGGTTGGCGGCAACGGCCTTACGATCGGCCGACTCGCCTTCATTCATCGTCGGCAGGCGGCGTTCATCATCGCCCGAGGCGTCGCCATTGGCGGCCGCGGGGGCATCGTCGTTGCTCTCGCGATAGACCTTGAGGAAACCGTCGAACGCGACGGTGGACCCGGTCGCCCGCAGGCGCAGCCCGCCGGTGCTGCCGTCGATGTCGACGGCGACCTGATCGATCTGGGCCTCGGCCATCTCGGCGGCGACCGTGCGCCGCCAGATCAAGTCATAGAGACGGCGCTCATCGTCTTTCAGGTAGCGCCCGATGTCGCTGGGCCGACGGAACAGATCCGTGGGGCGGATGGCCTCATGGGCCTCCTGAGCGTTCTTCGCCTTGGTCTTATAGATGCGGGCCTTGGCCGGCAGATAGTCGTCGCCATAGTCGTTGCCGATCAAGGCGCGGCAACCAGATATGGCGTCGCGGCTGAGGGTGACGCTATCGGTTCTCATATAGGTAATGAGACCGACGGTCTCGCCGCCCAGTTCGATGCCTTCATAGAGCCGCTGGGCGGTGCGCATGGTATTGGTGGCGCCAAAGCCGAGCTTGCTGGAGGCTGCCTGCTGCAGGGTCGAGGTGGTGAAGGGGGGGCGCGGATTGCGCTTGGTCCGCTTGCGCTCAATTTCGGTAATCGATAGATCAGCCGCCTCGATGGCGGCTTTGGCGGCCTGGGCGGTGGCCTCATCGGCAATGTCGAAGCGGTCGAGCTTCTTGTCGGCAAGGTGGGTCAGACGGGCGGTGAAAGGATCGCCGCGCTCAGTTGCCAGTTGGGCGTCGAGGGACCAATATTCACGCGGCTTGAAGGCCTCGATCTCGGCTTCGCGATCGCAGACAAGGCGCAGGGCGACGGACTGGACGCGGCCGGCGGAGCGGGCGCCGGGCAGCTTGCGCCAGAGCACCGGCGACAGGGTGAACCCAACAAGGTAGTCGAGGGCACGGCGGGCGAGATAGGCATCGACCAGCTCTTGATTGACCGGACGCGGCTGGTTGAAGGCGTCGCGCACCGCGTCGGCGGTGATCTCATGGAAGACGACGCGTTCGACGTCGATGTTCTTGAGCAAGTTGCGCTGGCGCAGGATTTCCTCGATATGCCAGGAAATAGCCTCGCCTTCGCGATCCGGGTCAGTAGCAAGGTAAAGCTTCTCGGCCCCTTTCAGAGCACGGGCGATTTCCTTGATTTGCTTCTCCGAGCGTTCGTCGACTTGCCAGGCCATGGCAAAGTCCTCGTCGGGGCGCACCGAACCATCTTTGCGCGGCAGATCGCGCACATGCCCATAGGAGGCCAACACCTTATAGGTGTCGCCGAGGTACTTGTTGATGGTCTTCGCCTTTGCGGGCGATTCGACAACAACTACGTTCATAGGTCTCCTAAGGGTTCGCTTGCTGCAAAACTGCCGCTGCCGGGGTCGGGCGGACACTCAAAGTGCGGCCACCCGGTTGCCGGGCTCGCGCACGATTCTGCCTGCAAGCTCCATCTCGAGCAGTACGATCTGAACGATCGCGGGCGACAATTGGCACTGCCGGACGATTTCGTCAACCGCAACCGCATCCGGCGAAAGACAATCGCCAACGGTTCGGCGGGCCTGTTCCAGGTCGGTTTCGGTGGGTGCAATCGCCTTGGGCCGTTCATCGCTCATGGTAAGTTAGTGGTTAATCCGCTTATGCCGCATCGCCGTTAAAACTCCGTTAACCCCTTGTGGGGCTTGCGGTCTTGAGCCTAGGACCGAGCAGGTTGGCGATCATCTCGTGTGAGGGGTAACTGAGGACACTTGCGGAAGACTGCAACCTAATTCTGACGAATTCACTGCCGGTGTGTGTCCGGGGTCACGGGCCTGCACGGTGGTGATTCGGGCGTTTGGCATATGCCTCGATAGGCCTCCATTGGCCGGCTATGAGACATTCGGGAGTTGGTAATGGTGAACATTGCCGCTAGGTCCGGCCGCCTGAAAGTGATCGAAGTCAAGGCTGCGTCAGAGTGGACGTCGTACAGTTCTGGCAACCGACCAACCGGTCAATGGAGGAACGAATGGAAGACGTCGAACGACTTCTGAAAGGAACGGTCGAGGAGCTTGACCGCTTGCTCAACGCCAAGAACGTCTTGGCCGAGCCCATTGAAAAAGACGGCGCGACCATAATTCCGATGGTGAGCTATGGTTTTGGCTTTGGCGCGGGCGGCGGCGCCGATCAGAAGAAGGGGCAAGGCAGCGGTACCGGCGCCGGGGGTGGAATCAAACCGATCGGCGCGATCATCATCGACAAAGACGGCGCAGCGCGAGTCGAAGGTATTAAAGGTGCCATGACTAGCCTCGTCGGCGCCATTGGGGAGGCGGCCGCCCACGTCATGGATCGCTCGTCCACGCGCAAGGACGACGCTGCGGAATAAGGCTAAATCACCGTGTCAGGCGTGCTCTGGTGGGTGGTTTCTGTGTTGTCGGTTCTGCTTTCGCTCGCAATCGCCACACTGGTGACACCAGCCATACTCAATATCACGGTGTGCACGTCGCCAAGATGGCGGCTGAAAATAGCGGCGCGGTTGCTTGGGGGCCTGACGCCGCCGATACCAATCCATGACAGCACCCGCCGGCGGCATAAAAAGAGCACGCCGACAGCAAAAAAGCACAGGCGGGCGAGAACTTCCCGCGTGATCGCGGCGGCGCCCCAGCTCTTGACAGGATTGCTCCGGCCTATCCGCCTGGTACGTCTCAAGGTCGATGCGGATATCGGCCTGGTTGACCCTGCGGATACGGGGCTGCTCTTTGGCTTGCTCGCCGCGGTGAGCTATTCCCGGCCTCATACCTCCGCCGTCTCGATCGCCATAAGACCGAACTTCACCGGGCCACGCGCTTCCGGTGAACTCGACGCGGCGCTGAGCTTCATACCGATCGCGTTTGTCCCGCCCGGCGTTCGCTACGCCTTGCGGGCGCTGGGATCGCGTTCGTGATGTTTGGATTGGACCAAGTCATCCGAGTTGGCTCGATCACCGTCGCGGCTATTGCGAAGCGCTCTGTCCGTGGCCACCCTCGTTGGGGCGTCTCGATCCATGGAACGAAATGCCCGGTAGCGATCCTCATCCGCCGCGCGGATGTGACGTTGGCGTTTGAAATCGATGGTCCGCAAATCCCACTGGACAACCTTGAGCAGCGCTTCCCTGGTTTGCGCGCCGAATTCGAGCGTATCAAGGTCGAGGATGCATGATCCTACGCCGTCGTCGGCGCATCGTCGGGGAGGTATCTTTCGTACGCAGGTTGTCGATGGGGTCCGTCAAACCAAGGCGAGACGTACTTACGGCGCTGCGATGCGGTTGCCGGGGGTGCGGGTGAGGCGGCCGGCCAGTTCCGGTTCGAGGATGGCGGTATGGATGACGGTGGGCGGCAGTCGGCAGGGCTGGATGACTGTGTCGAGGGGCACCGTTGTGAGGTGATCGGGACTAGGTTTCCGGGTCTTTCACCGGTGCTTCCACTTGGCGTTGGCTTTGATCGGGTGCCTCGGCTTGGGTAAGTTGGTCCAAGGCTTTTCGCAGAATGCGCTCGGCTTGCTGCCGATCTTCCGATGTCATGGCGCTGAGATCGAGGCGAACATTCATGTTACGGTGCTTTTCGTGAAAGCGTTGACGCTCTCCAGTTAAGTCCTCGAAGGAATTGACAACCTGGTAGATCGCGACTGGATAGGCGATGCCCTTTACCTCGATCGCGCCCCGCTCTTCACAGGAAATTTGATCCCGAACGTGTGCAAAGGTCTCATAGGATATGAGGATCTCACCTGGGACGGCGGCCGATTCCAACCGGGAAGCGGTGTTAACGGCACTGCCGATAATCGTGTAGTCCAGGCGGTCCTCACTGCCAAAGTTTCCGACGGTGCAGAAACCGGTGTGAACACCCATGCGGCAACGCAGTGGGCGTTCTATGCCTGCCTCCCGCCAAGTGTCTTCAAGGTCGCGCAGGCGGTTGCGCATGGCGATCGCCATCTTCACACAGGCAAGGGCATCCTCCTTGACGCCTCGTGTCTCCGGATCGCCGAAAAAAATGAGAATGGCGTCACCCACGAACTTGTCGATTGTCGCCCCATGTTGCAGGGCGATCTGGGACATTTCCGTCAGGTAGTGGTTGAGTAGCTGGGTCAGTTCTTCGGATTCCAAACGATCCGAAGTCTCGGTGAAGTCGGCGATATCGGAGAAGAATACCGTCAGCTTTTTTCGGCTGCTGGTGATCCGAACGTCCTGTTCTCCTTTGAAGATCGAGTCGTAGATCTGCGGTGAGAGATACTTCGATAGTTTGTCTGAAAGCTGTTTGAGTTCCGTTTCTCGCTCGTCGATAACGTCCATGTAATGATGGAGGGAGTTTGAAATTACTCCGATCTCATCCGCAACAGGGTCGGCTTGTGGCCTTTTCCTGTCATCGGCGAAAAGAGCAAGCGCTTTGCGCATCCCATCCAGTCTTTTGAAGATGCGTCGATCCAACACAAACCAGACGAATATGTTCCCGGAAGCGAATGCGAGGACAACGACAATCATCGAGGCCAGGGTGAACCGGATAGTTTGGTCCAAAACACCGATCTGTGTTTCCAACTCGGCACTTGAGCGCTGGAACTCGTTGTTAACATTGCTTACCAGACGGTTCGCTATTAAGGAGTTTTCTTCCACAAGCGCTTTTATTTTGAATTCGTTGGAGAGTTGGAGCTGCTTGTCCTCATTAATCCGTTCTTGCTCGGACAGCCAATACTCAATGAGACCTTCAGCGCCGGTGATCCGGCCATCCGCCGGATCCGCCGGTTCGGTCTCGCCCAATGTTTGGGTCAGCGCTTCGATGCCGGCCTCTGACTGGGCCCTGTTGCGGGAGAGGCGTGCGCGATTGGGATCGAGCAACATATTCAAGATTCGAAAGACGCCGGCGCTGGCGCGTTCGCCAATTTGCGCTGGTATGTCGAGCGCGTCGCTGCGACTTTCGCCTACTGCCGTTTGCGCTTTGGCCAATGATCTGGCGAGCTTGCGAAAATGCTCTGTGTGGGTTTCTAAGCGCTTCTCTACCTCAATTTGCTGCCGAACCACGTTGGTCAAGACGCCGAGGTTGACGATCAGAAGATCGCCGCTCTCCCGCAGAACGTGGGCTGCTTCCTGGTCCGCAATAAGATTCGCAAGTTCCGAGATGAGGTTTTTTTGCGACGTCTCCTTGTCCTTGATCCGCGACAGCAGGGTCTCGAATTCAAACCTTGTTGGCTCCGCGCTAAGGGCAGGCGCTATGGATATGCTCGCGGATGCCTCTTGGGATAGCTCAGAAAGCTTGAGTGAGCGCGGCAGCGCGCTATCTCGTAAATTGGCGAGGTCCGCCTGGATCCCGAACAATCGAACCGTCATGACGATAAGACCGAGCAGGATAAGACCGGCTATCGCGGTCAATGTCGACAGCATCAACGTCGAGATGCGCTGCCGCCACCTCGGTGCCGATTCGGTCGACATTAGTGGATCCCTACCGCGACAACGCGCTATCGAAGAGGCGGGCTATATAGAAGACCGCCGTCCCGCCACAATCTGTTGGCGCCGCGATCGATTTTCATCGGGCTCGCGTCGCCGAGGAATCGATCAAAAATCTCACCATAGTTGCCGGATACGGCGATTATCTGTTTTGCCCAATCGGGCTCGAGCCCAACAGCCTCGGCACCCGGTGTTGGTTCGAGACCGAGCAGTCGGCGGATAGAAGGATCGGGACTCGACAAGTAGTCTTGATAGTTATCGCGGGTGATACCTTTCTCTTCCGCCAATATCGTTGCGAAGATGGCCCAACGAACGACATTGCCCCAAATCATGTCCTTGGCGCTGACATAGGCGACGAGCGGTTCTTTGGAAATCACTTCGTCATGCAGGATATAGTTTTCCGGATTGTCCACGCCTGTTGCCCTCAAGGTTGCCAAGACCAACCGATCTGTGGTCAGTAACTCACATCGACGAGACAAAAACGCGTCATTGCGGCCCTCGGTGGATTCGAAAGGAGCAATCTGCCAAGACAGCTTATTCAGGGTAATGTAATCCTCCAAATTCGCGATTGTTGTCGTGGACCTTGAGACGCACACGGTGGCGTCCTGCAGTTCGGTAAGGGCGCCCTCGACAGTGCCGCTGTGCGATAAGAAACCCTGTCCGTCGTGGTACAAAACGGCTGCCGGCGTCAGTTGGAGGGTCAGATCGCGAGAATACGTCCAGGTTACATTGGAAATGTAAACGTCGACTTCGCCCTCCGAGATGCTTGATAGCCCATGACGGATGAGCATTGGGGACAGTTGCACCGCGTCGCGATCACTAAACAGAGCTAGCGCGATCACCCGACAAAATTCGGGGAAGAAGCCTTCGTATCCGGTGTCACCAATGCGGGTGTCTAAGACCGGCCTATTGCCGATGGCGCATTTGACGTAGCCCCGGTCGAGGACGTCCTCGAGGACCCTGCCGGGCTGGGCGGTTGCGGAGGTGGGCGCAATAAACGCGGCAATAGAAAAGACCGCAGCAAGGATGGCGGTGATTGCTTTCATGAGGTTGCCCCATCTGGACGTATCTGCTTACCCGTTCACCCTGCTTTCTTGCTATTCCGATCGATGCGTCCCCGCTCAAAGCTGCCACCGCGGAGAAAGGCGCTAACGTCAGCGCTGTTAGGGTCTATGCCGCATCCGTTCCCTATTCATTGTGACGCGAAGCAGCTTGTTGGCCAAGGGCGAAGAAAACCAGGTCGGCAGCTACGAATGCGATAGCTGATGTCGACCTTTGACGCTCTACTACGTTTCTGTCGCAGTCACGGCGAATGTTTTCGAATCATAGGGGATCAAGACTGCCTATAACGCCGCGACCCGATTGCCGGGGGTCCGGGTGAGGCGGCCGGCCAGTTCCATTTCGAGGATGGCGGTGTGGATGACGGCGGGCGGCAGTTGGCAGTGCTGGATGACCGCATCAAGGGCCACGGCGTCGGGTGACAGGCAGTCGATAATCGTCCGGCGGGCCTGTTCGAGGTCCGCGTCGTCGGTCGGCGGCGCCTGGGGCTGGCGATAGGTCGCGGCGGGTTTCTCGGTGACCGGTTTCCGCAGCATCGGCGCCAATACTTCGGTGATGTGGTCGGCCGTCTCAACCAGGGTCGCGCCGCTGCGGATCAAGTGGTTGGCGCCGTGACTGCGCGGGTCTCTGGGGGAGCCGGGCACGGCGAAAACTTCGCGGCCCTGTTCAGCGGCCAGGCGCGCGGTGATCAAAGAGCCGGAGCGGATAACGGCCTCGACAACGACGGTGCCGAGGGCGAGGCCAGCGATAAGGCGGTTGCGGCGGGGAAAGTGCCGGGCCTGCGGCTGGATCCCCGGGGGCAGTTCGGAGATCAGGGCACCGCTGGCGGCGATTTGGTCGTAGAGGTCCTGGTGCTCACGGGGGTAGACCACATCGACGCCGCCGGCCATGACCCCGATCGTGCCGGTCTGGAGGGCGCCGGTGTGGGCGGCCGCGTCGATGCCGCGGGCCAAGCCGGAGATGACGACGAAGCCCGCTTCGCCAAGATCGCGGGCGAGTTCTTCAGCGAATTTGCGGCCATTCAGGGAGGCGTTGCGGGCGCCCACTATGGCGACAGTCGGCTTCGGCAGCAGATGAGGGAAACCGCGGACGGACAATGTCGGTGGTGCATCCTCGATGGCGGCGAGCTGGGCGGGATAGTCGGGTTCGCCATGCACAAGCAAGGTGGCGCCGATGGCCTTAATCTCCTCGATCTCGCGCCGTGCCTCAGCCTGAGACTGGACTTTGACAGCGCGGGCACGGCCGCCGCGGCGGCTCATGGCCGGTACCGCCGCAAGAGCGGCCTGGGCAGTGCCGAAGCGTTCGATCAGGCGATGGAAGGTAATCGGCCCGACATTCTCGCTGCGGATCAGGCGCAAGCTTGCCAGTCGTTCGTCATCGGAGATGCCGGCCATGGCTGGGCGTCACTAACTGAGCTTGATGCGGGACTCGTCGCCGCGCAACAATCGTCGGATATTGCCGATATGCCGAAGCCAGACGAGAACGGCGTAGACGATGGCGATGCCGCCGACCTGTGGATCGCCCAGTTGCCAGCCATAGACCGGTGCCAGGGCGATGGCGACGAGGGCGGCGAGGGAGGAGTAGCGCAAAACCAGAGCGACCAAGAGCCACGTCGCGATGGCCGCCAGGCCGGCCGGCCAGGCGAGGCCGAGCAAAGCGCCGAACGTCGTAGCCACGCCCTTGCCGCCGCGAAAGGCCAGCCAGATTGGGAACATGTGGCCGAGCAGGACGGCGATGGCGGCGAAATACCGTACGTCGGGACCGTAGAGATTGCCGGCGACGATCACGGCAAGAGCGCCCTTGCCGGCGTCGAGCAACAAAGTGAGTCCGGCCAACGGTTTGTTGCCGGTCCGCAAGACATTGGTTGAGCCGATATTGCCGGAGCCTATCTTTCGGATGTCGCCATGACCGGCGAGTCGGGTGAGTATGAGGCCGAAGGGAATTGAGCCGAGCGCGTAAGCGGCGAGGAATGCGGACAGAAAGATCGGCCAGCTGTAGGTCACGAACTTCCAGTCGGGAATGCTCAACGTGGCGGCGATGATGCCCCAAGTTTCGATGATGGTTTGGACATCAGGCATTTGGGTGCTCCGGCGCTGTTAGCTGTCCGGTGATTCGAACACCGACCGACCGTCGACGATTGTACGCAATATCCGGCCTTGAACCAGCCGGTCCTCGAATGGGGTATTCTTCGATTTGGAGTGAAACTGCTCCGTGTCGATCTTGCCGGGTCGGTCGAGGTCGAAGAGCACCAGATCGGCGGGGGTGCCGACCGCTAGCCGGCCCATGGGCAAGCCCAGAAGCTGTGCCGGCCGGCAGGTCAGTTTGGCGAGCGCTTGGATCAGACTGAGGCTGCCGTTGTGTACGAGTTCCAAGGTGAGCTGCAGGAGGGTCTCCAGCCCGGTCGCACCGGGTTCGGCCTGATCAAAGGGCAGGCGTTTCGAGTCCTGGTCCTGGGCGGTGTGATCGGAAGCAATGAGGTCGATGGTGCCGTCGGCCAGCCCGGCGACGACGGCCTGGCGATCGGCTTCCGCGCGCAAGGGCGGCGAGAGCTTGGCGAAGGTCCGGTAGTCGCCGACCGCCAGCTCGTTGAGGGCAAAATAGGGTGGCGCGGTGTCACAGGTGAGGGACAGGCCGTCGGCCTTGGCCTGGCGAATGCGCTCCACTGCCGCCGCGGTGGAGATATGGGCGGCGTGATAGCGGGCACCGGTCATCGCGGCCAAGGTGAGGTCGCGGTCGATCATGATGATTTCGGTCTCGGCGGGGATACCCGGCAGGCCCAAACGCGTCGAGAGTTCGCCGGCATGCATGACCCCATCGGCCGCCAAGCTCGGTTCCTCCGGGTGTTGAATAATCAGGGCGTCGAAGGTGGTGGCATATTCGAGAGCCCGTGCCATCACCAAGGCATTGGCCACCGCCTGGGTGCCATCGGTGAAAGCCAGCACGCCCGCCGCCCTCAGCAGGCCCATTTCGGTGATTTCCTCGCCGCGCAAGCCGCGGGTTATGGCGGCGGTGCAATGAATTTTGACGAGTTTTACCTCGCGGGCGCGGCGCGCCACGAACTCGACCAGGGCGATGTCGTCGATGACCGGGTCGGTGTTGGGCAGGGCGACGACACTGGTAACACCGCCGGCCGCGGCGGCGCGGCTGATACTGGCGATATTATCCTTGTGTTCGGCGCCCGGTTCGCCGAGCTGCACGCGCATATCGATCAGACCGGGCGCCAGCACGTGGCCGCCGCAGTCGATCAGGCGGGTGCCGTCGGGCAGATCAGTGGGCACAGGCTCGCTACTGAGCGCGGCAATCTTGGTGCCGCTGGTGAGCAAGGCGCCGAGGCCGTCATGACCGCTGGCCGGATCGATCAGGCGGGCGTTGACGTAGGCGGTAGGCTGCGGCGCGACGCTCATGGGTTCGACTCGAACGGGTCACGGGACAGCACATCGAGGCAGGCCATTCGCACGGCGACACCCATTTCGACCTGCTGATAGATCAAGCTGCGGTCGATGTCGTCGGCCACCGCGGTGTCAATCTCGACACCGCGGTTCATGGGGCCGGGATGCATGATCACGGCATCGGGTTTGGCGTGCTGGAGCTTGTCGTAGTCGAGGCCGTAGAAGTGAAAATACTCGCGGACCGACGGTACGAACGAGCCCTGCATACGCTCACGCTGCAGGCGGAGCATCATGACGACATCACAGTCGGTCAGACCGGCGCGCATGTCGTGGAACACTTCGACCCCGAGACGTTCGATCTGGGGCGGGAGGAGGGTCGGCGGGGCAATGAGGCGAACGCGCGCGCCCATGGTCTGCAGGAGGTGGATGTTGGAGCGCGCGACCCGGCTATGCGCGATGTCGCCGCACAGACAGACGAGAAGGCCCTGCAAGTGGCCCTTGCGGCGGCGAATGGTCAGGGCGTCCAGCAGGGCTTGGGTCGGGTGCTCGTGGCTGCCGTCGCCAGCGTTGATGACCGCGCAATTGACTTTCTCCGACAGCAATTTGACCGCCCCGGCGCTGGAGTGACGTACGGCCAGAACATCGGCGTGCATGGCGTTCAGGGTCATCGCCGTGTCGATGAGGGTCTCGCCCTTCTTAATGGCGCTGGCGGCGACGGAAATATTAATTACGTCGGCGCCGAGGCGCTTGCCGGCCAATTCGAAGCTGGTGCGGGTGCGGGTCGAGCTTTCGAAGAATAGGTTTATGCAGGTCCGGCCGCGCAGCATGTCGAGCTTGGCCGGCCGTTCGCGACTACGCTCGGCATAGTCGTCCGATAGATCCAACAGGAGGGTGATTTCGTCGGGATCCAGATCTTCGATTCCGAGCAGATGACGATGTCGAAATGCGAGTCGAGTCCGGGTTTCCATCATTAGCGGCGCACTATAACCGCGCGCCATCTCGGCGCAAGGGCTAGCCGGTCAGCAATAACCAAACCGGCAGGGTGACAAAAGCGGCGAGGGTTTGCAGGGTGAGGATCCCGGCAATCAGTCGGTGGTCGCCGCCCATTTGGCGGGCCAAGATATAGGACGATGCAGAGGTCGGGACGGCGGTGAAAAGGATGGCCACGACCAGGGCCGGGCCACTGACGCCGAGGGTGGCGCCGAGGCCGAAGGCGATGGTGGGCAGGGCGATGAGCTTGGCGAAACTTGCCGTCAGGACCTGGGTGCCGGCACCGGAGAGGGCCGACGGCTGGAGAGCGGCGCCGACGGACAGCAGACCCAGCGGCAAGGCGGCGCGACCGAGGATTTCAATGAAGTTGGCGGGTATCACCGGCAAGCCGCCAAGCGCATTGATGGCGGCGCCGGCGCTGACCGACAAGATAATCGGATTGCGGGCCAGTTCGAGAGCGAGACGCCAGCCGGATCCGCGCTGCACCTCTCGGGTCAAGACGATTACCGACAAGACATTGACGAGGGGCGTCGCGGCGGCGATGCCGATGGCCGCAAGGGTGAGCCCGGTCTGCCCGAGGAGGCTGGCGGAGATGGCCAAAGCGACGTAGGTATTGGGGCGGATAGAGCTTTGAAAGACGCTGGTGAAGGCGGCCGGCGCCGTCCGGCGCATGGCCGGCCAACTCGTGCGAAGCAGTTGTTGGATTGTCGCGATGACCAGGATGGCGCCGAATACGGTGAAAAATATGGGCCAGATTGCGATGGCGTTGAGTTCGGCTCTGGAAACCGTGTGCAACAGCAAGGTCGGGAATAGAATCCAGTAGGTCAGACGATCGGCTTGAACCCAGAAATCATCGCCGAGCCAACCGGTGCGGCAGAGGCCGAAACCTAAGAGTATGAGGGCGAAAACCGGCGAGAGCGCGGTTGCTATGGCGATCATGTCGCCGTAGCGGCACGGACCCTTTCGAGCGCACCTTGGAGAATATAAGCCGCCGCCATCTTGTCGATGACCTCGCCACGGCGCTTGCGCGACAGGTCCGCTTCGTCGATCAGCACGCGCTCGACGGCCGCGGTACTCAGGCGTTCGTCCCAGAAGGTGATCGGTAGATCGACAAGTTGCATCAGGTTGGCGGCGAATTGTCGGGTCGATTGGCAGCGCGGCCCCTCGCTGCCGTCCATATTGATGGGCAAACCGATGATCAGAGCGCCAATGCGATACTCGCCGAGGAGGCGGACCAACGCCGCGGCATCGACGCTAAAACGGGTGCGCTTGATGGTTTCGAGGGGAGACGCAACCATGAGGCCGGCATCACAGACGGCCAGGCCGATGGTCTTGCTGCCCAGATCGATGCCCATGAGCCGCTGGCCGGGTTGGAGGTGGAGGTGCAGTTGAGTGGGCTCGACAATGGGCATGGACGCGTCAGATCACATTTGTTCAAAGTTGGGGCGGTGCGGGGCTGCGCCGATTATGAGCGCCCGTGACATCCGTTTATCAGGGATCGGCGATCATATACTAAAGAGTGGTGCGGGGGTAAGTGTAACCGCGGGGATGCCGGTTATCCAGATCGGGCGTGCCGGCGCGGCCGATCGGCTTGCACGCCAGTTGGTGCGAGTGCTAGCTTCCGCGGCCCGTATCAAGCATAGATTTCGGTGTGTGCCATGGCCCTTGATAAAGCGGATGTGCTCCATATCGCGCGCCTCGCGCGGATCCGCGTCGCGGCGGAAGACCTCGAAGGAATAGCGAGTGATCTGAATCACATCATCGATTGGGTTGAGCAACTCGGTGAAGTCGAGACAGACACCACGGCGCCGATGACCAGTGTGGTGCAGATGGCGCTGAAGACGCGCGATGACGTTGTCGGCGACGGCGGGTACGCGGATAAGGTCCTGGCCAATGCACCGGAGACAGCGGACGGGTTTTTTGTCGTGCCGAAGGTGATCGAATGATGTCGGCGCTGACCGATTTGACCATCGCTGAAGCAGGATCGCTGCTGACGAAGGGCGAGATTAGCGCGGTCGATCTGGCCGACGCCCATATCGCGGCGATGGAGGCCGAGGCCGAGTTGAACGCCTTCATAACGCCAACTCCGGAACGGGCGCGGGAGATGGCCGCCGCCGCGGACGCCAGCCGGGCGCGGGGCGAGGCCGGTTTGCTGAACGGTATCCCCCTGGCGGCCAAGGATCTGTTCTGCACCGAAGGGATACTGACGACAGCGGGGTCACACATCCTGCAGGGATTCGAGCCGGTCTATGAGTCGACCGTTTCTGAGAATCTGTGGCAGGCGGGGGCCGTGCTGCTGGGCAAGACCAATCTGGATGAATTCGCCATGGGCTCGTCCAACGTGACCAGCCATTACGGGCCGGTCAAGAATCCCTGGGGCCGCGCGGTTGGTCGCGACCTGGTGCCTGGGGGCTCATCGGGTGGCTCGGCGGCGGCGGTGGCGGCGCGGATTGCGCTCGGCGCCGTTGGTACCGATACCGGCGGCTCGATCCGTCAGCCGGCGGCGTTCTCGGGAATAGTCGGCATGAAGCCGACCTACGGCCGTTGCTCGCGCTGGGGCATTGTGGCTTTTGCCAGCTCTCTCGACCAAGCCGGACCGCTGACCCGCACGGTGCAGGATGCGGCGATTATGCTGCGCGCGATGGCCAGTCATGATCCCAAGGATTCGACCTCGGTGGATCGGTCGGTGCCGGACTACGAGGCGGCGCTTACCGGCGATGTGCGCGGCCTACGGGTCGGTGTCCCGGCGGAGTATCGGCTGGACGGCATGCCGGCCGAGATCGAGGCTCTGTGGCAACAGGGAATAACCTGGATGCGGGATGCCGGCGCTGAGATTGTCGAGGTGTCGCTGCCGCTGACCAAATACGCACTGCCTTGTTACTACATCGTGGCGCCGGCGGAGGCGTCGTCGAATCTGGCGCGTTATGACGGGATGCGTTTCGGGTTGAGGGTCGACGGTGCAGACCTGACGGATACCTATGAGAGCACGCGCGCGGCCGGATTCGGAGCCGAGGTGAAGCGGCGGGTCATGATAGGCACTTACGTGCTGTCGGCCGGCTACTACGATGCCTACTACTTGAAGGCGCAGAAGGTGCGGAGCCGGATCGGCGAGGATTTTGAGGCGGCGTTCGGACGGTGCGACGTGCTGCTGACACCGACGGCGCCGTCCGCCGCCTTTACGATCGGCGAGCGGCAAGACGATCCCATCCTCATGTATCTTAACGACGTGTTCACGGTGCCGGCCAACCTTGCCGGATTGCCGGGGATCTCCGTACCGGCCGGGCTGGACAGAGAGGGGCTGCCGCTGGGCCTGCAGATCATTGGCCGGGCCTTCGATGAAGAGACGATGTTTCGTGCAGCCGGGGTCTTGGAGACTGCGGCAGACTTTACGGCCAAGCCGCCGGCGTTGTGAGCGAAGAGATGACAGGAGCCGCACTGATCAAAGGACATACGGGCGATTGGGAGGTCGTGATCGGCCTCGAGGTACACGCGCACGTGGTCTCGGAGAGCAAACTTTTCTCGGCGGCGGCGACCACGTTCGGTGCAGCGCCGAATAGCCAAGTCAGCCTGGTAGACGCGGCGATGCCCGGCATGTTGCCAGTCATCAACATGCATTGTGTGCGTCAGGCGGTGCGTACCGGACTTGGCCTCAACGCCAAGATAAATTTGCATTCGGTGTTCGATCGCAAGAACTACTTCTACCCCGACCTGCCACAGGGCTATCAGATCAGCCAATTCAAGCAGCCGGTGGTCGGTGAAGGCGTCGTCGTGATCGATATGCCGTCGGGCGAACCCCGAGAAATCGGCATCGAACGATTGCATCTGGAGCAGGATGCCGGAAAGTCGCTGCATGATCAGCACTCGACCAAGAGCTATATCGATCTCAACCGGGCGGGCGTGGCGCTCATGGAAATCGTTTCCAAGCCGGATATGCGCTCCGCCGATGAAGCCGCCGCCTATTTGACCAAGATGCGGTCCATTTTGCGCTATCTCGGCACCTGCGACGGCAACATGCAGGAAGGCTCGATGCGAGCCGACGTGAATGTGTCAGTGCGGCGGCCGGGGACGGCGCTGGGTACGCGTTGCGAGATCAAGAACGTCAATTCCATCCGCTTCGTGCGTCAGGCGATCGAAGTCGAGTCGTGGCGGCAGGTTGAGATCTTGGAGGATGGCGGCTCGATCGACCAGGAAACGCGGCTGTTCGACCCCGACAAGGGTGAAACGCGTGCCATGCGCAGCAAGGAAGAGTCACACGACTACCGGTATTTTCCCGATCCCGACCTGTTGCCGCTGGAGTTCGACCAGTCTTTCGTGGACGATTTGCGCGCCGGCCTGCCGGAGTTGCCGGATGCGAAGAAGGCGCGGTTCGTTTCCGAGTATGCGCTGTCGGAATATGATGCCGGGGTGCTGGTCGTCGAGCGCGAGACGGCGGCGTATTATGAGGCCGTGGTGGACGGCGAGGGAGCCGGTTGCGATCCGAAACTGGCGGCGAACTGGGTGATTTCAGAACTCTTTGGCCGGTTGAACCGCGAAGGAAAAACCATCGCCGAGTCGCCTGTTTCCGCGACTCAATTAAGCGGTCTTATCAAATTGGTTGAAGACGACACCATTTCAGGGCGGATCGCCAAGGATGTTTTCGCCCAAATGTTCGAGACCGGCACAGACGCGGCGGCGATCGTCGCGGCCAAGGGCCTCAAACAAATCACCGATAGCGGCGCCATAGAGGCCGCTGTTGAAAAAGTGATTCAGGCGAGTCCGGAGCAGGCGGTGCAGTTCCGTGAGGGCAACCAAAAGGTTGCCGGCTGGTTCGTCGGGCAAGTCATGAAGGCCACACAAGGCAAGGCCAACCCCAAGCTGGTCAACGAGATCTTGAAAAAGAAGCTTGGCGGCTGAGGCTTGATCGCATTGCGTGGTGGCCTAGTTCACCTTGAAGCCGTGCAAATTCAGCCTTGATGAGGAACATCAATGATCCATGTTCATACATGGCCTACGCCGAACGGGCATAAGGTTCATATCATGCTCGAGGAAGCGGGATTGGATTATGAAATCCACCCGGTGAATATCGGCGAGGGCGATCAGTTCAAGCCGGAGTTTCTGGCAATAAGTCCGAACAATAAAATGCCGGCAATCGTCGATGACGACGGCCCCGACGGGCAGCCGATCAGCGTTTTTGAATCCGGCGCGATCCTGATCTACCTGGCGGAAAAGACCGGCCAGTTCATGCCCGGTGAGGACGACCCACGGGGCCGCATGCGGGTGCTGGAGTGGCTGATGTTCCAGATGGGCGGGGTCGGACCGATGCTGGGACAAAACCATCATTTCCGGGCCTACGCGCCGGAAAAGATACCCTATGCGATCGACCGATACACCAACGAGGCGCGGCGGTTGTATGGGGTTCTCGACCGCCGTTTGGGCGAGGTGCCGTATCTTGCCGGAGCGGCGTACAGTATCGCCGACATGGCGACGTTCCCCTGGCTGCGGGGCTATGGCCGTCAGGGTGTGGCGATGGAAGAGTTGCCGAACGTCAAGCGCTGGTTCGATGAGATTGGGGAACGGCCGGCGGTTCAGCGTGGCCTCGAGGTATTGGCCGATCAGCGGCGCGAAGGTCCGATGAGCGATAAGGCCCGGGAGATGATGTTCGGCGCGACTCAGTATCAGAGCCGGTGACGGCGATCACTGGTATTGCGGCGCTGCGGCGCCTAGCATGCCACGATGCCCTTGCTGCCGTTACACGACGCCAATCCGCGCCGGCATATTGATTTCCAGTATGTCACCGTGGCCATTATCGGGCTGTGCTCGGCGGTGTTCGTTTGGCAGAGATCGCTGACGCCTGACGAACTTTTTGCGCTGGCGATCGGTTTTGGCGTGGTGCCGGCGCGGCTATTCGATGGCGCGGAGTTGCCGAGGGACCTAGCGCAGGTGCAGCCGGTGGTGTCGCTGGTCACCTACCAGTTCCTGCATGGCGATTGGCCGCACCTGCTGTTCAACATGCTGTTCCTGTGGGTGTTCGGCGACAATATCGAGGACGCGCTGGGGCATAAGCGCTTTCTGCCCTTTTTCATCGGCTGCGGCATCGCGGGTGCCGGGCTTCATGCGGCGGTCAATATGGGCTCGGTGACGCCGACGATCGGCGCCAGCGGCGCGATCTCCGGTCTGCTCGGCGCCTATGTGGTGTTGCACCCGCGGGCGCGCATCCTGGTGCTCGCCTTCACCATCATCCCGCTGCGGTTGCCGGCGTTGTTGGTGATCGGAACCTGGTTCGCCCAGGACGTGATCTGGGCGACGATGGGAGGTGGTGGCGGCGTCGCCTTCTGGGCCCATATCGGCGGCGCCATTGCTGGGGCGTTGTTGATCCGCTTCGTCATGCCCTATCGCAAGGAGCGGCGGGCGTCGCCGTGGACGTGACCCGGGTTCGCTAACCTTCAGCCCCCTCAACGATAAGCACATCGCCGGTGCAGGTTTTCCGGCGTAGCGGGATCAGTTCGGCGTATTCCGGGCTGTCATAGAACCGGTGGGCGGCGGCCACGTCGGGGAATTCGATAACGACGATCCGGTTCGGCTGGCGATCGCCTTCAAGGACATCCATGGCGCCGCCGCGGATAAGGTAGCGGCCGCCATACTGAGCAATGACATCCGGCACGCGCCGGCGATATTCGGCGACGCCTGCGGCATCATGCACGGTCAAATCGGCGATGAGATAAGCAGCCATCTTCGTTGCTCCGTTGCAGATCAAGGATTTGACCGCGATGGTTGGAGGGGCTAAACCCTCGCGGCCATGGTTGAACGACCCAAGACAAGCGCATGGACGCGGGCGGCGCAAGCCCTTGGCTGGCTCGATCCAGCCACAAACGGGGTGGCGCCGGCGATCTACCCGTCAACGAACTATTCGCGGACTGCCGCTTATGAGAAGCATGAGGGCCGCGGCTATACGCGTGACGACAACCCGACCTATGACCAGGCCGAGGCGCTGATCAGCGACCTCGAGGGCGGGTCTGAGGCGTTGCTGTTCGCCTCGGGCATGGCGGCGGCGACGGTACCTTTTCAGGCCTTGGCGCCGGGCGACCATGTGGTGGTCTCGGAGATTCTCTATTTCGGCTTGCGAAAGTGGCTGACGACGGTTGCGGAGCCGTGGGGGCTGGTTGTCGATTTCGTGCCCTCCTGGGATCACGAGGCCGTTGCACGGGCGATGCGACCGGGGCAAACCAAGCTGGTGTGGGTGGAAACGCCGTGCAACCCGACTTGGGATGTCACCGACATCCGGGCCATTGCCGATATTGCGCATAGCGCCGGGGCGCTGCTGGCGGTGGATAGCACTGCGGCGACGCCGGTGCTGACGCGGCCGTTGGCGTTGGGTGCGGATCTGGTGATGCACTCGGCTTCGAAATACCTGAATGGCCATGGCGATGTGCTGGCCGGTGTGCTGGTAACGGCACAGGACCATGCCTTGTGGCAGCGTATCCGTTATTTGCGGTTCGAGGGTGGGGCGGTCTTGGGGCCGTTTGAGGCCTGGTTGTTGCTGCGCGGGATGCGGACGCTATTCCTGCGGGTGACCCGGTCCTGTGAGAGCGCAATGTTGATCGCGCGGCATTTCGAGGCGCATCCAAAGATCGTCGCGGTATGCTATCCCGGCCTGGCAAGCCATCGCGGGCACGACGTGGCGTGCAAGCAAATGGCGGGCGGCTTCGGCGGGATGCTCTCGCTGCGCGTGCGTGGCGGGCGGGAGGCTGCGCTCGAGGTGGTCAAGGCGCTTCAGATCATCGTCCGGGCGACATCGCTCGGGGGCGTGGAAAGCCTGATCGAGCACCGTGCCAGCGTCGAGGGGCTAGACAGTCCGATACCGGATGATTTGTTGCGGCTGTCCGTCGGGATCGAAGACCCGGCGGATCTCATTGCCGATCTGGAACAGGCGCTGGCCTAGAGCGTTCCCCGACCCTAAGCCTGGATCGCGCGCCAAGCTGCGCTTGCGATAGCGACCTTAATCCTGCCCAAGCCGTCTTTGCGAGGAGGCCGACAGGCCGACGCGGCAATCCAGGGGTCACTGGCCCTCAGAACCGCGCCGCAGGTGGATCGCCGCGGCCGCGTTGCGGCCTCGCGATGACGGAGGTTGAGTGAGACTATGCGTAGATGTTAAGCGGCGACCCGGGGTTTGGGGCCGCGGCGGCGTTTGGTGGCCTCGGCGAGATGTGCCATGCCGGTGCCATCGTCAGACAAGCTGGCAAGTTCACGTCGGCATTGTTCAAGCGCGGCGAGTTCCCGAGCATCTTCCCGATCATACACCTGCATACAGCTCAACTTGATTTCGATGAGGTCGGTGAGGGTCTCGATCGCACGCTTTGACAGGGCCATTCTCGTCTCCTGGTGTTTTAGTTAACGGACCCTAGTCGCCAGTTTCCTAAGACATGGTTAACAAATGCCGCTGTTTCCTCCGATCTGGTTAATCATTGTGGCAGTTGTGCCGCAAAGCTAGCGCAAGCCATCTTCGCCCTTGACGTCAGCCGCCGCCAGGCCGCCCATGCGGGCGTGGACCCGGGGGCCGCATGACATCACTAAGGCGAACAGGATCTCATCGGCGCGCGGTGCGTCGGGCAAGCCGACTTCCATGGCATCGAAATGGCTGCGCACATAGGCAGCGTTGATATGGCCGATGGGAATGTCGATGCGGGTGCCGAGTCCGCCGACCTTTTTCGACGACGGCACGATGGCCATGGCGTCGCCTAGTCGCTCGCGCATGGCGTAACCGCCAGGAACATGCCAGAGGGCGCCATGCTCAAGTTCGCCGGCGGCACCGACCACCGCGCCCTTGCCATAGCCGTCGATCGCCTGCGCGTCGCCAAGGGCTTCGATCAAGTGCCCAGACATCATCATGCCGAGAGGCTTCAGATCGTCCATGGCGCCTCGCAGGTCGGTGACATAACTGCCGGCGAAGGGATTTTTGACGACGGCCAATATGGCGGCGCGACGGCGGGGTGCGGTTGCCCGCGGGCCGCCTTCATGGTGGATCTCCTCGACCATAAGGCAGGTTCGACGGATGGGAAAATCAGGCATCGCATAATTCCTTCGCGGCGGTGTTCTTGAAGTTGAAAGTCCGGCTTTCGTCAGCCAAGAAAAGCACTGCGCCTTCGATCAGGCCGCGATCTGCCATGGCTTGGGCAACCGTGGCGCCAGAGCGCAAGGCGTCGTGGATTTCGGATCGGGACAAGTCGCCGACTGCGGCGGTGACAAGCCTGTCGCCGAGATCGGTGTCCGGGTCGAGGGAATTTGCCGGCACCCGTCGGATTGCGGCGTGTCGTGGCAGGTCAACAGCGTTGGCGATCAGGGTCGCGGCGACGTCCGCTGCCGCCGCCGATGTTGCCACGACCGTGACGGCATCGGCGATGCCGAGGGATCGGCTACGGCCGCGCCAGCCAGACGTAGCGATGCCGCGGGCGCGACCCTCGGATCCGATCGTCGCGCGATCGGCGAGGCCGGCGCCGTTCGCGATGGCCACCTGTATGTGCTCGCCAGGGGCAAGATGGAACGCGGCGTCACCACCGTTGTTGACGTAGGCGCGGCGCAGAGCCGTGTCCTGACACATCGCGCGACGGATCTCGTCCGCGACGGCGCCGGCAACAGCCGCCATCGGTGTCACGAACACCGGAAGATGTGCTTGGGCGGCGGTGTTCATCCGACGGGCCACGGTGCCGGCGAAACTGTGTCCTCGTAAGGTGCAGGGCCGTCTTAGGTGTGGCAGTTCGTCGACGAGTTCCTGCAGAATGGTGTTGAAGCGCGCCCGTGCCTGCGCGTAGGCCCGACGCTTTTCAGCCGCGGGGCCGAATGCCTCAATAATCAGATCGATGGGGCCATGGTTCAGATGTAGGCGCTTACCATCGTGAAGCATGGCAGCCTGGGGGCCGCTCATGATTTCTCCGGCGTCGGGCGTTGGTCGGCGTGGCTCGGCACTGTCCTGTGCTCGGCGCCATATTCGCCGCCATGCTGAAGAATGTCGTCCAATGTGCGCACGGCGTCGACATGGCCGCCGAGCCGCTCGTAGTTCCGGCGGTGCATGGTGAATTCGATCGGCGCGACGAGGGCCGGCGTGGGGACGTAGCCGAAGGCGTTGTCGGGGAGGCGGGTCACATCGACCATGATGGTGACGCCGCCGCCGGGCCAGATATAAACCGGCGCGCCACCGCAGGTTACATGGGTCTGCTGGCTGTGGACGGAACGGGTGAGCTGGACCGGATTCTCGGTGACTCCGGCGCGCAAGGAACCGCCGGCACCGGCCATGAACAGGACGGTGCAAAGCGCGGGTTCACAGTTTTCGTCGATCAGCCCGACCGACTTGCGAAGGGCCTCGGGCAGATCCCGTTGGATCGGCTGCAAGTCGTCGTCGAGTACGTAGTAGCCATACTGCTCGCCGGTCGTCGATACCATCAGCATGGTGAGACCGGGCTTGGCACCCTTCTTGGGATTGAAGGGGCCGAGAATGTCCAGGGGGTCGTCGATATCGGCACCGCCCCAGCCAGACCCCGGTTCGGCGACTTTGAAGTAACGCCCCGGGGTCGAGCGCCGTCCCTTGATCTTGATACCCGTGTCGGCCCAGCCGAGCACCTTACCGGCCTGATGTTCCGAAACGACGCCGGTGATGTGGTCGTCGACGACGACGACCTCGTCGACCAAGCCTCGCCACTGGGTGGCGAACATGCCGATGGTGGCGGAGCCGCAACCGACACGCATGCGGGCCTCCCGCTTGCCGTCGACGATGGGTGGCCGGCCGGCCTGAACGATAACCGTACAGCCACCGTCGATGGTCATCTCGACAGGTTGGCGGTTGCAGAGCTCGAGCATGGCTTGGCAGGTGACTCGGCCTTCGGATTTGGAG
Source organism: Alphaproteobacteria bacterium (assembly GCA_021774445.1). Classification (GTDB taxonomy): domain Bacteria; phylum Pseudomonadota; class Alphaproteobacteria; order UBA6615; family UBA6615; genus SZUA-147. The sequence goes on from JAJFJA010000056.1 coordinate 239,349, forward strand.
CCGCCGGTGAGATGGCGCACGCCGCCCAAGGACAGCATCTGTGAGCCATATTCGGCGGTCGTCACATGGCCGAAGGGCTCCCCTTTCACGCGCACCGTCGCGGTTTCCGGGCCAAGGTGGCGGTCGGTGTCGATCTTCACCTTCACGCCGCAATAGCTGAAGATGCCCTCGGTGACGATGGTGACCAGGTCGGCACCTGCGACCTCCCGACTGACGATAAAGGGCGCCGGTTTGTAGTCGGGATAGGTAGTGCCGGCGCCGATGGCGGTAACGAACCGATCGGCGTGAACGATTTCACCGTCCCATTCGGCGTCGCGATTCAAGAACGGCACGACTTCACCGCCGGTCTCGACGCGGTGTTCCAGAATCGTCAGGGGATCGCAGCGCATGATGCGGCCCGCGACATTGCCGTAACGGTCGCAAGCGCCGGTCTGGCCGTCGGCGATGTAACACATCACCGGGCAGGCGTCGCAGCGGATCTTGTCAGTCGTGGCCGCGGTCATGTCTTGCTCCTTGCCGCGACGATGGCGTCCCGCACGCGGTGAGGCAGGGCCGGCAATGTCGTGATCCGCGCATTGGTGGCGTCTTTTATCGCGTTTAGGATGGCCGGCGCGGTCGGGATCAAGGCGTGCTCGCCAAGTCCTTTTGCGCCGAACGGTCCCTCCGGATCGGGCTCCTCGATTAGGATCGTTTCGATCTCAGGCACGTCGCCGATCGTGGGGATGAGGTAGTCATGAAGATTCTCGGTGCGGCCGGGGATATACTCCTCCATCAAGGCCAAACCGATGCCTTGGGCGATGCCGCCCTCGATCTGACCTTCAGCCAGGGTGGGGTTGATCACCCGGCCGAGGTCGTGGGCGGCGGTGATCTTGAGTAGTTTCACGGTGCCCAGCGCGACGTCCACGGCAAGTTCCACCATCTGGGCACCATAACCATAAACCGCGTAGGGATCGCCCTGCCCATTCGCGTCGAGGGGCGTCGTCGGGGGGTCGTAACTCTCTTCCGCGCGGAAGACGAAGCCATCGGCATCGGGCTCGAATGACACTAGGTCGATGGCCCTTGCGGCGCCGCCGTCGGCGACCGTCAGCACGGCTCCGTGCAAAGCCAGGACCGCTGCCTCCGTGACATTGGCGTGGCGCAGGATTGCGGCCCGAAGGGCGCGGCCGGCCAGCTCTGCGGCTTTGCCCGAGACGTAGGTCTGGCGTGAGGCGGAGGTTTTGCCGGCGTCGGGGGTCATAGCGGTATCGCCGCCGAGCAGCTGAAACGAGGAGATGGGCAGACCGAGCGCGTCGGCGCAGATCTGGGTGATTACCGTATTGGAGCCCTGACCGATGTCGGTGGCACCCTGATGCAGTATTAGATCGCCGGCGTTGGTCAGCCCGAGTTTGATCGTCGATGGGTTGGGCAGTGCCGTGTTGCCGCAGCCATACCAGCAGGAGGCGATGCCGACGCCACGGCGGTGCTCGCCACCGGCGCGATGGTTCGCCGCTTCGGCGTCGCCAAGGGCGCGGGTCCAATGTGGCGCCAAGGCGTCGAGGCATTTGCCGATACCGACGCCGGCGCGCAACGTCTGGCCGGTGACGGTGACATCGCCGTCGCGGTAGGCGTTGCGGCGGCGAAATTCGAGGCGGTCGAGGCCATTTGCCAAGGCCAGGTCGTCATATAAGAGTTCTTGCAGGATCGTGGCTTGCGGGACGCCGAAGCCGCGGAAGGCACCGGAGATCGCCCCGTTGGTATGAATGGCGCGGGCGGTCGCGTGATAGTTCGGGGTGCAGTATGGCCCTGATGCGTGGACGGGTACGCGGTTGGCGACAGTCGGCCCCCAACTGGCATAGGGGCCGGTATTGAAGTCGCCGGTGAAGTGCATCGCCGTGATCCGTCCTTGGTCGTCGGTGGCAATGCGGGCGCGCATATGTGCCGGATGTCGCTTGGTGGTCGCGGCCATGGAGTCGGTGCGGCTATAGACCATCCGAGCCGGGCGGCCAGTCTTCAAGGCGACCAGGCCAATAAGCGGTTGCAGCGAAATATCGAGCTTCGAGCCGAAACCACCGCCGGTCGCGGTGGGAATAATGCGCACCCGGTCCGGCGGCAAATCCAGCAGCGCGGCGGTATCGTCGCGATCCATGTAGGGTGCTTGGGTACAGGCCTGAATGACCAGGGTGTCGTCCTCCAGCCAGGCGGCGCCGGCCTCGGGCTCGATATAGGCGTGTTCCCCATAAGGGGTTTCGACGGCGCCTTGGGCGACATGGGCAGATGATGCCAGCGCGGCCTGGGTGTCACCGCGGCGGACCGCTCCTTCGATGAGGATATTGCCGGGCCGGTCGTCGTGTAGACGCGGGGCTTCGGCGGCAAGCGCCGCCTGCGGCTCGAGGGTGTGGGGCAATACCGTCCAGTCGATTGGGAAGTCGGTGGTATCGAGAGTAGCCATGGCGTCCGGTTCGCCGGCGATCAGCACGATGGCCTCACCACGAAATCGGGCGACGGACTCGGCTAAGGCGGGTTGGTCGGCGAAAGGCGGAATGACGCCGAAGCGGTTGCGGCCGGGAATGTCGGCCGCCGAGAAAATCGCGACGATGCCTGGTCGTGCGCCGTGCCATGCTGCGATATCGCCGAGTTCAAAAGCGGCGTGATGGTAGCGTGAGCGAATGGCGTGAACGACCAGGCTATTTTCGGGCCAGGCGTCGGCGCCGAAAATATCGGTGCCGTTGACCTTCGGGACGCCGTCGAGGCGTTCGAGACGGGTGCCAATGGCGCACCCGGCCTGCGGTTGGGCCGCCGGCGGCGGGTCGCGCCAACTATCGCAGACCGCGCTAAGGATCTTGCGATAACCCGTGCAACGGCAAAGAACGCCGCCGAGTGCTTGCGCGGCCTCGGCCATGGTGGGGCGAGGGGTCGTCTCGAGCAGCGCCGCGGCGGCCACCAGCATGCCGGGCGTGCAAATACCGCACTGGGCGGCGCCGTGCCGGAGGAAAGCGTGTTGCAGGCGGCTGAGGCTTCCATCGCTCAGGCCCTCGACGGTCGTGACCGACCGTCCGGTCACTTGTGCAACGGGCACGAGGCAAGCGCAAACCGGCGCACCATCCAGCAGCACGGTGCAAGCGCCGCAGTCGCCGGCATCGCAGCCGACTTTGGTGCCGGTTAGCCGCAATTCGTTGCGTAAGAGATCGCTCAGGCGACGGGTCGGCAGGGCGCGGACTGCCGTGCGGTGTCCGTTGAGGTCCAGTCGAACGTCGATCTTGCCGGTCATGCCGTCCCCGCGGCGTTTGCGACGGCGCGGCGCAGCAGTTCGGCCGCTGCGTGAGTACGGTATTCGGCGGAGCCGCGGATATCAGCTATCGGCGCGACGTGTGTGGCCACCGCCGCCGCACAAATGTGTTCTGCAAGTGCGGGGCCGATCCGCCGGCCGACGAGATCGCTTTCCAAGGATGAAAGCCGCTGCGCCACGGCGCTGCAGGAACCGATCGCCAAGGCGGCCTCGGAGATGCGGTCATCCTCTACCGCAATGCGTGCCGCAACCATGGCGATGGAGATCACCAAGTAGCGGCGGGCGCCGAGTTTCTGAAAATCCGAGCGTCCTGACACGGCCCGTTTGGGTAGGACGATGGCGGTTACGAGTTCGTTGCTGCGACGGGCGGTCTTGCGCACGCCGAGAATAAAATCTTTGAGCGGTAGGTGACGGGTTTTTTCGGCGGATTGCAGCTCCAGTTGCGCATCGAGGATGAGCAAGGCGGGCACGCCGTCGGCCGCGGGTGAGGCGTTGCACAGGTTGCCGACGATTGTCGCCGTGTTCTGGATCTGCACAGAGCCGATTTCGAGGGCCGCTTGCTTCAGGGCATTGAAGGCGGCGGGGAGAGTGGCTCTTGCCAGGTCGGTCCAGGTCGTGCCGGCGCCGATGCGCCAAGCCTCGGCCCCTTCCACTATGCCGCGGAGGCCGGCGATCGCGCCGATGTCGAGAATGTCGCCAGGCAATGCCGCCGCCGCGATTGCCGGGTAGAGGTCGGTCCCGCCGGCCAGAATAGTGCGGCGACCGCCGGCCAACAGCGCCAGGGCCTCGTCCAATTCGGTCGGTCTGCCATATTCCATTGGTCGCCGCGCTTGGTCCCTTCCCGCCACCGGTATGGTGCCGCTAAATTTGTTTGTGTGCAAATGGAATTCCTGGTGTACGGTTGGTGTGGGCCCGACCCGATATGGCGGAGAAAGGCCGTTTTCAGCCGCGAGAAGGCTTCGAGAGATGGCGGACGAAATCTTGGTTGATACGGAACCGGCGAGAGACGAGGCGTATCATTTGGACACGCAGGTCGGGTTCCTTTTGCGCAAGGTCACGCAGCGGCATCTCTCGATTTTTGGGGCGGTATTGCCGGAGATTACGGCCACCCAATTTGCGACCATGGCGAAGTCCTGCGAGCTTGGCGCGGTATCACAAAATGAACTCGGCCGGGCGACGGCAATGGATGCGGCGACCATCAAGGGGGTCATTGACCGGCTCCAAAGTCGCGGCCTGATGGCGACGACGCCGCACCCCTCCGACCGCCGGCGCCTTATCGTCACCTTGACGGAACGAGGGAGGGTAGCGCTCGAGGCGATGAAGGCGCGGGCCCGTGAGATTAGCGAGCAGACGCTGGCGCCGCTGAGTTTGCCGGAACGGCGAGCGTTTCTCAGAGCCTTAAAGAAACTGACCTAACGTTGCGCCGCGCCGGCGGCCCGAAGGGCCTCGGTCGCGGCCCTGTCGATGGTCGGTGGGGCGCCGTCGATCACCACAGCGAACAGGGTGTGCGCCTGTTCGGGCGTGTAATAACCCAAGCAAACATCCTCCAGCACCTCAGTGGGGTCGCGGCGGCACGGATCGCCATAACCGCCACCGCCGGGTGTGCCGACATGGACGTGGTCCCCGGCTGCCAGCGGGATGTTCTGCTCCTTGGAGAGGTGGTCGGGGATATATGACTGGCCGTTACGCCAAACCCTGACCGTGTTGGTGGCGCCGGCGGCGCCGCCAAGGGCGCCCTGCGGGCCGAAGCGACCATGATCCATGACAAAAGAGGCGCGGGCCTCGCCGCGCAATAGCTCGACCTCGTACTCCAGCCCGAAACCGCCGCGGTGGTAGCCGGCGCCGCCCGAACCCTCGCGCAAAGCATAGCGCCGATAGAGCACCGGATAGGCCTGTTCCATGATTTCGACCGGTGGGGCCTTGGAGATGCCGATGGTGGAACAGCCGTTGGTCAGGCCGTCATGATCGGCGTTGCCGCCGTAGCCGCCGCCGGAAATCTGGTACATGACGTAGCTGCGATCGCTGTCCGGATCGTGGCCGCCAAGGGCGAAGTTGCCGCTACTGCCGGCCGGGGCTGCGGTAACGACGTCCGGCAGGGCTTCGACCAACGCGGCGAACACCGCCTCGGCAATGCGTTGGGAGACTTCAGCCGCGCAGCCGGAGACCGGCCGCGGATAGTGCGCATCAAGGAAGGTACCGACCGGCCGGTTGACGATCAGCGGCTCAAAGGCGCCGGCGCTAATGGGTATGTCGGGAAAGATGTGGCGCATCGCCAAGTAGATCGAGGACAGGGTGGTGGCCAGCACGCTATTCATGGGCCCTTGGCAAGGTGGGCTTGATTTGCTCAGGTCGAAGACCAGGTCGCGCCCTTTTCGGGTGACCGTCAGGTTGACCTCCAGCGGCTCGTTGACCACACCATCGGAATCGACGTAGGCGCTTGCCTGATACGTGCCTGCGGGGATGCGTGCGATATGGGCGCGCATCTGTTCTGCGGCACGAATACGCAGTTCGGCAATGGCCTCGCGAACGGTGTCGTCGCCGTAGCGGTCGAGAAGGGCGTTGAGGCGTGCTTCGCCGACGAGAAGGGCAGCGGACTGGGCCTTAACGTCACCAATGCGCTGCTCAGCGACACGAATGTTGGAACAGATGATAGCGTAGATTTCCCGGTCCATCCGGCCGCGCTTGAACAGTTTGACCGGTGGTAGGCGCAATCCCTCTTGCTCAACCGCGGTGGCCGAGGCGGAGAAACCGCCAGGCACCGAGCCGCCGATGTCGGGCCAGTGGCCGGTGTTGGAAAGCCAGCAGAAAATTTCGCCGTCGCGATAGTAGGGGCGGGCGAAACGCACATCCATAAGATGGGTACCGCCAAGATAGGGATCGTTGACGATGTAGATATCGTCGGGTTCGGGTTCGCCCGCGTCACCGCTGCGGATCATCTCAATCAGGGTGCGGGTGGAAAACTGCATCGTACCGACGAAGATCGGCAGGCCGCCGGCGCCCTGGGCGATCAGCGCGCCATCGTCGGCGGCATAGATACCGTCGGAGCGATCGTTGGCTTCCGCAATCACCGGGGAGAAGGCGGCGCGGGAGAAACACATGTCCATCTCATCGCAGACCTGTTGCAAGCCCGACTGAATGACCGAGAGGGTGATGGGATCAAGTGCCATGCCTCAGTTCCTTGCGCTTAGTTCCCGACGATTTGGATGTGGATATTGCCGTCCGGGTCGTCGGTGGCGATGTTGCCGGGCTCGATAACGATGGTGGTATCCATCTGTTCGACAATCGCCGGTCCTTCAATGCGACAGCCGGCCGGTAGCCGGTCGCGCCAATAGATCGAGGTATCCTGCCAGCCGCCCGCGAACCATACGGGGCGGGTGCCGATCTCGGCAGCCGCCAGCGTCACCTCCCGGGTTGCCGGGTCGATGAGAGAGGACAGATCGACCGGTGGGCGCACGCCGATAATCGAGGCGTTAAGGTTCACTAAGTTGGCGCGGATCTCCGAAAGCTCGACCCGGAAACGGTCGAAGTAGGCTCGTTCAAACAGGCTTTGTAGCGTGGTGCGATCGGGCGTGGGTCCGGGTAACGCTACACGCAGCAAGTGGGTCTGCCCGACAAATTGCATGTCGGCACTGAAGACGTGGCGGATCTCGCTGATGCCGACCGTTTCCTTTTCGATCAGTCGTTCGCCTGCGGCGGTTTGGCGGGCGAAGATGGCATGCACCCGATCGAGGTCAACCGCGTCGATGGGGGCATTGATGGTATTGACGAAATCGTGCCGCAGGTCGGCGACGACACAGCCGAGCGCGTTGGTTATGCCCGGACGGCTGGGCACGAGGACCGTGGGGATGCCGAGCTCGCGGGCCAGCGCGGTGGCATGTAGTGGTCCGGCGCCGCCGAAGGCAAAGAGGGCGAAGTCGCGTGGGTCCGTGCCCAGGGAGATCGAGACCATACGAATGGCACCGGCCATATGGGCATTGGCCACTTGCAGTACCGCGGCGGCGGACTCCTCGGCGGCTAAGCCCAAAGGGTCGCCGAGGTCGCGGGCGAAGATGCTGCGTACGGTGTCCACCGACACCGGGTCGTCGACAGCCAGGAGTTTGTCCGGGTTCAAACGGCCGAGCAGGATATTGGCGTCGGAGATGGTCGGCCGTGCGCCGCCGCGGCCGTAGCAAATAGGGCCTGGGTCGGCGCCGGCACTTTCCGGGCCGACTTGCAGCAGGCCGGCTTCGTCTACTCTAGCGATGGAACCGCCGCCGGCGCCGACGGTGCGCACGTCGACCATCGGCACATGGATCGGCATGGCGTACTCGATCTCGATTTCATTGGAGACCGCCGGTTCGGCATCGCGGATCAGCGCCACGTCCGTCGAGGTGCCGCCCATGTCATAGGTAATGAGATTGCCCACCCCGGCGCGGCGGCCGGTATAAGCGGCGGCCATGACACCCGACGCCGGCCCGGACATGACGGTCTTGGCGGCCTCCTTGGCGACGAAGTGGGAGGAGACCATGCCGCCATTGCCGTTCATGACGAGGATCTCGCCAGGGTAGCCACGCTCGGAAAGTTCCGTCCGCAAGCGGTCCAAATAACGTGTCAGCAGCGGTTGGACCGAGGCGCTGATCGCGGCGGTGACACCACGTTCGTACTCCCGGCTCTCGGAAAGCATGGCATGGCCCATGGTAATATTGCCGTTGGGCCAAATTTCGGCGGCGATAGCGGCGGCACGGCGTTCATGTGTCGGGTTGGCGTAGGCATGGAGGAAATGAATGACCAGAGATTCGCAGCCAGTGTGCATGAGCTGTCGCACGGCCCGTCGCAAGGCGTCCTCATCGAGAGGGGTACGGACAGTCCCGGTGGCGTCCATTCGCTCCGGAACCTCGAGCCGCAGATCACGCGGAATGATCGGTTTGAAGCGGCCGAACATGCCGTAGGCATGGGGCCGGGTGCGGCGGCCAAGCTCGAGCAGGTCGCGGAATCCGGCCGTGGTGATCAAGCCGGTGCGGCAGAGATTGCGCTCAAGGACGGCATTGGTCGTGGTGGTCGTACCGTGCACGATGAGATCGATCGACGTAAGGTCGGCCGCCACCGCCCGCAAGGCCGCCAAAACGCCGAACGCCTGGTTCACGGCGGTCGTCGGTTGCTTGGCAAGGCGCACTTGCTTGGTCGCGGGATCGAGTAAGATGAGGTCCGTGTAGGTGCCGCCAACATCGACGCCCGCGACAATGCCACCTGCCAAGCCGTATTCGGTCATTGTAACTTTCCCAAGGTCTCCAGCCGCGACATCTTCGTCCTATGTTTGTTTGTGTACAAATGATATTTTTGTGCCCTAAGAAAGATCAACCGAGAAGCTGCCGATGCGGCGGCGGTGGCGAAATTCGGTCGTGAGGGCAGCGGTGGTTCGGCGTCAGATCGTCTTGGCTTGGTTGGGACCCGCCCTTGCGCTGCTATTTCCGAGCGATCCGGCGCTTGCCCACACTGTCGGGCGCGGCTTCGTGATGCTGTTGCCGACGAACTACTATTTCGCCGGTGGGGGCTTGGCGGTCGCGGTTACTTTCCTGGTCTTGTTGGTGCTGCCGGCGCCGGTGCTAAGGCGGGGCTTCGCAGTACGCCGGAATTTCGTAAGACCGTCTTTTCCGATTGGGACCGGTCTAAGCTGGGCGAGTTTTTTGTTGTTTGCCGTGCTGATCGCCGCTGGATTGACCGGCTCGCGCGACCCGCTGGTGAATCCGTTGCCGGTCACGGTATGGACAGTTTGGTGGGTCGGCTTCACTTTGATCACCGCGGTCTTCGGCGACATTTGGCGGACCGTGAACCCGTGGACCGGACCCTATCGGCTGCTCACCAGACTCACGGCGGACCAGAAGAGGTTGCCGCGCCGACGCCTGCCGGGCTGGATTGGCTACTGGCCAGCGGTCGCGGGGTTGTTCGCGTTTGCCTGGTTCGAACTGGTCGATATCGCGCCGGAGGACCCGGCTAGGCTGGCGAAACTTGCCAGTGCCTATTGGGTTGGTACGTTTGTCGCCATGCTGCTGTTCGGCGAAGAACGCTGGCGTTGCCGCGGTGAAATATTCTCGGTGTTTTTTGGGTTCGTGGCTCGATTGGCGCCGCTGTGGCGTGGGTCTTCGGGGGCGCGGTCGATGACGATCGCCGGCGTTCCCGGCGCGCAGCTCGTCGATACCAAAGTGCTGCCGCTCAGTGCCGGGTTGTTCATCCTGCTCGCGTTAGCGAGTGTTTCTTTCGACGGGTTGAGCAAGACTTTTTGGTGGCTCTCGCTGATCGGCGTGAATCCGCTGGAATTTCCGGGCCGGTCGGCCGTCACCGTGGCGAACACGATCGGACTGGCAGTGGCCTTCTTGGCACTCAGCGTGGCTTTCTTCGGTGCGGTTCTCGCCGGCAACGCGCTGGCAGGCGGACGGGTGGCGGCGCGCGAATGTCTCGGCCGGCTGGTGCTGTCGATCATGCCGATCGCGCTGGGCTATCACTTTGCGCACTATCTGACCGTGCTGTTGGTGAACGGTCAATATGCGCTGATCGCCGCGAGCGATCCATTTGCGACCGGGGCGGACCTGCTGGGGATCGGAAATTTCCAGGTGACGACGTCGTTTCTCAATCACCCCGCCGCCGTGGAGAATATTTGGCAAGCGCAGGCGGCGGGGATTGTGCTGGCCCATCTTGTCGCCGTATTGGTGGCTCATGGGATCGCCCTTGACCTCTATGGCAATGCCCGTCGCGCGGCCCTTAGCCAAATTCCTTTGGCGCTGCTGATGATCGCCTATACCGTATTCGGACTTTGGCTCCTGGCCACGCCTACCGGCAGCTGAGGGGCATATCGGCCGGCGGACCTCTATTGCATCCTTGTGTGCTGGAATTTGTCGGGTCATCCTGTAGAAACGCCCAGCCGGCGCCCCTGTGGGGTAAGCTGGCGGCGTATGCCGTCACGGCAATCGTTGGCGGTATGACAAGAATTGGGGAGGAAACAATGTTCACTAGGTCAAATCGTTGGGTTGGAGTTGTCGTTGCCGGCGTTGGGCTCGCCGCGCTGGGACTGCCGTTCGCTGCCGGTGCGGACGAGACCGGGGAAATTGCGGCGGTTCGGGCGGCCAATGAAAAATACAAGGACGTCAATGTCGCCCTGGCCGAAGGGTTCATTCCGGCGCCACCAGGTGATTGCGTCAGCGCCGCCGCGGAAGGGCTGCCGCCGGAATGGGGCGCGATGGGCATTCACTATATCCATCCAGGCATGCTCAAAATCACTGGCGCTGAGCCGCGGGTAAATGGCGAGAGCACCCATACCGACTTCCTGAAACCGGCTATTCTGCTCTATGAGCCGCAGGCAGACGGGTCGCTAGAGCTCGTCGGTGTGGAAAATCTGGTGTTTCAAAATGCCTGGCATGCTGCGGGCCATGACGGCCCGCCGGTTTTTGCCGGGCGTAACTGGGACACCATGGCCGACGACTCTCAAACAGCCGGCGACGAGGCGCATAATTTCGAGCCCCATTTCGACCAACATGTGTGGGCATTCCGGGACAACCCAAATGGTGCGCTGGTGCCGTTTAATACGAACGTTACCTGCGAACACCATGAAGGTTAATCACTAATTGTGTGACCTCGTGAGATCGCACGGTTCGGACCCGGCCGGTTGTGCCGGGTTCGAAACCCGGCGCCGCTGGCGGGGGATTTACGCTGGACATTTTGTTCGTGTACATACGATCCTAGAGGTCGCGAAACTCACAAGGCGACAAACCGATCTGCATCGGGAGGAGACATCGGATGGTTGAGAAGAAACGGACAACGGCCCCGGTAACGGGTGTTGGGCGGCGTAAGGTCATCACCGGTCTGGCGGCTGTCGGCGGTGCCGCGGTTGGGTCGAGATTGCTGCCGGGTTATGTGCCCTATATTCAGGCGCAGAGTTCCGAGCCGATCAGGGTCGGTTTTCAGGTGCATAGAACCGGCATCGGCGCCGCTTACGGCCGCTGGTATGACCGCACGACCATAGCGGCTGCGCAGGCGATCAACGATGCGGGCGGCATCAACGGACGCCCGTTGGAGATCGTTGCCGAGGATGACGGGACAGATCCGAAGCGCGGCGCTGAGGTGGTTGAGAAATTCGCGACGCAGCATGGCTGCGATATTGCCTTCGGTACATTGTTCAGCCATGTGGTGATCGGCTCGGCGCCGCGCGCCGGCGAGCTGAAGATTCCCTATTTCGTGGTCTCCGAGGGCCATCACGTGGCGTCAGGGGGGCTGAATCGCTACACGTTGCAGCCCGGCATTACGGATGTGAAGAGCCAGGTGATCGCGATGGCGCCGTGGGTGGCGTCGAACCTTGGTAAGAAAGTGACGATGATCTTCCCGGACTTCGCATTTGGGTATGACCATCGTGACAACTTCGCGGAAGCGATCAAGGCACAGGGCGGCGAGGTGATCGAGACCGTTGCGGTGCCGCCGACCGAAAGCGCGTTCTTCAAGTATTTCCCGAAGATACCGAAGGAAACGGAAGTTCTGTATCACGTCATGGTGGGACCGGCGGTCCTAACATTCGTCAAGGAGATGGGCGAGTTCTACGGTGCCAACCGGCCGGAACTTTTCGGGTTTATCGATTCACTTGAAGCCGTCGACCTCAACAGCCCGGGTCTGGAATTCCTCGACGGTTCGTATTTTTGGGAGGGGCATCCGCGCTATGCCGGCGATAATCCGTCCGCCTTCGAATTGAACTACCGGGAAAAAGTGGGTGTCGATCTCAATGGCGCGTCCCGCAACGATCCAAAGGACGTGGCGACCTATTCGCACATGTTCGGTTGCTGGGAGACGCTGCACATCGTCAAAGCCGGTATGGAGGCTGCGGGTTATCAAGGTCCCGCGGATCGCGCGAAGTTGGTGGAGGCGGTCGAGGCCATGACCGATATGCCGGAGAGCGAGGCCCACCCGCAGGGCGCGAAGGTATTCAACGGCAAAACCCATCAGGCCTTCGGTCATCAAAACATCACCAAGGTCGGTGACGGCAAGTTGAGCGTCGTGCATCGCACGTCGATCGAGGACGGTCTATATCCGGATGAGGTCGACTACACGACCCAGGCGCTCTAGCCCGTTGTTCGCGGCGGCCTTTCATGGGTCGCCGCGAACAATTTCTGTGAACACCTGAAAGCCATCTACTTGGAATTCGGCCCCCATCTGCTACTTGCTTCGCTCGAGGGTGCCGTCGCGGCGGCCGTGCTGGCGCTTACCGCGTTGGGCCTGTCGTTGGTCTTCGGGGTGATGCGGGTGGTCAATGTCGCGCATGGCGAGTTCTTTATGTTGGGCGCTGTTTTGGCCTGGTGGTTTGCCAACCTCGTCGTCGGCAACCCGGCACTGGGATTTATTATTGCGCTGGTCGGCGCTCCCCTTGTCGTCGGTGTGATGGCCCTGATCGCCGATCGTTTGGTGTTAAGGCGGCTGCACTACGACCCGGAGGCGACGATCGTGGCGACGATCGGCATGTTGTACATCCTGCAGCAACTTGCCTTGACCTTTTACGGACCCGATGCGCGACCGGTGGTGGCGCCGATCAATTTCCGCGTGAATTTTCCGTGGTTCGGTTACTCCGGCTACAAGTTCATCGTGATCGCGGCGGCGGTCGTGCTGATGCTCGGTGTGTGGCTGCTGCTGGCGCGGACGAAAATCGGTTTGATCATGCGGGCGACCCAGTATGATCGGGAGATGGCGCAGGCCTTCGGTATCCCGGTGCAACGGGTCTATGCGGGGGTGTTTGCGCTGGGGGCGATGTTGGCGGCCGTTGCGGCGGTGCTGATCGTGCCGATCCAACAGGCGCATTACCTGATGGGACAGGATCCACTGTTGCTGTCCTTCATCGTGGTCATTATCGGCGGTCTCGGCAGCCTGCGCGGCACGGTGGTCGCGGCGATCTTCATCGGGATGAGCGATGGCATCATCTCGGTGTTTTTCTCGCCGACGCTGGCAAAGATCCTGGCGACTCTGCTGGTCGCGATGGTGCTGGTCTATCGCCCGGCCGGCTTGTTTGGGGCCCGCACCGCATGAACGGGATGGTGCTGGACCGTGCCTTGGCGCTGCATCTGGGCGTTGTCGCGCTGTTGTTCGTTCTGCAGTTCATATTGCCGGCCTATCATCACGGCATTGTCGCCCGGGTGCTGGTGCTGGCGAGTTTCGCCCTGGGCTACAATATCCTGTTTGGTTACACGGGCCTGTTGAGTCTCGGTCACGCGCTGTTTTTCGGCGCCGGGATCTACGGCACCGGGTTGGTGATGCGCGAGTTTGGCTGGCCGGCCTCGGCGGCTTTGTTCAGCGGGATCCTATCCGCTGTTACGGTTTCCCTCATCGTCGGATTTCTGGCGCTGCGGACCGTCGGTGTCGCGTTCATGATCGTGACGTTAATGTTCGCGCAGGCGGGCTATCTGACCTCGCTCTATTTCAACGAATTTACCCGCGGTGACGAAGGTTTCGTACTGCAGCAGGCGACGCGGGTGATCGGGCCGTTCGACCTTTCGGAACCGACAACCCGCTACTTCGCGGCGCTGCTGCTGTTCGCCATCGGCCTGTTGATCAAGCTGGCGTTGGTGCGCTCGTCGACCGGGCGAGTGCTGGTTTCGATCCGAGAGAATGAAGAACGTTCGCGGATGCTGGGCTACAATCCGTTTCGTTACAAGCTGCTGGCGCTGGTGGTTTCAGGCGCCTTTGCCGGCGCGGCCGGGGCGATGTATGGCTTACTGTTCGGTTATGTCGGCGCGACGTTCGTGACGATTCAGTATTCGATATTCCCGTTGCTGTGGGTGTTGCTGGGCGGGGCAGGGACCGTTTTGGGGCCATTGGTCGGCACGCTTTTCATGTTCTACCTGGTGGATCTAACGAGCGGTTTTACGACCGCGTCCCTGTTGGTGGTGGGGGTGAGCTTAGTCGTCCTGATCCTGTGGTTTCCGAAAGGCCTATTGGGTACGGTGCGACAGCGGGTCTTGCCGTGGCTGCCGTAACGTTGCTGTCGGCGCGCGGCTTAACGCGGGCTTTCGGTGGCCTCCGTGCCGTTGACCAGGTCGATTTCGACTTACCGGCGGGGCAGGTGCGGGCGGTTATCGGGCCGAACGGGGCCGGCAAAACAACATTCGTCAACCTGCTGTGTGGGCGTCTTGCGCCGAGCGAGGGCAGCATCCATTTCGAGGGGAAGGACATCACCCGCCAGCCGGCGCATGCGCGGGTGGCCAGCGGCATCGCCTATACGTTCCAAATCACCAGTATCTTCGGCAAGCTGAGCCTGTACGACAATGTCGCGTTGGCGGCGCAGCGGCGGCTGATCAGCGATAAAACGGCCGGTCGCGCCGCCGGTGGTCTGCTGCATCGGCGGACGATGGCGGCGCTGGAGCGGGTGGAACTCGCACCCTTGGCGCAGCAAATTGCCGGTAGTTTGAGCTATGGCCATCAGCGGTTGCTGGAAATCGCCATGGGGCTGGCGCTCGGGCCGAAATTGCTGATCCTCGACGAGCCGACGCAAGGGTTGGCCGATGGGGAGATCGAGAATTTTGTCGCCTTGGTGCGCGGTGTCGCCGACGAGGCAACGGTGCTGCTGATCGAACACAACATGGGCGTGGTGATGAACCTGGCGGACCGCATTACGGTGCTAAATTTCGGCAAGGTGTTGGCGGAGGGATCGCCAGCCGAGGTACGCGCCGATGCGGCGGTGCAAAGCGCCTATCTGGGGGCGTGATGCTGGATGTCCGCGAGATCGACTGTTTCTACGGCGATGTACAGGTGCTGCGCGGCTTGTCGCTGCACGTCCAGCCCGGCGAGATCCTCTGCCTGCTGGGGCGCAACGGGGCGGGTAAGACGACGACGCTTAAAGCCATCATGGGTCTGGTGCGGGTACGGGCCGGGACGATCTCCCTGGATGGCCGGGCGCTGTCCGACATGACGGCGCCCGAGGTACCGCGGCTGGGCCTCGGCTACGTGCCGCAGGGCCGGCGGCTGTTCGCCGAGCTGACGGTCGCGGAGAACCTGGAGATCGGCCTGATGACGCGGGGGCATGGCGCCGAGACGCGCGACCGCACGCTGGGATTGTTCCCGGTATTGCGGGAACGTCTCAACCAGCGGGCGGGCACGCTTTCGGGGGGCGAGCAGCAAATGCTGGCGATGGCGCGGGCGTTGTGCCTCGACCCCAGCGTGCTGCTGCTCGATGAGCCGACCGAGGGACTGATGCCGTCGATGATCGGGCGCATCCGCGACGTCGTGGTTAGCCTCCGGGAGGCGGGGGTGGCGACGATTCTGGTGGAACAAAGGGTGGATGCGGTACTCTCGATCGCCGACCGGGTGTGCTTCATCGAAAGCGGACGGAGCCGGGAAACGCTGGCGGCCGAGGCGGTGCGCGACCGCCCCGATCTGCTGCAACGCTACGTGGGTGTCGGGGCGGTCTGACCGCGCAGAAGAAATGCCGTGGCCCGTGGGCCGGGTGTCGTTGACCTCCGATCCGGGTTTGGCTACAACCGCACTTCCCGCGGAGGGGTGGCCGAGTGGCTGAAGGCGACGGTTTGCTAAACCGTTATACGGAGACAATCTGTATCGAGGGTTCGAATCCCTCTCCCTCCGCCACGACTTAAGTCATTGATAACGCAGTGTTTTTTGGGTTTTCGGTGGTGCGTAATTGGTGACTCTTTGCGGGGGTTTAGGGCCTGTTTGCATCGGCCCGGTGGTCGTGTGAGACCACTGAGTCCCGTGTGTGGGGCTCCAATATCCCGAATATCTCTTTTCGCCTTTTGAGTGGTACGGTTGGCGTGGCGGCGGCGGGACGTGAATCGCGCTGGCGTACGAGATCGCCCGCCGCCTTTTGGGGCGAGGGGCGATAGCGATATTGCGAGGAGGACGCGGTTCAGGCACTGCCGAACCGGGCGCGCTGTTCCTGCCAATCGATCGGCACACGGGTGTCGGCCATTAGTTTGGCTGCCGTGAGGTCTGGGGGCTGGCGACCATGGAGAATTGCCCGGGTGATGTCGGGCGCGAGGAAGCTGAGCCGCAGCATGCGGGTGAAGTAGGAACTGCTGACACCGGCGGCCGCCGCCATCTTCGCTATGGGGCGACCGCCGCGGGTGAAGATTCCCTGCAGCTCTTGGGCCCGGGCGATCAGCTTCAGCAGGCTGGCGTCCGCCTTGGCTCCGGGTCGCTCATGCGTACCGCCGATCAGGAACTTCTTCTCCATCCCGGTTCGCCTCAACCGTGCCGCGATCGTCAAGACCAAGAATCGTTCGTCGGGTAGGACCATGGGTTCGCCTGTGCCGATCTCCTCACCGCGGTGCAGGATATCGGCCAGATGGGCGGTGCGGATCCTGATCTCCAGGCCCTTGGGCTTCAGCGTGATCCGGGCGATGAGACCCTGAAGCCGTTGGCGCTTCTGGGCAACAGTCATGCGCGGCCAGCGCTCGGCGAGGCTGGAGGCCTCGGCGATCAGGGTCTCGATCTCATGGGCCTGGAAAATCCTTTCTGCTAGGGCACCGTGCAACTCGCTACCATCCCTGAGAAAGGCAATGAGCCGTTGCTCGACCAGGCGCTCCACGTCGCCCGCCGGCACGCGGCGCGCAGCGTCGGAGGCCTTCGGCCGTCCGCGCTTGATGAGCGACTGAGTGACATAATAACGGTACCTACGACCCTTCTTGTTGGCGTGTGTGGGTGTCATGCGCTCGCCGCCGGCGTCGAAGATCAGCCCCGCCAGCAGACTGGGTTCCCTGGTGTTGACGCCACTCTGCCGCGCGACGCGGCTCGCGGCGATGCTCTTCTGAACCCCGTCCCAGAGGTCCTGGGGGACGATCGCCTGGTGCTGTCCGGGGTAGCTCTTGTCCTTGTGGACGATCTCGCCGCAATAGATCCGGTTTTGCAGCATCAGATAGAGCGCCCCGCGGGCCAGCGGCTTGCCGCCGGTCTGGCGCCCGTATCTGTCGACGCGGAGTTTGCTGACAATCCCGTTCCTGTCGAGTTCCTCCTTCAGGGTTCGAACGGAGCCGAGCGACCCATAGCGCCGGTAGATGGTGCGAACCGTTTCTGCCTCGGTCTCGTTGACGATGAGCTTGCGGTCGTCGACGTCGTATCCCAAGGGCGGCAGTCCGCCCATCCACATGCCCTTCTTCTTCGAGGCGGCGATCTTGTCGCGGATGCGCTCGCCGGTGACCTCGCGCTCGAACTGGGCGAAGGAGAGCAGCATGTTGAGGGTCAGCCGACCCATCGAGGTGGTCGTATTGAATTGCTGTGTCACTGAAACGAAGGACGCACCGCGGGTGTCGAACACCTCGACGATCTTGGCGAAGTCACCCAAGGAGCGGGTGAGGCGATCGACCTTGTAGACGACCACCGTATCGATCCTCCCTGCCTCGATATCGGCGAGGAGACGCTTGAGGGAGGGACGCTCCATGGTGGCTCCGGAGATGCCGCCGTCGTCGTACATCTCCGGCAGCGCGATCCAGCCCTCGTGTTTTTGGCTGAGGATGAAGGCCTCGCACGCCTCGCGCTGAGCATCGAGCGAGTTGAAGTCCTGCTCGAGCCCCTCTTCAGAGGATTTGCGAGTATAGATGGCGCAGCGGCTGGTGGCCTTCCCATTCGTCTGATTACGCATCGGCGCACTCCTCCCGGCGAACGGGCTTCATTTGGCGCTGCAGACCGAAGAAACGCGGGCCCGACCACCGCGTTCCCGTGATCTCGCACGCGATCGCCGACAATGAGCGACAGCGTCCGCCGTTCCATTCGAACCCGTCCTCGAGCACCAGAACCGTATGCGTCTTGCCACGCCATTCACGTATCAGCCTCGAGCCGGGCTTCACGCGGATCGCAGGGCCTCCAGACAAGTCCCCATTCGTCCTGAGTTCCTCGGCGAGGCCCGCCAACTTGCGCTTCTGGGCGGCCGTCAAGCCGCCATAGGTCCTCTCCTGGAGCTTCCAGGCGATCGCCAGGATCAGCAGATCCCGCCTGATATGCTGTGGCGGATGCGAGCGGTAAAGCCGCCGCCATTCCGCCCTCAGGCTCGCCGCATCGCGGTGGTCGAGCGCGGCAAGCTTCCCGGAGAGATCCTCGGAGGCCGGGTGAGACCGGCCTCCGTTCATCAGGGCGCCCTGTGGCATGACGTTTACGCCTCCGCCGCTTCGACGCGATAGCGCCGCGGTCCGTTATTGGTCTTCTCGGAGACGAGGCTCACGCCGGGCATCTTCTTGACCGTTCCGGCGAGAAATCCGCGCACGCTGTGCGACTGCCAGCCCATGGCGTTCTGCATCTCCGCGATCGTGGCTCCCTTGGAGCGCTCGAGCAGTGAGAGCGCGATCTGCGTTTTGGTCTGCGGACGCTGACGCCCGCGCGGCGTGGCGGTCTTTGCCTCAGGCGTGGTCACCGACTTGGCGGATCGACGGGTTGTCTTAGTCATTTTGGTCTCCATGGTTACGACACCGCGGCCGTTGCACGGCGTTCCCACTGCCCCAAGCCCCGGTCCTTGTGCGACCAGGGCCGGACAGGGCCATGGAGAGGCCCGTCCCGTCGTCACCACACAGTGACGCTCCGTTTGGCCGGGCAGTCCAGTGCAAAGAGCACGATATTGGCAGATATATCGGCGCCTAAGGTGTTGAAAAAGTGTGATAAAAACCGGGATTACACAATGATGCACTGTAGGTTCGAATCCCTCTTCCTCCCGCTGCAGGGCAGGGCGATGAAAATGGCTCTTGCAATCGACTTCTGCGTCGGCTTCGCTGTAAGCTCATACGCTTTTTTTCGCTTCAGCCACAGACGCCACCCAGCTCGGCCTCGGTGGCGATTAGCCAGTACCGGGAGGGAACCCCAATGAACCCCACCATTCACGGCCCCGCAGCGCGCCAGGCGCTGGCCTTGGGACTAGTCGCCAGCGCCTGGCTGATTCTGTCGGCGTCGTCTCACGCCGCTGAAACGTCTTTGCCGGCCGCCGCAACAGCGCCGCCCGAGCCGGACCTTGTCCATCTCGCCCAGGCCGACGCGGTTCCGGTCGAAAGTCCGGTCTCCTACTCATCTGACCAGGCCGATCGCGGACAGAAGAGATACGTAAAAGACTGTCTGGAGTGCCACGGAAAAAATCTCAAGGGCGGGATAAACGGTGGGGCGCTATTGCGCGGCGTGAATTTCGAGCAGAAGTTCGCTAACGGAGCACCAGCCTCGGGGTTGTTTCTGTTCATGAGCACCTTGATGCCGCCTAATTCGCCAGGGCGTTATTCTCCGCATGTCTACGCCGAACTGATGGCCTACATTCTCAAGCGGAACGGTTTCCAGGCCGGCGCGCCATTGCCCTCAGACCTCGATGCGCTCGACTACCTGATCGTGGAGAAGTGACCGGAGGCCGGCGCGGAGACGGCGGCAGGCGTTTGACCCGACCCTGACTATGTGGCTGTCAGAGATCACCCTCCAGTTGATCGCCTTCCGTATTCTGGCGCTTCTGATCATTGCTGGAGTTCATGGTGGCATCGTTTCGGGGGCGGCGGTCTTCCTAGGCGACAGAGGACCGAAATACGATGGCCGCCTGACCATCGCGCCGGCCAGCCATATCGATCTTGTCGGCGCATTCAGCCTGATCATCTTCGGATTCGGCTGGGCAAAGCCGATGGCTATCGACGCACGACAGTTCCGCATCGGTCGAATTGGCATTGTCGTCGTCATCCTGGCCGGCTTCGTCGGCCTGCTTGTCACGGCCGCGCTTCTCGACGCGCTGATCCTGCCGGCACTGACATCGTTGTCGCAAACAGCCGGGCTGACGACGGCGGCATTTCTCCGGGCCGCTAGCAGCCTGTCGATCTGGTTCGCGCTGCTTGGCCTCATCCCCATCCCGCCGCTCACCGGCGGGCTGCTCCTTAACGCGTTCGGCATCCGCGTCTCACGGCAGGCACAGTGGATCCTTACCGCCGTGCTGCTCGTGGCGCTGGCGACTGGCGTGGTCCGCCAGCTTCTCGGCCCGGCCCACGCCGTGCTGGCGTCGGTCATCCTCGACGCGTGAAAAGCAATCACCGGGCGGGGAAGGAGCCGCCCTGCGCCCTCGGCGCCGCCCCATAGCGCTCGAGGATGGCCGCCAGGGTGCCGTCCGATTCAAGCTGGCGGAAGGCCTGGACGATCTCGCGCTTCAGCGTGAGGTCGCCCTTCCAAAGGCCGAAGACCAAATTGTAGCGGTCGAGCTCATCGGGCAGCGAGGCGACCCACCAGTCGTTATCCGCCGCCAGCCCGCCGGCCAGCAGCGTTTCGGTGACACCGCCGTCGAGCTCACCGCTGGCGATGCCATCGACGAGCTCCTGGCCGTTGCGCACGACGCGAACGGTGACGTTCCGGCGGCGCAGGTAGCTGGCGAGGCCGATGCGGTCGAGGCCGGAGATGATGGTCAGTGCCCCGACGGTAAGACCGTCGATATCTTCCAGCGGCGTCGGCGCCACGATCGCCCAGCCGGTCTCGGCGTAGGGCGGACCGGTATCGAGGAACGACCGGGTGAGCGTCGAATCGACAACGCCCCCGGCGAGCACCTGGCACTTGCCGCGGTTGATGGCCCAATGGCGCGGATTGAAGTCGCGGCCAATGGCATCGTTGGGGTTGAGCAGCAGCTCGACGCCGATGTAGTCGGCAACGGCACGGAGAATCTCGACGTCGATTCCCGGCCTGTCGGAATCGCCGGTGACCAGCGGCGGGTAGGTCGTCGGAACGCAGGCGCGGATGGCATGGTTCGCCTCGACCTCCCTGAGCGAGGTATCGGGCGGCAGGAAGGTGATCAGCAGCAGCAGGCCGAGGACGATGACGACGCCGGCGAGGTCGCGCGTCAGTCGCCGCAGCATGCGCATGGTAAAACCCTCACGCCCTGCGGAAATCAAACAGCGCGATTGCGAACAGCACCACGCCGAAAATCGCCATGATCGCAATGCCGAGGCGCGGGTCGAACTGGTTGTAGTTGATGAGCACGCCGCGCAGCGCGTCCACGGCATAGGTCAATGGATTGTACTCGACGATGGTGACCAGCCAGTCGGGGTAGACGACGCGGGTCTGGGCCCGGGACAGCGACGGGTCGATGGGAAAGATCGAGCTGGACGTGAAGTACAGCGGTAGGATGACGGCGTTGGAGAACACGCCGAAGCCCTCGAAGCTGCGGATGCGGTTGGCAATCACCACGCCGAGCGAGGTCAGCGCGAAGGCCAGCATGGCCATGAGGCCGAGGGCCTTCAACACGTCGAGCCAGGTCAACGGCACGTCGGCGAAGCGGGCCAGGAGAAGCACCAGGCAGCCGTGAAACACCGCCACCGTTGCGCCGCCAAGCACCTTGCCGAGCAGCACCATGCCGCGCGACATCGGCGAGACCAGCACCTCGCGCAGGAAGCCGAACTCGCGGTCCCAGATGACGGAGACCGCCGACTGAACCGACGTGAACATGATGTTGAGCGCCACGACGGCGGGAAAGATGAACTGCAGATAGGTGAACGGTACGACGAAGGTCACCTCGCCGTAAACCTCGCCGCGGAAATAGGGATTGAGGCCGATGCCGAGGATGAGCACCCACAGGATGGGGCGGCTGATGCCCCCGATTAACTGGCCGCGGTCGCGGATGGCGCGTTTCACTTCGCGCAGCCAGATGCCGTAGAGGCCGCCGAGCTGTATGAGCAGCGGCGACCGACGAGCGGTGGGCGCCGTGGGGCCAGCGCTGGTCATCGGGTGTGTTCTCCTCCGCGCTTGCCAAAAGCGAGGGTGCTCTCGCGGGCACCGGCGGCCTGGTCGCGCAACTCGCGGCCGGTCAGCGACAGGAACACCGTCTCCAGGCTCGGCACCTCGATCGCCAGCGAGCGGATGCGGCCGCCGTATTCGGCGAGTAACGCCTCGACGAAAGCGTCGTCCGAGGTGAGCAGGATGGACTCGCCCGCCTCGCCCGCCAGGCGGTCCGCGTAGCGGGTCAGGATTTCCTGACGGTTGTCCTCGCCCTTGGGGACGATGCGCAGCAACTGCTGGCCGCAATCGCGCTTCAACGCCTCGGGCGTGTCGAGGGCCAGAACCTTGCCATGGTCGACGACGCACACCCGGTCGAAACCCTCGACTTCCTCGATGTAGTGGGTGGTCACCAGCACGGTGATCTGCCGCTCGTTGCGCAGGCGGCCGATGTAGGACCAGATGCGGTCGCGGGTCTGGGCGTCGAGCCCGGCCGTGGGTTCGTCGAGCAGCATGATCTCGGAATCATGGATCAGGGCGCGGGCGATTTCCAGCCGGCGTTTCATGCCGGAGGACAGCGTCCGCGCCCGCTTGTCAGCCCACTCGGTCAGTTCCACCAGCGCCAGCATTTCCTCAATGCGTTGCCGCCGCAGCTTTCGTGGCACCCCGAACACCAGTCCATGCAGGTTGAGATTCTCGTGCACCGTCAGCCGGTCGTCGAGGCTTGGCTCCTGGAAGACGATCCCGAGACGGCGGCGGGCGGCAAGGGGCTGCTTGACCACGTCGAAGCCGCCGATCAGCGCCACGCCGCTGTCGGGGCGCAGGATCGTGCACAGGATGTGCATCAGCGTCGTCTTGCCGGCGCCGTTGGGGCCCAGCAGGGCGAACAGCTCATTGTCGCCGACATCGAAGCTGACCCCGTCCAGCGCCAGCGTGCGCCCGTAGCGCTTGGATAGGGCGTCCACGTGAATGGCGGACCCGGAATTCGGCGCGCCTGTCATCAAGGCAGGGCCGTCGCCGGGAACCCGTACTCCTCGAGGATGCCGGCGATCGTCCCGTCTTCGCTCAGCGCGGCGATCGCCTCGTCGACGGCCGTGCGCACGAAGGTCTCGTCGGCGAGCAGCAGCGCGCCCACACCCATGGTGGTTGGCGGCAAAGGATTCGGGTCGATCACATGAAGGTCGGCGTAGGCGGGCTCCTCGCGCTGCTTGGCC
This sequence comes from Alphaproteobacteria bacterium, assembly GCA_021774445.1. GTDB lineage: Bacteria > Pseudomonadota > Alphaproteobacteria > UBA6615 > UBA6615 > SZUA-147. The sequence goes on from JAJFJA010000056.1 coordinate 262,482, forward strand.
CACAGATGCGGGGCCCAGACGAGCGCGACGTCGACCGTGCCGTTGAGAAGCGACTGCAGGGCGAGGTCGTTGGTGCCCATCGGGTACGTCGGCCAGCGGTCTTCCCTGGGCAACGCCGTGAGGTAGGAGACCAGCCGGATATGTGCCGAGGTTCCCATCGTCGCCCCGATCGGACGCGCGGGTGCCAGATCGGCGAGCGATTGGATGTCGGGGTCGGCAGTGACGAAGACGTATTCGGTCTCATAGTAGGCGCGGGTCAGTGTGGCCCAGTTGGAATAGCCCCCGGGGATCAACTTGAAGCCCATGTGAATGTCACAGTGCTCCAGCATGACCGCATAGACTTTTGTGATGTCCTCCATGATGATCTTGCTTTTGACCACGTATCGCTGCGGCGCCAGCAACAGGCCCTGCGCGACCGCGTCGGCAATGGCGCCGGCCACCTTCCAGTCGGGGTCGCGCTCATCGACACAGTAGCGAAGCTGCGACTCATCCAACCGCCGCCCGAAGGTCCACTGGCCCGGGGCGTAGGGCCTTTCGAAGAATTCCGGCTCCTGAGCCGAAACCGCCCCCGGCGACAGCGCGGCCACCGGAACTGCCAGCGCCAACGCCAAGAACGGACCGGCCAGACGTGGAAAGGCGAAAACAATGGGCAAGATAGAACCTCACAAAGGCACCGGGCGGGCTGGAAGGTTCCAGTCCGCCCGGGCCGAGTTTCGTGATGCGCTCAGCCGATCAATCGGGAAGCGCGAAGACGTACAGAGTAATCGGGTCGTTCGCTGGAATCTTCACTTCCGGGGTCAGCGACGCCAGGCGTCCCAGGCCGGAGGCGAAATTCGCGGTTATCGCGACGTACTGCTTGCCGTCAGCCTCGTAGGTGATCGGGAAGGATTCGAGCGAACTGCTCAGCTTGCCGCTGCTCCACAGCATTTCCCCGGTCTCGTCGTCGAAGGCCATGAACTTGCGGTCGAGACTGCCAACAAACACCAGGCCGCCACCGGTCGGCAGGGTCGAGCTGGTGATCGCCGGACGCTGCCGGTACATCCACATTTCCGACTGGTCGGTCAGGTTGATGGCGCGGACTTGGCCGATGTTGCCGTCGCCGTCCGGCACCGGCACGCGAGAGTAGGTCTGCCGGCCGCCGCCGGTGTAGATCTCGCCCGGGTCGAGCACATTCACCGTGGTGTTCGAGCAGAACTCCACCGTCGGCAGATAGAGCGCCTGAGTTCGCGGGCTGTAGGCCGTCGCCTGCCAGGCCCGCCCGCCCGGATCGGCCGGGCAGTTGAACGTGGTCTGGCCGATTATCGGAATCACCTCCGGGTTGATGGTCTTCTCGCCGGTCTGCTGGTCAATCGAAAGCACCACATTCTGCGGCACGGTCTCAACACCCCACAGCCATTCGCCGGTGGTCCGGTCGAGGGCCTCGATAATGCCGATCTTGCCGCTCGTCACCACCATCTTACGCTCCTCACCATCGACTGGCAGGTCGATGAGCAAGCGCTCATAGACGTAGTCGAGGTCGAGGGAGTCGTTCGGTAGGTACTGGTGGTACCACTCCAACTCGCCGGTGCTCACATCGATGGCCAGCGTCGAGTTGGTGTACAGCGCGTCGTTGGTGACGTTGGGGTCCGAGCTCTTGGGCGACAGCCCGCTGATCTCGGCGTTCCACGGATAGGGCTGACCGACGCCGGCGAAGATCAGGTTCTGGTCGGGGTCGTAGGACCCGGCGATCCAAGCCGAGGCGCCATGCCGGGCCTCCAGCGGAACGCCATTCCAGCTGTTGCCCTCGGGCGTATCGCCACGGGCGATGGTGTTAACACGCCACAATTCCGCACCGGTATTCGGGTCGTGCCCGGTGAAGAAGCAGCCACCCGGCTGGGCCCTGCTGCAACCGGTCGTGCCCTGGACAATGACGCCGTTGGCCACGATCGGTCCGCTGGAAAAGCCGAAGCCGTGCGCGAAGTTGGCGACCTGCTGGTCCCAGACCAATTGGCCGGTCTTGGTGTCGATCGCGAGCAGATGGGCGTCGCGGGTCGCGACGATCAGGTTGTCACCGTAGATAGCCTTGTTGCGCACCCCTCTGACAGGCGCGTCATCCGGCAGCTCGTATTGATACTCCCAGATCAGGTCGCCGGAGGCGCCGTCGAGTGCCTGGATCGTGTGGTCGGAGTTTTGGACGTATATTATCCCGTCATGGACCAGCGGAGTCTCCTGTGTCCGCCCCGGCGTCATGGCCCAGGCCCAGGCCAGCTTGAGGTCGCCGACGTTGTCCTTATTGATCTCGTCGAGCGGGCTGTAGCCCCACCCGTTGTAGGTGCGCCGCCACATCAGCCAATCGCCGTCCGGCGGGTTTAGCAGCATTTCGTCGGTCACCGGCGTAAGGTCGTCCACCCCGGCTGCCTGGCTCGGAGCATTCAAGCCCGCCGCGAGCATAACAAAAGGTATAACCGAAACTGATAGTCCCAACAGTCTTCGAAGACTCATGCCATCTCCTCCCCAATTTTCCCGCGTCGGCGACTCTCTTCTTCTTATTCTTCTGCGATGATTTTGCACCAGGCGCGGAGCCTGTACGAGTTGTACCTAACAACGGTACGCCCGCGCGCAGGTCGTGGTCAATGCATCGATAACGATGGAGCACCACCGAAACATCCGATGTGTTTGCGCGCCACCTGAAAGGTCACAAATGTTGTCCTCAAGCCTCGGCGTCGACCATCTCCTTGATCTTCTCCCAAAGGTAGCGGCGCATCTCGCCGAATTCTGGCCGGGCGCGCACGTCGTAGTCCCACCGCGGACGCGGCAGGTCGACGTTTAAAACCTCCGCAACCTGTCCCGGCGGGCCACTCATCAACACAATTTTGTCGGACAACAGGATCGCCTCGTCAACACTGTGCGTGACGAACAAGACGATACCGCGCCGTTTCTCCCATAATCGCAGCAGTTCAATTTGTAATATTTCGCGGTTCTGGGCATCGAGGCTCGCAAAAGGCTCGTCCATCAAAAGCAGTTGCGGCTCGACGACGAGTGCGCGCGCCAGGGCGACACGTTGCTTCATTCCGCCCGAAAGCTCGGCTGGGTAAGAATTGGCAACCCGATGCAATCCGACGAGCTGGAGAACTTCCATGCCCCGCCGCCCGCGCTCACCCGGATTCAGGCTCGTCGCTTCGAGGCCAAACGTCACGTTCGACAACACCGTACGCCATGGCAGCAGCCGGAACGATTGAAAGACGAACCCCATGTCGGGGCCCGGCACCGGGGGCCGGCCGTCTATCAGGATACGGCCTTCGTCCGGATGAACCAAACCATTGAGCAAGCGCAACAAGGTGGTCTTACCGCAACCCGAGGGCCCGACGATCGTAACGAAGGAGTTGTCCTCAATATCCAACGAGACGTTGCGCAAAGCCTCGACCGTTTCCGTCGAACGGCGGTGACGAAACTCTTTCGATACACCCTCAATGCTTATGCGTGGAACAACAGCCGCAATTTCTCCATCCTCGCTATCCGACCCACCCGCTTGCATGACGTAGTGGCTAACGGCCCAGGTCGTCCATGCCACCATCAACGCCGAGCTCCGTCAGCACTGCGTCGATGTGGCCTGTGTCAATCCAGCTGGACGGGTCGATCCTTTCCAGGCCGTCGAAGTCTGCGGTCTCATAGGCCCGGCCGGTGGTATAGGCAACATCCGCAAGATTGATACCCCCATTTGTGCTCCAATTCTTGCTGTATGCCGATGCAAGCTCTTCGAGAACTGTGCGCGACACATCGGGCCGCGCCTTCTCCATCGCCGCAACCCAGATATCGGAGTTACTAGCGAAATCCCTGGACGCGAGGACGATACCCCGGACAAACGCGGCGATCGCCTCCGGATGGTCGCGCGCGAACGCCTCGGTAACGATGTTGACCTTGCTCAGCAGCGGTGCCGCCGCATAGTAGTCGGCCTGCGCCACGAGCACGTGAAGATCATCCTTGTCCGTCAGGGCAGACCATACGCCAACCGACATTGTGGTCGCATCGACCCGCCCTGCCGCCAATGCCGTCGCCCGGACACTAGGTTGCCCCAGCGCCACCAAGTCGATGGCATCGACGTCGACCCCAAGATCGGATAGCACCGTCGTACTCAGACTATGATCGAGACTGCCGATACGGCCGACACCGAAGGTTCTTCCGACCAGGTCGATCGGGGTCGCGACGGATTTCTTGGCGGCGATGATGAATGGAATTGCCTTGTCCGGTGAGGCCACCGCTTTGATGGCGAACTTGTTGCGGGCGATGAGCTGCAGCGCCGCGCTAAAGGAAACGTTGGCCATGTCGCCGTCGCCGGAAGTAAGGGCGGCGATGGCCGACGGTGTCTGTTGTACGCGTATGATCTCGACATCGACCCCGGCCCTTTCATAATAGCCCAACGTCTGTGCCAGTTCCTGCACCGAATTGGGCACCAATGGGGTTGTCGTCTCCGTGATCACCAGCCGCAATTGCTCGGCTGCTTTGGCACCGCTGGTGGCTACCAAAGCCATCACCGAGATCATCGACCCTATGACGAGATATTTACCAGTCCCATGCTTGATCAGCATCCGCCCATCCTCCCTTGTCCTTTGTTAGTTGCCTCCCATCACAATGGGGGCGGAAGCCGGCCTCTTTGATCGGGCCGTGCTTCGCATGGTCCGGCCGGCCGCCGGTCACCCGCGGTACCCAGTGCCGCCGATCGGTTAGTCTGCCGCAGGATTGTCCTCGGTGACAACCCGCAGATCAGCGCATCGCTTGTGGTCCATTAGTACTGCCAGCGTGCCATCTTCATCTCGATCAGCTTCAGGGATTGGGTGACCATCACGCCGATGCCGGCCAAAACGAAAATAACAACGAAATAGGCGTCCATCTGAAACGTGTTGCCGTAGACAGACAACAAGCCGCCGAGGCCCCTTACCGCGGTGTAGAGTTCCGCCACGACTGTATTGATCAGGGCGATGGCGGCGCCAATCCGCAGACCCGCAACGATGTGGCTGAGCGCCCCCGGCAGCATAACCTTGCGGAATATCTCCAGATCCGAGGCGCCCGTCGATCGCGCCATCTCGACCAGCTCACCGTCGCTGTTCAAAACGCCGGCATAGGTGTTGATGATGATCGGCATGACCGCACCGAGAAACACCACCGTGACCTTCGCCTGGAAGCCGAGGCCAAGGAAAATGATGATCAACGGAATGAACGCGACGCGCGGGGTCGCCATCAGCGCGTTGACATAGACTTCCATCGTCACGCCGAACACCCGGATGCCGCCCATCAGCAGCCCAAACGGGATGGCAAAAGCCGCCGCCAGTAAGTACCCGGTGAAATAAACGGCGATACTCTGTCCGGTCGCCGCGAATATGGATCCGTCGCTAACCATTGCCGCGGCCGCTTGGGCGGTCGCCCATGGGGTCGGAAGAAAACTCCGGCTGACCCAGAGAGTCGATAGCCACCAAACCAGAACGAAACCAAACAGGACAGCGAGCCGAAGCAGCACGATGTCGATGTTGGTCAAGCGCAGTTCATTCCGCACCCGCCGGCCGCCGGTGGCCCATGTTCGGGCGTGCGCTTCAGTTACTCGCATGAGGTCGCTCCGCGTTTGCTCATCGTCCGCTCAGTTATTCTTGTGGTGATGGATATTGACACGTTAACTGCCGCGGACGCGACGATTGGAGCCTGATCCGGAACAGGCCGCAAGCCTACCTTAATTCCAGACCGCGAACGTCTCGGCTCGAAACACCTTGAAAATGCGGCGGGAAGAAGATGACGTTGGGCGTAGAAAGCGTTGTAGACGGCGGCATGGATCGAGAGGAACCGTAGGGCCGGTCTCTAGCTGGCAACCCGTAAAATAAAGCGCCAAAACCGCGCTAAGCTGCTGTTACGCGCCAGATGACGTTGCCAACATCATCGGCAACCAACAATGATTTACCGGGCCCTATTGTAACGCCAACCGGCCGCCCAAAGGCCACCTTTTCGTCAGGCGCCAGGAAGCCGGATAGAATATCGCGGGGCGGGCCGCTCGGTGCACCATTTTCAAATGGTACAAAGATAACTTTGTACCCGCTTAGATTGCTGCGGTTCCACGATCCGTGCTGACCAATGACCATTCCGTCCGGGAAGCCAGGCAAAGTGCCAGCCGGCATCCAGCACAGTCCCAGTGACGCTGTGTGTCCGCCCAAAGCATAGTCAGGCCGTATCGCCCTAGCCACCATAGCCTCATCTTGGGGGACCCGGTCATCTACGGTCTGTCCCCAATAACAAAAGGGCCAGCCATAAAAACCACCGTCGCGAACAGATGTCAGGTAGTCGGGAGGCACTTCGTCCCCAAGGCCATCACGCTCATTTACAACGGTCCACAGAGTCTCGCTTGTTGGCTCCCAGGCCATGCCGACGGGATTGCGCAGACCAGAGGCAAATACCCGGATTTTGCCGGTCTTGGCGTCCAATTCGTGGATCGCCGCGCGGCCTCCCTCTTCTTCCATTCCATTTTCTGCGATATTGGTTTTAGACCCAACACCTGCATAGATCTTGGTACCATCCGGACTGGGCAAAAGGTTGCGCGTCCAGTGGCCGCCGGGTTTGAAATCTACTAGTTTTTTGCCGGCCGCCGTGATTTTTGTCTGGCCGTCTGAATATGGAAAGGCAACGACGCCGTCGGTGTTGCCGACATAAAATGTGCCATCAAGCAATGCCATGCCAAACGGGTGGTACAATTTTCCAAGGAAAGTATCCTGAATTTCGCCCACGCCATCTCTGTCACCATCGCGAATAAGGGAGATCCTGTTTGCGCTTTCACCGACAGCCTTTGCGCGCTTCATTGTGCTGACGATTGCGAAATCAAACGGTGTCTTGGGCTTGCCCCCTGGCACGCCCAAAGCTTCTGCAACCAATACGTCGTCGTTTGGCAGAACATATATCCAACGTGGGTGCTTCAGATCCTTGGCGAACGCATTCACCTTTAGTCCAGGTGCCGCAGTGGGCGTATGATCGCCAACCCAACCTTTCGCCGTGGGCATTTTCAAGGTTGGAATACCTTGCGCCTTGGCCTCTGGAATCATGGGTGATCCGCCAACAGCTGGCGGATCGGTTTCCTTACCCCATCTACGCATCAGGATCATTGCGGCACCGATCAGCGCGACAATTCTTGCGAAAATTCCAGAAATACTCAATTTGTCTCCAATCCAATTTTTCGAACCTTAGACCAAGTGATTGCAGCGTGGAACCAAGTATGTGGGCTTGCCTTGCGGTGGACGCAGTCTCGAGCGAACCTGTCTCCGTTTCCAGCCCAAAATCACGTGTTATTACGGCATTTTGGGTTGCCTCGGGGTCGTTTCGGCCCTGGAATTGTCGATTCCTTATGTTAATTCAAAGGCTTAACGGCTTAGATGGCGTTTTCAGGAACACGCTAAAAACACGTTGGAAACACGACGATAACAGGCCGGCAGCAGGCCCGAAACAGACCGACAATACGACGGCAAACACCGCAGGAACACGCTCCGGCCAGGTCGACCCCGCAAGTTTCATGCTGGATGCACCTTGACCTCCGCAGGCTGCTGAGCACCCGATCGAGCTAACTCACCCCTTTTAGGGGTTGATTTATCGATACCCTTGTTATATTATCCCTATTGAGGGTTGATTTAACGAGTAGTCATGGCCGAAAAAACCTACGGGCGTGGACAGGTCGAATGGGCGCTTTGGCGCAGCTTCGGCCGCGCACACTTTAATACCGAAGATGTGCCGCAGATCTTCCGCACCCGTATTAAGCGGCTGCTGGAGATCGACCGAGATATTGACCTCAGCGATGCCGAGGTGCCGCTGGAGGCAGACTATGCGTTCGCCCCTCCCCCGTCGGTGGAGAGCGGCGATGTGGCCTACAGGGCTGTCGATGCCTTCTGTCTCGCCATCGCCCTCGACCTCCTCGATGCCGGCTTCAAGCAAGCGGAGGTCGTCTTTCTCATGCGCTATCTGCGGGCAGAGCTGCAGAAGCGTTTTCCCAAACTGCTGGCGGCACCCTCGCTGACTAGCCGCCAGTCCTACCGCGCTCAAGACTACCCCGATCTGCCCTCCTATGAGCAGGGTGGCCGCCGCTACGCCGACAGGCGGCTGTTCGTTATCTTGCAAAAGGTCGAACTGACCGAGATCGTACCCAGGCCTCTGCCCGGTCGCCATGCAAAACCGATCATTCTCGAGCCGGTTTTTTGTGAGGGCGTCGAGGCGCTGACCGAGGCGCTCCATGACGTCATGCCAACCCGGCGCCGCGCGGTGACGGTTCTGGAGGTTGCGGCAACCGCGCAGGCCGTCTGGGAATTTCTTGCGGCCGCGCCCATCATCCGGCGCGGACGCCCCAAGAGCTAGGAGACAAGGACCGGATGCCAGCGTTTCACTTGGCTATAAACCAACCCCAAATAGGGCATATTAAATGACGATACTTGAACCTGGCGCAGACCATCCAAACCTGAGGCGGACCTGGCCGGCCGGCACGGAGAAGATTGCCGTTTCTGCGCTGCACCCCTATGCGCGCAATGCCCGCACCCATTCGCGGCGGCAGATCAGGAAGATCGCCGCCTCGATCGAGCGCTTTGGTTTCGTCAACCCGGTCCTTATCGACGAAAACAATCAGATCATTGCCGGCCACGGACGCGTCGCGGCGGCCAAGCTGCTTGGCTGGTCGGAGGTGCCGACGTTGCGGGTTGAGCATCTCGATGAGAGAGAGAAGCGCGCCTATATCCTCGCCGACAACCGCCTTGCCGAAGAAGCCGGCTGGGATAGGGAGATGCTGGCGATCGAGCTGCAGGGTCTTATCGAGCTTGATTTCACGATTGAACTCACCGGCTTCGACATCGCCGAAGTCGACAGTCTGCTCGACGGCGAGGCTGAGGCAAAGGCGCCGGATCGCAACATCGACGATGAAATCCCGCCAGTTCCCGCAACCGGACCCGCCATAACCCGGCCAGGCGATCTGTGGCAGCTCGGCCAGCACCGGCTGTTCTGCGGCGACGCCACGGCCGCCGCCTCCTATGCCCGGCTGCTTGGCGAGGCCAAGGCGGCGCTCATTTTCACCGACCCCCCATACAATGTGCCGATCAGCGGCCACGTCTCCGGACTCGGCAAAGTGCGGCACCGTGAATTCGCCATGGCTTCAGGCGAAATGACCCCGGACGAATTCCGCGGCTTTCTCAAAAGCGTCTTCGGCCATATGGCGGCCCATTCCGCCGACGGCTCGATCCATTTTATCTGCATGGATTGGCGGCACATGGCCGAAACGCTCGCCGCCGGCGAAAGCATTTATACGGAATTGAAAAACCTCTGCGTCTGGGTAAAGTCGAACGGCGGGATGGGAACGTTCTATCGCTCGCGCCATGAGCTGGTGTTCGCCTTCAAGAACGGCACGGCGGCGCATATCAACAATTTCGAGCTCGGCCAGACCGGGCGTTACCGCACCAATGCCTGGGAGTATGCCGGCGTCAACAGTTTTGGTCGCGACCGCGATGTTGCGCTTGCCATGCACCCAACCGTAAAGCCGGTCGCGCTGGTCGCCGATGCCATCAGGGATTGCTCGAAGCGTAAGCAGATCATCCTCGATCCCTTCGCCGGCTCCGGCACGACCGTAATCGCTGCGGAAAAGACCGGTCGCCGTGCCTACGTCCTCGAACTCGACCCGCTCTATTGCGACACCATCGTCCGCCGCTGGCAGGCATTTACCGGCAAGCGCGCCGTCCATAGCGACACCGGCCGATGCTTCGAGGAAATCGAGGAGTTTCGCATGGCGGAGGCGGCCGCCTCAGAATTGCCCGCTCCGGGCGAGGGAGGCTCCGTGGCCGTGAACCATGATGGCGGAGATTGCGGTACGGAACCGGCGCTTTCCGACGATCTTGTCCCCCACCGCTAGTCCCATGAATGGACACGCGACCGATTGAAGGAACCAAGCATGGCGACTGACAACGATGAAAATGATCGGCGGAAGAGCCGCGGCAACACCGACCGGCCGACCCGCGATACCAGAGGGCGCTGGCGGAAGGGACATTGTCCAAATCCCAAGGGGCGGCCGAAAAAAAGGCCGAAAATGCTCCCCGACCAGTCCAATGCCTATATTTTCAGCAACACGATGGTCGATATCGTGGCGAATGGCCAGAAGGAGACGATGGATCGACGGACGGCCCTGCTCAACAAGATGTTTGAGAGCGCGATGAAGGGCAAAGTTTCCATGCAGCGCTTTTTATACAAAGAGTTCGAAATGAAGTCTGAGCGGCTAACCGCCGCCCGAGCTTACTATCAACAGTTGATTATGAAATGGGTCGTCGACAACCCCGACCTCTGTGACCATGATTACAAAATGCCAACCGAAGTTCAGCTGGAGATACTGGGCCTGCGAGCGACGTTAAATCACTACTTTGGTGACCAGTATCCTCTTGATGGCATACCAGGGACCAATTACGGCGATGATGATGATGATGACAACGGTTGAGTAGACCTTTGGCTGAGGCGGGGCTGCGCCGATAATAACCTCGGGCGACCGCGCCCCACTGAGCCGTAGGTGCTGTCACATTAACGGAGTGATCTGTCGCGGGCAGCATAGTAGTGTCGTGTGATGCGCAAAATCTCCTATGCTCGGCATCGATTTCCACCTGAGATCATCCAACATGCCGTCTGGGTGTATTTCCGGTTTCCACTTAGCTATCGCGATGTCGAGGATCTGCTGTCTGAACGCGGTATTGAGGTTTCCTATGAAACGGTACGGCGTTGGGCTCTGAAGTTTGGGAAGGCCTATGCCGCCAAGCTCCGGCGATTTCGTTCGCTTGCAGATGCCCGGTGGCACCTCGACGAGATGTTCGTGTCGATCAACGGCAAGCGCATGTATCTGTGGCGGGCGGTGGATTGCGAAGGGGAGGTGCTGGATATCCTGGTTCAATCCCGCAGGGACAAGAAGGCTGCACTCAAATTGATACGCAAATTGCTGAAGAAACAGGGCTTCATCCCAGGCACCATCGTCACCGACAAACTGCCATCCTATGGTGCTGCGCTGAAAGACCTGGGACTTTCCAGGCATCATGATTTTGGTGGCAGGAAGAACAACGGGTCGAGAATTCTCACCTGCCGGTTCGGCAGCGCGAACGACGAATGCAGCGCTTCAAGTCGGCCGCATCAGCGCAACGATTTCTTTCCACACATGCCGCCGTCTACAACACATTCAACGTCCAGCGTCATCTGATTTCCCGAAGAACATTACGGCAGTTCCGGAGTGCCGCGATGAGCAAATGGGAAACCGCTGCCGCTGCCACTTGAGCACATCTGAACCCGCGAAATCCCCGCGACGCAGTTCCCCAACGTGACAACGCCTCGACAGCTGCTCGGAGGTCAACGCCACCGTGTCACCGATCTCGTCAGCGCCGGGCCAGGGAAAGCGCCCCGCCTCCAGCCGCTTGGTGAACAGGCACACCGTCCCAGAACACGATCTTGATGAGATTGGCCCTACGGCCACGAAAGGCGAACAGATGCCCGGAGAACGGGTCTTGCTCCAGCACCTCCTGAACAAGCATGGTCAGCGCCCGTCCAGCCCCTTGCGCATATCCGTGACACCGAGGGCGATGTGCACCCTGACCCCTGCACGAACCAGCATCATCGCGCCTCTCCCTCCAGCACGGTCACCAGGCAACGCACCGTCTCGGGGTCGGTATCGCGCTCGAAGCGAACCCGGCGACCGCCGATTAGCTCGACCTCGATCCCGGGTGCCGATCGTTCGACGATCACCGGCGCGGGCACTGGCATCGATTGCGGTGCCTCGGCCGATTGTTCTGGTGCATCCGTGATCGTCACGGGTAGGAAGATCGTCTCGGCCGGCGCCAGCGGCGCCAATTCCCGTTTCCAGCGGAACAGCAATGGTGCCGTGATCCCGTATCGCCGGGCGACGCCCGAAACCGAGGCGCCAGGCCGGCAGGTTTCCTCGACGATGTGTCTTTTGTCAGCTTTGCTGAAACGCCGCCGCTCTCCCGGCTGTCGTGATCGCGCAGAGGGAACATAGGCCGCAGGCGCCGTTTCCTTAGACATATGTCTGGACATATGTCTAAGCCCCCCGCCACGACGGTAGAGCAGCTTGCCCGCCGAGGCCGGTTCTTCGTGTCTGAGCTTCGCACGCCAGTTGCCGAAGCGCTTCAGCGGCAAGCCGTGCAGCTCGCAATATTCCCGTTGATTCAAGTCGCTACGGCGCCAGCCCTCCAGATGCGCCCGCCAGTACCCTTCCAGCTCCAGGCTCTTCGAAGCCGTCATTCTCGGCACGATCACCCTCCTGACTCACAAAATTAGCCGTGGACAGAAGATCGCTTGCAGAACCCCGGTAACAAGCGTGCAACGCTCAGACGCTTACGAGAATTCCCTGAAACGCTGACTAAATTCCCTGTTCTCCAGAAAAAATTCCCTGTTCTATTGCTTAGGGAATTCGACCAAAAAGCCACATGATATCAGTCCGTTAGCGCATCGAATCCGGCCCGATTATGGCCTGATTCTGCGAAATCCCCTGTTTTTTCCCTGCATATCAGGGAATTTGGGGGGAGGAGACTGCCTCCACCCTTTGGAAGGATTTCTGCGCGCGCTTCGTCGGCTTGGTGACGCCGCGCGCGGATCTCGACATTGGGCGCGGGGTTGGCGCCGATCTTCAATCAATAGAAGGAGCTTGAGCTTACCATCGTCTTGATCGGGGTTCTGTTCGGTCCTCTGATGAACTCATTGCATCCAGAAGCAGACCCTTCATCATGCGGCGGCGTTCGGTGTACTCAGCCTCGTCGTAAAGGTTGTTTAGCTCGCCCGGGTCGATATTGAGATCATAGAGCTCTCCGTCGCGGTCATTTCCGCACGCTGGCTTTCCGTGCCAAACGATCAGCTTCCAATCCTCGTGGCGTACCATGGTCGTCATGATCAACGGCTCGGTGGGAAAGCCTGAGTATCGGTATTCGCTGAGAGCCCATGTTCGCCAGGCAACATCTTGACCCGAAGCAAGGGGCAAAAGGGATTTGCCCTGGCCCCCTCGGCCTGTGGAACACTCGCTGGCATCAAGAAAGGTCGCTGGCAGATCGATCCACTGGACCAGTTTCGAGATATCGGTGCCGGGCGCGATCTTGCCCGGCCAGCGTGCAATCAGCGGCACACGCGTCAGGTCATCGTATAACTGCGGCCCTTTCAGCAGCTGTTGATGATTGCCCAGCATTTCTCCGTGATCTGACGAAAAGACAACCAGCGTGTTTTCGGCCTGCCCGGATACCTCGAGCGCTTCCAGAATGCGCCCGACCTCGAAGTCGATCAGCGCGATCATTGCCCAGTATTGTGCCCGGATCTCCTTGATCTGGTCGGCGGAATAATCCTGGAAGCCGGGCGCCGTGCCGCTGTAGGACTTTTCAGAATAGGCCCGGTGAGGGGAGGGTTTTTCATCCAGTTCGCCCGGTTTTGTGTTCGGTTCCGGGATGGCATCGGCATCGATCATGTCGCGGAATTCCTGCGGCGCACCAAAGGAGTGATGCGGGTCGAAGAAATTCGCCGCCAAAAAGAACGGCTCGCGCTCCGCACGCGGGTGGCTGATGAAATCGATGGCTCGTTCGGCCACCCAATGGGAATAATGTGCCTCTTTCGGCACGTGGTCGATCGGCGTGCCTGTGCGCGCCCGGTTACTGTATTCGGTGTTCTCGTTCGCCCCTCTATCCGGGAAAACGTCGTCATAAATCGCCGGATGGGTCTTGCGCAGCCAGCGGTGGTAGTCGTTTTCAAGCGCACGGTGGTTCGGCCCATGCGCCTCGCAGGCACCTCTTCAAGCAGTCTTGCCGGTACCGGGCATTTGTCCGCGGCGGCCAAATCCGCCGGATCTGGCGCCTGGGGCTCCCCTGGTTCAGCCTCGCCGACCCGGCCTTTTGCGCGATCACAGGTTGGACCACGATGGTTTTCTGCTGGTGATCGAGATGGGCATCGCCGGGACGAACTGCTCCACTCTATGGCTCGAGATCCAGCCGAGGAACTGGGACAGACTGTCGGCCTGATCGTCGTGGGTGCTGTCGGGGAAAGCGAGGAGCTCGGCCTTCAAGTCGCCGAGCCAGGGCGCCTGCTGGGGGAGGAAGACCTGGCCGGCTTCGATCTTGGCCGATTGGGCGTGCATGCGGGTGACTTTGTCGTCAGTGGGCTTTACGGCGATCGGCATGACGGTGCCGTCGTCGCGCAGGTCCTGGATCAGCTGGGTGCCGGAGCCCTTGTCCTCGACCAGCACCGTGTCGGCCTGGTGGCGCGCCGCCGCGGCGGCGATGCGGCGCGTGAGAGCCGGGGATTCCAACCCCGCGCGCGGCACAACGACGAGATAA
>JAJFJA010000057.1 GCA_021774445.1 Alphaproteobacteria bacterium
TGCTTCTCAGAATTGTCCGCAAAAACAAAGGAGGAAATCGCGTTCTCCATAGCACAATATCTGCCGATGTTTGCAGAGAAGATTCCTAGAACGCGCAAACTCTGGATGAAGGAACACAGTCGCATGAAGTTCTTCGACGCCATATCGCTGGTCTTCACCTTCGTCTACTTCGAAGAAATGAATCGGGCCACACGCTAGCGGGCACAATCGAGATATCTCCTGACCACTCCGTCCCGGGCGGGGTGGTTTTGTGTGCGCCTGCCAAAACGGGTGACGTGTTGCGCTTACCTCTCTATAGTCAGAGGTGACGTGTAGCTACGTCTGCAAACGAGGACCACCCCTTGTCGGGTGGCCCGCTGAATGCAAAAGCCTCCGGGCAAATACGCGGGACGTGTCTTACCTCGTTTGCCACGTAGCTAACCGCCCGACGCCAGGGCGGGCGTCACGGTTGTAGCTAACCGCGAACGAGGGGGAATTCATGAAAACTGTATTGGTGGCGGCTGCCACGATGATTGCTGCCTGCTCCGCAACGCCAGGAACCACTACGACCCAAACGAGTGATGCTGATTTTGGTCTTAGTCAGGTCTGCAACTCTCCGCTTCCACGAAGCGGTCCTAAGCTCACTCAACCGGCAGATGATGTTCCAGCAGATGTTGCCAAGTTCATTGGCGTCTGGAACGGCCAGATTGGTGGCCAAGTCTGCAACACGCTGGTGGTCGAGAAGATCGACAAGGAGGGTAACGCCTCGGTTCTCTACAGCTGGGGTGCCTATCCTCTCTGGGGCGTCAACCAGCCCGGCTGGAGAGTGTCCTCTGCCACCCTCGATAAGAGCGGCAAGCTCGTGCTTGAGAAATTCCCCAATGGTGCCCAGGCAACCTACTGGTTCACGGAGGACACCCTTGAAGGCCAGTATCGCGTGAGCGCTGGCATCGTCCCCAAGATCAAGCTTACCCGAGCCGATCGATAGCGCGGCAGCGGCCGTTCGAGAAATCAAGCGAGGATGCGATGAAGACGATCTGGATAGCAGCCCTTGCGCTGCTTGCTGCGTGTGCCCCGATCAAGGAGTTACCTGATTTCAAACCGGCACCCGAGGGAATGACCAAGGCCTATACCCCGTATGACATTCCTATCGCGGTACCCACAGCCTACACACCGCGCAAAGACCAAGGCGCGTGTCCCCAGAAGAAATTCCGAACGCTCACCCCCTACGTTGTCGGTTGCGAGTGGGGTTGGGAACTGACGGGAGATGAGCCCGGGGATTGGGATTTGAACGTCATCATGCTGCTCGCCATCGAGGGAGAAACGCCTACCGACCTGACAAGCTTATCCGATTCCCTGCACAATCTTTTTTTCGGCACGAGAACCAAATCCGACATAACGAAGGATATCGGCGATCTTACGCCTCACGACGATGAGCGGTATCCGTATTTCTCACGGATCATAAACGTCAAATACACCGACCGAGAGATTGATCGCGACAAGGCCCTCTATGACATCCAGTATTTTGCGCCAGTTCCGGCTACGGATACGCACGGACTCGTCGTCTATGTACTAAAGCGCACCGTCGTTCCGCAAGGAACACACATCGTGCCCAACTATGGTGTGCCGCGTGACGTACTGTTATCGGTCCTCGATGAGATGGACCACATTCAGAACCCAGAACTTTTCATACGAACAGCTTCTGGGGAGGATCAATAATGCAGTGAAACCTGACACTGTCCTTCATGCGGGGCACACGGTTACCCTTCTGAGGGTTCGATCAAAAGAAGTTGCATGGCCATGCAACCCTGATGTTACATCGGTAGCGGGATAGCAAACGGAGAGGAAAATTGACGGCGGGCGCACAAGCGAAGCGCGGAGCCTCGGGAGACCGTCCATTTTTGTCGAAGTGCGCGAGGGCAGCGCCCTTAGTCCTCGCGTGCATAAGGCACGCAGCAGCAAAAATTATTCGGGACTGCCGTCATCATTGTGTCTGTTCGAGTCGACGAAACCGATGTCGTGCAGGTCATCGATATGTTCACGGAGCGACTCAATGACCCATTTCCCCATGGGGTCAAGAATGAAGTCTACACCCTCACGTCGTGCCAATTTGGCGGCTGGGACAAAATCAGCGTCGCCTGAGATGAGAACCATCTGACTGACAATCCGCCTGATCGACATCATTGCAATGTCGATGCCGATTTTCATATCAACACCCTTTTGAGTGTGGATATATCGCACTTGGTTCGATAAGATATCCAAAGGTGTGTGTCCCTGACGAACGAGTTTTTCCAAAGGTTGTTTGAACACCCAGGCGCCATCACCTAACTCGCCCAATCTTAGGGCCACCTTCCGTTTTCCGGTTAGCTCGCGGTGAAATTGGGTGCGAAAGTTATAGGTGTCAGAGGTGCCAAAATTCTTTGGTTCGCCGGTAAGTGGATGTACGATCCGGCCCTTCCTAGGAGGGCAGTCGTAGCAGAGGATTTTATGGAGGGCTCGAGGAGCGCCAGCATCTAGGGCATTGACGTGCGAAAGCGCTCGCTCATAGAGGACTTGGACAACAACTTTGGGGTCGTGGGAGTCGTTGTCGGGGTAGACGATGGGAAATTGCTTTAAGAAGTAGCCACAGTCTACGAGAATAGCGGTTGGCATTGCGCTCCCCCCAGAGTGTAGACAAAAAAATACCCCTGGTTTCAGCCGTCGAGACTATGTTCCAGCCGAAGCTTCGCTCGAAGGGTTAATCGCAGGGGTTTCTATGTCCCCATATATAGCACGCTGCGAATCATTGTCAACAAAAGTTATCCACACAGAATAATCCATCCATCGCAGCCTAACGTGGTTAGGCACGAACCACTCACTGCACCGCCCCCTTTACGGTGCGCACGAATCCTCCCCTTTTTGCAATTACTTAGCGTCGCCTCTTGGAACGATCGCAGGCATATGCCTAGATGAAACGTGGGGATGAGTCACAGAAGAGTCAAGCCACAGCGTTAGTGCGGACGATTACGGGGAAGCGGGTACTTCCGCGCTTCGGTCGCTGCTTTGGAGGTGGTGCCAGATAGTGCCAAAACGAACGCCAAGCGACCCACAAACCAACCACAATGGCAACGAAATTCGATGGTGGGCGAGAGTGTAAGTGGTTGATATTACAAAGGTATTGCGGTTTGCTTTGGCGTGACCGCTGTCATGGCATTGTAGAGGTCGTCGGTTCGATTCCGTCCGGCTCCACCAAATAAATCAAGGGGTTAGCAGAAAATCGGCTGACCCCTTTTTGTCGCACGAGCTGTCGCGCTGGCTGCCGCGCCGCGGGGAGACCTGGCCGGGCGCCCGGCGGCGTTTACGCCACAAACAGTTGCCGGGGAAAATTGGTCAGGCGTTCGTAGCCGTCCGGCGTGATCGCGATGGTTTCCGACATGCCGAAACCCCGGGCGAGAACATAGGTGTGAAAAGTCATCCCCGGCTCGAAGTGCCAGCTGCAGCCCGGCGCGGCCTCCAGCGGCTCGCCACCCGAGGGCTGCAACAATAGCCCGACCGAATAGAATGTCTTGTTCGTGTATGTCTCGCGCAGTCCGGCTGACAGCACGCCCTCGCGGTAGATGCGGTCAGGGATTTCGGCCGCCACGCCGGGCCGCACTTCCGCCAGGGCGGCGTCTTGGATGGCGATCAGCTGGTCCACGATCCGGTGATCTTCCGCGCTGGCCTGGGCAACGCGGATCGGCCGCATGAAGCGCGCGTGGTAGTGGCGAACGTTGGGGGTGGTCTCGATCTGGACGATGTCACCATGTTCGAGCACCCGGTCGGAGTAGCCGCCATGCAAGTGATAGGCGCGCTCCCCCGAGGACATGACCCCCGGCCCCGGCAAATCGCTGCCGGCCCGGATCATTGCGGCACAGACTTCGGCCGCCATCTCCCGTTCGCTCACGCCGACGCCGGCGGTCGCGATGGCGGCCTGCATCCCGGCTTCGGCGGCCTTTCCCGCCCGTCGCTGGTAGCCGATCTCGGCCGCGGACTTCACCAGGCGCATTGCCGCGACGAGGCGGCTTTCGTCATGCCAGTCCGCGCCGGGAAGGGCCTCCCTTAGCCGCGCGTAACGGCCGGCGGAAAGCGGCCAGGCCGCCAGCTCAACCGCAACCCGCGGCGCCGGGCCCAGCCGCGAGCGCACGGCCGCGGCGGCAATCGCGGCGTGGTCGTCGCTGTCGGTCCACAGCGCGCGGTCAGGAAAGACGCAGGTTGCGTCAAGATAATACGCCTCGACATCGCGGCAAACGACCGTCGGTGTACCGCTTGCCGGGATGATCGCGAACTGGAAACTGCCGTAGCCGCGGGTGAAGAAACCGGTAACCCAGGTGACGGTTTCGGGCTGGAACGCCAACATCGCATCATAGCCGCGCTCGACGAGGGCCGACTGCACCCGTTCCAGCCGGGCCTCGTACTCGCTTTTCTCGAACCAGTGGGCCGGCTGAACCATCGTTTTCATCCTTGTGCGGCGGCGGTCACGCGCCGTGCATGACGAGCCCGGCGAAACGCGTCAGCATCGTTTTGGCGTCGGCCGCTTCGTCCGCCTGTGCCTTGAGCATGTCGACCTGGGCTCCGTCCCGCGTCATCCGTTCGCGGTTTTCCTCGAACCAGACCGGTGCCTGCTCGCGGGTTATCTCGGGGTGGCCCTGGATGCCCCAGAATGGCCGATCGCGCCACCGCCAGATCTGGTTCGGACAGAGATCGGAAACCGCCAGGATCGTCATGTCCGGGTGCGCGGCGCGAACCTCGTCGTTGTGCCAGACGAACATGTGCACGCTTTCGCCGAGATCGGCGCACAGCGCATCGTCCCGGCCGCGCGCCGTCACCGGGAGCGACTTGTAACCGATTTCGCAGAACGACCGGCGAAAGACCTGATCGCGGCCGCACAGCGCCGAGGCCAGGATCTGGCTGCCGAAGCAGATCCCGAGCATCGGTATGTCGAGTTCCGCCGCCTCGCGGATCAACGCGTGCTCGCGGTTGATGAAGGGAATGTCCTCATAGGCGCCATGCGGGCTTCCCGAGAGGAAGATGCCGTCATAGCCGGATAGGCTCTCCGGAAACGCCCCATCGTAGGCCCAATAGCGATCGACCGTCAGGCCCCAGTCTTCGAACCGCTCGTCCAGCCGCGCGACCGACTGCAGCCGCCGCCCGTTGCCGAGGTAAAGCAGGCGTCCCGCTCCCATTGTTCCAGCTCCCGGCCCCCAACTCTCAATCGCTGCGCCGCCGCAGATCATGTTTCGAGACCGCGGCCCGTATCTTGGTATACCATTGGCATTCAGTGGATCAAACCTTCCCGTGGCACTTATGAGCAAAGGCAAAGGGCAGGGGAGAAGGGAACTATGCGTATCGACATCAATGCCGATCTCGGCGAAGGCTTCGGGCCGTGGACCATGGGTGACGACGAAGCGATGCTCGGCATCGTCACCTCGGCAAACGTCGCCTGCGGCTTCCATGCCGGCGACCCCGACATCATGCGGCTGACGGCCGAGAAGGCGTGGCAGAAAGGCGTTGCCGTCGGCGCCCATCCCAGCTATCGGGACCTTGCCGGTTTTGGTCGCCGGCCGATGGCCAACATCTCCGCCCGGGAAATCGAGAATCTCGTCGCCTATCAGGTCGGTGCCTTTCAGGCCATTTGCGCGTCGGCGGGCCACCGGATGACCCATGTGAAGACCCATGGCGCCCTCGGCAACGCCTGCGCCGACGATGACGACTTGGCGGCAGCGGTCGCGCACGGGATCCGCGCCGTCGATCCGGCCCTCACCTTTCTGGTGATGCCCGGTACGGCGACGGAACGTGCCGCGGACCGCGCCGGTCTCG
Source organism: Alphaproteobacteria bacterium (assembly GCA_021774445.1). GTDB lineage: Bacteria > Pseudomonadota > Alphaproteobacteria > UBA6615 > UBA6615 > SZUA-147. Next base: position 5,815 of record JAJFJA010000057.1, read on the forward strand.
CCCCGATCCGGGAAATCTACGCCGACCGCACCTATGCCGACAGTTTCAACCTGACGCCGCGAAGCCAGCCGGGGGCCGTGATCCATGACGTCGCCCAGGCCTGCCGGCGCGTCCTGCAGTTTCTCGACGAGCGCGTGCTGGTGTCGGAGAGTGGCAAACGCCTCAGGGTCGAGATCGACTCGGTCTGCGTGCACGGTGACAACCCGTCGGCCGTCGAGATGGCGCGCACCCTACGCCACAATCTCGAGCAGGCGGGCTGGACCGTTGCGCCGTTCGCCGGCCTCGGCGACGGCGGCTAGCCCCCGTCTCCGCTGGGCCCGTCCGGCGCGCATGCGTTCACCATCCCGCTGATCAGGTTCACCGCCAGCAGCGCCTCGGTCGTGGGCAGGCGCGCCTGCTCCCCGGCGGCGCGCGCCATCCGTGCCAGGCCCAGAGCCCGCTGCCGCGCCGCGGCGACGGCCTCATCGCGCGTCACGGCGGCGAAGCGCAGGGCGGTTCCGGGCTGCGCCTGGGCCATACGATCGAGATCGGCGCTGATCACGGTCGCGATCTTGGGATAGCCCCCGGTGGTCTGACAGTCGCGCATCAGCACGATCGGCTGCCGGTCGCCGGGCACCTGGATGCTGCCGGGCACGACCCCGTCGGAGACGATGTTGTAGCCGCGTATATGGTCCAGCGCCGGCCCCCGCAGTCGGCACCCCATGCGATCGGAGTCGAGCTGGACAACAAACGCCTCCGACAGCAGCGAAACCATCGCCTGTGGGGCGAAGTAGTCGTCCTGCGGCCCCGGAATAACCCGGATCAGCCCCGTCGATTCGGCCGGGATGACAGGCGCACCGGCGGAGGAGCTCGCGCCGGTACGGCCGGCGCAGGCCAGGCGATCGCCGGCGGCCAGCATGCGGCCGCCGATCCCCGACCGGCGGTGGACCGAGCAACTGCCCATCTCGGGATCGAGCGCAAAGCCGCCCCCGACGGCCAGGTAGGCGTAGACCCCTTGCCTGACCGGGCCGACCGTCACCCGGTCCCCGGCCTCGGCCGCCGCGGCGACATCCGCCGGGACCGGCCGGCCGGCGATGCTCAGCACACATCCCGGGCCGGACAGGGCCAGACTCAGCCGCCCTCCCGTGACGACAAAGCTGCCACCGAGGAGCGTGAACTCTATGGCCGCGCCGGTGAGCGGATTTCCCACGACGGCGTTCGAGACCGCCAGCGCACGCTGATCCATGGCGCCGGCCGCCGACACACCGAAGCGGCGGAACCCGATACGGCCCGCATCCTGAACCGAGGTCCCCGGCCCGCAGCTCTCGACCTCGAGTGCGATCATGGTTCTTCCAGTGTGGCGACGATCTCGCCCGCGCTTGCCGCCGCATCGAGGGCGGGCCAGGCGTCCTCGGACAGCGGTTCGAACACCACCTCGTCGCCGGGCTCGAACAGAAACACCGGGCTGCGCCCGGGCATGCAGGCGCGGACCGGCGTGCGGCCGATGAGCTGCCAACCGCTCGGCGCGGCAAGGCTGCCGATCGCGCTCTGCGCCCCACCGATCGAGATCGACCGGTCCGGGACGGACGACCGCGGCTCGCGGCGGCGCGGGGTCGCCAGCCGCGGGTCGAGCCCGCCGAGATAGGCAAACCCCGGCATGAACCCGATCATGTAGACAGTGTAGAGCGACTGTACATGCGCCTGCACGAAGTCGGCTGGCCGCATGCCGCGATCCGTGGCCAGCGCCGCCAGGTCGACGCCGAAGGCGCCGCCATAGACCACCGGAACCCGCCAGCGCCGGCGCGACATTGTCTGCGCATGCGTCCGCCGGGCGAGGCGGCGCAGCGTGTCGCAAAGCGCCGGGAAATCGACCATCGTCGCATCGACGTGCACCAGCAGGGAGCGGTAGGTCGGCACCGTCTCGAGAACGCCCGGCAGTGCGAGATCGCAGAGCGCCGCATCCAGTGCCACGACCCGGGCGTTGAGTCCCGGGTCGATGTGGTCCCCGAAGTCGACCGAGATCGCGCTATCGCCGCATGCCAACAGGCGTGGCTCCGCAGGGCCCGGCCGGGCCGCGGGGTCGGGCGCGCCGGCGGCCGGCGGCTCAGGTCCTTGCGACACCGTCACCAACGAGGGCCTCGATGACCTTTTCGGCAACGGCCAGAGCCGTCCGCTCCATCGCCTCGATCGCCGCCCCGCCGATGTGCGGCGTCAGCAGCAGGCGCGGGCAGGTCATCAGCGGACTGTCCGGCGGCAAGGGTTCGGCGCGAAAGACGTCGAGGGCCGCGGCCCCGAGCTTGTTGGAGCGCAGCGCCGCGACGAGCGCGTCCTCGTCGATGAGGGCGCCGCGGGCGGTGTTGACGAGGATGGCGCCGGGCCTGAGCCGCGACAGCCGCGCCGCGTCGAAAAGCACACCATCCGCGGGCAACGTGTGCAGCGAAACGACATCGGAGCCGGCGCAGAGTGCGTCGAGATCGTCCGCCCGGCAGACGCCATCGCGCGCCATCTCTTCGACCCCGGCAAAGCGGGAGACGGCGCAAACCTCCATTCCGAGGGCGCCCGCGAACCGGGCGACGCGGCGGGCAATCCGGCCGTAGCCGACCAGCCCCAGCGCACGGCCGGCAAGCTCGACCGTGGTCTGCCGATACCGCATCGCGAAATCCCCGTCGCGCACGGCGCGATCCGCCGCCGGGATCGCTTTCGCACAGGCGAGGATCAGCGCCAGGGTGTGCTCCGCCACCGCCTGCGTATTGGTTCCCGGCGTGCTCACCACGGCGATGCCGCGGCGCGCGGCCGCTTCCGTGTCGATGGCGTCCATGCCGGTCCCGTGGCTGGCGATAACGGCCAGGCGGGGTGATGCCGCGATCTCCGCCGCCGAAAAACCATGGTTGCGCGTGATCACCGCGCGCGCGGTCGAGAGCGGCCCACGCAGCCCGTCCAGCCGCGGATCCTCTGCCACATGCACCGTTAGACCGGCCTCGCGCAGTCTCCGGATACCGGCCTCGGCGATTGGCTGAACCACGACGCAGTCACTCATTCCCCACAGTCCGGCGGCGATAGGCAAAAGCGCGACAGCACGCGCGCTGCCGCCGCGAAATCACCGATATCCATCTCTTCCTCGGGATTATGGCTGCCGTTCGCGTTGCGGACAAACAGCATTCCCGTCGGCACGCCCATCTGGGCGAAGACCGCGGCGTCGTGCCCGGCGCCGCCCGGCATCCTGATGGCCGGCGATTCGGTCGCCACACTGGCCGTCTCGAGCCCGGCGATGACGGCCGGATGCATCTCGGCCGGGTCGCTTCCGGTCATGGCGCCGAGATCGAAGCCGACGCCGTGTGCGGTCTCGATGTCGGCCACCGTCTGCATCAGTTGGACCTGTAGCCGCCGCAGCGTCTCCGGCGACTGACTGCGCAGGTCCAAGGAGAAGTCGACCCTTCCGGCGACCTTGCTGAAGGCATGCTCGGCCGGATCGGTCGAGATCTTCCCGAACGTAACCGTCAGGTCGTGACCGTTCGCCTCCCAGTCCGACCAGAGGGAATCGAGTGCCGTGATCAGGGCCGCGACGGCGCGCACGGCATCCTTGCGGGCCGCACGCGGCGTGGCGCCGGAATGCGCGTAGGCGCCATGGCAGCAAGCGTCGCGAAAGCGAAAACTGCCGCGGATCCCGGTGACGATGCCGACCGGCTTCCCCTGCGCGACCAAGGCTGGACCCTGCTCGATATGGGGCTCGATGAAAACCCCGATGTGCGATGGATCCAGATAGGACTCGTTCCGGCGCAGGCGCCCGGTGTCCCCGCCGGCGGCGTCGATGGCGGCGCCGAGGCCGGTCCGGTCGTCGGAGCGCCGCACGTCATCGAGCTCTCGCCCGGTGAGCCGCCCGAAGGCGGCGCGGCTGCCGATATACGACGCCCCGAACCAGGTGCTTTCCTCGGCGCGGATGGCCATCAGAGTAACGTCTCGCGGCGCCCGCATGCCGGCGCGGCGATAACCGGCGATCACGCTCAGGCCCATGAGCACCCCCGCCGCGCCGTCGAAGTTGCCCCCGAGGGGAACGGAATCGAGATGGGAACCGATGAAGGTTGCCCGCCCCGGGGTCGTCCCGGCATAGGTCATATAGAGATTGCAGGCGGCGTCCGTGGCGATGTCGAGGCCCAGCGCTTCCGCTTCGCGACGCACGATGCCGTGCGCGATCTGCTCCCCCTGCCCATAAGAGGCCCGCGTGACCCCTTTGCTGTCCCCGGTCCGCCGCTTCAGCTCATCGAAGAGGCGCCGCGCCAGCGCCACATCCGGTTCCGCACCAGGGGCTAACATCCAGCGCTCCCGTCAGCTGCGCGCGAGACGCGCCAAGATGCTGGCCCGGACGCGCTCGAGATGGAGCGTCATGGCCTTCGCCGCCTCGTCCCCGAGCCCCGAGCCGAGCGCGCGCGCAATTTCCAGGTGCTCGCGACAGGTATCCTCGAGGCGCTCGGGCACGGTCTTCAGATCAAAGATCTGGGTCTGCCGCCTCTGCGTCCGGATGATCGCCGACATCTGCTCGTTGCCGACCGCGTCCGAGATCAGGCCGTGCAGGGTTTCGTCGACCGAGCGGACCTCCTCCCGGTCAATCGCATCTCCTGCGGCCTCCGAGGTCGCCAGGATCGTCTCGAGGCGCGCCTCGACCTGTGCGAGTTCGGAGCGAGGCACGCGCCCGGCCGCGATGCGGGCGGCCTCGGGCTCCAGCAGCGACCTGATCTGCAGGGCGTCCATGAACTCCTCGACATTCATGTGCCTAATCTGCAGCCCGCGCCCGCCCTGGCGCACCAGCAGCCTCTCGCTCTCCAGCATCACCAGCGCGTCGCGCACCGGCGTCCGCGACATGCTGAGCAGTTCGGCAAGCCGTCTTTCGTTGACCATGGTGCCCGGCTTCGCCGCGCCGGCCATGATCAGTTCGAGGATCCGTTCATAGGCCTGGAGCGCAAGTCGTCTGTCGGGCGTGTGCAGCATATTCCCTTGTTTCTCGCGGCCGAATCTCCATTCGACCAGGAACGGATTGTCCTCAGACGTTGGCCCAGCGGGCTGCTGAGGTATTCTGCTGGTTGACTGATGGTATACCAAGCCATAACGTTATATCAATGAAGTGTGCTCACCTCCCGATTTAGGGGGGGCCAGGGGGCGGTCGATGACGATCATTCCGGGTGCGTACCTGCCGTTCTCGCGCGAAGAACTTGGCGACCGGCAGAAGCGGTTCAAGCGCCGGCTGGCCGAGGCCGGCTTTGACGCGATGCTGGTCTTCGCGCAGGAGAGCCTGTACTGGCTGACCGGCTACGACACCGGCGGCTTCGTCTTCTTCCAGTGCGCCGTTGTCACCTCGGATGATCGCCCCATTACCCTGCTGACCCGCCGCCCGGATCTTCTCCAAGCGCAGCAGACCAGCACGATTGAGGACATCCGCATCTGGTGGGATGCCGAGGATGCCGACCCGGCGCGCGACCTTAAGGCCATCTTGCAGGAACTCGGGCTCGCCGGCAGCCGTGTGGCGGTGGAGCTCAACACCCATGGCCTGACCGGGTGGAACCTTTGGCGCCTGCAGCACGCCCTCACCGATTTCTGCACCCTCGACAACGACGATCACATGATCCGCCGCCTGCGCCTGGTGAAGTCGCCGGCCGAGCTTGATTATGTCCGCAAGGCCGCGGAGATCCTGGATCTTTCGCTCGAGGCGGTGATTGCCACCGCCCGCCCCGGCATCCTCGATTCGTCCCTGAAGGCGGAATACCTCCGGGTCGTCCTGGAGAACGGCGGCGACATGCCGCCCAACGCGCCGCTGTTCAACTCCGGCGAACGGGCCGTCTACGGCCGCGGCGTGTCCGGGCCGCGGCGGATCGAGGCGAACGACCAGATTCTGGTCGAATACCCGGTGGCCTATCGGCGCTACAACGTCAAGACCGAGTGGATGATCCTGTTCGGTGAACCCGCGGCGGCGCAGCTGCGCATGTATGATGCGGCGCGCCAGACCCTGGACGCCATGACCGAGATCGCGCGGCCCGGCACGACCCTGGGGGAAATCTTCGACGTCCATGCGCGCGGGCTCGATGCGGCGGGCTATAGGGCCCACCGCTACGGCGCTACGGGATATTCCGTGGGCTGCACTTTCTCTCCGACCAGCATGGATGTGCCGCCGATGATCTACGCCGGCAATCCCACCGAATGCCAGCCGGGCATGACCCTATTCTACCACGTCATGATGGGCGACAGCGACACCGGCTATGGGATGGGTGTGGGGCATACCTTGCTCGTCACCGACGGCGCGCCGGAGGTACTCACGAGCTTGCCGGACAACCTGACCATCGTTCGATAAGATGGGTAACCAACGAAAAAACTCAGCAATGCGGCGGCCATCCATCGGCTCCGCGCTCACAAAAGGAGGAGCAACTATGATCAATCTGGCGCCCACACGCCGCGCCGTGATTCTTGGACTGGCAATCGCCTTCGTCATTCCTGGATTGAGCTTCGCGCAATCCCCAAAACACGGCGGAACCCTCAAGATTAGCCACTCGACCCGCATTGCCACGCTCAATGTGCTGCAGCTCTCTGGTCCGGCGGAATACCCGTCAGTGGACATGCTGTATTCCGGCCTGACCCGCATCGGCCCGGACAATTCCCCGACGCCGGACCTCGCGATGGATTGGGTCGGCGCTGAAGACGGGACGGTGTTCACCTTCAATCTGCGGTCCGGTGTGACCTTCCATGATGGCACCCCGTTCACCGCCGACGACGTTGTCGCGACCTTCGAAGCCATCCTCAAACCCGAGACCAGTTCGCCGGCGCGATCGGTCGTGGACATGATCGAGAGCGTGGAAGCGGTCGATCCGCTGACCGTGCGGTTCAATCTATCCATATCCTATGCCGATTTCCCGACCGCTGTGGCGCATGCGAATGCGCGCATCGTGTCGGCCAAGGCGCTGGCCGGGCCGCTGTCGGATCTCGACACCAAGCCGAACGGAACCGGGCCGTTCAAGTTGGAGACTTACGACAGCGCCCGGGTGGTACGGTTCGTGAAAAACGAAAACTACTTCATCGAGGGCAAGCCTTATCTCGACGCCGTCGAGATGCACCTGTTTCCCGACCTCGCGGCGGAGACGGTAAATTACCTGTCGGGCGCCGTGGACGTAATGCTGAACGTGCAGCAGGCCGACTACGAACGGATCGCCTCGGCGCCGGGCAGCAACGCGCTGCGGGTCCCGTCCGGCCGCTTCGTCAACGTCGTGATGCGTCAGGATCAGCCACCGTTCGACGACGTTCGTGTGCGCAAGGCGCTGGCGATGTCTGTCGACAGGCAGACGCTCGTTGACATCGTTCTCGAAGGACTCGGGCGTCCCGCGAATGACAATATCCTGTCGTCCGAGTATCGCTACACCATCGACTCGCCGGAAATCCCCTATGACCCGGCTGCCGCCAAGGCGCTGCTCGCCGAGGCCGGGCATCCCGACGGCATCAAGATCAAGCTCGTCGCCTCCAACCGTCCGGCGATCCGTGCCCAGGTTGCCATCGCCATCAAGCAGATGGCGTTGCCGGCAGGCTTCGACATTGAGGTCGAAACCATGCCCCACGACACCTACCTCGCCAATGTGTGGCGGAAGGGCAATTTCTACATGGCCTATTGGGGTATGCAGCCCACCGAGGACGGCGCTTTCACGCTGCTCTTGACCTCCGATGCCGCGTTCGAAGACACCGCTTGGAACAGCGCGGAGTTCGACGCACTTGTGGCCAAGGGCCGCAGTTCGCTCGACGAGGCGGAACGGGCGCGGTTATATGCCGAGGCACAGGAGCTGATCTTGCGCGATGCGCCGTACATCATCCCGTTCTTCCAGGACGTGCTGACGGCAAGTCGGGACAACGTGCAGGGCTGGACCGTTCATCCACTGAGTCGCGTCTTCTACATCGAAAACGTGTGGCTCAACTGAGGCTGACCATTTGAGTCCGAGTTATCTGGCCAGGCGTCTCTCGGCCGTCCTGCTGGTTCTGTTGATCGTCACCTTCGCGGTGTTCGCGATCACCACGATCCTGCCGGGCAATGCAGCGGTGATGATCCTCGGTGAGTATGCCACCGAGGATCAACTCCTGGCCCTCGAGCAAAGGCTCGGATTGGACAGACCCTGGTACGTCCAATATCTCTCGTGGATCGCCAACATTCTGCAGGGCGACTTCGGGATGTCCCTGCGTCTTTCGCTCCCGGTGTCGGAGGTCGTCGGCGACGCGTTCTGGAACTCGGCGTCGCTGGCCGTCACCGCCCTGGTGACGGTGACGGTCATCGCCATCCCGATCGGCATCCTGGCCGCCCTCAAGCGCGGCACGATCGCCGACTTGGGCATCAGTCTGCTGGCCTATGTCGGCACCGCTTTCCCGGAGTTCGTCACCGCAACGCTGCTGCTGGTTTTCCTGGCCGGCCCGGCGACCGGCTTCTTTCCGGCCGGCGGTTTTGTCGCGCCGAACGAGAGCTTCGCGGGCTTTGTCTCCCATGTCGTGCTGCCCGCCGGCACCCTGAGCTTGATCCTGACCGCCCATATCGCCCGCCAGGTTCGCAGCGAGATGCTGGACGTGCTCGGCAGCGATTACATCCGCGCCGCCCGCCTCAAGGGGCTGCGCGAGCGGACCGTCGTACGGCGGCACGCCCTGCCCAACTCGCTCGCCCCCGCGGTCGCCGTCATCTCTCTCGACATCGGGTATCTGCTCGGCGGGATCATCGTGGTCGAGGAAATCTTCGCCTGGCCGGGACTCGGGCGGCTCCTCATCTTGGCCCTGGAGAACCGCGACCTGCCGGTCATCCAAGCGATTACACTGCTGCTGGCAACCGTCTATGCCCTGTCCAATCTGATCTCGGATATCGTGATCGCCGCACTCGATCCCCGCGTCCGCTATGAGTGAGCTCATCCGCACGCCGCCGGGCGCGGTCGGCGCGCTATTGCTCGCGCTGATCATCGTCGCCGTTCTATTCGGCCCGCTGCTCGCCCCCTACGACCCGCAGACCTTCTACACGACCGTGCGGCTGCAAGGCCCCTCGGCTGATCACTGGCTCGGCACCGATCAGTTCGGACGGGATCTGCTCTCGCGCTTGCTGCACGGGTCACGCGCGACCATCGCCTTCGGGCTCGGTGCCACCGGGCTCGGCGTGTGCGCGGGCTCGCTGATCGGGGTCAGCGCCGGGGTCGCCGGCGGTTGGGTGGACAGCATCATCATGCGCACCCTCGACGGCCTGCTCGCGGTGCCGGACCTGCTATTCACGCTGCTCATCGTGACCATGCTGGGGGGCGGAACGGGCCATGCGATGCTCGCGGTCGCCGTGGCCTTCACGCCGGGAATGGCCCGCATCGCCCGCAGCTCCGTATTGTCGATCCGGGAGCGGGAATATGTGCTCGCCGCCGTCGCGCGCGGGGAGTCGCAGGGCTACATCATCCTGCGCGAGGTCATCCCGAACGCGATCGGTCCGATCGTCGTGGAGGCGACGATTCGCGTGTCCTTCGCAATCATGATCGGCGCGACTCTCGGCTTCCTGGGGCTCGGCGCGCAGCCACCCAGCACCGAGTGGGGACTGATGGTGGCCGAGGCCCGGCAGTTCATGTTCCGCAGTCCGTGGGGCGTGGCCGTGCCCGGCCTGGCCATCGCCGTCGCCGCCCTCGGGTTCAACCTGTTCGGGGACGCGCTCCGCGACAGTTTCGATCCACGCCGGCGCCGATAAGGCCATGGAGCGCGCGATCGTCCCGCCCGTACCCGACGCCGCCCAGGCGCCCGCACCCGTGCTGGAGATCCGCGACTATACCCTGGGTTACAACACGCCTGCCGGCCGCTTCGAGGCGCTCAAGTCGATCGATCTGCAGGTCTGGCGCGGCCCCACCCTCGGACTGGTCGGCGAGTCGGGCTCGGGGAAGACCTCGCTCGCCTGGGCGATCATGCGCTATCTGCCGGAAAACGCGGTCGAAAACTCAGGCACCATAGAGCTCTCGGGCGAAAATCTGCGCGCCAAGAGCGTGCCGGAAATCCTCGCGATCCGCGGCCGCCGCATCAGCATGGTGTTCCAGGATCCGAGCACCTCGCTCAACCCCGCCATCCGCCTCGGCGACCAGATCGCCGAGGTTTTGGTCCAGCATCGCGGCCTGACGTTGAAGGAAGCCCGCGGCGAGGGCGAGGCGCTGCTGGCCCGGACGGGGATCACCCGGCCCGCGGACATGATGCTGCGGTATCCGCACGAGGCCTCGGGTGGTGAAAAGCAGCGCGTGGTCATCGCCACCGCCTTCGCCTGCAACCCCGAGCTCATTATCTTCGATGAACCGACCACGGCGCTCGACATCATCACGGCGCGCCAGATCCTCGAGCTTTTCGGCCGGCTGCGCGACGAGACCGGGGTCACCGCACTCTATATCTCCCACGATTTGGGACTGGTTTCACGCATCGCCCAGGATGTCGCGGTGATCCATGACGGCGTGATCGTCGAACGCGGATCTTGCGCCTCGATCTTCAAAGCGCCGAGGCAGCCTTACACAAAGGCGTTGCTCGCCGCCGTGCCACGGCCCGATCTGCGCATTGCGCCGCCCGCACCCGATGCCTCTGCGGGCGATCTGCTGAGTGTCGAGGATGTCAGCGTCAACTACGGCAACGCCCCGGCTCTGCTGCGTTTCCTGAGCCCGCCCCGCGCCGACGCCTACGGCGCCCGGTCTGTTTCGCTGGGGGTCCGGCCAGGCGAGATCCTCGGCATCGTCGGTGAATCCGGATCGGGCAAATCCACCCTGGCGAAGGTCCTGGTCGGACTACAGACTTTCGAGGGCAGGCTGAGTTTCGGCGGCCGCGCATTTACCTCGCGGCGCATGATCGACCGCGACTATCGCCGGGCCGTACAGATCGTGTTCCAGCACCCGGACGCCTCGCTGAACCCCCGGCAGAGGATCGGCACGATCCTGTCGCGGCCGCTGCGGCTCTACGACCTCGTTCCGCCGGCGGATATCGCCGCCCGGGTGCGCGCGTTGCTCGAAGAGGTACTCCTCGATGCGGACTTTGCGGCGCGCTATCCGCATCAGCTTTCGGGAGGCGAGAAGCAGCGCGTCGCCATTGCCCGTGCCTTCGCTGCCGAGCCGAGCCTGGTTATTTGCGACGAGATCACCTCGTCGCTCGACGTCTCCGTCCAAGCTTCCGTCGCCCGGCTGCTGATTGAACTGCAAAGACGAACCGGCACGGCCTGCATCTTCATCACCCATGATCTCAACCTCGTTCGCCAGCTCGCCCATCGCATCGCCGTAATGCAGCACGGCAAGCTGGTCGACCTTTTCGATATCGCGGACGTGACCAGCGACGCCCGCGACGCTTACACGCGGTCATTGTTGGCCGCGGTCCCGATTCCATTCGACGCCGAGACGGACCCGGTGACAAGTGAGGCCGGCGCAGGGAACATGCCATGACCGAAATCCTCGACCTCGCACGCAACATCGACGAGGCGGCGTGCCTCGAAATCCTTTCGGATATGGTGCACCACAAGAGCTATTCGCAGACCCCCGAGGAACGCCAACTCGCCAAGCACATGGTCGATGTGATGACCGGCATGGGGCTGGAGGCCGAGCTGCAGCCGGTCGAGGGCGACCGCGTCAATGCCATTGGACGCTGGCGCGGCACCGGCGGCGGCAACAGCCTGCTGTTCAACGGCCATCTCGACACCAACCCGGTGACCGAAGGATGGACCGTGGACCCTTGGAGCGGGCTGGTCGACGACAAGTTCATCTACGGCATCGGCGTCTCGAACATGAAGGCCGGCGACGCCGCCTCGCTTTGTGCGGTGAAGACCCTATTGGACGCCGGCATCCGGCTCAAGGGTGATATCGTTCTGACCTATGTCGTCGGCGAGCTTCAGGGCGGCGTCGGAACCGTCGCGGCCATCCGCAACGGGGTTCGCGCCGACTACTTCATCAACAGCGAGCCGACGGACTTGCAAGCGCTCACCATGCATGCGGCCGGGTTCACCTTCATCATCGAGCTGCTCGGCAACACCCGCCACCTGTCCAAGCGCGAGGAGGCGGTGGACGCGATTCTCGCCGCTTGCGACGTCATACCCAAGCTCAACGCCCTTACTTTCTCCGACGCGCCGAGCGCGGAGCACCGCAGCATCAACCGCGTGCATGTCGGTGTCATGCACGGGGCGCTCGGACGGGACCTGCACGAGTGGCGCCCGCCGCAGGTCGCGGACTTCGTGCGCCTCAAGGGGTCGGGACGCTTTGGCCCCGGCCAGACCATCGAATGCGCGCTCGCCGACATGCAGGCCGTGCTCGACGACCTCGCAACGCGGTACCCGGGCCTGCAGGCGACGGTCGCCGCCGAGCAGGAGACCGGGCGCCCGACCATGCCGGCCTTCCAGGTGGCCAAGGACGCGCGCATCGTTCGCGCCCTCAACGCCGCCTACGAGGCGGTGCGGGGCAGCGCGCAGCCGACCGGCGCCATCACGCCGCCGGGCTATTACGGCACCGACGCCGGGCATCTCTACAACGAACTCGGCATGGAAGGGGTCGTGTGCGGTCCCGGCGGCAAATACAACACCATGCCCGATGAGCGTGTGGACATTCCGGACTTCCTCGACATGATCCGCATCTACCTGCTCACCATGGTCGATATTTGCCAGGCCGCCGCGGCCGAACGCGGCTGAACGAAGGTCGGGGCAAGCATGGTGGCGAGGAATCCGTCCAGCATCGGCGGCCACCGTGGCGGCCTTGCGCATTCGGTATTGTGATGTATTATCGCATTATGAACCGGTTCAAAAACGCCCGGTCACATCAGCGGCCGACCCTGCGGGAGGTTGCGGCGCAAGCCGGGGTTTCGGTTGGCACCGTCTCGAATGTGCTGAATGGACGGGCGCACGTACGCGATGCGACCCGGATGCGCGTCGAATCCACGATTGCCGAACTTGGTTTTCGACCAAACCTGCTCGCACGCACCCTAACCACTCGCAGTAGATCCGCGCCGGCACCATCGCAGCGCCGCGGCTTGCCGCGCTTGGTGACGGTTGGTTATGTCAGCGTCGACTACACCGCGCGGATTGACACCTATCCCTGTCGCGGGGCCCGGCTTTCCGCGCAAGCCATCGAAAAGACGCTTGGCGGACCCGCCACGAATGTTGCCGTGTACGCGGCCGGTCTCGGTACGCCGTGGCCGGTCAATTGCGAAATCGTCACGGCGCTTGGCGACGACCCCGATAGTGATTGGGCCCTCACCGAGTTGGCCGAACGGGGCGTCGACACGGTCAGGGTGGAAGTCCGTCCCGACCAACGTCTCAGCCGCTGCTTTATCCTGGTCGAATCTGACGGCAGCCGCACCATTATCAATGAACCGATGACCCTGGGGGAGGCCAATGTTGTCGCGGCGCTCGGGCCATCGCCTTCCAAGGGCAAGAAGAGCTGCCTGCACGTCGAGGGCTTCCAGCTTCCGCGGCTTCTGCCCGCCATGCGCGAGGCGCGAGCCCGTGGCTTCGTCACCAGCGCACAGAGCACCGGCTTGCCGCGGGACTGGCGATCAGCCGCCGCCCTGAAGTCGCTGATCGGCGCGGTCGACATACTTTTTGTCGACGCCGGTATCGCCCGACAGACCACCGGTTGCGATGGATCGCCGGACGATCTCGTGGCGGCGTTCAGACGGGTCCATATGAGCGTGCCGAAGGCGCAGCGGGCGCTTGTGATCATGACCCTGAGTGAGAATGGTGCCGCCGTATTGCTCCCCGGCGGGAAGCCGAAGCGGATTGGCGCACCCACCGTGGAGGTCGTGGACACGACAGGCGCTGGCGACACATTCGTCGGAATTTTTCTTGCCACCTGGCTCAATCGGGCGACACCCGAAGAAGCGGCGCGCATGGCCTCATATGGTGCCAGCCTTTCGGTCACGGTCGAGGGGGCTCAGGGGCGGCCGATCACGGCCAGCGACCTGGCCCACGCGCGGCCGGTCGGCCACAGGGCAAGGCAGCAAGATCCGGCGCCGCTGGCACCGGCGCAACTGTAGGAGCGCGCAAGGCTATGTTGGAGGGACGCGCCCCTATCGGGCGGGGGGATAACAAGAAGAACCAGATCAACTACAAGAGCACCAGAGAAGGAGGAGTGAGATGTTAAAGTATTTCCTGGCCGGGGTCGGCTTGACGGCGGCTTTGGGCACGTTCGCGGCACCCAATACCGCCGTGGCCCAAGAAAAAACAATCTGTTTTGTGACCTTCAGTCTGCAAATCGCGTACTTCCAGTCCAGCGTAGCCGGTGGTCAGAGTGCGGCTGACGAGCTTGGAGTCGAGTTGGTCGTGCTCGACCCGCAGGCCGATGCGGGCCGGCAGGTCACCCAGTTCGAGGACTGCATCGCCCGCAACGTCGATGCCATCGTCGTCGATCCGATCGAGTCGAGTTCTCTGATCGGCGTTCTCGAGGAAGCCGGCGCCCGCAACATTCCGGTTGCGACTTTGGATACGAAAGTCGACAGCCCGCATGTGGTTACGCTGATCGGTGTGCCGCAGTACGAAGCCTCCTTCACGTTCGGTCAGTTCGTCGCCGGCTGGATCATCGGTAAACTCGGTGGCGAAGCGAAGATCGGCATCATGCTGGCCTCATCCGAGGTCCAACTGGCACGGCGTGACGGCTTTATCGACGCCCTGAGTTCGGTACCGGGGGCCGAAGTCGTCGCCACCGGTGACGGCCGCAACATCCTCGAACGGTCGACGGCGGAAGCCGAGGACATGCTGACCGCCAATCCCGAGATCAACGTTATCTATGCAACCGGCGACCCGTCGCTGCAGGGCGGCCTTGCCGCCGCCGAGGCCCAGGGTCGCGATATCGCGTTCTTCGGTTGGGACGATATCCCGGAACCGTTCATCAAGCCGCTGGAAGACGGACGTATCGTCGGTTTTTTGAAGCAAAAACCGGCGGTCGGTGGCGAGATGGCCGTCCGCCTGCTCGTCGATCTGCTTAATGGCGAGGAGATAACGAGCCGGTTCTCCTACAACCCGGACGTGGTCACGACGTACAATCTCGAGCAGTTTCGGTAGAACGCCGATCTAGGGTCGAGGCCGGGGCGCGTGGTCTGACCGCGCGCCCCGGTTCTCGATCACCCACCGCAACCACCGAGTATCGCCGTGAGCAGTGCGAGCGCGCCGAAATCCCCGCCGGCATCGAGGTTTGTTTTCGACCAGCGCCGACTTGTTCTGTTCGCGGTTCGTTATGGCCTTTTTTTGGCGCTTGGCGTTTGGGTCGTCGCCATGTCCTTCGCCTCGGAGCATTTTCTGACCTGGCTGAACGTCCTCAACGTGGCGCGCCAGGCCGCCCCCATTGTCGTGATCGCGGTAGGAATGACCTTCGTGATGGCAACCGCGGGGATCGACCTTTCGGTCGGGTCCCTGGTGGCTTTGGTATCGGTTCTGGTCGTCACCTTCTTCAACCTCGGTCTGCCGACCTATGTCGTCCTGCCGGCCGTTCTTCTGGTCGGCCTTTTGGCCGGGTTGGCAAACGGTTCTTTTGTGAGACTTGGTCTGCCGCCGTTCGTTGTGACGTTGGCCATGTTGACCACGCTGCGCGGCATTGCCTTCGTTGTCAGCGATGGTTACGCGACCCCGGTCAAGGATGAGTTCGTGCTGTGGCTCGGCCGCGGCCAGATCGGCCAGTTGCACACGCCCATCGTACTTGCGGTCATCGTCGCCATTGGCGGTTGGGTCATACTCAGCAAGACCCGTTTCGGACTTTATGCGTTGGCGGTCGGCGGCCGGGAGGAGGCCGCCCGAGCCATGGGCATCAACGTCGGTCGCGTCAAGCTCGCCGTCTATGGCGGGGTGGGTATGCTGGCCGCCCTCGGCGGCATCGTGCTGACGGGACGCCTGGGTAACGGCTCGCCCAATGCCGGCATTATGCTGGAACTCGACGTCATTGCGGCGACGGTACTTGGCGGGACCAGCCTGTTTGGCGGTGTCGCCACGATAGCCGGCACGGTCGCCGGCGCGCTATTCATCAATTTCGTCCGCAATGGACTGAACCTTCTCGGGGTCAATCCCTTTTGGGTTCAGGTCGCCACTGGTTTAATCCTGCTGCTCGCGGTACTGCTAAACACGGTGGTCAATCGCCGGGTCAGCGAGTGGGCCCGGGTTGGGAAGGCGGACGAACAAGAGCCGGAGACCTCGCCTTGAGCGATCATTTGGTTGAGATGCGGCTTATCTCTAAGAGCTTCGGTGCCGTCGTCGCCCTACGACAGGTCTCGTTCGCCCTGGATGCCGGAGAGGTCGTTGGCCTCGTCGGCGATAACGCCGCCGGCAAGTCGACGTTGATGAAGATCCTCTCGGGCGCCTATACGCCCGACTCCGGCGAAATCCTTCTGGACGGCCACCCCTGTCATTTCGACAGCCCGATGGCCGCCCGCGCGGCCGGGATCGAGATGGTCTACCAGGATTTTGCCCTGGTGCCGGAATTGTCGGTGACCCAGAACATATTTCTCGGACGGGAATTGCTGCACCGAGGGCTTCGGTCGAGATTCCTCGACAAACGGACGATGAGCGAGCGCGCAACCCACTTGATCGAACGCCTTGGACTTCGGGTTCCGCCCGGGGACACGCCGGTGCGGGCGATTTCCGGTGGTCAACAGCAAGCGGTCGCCATTGCCCGCGCCACCGCCTTCGACGCCCGCCTGGTCATCATGGACGAACCGACGGCGAATCTAAGCGCCGCCGCCATCGGCAAGGTGCGGGAGGCTATTGGCAACTTGAAGTCGCACGGTGTCGCGGTCGTGATAATCTCGCATCGCATTGAAGACATTCTTGAAACGGCGGATCGGGCGGTCGTGCTGAAGCGTGGCCAAGTTGTTGGTGAGCGCCGCGTAGCGGACACGGGCAGCGACGAAATACTGCACATGATCGTGGCCGGTCAGGATCCGCGGCGCGCCGCCAACAACGGCCCGTCGAAATCCGCGTAGCCCGGGCGAACGGCCAACCATGCCTCAGACGAAGGTTCTGGTCATCGGGAACTGCACGCTGGACACCGCGTTCCGTCTGCCGCGTTTCCCGAAGCCGGGCGAAACGATGCTGGCAGTAGCGCCATCACGAGATGTTGGCGGCAAGGGCGCCAATCAAGCCGTCGCCGCGGCCCGGAGCGGCGTTCCGGTACTTTTTTGCTCCGCGCTTGGCACAGACGAGAACGGCAGAACGATCAGGGACGGACTAGAAACCGAGCACATGCGCTTGGACTACGTCGCTGACGTGGCTGCCCCGACGGATCAATCCATCATCTATGTGACATCGCGCGGCGAGAACAGCATTGTCAGCACCCACGGTGCCGCCGCATCGATGGACATGGCACTGGTTCAGCCTCTGCTGCAGGCGGCGGCCCCCGGAGACATCATGCTGATGCAAGGCAACCTGTCCCATGATTTGACCGGCGCGTGCCTCGATGAAGGGCGTCGCCGCCGCCTCGTTACGGTCCTGAATCCGGCGCCAATTCAGTACGGGTTCGACGACATTTGGCGGCATGTCGACTGCGCCATCCTGAATGAAGTCGAAACCGAACATCTTACCGCGTGCACCGATCCCGTGTCCGGCGCCCGCCGTTTGCTGGCGCGCGACGTCCGTCAAGTGGTCATCACCCTCGGCGCTGGTGGTGCCCTGCTGGCGCACGAGGGGGGCGTTCATGAGATTGCGGCGGCAAGCGTCGACGCGGTCGATACGACCGGTGCTGGCGACGTGTTCTGTGGCGTGTTCGTCGCCTGTCTGGGCCGGGGCCTGGGCATAGCGGCGGCCACCCGCCGCGCGGTCCGCGCGGCAACACTCTCCGTCACCCGTCATGGCACCCAGAGCGCTTTCCCAAGCCGGGCCGAAATCCACCGTATCCTGGAAGACGACGAATGACCAAGCACGACAAGCACGTCGCACCGACGCGCAGCAATGCTCTGGAGGCCCTGTTCGGTCGGGGGCGGGCGGCGATCGGCGTTGTTCACTGCACGGCACTGCCCGGGTCCCCGGACTATTCCGGAAACTCGGTCGACCAGATCTACGACCGCGCCCTGTCCGATGCCCGCACCTACGCAGAGGGCGGTATCCACGGGCTGATCATCGAGAACCATGGCGATATACCGTTCTCCAAGCCTGAGGATATAGGCCCGGAAACCGCCGCGATGATGGCGGTAATCACCGACCGGCTGCGACGGCAGGTCGGTCTGCCGGTCGGCATAAATATTCTGGCGAACGCCGCCATACCGGCGCTCGCCACGGCAAAGGCGGCGCAAGCCGGGTTTATCCGGGTAAATGAATGGGCCAACGCCTATGTCGCAAACGAAGGCATAATTGAAGGGCCGGCGCCGAAAGCGATGCGTTACCGGTCTTGGTTGCATGCGCAGGACGTCCGCATTTTTTCCGATGTCCACGTCAAGCATGGGGCCCACGCCATCGTCGGCGACCGCAGTGTCACGGAGTTGACGCGGGACGTGGAATTTTTCAATGCCGACGCGGTGATCGTAACGGGTCAAAGAACGGGCGACACGGCCACGCTGGAAGAGGTGCGGGAAGTTCGCCATGCGACGACCCTGCCGATTCTCGTCGGCAGCGGCGTGACGACGGACAATGTCGGCGCCCTGATGGATGTGGCGGACGGCGTGATCATCGGCAGTTCGCTGAAGCAGGACGGCGTCTGGTGGCAACCGGTGGAACGACAGCGCGTCGATGCTTTCATGCGTGCGTTCGGTTGATCGTCGAGCAGGCGATTCATGGCATTGAGCCGCGCGCAAACCGAACGGTATTTCCAAGACGGCTTCTTGGTCGTCGATGATTTCCTGTCGCGACGAGAATTGCAGCCCGCGATTGACGACAGTGCCGAGATCATCGATGAGCTTGCCGGGCGCCTTTACGCGGCCGGGCGCATCAGCGCTCTCCATAGCGGCCATGGATTCGACACACGTCTCGCCGCGATCGAGGCCGAGTGCGGCCGGACTGGACGACATGGCTCGAGGCGTATGGGAAGCAGCATGATGACTATCGCGGCAAATCCAAGGCCGATGAGTTTGATCCTGTCTATGACGGATATTGGTTGCGGAGATGGCAATAGGGCACCCTGGCCAAGCGGCGTCGGGGCTTGTACGGACTCAGGTGGTCCTAACTCAGCGCATCCAAGAGTGCCGTCGCTTCCGTAAGATCGCGTAGATCGAAGCCTTCCGTGAACCAGCCAAGGATTGGTGCCAGCAGGTCATGCGCCTGCTGTCGCTCGCCCCGATCCGCCCAGAGCCGCGCCAGCGCGGCAGCAGCGCGCAGTTCGAATGATTTGGCGTGCTGCTGCCGGGCGATCTCCAATGCCTGTCGGTAGGCCTGCTCGGCGCCGTCCGTGGCACCGTGGGCAAGGCGAAGGTCGCCATCGATGCGGCGGATATCGGACTCGTTCCAGCGCTCCGCGGTGGTCTCGACACGGCGATCGATCTCTCGCAGAACCGTGGCAGCCTCGTCGTACCGGCCAAGTGCCACCAAGGCCTCGAGCCGAAAGCTCAATATCAGCGGGCGGTATAATACGGTCCCGGTTTCTTCGAGCATGGGCAGCCCTTGATCGAGGCTGGCGAGCGCACCGGCGTAATCTCCGGCCGCATTGAGCGACGAGGCCTTGACGCCTAGCGAAAGGGCCTCCCAGAGCCTGATGCCGCCCTCAACGGAGTTCTCCATATTCTCGTCGGTCAACGCGCCCGAAAGGCCATGGTCACCGATGACATGGGCGAGAATGGCGCCGTGGCCGAGCGCGTAGGCAAGGGTCAAGGGGTGTTGTAGCTCTCGGGCGATTGCTAGGGCGGAAGCGGCATGCCCACGGGCCTGCTCGGGGTAGCCGAGGCCCCACAAAGTAAGTGCGGCGTATGAGTGCAGGGTGACCCCGGGTTCCTGACCGAATCGCGACGCCAGCGCCCTATGTTTGTCTGGGTCGTAGCGTTCGAAGCCCCGTTCGAGATTGCCGCGGGCCACTCCGAACTTCCCCATCATCATCTCGGAGGTCCCGAGGACTCGGTGCGCCACCAGGATTGCGCCGTCATCGTCGTGACGACCGGCCGTCTCGACCATTTCATGCGCCAGCTGCAACGCATCCGGCAGCTCGGCGCGCACGTAATGGCCGACCCAGTTGCCGTAGTAGACCGGAAACCGCAGGGGTGTCTCACCCAGGGCATCGACCATCTCACGGGCGCGCCGAAAGGCGGTGCTGGTCTCGGCCGCGCCATACCCAACGCCGCCAAGCAGCGCCTGGCCGAGTTGAACCTGCAACGCCAACTCGCGCTCCTGTCGTTCGCGCCCTTCGTTCGCGTTTTTGATGAGCGCGATGGCTCGGCGAAAATGGGCGATTGCCTCGGCAAACGCTGGCCGCGTCAGCGCCTGCTCGCCGGCCAGCCGGTAGAGCTCAATGGCCCGCTCGGTAAGGCCGGCCTCGGCGGCGTGCAATGCCAGGATCTCCGGCAGCGCCTCGGCCTCTTCCAAGGCCGCCAGGATGCGCGCATGCAGCGTCTGCCGCATCGATTTGAGCAGGCTCCCATACGCCGCGTCTCGCACCAGGGCGTGCTTGAACATGTAGCGCGCGTCCGGCGGCACCCCGCGACGGAAGATCAGCTCTGCTGCGGTCAGGCGCTCCAACGCCTGGTCCAGCGCGTCGGCCGGCGGCAGCACCGCCAGCATCAAGCCGTAATCGAACTCGCGGCCGATGCAGGCCGCCGTCTGGGCCACCTCTTTGACCGGCTGCATGCGGTCCAGCCGCGCCATCAGCGAGTCATGGAGAGAGGTCGGAATCGCCAGCGTGGCAAGCGGCTGATCGAGCACATAGGCCTCGTCGGTCTCGCGCAGCGCCCCGGATTCCAGCACGGTCTTGGTAAGTTCCTCGACGAACAATGGTATGCCGTCGGTCTTGGCGGCGATCTCTGCCAAGAGCTCCGGCGGCAGTTTCTTGCCGCCCGTGAATTTTGCCACGATCGCCACCGTTTGCTCGCGCCCCAGCCGATTGAGGGCCAGTCGCGTAACGATGGGGTGGCCGCCGAAGCGGTGCTGGAAGACCGGCCGCGCCGTCACCAGCGTCAATATGCGCGCGCCGGCGATCCGATCGAGACACTGGTCCAGGAACTCCAGGGTCGTCGGATCGACCCAGTGCGCGTCCTCGACGACGAACAGTACCGGCAGTTTGCTGGCCAGGCCGATGAGCTGGTCACTGAGGACCTGCAGCATGCGCATCCGTAGCTGATGCGGCGTCAACGCCAGCGCGCCGTAGCGCGGCTCACCCTCCAGACCCAGCAGCGAAGCAATGATGGGCGCATCGTCGGCCGGGTCGGACACTGCCTTGCCGAGCAGGCTTTCCAGCTTGTCCAGCTTGGTGTCCACGGTGTCGTCTTGGGTAAATCCGGCGGCGCGGGTCAGCTGTTGGATGGTCGGATAGAGGGCGCTATCCGTGTGATATGGCGAGCATTGGTAGCGGATCGTTATGTGTTCGTCGTCGCTGACGGCATCGATCAATCCGCGGGTGATGCGGGACTTCCCGATGCCGGCTTCACCACTCAGCAGAACCATTTGCCCTTCGCCAGATTTCGCTTGGCGCCAACGCTCCTCGAGCAGCGAGAGCTCCTGGTCGCGCCCGACGATGGCGCCCAGTTTCCCGCGCTGACGGGCGTCGAACCGGCTCTCGACGGCCCGCTCCGCCAAGATCGCGAAGGCCGTGACAGGCTCGGCGATGCCTTTGAGGCCTTGCTGACCCAGGTCGTGTAGTTCGAACAGATCGCCCAGCAGCCAGCGCGTGCTTTCGGCGACCACCACCTGCCCGGGTTCGGCAACGCCCTGAAGCCGCGCCGCAAGATTGGGAGTTTCGCCGACCACGGCCTCTTCCTGCGCCGCGCCTTCGCCGATAAGGTCTCCGACCACGACGAGCCCGGTCGCGATCCCCACCCGAACCATCAGCGGTTCCCCTCTCGGGGTCCGCATGCCGCGCATGCCTTGCACGATCGACAGACCGGCGCGCGCCGCGCGCTCCGCATCGTCCTCATGGGCGGCGGGAAAACCGAAATAGGCCAGCACCCCGTCACCCATGTATTTGGCGATATGCCCCTCGAAGCCCGTGACCGCGCCCGTGACCGCATTCTGATAGCTCAGAATGACGTCCCGCATCTCCTCCGGATCCAGCTGTCCCGACAGCGCCGTCGAGCCCACGAGATCGCAAAACATCACCGTCAGCTGCCGCCGCTGGGCCTCGCCGCGCGGACCCGACGAGATGCCGGCGCTTGCGGTGTCGGCCGGTGAGGCTGGCGCCGCCAGACCGGCGATCGCGGCGGCAACGACCTTCCGCGGCCCCATCGGCAGGCCGAGTTCTTTGAGATCATCTTGGGTCAGATGCGGCAGGGCATCGAATGTGATCTCGTTCTCGGCAAACATCGAGGCGTATTTGCCGAGCCCAAGTCCCTCCAGCCATCGACCGATATCGTCAGCCATCGCCCTCTGCCATCCCTCTGACGAATGATGGCAGCGATGGCGTCCTGTTGCCAGGCCATCGTGTCTGGCGGCCCGGCCAAGCCGGGCAGGGGCACCTTTTAGGAGGCAGAACGGACCTCCGGGTCAGGCCAGCCGGCATAGCCGGTCGAAGGTCCGCCGCCGGGGATAGGTTGGATGTTGCTCGAAACGGCCGTGATGAGCCGCGAGGCCGATGTCGGTCATTGGTTTTTGATGCAAACCATTTGATCTGGCTCAACGGCGACACGCGGCTTTCGGGGTATTGTTGCTTGTATTTAAGCGGAAATATCAAGTTGCGAGCCGGGGGTGCGACGATGGTTAAAGAGTCAGACATCTCTCCTGCACCCGTGCTTCGACCCCGTTACGAAGCAGCCTTGGCAGCCAGCGGTCTCGTCGACGACGTGGCTGACATATTATCTTTGGACCCTCGGCCCCATCGGTATTCGGAACATGACATTGTCTGTCAGCGCGGCGATCCGGCGGAATCGCTGTGGATCATCGTGATCGGCTCCGTCGCTGTCCGGGAAAACAACCAAACGCTCTTTGTTCGTCGGCAGAACGAGGTTGTCGGGGAACAAAACCTTGTCGGTAACGGATGCCGCCGCTGGTACGATCTCGTCGTGAATGAAAGCCAGGCGGAGCTTTTGGAAATCGATAAGGCGAAGATCGAAAAGCACCCTCAAGCCGGCGTAATTTGGCGGAACATAGCCAGAATCGTTTCCCTCAAGCTAAAGGACGCCACTATTAAAACTTCGACGCAAAGTCGACAGTTGGCAGATGATACCCGAATTCTTCGTGCCTATACCAACGAGTACGCCCTAGGAAAGCGCATGCAATCGGGAGGGAGTGGGCTCACACTGTATGAAGTTCATCGCGCGATTGTCTGGTTTTCCGATGTAGTCGATTTCAGTCGGCACATCGTCGAGTTATCTCCTTCTAGAACGGCCGATTTGGTTCAACGATTTTTCAATGCACAATCCATCCCTATCGCCACCCATGGCGGACACATCGACAAGTTCATCGGCGACGGTCTCATGGCGTTCTGGGTGTTGTCGGACGGCGAACCGGCGAGCACAAAATGTCGGAAAGCGCTGAGGGCGGCTGAGGAAGCGGAAAAAGCCGTTTCGCAGATCCGAATTGGTAACGACTCCCTTCATGTTCGTATCGGCCTGCATACTGGATTGGTGTTGAGTGGAGATTTCGGCTCGACCACCCGCCATCAATTTACCCTGATCGGCCCGGAGGTGAACAAAGCCGCCCGCCTCGAACAAGTGCATACCGCGGATATCCTGGAGGGTTCGCCCAATTTGGGGCCCATACGCCTCAGCGTGGAGTTTCGACAAGAGCTGACCGAACCGATCAAGAAACGGTATGCGCGCCGTGTTAAGGCCGAGGCAAAGAACATCGGCGAGATTGTTTTGTTCAGCTAGCGGCCACGCAGGCCGTCGCGAAAGTCCAAGACGGCAAGTTCCATGGTTCACCACCGCTAGGCGTCGTCGCGCTCGCTGCCCTTGGTGACGCGATGGCATGCGGCGTAGTGGTTGTTGCCGACGTCGATGAGCGGCGGTTCGACTTGGCGGCAGGTTTCGTCGGCGAGGGGGCAGCGAGTATGGAACCGGCAGCCGGACGGCGGCCGTCTCGCGCTCGGCACGTCGCCGGTCAACATGACGCGATCGCGCCGGGCGCCGGGGCGTGGCACCGGCACGGCCGACAGCAGCGCTTGGGTGTAGGGATGCTTTGGCGTGCTGTAGAGGCGGCGCTTGTCCGCCAGCTCGACGATCTTGCCGAGATACATCACGGCGACCCGATCGGAAATATGTCGGACGACACCCAGGTCGTGCGAGACGAACAGATAGGTCAGGGCGTATTCGCGCTGCAGGTCCTTCAACAGATTGACGACCTGAGCCTGGATCGACACATCCAGTGCCGATACCGGCTCGTCACAGACAATGAACTTCGGTTTCACGGCAAGGGCCCGGGCGATGCCGATACGCTGGCGCTGGCCACCGGAGAACTCGTGCGGATAGCGTTCGGCGTGGTAGCTGGCGAGGCCGACGACCTCGAGCAACTCCTTCACCCGCCGCTCGCGCGCCGTGCGGTCTTGGCCGGCCAGGTAAAGCGGTTCGCCGATGGTCTCGGCCACGGTCATGCGCGGGTTCAGCGCGTTGAAAGGGTCCTGCACGACCATCTGGAACTGCCGGCGCATCCGGCGCAGGGCGCTGCCCTCGAGCTTGGAAAGGTCGACGCCGTCGAACAGGATACCGCCCTCGGTTGGCGGGATCAGCCGCATGATCAGGCGGCCGGTCGTCGACTTGCCGCAACCGCTTTCGCCGACCAGGCCAAGCGTTTCGCCGCGCCTGATGACAAAACTGACATCGTCGACCGCCCGGACGGCCCCGACCTGACGGGAAAACAGGCCCTTGCGTAGGGGAAAATGTTTGGTCAGGCCCGAAACCTCGACCAGGTCTGTCGCGTCGCGCACCGTCATCGTGCGGTGTCCGCCGGTTCGTTGAGCCGAAGGCAGGCGGCGCGCCGGTCGGGGCCGGCCGCGCGCAGGTCCGGCGGCGCCACCCGGCAGGCGTCCATGACCTGGCGGCAGCGTGGCGCGAAGGCGCAGCCCGGCGGCATGTCGAACGGGCTCGGCACCACACCGTCGATCGACTCCAGCCGCTCCATGTCGCGATCGATCTGCGGGATCGATTGCAGCAGACCCTGCGCATAGGGGTGCAGCGGTTGCGCGAACAGCGGTGCCACGGGCGACTCCTCGACGACCCGGCCGGCATACATGACCAACACGCGACTAACGAATTCGGCGATCACGCCGAGATCGTGGGTGATCAGGATGACGGCGAGTCCGAGTTCTTGCTGCAGGGCGCGAAGCTGGTCCAGGATTTGCGCTTGGATGGTCACGTCGAGCGCCGTCGTCGGCTCGTCCGCGATTAAGATCTGCGGATTGCAGCTGATCGCCATGGCGATCATGACGCGCTGGCGCATGCCGCCGGAAAGCTGGTGCGGATACTCCTGCACCCGTTGCGCCGGCGACGTGATGCCGACCTGATCGAGCAGTTCGATGGCTCTATCCCGCGCCGCCCGCCGGCTCAGCCGCAAGTGCTGAATCAGCGATTCCATGATTTGATCCCCGACGGTGTAGATCGGGTTGAGCGATGTCATCGGTTCTTGGAAGATCATCGCGATGTCGTTGCCGCGGATGTGGCGCAGTGCGCCCTCCGATAATGCCAGCAGGTTTTGCCCGGCAAAGGACACCTCGCCGCCGACGATCTCGCCGGGCGGCGAGGCAATGAGGCGCAGCAACGACAGCGCCGTGACGCTCTTGCCGCTGCCCGACTCACCGACGATGCCGAGGAACTCGCCGGCCGCGAGATCGAAGCTCACATGGTCGACGGCGGTGGCGACGCCCCGTTTGGTGTGGAACCGGGTATGCAGGTCGCGGACCGACAGCAGCGGCGCCATCACAGATCGCCCGATCTTGGGTCGAGATGCTCGCGCAGGCCGTTGCCGAGCATGTTGATGCCCCAAACCACGATGATGATGGCCAGGCCGGACAGGTTCGCGATCCACGGCGCCACGAACAGCCGGTCGCGTCCTTCCGCCAGCATGTTGCCCCAGGACGGCGCCGGCGGTGGGATGCCGAGGCCGAGAAAACTCAAGGCGGTCTCGGCGAGGATCATCTGCGCCACCTGCAGTGTCGAGACCACCGTCAGTACCGGCACCAGTTGCGGGAAGATGTGCCGGCGGATGATGTACCAATCCCAGGCGCCATGGGAGACCGCCGCTTCGACATAGGGGCGTTCGCGCAACGAGCGCGTCAGCCCGAAGGTGACGCGGGCGTAGATCATCCAGCCCGACACGCCGAGCACCAGGATCAGGTTGAGCGCGCTGCCGCCGATCGCGGCGACGATCAGGATGGCCAGCAGGAAATCGGGAAAGGCGAGTTGGGCATCGGCGAAACGCATGATTACCTGCTCGATGCGGCCCCCTTTGTATCCGGCGACCATGCCCAGCAGCGTGCCGAGCACCCCGGCCAGCAGCATCGCCGATACGCCGACGAGGATGGAAATGCGCGAGCCGAACGCGATGCGCGACCACAGATCGCGGCCGAAATTGTCGGTGCCCAGCCAATGGCCCGCGGCCGCGCCGGCGGACCAGGCCGGCGGCTTCAGCCGCTGCAGCAGATCCTGTTGATTGGGATCGAAGGGCGACAGCAACGGCGCGAAAATGGCCATGAGGATGGCGGCAACGACGATGCCGCCGCCGAGCGTCATCTTCAGTCGCTTGTCGAACAGCGGGCGTCGCATGGCCTAACCCAACCGAATCCGCGGGTCGACCAGCGACTGCACGATATCGACCAGCAGATTGGCGACGATGATGGCGAAGCTGATGATGAACACGGCGGCGATCACCACCGGGACGTCGCGTTGAAAAATGCTGCCGATCATCAGCCGGCCGATCCCGGGCCAGGCGAAGATCGTCTCGGTGATGATCGAGCCCCCGACGAGCCGGCCGATCTGCAGGCCGAGAAAGCTCAGCACCGGATTGATGGCGTTCGGCAGCACATGCTTGAACAGCACCCGCGCGCCGGACAGCCCTTTCGAGCGTGCCGTGACCACATATTGCTCGCCGATCGTCTCCAGCACGCTGGTGCGGGTTAACAGCACGAAGTTCGGCATCAGGAAGAGCGATAGCGTGATGCCCGGCAGGATCAGGTGCAGGACGCTGCCGGTACCGGAGGTCGGCAGCCAACCCAGGCGCAGGGCGAAGAACTGGATCAGCAGGATGCCGAGCCAGAAGCTTGGCATGGACTGACCGGCCAGGGCGGCGCTGGACAGCACGAAATCGGTGACTCTGTCGCGGCGGATGGCGCAGGCGATACCGGCCAGCACGCCGAGCACCACGGCCAGTACCAGGCCTAGGGAAACGAGCTGCAGAGTCGGCCCCAAGCGTTGCAGCACCAGGGTCAGAGCCGGGCCGGAAAACTGCAGCGACGTACCGAAATCCCCGTGCAGGACGTTCCAGGTGAAGATCGCGAACTGGATCGGTAGCGGCTCGTCGAGATGGAGTTGTCCGCGCAGCAGCGCCTCCTGCTCCGGCGTGCTGTTGATATCGAGATAGATCTGCACCGGGTCGCCGGTGATGCGCAGAATGACGAAGGCGGCGAAACTCACAAGCAGCAGCGAGACCGGCACGAAGGCCAGGCGCCGCGTGATGTAGGTCAGCATGACCGGTCCTGCCGGGGCGTCTTGGCAATCATGACCCAGGGCCGCTGCGGCCTACCATATCCGATGCATGGCCCGGGTATCCGTCGCCGTGGTCAGCAATTGCGGGCCGGCGGCGGTGACCAGGTAGGTGTCTTCTACGGTATAGCGGCGCTCCGCCGAGTCCTTGAGGATGGGCTCGATGGCCATGACCATGTTTTCTTCCAGCGCGGTCTGGTTGCCCGCATGGAGCATCGGTTCGTCATGGCCGCCGAGAATCGACAGGCTGTGGCCGACATGGTCGCGCCGGTAGCCGGCCTCGCCTTGGGCTGCGTAGGCCTCAACCGCCGTCTGGTAGACGTCGCAGGCCCGCGCGCCGGGACGCAAGGCGGCTGCCACCGCGCGCTGACTGTTGCGCAGCGTCTCGTAGAGGCGTTGCTGCTCGTCGTTCGGCGCGCCGACGATACCCATGCGGGCGATATCGGTGCCGTAACCGCCGAACAGGCCACCGACGTCGACCCGGATGATATCCCCGGGATCGAGCCGCTTGGCGGCCGAGGGGTAGGGATGGGCGTGACGGGCGTTGTCGCCGACCGTCAGCACCGCGTGGCGTACCGTATCGGCACCCAGCTCGTGCATGTTGGTGAGCAGCCGCAACGCCATCGCCTTCTCGGTTTCGCCGGCATGGGAGTTCTCGAACGTCTGCTGCAGGGCTTGCTCCGTCAGCCGGCTGCTGCGGCCGATAATCTCGATATGCTCCGGGGTTTTGATGGCGCGGACGGCTTCGATGACGCGATCGCCGGCAACCAGCTTGGCCCGTGGTAGCAGCGCTTGCAGCGCCTCGAAATAGGCCGCCATGAGGTAGCGCTTCTCGATGCCGATGACCGCGCCGTCATAGCCCCATTCGCGCAACAGATCCGCCAGGGCGGTGATCGCCGTGCCTGAGAACTCCACATAGCCGCGCAGTTCGCCGACATGGGCGGCGTCCTCGATGGCGCTGGTCTCGTTGGTGGCACAGATCAGGAAATCGCGGCCGTCGCGGCCGACCCCGGCCGCGGCGAGCCGGTCGCGGATGTTGTCCTGCAAGGAGAATAGGGCCCCGGACAGGTAGAACACGTTTTCCATACTGAAGGCGACCAGGATGTCGATCCCGGCTGCGTTCAGCTCCCGCGCGAGGCGAGCGTCATTGCGGACCTTGGGCACGGTGATTCCTGCCGCTGGCGTCAGATAACGAAGATCTCCTCGTTGTCGAAATAGTCGGAATGCACGATCGGCGCACCTTCCGTGATCTCGACAAGATCCTCGATATGATAACCCACTTTGTTGACCCAACGGACCCGTGTCTCGACGGTGGACATCATGCCCGCCTCGTAGGTGAGCTCTTCGCGCGGGCTGATGATCGGGCGTTCGTGGACCTGCAGGCCGATGCCGTGCCCATTGTGGGCGAAGGGGAAGGGGATGCCGTGCTTCTCGTGCAGGCGCGTGGCCGCCTCGAAGAGCTGGCGGCCGCTGTTGCCGGGCCGCAGCATGTCGACGATCTCGTGATGAATTTCGCGCAGGCGCTTCCAATAGGAGATGTCTTCCTCGCTCGGCTTGCCGACCTTGGCGGTGCGGCCGACATTGGACAGATATTGCGAATAGACGCCGCCGGTGTCCGCCTTGACGATATCGCCCGGTTGCACCCGATAGTCGGAGGGCGCCATGTGCGGATAGCCGGTATTGGGACCGGCATTGATGTGGAAGAAACCGACGGAGTCGGCGCCGGCATGCATGATGGCGTCGGCCAGACGATTGGCCATGCTCTTCTCGGTCTCGCCGACCTGCACGGTGGCGTAGGTCGACAGCAGCGCCTTCTCGGTGCTGCGAAAGCCGAAGCTCAGGACCTCGCGCTCCTTTGGGGTCTTGTGCATGCGTACCCGCGCAAACAGATCCTCGCAGGCGGCGATGCGCAGTTGCGGCAGCGTGGCGACGAGATCGTTATAGTAGGCGGCCGCGAGGTATTCGGTCTCGAGACCGACATGGCCACGCTCCAGCCCGAGCTCGCGCAAGACATCCGCCAGCAAGGTGATCGGCGGCGTCACGAATTCCTTGTAGCTGCGAATATCCTGGATCCAGGATTCCTGGCGGACATAGGCCTCCTCGACCTGGCACAGCACGAATATGGGATCGCGGCCGGCGGCCCAGACGATCAGGGCCAGGCGGTCGCGGATGCTCCGCTGCGTCGAAATCTCGATATCGCCGATATAGCGGACATTTTCGGGTGACACGGCGATCACGGCGTCGAAGTCGCTGCGCTCGATCTCGCGTTGCATGCGTGCCATGTCGCCCATGGCGTCCTGCATCGTCTTCGGCATAGCCCCCTCAATGATCACGGGTGATAACAGGACACGGTAATCGACGGCATGTCGACGTGCCGGACGGGCAACGGGAGGGCAGCCAAGGCCACCCTCCCGGCAAACCCTAGTTTAGCGCGGCCTTGCTCAGCCGCAGGATCTTGTCCGATGCCGGTCCCCAGCCGCTCAACTGAGCGCTCTGGGCATAAATGCTCGGCAGGCCGAACATGTAGACCGACGGATTCTCCTCATGCAGGATTTCCATCATGCGGTGATAGTAACCCTCGCGCTCGGTTTGATCGACCGTGGCGCGGGCCTTTGCGAACAGCTCCTCGTATTCGTCGCTCTTCCAATAGGCGCGGCCGCTGTCCTCGGTGAACCATACCGTCGAGAAGTCGGCGTCACCGAGGCTGAACCAGCCAACCATATGGATCGGCCCCATTTCGCGTGCCTTGACCATCTTGGAGTAGACGCCGCCCTCGACGACATCGACCTGCAGGTCGATCCCCACGCCGGAGAGCATGCCCGCCACCGCATTGGATATGTCCACATCCGACAGGTACTTGCCGGACCGGGTCGTCAGCGCCGTCTTGAAGCCGTCCGGATAGCCGGCCTCCGCCAGCAGTTGCTTGGCTTTTTCCGGGTCATAGGGGCGGGCCTCAAGGTTCGGGTTATGACCGAAGGTGTTCGAGGTCAGCGTCTGCCCCTTGAGCAACGTGCCTGTATTGTTCAGCATCTGCTCGAGAATCAGCGGCTTGTTGATGGCGTAGTCCATCGCCATCCGAACCTTCGGGTCGTCGAACGGCGCCTGCCGGGTATCCATGGTCAGGATCAGCCCGACCGTCGATTCCACCGCGGCGACAGCCACATTGTCGTCGGACTCGATGCGCGGGATCAGGTCGACCGGTACCTCTTCGATAATGTGGGTCTCGCCGGCAAGCAGTGACGCCAGGCGGGTCGAGCCTTCCGGAATCTGGCGGATAACCAGCCGGTCCACTTGCGGTGCGCCATCCCAATAGTCCGGGTTGGCAGTCAGCTCGTAGCGGTCGCCCGGGGTCCATTCGCCGAAAACGAACGGCCCGGTGCCAATCGGATGGGCGGCTTGGCCCTCGGCACCAACCGCGGCGTGATAATGCTGCGGCTCGATCGGGATGTCCGACAGCGCCCGCACGAGGGTCGGGAACGGTGCCTTCGTGGTGATTTCGACGGTGTTGGAGTCAATGATGGTCACGCCGTCGATGGCGCTGATGCGTGACTTGGAGCCGTAGACCGTGTCCGGATCGAGGATATAGTCGAGCGTGAACTTCACGTCTTCGGCATCGAAGGCCTCACCATCGTGAAACTTCACACCCTCGCGGAGGGTGAAGCGCCAGGTCTGCGGATCGACGGCTTCCCACGCCGTGGCCAGCCCCGGTAGCAACTTGCCGTTGTTGTCGCGCAAGACCAGCGGATCCATTGTCTGATAGGCCAGCGACAAGGCGGCAAAGCTGCTGGTCGAGGTGCTGAGATTGTCCGGAAAAACCGCGGCACCCACGACCAGGGTCTTGTCCTGAGCCGTTGCGGCTGACGCACTCAACAATAGCCCTACCGCTAAGGCTGCCGCGCCAAGACGCGCCGTGCGCCCAAAACTGCTGTTCCACATGCGCTTCGCTCCCTAATTATATTTTGATTTCCAATGATCTTTTCACAACGCCGACCCGGCGGCAAGGCAGCCCGGAAAGCTGCGTCAAGCTGCCGCCGGCCTACGGTTATGCGCCGCTCGGCAGCTCATGGCCGGCCCGGCCGCCCCGCCCGACACCTCGCGACGTTCCCTCGGCGTGGTAGAGATTATCTCTTACGCTCTATATCTTGTTGCGCGCACCGCGGTAGAGATTATCGGTGGCCGCGCAGCGTCACCTGGTGAGTTCCGGCCACCGCTGGTCGGCCCACGCGACGTTGGCGCCGGGCGTCAGCTTCCAGATTGCATGCACCCAGCGGGAGTTGTTGAGATACAGCTTGCCGTCGCGGATCGCCCAGGCGTTCGGGTCCGTGCTGGCGGTGTAGCCGAAGTTCACGCCCCACGCGCAATAGCCGCCATATTGCGGTGCGAAACGATCGGGGTTCGCCGCGAACTGGGTCAGATGTTCGGCCGAGGCAAAAAGCCAGGTGGCGCCGTTCCATTCATAGGTGAATTGCGGACTGCCGCGCACCGGCCAGCTGTCGGTGAAATACGCCACCGGATCGTAGCCGCGAATGGCCGCCCCGCCCGCCGCGAAAATCGGGTCGGTTGACGGTTCGGGCACGCTGCCCGTAACCGCCGCGACGAACGCCACCGTCGCGATCACCTGTGTCACCAACCAATTGAGAGCCCCGACCATTGTGGCCATGTCCGGCGTGTGTGCGAAACCGCCGCGATTCTAGGACCCGCTCCCGGCGATACCCATTAACAATGCGGTGTGCCGGCCGTGAGGGGAGGGCTGGCGCGTTCCGGTCTCGCCAAGGCCCACCGGGCCGGTCGCCAACGCCGATCGATCTACTCGAGCGGTCCATTGGCCACGGGACAATGAGCGTCTCTTGGTGACCAGTTTTTCCGCCTTCGCCCTGACGGTCTTTTCCGAAGAATGCCGCTGGGCCAGAACCGGTCTGGCGGTTCTGGCACCGCCGGCCGATCCCGAAGCGGTCATGCGCCGGATCGGCAACAGCGCCTTTCACATGAATGCGCCCTATGTGACCGCGGATAATCTTCAGCGAACCCTCAACGCCGTCGCCACGGTCAACGATGCCGACAAGGCGCGCGCCTTCCTCGACATGGGCGCCCAGGGCATCATCACCGACCACCCCGATCTGCTATAGCCTCGTTTCGCCCAATCCGGCTAGGACTCGAAAAACCGGTTCTTGAGCACCGATTGGTTCTCGTAGATGGAGCCTTCCCGTTCGGCGGTCGGCAGGGGCAGGCGGATTGGCGCCGGGACCTGCCTCGGTTCCAGGGACGGGGCGCCGGCGAGCATGCTTTCGAGATATTCCTGCCAATTTGCCTCGCGCATGCCGAGCATGTCCCAGGCGTCGCCCGCCGAGACCTCATAGAGCAATAGATGCCGGTCCTTGCCCGAGGTGTTCTGGCTTGATCCGTGAATGGCTCGGACATGGTGAAAGCTGCATGACCCCGCTTTGCCGGTCACTTTCGCCGCCCGGCTCCAATCGACGTCGCAGTTTGCCGGATCTATCGCGCCCACGAACCGGCCATCCTGATGGTGGTCATAGGTCGGGCCCCGGTGCGATCCCGGGATCACGAGCAAGGGACCGTTATCCTCGGTCATATCGTCCAACATCACCCCGACCGCCAGCAGGTCGTCGTTAGTGTGCGGATAAAAGGCCCAATCCTGGTGCCATTCGACCGCGGCACCATAGTCTGCGGATTTCAGGTTGATCTTGCTGCCATGCAGGCGGAGATCCGGCCCGATTAATCGTGTCAGAGCCGCGATTAATCGTGGGTGCCGGGCCATCTCCGCGAATGCCGGGTGGTGGCGGTACGGGTTCTTGATCCGGCGCACCCGTGGTTGGTCGGGCGTATGGGAGGCCTCCAGGTCATACAGGGAGTCGTTCTCGCAGCGCCCGCGGGCGCCGGCGACGAGCTCCGCCAGCACCTCATGCATGCGCTGAATGTCTTGGCTGCCGAAGACATCCTCGACGACCACATAGCCGTTCTCGCGATATCGCTCGAGTTGGGCGTCCGATACCACCGCATCCGGCCGCAACGCGTTCATGGCGCGTCCTCTCTCATCGTTTGATGGCCTCGCCGCTATTCTATCCTAGTTTCGCCCTGCCGGACGGTCGATATCGTCGCACTATCCGGCCCCGACCCGTCCGCCCGGCCGCCCCGCCCGATTGGACATAGGCTGAGCAATTATGCAGTATATGGGCAGATAGGGAGGGCGACATGTCGTTGGATGACAGACGGGAGCAGAAGCTGGGCCTCGCCGCCCGGGCCGCCTGGCTCTATTATATCGGTGGCAACACCCAGGATGAGATCGCCAAGAAGCTGAGCGTCTCGCGCCAGGCGGCGCAACGCCTGGTCTCCCTGGCGGTGTCGGAAAAACTGATCAAGTTCCGACTGGACCATCCCATCGGCGAATGCGAGGCCTTGGCCGAAAAGCTGCGTCAGCGATACGACTTGCAGCTCTGTGAAGTCGCACCCGCCGATCCGGCCGCCACCGACCCGGTACCGGGTATCGCCGAGCGCACCGCCAGTTACCTACAGCATTTCCTCGCCCAGCGCCCCCCCGCTGTCTTGGCCTTTGCCACCGGTCGCACCTTGCGGGAATCGGTCGACCAGGTGCCACGTATGAGTTGTCCGCAGCATAAGATCGTCTCCCTGGTCGGCAACATGACCCGCGACGGCCGGGCCAGCCCCTACGATGTCGTGACCCGCTTGGCCGATCGTGTCGGCGCCGAGTGTTTCCCCATGCCCATGCCGGTCATTGCCGACAGCGCCCAGGAACACACCCTGCTTCAGTCGCAGAAATCCTATCGTAATGTCAGTGACTTGGCCGCCTCGGCCAAGGTCGCATTTGTCGGCATCGGTGAGATTGGTTGGGGCGGGCCGTTGCATCGGGATGGCTTCGTCGATGATGCAGAGTTGGCCGAACTCCTGAACATGGGGGCGGTTGGCGACAGTTCCGCCTGGGTCTTCGATCAAGACGGCAGGATCCTGTCGGGACCCGTTGCCGACCGCTTCATCGGGATCCCTATAGACAGCCCACCGCGCCACCTCACGGTCGGCGTGGCCGGCGGCGCGGCCAAGGTCGTGGCCATTCGCGCTGCCCTAGTCGGCCGGCTCATCAACGGCCTGATAACCGACGAGCGCACCGCGGAATACTTGCTCGACGAAAAAACCTGACGAGTCGGCGATTCTACCGCTCCCTTGCCTTTGCTGTTGACTCCCGCTACCGATAAATGAGTAAATGCCAAAGAGCAGGGCAAATGCTCTTATCGAACGGGAGGAAATTACAGATGACACTGAAATCTCTACTCTACGGCGCATCTTTCACGTTTGCGCTGACAGCGGTCGCTCAGGCCGAAGAGCTGACCATTGCCACCGTGAACAACTCTGACATGATCATCATGCAGAAGTTGTCCCCACAGTGGGAGGAAGCGTCGGGCCATACCCTGAACTGGGTTGTGCTTGAAGAAAACGTGCTGCGCCAGCGGGTGACGACCGACATCGCCGCCAAAGGTGCTCAGTTCGACATTATCACCATCGGCGCGTACGAAGCGCCGATCTGGGGCGATCTGGGCTGGCTGAACGGGCTCGACGATCTCGGCGACGATTACGACTACGATGACATTTACGAAAGCGTGCGCAACGGTCTTTCGGCCAACGGCTCGCTGTTTGCGGTACCGTTCTATGCGGAAAGCTCGTTCACGTTCTATAGAAAGGACCTGTTCGATTCCGCTGGTATCGAGGTGCCCGAGCAGATGACATACGATCAGCTTGCGGAGTACGCCAAGCAGCTTCACGATCCGGACAACGGTGTCTTCGGCACCTGCCAGCGCGGCAAGGCAGGCTGGGGCGAAAACATGGCCTTTGTCGGTCCGATGGTGAACGCGTTCGGCGGCCGTTGGTTCGACTTGGACTGGAACCCGCAGCTGACGAGTGAGCCCTGGGTCAATGCCGTTACCTACTACGTCGACCTGATGAACAATTACGGCCCTCCGGGTGCCTCGAGCAACGGGCACAACGAGAACCGGGCGCTGTTCGCCGACGGCAAGTGCGCCACCTGGGTTGACGCAACTTCGGCTGCAGGCTTTATCTTCAATCCAAACGAATCCACAGTCGCCGACAAGACCGACTTTGCTGCGGCACCGCAGCAAGTGACCAACAAAGGTGCAGGGTGGTTCTGGGCCTGGGCGCTGGCAATTCCGGCAAGCTCGCAGAAGGTCGATGCGGCCAAGGATTTCCTCAAGTGGTCGACGTCGAAAGAGTATGTCGAACTCGTGGGTGAATCCGAGGGCTGGGTTGCAGCACCTCCGGGGACCCGTAAATCGACCTACGCCAACGCCAAGTACATCTCGGCAGCGCCGTTTGCGGGGACGGTCGAGAACTCAATCCTGTCCGCAAACCCGGCCGACGCGACGCTAGAACCGGTTCCCTACACGGGCGTCCAGTTCGTGGCGATTCCCGAGTTCCAAGGCATCGGGAATTTTGTCGGCCAGCAGATCTCGGCCGCACTCGCCGGCTCGCAGTCAGTGCAGGAAGCACTGGACAACTCGCAGGCCTTCGCGGTTCGTGAGATGAAAAAGGCCGGTTACATTCAGTAACCTTCCGGGGAAGCAGGCCGGCCACTGGCCAACAAGCCGGCCTGCTCCCAAGAAGACCACTATGTGACCAGGGGAG
This sequence comes from Alphaproteobacteria bacterium, assembly GCA_021774445.1. Taxonomy (GTDB): domain Bacteria; phylum Pseudomonadota; class Alphaproteobacteria; order UBA6615; family UBA6615; genus SZUA-147. The sequence goes on from JAJFJA010000057.1 coordinate 42,166, forward strand.
CGCCATGGCGACGCTACATTCTCGAGCTGCCGCCCGGCTGATGATAACACCCGCGGTTGTGCTGCTCTTGGGCTGGATGCTCATCCCGCTCGGTATGACCGTCTATTTTTCCTTTCTTCGCTTCAACCTCTTGGCGCCGGGAACAGAATCCTGGACCGGGCTCACGAACTACTACTTCTTCCTGACCGACCCAAGCTTCTGGGACGCAATCCGGAACACGCTGACCCTGGTCATCGGCGTGCTTTTGATCACTGTTACCGGCGGCGTGCTGCTCGCGCTTTTGCTCGATCAGCCGATCTGGGGACAAGGGGTTGCGCGCGTTCTGGTGATCGCGCCGTTTTTTGTAATGCCCACGGTCTCGGCGCTGATCTGGAAGAACATGTTCATGAACCCGGTCAATGGCCTGTTCGCCTTCCTGGCCAAATCCGTTGGCTTGCAGCCGTTCGACTTTCTCGGGCAGGCGCCGATGGCGTCGATCATTCTGATTGTGAGCTGGCAATGGCTTCCGTTCGCCACGCTGATTTTGTTGACTGCGCTGCAGTCGCTCGACACTGAACAATTGGAGGCGTCGGAGATGGACGGCGCCGGTCCGCTCAATCGGTTCATTTACATCGTCGCACCGCATCTGGCGCGGGCAACCACCGTCGTAATCCTGATCCTGACCATCTTCCTTCTCTCGATCTTTGCTGAGATCCTCGTAACCACAAACGGCGGTCCTGGAACGGCGACAACCAACCTAACTTATCTCGTCTACACTCAGTCCCTACTGCAGTTCGACGTTGGTGGCGGCTCCGCCGGCGGCGTTGTCGCTATCATCCTCGCCAATATCGTTGCCATCTTCCTGATGCGGATGATCGGCAAGAACCTGGACGCTTGATATGGCACGCGCAGTCAGCACACGTCGCAAAGCTACGTTCACGGTTGCTGCATGGGCAATCGCCTTGGCGATTTTTTTTCCGATCCTTTGGACGTTCCTGACCAGCTTCAAAACCGAAGGCGACGCCATTGCCTCGCCGCCTATGTTCGTGTTTTTCGATTGGAACTTGTCAGCGTACGAGGCCGTGAACCAACGCACGAATTACCTCAAGCACTTTTGGAACTCGGTGGTGATTTCGTTCGGTTCGACCATTCTTGGCCTCGTGATCGCCGTCCCGGCAGCCTGGGCCATGGCGTTCGTGCCGGCAAAGCAGACCAAGAATGTGCTTATGTGGATGCTCAGCACAAAGATGCTGCCACCCGTCGGCGTTGTGATCCCGATTTTCCTGATCTTCCGAAACACCGGACTGTTGGACACCCGGACCGGCCTTGTCATCGTCCTGATGCTTATCAACCTGCCGATAATAGTCTGGATGCTTTTCACCTATTTCCGAGAGATTCCTGGCGAAATTCTAGAAGCAGCACGCATGGACGGCGCGGACCTGAGAAGCGAACTCCTGTACGTGCTAACGCCCATGGCCATGCCCGGCATCGCATCGACGTTGCTCCTCAATGTCATCCTCGCCTGGAACGAGGCCTTTTGGACGCTCAACCTGACCGCTGCCAAGGCGGCGCCGCTTACCGCATTCATCGCTAGTTTCTCAAGCCCCGAGGGACTGTTCTTCGCCAAACTCTCCGCGGCTTCGACAATGGCTATCGCACCTATCCTGGTGTTGGGCTGGTTCAGCCAGAAACAGCTGGTCCGCGGCCTGACATTTGGCGCGGTAAAATAGGGAGCCAACACGATGGGCGCCATCTCGCTGCAGCAGGTCAACAAAGCGTTTGGGGAGACTGTCGTCATCCCATCGATCGATCTCGAGGTCACCGACGGCGAATTCGTGGTCTTTGTCGGCCCGTCCGGCTGCGGCAAGTCGACTCTGCTCCGGCTCATCGCCGGTCTGGAAGATGTTTCGGGCGGCACCATCAAGATCGACGGCAGCGATGCCACGTTGACGCCGCCGTCCAAACGCGGTCTCTCCATGGTGTTTCAGTCCTATGCCCTCTATCCTCACATGTCGGTTCGCCGCAACATCGCCTTTCCCCTCAAGATGGCGGGGCTCGACAAGGACGAAGCGATGCGGCGGGTCGATGCGGCGGCGGCGTCTCTCAATCTCACCGATTATCTTGACCGCCGCCCCGGGCAACTTTCCGGTGGCCAGCGTCAGCGTGTTGCGATCGGTCGCGCCATCGTGCGCGAACCGACGGCGTTTCTGTTCGACGAACCCTTGTCCAACCTTGACGCGGCTTTGCGCGTCAACATGCGGCTGGAGATCTCCGAACTCCACCAGCAGCTCAAGACGACCATGATCTACGTCACCCACGACCAGGTCGAAGCCATGACTTTGGCCGACAAAATCGTGGTTCTCAATGCCGGGCGTATTGAGCAGGTCGGCTCGCCGCTGGAGCTGTATCGCGAACCGGCCAATCTGTTCGTCGCCGGGTTCATCGGCAGCCCGCGCATGAATTTTGTGTCCGCCGCCGCGGCCGAAAGCCACGGCGCCCACACCGTCGGTATCCGCCCCGAACACCTCGACCTATCGACCACCGCCGGCGAATGGCAAGGCAAGGTCGGGGTCGCGGAACATCTTGGCTCCGACACCTTTCTGCACGTGCATCTCGACGGTGGCGGCACCATCACCGCCCGGGCCGACGGCGAATTTCCCGTCTCCCACGGCTCGGCCATCTGGCTGACACCCCAGGCCGATAAGTTTCATCGTTTCGACGCGGACGGAAACCGGCTCCCGTGAACCGGCAAGGCAAAAGAAGAAAGTGAAAGCCCATGTATCTTGAAAAATATGACCTTTCGGGCCGGGTCGCGGTCGTAACGGGGGGCGGCCGCGGCATTGGCTTGGCGTGCACGCAGGCCCTGGCCGAGGCCGGGGCGAGCGTCGTCATCGCCGATGTCGACGCCGGCGTCGCGAACGCCGGTCAAGCGGCATTGGCCGAAGCCGGCCACGAGGCAACGGTCGTCGCCATGGACGTGACCCAATCGGACCAGGTAGCGGCGGTGGCCGATCAGCTAGCCGACCAGTTCGGCGGTGTCGACATTCTGGTCAACAATGCCGGCATCGCGCGCAGCGGTGTTGGCGCCGAGGAAGTCACCGACGAACTCTGGCGCAACGTTATCGATGTGAATTTGAACGGCGTGTTCTGGTGCTGCCGGGCGTTCGGCGGCAACATGGTCCAGCGCGGCCGAGGGGCCATCGTCAACCTCGGCTCCATGTCCGGCTATATCGTCAACCGGCCGCAGGAGCAGTCTTATTACAACGCGTCGAAGGCGGCGGTGCATCATCTGACCCGGTCGCTGGCCGCCGAATGGGCGGAGTCCGGCGTGCGCGTCAACGCGGTCGCGCCGACCTACATCGACACCCCATTACTGAAGAGCCTGGAGAACGGTGAGGTATTGAAGCAGGACTGGCTTCGCGACACGCCCATGCGGCGCCTCGGCCAGCCCGACGAGATCGCCTCGGTGGTGCTGTTCCTGGCCTCCGATGCCGCCAGCCTCATGACCGGCAGCATTGTGCTGGCCGACGGCGGTTTCACTTGTTGGTAGGGGATCATGAAACTCGAAGGTAAGGTCGCGATCGTCACCGGCGCCGCCCGCGGTATTGGCCGCGCCATTGCCGAGCGCTACGTGCAGGAGGGCGCCTCGGTCGTCATCGCCGACTTGCTCGCCGAAGACGCCCGCCTGACCGCGCAGGCGCTCGCCGGCGATACGCTTTCGGTTGCCGTCGATATTACGCGGCAGGAGTCCATTGATCATATGGTCGAAACGGTCCTCGACCGTTTCGACCATATCGACATCCTCGTCAACAACGCCGGCGTGTTCGAGATGTCGCCGATCGTCGAGATCACGCCGGAGAGCTACGACCGGGTGTTCAACGTCAATGTCAAAGGTCTGCTGTTCACGGTTCAGGCGGTCGCCCGGCAGATGATCGCCCAGGGGACCGGTGGCAAGATCATCAATATGGCCTCCCAAGCCGGCCGCCGCGGCGAAGGCTTGGTCGCCGTATACTGCGCCAGCAAGGCCGCGGTTATCAGCCTCACTCAGTCTGCCGGTCTTGATCTGATCAAGCACGGTATTAACGTCAACGGCATTGCGCCCGGTGTCGTCGATACCCCGATGTGGGATGTCGTCGATGCCTTGTTCGCCGAGTATGAGGGTCTCGCCGTTGGCGAGAAGAAACGCGCGGTCGGTGAGGCCGTGCCTTATGGCCGCATGGGGCTACCGGCGGATCATGCCGGCGCGGCCGTGTTCCTGGCGTCATCGGACAGCGACTATGTGGTCGCCCAAACCCTCAATGTCGACGGCGGCAACTGGATGAGTTGACTCAGGTTGGCCTGGTCAGCAGCAGTGCCGGGTTTTTGAGGAGTCCCGCCGCGATCTGTGCGGTCATAAGGTCGCCGTCATAATAGCGCTCTTCGACGATGCGGCCGTCTCGCCACTTCTGCCAGCTCAACCCATCGATGTCTCGCTTCACGCCGTCGTCGTCGATGAATGTTGAGCGATTGCGAAACACGCAAACATTCTCCGCCGCGGACACGCTTACATCGGTGATGTGGCCGATAATAGAAGTTGCGGCGGCGATGAACGGTTCTTGCTTTGCCCGACCCTGGGCGGTACCCGTGGCAAACAGGGTGTCGTTGGCATACATCGTAACCGCCTCGCCGAAGAAGGCATCGAACGCCGCGAGCGGTTTGCCCTCTCGCAGCAGCGCCACTTGCGCCGCCACGGCATCGGCCAATGTTGCGTAGGCATTATTGGGCATGTCGGGCCCCTCGTCTGTCTGCCCATGAAGTTCGCCGGAAAAGCGGTGCCGCCGGCCTATTCATTCGTATGAGGCGTTTGGCTCAACAGCCATTGTTGGAAACGACGGACAGTCTGTCGGGTTGCATTCACCTTTGGATAAACGATCCAGTAAGCGAATGTGGCCGGCACTTCATCTGGCACCGGCCGCACCAGCCTGCCGGCATTGAGGTCGAGATCCGCCAAGGCGCTGCGGGTCAGCGCTATGCCCTGACCGGCGACCGCGGCGTCGATGGCCAGACTGGCATGGCTGATAATCGGGCCACGGTCGAAGTCGAACGCCTCCACCCGAGCGCCGACGGCCTCAAGCCAGGTCGCCCATTCGGACCGGTCCCGATGATGAATGAGGACATAGTCAGCGAGGTCTTGGACGCGCGTGATTTTCGCGATCGACGGCGACAGATGGGGGCTGCACACCGGAATGAGGCGCTCCTCGCACAACCGCGTGACGTTCAGGTGCGGCCAGCTTCCACCCCCGTGACGGACCGCCATATCGATCCCGTCGTCGGCGAAACTGACATGCTGCATCGCGGCGGAAATCCGCAGGTCGATGTCCGGATGGCCGCGGATGAAGTCGCCCAGTCTCGGGACCAACCATTTCGCGGCAAAGTTCGGTGAGCAGCTCACCGTCAGCACATGATCGTCCGCCGGCGGTCGCAGCGCATCATGGCCGGCCCGCAATCGATCCAGGGCCTCTCTAACGAAGGGCAAATAGACCCGGCCGGTCTCCGTCAAGGTGATGCCGCGCGCTTCGCGCTCGAACAGCTTCACCTCGAGCCGCGCCTCTAGCTCTCGCAGTTGATGGCTGACCGCCCCTTGGGTCCGTCCCAGCTCCACCGCGGCCTCGGTGAAGCTGAGCCGCCTGGCCGCCGCTTCGAACGCCCGTAGCGCGGCCATGGAAGGCCAGATCCGCCGATCAGGTCGCATTAAAAGGTCTCATGTCATGCGGGATATTTCTGATTATTATAGCCAATAATTTCACCATGATAATAGATATATCGATGGCTAGCTTTCTGGCTGACCCTATAGACGAGCGAACCGCTGCGGTGGCACAACTGGAACTGTTCGTGGTTCACGGCATAAAACCTCACTGGTGCACAGTCGAGGATCGGTTGTTCTCATGAAGCCAAAACCCGGCAAGGTCATCCTCATTAACGGCGCTTCCAGCTCCGGAAAGTCGACTCTGTCGGAAGCGCTGCAAGCGCGGCTCGAGGAGCCCTTTTGGCACTTCTCGATCGATCACATTCGAGACGCCGGTGTGCTGCCTTTGGCGCGAATTCGCACGGGCGATTTCGCCTGGTCGGCGATGCGGCCGGCTTTTTTCGATGGCTTCCATCAGTGCTTACCCGTGCTCGCGGAGGCCGGCAACAACCTGATCGTCGAACATATTGTCGAGACGGAAGCCTGGAGGAACCATTTGCTCGACCTCCTGTCCCATATCGACGTCTACTTCGTCGGTGTCCACTGTCCCCTTAAGGAACTGGAGCGGCGCGAACGCGCCCGCGGGGATCGCCGAATCGGCAACGCGCGCAAGGACCACGGCATGGTTCACGCCCATTGCTTCTACGATTTTGAGATTGACTCGACGAACCCGACCGATCGCAATGTCAGTGAGTTGATGGGGGCGTGGCACGCTCGGACCCGCCCGACAGCATTCGACCAAATGCGGTCGCGCGCGGTTCTAGGGGAGGAAACATGATGGACGACTTCGGATCCTATGACGCCTTGGGGCTCGCGGCGCTGGTCAAGGCCCATGAGGTGACGCCGCTCGAGCTTGTGGATGAAGCCATCCGCCGTATCGAAGCGGTAAATCCGCGGCTCAACGCGGTCATCTACAAGAATTACGACGACGCCCGGCAGCGCGCCGAAGCCGGCGTGCCCGACGGCCCGTTCAGCGGCGTGCCTTATGCGATGAAAGAACTCGCGTCGATGTGGGAGGGCGTGCCGCAGACCAATTGCTGCCCCTATTTCAAGGACTTCGTCGCTCCCGTCGATACCGAGATCGTCGCCCGGCTGAAGCGCGGCGGCTTTATTCTCGTGGGCTCGACCAACTCGCCGGAATTCGGTTGGGCGCTGACCACCGAGAACGAGATGTTCGGCCGCACCAACAATCCGTGGCGTGCCGGCATTTCCCCCGGCGGCTCCAGCGGTGGCTCCGCCGCGACGGTCGCGGCCCGCATCCTGCCTTTGGCCGAAGCCAGCGACGCCGCCGGTTCCATCCGCGGCCCGGCCTCCCAATGCGGCCTCGTCGGTCTGAAGCCGTCGCGCGGCCGCGCGACCCTGGCGCCCTTCAATGCCGATTTCTTCTACGGCGCCGCTCATTTCCTCTGTGTCTCGCGCAGCGTGCGCGACACCGCGGCTTATCTGGACGTGACGTCCGGCGAACTTCCGGGCGATCCCTACAATACGCCGCCGCCTGATCGGCCATGGCTGGCGGAAGTCGGCGCCGACCCGGGGCGCCTGCGTATCGGTTTCACCACCGCGGCACCCCACGGCCGCCCGGTCCATGCCGAACCCGCGGCGGCGGTGCGCGAGACCGCCAAACGGCTCGAAGACCTGGGGCATCATGTCGAGGAACACGACATGACCGTCGATGCCGACCAGGCGTGGCGCACCTACACCCGCATCACCGCGGTGCAGACGGCGATGGTCTTCGGCGGTGCCGCGGAATTTGTCGGCCATGAGGTGACGCCCGACGAAGTCTCCCCCACCATGTGGGCGATCATCGAACGCGGCCGTTCCGTCAGTGGCGTGGAGCACTCCGCCGACGTCGAGGCATTCCGCCACCACTCGCGTGAGATCGCCACCGATCTGGCCCCCTACGACGTCTTCCTGACCCCGACACTGACCCAGCCGCCGCGGCCGTTCGGGCATTGGGACATGTCCGAACCCGACATTGATGCCTACAACGCCAAATGGACCGACGGCGTCTTCCTGTTTCTCTTCAACGTCTCCGGCCAACCGGCCATGTCGCTTCCCCTGCATTGGTCCGCGGACGGCCTCCCGATCGGCGTGCAACTTGTTGGCCGGCCCAGCGCCGAGGCCACGCTGCTCCGGGTCGCCGCGCAACTCGAGTCGGCTCAGCCCTGGATCGACAAACGCCCGCCGGTCTGTTGTTGGCCCTAGGGGCGGCGCCGGGACCGGCGCGACAGGCCGGCGGCGCCGGAGGACGGCGTGACGTGCCTACTCGACCGCGGGAGGACCAGTAATTGGCAGCGGCACGACGATGGCCTCGCATCTGGATCTTCGCCACCCTTGCCCTGGTTTTTGTGGCCGCAATTGGCGGTTTTTCAGCAGCAAACGAGGGTGCCCGGAATTTCTCCCAGGACCCTGGTTTTGCCGCCTATTACGCCGCCAGTCCGCCGTCGTCCGCGCCCCCTAATGAGACCGAACGGGCGTTGCTGCGGCGATTCAGGCCGCATGTTCTTCTGCCGCCCGACCACGCCGGTCCGATTAGTTTCTACGATGATTATGTTGCCCAGGGTGCGCTATACGACGGCAAAGGGCGCTTGATCACCCGCGCCGTGACGCCAGCCGTGCTTAACGCCCACAAGTCGGATCCGACGGTCCTGTTCGTCCACGAACCGGCCGATCTGACGCCGCGGCCGGTCCTACAAGCGCGCATCGACAAAGACGACCTGGCCTTTCCTCTGCCGGATGGCGGTCTGGAACGGCAGACCTTCACCTTTTTGACCTACAACCTGGTGTTCCGGACTTCCGGCCTGCCGGCCGGACTGCCCCGTTGGCTGCTCCGCCTCGCCGGCACATTCGGGGTCTCCGCGGACTGGCATCAGCTCGATCAATACACCGCCGTAACATTGGTCCTCGACCAGGACCAAGCGCCGGTGGCCGTGATGCTGCAACAGCATCACTTCGTGCGGACCTATGTCGTCGGTGTGGATGTTTCGTTGTCGCCCGATGGCCGGCCGGCCGTCGACGTCGCCATCGGTTCAAACGAGCTGTACCCCCACGAACCCGGGCCAACGAGCCGTCGCGCCGCCGGCACCATGAGTGCCGCATCCCTCGCCTACATAGTCACCGGCGAAGACCCGCCGCTGTTCAGTTTCCAGGACGTGACCAATGGCGTTCGCGAGGTCGACTACAGTTTGGATTTCCTGCCGCCCGACGACGCCTTCTACCGGTTCGAGGGCTGGCTCGGAGCACGGCGCTTGCTGCCCGGGCGCGATGGGCCGCCAGGCGCTGATTACAATATTTGGCCGGCGTTCAAGCCGCCGGGCCGGCAGCTATTGACGGGCTACTGGCGCGATGGCGACACGGGTTATGTGAAACTTGTCCGCGATGGCTTGGGGGAGGGCCGGATCGATGCCGCCACGTTATCGGCTCTTGCCGGCCGATTTTGGCGCGCCTGGCGGCGCGATGGCGAGCAGCCGCGCGCCGACTGTGGACGTCAGCCGTGACGGATGCGTTTTGTTAACAAAGCGCAACAGTAACGACCCGGCACGGCGCCGGTCAATCGGAGAGCATGGCCATTGCGGCCCGCCGGTCCCCCGGCTTCAAGCTCAGAAACAGCTTGCGGGCTTTCGCGATGTCTCGATCGGAACCACTCTCGGCGGCCGCCTTGAGGGCAACCGTAGTCGGATGATCCGGTCCGCAGATGAAAGCCAAGGCCTTGGCCAAGCGCCCCATGGCTGCCCGGTCGATTTTTAACTCTTCCATTCCGGAGTCCCATCAGCCTGTTTCGTCGGTCGATCCGTATCGAGCCTCGCGGCACCAGCAGAACACTGCCGCGCCCGATATGGTGTACCGAACCGTCACAGATACCGCTGACGGAAAGACCCTAGCACACCGGGGCCGCGCCATGTTGACCGGCGCGATGACGGCATCGCAGCGGCGGGTCCGCCGGGCGTAACCGGATTCCGCGCCGACCCGTCACGACTGGAGGCTAGCGACTCCGAGATCGACGGGTATTGTCGTCGGCAATGCCCGGACTGGTTGTAACGCTTGGCCATTTACCCGCATCCTTCTAGGGGCGGTCAGGGAGTGTGGGGAGGACGCGGGTGTGATTCGGATCTGGTTTATGGCGGCGGCGACCATGTGCTGTCTTATCGGCGCGTTGTTGGCGGGGCCGGCGATCGCGCAAGAAACCGCCGTCGAGCTGCCGACCGCACTGACCGACGCGGAGATCGATGCATTCGTTGCGCGCCTCGATGATGACGGCGTTCGGCGGCTCCTGATCGCCCAGTTGCAGGGCCGGACCGATGAGCGGGAGAGCCAGCGGGCCCAGTCTGACGGTTTCGTGGTGGCTTTGGAGCGGAATGCCGTCACCCTGCGCGAACGGCTCGGCGATGTTCTGTCGGCCCGCAGCAACGCACCGGCGGTCGTCGCGCAAACCCTTCGCGAGGTTACCGCCGACGGCGTCTTCGGCTTCCTCATGTCCGTTGTCATTTTGATCGCCGCCGCTTTGCTGGTGGAGACGGTCTTACGCCGGTTCACATCGGATGTGCGACGGCGCATTGACGCGTCTCCGGATGGCAGTCTCTTCGACAAGTTATGCCACCTGCTCCTGCGGGCGGTTCTCGACCTGTTGACCATTGCCGCATTTGCCGTTGGCGGCTTTGGCGCCTTTGTGCTGATCGAGAGCAACGAGGTGTCCCGCCGCTTCGTCGCCACCTATTTGCTGCTCGCGGTTGTGGTGCGGCTGACCAGTATCGTCACGCGTTTTTTCCTGTCGCCGCGGGCGCCGCAACTCCGGCTTGTGCCGATCGGCACCGCCGAGGCTGCCGCGCTGCATCGTTGGTTCCTCTGGATTTTCGGTGTCATTGCCTTCGGTGTGCTGACGGTCGGTTTTCTCAACTCCCGCGGTACCACCGCAGAAACGGTGGTCATGCAAGTCGCCGTGTTTAGCCTACTCGCGGCTCTTTTGGTCGTCGTTCTGATCTGGCGGCGACGCCACCAAGTCGCCACCCTCATTCGCGGCGGCATGTCGGCTGAAGCGGCGAAAGCCTCGAGGATTGCTGCGGAGCGCCTGCGCGCTCAGCTGGCCGACATTTGGCATATTCTCGCCACCGTCTATGTCGCCGGCATCTGGCTTTTCAATACCGGTGGCGTGCTGCTCGAGCGCAACGCCGGGCCGGCTCGGGTGATCTTCAGTCTCGCCGTTTTTCTTATCCTGCCCGCGGTCGACGTCGCGATCGGGCGCTTGCTGCAGCGCGCGTTCAGCGTGAAAACCGTCGCCGACGACGGCAGTGTTCATTTGCAACCCGACCCCCACAGCGTGCGTTCGATCGCCGGCGTTCGCGTCGGCGTCCGCGCCTTGCTGATCTTGTTGACCGGCGTCTTGCTGCTCGGCGTCTGGGGTTTCGATTTCTCGTTGGCGGCGCAGAACGCGATCATCGCCCGTGTCGCCGGTCCCTTGCTCAACACGGCGGTGATCTTGATTCTGGGTTACGTCGCCTGGGCCCTGCTGATTTCGGCGATCGATCGCGGTCTTGATGGCGAGGGCGGCGATCCGACGGCTCATCGGGCTGGCGAGGCTCAGGAGGCCGAAGAGGGTGGCGGCGATCCGGGCACCCGATTGCAGACCCTTCTCCCACTGTTACGCAAATTTGCCGTCGGCGTTCTCATCGTCCTGATTGTGCTGTCGGTTCTGTCGTCGTTTGACATCAATATCGCGCCCCTGTTGGCCAGCGCCGGTGTCGTCGGCATAGCCGTCGGTTTTGGCGCGCAGGCTCTCGTCCGTGATGTGTTTTCGGGACTCTTCTTCCTCATCGACGACGCGTTCCGCGTCGGTGAATACATCGAGATCGATTCCAAGCTCATGGGCACCGTCGAGCAGATCTCCGTCCGCTCCATGAAGCTGCGCCACCACCGCGGCGCCTTGCATGTGCTCCCTTTTGGTGAACTGCGCTCCATCACCAATCGCACCCGCGGCTGGGTCATCGAGAAACTCGATCTGCGGCTGCCCTACGACACCGACGTCGAACAGGTTCGCAAGATCATCAAGAAGATCGGCATTGAAATGAGCGAGGATCCCGATCTCGGCCCGCGCTTGATCGCGCCGTTGAAATCGCAGGGCGTTTATAAGCTCGAGGATTCGGCCATGATCGTCCGCGCCAAGTTCACCTCGAAGCCCCGCGGGAGAGCCAAACTTCGCCGTGAAGCGCAGATCCGCATCAAGCAGACATTCGACGCCGCCGGCATTCACTTTGCTCATCGGCAGGTCACCGTTCACGTACCCGGTGCGGACGGCGACTCCGCGGCCGGCGCGGCCGCGGCGGCCGCTTTGCAGGCGCAAGAAGAGCAGGAGGCGGCGGCCGGTGCCAAAGCGTAAGGTGGCAGATGCCGCGCCGAAGGTGACGACATTCGACGCAAGGGGAACGCGATGGACAGCCCGGGCTTCGCGGTAGTTGTCGCCGCCATTGTTTTGTTCGCGCTGCTCAGCCGGCGGTTGCAAAGCACGATCATCACGCCGCCGATGATTTTCACCGCCTTTGGTTTCGTCACTGGCAGCGCTGTTCTCGGGTGGGCCGAACTCGACTTCAGCGATGGGCTTATTCATGGCTTGGCCGAGGTCACGTTGATCTTCGTGCTGTTCTCGGACGCCTCGAGGATCGATCTGCGGCAGTTGCGGCGCGATCACAACCTGCCCATACGCATGCTGTTGGTTGGCATGCCGCTGACCATCGTTGCCGGCACGTTGGTCGCTTTGCTGTTGCCCCTTGGGCTCGGCTTGTGGGAGGCCGCCCTGCTGGCTGCCGTTCTCGCGCCGACCGATGCGGCTCTGGGTCAACCGGTGGTCTCCAGCCCGCTGGTACCGACCCGGATCCGCCAGGCCCTGAATGTCGAGAGCGGCCTCAATGATGGCATTGCCCTGCCCATGGTGCTGTTCTTTGCCGCTCTCGTCGGTGCCTCCCATGCCGGGCCAAGCGGGCAGGATTGGATACTGTTCGGCGCCGCCCAGATCTTGCTCGGTCCGGTCGCCGGAATCGTCATTGGCGGCGTCGGCGCCTTTCTCCTAGACCGCGCGGCAGCCAAAGGCTGGATCGGCGAGAGTTATGAAGGCGCGGCGATCCTTGGCGTCGCGTTGCTGGCCTTCTCTGCCGCCGGCATCATTGGCGGTAATGGATTTATCGCGGCGTTTGTTGCCGGTTTGGTATTCGGTAACGTCGTGCGCGGTCGCTGTGCCTTTGTTTTTGAGTTTGTCGAAGCCGAGGGCACGCTGCTGGTGCTGCTGGTCTTCCTGATCTTCGGCGCCGCCATTCTGCCCCAGGCCATCGGTGAGGTCGGTTGGGAGGTCCTGGTCTATGCCGGCTTGAGCCTGACCGTCGTACGGGCGCTGCCGGTAGCGATTTCCCTGCTGGGATCGGGGGTTCGCGCGCCGACCGTGGCTTTTCTCGCCTGGTTCGGTCCACGCGGCTTGGCCTCGATCCTGTTCGCGCTTTTCGTTCTTGAAGAAGTCGGGACGCCGGTTGCCGACCGAATTCTGATCGTCACCATTGTGACCGCGGCATTGAGCATCCTTGCCCATGGCGTGACCGCGGCGCCGGCCGCTCGACGCTACGGCGAGATCGCGCGCCGCATGGGCGATTGCGAGGAAAACAAGCCGGTCACGGAGATGCCGACGCGATCCGGCTTAGTCGTGTCGAACGTCGAAAACACTTGAACCTAACGGAGACCACGGACGATGCTAAATGAACTCCAGCAGAAATGGTGCGCCGAAGCGGACAAGGATTATTCCGACCTGCGCGCGCTCTTCATCAATTGCACCCTAAAGCGGTCGCCCGAACCGTCGCACACCGACGGCTTGGTCCGCATCGCCCGCACTATTATGGAGCAGAATGGCGTGACCGTCGAAGCCGTCCGCGCGGTCGATCATGAGATCGCCACCGGTGTCTATCCCGACATGACGGAGCATGGCTGGGCCAAGGACGAATGGCCGGCCATTTTCAAGCAGGTCGAGGCGGCGGATATCCTGGTTCTCACCTCGCCCATTTGGCTCGGCGAAAAATCCTCCGTCTGTACCCAGATCATCGAGCGGCTCTACGCCAACTCCCACCTCCTCAACGACCAGGGGCAATATGCCTATTACGGCCGCGTCGGCGGCTGCTTGGTGACCGGCAACGAGGACGGCGTCAAACACTGCGCCATGAACATCCTCTATTCCCTGCAACATCTCGGTTACGTCGTGCCGCCCCAGGCCGATGCCGGCTGGATCGGCCCCGCTGGGCCGGGCCCCTCCTATCTGGACGAGGGATCCGGTGGTCCGGAGAACGATTTCACCAATCGCAACACCACCTTTATGACTTGGAACCTGCTGCACCTCGCGCGCATGATCAAGGACGCCGGCGGTATTCCGGCCCACGGCAACCAGCGCTCCTTGTGGGAAGCGGGCTGCCGGTTCGACTACCCAAATCCGGAGTATCGTTAATCCACACCGGCGAACCTCAAACGGATTAACGGATATTTAGGGCCGAAATCGGTTATGTTGCGGCGCTAGAATGCGCTGCGCGTACCTGAAGGGGGCTCACCATGGATTTTTCCGGGAGTACGGCCACCGCCGTCGTCATCCTGTTCTTGGCCTTGGTCATCATTTGGACCGGTATCAAGATCGTGCCACAGGGCAACAATTTCACGGTTGAGCGATTCGGCCGTTACATCAGAACGTTGCAACCCGGCCTCCACCTGCTTGTGCCGTTCATCGACCGCGTCGGTTCGCGCATGAACATGATGGAACAGGTCATGGATGTCGCCAGCCAGGAGGTCATCACCAAAGACAATGCCATGGTCACGGTCGATGGCGTCGTCTTCTATCAGGTGCTCGATGCCGCCGCCGCGGCCTATGAAGTGCGCCAGCTCCAGCATGCCATCGTCAATCTCACCATGACCAACATCCGCACCGTGATGGGATCCATGGATTTGGACGAGCTGCTGTCCCAACGCGACAACATCAACGCCAAGCTGTTGGCGGTGGTCGACGATGCCACCAACCCGTGGGGCGTCAAGGTCACCCGCATCGAGATCAAGGATATCGCCCCGCCGCGCGACTTGGTCGACTCCATGGCCCGCCAAATGAAAGCCGAGCGCGAAAAGCGCGCCAGCATCTTGGAGGCCGAGGGCGAGCGCCAATCGGCAATCCTCCGTGCCGAGGGCGAGAAAGCCGGCGCTATCCTCCAGGCCGAAGGGCGGAAAGAGGCCGCCTTTCGCGAAGCCGAAGCCCGCGAGCGCTCCGCCGAGGCCGAGGCCAACGCCACCAAGACGGTTTCCGCCGCCATCGCCGGCGGCAGCGTGCAGGCGGTCAATTACTTCCTAGGCCAAAAGTATGTCGAGGCCCTTGGGCAGTTGGCTTCCGCCGACAATCAGAAGGTCATCCTGATGCCCTTCGAGGCCTCGCAGATCATCGGCACCCTCGGCGGCATTATGGAGCTCACCAAGGCCGCCAAGGACGACCGCGAGACCCGGATCAAGCATCGCGGCAACGGCAACGGCGGCGAGTCGACGCCGACCACGCAAGGGCCATGGGGCCCGTCGGACAGCGAATGACCCTGGTCTTCTGGCACTGGCTGGTCCTCGGCGCCGCTTTGATCGGCCTCGAGGCAATCCTGCCGGGGGTCTTCTTGCTGTGGTTCGGTATCGCCGGCGTCGCCACCGGCGTGATCCTGCTCGCCCCCCTGCTGCTGGTATTGCCCGTCCCTTGGCAGGGTCAGGTGCTGCTGTTTGCCGTGCTATCGGTGGTCAGCATTGTCATTGGCCGTCGCGTGGCGCAACGCGACGCCGAGCACACCGACCGCCCCCATCTCAACCAGCCCGACAAGCGCCTCGTTGGCCGCGAGTTTACCCTTCAGGCACCAATCACCGACGGCAGCGGTACGCTCAGCATCCAGGACAACACCTGGATCGTCGCCGGCCCCGATCTCCCCGCCGGCGCCCGAGTCCGCGTGACCGCCCTAACCGACGGCGAGCTTCAGGTCGAAGCAGCCGGCGCGGCCTGAGTGGTTAGTCACTACCATCTTCAGTCAGAATACGGCGAAGTTGGCAGTCGCTAACAGCCGCAAGGTAAGGCGCCTCGACACTAGCGCTTCGATTGAACGCTGCTATCCGATCGCTCTGAAACTCGACGTGCCACTCGGCGCTCATACGACTTATGGAAGACCGACAGCGCGTGGCGAACCGGCTCACTCTCAGAGTCTGCCCGCTCGACTGGCGAGGAATCCAGATCGTCGCTATTTACCTGAGGCCGTGTATCGTTTGGCAAAGCACTCTTCTTCACTCAAACCCCCGTCCAAATCGGCCAGCTACCACTCTAGCCTAAGGATGGGTCGTATCAAAGTATTTTTCAATGAAAAGGGGGTTAATATTTTGTTCAAAATAATGCTTGCGACGTATCCAGACAAAGCCATCTCCTTTAGAAATAACTGCGACATCAATGGGGCCACCTACTGTTTCTGTTTCTATGGAAAGTCTCTGTCGAATCTGTGTCAGGCCGACAAGTATTTCGGCAACATTCGCTAATTCACTAAGGGGCATTACAGATATTGCCGTCTCAATTGGTCGTTTGTGCTCATTATTTCGCACCCCATCCATTTGTCTAACGAATGCAAGAAATGATTCACGAACCGATGGCGCTATGTCGCGCAGGTACCTTGCCTTGGTTTCTCCATCGATGTCAGGAAACTTGTTGATTGCGTCAACAACGAGATTCGCGACTAGCTTGGTTGCCTCTTGGATGAATTGGCTACCGTAGCGCGGGTTCACACCTTCGATAAAGGTCCGCACCATATCCTTTTGGGCGAAAGGGAAGATAGCTGAGGGTGACCCATATTCGATCGTGCTTGAGACGCCGGGCCGTCTCTTAATTTTCCCATCAACGACAGCATCAACATAGTACTCTTGAATTGCCGGGAACATTTGATCTTCGCCGAATCCAGCGAACACGAGCCCGCTGTACCCATGAAGTAGATCGGCATTGATCAAGAATTCAGACGCCGCTCTCCGGCACCTTTGCTTTAAGTTTCGGATCTGCGACTGAGTGAATATTTGGGCCGCGGCACTATCAATGACATCTCGGTACAGTTTTTCAATTCGAAGAAGAGAGTCTTCGTCAAAGACATCGCATTTTTCAGATTTGGAATATTTTTCAAGTAGTTGATCAAGAGATTGTCTAATCGTCTTATTAGTTGCAGAGCCCTCCCTTATTTCTAAGAAAAACTGGGCGCAAATTGACCGTACTACTTCGTGCTGGCGTTTTTCTGGAAACAAAACCAAATTATCGGAGCAAAAAGAGAAAAAGTCGTCACAATAATCTGACAGCAACGAGAAAGAACGCCTGTGCGCCGTTCGACGGTAGGTCTTGATAATTGCCTCCCAGGGAACGCCTCCGAGACTCATTGTATTGTAAACCATCGCGCCAACCGGATGGAATTTTGAGAGCGTAAAAAGCTTGTTGGCCGAATTAAAAACTTTTGTTCCACCGGAGTTCAAGGGCGAGTCGATTGTAACGGCACTGTCAGCCGCAAGCGCGACGGCGGATTTGTTTAACAACGCGACCTCTGCTGTCATGCGTTTGTCTCGTGCAGTGTCAGAGAACGAAGTCTATTCGGGCGAGTCGAAATTAATTAGTCAAGAGTGTCGGCCTGAAGATGCAAGAACGTCCGCCTCTGCACCTTGGTGAAAGCAAGTCAACTGAGTACGGCAACTCCTGCCGCTGCGGCCGCTATGATTGCCGGCGTTGCGCCAATATGCGCCGCGCCCGGTCGATGATCGGCTGGTCGATCATCTCTGCCGCCGCGCTGGTGACCCCGCCGTTACCGGCGGCCGAGTCGAGAATGCGTTTGGCCCATGCCACATCCTCCGCGGTCGGCTGGAACGCCAGCAGCACCGGCGGCACTTGCCGCGGGTGGATCGTCAGTTTGCCGCCGAACCCCAGCCGCTTGGCCCGCGCGGCGTCTTCTCCCGCCGCCTCGCCGTCGCTGAAATCCGCCGTGATGCCGTCGATCGGCGCCGCCCTGTCGCACAGCCGCGAGGTCAGAACCAGCTGGCTCCGGGCATAGGCCAGCGCCTCCCAATCGGGGTCGCAGCCGAGATCGTTGGCAAAGTCCAGGCTGCCGAACGCTGCCCCGGCCACGCCCGGACAACGCAGCAGGTCCGCACTCGCAGCCAGCCCGGCGGCGGTCTCGATCAGGGCGATGATCTGCCGCCCGTCACCGCAGCGCCGTCGCACCCTGTCCAGCGCCGCCGGACTCTCCGCTTTCGGCACCATCACGGCCACGGCGGCGGATTGTGCCACCGCCTTGAGATCGTCATCCCACCAGGACGTTGCCGCGCCGTTGATCCGGACGATCAGGGGCTTGCCGCCGAGGTCCGCGGCCGCCATGGCGCTACGGGCGGTCGCTTTCGCCGCCGGCGCGACCGCGTCTTCCAGATCGATGATGACACCGTCCGCATCCGTTGCCGCCGCCTTGGCGAATCGCTCTTGGCGATCTCCGGGAACGAACAGGGGGGCGATGTAGGGCATGGGGTTCCTCGCTCAATCCTCGATCGCGGCGATGCGTGCTAACGGTGGCGCTGGCCGGGTGAAGATGAAACTGCCGACCGCGACCAGCACGATCGCCTGTGCCACCAACGCGAACCGCGGCGCACCGAGTATTATGCTGGCACCGAACGCCGCGGCCATGGCCGCGGCGGCGAGGATCTTCGACCGGCGCGAAATTGCCCCGTAGCGTCGCCAGGCCTCGATCGGCGGTCCCAGCCGCGGATGCGCCAGCAACCAGTCATGCACCCGCTGAGAGCCCCGACCGAAGCAAAACGCCGCCAATAGCAAAAACGGAGTCGTTGGCAGCAGCGGCAGCACGATCCCAATCACGCCGGCCGCCAAGCATAGCGAGCCGGCGGCCAGCCAGGCCAGGCGCGGCAATCGTCGGTGCGCCCTCTCTCCCATCACGGCCTCGGCGGTGCTGGACAAAGCAATCCGCGTGCCCGAAAGTGACTTAAATCACTCAAGACTTCGCGGCAAATTCCGAAACCCGAACACCATGGGGCGCCGATGCCACGTGACCAGGCCCCGAACCGCGCCGCCCAATCGGGTGAACCCGCCCAACCGCCTGAGCCTGCCAAGCGGGCCATGCGCATCACATTTGGTTTCATTGCGCTTGTTACCGCCCTGTCGGCGGTTGGTCAATTCGGCACCAGCGTCTATTTGCCGTCGTTACCGGCGATAGCCGAAGCCATGGCGGCGCCCACCGCCACCGTGCAGCTCACCATGACCTCCTATTTCATCGCCTTTGCCGTCGCCCAGTTGGTCTACGGCCCCGTAACCGATCGTTTCGGGCGGCGCCCAATCATGAAATTTGGGCTCATCCTGTTCATTGCCGCGTCGCTGCTCAGTGCCGCGACGACATCGATCGGTATGCTGATATTCGGCCGCGCGGTGCAGGCCGTTGGTGCCTGTGCCGGCATCGTCGTCGGTCGCGCCGTCGTGCGGGATCTCGTGGACGGTGCCGATCTTGCCCGGGTCATGGCCTACATCGCCCTTGCCTTCGCCGCCGTGCCGGGGCTTGCGCCCTATCTCGGTGGCGTCTTGCAGGAGCAGTTTGGCTGGCAGGCGACGTTCCTCGTCACCGCTTTGCTGGGCTTTGCCATCCTGGTGATCGCCTGGTTCCGCCTGCCGGAAACCAATCGATTCCCGTTGCCGCGGCTCGACCCCATTGCCGCCGGCCGCGCTTATGGGCCGCTACTGCAGTCCAGACTGTTCATGGGTTATGCCACCACCACGGCCTTTGCTCTTGGCGGTGTATTCGCTTTTCATACCGGCTCGCCCGCCCTGTATATCGGCGAATTGGGCGTCAGCCCCAGTGAATATGGCCTCTATCCCTTGATCACGGTATTCGGTTTTGTCGCCGCCACCTTGGTCACCGCCCGGCTGGCCGGGCGTGTTTCCACCGCCGGCTTGGTACGGCTCGGATTGACCCTGCTGGTGCTGAGCACGGTGTTTGTGGTCGGTTTGCCGTCGGTCGGCATCATGACGCCCTTGAGCATCACCTTAACCATAGTTTTCTACGGCGTCGGATTGGGCCTGCTGCTGCCTTCCGGGGCCGCCGCGGCGATGCAGGGCTTTCCCGAGCGTGCCGGCACCGCCGCGGCCCTGCTCGGCTTTCTCCATATGGCCGCCGCCGCGATCGCCAGTGCCACCGTAAGCCTCTTGCAAGCCCCGGTCGGACCCCTCGCATTTCCGCTGACCATGGCGATATTCGCCTTACTAGCCGTGCTTTCTTTCCTGCTCGCACTCCCGGCTCGCCGCCGCCCATAAGGGTTTTTCACCGACTACTCCGAAAGTTTGGGGGCAACCTCCCCCATTGGGGATATGGCTCCCGCACGCTGGCGCGCTCGAAATTGCGGCTCTCTAATACTTCCACCGGCCTCCCGCCGGATGGGAGTTTTGATGCCTTTTGACCGCTTCCGCAGCGCCAACCTGCCTTGGCGCCGCCTGATCCAGTATGAGAATGCCGCCCTGGCCGTCGTCACCGCCGGCGTTGCCGGTCTCTACGCCCTTGCCTTGTCGCAGGCGTTCGCCCCGCTGGTGCCGGACCGGGCGGCCATTTCCGCCCAGGATGCGCCGGCCAGCATGGCCAAAGCGCCCCTTCTCCTCGGCCGAGTCTCGGCCCCGGTGCCTGAGATCAAGTCGCTGTTGCAGCCTGGCAAACTCGCCACCCTTGATCTGGAGGCAGTCCGCGCCGGCGATGACACCGTGCCCCGGCTCGTTGCGGCGGCTCTTCCTGCCGATTTGCCGGTGGTCCGGGATGTCGCCGCCCGCAAGGCGTCGTTCTTCAGCGCCGTCTTGCCGCTGGTGCTGTTGGTCAATGAGGAAATTCTCGCGGAACGCCAGCGTCTCGAAGCGCTCCATGCGAAACATCTTGCCGGCGACCGCTTGAGCCTGGCCGACAACGCCTGGCTGGCCGGTCTTGCTAACAAATATGCGGTCGATGAGGTCGATTTTGCCGTCTTGTTACGGCGCGTTGATGCGGTGTCGCCGGCCCTGACCCTGGCCCAGGCGGCCGAGGAAAGTGGCTGGGGCCGGTCGCGTTTTGCCCAGGAGGGCAACGCCCTGTTCGGTCAGCGCACCTGGGTGCGCGGCGCCGGTATCGTTCCTGCGGGCCGCGGCAAGGGCCAGCGTTATGAGGTACGCGCCTTCACCACGTTGCTCGACAGCGTCCGCGCGTATGCCCGTAACTTGAACACCCATCGCAGCTATGCCGACCTGCGCCAGCTCCGCGCCACCATGCGCCGGGCCGGCAACGTCGATCCGTCGGTTCTGGCGACCGCGCTGCTCAGTTACTCCGAGCGTGGCGAGGCCTATGTGGACAATCTGCAAGCCATCATCCGGGCCAACAGCCTGACCGGCTTCGAAAAGGCCAAACTGGCGCCGCCGCGGCGACCCACCCAGATCGCCAACCGTCC
This sequence comes from Alphaproteobacteria bacterium, assembly GCA_021774445.1. Lineage (GTDB taxonomy): Bacteria > Pseudomonadota > Alphaproteobacteria > UBA6615 > UBA6615 > SZUA-147. Next base: position 63,359 of record JAJFJA010000057.1, read on the forward strand.
CATTCGATAGCCGCCGATCCCGACCCGGGCCGACACCGCGTCATCGCAGATTTGCCGGTGGTCGCGGCCTATGCTAACTCCTGACCCGACGGCGCCTTTGTGGGGACGCTGCGGGGAGGTGTTATGACCGATACGCCGGTCGCGATAATTACGGCTGCCGGACGCGGCATTGGCGCCGCCATTGCCCGGGAGCTGGCGGCGCGCGGCTACCGGCTGGCGCTGCTGTCGCCGTCGGGGGCGGCGGCGACTCTGGCGCAGGAACTTGACGGCTTAGCGGTCACCGGCTCCGTCACCGAAGCCGCCGATCTTGAGCGTCTCGTACAGACCGCCTTGGACAACTACGGTCGCATCGATGCGGTCGTCAACAACACCGGTCACGCCCCGAAAGGACCGTTGTTACAGATCAGCGACGAAGATTGGCATTTCGGCCTCGATCTGATTCTGCTCAATGTGATCCGGATGTCGCGGCTGGTGACCCCGGTCATGCAACAGCAAGGCGGCGGCGCCATCGTCAATATTTCGTCCTACGCCGCCTTTGAGCCGGACGCCGGTTTTCCGCTTAGCGTGCTTCGCGCCGGTCTTGGGGCGTTCGCCAAGCTGTATGCCGACACCCACGCTCAATATGATATCCGCATGAATAATCTGCTGCCCGGTTTCACCGATAGCCTGCCGGAAAAACCCGAGCGCAAGGCCCAGATACCCATGGGCCGTTATGCCAAAGTCACCGAGATCGCCCGCACCGCGGCGTTCTTGCTGTCCGCCGATGCCGGTTATATCACCGGTCAGAATCTGCGCGTCGATGGCGGCGCCACCCGCGGCGTCTAACCCACGGCAGCGGGGAGCGGCCGATGCATGTCGTCATATTGGGCGCCGGTGTTGTCGGCATCACCACGGCCCACTATCTTTCCGAGGCCGGTTGTGAGGTCACGGTCATCGACCGCCAACCCGAAGTTGCGGCCGAAACCAGTTTTGCCAACGCCGGCCTGATCTCCGCTGGCCATGCCTTCACCTGGGCGTCCCCCCGGGCGCCCGGGCTCATGATGCGCGCGCTCCTCGGGACCGACCCCGGGTTTCGCGTCCGCTGGGGAGCGTTACCGAGTCTGGCCGGCTGGGGCCTGCGCTTCTTGCGCGAATGCAACGCCGCTGCCTTTCGCCGCAACACCACCGTAAAATACCGCATCGCCGGTTACAGCCAGCGTTGCCTTGGCGAGATTCACGACGCCACCGCCATCGACTACCATCGGCTCAGGCGGGGTTTGCTTTATTTCTACCGCAGTAGTGCCAGTTTTGCGCAGGGCGCCCGCAATATGGAGCTCATGCGAGAACTCGGCCACCAAGTACAGGTTTTCGACCGCGCCGCCTGCGTCGCCAAGGAGCCCGCCCTAGCGGGTCTCGGCGCCGCTCTTGCCGGTGGTGTCTATTGCCCCGATGACGAAAGCGGTGATTGTCGGATCTTTACCGCCGGGCTGGCCCGGCGTTGCCGCGAACGCGGCGTGAAATTCCGTTTCGGCACCGCCATCACCGGCCTGGAGCGCGCGGGTGATCGGGTTACCGCGGTTCATACTGAAATGGGGCCGCTCACCGGTGATGCCTATGTCTTGGCGCTCGGCAGTTACAGCCCGCTGATCTCGCGCCGCGCCGGCGTCAAACTGCCCGTTATTCCGGTCCGCGGCTTCTCGCTCTCGCTGCCCATCACCGATCCCCAGGCCGGGCCGGTCACCGGTGGTGTCGACGAAGACCGTTTCTCCGCCTTTGGGCGCATGGGCGAAGTGCTGCGAATAACCGCGACCGCCGACTTCACCGGTTATGATGCCGGCCATCGGCCCTCGGACTTCGACCACATGCGCGCGGTCGCCAAGGAATTGTTCCCCACCGGTGTGGCCCACGATCAGCCGAAATACTGGGCCTGCTTGCGCCCGGTGACGCCCGACGGCCCACCGGTTCTCGGTGCCAGCCCGTTGCGGAACCTCTATCTCAATACCGGTCACGGCCATATGGGTTGGACCATGGCCTGCGGCTCGTCTCGTATTGTCGCCGACACCATACTCGGGCGCCGGCCCGAGATCGATGTGACCGGCCTCACCTATGATCGATACCGCTAATCTTAGGCCGGATGATCGATAATTCTTGGGTCTGTTAATCGCCGGTCGAAAACCCGGGGCATCAGCCCGGCGTGGAACCAAGTCACGAAACTATAGATGCTGTATACCGGCAGGCCGAGCGTCTGTCGCAAATCCGCGGCGTAGGGCACCATGTTGGTGCACTCAAGCACGATGGCGCCGGTTTCCGGAAAATCCTTGATGAGTTGATGCCCGGCGTCGACCAAATCGGCGCGCGCCAATTCAACGTCCATTGTTGGCTCGTCATCCAGTATGACGCGACTGAATTCCCGGCCGTCATCCGTTCCGACGATCGGCGTATCCGTCGCTACGCCGGAAGCCTTCAGATGCGCGGCTGTTAGGGAGTTCTTTGAGATGGTCAGCACGCCGACCCGTTGCCCCGGCGGCAGCAGACCCTGCACCATCGGCACTTGCATAAGCGAAGAGGAGGCGACCGGGACCCCGACGGCTTCCGCAAGCTGGTTTTGAAACAGCGCCAGGAAACCGCAGTTCGTGGTGATACCGTCGGCGCCGTCGGCGACGAGTTGCCGGGCCGCGTCGATAAAATGATCGGCCAGTCCCGCGGCCTGGCGTCTGACCACATGATCGGGCGATGCGCCCCGGACGACCTTGAACAGAACCGGGAATGGCCAGGTTCCCGCGTTGCCTATGTCGCCCGGAATCCGCGGAAACCGTGTGTCCAACATCAAGATACCGACGGCAGCGCCGTAAACAGTCTTACCGCCGGCAACTACGGAACTCTGTGTCATCTCGCCCCGTGCGTTACGTAATCAGATAGATGCGGGAGTAGCTTTCCTTGATGGCGGCGGTTATCTGATCGATACGCCTGGCAATATGCAAATTCATATGATGCGCCGCCAAGTCGGCGTCCCGCGCCATCAGCGCCTGCACAATAACAAGATGCTCATGTTGGGTTTCCGCCCGCTTTGAATCCATGTCGACCCAACGAAAGTATTTTATCCGAGCATTGATGTTTTCCAGCGTCCCGCGCATCGCCATATTGCGGCTGAGCGCCATTATTTTTTCGTGAAAGTATTCGTCGAGCCGAACCAATTCCTCGCTGTTGCGATTGCCTTCTTCGGGCCCCGTCTCGTCCAGAAATAGGGCGAGATCGGTGATCTCCTGCTCGGTCGCTTGCTCACAGGCCAGACGTACCGCGCCAACCTCCAAGATCGCCCGGAATTGATAAAGTTCGAACATCTCACGGGGCTTTAGATCGCGGCAAAAAAAGCCGCGGTCTTGCTTCTGCTGCAAAAAGCCTTCCGCCACCAGCCGGTTGAGCGCCTCGCGCAAGGGGGTTCTGCTGGCGCCCAGACGGCGCGCGATCTCGCCCTCGTTGATCCGCTCGCCCGGCTTGAACTTGAACGAGATCGCCATGTCTTTGAGGCTGAGATAGAGGCTCTCGGCCCGGCTTGGGTTTTTCTTTCCCGGAACGCTCATGCGGGGGAATCCGTCGCGCAAATTGTGTACAGAAACGAGCTTACTGTATAGCGCCAGGCTCAGCAACTCGAGAGATCACGGAAAACAGTACGGATTTCATTGACAGTTTTTCCCTTGGCTCGCATTATTGTATACGGAACTGTATTCAACTCGGAAATTTGGCAGGCAGGATAACGTTGGCGACGCCAATCCAAAGCAATGCCCTGAACGGCGCCGAGGCCATGGTGCTCATGCTCCGGGCCCACGGCGTGAAGCATGTTTTCGGGCTCTGCGGGGATACGTCCTTGCCGTTCTATGACGCGCTTTATCGTCTTGACCACGGCATACGGCATATCTTGACCCGCGACGAACGTTGTGCCGCCTATATGGCGGACGCATACGCGCGCGTCACCGGACGTGTCGGCGTCTGCGAGGGCCCCAGCGGCGGCGGCGCCACCTATATTCTCCCCGGGGTTGTCGAAGCCAATGAATCATCGGTGGCACTGCTGTCGATCACCTCGGACGTATCGGTCGCGTCGTCGGGCCGTTACCCCCTGACGGAACTCGATCAAGCGGCCCTGTTTCGGCCCCTGACCAAGTGGAATGGCGTCATCGGTGATGCCGGTCGCCTACCGAACATGGTGCGGGCGGCATTTCGAGCGATGACCACCGGCCGCCCGGGTGCGGCCCATCTGGGACTGCCGTTTGATGTTCAGAAGGCGCCCGTCGATGACAGCGAAATATGGGCGCAGCCGGAGACCGGCACATTTCCGGCTTGGCCCGGGGCGCCGGATCCAAGGGCGATCGAGGCGGCGGCAAACGCCATTGTCGCCGCCGGCAATCCGGTCATCATCTGCGGCGGTGGTGTGGTCCTGGCCGGTGGCGAAGCCGCCCTCCAGGCCGTGGCGGAACGCCTCAACCTCATTGTCGCGACAACGGTGAGCGGCCAAGGCAGTTTGGCCGACAATCACGCTAATCATCTCGGCGTGGTCGGCTCGAACGGCGGCGTCCCGGCGACCCGCGCCGTCGTCGATGACGCGGATCTTGTCGTCTATATCGGTTGCCGGGCTGGTTCGGTAACGACGGAGCGCTGGCGCTCGCCGCCTCGGGGCGTGAAAATTGTCCATATCGATAGCGACCCCATGGTCATATCCGCCAACTATCCGACCGATGTTGCCGTGGTCTCGGACGTTCGCTTGGCCTTGGAAGCGCTGAACGTCGCTTTCGAGGCCATGGGCACGAGCAACGTTGATTTCGGTGGCGCGCAAAAAGTCGCGGCGGTGCAGGAGGTCAAGTTCGCCGCGTTCGACGCCTTGGCCGCCAGCAACGACAGCCCGATCAAGCCGGAGCGGGTGATCGCCGAACTGAACCGAGTTTTGCCGTCCGATGCCGTGATCGTCGCCGACCCCGGAACCCCTTGTCCTTATTTCTCCGCCTTCTACAGGACCCCGCACGCCGGTCGGTATTTCATCTCCAACCGGGCCCATGGCGCGCTTGGTTATTCCCTTTCAGCGGCGGTGGGGGCCCAGATCGGTCGGCCCGATTCCCGCATCGTCGCCGCGATGGGCGACGGCAGTTTCGGCTTCACCGTCGGCGAACTCGAGACGGTGACGCGCCTTAACCTGCCGATCATGTTCTTGGTCTTTTCCAACAGCGTATACGGCTGGATCAAGGCCGGCCAAAAAACCGGCTTCGACGAACGCTATTACGCCGTCGATTTCAATCGCACCGACCACGCCGCGGTCGCCCAGTCCTTCGGGGTGAAGAGCTGGCGGGTCGAGGATCCGGCGGATCTGCAGCGCGTGCTCAGGCAGGCCGTCGACCATGACGGGCCGACCCTCGTCGATATCATCAGCCAGCCATTGCAGGACGCCAAAGCCCCGGTAAGCGAATGGATCGCCTGATCCGACGGCAAATCGCGGCGGCGGCCTCTGCTGGGCAAAGCACAATGCGGCCGTCATGAACGGGCCGGCGTCCCCACGGGTCGCCGTTATCGGCGCTGGTATCGTCGGCATTTCCTGCGCCCTGCATCTCCAGCGTCTCGGGGCATCGGTGACCTTGATCGACCGCCGGGAGCCGGGCGACGAGGCTGCCGCCTCCTATGGCAATGGCGGTGTCCTGGCGCGTTGCGCGGTGGTTCCCGTCGCCACGCCCGGTATTCTGCGCAAGGCGCCCGCGATGCTGTTCGGCGCCGACGGGCCGTTGTTCCTGCGCTGGTCCTATTTACCGCGCCTGCTGCCGTGGCTGGTGCCGTACCTGCGGTCCTCAAGCACGAAAAGTGTCGAGCATATTGCGCGCAATCTAGCCCCGTTATTGTTCGACAGCGTCGACGAGCACCGCGCCTTGGCGCACGGTACCGCAGCCGCGCGTTGGGTGCGCTCTTGCGAATACGCCTATTTGTACGAAAGCCGCGAAGCCTACGAGCGCGACGCCTTCGCCTGGGGACTGCGCCGGGAGCACGGTTTTGAGTGGCGCACAATAGCGGGTGACGCGGTCCGCGAATTCGACCCCGCCCTATCGCCGAAATACCGACTTGCCGTGATATTGCAGGATCATGGCATGATCGCCGACCCCGGCGCCTACGTCGGCGACCTCGCCAACGGGTTCGCCGCCGCCGGTGGAAAGATCCTCCTCGCCAACGTCAAACATATGACGGCCGGCGAGGACGGCGTCGCCTTACAGACCGATGGCGATGACATCGAGGCCGACCGGGTCATCGTCGCCGCGGGAGCATGGTCCCAGTTTTTGGCGGCGAAGTTCGGCGCCAACGTGCCCCTTGAATCCGAGCGCGGCTATCACCTGGAATTATTGAGCGCGAATAAGCGGCCCGCTGTTCCGGTCATGGATGCGGCCCGAAAATTCGTCGCCACACCGATGGACGGCGCCTTGCGTCTGGCGGGCGTCGTCGAATTCGGGGGCTTGGATGCGCCGGCCTCGAAAGCCCCGCAAGACCTCTTGCTGCGCGGTGCCAAGGCCATGCTGCCGGGTCTCGAATATGACGCGACACGGTCCTGGATGGGGCACCGCCCGGCACCGTCCGACAGCTTGCCCGTTATCGGGCCGGCGCCGGCGAGTCGCCGGATCTTTTTCGCCTACGGACATCACCATGTCGGCATGACCGCCGGTCCCAAGACCGGCCGGATTGTGGCCCAGCATGTGATGGGACTTCAGCAAAACGTTGATCTTGATGCCTTTCGCTGCGATCGTTTCGGCTAAAGGGGTCGGAATCATCCAATATCAACCAACCAGGGAGAGCATAAAATGCGACATACATTCCTAAAGACCGTGTCCGCGGTTGGCGCGCTAGTCGTGCTTGGCGCCGGCAGCGCCTATGCCGAGAAGTGGGACATGCCGATGGCTTATTCGGCGACCAACTTCCACTCGGCGACCGGCGCTGAGTTTGCCAAATGCATCACCACGGGAACCGGCGGAGAAATTGAGGTCGTGACCCATCCGTCCGGCTCGCTGTTCAAGGGTGCCGACATCAAGCGCGCCATTCAAACGGGCCAGGCCCCGATCGGCGAGCGCCTGCTGTCCGGCCACCAGAACGAGAACGCGATATTCGGGATCGATTCCATACCGTTCCTGGCGACGTCCTTCGACGACGCCGCCAAGCTTTGGGAAGCCGCCAAGCCGACCATGACCAAGATCCTGGATGACCAGAATATGGTTCTGCTCTATGCCGTGCCATGGCCGCCGCAGGGCTTGTACTTCAAGAAAGAAGTCGATTCCGTGGCCGACATGAAGGGTGTCAAGTTCCGGTCCTACAACACGGCGACCGCGCGTCTGGCCGAGCTTTCCGGCATGCTTCCGGTGTCGATCGAGGCGGCGGAAATTTCCCAGGCCTTCGCGACGGGTGTTGCCGACTCAATGATCTCATCCGGGGCGACGGGGTATGATCGTAAGGTTTGGGAGAGCCTGACCCACTTCTACGAGGTCGACGCCTGGTTGCCGCGCAACTACGTCATGGTCAACAAGGATGCCTGGAACGGCACAAGCGAGGCCAATCGAAATGTCATTCGGGCCTGCGCTGGTTTGGCCGAATATGCCGGGACATGGCGCGCCGTCGACTACACTCAGTTCACTCTGAGAGGCCTCAGAGATGGTGGCATGGAAGTCGGGCCGGCCAGTGAGCAATTGACCGAAGACCTGAGAGCGATCGGTGAGACGATGACCGCCGAGTGGCTTGAGAAAGCTGGCGAAGAAGGCAGAGCGATTGTCGAAGCCTACCAAGCCATGAAGTAGGCCAAGCCATGAAATAAGTTTGTGTTTGGGAGGTTGTTTCGGCAACCTCCCACTTACCCGCGCTTATGTAAGGGGGCGACATGGCGGCGTTTGGGGCATCCGCTCGCAAGGTTTTGGACCGGGTCTACGCCGGTTGCGGCGTTATCGCGGCGCTGTTTCTCATCGCTATATTATCGTTGATCCTGTTGCAAATGCTGGCCCGTTGGACCGGAGAAGTATTTCCCGGCGCGCCGGACTACGCCGGGTATTGCATGGCCGCGGCGTCTTTCTTCGCCTTTGCCCACGCGCTCAACCGCGGCGCTCATATCCGCGTCAGCATGATCTTGAACATGGTCGGTCCGAAAGCCCGGCGCCTCATGGAGGTCTGGTGTTTCGCCGTCGCCATCGGGCTCGGTTGGTATTTCAGCTATTTCGCCATCAAGAACACCTACTGGTCCTGGAAGTTTAACGATATCAGTCAAGGCCAGGACGCGACCCCGTTGTGGATCCCCCAGACCGCGATGGTCCTGGGCAGCATCGTTTTTGCCATCGCGCTCACCGATCACTTGATCCACGTCATCCTCTCGGGTCGTCACCGCATCGAATCCGAAGTGGTCAAGTAAGGGAGAGAACGCAGTGGGTGAATTTGGGCCTATCGCCATCTTCCTGTTTATTCTGTTCCTGCTGCTCGGCTCCGGTGTCTGGGTCGGTTTAGCCCTGTTGGGTGTGGCCTTCGTCGGCATGGAATTGTTCACCTCCCGTCCGGTGGGTGACATCATGATCACCACCATCTGGACCGCCTCGTCCTCATGGACGCTGACCGCCCTGCCGCTGTTCATTTGGATGGGCGAAATTCTTTATCGGACGCGGCTGTCGGAGGATATGTTCCGCGGCTTGTCGCCGTGGCTGGCGCGCCTGCCGGGCGGCCTGGTGCATACCAACATCGTCGGCTGCACGGTTTTTGCCGCCGTCTCGGGATCGTCGGCGGCCACGCTGACCACCGTCGGCAAGATGTCGATACCGGAACTGCGCAAACGCGAATACCCGGAGCACATGATCATCGGCACGCTCACGGGCGCGGCCACCCTGGGGCTCATGATCCCACCGTCGCTGACCCTGATCGTCTATGGCGTCACCATCAACGAGTCGATCTCGAAGCTCTTTATGGCGGGTATCCTGCCGGGCCTGGTTCTGGCGACCATGTTCATGGGTTACGTCGCCATCACGTCGCAGGTCTCCAGCAAGTTCAACCCGATTGCTGAACCGCGGATGAGCTTCGGCCAGAAGGTCGCCAACTCCCGGTTCCTCATTCCGGTGGTTTGCCTGATCCTGGTGGTCATCGGATCCATGTACGCCGGATTCGCGACCGCCACCGAGGCCGCGGCCTTTGGCGTCGTCGGGTCGCTGGTGTTGGCGGCTAGCCAAGGATCTCTGACCTGGACGACGTTCACCCAAAGCCTTATGGGGGCAACGCGCACCTCCGCGATGATCGCTTTGATCCTGGCCGGCGCCGCCTTCCTGTCCTTGTCGATGGGCTTCACCGGCCTGCCGAGGGCACTCGCCGAATGGATCTCGATTTTGGAATTGAGCCGCTTCGAGCTGCTGATGGTGCTGCTGATATTCTACATCGTTATCGGCATGTTTCTGGACGGCATCTCCTCGGTCGTTTTGACCATGGCGGTGGTTGAACCGATGATCCGCTCGGCGGGAATCGACGTGATTTGGTTCGGCATATTCATCGTCGTCGTCGTCGAAATGGCGCAGATCACGCCGCCGATCGGGTTCAATCTGTTCGTCATGCAGGGCATCACCAACCACGAAATGGGCTACATATCGAAAGCCGCCATCCCGATGTTCCTGATCATGGTGCTGATGGTATTCGTGTTGATCTTCATCCCGGAGCTGGCGACTTACCTGCCGGACAACATGCGGACCATCAATTCCCGGTGACGCTTCTTGAGGGCAAACGAAATTGGCGCACGCTCACAGGCTGCAATCGGGCCGCGTTCACATCGTCGAGATACCGGTAACGGAGACGCATTCGCACGGCAGCGGTGACGTCGCTTCGATAAAGACCGTTATTCTGGAACTGACGACCGATACCGGGATCACCGGCTGGGGCGAAGCCTCACCCTGGCCCGTCTTTTCCGGTACCGCGGAGGGCAATGCCAGTACGCTGGACAGTTATTTCATCCCGGCGATTTTGGGCCGCGATCCGTTTGATGTAGACGTCCTTATGGCCGCGGCTGAGGCCAGTGTCGTCCATTGCTCGGAAGCCAAGGCCGCGCTCGAGACGGCCTTGCTGGACATCATGGGCAAGGCGCTGGACGTCCCCGTCTACGCCCTGTTGGGCGGCCGTCATCGCGATCGGGTCGCATTGAGTTTCTCCATCGCCAACCCGAATTTCGACGAGGATTTCGCCAAGGCGGAGCGGTTGTTTGACGATGGCGTGCGCATTTTCAAGCTCAAGACCGGCTTCAAGGATCATGCCTTTGATTTGCTGCGTCTGGAACGGCTGCGGACGAGGTTTCCGGACCAGTTGGATCTGCGCATCGACTACAACCAAGGTATGTCGGCGACCACGGCTTTGCCTCGGCTCCGCGATGTCGAGGATTTTCGGTTGTCTTTCATCGAACAACCGGTTCCCCGCGATAACCTGGAGGCCATGGCCCATCTAACCCAGGCCCTAACCACCCCCGTAATGGCGGACGAATCGGTCTTCAGTCCGCGAGAAGCCTTGATCGGGGCACAGTTGCGGGTCGCCGACATCTTCAGCTTGAAGATCATGAAAAGCGGCGGCTTGCGTCGCGCCATGGACGTTGCCGCCATCGCCAAAGCCGCCGGCATCGGTGTCTATGGTGGTTGCATGTTCGAGACAGGGATAGCCCATGCGGCGGGGGCGCATTTGATGGCGGCTTTGCCGGCCCTGGAACTGGGCTGCGAGTTCTATATGGCGACTTACTATTTGACCGAGGACATTCTGACCGAGCCATTCCCGGTCAAAGACGGCTATGTCCACATCCCTTCAGGCCCGGGGCTCGGCATTGATGTTGATCGCGAACGGCTCGAAAACCACGCTCTACAAACGCTCAAAACGCAAAAGTGGCGCCGCTGAGAGATTGCCTCTCCACGCTTTTGGCGCACCTAGCTCCGGCACGGCAAGTCGATTTCAGGACGCAGATGGAAAAATCGTCGAGCGATAAGGTTGCCGTCGGTGTTGCCTTCGGTTTGGCAGGCGCTCTGATCTGGGGCACCTGGCCGGCCCTGTCGCGGCTTGCCGTTCAGCAGACCTTGACGCCCCTGGACATCGTTGCGTTGCGCTTCGCCGTCGCCGGACCGCTGTTGCTGCCGCTGTTCTGGCGCCGCGGCATCGCCGCGATCGGCTGGCCTGCGGCTTTGCTGCTCACCTGCGGGGCCGGAGCGCCCTATGTCGTGGTCGTTACCTGGGGCCTGGAATTCGCCCCCGCCGCCCATTTCGGCGTTATCGCCCCCAGCACCATGCTGACTTGCTCGACCTTGGGCGGCTGGCTGATCCTGCGCGACAAGCCCTCGACCGCCCGGCTGATCGGCCTGGCGGTTATCCTGGGCGGCGCGCCCTGATCGGCTGGCAGGCCCAACCGGGCGCCGGCCCCGGCGACCGAACGTGGGTCGGCGACCTGCTGTTTGCCACCGGCGGCTTTCTATGGGCCTGTTACACGATCGCCAGCCGTTATCTGAAGGTCGATTCCGCCCATGCGACGGCGGTTGTCGCCGTCCTTTCCATGATCCTCTTCCTGCCGCTTTACGCCATATTCGTCGGCCCGGCCGTTTTCGCGGCCCCCGTGTCCGAATTGCTTTTTCAGGGTGTTTACCAAGGCATCTTCGTCTCGATCCTGGCCTTAACCTTCTACACCCGGGCGGTGATGATTCTCGGCGCCGGCCGTGGCGCCATTTTCACCGCGTTGATACCCGGACTGACGGTGATATTGGCCCTCCCGCTACTCGGCGAAATCCCGACCGGGCTGGAGATCGCTGGCGTCATCGCCGTCAGCCTCGGCATGATCTTGGCGCTTGGACTGATTCGCCGCCGCCAGGTCGCGCGTTCTTAGCAAACGCCGCCCCGCCAACGCCGCAAGTTCGGCGATGCTTACGCCGTCTCAGCGAGCAAGGCGTCCATCGTCGCGATGGCACCAAGCAGGCTCAGGCCGGTGTGGTAGCCAGGATCGAGATCGGGTGTCGCCGGCACATAGTCCAACGGCCCGTTCTGGCTCTGCGTATGGTAGGCGACCGGCGGATCATCACGCCAAAAATGCGCGAAAAAAGCCTCGTGGGCACGGCGCCAGGTGGCCAGGCTAGCGGGGTTTCGGGTACGGCCGAAGGCCGCCGCCGCCGCCCGGATTGTTTCGGGCAGCGCCCACCAGGGATAGTGACCCATCGGCGGTTCGCCGCCGCTTAAGGAGATGCGGACGTCGATGCCCGGCGGCGTGAAGCCGAGTGAAAAACACGTCAAGAGCACCTGCTCGATAGCGCCGACCAAATCGGCGTCCGCGTCATCCGGCAGGCACTCGAGGGCGAAACCGGCGAATTCGATGGCATGTCCGGGATTGCAGCGATCCTGACCGGCGACGTCATGCATGGCGCCCCGCGGCAACGCCCCGCCGCCGTCATCGACGTGGTGGGTCAATACATGCTCTATGAAGCCGATATCGAACTTTGCCCGGTCGCCGAAGCCCAAATGCCGCAGCAGCGCTGCCGCGCCGAGCATGATCATGCGCGGCGCATAATCCGCAGCGTACTGTAGGGTCCCCTGATCTTGAAACGGCTGTTTCTCGTCGCTGACAAACCGCCCCTGCTCAACCGACTGCACCACGCGATGCAACCCGGCAAGGTAGGTGTCGCAGGCGGACGGATCGAAACGTGTCGCCGCGATCAACAGCCCCTTCAGCACGAAGATGTCGCTATAGCTGTGGAAGCGCCCGGCTGCCGCCTGAGGTTCGGCCACATCGCCGGCACCAGGACAGATCGGGTTGAGATCGCCATCATAATAGAAATAGCCGCGACCATGCCGGTCATACAGATCGGCCAGGGCCGGATACAGCAGCCGCGCCGCCTCCAGCAGCCGCGCCGCCAGGTCGGGTGCCTCGGTTTCGCAGAAATCCGCGTGGCGTATCAAGGCTTCCAGCCCGCGGCCTTGGATCCAGCCATAAAGGATATCGGGCGCGCGCCAGCCATCGGCGGCCGTGTAATCCCGCAACGTGATGCTGCTCATCTTGGTGTTGAGAAACGCGCCATGCAGCCGCGGACGCGCCAGCATCCATTCCATGCTGCGCACCGCCGAGCTCGCGTAAAGATCCCGCGCTGCCGCCAGCCATATCTTATCATCGGGCTTCATTGTCTAGTCGCCTTGCGAGCTGTTCTCCCGGAACCTCCGGCACGCGTTCGCCGGCACGAATTGGCTGCCGCCTCCGGTTTAGCCCGCGGTGGCCACGAAATCCAGCATCTGCCGGGCCGTCCGCCGCACATGCTTGCGTTTCATGCGGGCCTTGAGCAGACGGTTCGCGCCGGCCAGCACGGTGGCGCCTGCCGGGCCATGCCGTTCCGCCCGTGCCGCCAGGGTCGTCTTGAGGCGATGCACGGATTCGATGTATTCGCCGCGGCCATGGTCGAAAAGCCCGTCGACGGCCTCGGCCAGGAACGCCTCCTCGTCATCGACCCGCCATGCGTCCTTGTCCTGGCTCGCCTCTGTATAGGGCGCGTTACGGCCGGCGAAACACGCCATCTGCAGCAGCCCCGCCGGCCACAATTCCGGAAAACGCTCACAAGTGACACGCACCGCATTGGCGAACGTCAAACCGTGGCTGAGCGCCAGCCAACCAAAATTATCCGCGATCTTGTTGTCGGTGCGTTCCTCCGTGTTGGTGTCGAAGGTCAGCAGGTTGGTCGCATTGGCGCCCAACAGCGCCTGGTAGAGATCATGACGCACCGCCCGGCTATGTGCCACCGTCAGCGCCAAGGCCTTGCCGGTGTTGAGGCCGGCATAATCCTCGTGGCTGGGCGTCTGATCGTCGCCGTCGCCCCACGCGGCCAAGGCCGGCCCATAGCCGCGAAACGCCGGGATCAGATCCTCTCGCCGCCCATAGATCAAGCCACGCACCAAGGCCAGCAGCACCGGTGCCGCGACCTTGTTGCCCAACCGCCCGATCAGTTCGCCCGCCTTGCCGACATAGATCAGCGCATGACCGAAATCCTGGTAATGCGCCAGGGCCGCCCGGCTCAGACCGCGCGCCAAGTCATCGAAACCCAGCCCCGCCGCCAAACCGCCGCGGATCATGGCGATGGCAGCGCTCTGATTCTCCCCCTCCATCGCCGCGACGAAGCCGTCCTCGTCATAGGGCGATGTAGCGTCTCCATAGGGGTATTGCGGCTGGCGCAGTACGTCGTCGGCCATATGGCCGATCGCTTCCATGGCGCAGGCCAACTGTGCCACCGCGTCGCCCTCGAACTCGTCATGCAGCGCCAGCCAATCGGCGGCCCCGGCATAAGCGTGGGTCATGCCCCATTCGAGCCGGTCGTGCGACCATCCTATGGCCTCGGCAACCGCCTCTTTCAGGGTTCTGCCGCCGCTCTGCCAGCGCGCCAACTCTCGTCCCAGCCGCGCATAGGCGTTGTCGTCGAAGGCGTCCCGCAGACTCTGCAGAATAGCTTGCTGTTTTTCCCCGGCCGGTAGCTCCGTCAGGTCGAGCCAGATGCCATCGTCGCGCAGCGCGACCGGATAGGTTCGCAGACGATCGCCGCCATAGAGACTCTCGCCGGTTTTCAGATCGAACTTCCAATTATGCCAATTGCAGGTCAACAGGCAGCCCCCGTCGAGCGACCCCTCGCTCAACGGATAGCCTTCATGCGGACAGCGGTTATTGCAGGCCAGAATGCCGTCGGCCGTGTCGAACAGCACGATTTGCCGGCCCTCCGGCCGCACCACCAGATGTCCCGCATCCTTCAAATCGGCTCGATCTGCGGCCCGCACCCAGTTTCGTAATTTGCCCATGCTGTCCTCCCGCTTGCGCAGAAGATCAGTTCGCGCCTTGGCGCGGTCAATATCTGGCCGTCATTTTCTGCCAATCCGGTGGCCTTGCCCATGGCCGGCGGCGCCCATAAGCTCGGTCATCGAAATGCCGCCAATCAGCCATCCGGTCTGGCGCCACGACTTTGATTTTCCCGCCCGCACCCTCCGGTCCGCGTGGCGCGGACGCGACGCCGGCACAATTCGGGAGCGACAAGCCCATGACCGACAGCGACATCCACTGCCATAGCGCCAGCATCGCCGTCGCGGTGAGCCCGGAAGCCGCCTTTGCCTTCATGGCCGACGGCGTCAAGCAAGGCAATTGGTCCTTTGGCAGTTGGCAACGCAGCCAGGTCGGCGATGATCTGTTTACCGGCACCTCGCTGATGACCGGCCAGCAGTCCTTCGTCCGCATCACGGCCGATCCGCAAAAACTGTTGATCGACTATGCGGTCGGTCCCGCGCCCGACCAACTTTCGCCGCGTATCATGGCGCGCATCATCCCCGGCGATGTACTCGGTCTCGAGCCCGGGCATTGCTTGATCAGTCTTATTGTTTGGCGTACCGCTGACATGTCGGACCAGCGCTGGCACCAGCTTTCGGTCTCCCACGAGACCGAGATGTACCTCATCCGTCATTTGCTCGAGAGCGGCGCCTGAGCCACGGATGACCGCCTCGAGCGCTGACCAGCGGCGCCATGCGCCGGCGGCCGAACGCAACGCCGCGCCCATTCTCGCGGTCTTGCAGCGCACCTTGCCCGCCACCGGCACGGTGCTTGAGATCGCCAGCGGTACCGGCCAGCATGCGGCCTTTTTCGCGCCTCGTTTGGCATCGCGCCGGTGGCAACCCACCGAGCCCGACCCGGAGTTGCGCCGCAGCATTGCCGCCTGGTCCGCCACGGCGGCAACCGACACCCTGTTGCCGGTGATCGATCTCGACGCCGGCGCCCCCCTGTGGCCCGTCGAGACGGCGCCGCCGCCGGAGCCGATCTGTGCCATCGTCGCCATCAACATGATCCACATTGCCCCCTGGGCGGCGTGCCTGGGGTTGCTCGCCGGCGCCGGACGCATCCTGCCCCCGCGGGGTGTGCTCTATCTCTACGGTCCGTTCAGTCGAGATGGCCGCCACACCGCCCCCAGCAATGCCGCTTTCGATAGCGGTTTGCGTCGGCGGGACGCGGCTTGGGGCATCCGTGACGTCGGCGCGGTAGCCCACGCGGCGGCGGCGGTCGGTCTCGCGCCGCACGACGACATCGCCATGCCGGCTAACAATCTTTCGCTGATCTTCCGGCGTTCGTGACGCCGCCGGCGGGCCGAATATATTTCTCCATCGATGACCTAATCTTGCCACCTTTGCGCGGCATGTTTCGCCGATTCGGTGCAATGAGGGGTTTGCAGTGCAGGGATTAACGCTTTTTGCCGCGATTGTCGGTACCATACCGGTTCTCGCTTTTCTGGCCGTACTTTGGTTTTCCGGCGGTGCGCCGCTACACCCTGTTGACCTGGTGCCCGAGGTCATCGCGGTCCCGGGCAGTCAGGTCGATTCCTAGCCTTTCGGATACCCTCCTATGGTTAACGAGCCTTGACGCTGCCCCCCGGGTTGCCCACCTTTAGTTTCGGCGGCGCCGTATGGGCCGCTGAATTGGGGTGCCTGAGAAGGACCCGCCAGGCTGGTTGCCGCAAGACATGACGGGCATACTGGCCGCCGCCGCAGCTCGCTCAAAGGAGGAGTTCGCCCGATGTCCCGCCTTTCTTTGCTCAACAGCCCGCTATTGCTTGGTTTTGACCAGTTCGAGCGCACCCTTGAACGGGTGACCAAGGCCTCGGCCGAGGGTTATCCACCGTACAATATCGAGCGTCTAGGCGAGGACCGCTTGCGTATTACGCTGGCGGTGGCAGGGTTTGCTATGACGGAACTGGAGGTACTCTTGGAGGACAACCAGTTGACCGTTCGCGGCCGCCAACAGGACGAAACCGACCGGGTCTATCTCCATCGCGGCATTGCCGCCCGGCAGTTCCAGCGTAGCTTCGTTCTGGCGGAGGGTATTGAGATCGTCGGCGCGGTGCTCGATAAGGGCCTGTTGAACATCGATTTCATGCGGCCCAAGCCGCAACGCAGTGTACGCAGTATAAAGATCTCGACCGCCGATCACGACGATGCGCAGACCATTGAGGTGGACCAAGTTCCGGAGTCGCAGCGACCTTCGGGGATGGCACAACAGGAGCGAAATCAATGATGATGACCGTGAGCCCGCAACTGAGGCACATGTCGGCCCGTGAATTTGCTCTGCTCGGTATGGAAGACCTCGCCTATGTGAAGCCCAAAAAGGGCGGCGACGTAGCCAACAGTTTTGCCATCCACACCGCGGACGGGAATGAGGTCGCCGTTGTCGCCGACCGCGATGTGGCGATTGCCACCGTGCGTCAAAACGATCTGGTGCCGGTCAGCGTCCACTAACGAGTGCGGTCGCATTAGACCGCCCGTTGTCATCAGCCACAGTTATTCAGCGCGTACGAGACGCTTCCTACCTAATCCCGGGCATCGTCATCGCGAGCGCAGCGCGGCGATCCATGGACCGCACAGAGCGAGGTCGGCAGGAGGATTGCCGCGTCGGCCTACGGCCTCCTCGCAAAGACAATTAGGGGCTTGGGACGAATGACTGCGTTGTGGGATCGGGCAGCCTCTACGCCGCTTGGCTGGCCGCCGGTTGTGTCAGCAGGGCATAGATCGCATCGCGGCTATCCGACCCGCGCAATTTGTCGCAATAGTCGCGATTTCGCATTTGCCGCGACACCCGCGCCAAGGCCTTGAGATGATCGGCACCGGCGCTCTCCGGCGCCAGGAGCAGAAAGATCAAGTCGACCGGCTGCTCGTCGATGGCCTCGAAATCCACCGGCCGCTCGAGTCGCGCGAACAACCCGCGCAGCCGATCAAGCTCCGGCAGCTTGGCATGTGGAATGGCAATGCCGTTGCCGACGCCGGTCGTGCCGAGTCGCTCACGATCCAGCAAGACCCGAAAGATACTGCGCTCGTCCTGCCCGGTCAGCGTCGCCGCTGCCTTGGAGAGGTCCTGCAGCGCTTGCTTCTTGCTGGTCGACCGCAATCCGGCAAGGATCGCTTCCACATCGAGAAGATCGGCTATTTCCATACCTTACTCGTCTCCGGCGGCCACCTGCCGCACCGCGCCCTACTTGGCGATCAAGATAATCCTGGGTCAACCCAGCCGATATTTCCGTCGGCTCGGCGATAGACCACATTCAACCCGCCAGTGGCGGCATTGCGAAACATCAGCGCCCCTTGGTCGGCCAGATCCAGGCGCATAACCGCCTCTGAAACCGTCAGGGATTCGATCTGCGAGGATTCCTCGGCGATCACGACCGGCCCCTCGCTGCCCACCGGGTCGGCACTTTCGCCCTCCAGCGGTGCGGCAAGCACATAGGTCTGCGCGGACTCGCCACCCGTCTCCTCGCGCGCCTTGTGGTGATCGCGCAATCGTCCCTTATGACGCCGCAATCGCTTACCCAAATGTGCCAAAGACACGTCGAACGCGGCATAAGCATCGTCGGCCACGTCATGGGCGCGCACCTTGATGCCCTTGCCGATATGCACCGCGATATCGGCCCGAAACATCCGCGCGTCCCGCGACAGCACGACGGCGGCGTCGATGGCCTTGCCGAAATATTTTTGCACTGTAGCGTCCAACGACTCGTCGATATGGGCCCTAAGGCTCTCCCCCACATCGATTTGTTTTCCGGTGACGGATATCTGCATGCGCCAGCTTTATTCTGATTCCACGAACCGGTCTTCCGGTCTGACCTCGCTCGGCGTGCTGCCGCTCCCCCGGGGGCACAGACAACGAGGCGCGGGCGACCTTAGAGAGGCCGGTCTGAGGTGTCAATACACCCGCTGCAATCGGCGGAAAGGTCACGCAAAAACGGGTTAACTGCTTGTTTTTTTAGCGCTAAATCGCCAATTTCGACGACTTCTCGCGGCGTCTTTGCACCGACGAAGGGATATGCAGGGCCTCTCGATATTTGGCCACGGTGCGCCTAGCGATATCGACACCATCGGCTTTCAAGGCATTGACGATTTGATCGTCCGAAAGCACCGCACCGGGCCGCTCCGCATTGATCATCACCCGGATGCGTTGGCGCACGGCTTCGGCCGAATGGGCCTCGCCGTCGCGCCCGGCGATCGCTGTGGTGAAGAAATATTTGAGCTCAAAAATGCCACGGGGCGTGGCGATATATTTGTTGTTGGTGACCCGGCTGACCGTGCTTTCATGCATGCCGATAACCTCGGCGATGTCCCGCAGCACCAACGGCCGCAGATACTGCACGCCTTTGGCGAAGAAGGCCTGCTGCTGCCGCACGATTTCGCTCGCGACTTTCAGAATCGTCGTCGCCCGCTGATGTAGGGAGCGCACCAGCCAGCTCGCCGACTGGAATTGCTCGGTGACATACTCTCGTTCGGCTTTACCGCGGGTCTGGCTGCTGACTTCCTTGTAGTAGCGTTGATTGAGCAGCACGCGCGGCAATGTTTCCGTGTTCAGCTCCACCAGCCAGCCGCCTTCGGCGCTCCGTACCATCATCACGTCAGGCACCACCGGTTGCGCGACTTCGTGGTTGAAGATTTGCGCCGGTTTCGGGTCGAGAGCCCGAATCTCCAGCACCATTTCAGTCAGGTCTTCAGCGTCGACACCGCACAGCCGCAGCAGACTGGCGACGTCCCGTTTGGCCAGCAGTTCCAAATTTTCCACAAGCGTCTGCATCGCCGGATCGAAGCGGTCTTTTTCGCGCAATTGGATCGCCAGACACTCTGCAAGATCCCGCGCCAGCACGCCCAATGGATCGAAGTTTTGCATCTTCAACAATGTCGCTTCGACGGTCTCTTCCGGACACCCAAGCTGTGCGGCGATGACCGCCAACGGCGTGGTCACATAACCGGCATCGTCGACCGCGTCGATCAGATGCACGCCGATCAGGCGTTCGGCCGGATCGGCAATCGTTTCGCTGAGCTGGCCCATCAGATGGTCGCGCAGGCTGACCGCGCCGGCGATCGTTTGCTCCAGCGCATTCAGCCCATCGCCACCGCCGCCGCTGGCGCCCCCTGGCCCGGCCGCGTTGGTCGGCGCCGCGTCGAGGCGCGTCTCGTCACTCCAGACATTGTCGTATTCCGCATCGAGCGGTCCGCTATCCTCCGCCGGCAGGGTCTCGCTGGCGGTTAGGCTTGCGGTGTCGGGCTCACCGACGTCTTCGGTCGCCGGTCCGTCGTCGTCGAACGCCGTCGCGGCGTCGCCGTCGCCTGGCGCCGTTGCTTCCGTATTGGCGTCGTCACGTTCGAGAAGCGGGTTTTGCTCGATCTCCGTTTCGACATACGCCGTCAGTTCTAAGTTGGACAATTGCAACAGCTTAATGGCCTGCTGCAACTGCGGCGTCATCACCAGAGACTGGCTGTGCCGCAGATCCAAACGCGGGGTCAAGGCCATGATCGATGTCTACAGACTGAACCTTTCACCCAAGTAAACGCGGCGGACATCCTCGTCCGCGACGATATCCTCGGGTCGCCCGCTCATCAGCACGCGGCCGTCATGCAGGATGTAGGCGCGGTCGACGATATCCAACGTCTCGCGCACATTGTGATCGGTAATGAGCACGCCGATGCCGCGATGTTTCAGATGGCCCACCAGATCGCGGATGTCGCCGACCGCGATCGGATCGATACCGGCCAACGGTTCGTCCAGCAGCACGAAATGCGGATGGCAGGCCAACGCGCGCGCAATTTCTACGCGTCGGCGCTCGCCGCCGGACAGCGCCAGCGACGGCGTGCGCCGCAGATGGGTAATGGAGAACTCCGCCAACAGATCGTCGAGGATCGTCTCGCGCCGGCTGCGTTCCGGTTCGACCACTTCGAGCACCGCGCGAATATTCTGCTCAACCGTCAGGCCGCGGAAGATCGACGGCTCTTGCGGCAGATAGCCGATACCCAGCCGCGCCCGTCGATACATCGGCAATTCGGTAATGTCGTGATTATCGAGCTTGATCACCCCGGCATCGGGCGTGATCAACCCGGTGATCATGTAAAAGCATGTCGTCTTGCCCGCGCCGTTAGGCCCCAGCAGCCCGACGGCCTCGCCGCGCTGCACCGACATGCTGACATCGCGAACCACCGGGCGTTTCTTGAAACGCTTCGCTAGATTGTTGCAGGCCAGGCCTTCATTCTGCGCGACCAGCACCGGACCGGCGTCCTTGTGCGCGCCGTCTGTCGCCTGAACCCTGGAGTCGGGGTCCATGCCTACTGCCCCTTTCTTGCGCTTGGCATGAACAGGCCTTTGACCCGGCCGTCGCCACCGGATTTCGGGTCGTTGAGCATCCGGCTGACCCCGGTATTCAGATCGACTTCGCCATATTCGCCATTGAGCTGGTTGTCGCCGCGCGTGATGCGCACGTCGCCCGACAAAGTCGCTAAGCCGGTATCCGGGCTATAGTCGCCATGGGTGGCCTGCGCCACGTCTGTCGCTGTCGATATGACGACCCCGCCCACCGCCTCGATACGGTCGATCTGCGACGCGCGTTCGCCGCCGGCATCTTCTTTGAAATGCGCCATTAGCACGTCCGCCTTGACGCGCCGGTCCTCGCGTATCGCCAGCGCGTCGCCCCGGGCGACGGCCAACCGGTCCTGCTCATAATATTCCAGGCTCTCTTTGGCGACGATGCGATCCTCTTGCGTGTCCAGTTGAACCTGCTCCCCGGTCAGCACGAGCACGCCGTTGAACACGTCGTAGACCGCCTTTTCCGCGGTCGCGGTTTCGTCCTCCGAATAGATCCGCACATTGCCGTCGGCATCGATACGGTAGATCTCGTTGTCGCCGGTCGCACTCTCGCGGTAGAACGCGACGAGGCTATCCGCCTCCACCGTCGTCCCGCCCTGTTTGGCGCTGGCATTGCCGCGCGCGATGTAGAGTTTATTCTGGCGCTGCCATTCGATGCCGTCGTCCGCTTCGATTTGGATGGGCGCATCGTTACCGCTGCCAAAGCCCAGCGATTGTGCCACCGCGGGGTCAAAAGAGCCCGCTAGCATCATCGCTGTTAGCAGGGCCGTCGGTCCCGCCGGTTTCATGGCGTCACATTGACGGTCGACTCGATGGTCATTTCCGCTCGGCCGGTAAAGATGATCACATCGCCCCGTTCGAGCACCCGAAAACCCTCCGCATCGATGACGCCGAACGGTCCCTGTCCATGCACCGGCTCGTCTCCTTCCGCCGACCGGTCCGTGAGGTTGACCTGAGCCGACTCAGTGGCGAATTCATACCCTGAATCGTGGAACAGATTCACCCCTCCCGATAGATAAAGCATCTGCCCGACCCGTTCGAACACGCCGTCCAGCGCGTTCAACGCCACCCAGGAACCGTCTTCGAGAATTATGTCCGCCGACGGCTGATCGAGCTGATAGACCTCCAAGCCCTCTTTGTCGTCGAGCCGCGAGCCCATTTCCGCGGTGATCTGAAACGGCCGCGTTTGCTCGTCGACGCCCAGTAGTCGCGGGTTGAGAACTTGTGGCTTGTCGCCACCCTGCGGGCCGACTGCCGCGATATCCAGTTTGAAATCGTCCTCTTCCGGCGTCAGTTGCGGCCACGCCAGCGCCAGCAGCAACAGCGCCACGGCGACTGCCGGCAGCAACACCTTCATCGTCGATACGAATCGGCTGCGCTGGAAGTTCAGCGACCGCCGCCGCGGTGCCGTGGCCGCCCGTCGCCGCGTCGTTGCCGCGGCGGGTACCGGGTTTTGTCGTTCCGAGTCGGTGTTGACGCTGGTCATCGGCTACACGACGCCGGCCCGCAGGCAGTCATGCATGTGCAGGATGCCGATCGGCTTGCGGTCTGCGACGATATACAAGACCGTTACCGGGCCTGGCCCCGAATTCATCACGTTAATCGCTTCCGCCACCAGCGCTTCACCGCGAATCGTACGCGGCTCGAGCGTCATCACCGCCGCGACCGGTTCGGTGAGGATTGCCGGCGTCAGATGGCGGCTCAAATCGCCGTCCGTGAAAATCCCGATCAGCGCCCCCTCGGAGTCGACGATGCCGACGCAGCCGAACCGTTTCGCCGTCATCACCAGGATCGCATCCGCCACGCTGGTTTCCGGCTCGACCAGGGGCAGTGCGTCGTCGCAATGCATCACGTCACGTACGCGCAACAGCTTGCGGCCCAGCTTGCCGCCGGGATGCAGCAGCCGGTAGTCGTCCTGGTTGAACCCGCGCCGTTCCAGCAGCGAGACGGCCAAGGCATCGCCCAAGGCCAGCATCATCGTCGTCGATGTTGTCGGCGCCAACCCCATCGGGCAGGCCTCCGGCACCCGCGGCAGCAGCAGCAGGTGATCGGCCATTTCCGCCAGCGCGCTGTCGTCCCGGCTGGTCACGGCGATCAGCCCGATGGCAAAACGTTTGCAGTAACTGAGCACGGCATCCAATTCGGCGGTATCGCCGGAGTTGCTAAGCGCCAGCACCACATCGTCCGACGTGATCATACCGAGGTCGCCGTGGCTCGCTTCGCCGGGATGGACGAACAGCGCCGGGGTGCCGGTGGACGCAAGCGTCGCCGCAATCTTGCCCCCGATATGGCCGCTCTTGCCCATGCCGCTGACCACCACGCGGCCCTTCGCCGCGGCGATCGCGTCGGCGGCGTCGGCATAGCTATCGCCGAGCGCCGCCGCCAGCGCCGTGAGGGCGGCCGCCTCCGCGTGCAGGACCCGGCGTCCGGTATCGACGGCGCCGGTGGCGCTATCGTCGGCTAACGAAATTGCTGGTTTGCTCATGGACGGGCTGGGCTCATATTCCGCTTGGCGGCTGGCTCGCGCCGGTGCCACCTGTGCCCGGGCCGCGAAAACCTGCCGATTTCAGTATGAAGGTGCGATTAAGACGGGTCAACGAAGGCCCCTCCGGTCGGGCCGCGTACGATTGTCGCGCTTGCGCCCTAGCTATGGGCAAAAATGTCCACATCGTTCCATCCGGCTAAGTCGAGCTCGGCCCGGGTTGACAGGAAAGCGAAGAGCCGGGCGGCCAGTTCGGCCCGGCCCAGCCGCACCAGCATTTCCTCCAGCCGGCTCTTCAGATTATGCAGATGCAGCACGTCCGAGGCCGCATATTCAAGCTGCTGCGGGCTCAGCGTGGCCGCCCCCCAGTCCGAAGACTGCTGCTGTTTCGACAGCTCGATCCCCAGCAATTCCCGGCACAGATCCTTGAGGCCGTGGCGGTCGGTATAGGTTCGGACCAGCCGCGAGGCGATTTTCGTGCAGAATAACGGCCCGCAATCGACCCCCAAATGATGCCGCAGCATGGCCACGTCGAAACGCGCATAGTGGAATATCTTGACCACGCCGGGATCGGCCAAGAGCGCTTTTAGCCGCGGCGCCTGGTAAGCCTCCGCCGCCAGCTGCACCAAATGGGCGCTGCCGTCCCCCGCCGATAGCTGCACCAGACAGAGTCGGTCCCGTTGCAAATTCAGCCCCATGGTCTCGGTATCCACGGCCACGCTGTCGCCGAAATCCAGGCCGTCGGGCAGATCGCCGTGATAGTGATGGATCTCGCCGCTCATTGGTTCCACATCGCTTGACCTTCGCCGTCTGCTACTCTCCGCGCCCAAGACTGTCAACTCGTGCCCGGGCTCGCCCTACCCCGCTCACTGTACTGGCAACCTCTTGATGAAGTGGTTATATAGCGCTTCAGCCTGTCTGCGGCGGGGGATCATGACTATTCGACGCGTCACCGTCTTTGGCGGTTCCGGTTTTCTCGGTCGCTACATTGTTGAGCGCTTGGCCGACGAGGGGGTCGTCGTCACGGTGGCCGTGCGCGACCCGGAGCGCGCCAAATTTCTCATGCCCCTGGGCAATGTTGGCCAAATCGTGCCGGTTGCCGCCAGCGTGACCCATCAGGCTTCCGTTGACGCCACCGTGGCCGGCGCCGACGCGGTGATCAACTTGGTCGGTATTCTCCATCAACGCGGCCGCCGCAGCTTCAAGGCGATCCATGCTGACGGTGCGGCCCGCGTCGCCCGGGCGGCGGCGGCGGCCGGGGCGCGGCATATGGTCCACCTGTCCGCGCTCGGCGCCGACCCCCGTGCGCCATCCGAATATGCCCGCTCCAAGGCCGCCGGCGAGGCCGCGGTTCGGGAGGCCTTTCCGACCGCGACCATCCTGCGCCCCTCGATCATTTTCGGCCCCGAGGATGGCTTCTTCAACTTGTTCGCCGGCCTCGCCCGGATTTCGCCTGTCTTGCCGCTCTATGGCGGCGGACATACGCGTTTTCAGCCGGTCTATGTTGGCGATGTCGCTGACGCCGTCATGCACCTGCCCAGCCCGGGGGGCGCCACCTATGAGCTCGGCGGCCCACAGGTCTACAGTTTTGCCGAGTTGTTGCGTCTCATGCTGCGTCACATCGACCGCCGCCGGATCCTACTTCCCTTGCCCTACTCGGTTGGCGCCATGCAGGCCTTTTTCTTCGAGTTCTTGCCCAATCCTCCCCTGACCCGCGATCAGCTCCGCCAGCTTCGGACCGACAATGTCGTGTCGCCGGAGGCCCTGTCCTTTGCGGATCTCGGCATTGCGCCCACGGCATTGGATGTCGTGCTGCCCACCTACTTGAAACGGTATCGCCGCGGCGGCCGTCTCGGCCGCATGAGCGTCGCCTGAGGCGCGGCCTGAGCCGCTAAGTCGCGTACACCCAGTAGAACAGCACCGCCCCCAACAGGAGCCGATAGACCACGAAGGGCGTAAAGCCGACCCTCTGCACCCACTGCATCAGCAGCGCGATGGCCCCCAGTGCCGCGCCGAAGGACAGCGCCACCGCCAGCAGCACATCGCGCCCGACGGTCGCGCTGCCGGCTTCATAGAGATCCAGTCCCAACAACAGCCCGGCACCGGCAATGATCGGGATCGACATCAGCAGCGAGTAGCGCGCGGCGTCCGTCCGCTCATAGCCCAGCAGCCGCGCCGCGGTCATGGTAATGCCGGACCGGCTCGTGCCGGGCACCAGCGAGAGCACTTGCGCCAAGCCCAGCAACAAGGCGTGGGCAAGACCCACATGGGTGATCCGCCGAATCGTCATGCCGATCTTGTCGGCGACATAAAGTAGCAGCCCGAACACCACGGTCGTCCAGGCGATCACCGCCGGGGTTCGCAGTGAACTCTCGATGAAGTCCTTTGCCAGGAATCCGGCCACCGCAGCCGGAATGCTGGCCACGATCAACGTCCCGGCCAGCCGCGCTTCAGGCGTGATACGGCCCTTGGTCAGTTGCGCCACCCCGAGCAGCATGGCCAGTAGATCGCGCCAGAAATAGGCCACGACCGCTCCCAGCGTGCCCACATGGACCGCCACGTCGAGTAACAGGCCCTGGTCCCGCCCGGAAACCTCGGCCACCAAAATGAGGTGCCCGGATGAACTGATCGGCAGGAATTCCGTGATCCCTTGCACCAGGGCCAGGATGACGATGAGAAAAAACGGCACCGCGCGCGGATCCTGGGTGGGGGAATGTCGGCAGGCTTATAACATTCGCGACCCGACGCTCCACATAAAGAATTAATATCGATATGGGACAATTTCCCAGCATTGAGCTCAGGTCGGTTCCTGATCACCGGTCCTAGAGCGGCTCGCATCAATATATAGGTCAGTAATTATGACGCAATAATGTGTTTTCACTCGCACTGGCAGGTTCGCTGCGGTATAATGGTCAGGTGCTCGCGGGGGAGTGCTCACAAAGCACCGCGAATGCCAAGTGCGACGGTCGGCTAAGCGCGCCGGCAGGGGCCTGACATTGCCGCCCCGGCCACCGCGCGCTCAACCGGTCTCCGACTGGCGAAACGAACAAATGCCCCGTGGAAAGATGCACCCGGGTGGAAAGTGAATGTCCGATAGCATGCTTAAATTCGTCACTGTTGCCCGCGATATGCCCGACAAGGCCGCCGCGGTCGAACGTCGCGGCACCTGGGACGAGATCTACGCGCGCTTCGCGCCGACCAAGGCGGCCGAGCAGGCCGCCCGCTGCTCGCAATGCGGCGTGCCTTTTTGTCAGGTTCATTGCCCGCTGCACAACAACATCCCCGATTGGCTGATGCTGACCGCCGCCGGTCGCCTTGAAGAGGCTTA
Source organism: Alphaproteobacteria bacterium (assembly GCA_021774445.1). Taxonomy (GTDB): domain Bacteria; phylum Pseudomonadota; class Alphaproteobacteria; order UBA6615; family UBA6615; genus SZUA-147. The sequence continues at coordinate 90,302 of JAJFJA010000057.1, forward strand.
TGAGCTTGCCGCGGCCACCAATACATTGCCGGAAATCTGCGGTCGCATTTGCCCGCAGGACCGTTTGTGCGAAGGCAATTGCGTCATCGAATCGGCCGGTCATGAGACCGTTACGATCGGTTCGGTCGAGACCTATATCGTCGAGACCGCCTTTGAGAATGGCTGGATCAAGCCGGTCGTGCCGGCCCGCGAACGGCCCGAGTCCGTCGGCATCATCGGCGCCGGACCGGCCGGCTTTGCGGCTGCCGATGCGTTGCGCCGGCGCGGCTATCAGGTCCATATTTACGACCGCTACGACCGTGCCGGCGGTTTGCTGATTTACGGCATCCCCAGTTTCAAGCTCGAGAAGGAGATCGTGCTGCGGCGCTGGCGGCTGCTCGAAGCGGGTGGCGTTCAGTTCCACATGAATTTTGAGGTTGGCCGCGATGCATCGCTGGCCGACCTTCGAGCCCGTCATGACGCGGTACTGGTCGCCGCGGGTGTCTACAAGGCCCGCGATATGGCCGCCCCGGGCTCGGGCCTAGGCAACATCATGGCGGCCATGCGCTATCTGACCGCGTCCAACCGCAAGGGTCTCGGCGACGCGGTTGCGGATTTTGACGATGGCACGCTCGATGCTGCCGGCCGCAATGTCGTCGTCATCGGCGGTGGCGACACGGCGATGGATTGCGTCCGCACCGCCGTACGGCAGGGCGCGAAATCGGTCAAATGCCTTTATCGTCGCGACCGCAACAACATGCCCGGCTCCCAACGTGAGGTGACCAATGCCGAGGAGGAGGGCGTCGAATTCATCTGGCGCTCCGCCCCCGAGGCCTTTCTTGGCGAAACCACGGTCGCCGCGGTCCGGGCCCAGCGGATGCGCCTTGGCCCCCCCGACGCCTCCGGGCGTCAGACGCCGGAGCCGATTGAGGATTCCAGCTTTACCATCGATTCCGAATTGGTGATCAAGGCGTTGGGCTTCGATCCCGACGATATCCCCACGCTGTTTGGCGAGCCGGCGCTGAAAGTCACGCGCTGGGGCACGATCCAGGCTGAACTGGGCACTGGCCGTACGAATTTGCCGGGCGTTTTCGCCGCCGGTGACATCGTCCGCGGCGCCAGCCTGGTGGTCTGGGCGATCCGCGATGGCCGCGACTGCGCCGCCGCTATTCATCGGTACATCTCGGCCAAAGCAACGGCTGAACTGCGCGAGGCATCATGACCCAGGACAACGGCCAGCGTTTCGTCGAGTCGTGGCGCCGCGAGGCGGCCCACCTCGCGGCCAACGGCGCTTATCATCCATCATGGGAGCATGGCTCCTGCGGCGTCGGCATGATCGCCGCCATTGACGGCGAGCCGCGGCGCGATGTCGTTCTGGCCGCCGTCGGGGCGCTCGGCGCCCTGTGGCACCGCGGTGCCGTCGATGCCGATGGCAAGACCGGCGACGGTGCCGGCATTCATCTGCAGATCGCCCAGGATTTCTTCAAGGAGCACATCCGCGCTACTGGCCACGAACCCAAGGAGAGCCGTCTCGCCATCGGCATGGTGTTCCTGCCGCGTACCGACTACGAGGCCCAGGAGCGTTGCCGCACCATCGTCGAATCCGAGATTTTGCAGTTCGGCCACACCCTTTATGGCTGGCGCCAGGTGCCGGTGAACACCGCGGTGATCGGCGAGAAGGCCAACGCCACCCGGCCTGAGATCGAGCAGGTCATGATTTCCAATGACCGTCACGTTCCCGATCCCCGTTTCGAACTCGACCTCTATGTCATCCGCCGCCGCATCGAAAAGCGCATCGATGCGGAGGGGATCAAGGATTTCTACATTTGCTCATTGAGCTGCCGGTCGGTCATTTACAAAGGCCTGTTCCTGGCCGAACAGCTGACCGCTTTTTTCCCCGACCTGCTCGATGATCGCTTCGTCTCCAATTTCGCCATCTATCATCAGCGTTATTCCACCAATACGTTCCCCAGTTGGTCGCTGGCCCAGCCTTTTCGGGTCATCGCCCATAATGGCGAGATCAACACCCTGCGCGGCAACCTCAATTGGATGACCGCCCATGAGCCGCGCATGGCGTCGGACAGCCTCGGTGATCAGATCGGCGATGTGCTGCCCGTCATTCCACCGGGCAGCTCCGACAGCGCCGCCCTTGACGCCGCCTTTGAGCTGATGGCCCGCGCCAGCGCCCGCGAGTTACCCATGGTAAAGGCATTGTTGATCCCGCACGCTTGGGAGGGCAACGACGTCATGTCGTCCTCCCAACGGGCGATGTTCAACTATTGCAGCGCCGTCATGGAGTCCTGGGACGGCCCTGCCGCGATCTGCGGCTTCGGCGGCCGCTGGGCCATCGCCGGCATGGATCGCAACGGCCTTCGCCCGCTGCGCTACACGGTCACCCGCGACGGTCTGCTTATCGTCGGCTCGGAGACTGGCATGGTCCGCCTCGAGGACGATGACGTGGTCGAGAAGGGGCGCGTCGGCCCTGGTGAGACCATTGCCGTCGACCTCAAGCAAGGCCGCCTTTATCGCTACAACGAGCTGCACGACAAGCTCGCCGCCTTGCATCCGTTCGAGGACTGGACCCGCAATATCCGCCGGCTCGACAGTTTGATCGTGCCCGACTATCCCGAGAAGGTCGAGTTCGACCGGCCCGAGTTGCGCCGCCGCCAGTTGCTCTATGGCTGGTCTATCGAGGAGCTGGAGCTGATCCTCCATCCCATGGTGGCCGATGCCAAAGAAGCCACCGGCTCCATGGGCGATGACGCGCCTATGGCCGTGCTCTCCGACAAATATCGCGGCCTCCATCATTTCTTCCGGCAGAATTTCAGCCAGGTCACCAACCCGCCGATCGACAGCCTGCGCGAGTCGTCGGTCATGTCGCTGACCACCCGCCTTGGCAACCTGGGCAATGTGCTGGACGAAGACGCCAGCCAGTGCAAGGTGCTGCAACTCGACACGCCGGTCCTTACCAATGTCGAATTCCAGACCATGTGCGCGGCGATGGGGGAGAGTACCGCCGAGGTCGACTGCACGTTCGACCCCGGCGCTGGCGAGAACGGCCTCCGCGAAGCTCTGGAGAGAATCAGCGCTCACGCCGAGGACGCCGTGCGCGGCGGCGCCGTCCATCTCACCTTGTCCGACCTTGCCGTCGGTCCGGACCGCGCGCCGGTACCGATGATCCTGGCCACCGCCGGTGTCCACACCCATTTGGTGCGGCAATCTCTGCGCACCTTCACGTCGATCAATGTCCGCGCCGGCGAGTGTCTCGACGTGCATTATTTCGCGGTTTTGATCGGCGTCGGCGCCACCACGGTCAACGCCTATCTGGCCCAGGAGGCCATTGCCGACCGCCATGCCCGCGGTCTCTTCGGCGATTTGTCCCTCAACGAATGTTTGCAGCGATACAAGAGCGCGATCAGCGCCGGGTTGCTTAAGATCATGTCGAAGATGGGTATCTCGGTCGTCAGCTCATATCGCGGCGGCTATAATTTCGAAGCCATCGGTCTCAGCCGCTCTCTGGTCAGCGAATATTTTCCCGGCATGAGCAGCCGCATTTCCGGCATTGGCCTCCCTGGCATCCAACTCAAGGCGCAGCAGATGCACACCCGCGCCTTCGACGAAACCGTCGCCACCCTGCCCGTCGGCGGCCTTTATCGCTATCGCCGCAGCGGCGAGACGCACGCCTTCAATGCCGGCATGATCCATGCCCTGCAGCATGCCTGCGCGACCGATAGTTATGGCGCCTACAAGCGCTATCTCGACGAGGTTGCCAAGCAGCCGCCGGTCAATTTGCGCGACCTGTTGGATTTCCGTCCCGGCCGCCGGCCGATCTCGGCCGACGAGGTGGAATCGATCACCGAGATCCGCAAGCGCCTGGTCTCCCCTGGTATTTCCCTCGGCGCCCTCAGCAAGGAGGCGCACGAGACCCTGTCCATCGCCATGAACCGGATCGGCGCCAAATCCGACTCTGGCGAAGGCGGCGAGGATCCGGCCCGCTATAAGCCCAAGCCCAATGGCGACAATCCGGCCAGTGCCATCAAGCAAATTGCCTCCGGCCGTTTCGGCGTTACCGCGGAATATCTCAACAATTGCCGCGAGATCGAAATCAAGGTGGCCCAAGGCGCCAAGCCCGGCGAGGGCGGTCAGCTCCCGGGCTTCAAGGTTTCGTCGATGATTGCCAGGCTGCGCCATTCCACCGAGGGCGTCACCCTGATCAGCCCGCCGCCCCACCACGATATTTATTCCATCGAGGACCTGGCCCAGCTTATCTACGATCTCAAGCAGATCAATCCGGAAGCCAAGGTCTGCGTCAAGCTCGTGGCCCGCTCCGGCATCGGCACGATCGCCGCCGGCGTCGCCAAGGCCCACGCCGACGTCATCCTGGTCTCCGGCCATGGCGGTGGCACCGGCGCCTCGCCGCAGTCTTCCATCCGTTATGCCGGCCTGCCTTGGGAGATGGGCGTCAGCGAGGTTCATCAGCTGCTCACCCTGAACCGCCTGCGTCATCGCATTCGCCTGCGTACCGACGGCGGTATCAAGACCGGCCGCGATGTCGTCATCGCCGCCATGCTCGGCGCCGAGGAGTTTGGCATCGGCACCACCAGCCTGATCGCCATGGGCTGCATCATGGTGCGGCAGTGCCACTCCAACACCTGCCCCGTCGGTGTCTGCACTCAGGACGAGCGCTTGCGCGAGAAATTCGCCGGCACGCCGGAAAAAGTCGTCAGCCTCTTCACCTTTATCGCCGAAGAGATCCGCGACCTATTGGCCTCCTTGGGCTTCCGCACCATCGACGAGTTGATTGGCCGTTCCGACCTGCTCCAGCAGGTCAGCCGCGGCAACCCCCATCTCGACGACCTCGACCTCAATCCGATTTTGGTGCGCGCCGACGCCGGCGATTATGTCGCCCGCTGCACCGTCGCCCGCAACGAGGTCCCGGAAACCCTCGACGCCCAGATGATCATCGATGCCGAGGCTTTGTTCCGCGACGGCGAGAAGATGCAGCTCGCTTATGGCATCCGCAACACCCATCGCGCCATCGGCGCCAAGATCAGTTCCAAGATCACCCGCCAATTCGGCATGACCGGCTTGGCCCCCGGCCACATCACCGTGCGCTTGCGCGGTTCCGCCGGCCAATCCCTGGGCGCTTGGGCGGTCCAGGGCCTGAAGATCGAGGTTTTGGGCGACGCCAACGACTACACCGGCAAGGGCCTGTCCGGTGGCACCATTGTGCTCCGCCCCCCGGCCTCCAGTCGTCTGGTGACGAATGAGAACACGATCGTTGGCAATGTCGTGCTCTATGGCGCCACGGCCGGGTCGTTCTACGCCGCCGGTTTGGCGGGCGACCGGTTCTGCGTGCGCAACTCCGGGGCCACCGCGGTCGTCGAAGGCTGCGGCTCAAATGGTTGTGAGTACATGACCGGTGGGACGGCCGTGATCCTCGGTCGCGTCGGCGATAATTTCGGCGCCGGCATGACCGGCGGTATGGCGTTTGTCTATGATCCCGATGGCACCTTCGAGCCGCGGGTCAATCCGGACGTCGTGACCTGGCAGCGGCTTGCCTCCCAGCATTGGGAGGGTCTGCTGCGCGACCTCATCGAAAAACATGCCGCCGAGACCCACTCCGCTTTTGCCGGCCGCATTATCGGTGCCTGGGACCGCCATGCCGGCCACTTCTGGCAAGTCGTGCCCAAGGATATGCTGCGCCGGTTGCCCCATCCGCTCAGCGATGACCAGGCCGCGGTAGTCGGGGTCGCCGAGTAGTCGTCCAACCTACTAGGCCGTCCGCGCCAGCTGGGGTAGTGTCGCCGCCCATGCGCACTCTCTATCATCTGTGGCTGTGTCCATACGCCCGCAAGGTTCGCATCGCGCTCAACGAAAAGAAGCTCGAATTCCAGCTTCAGCGTGAGCGCGTTTGGGAGCGGCGCGAGGCATTCCTCGCCCTCAATCCGGCCGGCGAAGTGCCGGTGTTGGTCGAGGAGGACGGCACCGTCATCGCGGACTCGACAGTGATCTGCGAGTATCTCGACGAGGCCTGGCCCGACAATCCGCTGCTCGCTAAGGATCCCTCCAGTCGCGCCGAGGCGCGCCGTCTGGCCGCGTGGTTCGATCTCAAATTTCAACTTGAGGTGACGCGCAACCTGGTCGACGAGAAAGTCACCAAGCGCATGCTCGGCCTCGGTCAGCCCAGTTCCGAGGCCATCCGGGCCGGGTTCGCCAACCTGTCCCATCATCTCGACTACATCGATTACCTGATTGAACGCCGCAATTGGCTCGCTGGCGCTGATTTCTCTGTCGCCGATATTGCCGCCGCGGCGCAGCTTTCCTGCATCGACTATCTCGGCGACGTGCGCTGGGACGATCATCCGCCGGCCAAGCTCTGGTACGCCCGCATCAAGTCGCGCCCGAGCTTCCGCCCGCTGCTCGCCGACCACGTCCCCGGCGCCCCGCCCCCCAAGCACTACGCCGACCTCGATTTTTAGCTGAGTCGCGTCGTTACCGCCCCGACGCTCTCGCGATGACGATGCTGAGCGAAAACTGACTCAATCAGCGCAGCGTGACATCCAGCTTGGCGATATTGGCCCGCGCTAGATCGGCCGCCGGGGACTCCGGCGCCACCCGCAAAATGTGCAGCCAGTCCGCCCGCGCGCCGACTTCATCGCCGTCGAGGCGGCGCACCATGCCCCGCTCGACCAGGGCGTCCGGATTGTCCCCATCCAAGGTCAGCGCCCGCTCCAGATCGTCCCGGGCCAGATCCAGCGCGTCGACGAAGCGATAGGCGGCGGCCCGGAAGATCAGCGCATCGACGCGCGCTGGTGCCACGGTGAGCGCATCGTTGAAATCGTCCAGGGCTTCCCAGAAATTGGCGGCGCTTGCCAACACTTCGCCGCGCGCGATCAGCAGGTCCACATTGCCCGGGTCCAGCGTTAAGGCGCTGGTCAGGGCCGCGTAGGCGCGCGCCGTCCGCCCGGCTTGCCACCAGGCCGTGCCGGCCTGCCCGACGACCGCCGCCCGTACTTGCGGCGCATAGCCGGTCATCTCGTCGGCCAGCGTCTCCAGTCTGCTCGCGGCCTCCTCGAGATGACCGAGTTCCGCCAGTGCCACCGCCGTACAGTGGCGCGCCGCTATGCCGCCCCCGGTATCGCGCCAATCGATGGCGGTCTCGAAGCCTTGTTCCGGGTCGCTGCGCACCCGTCGCAGACATTCTTCATAGGCTTGCGGCGCCGGCAGGTCGGTCAGCGCGACCGCGCCGACCTGTGCGTCAGCTTCCGTTGGCGCCGCCGCGATCGCCGCGCCGCTGAACGTCAGCAGGGCAAGTGCCCGGATCGCCGTGCGGCCCATTGCTTGTTGCCATTTCATCGCGCGGCTAGAGTTGCCTCCCCGATCGCCAAAACGCAAGTCCCGACGTCCCATGACCCCTGCTAACAGATTGTTTTGCTTCGGCCTCGGCTTCACCGGGCTCGCCTTGGCGCGGTCACTGCAGCGCCGGGGCTGGCACGTCGCGGGGACCTGCCGGTCGGCGGAAACGGCTGCGCGCCTAGGTGACGAGGGTATTGCCGCGTTCGTGTTCGATGGTGTCGCCGGCGCAGCCGGCACGGACTCCGCGCTTGCCGAGTCGCTAGACGCGGCCACCCACCTCCTCGCCACCGCGCCCCCTGGCACCTCCGGCGATCCGGTACTCATCCACTACCGTGACGAGATCGCCGCCCTGGCGCCGCCGCTCCGCTGGGTCGGCTACCTGTCCACCACCGGCGTTTATGGCGACCGAGATGGCGCTCTGGTCGACGAAACCGCGGCGTTGCGGCCCACCAGCCCGCGCGGCGAGCGCCGGGTGGCGGCCGAGCGGGCGTGGCGGGATCTGCAGCGAGACCATGGCTTACCGCTGCACATCTTCCGCCTCGCCGGCATCTTCGGACCCGGCCGCAACGCCCTCGTCGCCGTGCGCGCCGGCACCGCCCGCCGCATCGTCAAACCCGGACAGTTGTTCTCCCGCATCCATCTCGCCGACATCCTGCTGGGTCTGGAGGCTTCCATGGCCCAGCCCGATCCGGGCGCGGTCTATAATCTCTGCGATGATGAGGCAGCCCCGCCCCAGGACGTTATTGCCTATGCCAGCCAGCTTCTGGGTCTACCGCCGCCGCCGGAAATTCCCTTCGACGAGGCTCAGCTAAGTCCCATGGCGCGCAGCTTCTATAGCGAGAACAAGCGTGTCGACAATCGCCGGATGAAAGACGACCTCGGTATCGTCCTGCGCTATCCCAACTACCGCGCCGGCCTGCAGGCCCTGTTCGACGCCGGTGAGGGCACCGTGTCCTAGGGGGCCGGGGTGGCGAAATACCCGACCAAGGCCGAAAAACTGGACCGAGGGGACACAGTAGGGCAAAAGAGCTTACGAAGATCCGCAATGCAGTGGCTTGGGACATTGATCAGGGGGGCCGAGAGGCTGTGGATCGTTCACGGAGCCTGAGAAGCCATGGGCACCATGGCTAGAGAGCAAATCCCGGTCAATCCGGCGATACTAAGGTGGGCCCGCGAACGCGCCGGGTTCTCGCCCGAAGAGGCTGCAGAAAGGTTCAAGAAGTTCGCGGCGTGGGAAGCTGGTGATTCGTTTCCTACCTACCCACAGCTTGAGAGCCTGTCCGAGGCTTTCAAACTTCCAATCGCTGTTTTTTTCTTTCCAGACCCACCGGACCTACCACCGATCGAGGAATTGTTTCGCACTCTTCCAGAGGTTGAGTTCAGTCAAATCCCTCGGCGCGTGCGTTTGCTCCTTCGCAAGGCCAAGGCGCTCCAACTCAATCTGGAGGAGCTGTGTCGCAGCCGAAATCCTGCGCCTCGACTGATAACCCGTGACCTGCACTTCCGAGTAAGTGTCGACGTTGCGACGATGGCACGTCAGGTCCGAGACTACGTAGGTGTTTCCCTCGCCGATCAGGCAACTTGGACTTCGGCCGAAGAGGCGTTCAAGCGATGGCGCGCCGCGCTTCTTGATGTTGGCGTTTTTGTGTTCAAGGACGCCTTCAGGGAAGCCGAATACTCCGGGTTTTGCATGTATGACGACGTATTCCCCATCATCTACGTCAACAACAGCATGGCAGATACCCGCCAGAGCTTCACACTTTTCCACGAGCTGGCACACCTGCTTTTTCATACGAGCGGTATTGACACGATTGCCGATGACTTTATTCCGGCTTTGCCGGACCGAGCCCGCCGCATCGAGATTCTGTGTAATCGATTTGCCGCTGAGTTTTTGGTGCCGGAGGCGGCGTTCGTTGCGATTTTTGCGGGACATGACGCTTCGGAAGAAACCGCCGAGCTGATTGCTAGGCGTTTCAATGTTAGTCGTGAGTTTGTCTACCGTAGGTTTCTCGATCGAGGCCTGATCGATGTGCGAAGCTACGAGGAAGCTGCGACCCGGTGGGCAGGACAACGTCAGCCAGGTGGTGGTGGTGGCAACCCTTACTGGACGAAGATCAGCTACCTTGGCCGTGACTATATCCGCCTTGCTCTCAGCCAATACCATCAGAACCGCATCGATCAATCGCAGCTTGCGGATTATCTGAATTCCAAGCCGCGCTACGTGGGAACACTCGAAGAATACTTTGGGCGGGGCGAGGCATGAGCTATGTCTTCGACACCGCCCCACTTTGGACGCTTTTTCAGAATTACTACCGTCGTCGCTTTCCAACGCTTTGGCGGAACTTCGACGCGCTGATCGAGGAAGGTGAAGTCGTCTCGACTCGCGAGGTTCGGCGCGAGATCGAAAATTGCCCGGTTGAGAGTCTGCGCGAATGGGCGGATGGTAATGGTCAAGTCTTCGCTACGCCGACTGCCGACGAAGGGGCGTTTGTTGGCGAGATCTATGCGGTGCGCCATTTCCAACAAAATATCGAACGTCAGAAGCTCCTGAAGGGTGGCGAGGTTGCAGACCCATTCGTAATTGCCAAGGCCGCAGTTATCGAGGGCACCGTGGTAACAATGGAACGACCAAAGCAAAACGCGGCAAAGATCCCAAACATATGTGATCACTTCGGCGTCGAGTGCATGCATCTTGAGGAGTTCATGGAAGCCGAGGGTTGGGAGTTCTAACCCTGGCAAGGAGAGTCGCGAAGGTTCAAAAGGCTGCGAAGACTAGGTCACAAGTTCACACATCTCATCCAATATTGTCGCCAGCGTCGCCAGTTGCGCCGGGTTCGACAGCGTATGGTCGCCCCCCTTGATCAAGGTTAGCGCCACGTCATCACCGGTTAGGCGCTCCAGCAGTTTTGCCGACACCTGCCACGGCACGTCGTCATCGTCGCTGCCATGCAAGAGCCGCACCGGCATGTTCAGCGCGATCGGCGCGCCGAGCAGCAGATGGTCCCGCCCTTCCTCGATCAAGCCGCGGGAATAGACCGTGCCCGCGTCGTCATAGGGCGATGGTTCGCGATGGGCCCCGCTTGCCATCAAAGCGGCCTGTTGATCGGCGTCCATTCCCGCCCATACCAGATCTTCGGTGAAGTCCGGTGCGGCGGCGATGCCGACCAGCCCGGCGACGCGCGCCCGTCGCCGCAGCGCCGTCAGTAGCATGATCCAACCGCCCATGGATGAGCCGACCAGGATCAGCGGCTCGTCGCCGCACCCGTCCAGCATCGCCAAGGCATCTTCCGTCCAGCGGCCGATGGTACCATCCTCGAACTGGCCGTCCGACAGGCCATGGCCCGAATAGTCGAAGCGCAGGAAGGCCTGCCCGCGGCGGTGCGCCCAATCGTCCAAATGGGTTGCCTTCCGCCCCGTCATGTCCGATGTAAACCCGCTGAGGAAGACGACTCGAGGGCTGTGGCCGCTGCGCGCCTGGTAGGCGAGCCGATCGCCATTGCCGAGAGTTAGGAATTGGGGAGGCCCGGGATCTGGAAAACCGGGCGCTCTCTCGATCAGGGGCATGATGTGATACCGCGAGTCAGCGACGCAGGTTATGGAGTCTAACCGGCCCGAGTCTAACCATGCCGGCGTGCCGGTCAACGCCGCGGGACCGGCGGGCCTGCGCGTGCTGCAGGTCGTCCCGGCATTGGAGCGCGGCGGCGGCGGCGTCGAGCGCAGTACCATCGATGTCGCCGGCGCCATTACCGCGGCCGGCGGCACCGCGATTGTCGCCTCGGCCGGCGGTCAGCTCGTCCGCGAGCTGGAACGCGTCGAGGCCCTGCATGTGACGCTGCCGTTGGCGGCGCGCAATCCGATCGTCATGCGTGCCAATGTCGATCGCCTGTTCGATCTCGCCAAGCAGCACGACGTCAACATCATCCACGCCCGCAGCCGGGCGCCGGCCTGGAGCGCCCTGGCGGCGGCCCACCGCCTCGGCACCCGGTTCATCACTACCTTCCACGGCACTTATAGCCACGGTAATCGTCTCAAGCGCTTTTACAATTCGGCCATACTGCGCGGCGATCTCATCATCGCCAATTCCAACTTCATCGCCGCTCACATGCGCAGCGTTTATGGCGTCAACCCGGCCCGGATCCGCATCATCCCCCGCGGCGTCGATCAGGACCGTTTTGCGCCCGAGCGCGTCAGCGCTGAGCGCGTCATCCAACTCGCGCAACGCTGGAACCTGCCCGACGACGCGCCGGTCGTTATGCTGGCCGGGCGCCTCAGCCGCTGGAAGGGCCAGAACGATCTGATCGACGCCCTGGCCCGCTTGCAGCGTCTCGATCTCCGCTGCCTCCTGGTCGGCGCCGACCAGGGTCGCAGCCGTTATCACCGCGAGCTTGAGGCGCGTATTGCCGACCATGGTCTCGAAGGCGTCGTCCAGCTTACCGGCCACTGCGACGATATGCCGGCGGCCTACATGTTGGCCGATGTCGTCGTCTCCGCCTCCACCGAGCCGGAGGCTTTTGGTCGCGTTGTCGCCGAGGCGCAGGCGATGGGCCGGCCGGTCGTGGTGTCCAACCACGGCGGTGCGGCCGAACAGGTTGCCGATGGCGATACCGGCTGGTTCTACCCACCGGGCGATGTCGCTGGGCTCGCCGCCGCTCTCGCCGCCGCCTTGGCGCTTGACGCCACCAACCGGGAGTTGCTGGCGGCCCGCGCCACGGCGCGTGTGCGCCGCCTTTACACCAAAGCCGGAATGACCGCCGCCACGCTCCAAACCTATGCCGAGTTGCTGGCCCGCGACCCGGCGCCGAGCCCCGCTCCACCGTGAACCGCGCCCAAGACTTACCCAACCAACGCCTGCTGGTCATCAAGCTCGGCGCCTTAGGCGATTTCGTCCAGGCCACCGGCGCCTTCGCTGCCATCCGCGACCACCACCGCCAAGCCCATATCACCCTGCTAACCACCGCGCCCTATGCCGAATTCGCCCGCGCCAGCCCGTGGTTCGATGCCGTCTGGTCCGACCGCCGGCCGCGCCCCTGGCACCTGCCGGCCTGGTGGCAAACGGCGCGGCGCCTCGCCGCCGGCCAATTTGATTGGGTCTACGACCTGCAGACCTCCGATCGCTCGGGGACTTACTACCGCCTGATGCGCTGGCCGCTGCGCGCCGGTCCGGCGCCGCGCTGGTCCGGCATCGCCCGCGGCTGTTCCCATCCTCACGCCAACCCCCGGCGCGATAGCCTGCACACCGTCGATCGCCTGGCGGAACAACTCGCTATGGCCGGGATTACCCGAGTGCCGCCACCCAACCTCGATTGGACGGCGGCGGAACTCGCCGGGTTCGGCTTGCCGACGCCCTACGCCTTGCTGGTGCCGGGCGGTGCGCCGACCCGTCCGCGCAAGCGCTGGCCGGCCCGGCACTATGGCGCGATCGCCCGTTCGTTGGCCGACCGCGGCATCACGCCGGCACTTCTGGGCACCGCCGCGGAAGCCGCCGAGAACCGCGCGATCGCCGCCGCCTGTCCACAGGCCCGTGACCTCACCGGCCAGACCGACTTTGCCGCCATCGTCGCCCTGGCGCGCGCGGCGGCGGGCGCCGTCGGCAACGATACCGGGCCGATGCATCTCATCGCGGTCGCCGGCGCCCCTTGCTTGGTGCTGTTCTCCGACGCCTCGGACCCCGCCCTGTGTGCCCCGCGCGGCGACAATGTCGCCATTCTTCGCGCCCCCGACCTGGCGCAGCTCTCCCTGGCTGAGGTTGAAGCGCACCTGCGCTTGCGCTAAATGGCACCTGCGCTTGCGCTTTATGCGGGCCCTTCCGGCACTTTAGACCCTTGTTAACCACGCCGGTCTTCAATACGAGGTTCTCTCAGAATGGTTGAGGTAATGGCGGACAGCCCTATTAGAGTCACCCTGCCCGACGGCAGTACCCGCGACTATGCGGGCCCGGTGACCGGCACCACCATCGCCGCCGACATTGGGCCCGGCTTGGCCAAAGCGGCGTTGGCCATTCGGATCGATGGCCAGCTCGTCGACCTGGCCGCACCGATCGCCGCCGACGCCGAGATTGCTATCGTCACCCGCAACGACGGCGATGACGAGGTCCTCGAACTACTCCGTCACGATGCCGCCCATGTCATGGCGGAAGCCGTGCAGGAACTCTATCCCGATGCCCAGGTGACATTTGGCCCGGCCATCGAGGACGGTTTTTATTACGACTTTGCCCGCGACGAACCCTTCACCCCCGACGACCTTGAGCACATTGAAAAGCGCATGCATGAGATCGTCGCCAGGGACGAGGCGATTCACCGCGAAATTTGGGACCGTCAGCAAGCCATCAACTTCTTCAAGGACAAGGGCGAGCACTACAAGGCCGAACATATCGAGACCCTGCCCGCCGATGTCGACATATCCATTTACCGTCAAGGCGACTGGCTCGACCTCTGCACCGGCCCCCACCTGCCCAGCACCGGCAAGCTCGGCAAGGCTTTCAAGCTCACCAAACTGTCCGGCGCCTATTGGCGTGGCGACGCCAACAACGCCCAGCTGCAACGAATTTACGGCACTTGCTGGCGCGACAAGAAGGAGCTCAACGCCTACCTCACCATGATTGAGGAGGCCCTGAAGCGCGACCACCGCCGTCTCGGCCGGGAGATGAGCCTGTTCCACCTCCAGGAAGAGGCCGCCGGCAGCGTCTTCTGGCATCCCAAGGGCTGGACGATCTATCGCGCTTGCGAGGACTATATGCGCCGCCGCCTCGAAGCCGCGGACTACCATGAGATCAAGACGCCGCAGCTTTATGAGCGCGTGCTCTGGGAACGCTCCGGCCATTGGGAGAAGTTCCGCGACGACATGTTCGTCCTCGCCGACGCGGGCGAGCGCGTGCTCGGCCTCAAGCCGATGAACTGCCCCGGCCATGTCCAGGTCTTCCGCCAGGGCATTAAGAGCTACCGTGACCTGCCGCTACGCTTTGCCGAGTTCGGCTCCTGCATGCGCAACGAGCCGTCCGGCGCCTTGCATGGCATTATGCGGGTGCGCAGTTTCACCCAGGACGACGCCCATATATTTTGTACCGAAGATCAGATCGTCTCCGAAACGGCGGCGTTCTGCGCTCTCCTCACCAGCGTCTACCGCGACTTCGGCTTTGACGACGTGCTGGTCAAATTCTCCGACCGCCCGCCGGTACGTGCCGGTGATGACGCCACTTGGGACCGCGCCGAAACCGCGTTACGGGAGGCTACCGAAGCCGCCGGTTTGCCTTACGAGATGAATCCGGGCGAGGGGGCCTTTTATGGGCCCAAGCTCGAATTCGTGCTGCGCGATGCCATCGGCCGCCAATGGCAATGCGGCACCCTACAGGTCGATTTCGTCCTGCCCGAGCGCCTCGATGCCGCTTATGTCGCCGAAGACGGCGCCAAGCACCGGCCGGTCATGCTGCACCGCGCCATTTTGGGGTCATTCGAGCGCTTCATCGGCATCCTGATCGAGAACTATGCCGGCCGCCTGCCGTTGTGGCTGGCGCCGGTCCAGGTCGTGGTCGCCACGATCACCGGCGAGGCCGACGCCTATGCTATTCAGGTCACCGAGAAATGCGCCGCCGCTGGCTTGCGTGTCGCCAGCGATCTGCGCAATGAGAAGATAAACTACAAGGTCAGGGAGCATAGCCTGGCCAAGGTTCCGGTCATGCTCGTCGTCGGCGGCCGTGAGGCCGAACAGGGCACGGTAGCCCTGCGCCGTCTTGGCGGCAAAGCGCAAGAAACGCTTGCGTTTGACGAAGCCGTCTCTAATCTTACCCGGGAGGCGGCGCCGCCGGCCTCGACGTAACTGGAAATTGGCACGGGCATGCGAGGGCGTGCCCGGAATTTTGCGCGACAGGAAATGCGCCACCAAATAGGAGAGAAGTAGATCGCCAGACGACCCATGGACTTTAACCCGCCGACCAAGTCTGGTCCGCGGGCAAACCAGGACATCAAAGTCCCCAACGTGCGCCTGATTGATGAGGAAGGCGAACAGCTTGGCGTCGTATCCACCGCGGACGCCAGGCAACGGGCCTATGAAGCCGGCCTCGATCTTGTCGAAGTTTCGCCCAATGCCGATCCGCCGGTTTGCAAGATCCTTGACGCCGGTAAGCTCAAATACCGTGAGCAGAAAAAGCGCAACGAAGCGCGCAAAAAGCAAAAAATCATCGAAATCAAGGAAATCAAGCTCCGGCCCAACATCGATACCCATGATTACGACGTGAAAATGCGCAACGCCCGCCGCTTTATCGGCGATGGCGATAAAGTCAAGGTCACCATGCGTTTTCGCGGCCGGGAGATGGCGCATCAGTTCCTCGGCGCTCAGCTTCTGGATCGCGTCAAGGAAGAGCTCGATGAGATCGCCAAAGTAGAGCAGATGCCCAAGATGGAAGGGCGTCAGATGGTTATGGTGGTGTCACCGCGCTAGGCTGCGGCCTGTCCACCGCTATTTGGGGCCGGGATTGGCCGTCCCGGCGCTTGCCTTGCGCCTCTTGGGGCGCTATAAACCGCGCGCCTATGCGGTGGTGCGGCGGGGCGATTGTAACCCAGGGCATGCCCAGCCACCGCGCTTACCAAGAACACCAGACCAATAGAGGTGGAAATGCCCAAGCTGAAGTCGAAAAGTTCGGCCAAGAAGCGATTCAGCTTCACTGGCACGGGCAAGATCCGCATGAAACCGTCGGGCATGCGCCACGGCATGCGCAAGCGCTCCCAATCCATGAAGCGCAAGGCGCGTCACATCGGTTTGTTGTCCGAGCCTGACGCTAAGATTATCGGGCCCATGCTGCCCTATGGCAGGGGGTAACGATGTCTCGGGCAGGCAGTACCGTCCAACGCCATGCGCGCCGCAAGAAGGTCCTCAAGCTGGCCCGTGGTTATCGCGGCCGCAATAGCACCAACTATCGCATCGCCCTTGAAAAGGTCGAAAAGGCGCTACAATACGCCTACCGCGACCGCCGGGTTCGCAAGCGCAATTTCCGCTCCTTGTGGATTCAGCGCATCAACGCCGGGGCGCGTGAGCATGGTTTGACCTATTCTCAATTCATGAACGGGATGAAGCGGGCTGGTATTGCGCTTGATCGCAAGGTCCTGGCGGACATTGCGGTGCGCGATCCCGGCACCTTTAGGACCCTTGCCGAGCAAGCGCAGGAGGCCCTGAAGGAGGCGGCCTAGGCTGCGGGCGCGTAGGCGCACGCGGCTTTGCCGGTCCGGTAAGGAGGGGTCGCCCGCGGGGAGGCCCCTTTTTGTCGTTTTGGGAATCGAGAATCCATGGACAGCACGCAATCCCTTGAGCAGTTGGAGTCGGAGATGCTGGCGGCCGTCGCCGCCGCCGCAGGCCTCGATAGTTTGGAGAGCCTGCGCATCGCCGCTCTCGGCCGCAAGGGCAGCCTGACCGAACGCATGAAGGCCCTCGGCGGTTTGCCCGCGGACCAGCGCCGCGCCGCCGGCCAAGCGCTCAATCGCCTAAAAACAACGGTCGAGCAGGCCATTGACGCCCGCCGCAGCAGCCTCGCCGCCGCCGATCTCGAGGCGCGGCTGGTTCAGGAGGCCATCGACGTCACCTTGCCCGCCCGCCCGCAGCCGGCCGGCCGCTTGCACCCGGTCAGCCAGACCGTCGACGAATGCGTCGCCATTTTCGGCGAGATGGGCTTTACCGTCGCCGAGGGCCCCGATATCGAGAATGATTTTCGCAATTTCACCGCCCTGAACATACCGCCGGAACACCCGGCGCGGCAGATGCACGACACCTTTTATCTGCCCGAGCGCGACGACGGCTCGCGCCTGCTGCTGCGCACCCATACCTCGCCGGTGCAGATCCGCACCATGCAGAGCCAGGAGCCGCCGATCCGCGTCATCGCGCCGGGGCGCACCTATCGCTGCGACAGCGACGCCACCCACACGCCCATGTTCCATCAGGTCGAGGCCTTGGTCGTCGATGAGACCACTCATCTCGGTCATCTCAAGGGCTGCATCATCGATTTCTGCCGCGCCTTCTTCGAGCTGCCGGACCTGCCGGTGCGCTTCCGGCCCAGTCATTTCCCCTTCACCGAACCCTCGATGGAGGTCGACATCGGCTGCACCCGCAGCCGCGGCGAGCTCAAGATCGGTGGCGACGATTGGTTGGAGATCATGGGCAGCGGTATGGTCCATCCCAACGTCCTGCGCGCCGGCGGCGTCGATCCGGACCGCTATCAGGGTTTCGCTTTCGGCATGGGCATCGATCGCATCGCCATGCTCAAATACGGCATCCCCGATTTGCGCACTTTCTTCGAAGCGGATCTGCGCTGGCTGCATCACTATGGCTTCCTGCCGCTCGCCGTGCCGTCCCTGGTTCGTGGCCTATAGGAGAGCATCGTGAAATTCTCTCTCTCCTGGCTCAAGGATCACTTGGCCACCGACGCCGCCCTCGAAACCATTGTCGAAACCCTGACCAAGATCGGGCTGGAGGTCGATGCGGTGGAAGATCGCGCCGCCGCTCTGGCGCCCTTCCAGGTCGTCCAGGTGGTCGCTGCCGAGCCCCATCCCCAAGCCGACCGCTTGCGCGTCTGCACCGTCGAGACGGCGGCCGGGGAGATCGTCCAGGTGGTCTGCGGCGCGCCCAATGCCCGCGCCGGCATGAAGGGCGTGTTCGCGCCGTCCGGCACCCATATTCCCGGCACCGGCCTCGATCTCAAGCCGACCAAGATCCGCGGTGTCGAATCCAACGGCATGCTGTGTTCGGAGCGCGAACTCATGGTCAGCGACGACCATGACGGCATCATCGATCTGCCGGCGGACACCCCGGTCGGCACGCCCTTCGCGGCAATCATCGGCGCCGACGACCCGGTCATCGATATCGAACTCACGCCCAATCGGCCCGATTGCACCGCCATCCGCGGTATCGCCCGCGACCTTGCCGCCGCCGGTCTCGGTACGCTCAAGCCCGCCGCGGCCACCGAGCCGGTCGCCGGTACTTTCGCCAGCCCACGGCGCTGGGCCATTGCCGCCGACGGCAACGCCTGCACCTATGTCGTCGGCCGCTCTTTTCGCCATCTGCGTAACGGCCCCAGCCCGCGCTGGCTGCAGGACCGGCTGCGGGCCATTGGCCTGCGCCCGATCTCCGCGCTCGTCGACATCACCAACTACGTGACCATGGATCTCGGCCGGCCGTTGCATGTCTTCGACGCCGCCAAGCTGTCCGACGACACCCTGACCATGCGTCTTGCCCGCGCCGGAGAGGAACTGCCGGCCCTCAACGACAAGACCTATGCCCTCGACGCCGAGATGACCGTGATCGCCGATACCGCGGGCGTACATGGCATCGGCGGTGTCATGGGCGGCGCGGTCACCGGCTGCACCGAGACCACCACCGAGATGTTCCTCGAATGCGCCATTTTCGATCCGGTGCAGATTGCCGCGACCGGCCGCAAACTCAATCTCCAGTCCGATGCCCGCTATCGCTTTGAGCGCGGGGTCGACGCGACCTCCGGAGATTGGGGGGTCGAAGTCGCCACCCGTCTGGTCCTCGAGCTGTGCGGCGGCGAAGCCAGCGAGGTCGTGCGTGCCGGCACCCCGCCGTCACCGCCCGATCCCATCGCACTGCGGCTTGGTCGCGTGGCGCAGCTCGCCGGTGTGATCCTGCCGGCCGCACGACAACAGCAAATCCTCGGCGACCTCGGTTTCGAGACCGTCGCCAACGCCGCCGACCGTATCTCCGTCCAGGCACCGCCTTGGCGGCCGGACATCGACGGCGAGGCCGCTTTGGTCGAAGAAATCGCCCGCATCCACGGTTTCGATAACATCGACCCCGTCCCCCTGGAGCGCCTGACCTCGCTATCGGCCGCCGCCATAACGCCGGCGCAAAGCCGCGTCGCCCGGATCAAGCGGGCCCTCGCCGCCCAAGGTCTGCACGAGGCCGTCACCTGGTCCTTCATGGCCCGCGACCACGCCGCCCTGTTCGGCGACGTACCGGACTGTCTGGCCTTAGCCAATCCCATTAGCGCCGATCTCGACACCATGCGGCCGTCGATCCTGCCGAATCTGATACTCGCAGCCGGCCGCAATATCGACCGCGGTCATGGCGATGTCGGGCTGTTTGAGGTCGGTCCCCAATACCGCGACGATACGCCGGCCGGCCAGGCTCTGGTTGCTGCCGGCATCCGCCAGGGCAATGCTCACCCGCCCCACTGGGCCGGACCGGCGCGGGTCGTCGATGCCCTTGATGCCAAGGCCGACGCCATGGCGGCCCTGGCCGACGCCGAGGCCCCGATTGCCAATGCCGGCGTGTTCCGCGATGCGCCGGGCTGGTACCACCCGGGCCGGTCCGCCAGTCTACGTCTCGGCAAGGCCGTGCTCGCCTATTTCGGCGAGATCCATCCCGGCATCCTGGCGTCGCTCGACGTCAAGGGTCCGATCGTCGGCTTTGAGATCTATCTTGACGATGTGCCTTTGCCGCGCCGCCGTGGCACCACCCGACCGATGTTGCATTTGTCGCCCTATCAGCCGGTGACCCGCGATTTCGCCTTCATCGTCGCTGCCGAGACGCCGGCCGCCGACGTGCTGCGCGCCGCCCGTTCCGGCGAGCGTCAGCTCATCACCGATGTCGCTTTATTCGATGTCTATACCGGCAAGGGTGTGCCCGCGGGCAAGAAGTCTTTGGCCCTGACCGTGACCCTGCAGCCCACCGACGCCACCCTCACCGACGAGCAGATCGAAGCCGTCTCGGCCAAGATTCTCGCCAGTGTCGAGAAACAAACCGGCGGCGTGCTGCGCGGTTAGTCGCGCCGCGCCACCCGCCGACCACCTGTTGTTTCGCCCGACTGCAGGCCCATATCAAGGCGCTAGCCCGGCGACGCGAGTACCGAACGAAGGCCCATGGACGATCTGAGTCATATCCGCAACTTCGCCATCATCGCCCATATCGATCACGGCAAGTCGACTCTCGCCGATCGCTTGATCGAGCATTGCGGCGCGCTGACTGAGCGCGAGATGAAGGCCCAGGTGCTCGACACCATGGATATCGAGCGCGAACGCGGCATCACCATCAAGGCGCAGACCGTGCGCCTCGACTACCAGGCTCAGAATGGCGAGACCTACCAGCTCAATCTCATGGACACCCCGGGCCATGTGGATTTCGGCTATGAGGTCAGCCGCTCCCTGGCCGCGTGCGAGGGCTCGCTGCTGATCGTCGACGCCAGCCAGGGTGTCGAAGCCCAGACCTTGGCCAACGCCTATCTCGCCATCAACGCCGATCATGAGATCGTGCCGGTACTCAACAAGATCGACCTGCCCTCCGCCGAACCCGACCGCATCAAGGAGCAAATCGAGGAGGTCATCGGCCTCGATGCTTCCGAGGCGGTGATGATCTCCGCCAAGACCGGCAAGGGCATCGGCGATGTCCTGGAAGCCCTGGTCGCCAGACTGCCGCCGCCCATCGGCACCGCTGACGCGCCGCTGCAAGCGCTGCTCGTCGATAGTTGGTATGATTCCTATCTCGGTGTCATCATTCTCGTCCGCATTAAACAAGGCGTGCTCAAGGTCGGCGAGAAGGTTCGCATGATGGCCGCCGGTCGCGACTACCAGGTCGACCGGGTCGGCGTCTTCAAGCCCCAGCGCACCGACGGCAAAAGCTTGGGCCCCGGCGAGATCGGCTTTATGACCGCCAGCATCAAGGCCGTCGCCGATTGCCAGGTCGGCGACACCATCACCACGGTCCGCCATCCCGCCGCAGCGCCCCTTCCCGGTTTCAAACCGTCGGTCCCGGTGGTGTTTTGCAGCCTGTTTCCCGCCGACGCCGCCGATTATGAGGATCTGCGCGACAGCCTTGCCAAGCTCCGCCTCAACGACGCCAGCTTTCATCATGAGGCCGAGACCTCCGCCGCCCTCGGTTTCGGTTTCCGCTGTGGTTTTCTTGGCTTGTTGCACATGGAGATCGTTCAGGAGCGCCTCCTCCGTGAGTTCGACCTCGATCTCATCGCCACCGCCCCGTCGGTGGTCTACAAGATCCATCTCAATGATGGCGCCACCATCGATTTGCACAACCCGTCCGATTTCCCCGACGTGGTCAAGATCAAGAGCATCGACGAGCCCTGGATCCGCGCCTCGATCATCGTCCCCGACGAGTATCTTGGCGCGGTGCTGCAACTCTGCACCGAACGCCGCGGCGAACAGGTCGAACTCAGCTATGTCGGCAGCCGTGCCATGGCCGTCTACCGTCTGCCGCTCAACGAGGTCGTGTTCGATTTCTACGATCGGCTGAAGTCGGTCAGTAAGGGCTATGCCAGTTTCGACTATGAACTCGACGAATACCGCGAGGGCTCCCTCGTTAAAGTGGCGATCCTGGTCAATGGCGAGCCCGTCGACGCCTTGTCCATGATTGTCCACACCAACCAAGCCGAGCCCCGTGGCCGTGCTCTCTGCACCCGTCTCAAGGATCTTATCCCGCGCCAGCTCTTCAAGGTCGCCATCCAGGCCGCCATCGGCGGCAAGGTCATCGCCCGCGAGACCGTTGGTGCCATGCGCAAGGATGTCACCGCCAAATGTTACGGCGGCGATATCACGCGTAAGAAAAAATTGCTCGAGAAGCAAAAGGCCGGCAAGAAGCGCATGCGCCAATACGGCAATGTGGAGATACCGCAATCAGCCTTCATCGCCGCGCTAAAAATGGGCGAGAGCTAACCGGCGCGCCAGCCAACATCCCCCCGCCGCCGTCATCAACACAGTTACGACGCCAGCCAACACGCCCCCGCGTCGTCTTTGCGAGGCGCCCTTGGGCCGCCGCGGCAATCCAGTCCGTTGCGGCACCCTGGGTCGCCACGGCCGCGACACCCTAATTCTTGAGCGGACAGAGCCGCGGCAATCCAGGCGTTACGACTGCGCCGCTTCCGCCGCCGGCGCCGCCGGCCGGCGCGGCCGGCACAGCTTCACCAGTGCCAGGCCGATTACCGCCGGCACCAGCACCACCACCAGAATCGCCAGCCACAATGGCCAGTTCAAGATCGCAATGGCCACTGGATCCCATAGGCTCGGATGGATATAGCGTTGGGTAATGGCTTGGCTCAGGTTGAGGCTGTCCGAGTGCACCTGATACCAAACCCCACCCGTGACTTGTGCCACGGTCTGGCCCTTGATGGCCAGGACCACGCCGCCCAGCGCCAGCAGCGCCGCGAGGGCCAGCAGCAGCCAGCCGATTATCCGTCCAACGATCATCGTACAGCGCGTCCTTCCACACCACCTGCCACAGCTTAGCGCTCTCACAATTTGGTGCAAGAGTCTCACAGCCGTATCACGACGACCTCATCCTTGCATCCCGCGCCAGCCTCGGCTAAATCCCCCGGGGTGCCTGTTGGGCACTATGCGGAGGGGTGGCCGAGTGGCTGAAGGCGCACGCTTGGAAAGCGTGTGTACGGGAGACCGTACCGAGGGTTCGAATCCCTCTCCCTCCG
This sequence comes from Alphaproteobacteria bacterium, assembly GCA_021774445.1. GTDB lineage: Bacteria > Pseudomonadota > Alphaproteobacteria > UBA6615 > UBA6615 > SZUA-147. Next base: position 113,070 of record JAJFJA010000057.1, read on the forward strand.
CCATTCGCGCATCGCTGCTCCGCAGCTTCGGCGGAATGAGGTTCCTGAGATCAGCAGGCTACACCTGATTCCGTCCTCGTCCTCATAGTAATACCGCAGCGCGAAACTGCACTTGATATCCGGGAGCGGGTCGCAAAAATCCCGATAATCGCGGTCACCAAATCCGTTCTATGGCGACGGGCCGGTTTTGCTTGATTGACCGCACCGCCGCCTCGGCGACGGCCTGGGCGCGGAGGCCGTCGGCTAGGCTCGCGTGTACCGGTTCGCCATGGGTCATTGCCGCGGCAAACACGTCCAGTTCGGCGACATAACTGTCGGCGAAGCGCTCGTGCCACCCGGGCATGACCTCTGCTTCGGTGACGGCGCCGCCGGTGAAGTGAGCGACATTGCCGCGCCGATGGCGCCCGGTGACCAACATACCCTGGGAGCCGAAGACCTCGATCAATTCGTCTTGGCCGAAGACCGCGCGCCGGCCAAAATCAAACGTGGCCAGGGCGCCGCTGTCAAACCGCACAGTCAGGGCCGCGGTGTCGACGTCGCCATAGTCGGCAAACCGCGGGTCGACCAAACAGGCGCCTACGGCATACACCTCAACGGGTTCGGCACCGGTGAGCCACGCCGCCAGATCGAAAAAATGGGCGCCTTTTTCGCGGATCATCCCGCCCGAATGGGGTGCCGTCTCCGGCGCCGGCGGTTTGTGGCCGCGGGAGGCAAAGTGCAACATTTCCACGGCGCCGATTTCACCGTCCAAAGTTCGGGCGGCGACAGCGGCATAGTCGTGGTCGAGCCGCCGGTTGAAACCGGTCGCGGCGACCACGCCACTTGCCGCCGCTGATGCGACACAGGCGCGCGCGCCTTCGAGGCTGCCGGCAAGGGGTTTTTCGCAGATGAACGCCTTGCCGGCCCCGGCACAGGCTAGCGCATGTTCTTCGTGGGCTGACGTGGACGAGGCGATGATCACCGCCGCCACAGTGTCGTCGGCCAATGCCGGGGCGATATCAGCCGCCGCCGTGCCGCCCCATGTTTGCGCCAACGTTCGCGCCCGATCGATCGCCGGGTCGATCACATAACGCAGGTCAAAGCTGCCGTGGCGACTTACGTTGCGGGCGTGGACTTCGCCGATGACACCGGCGCCGAACACGGCGCATCCGATCATCGAACGAGGAACAGGGCTACGCCCAGGGGTGATGATACCGCGGCTGTGTTGCGTCATGACGACGGCTCCGTGGCTAGCCGGCTAGGTGCCCGCCTACAAAGAAATGGCCGGGCGTGGAGATACGCCACGCAGCTCCGCTCCGCGGCGCTGGCAGAATGGCGCCAACTCGCGGCATGACGCCCGCACCGGGTGAGACTTTGGAGACTGGTTCGCATTAGCCTGACCTCACCCACCCCAGTCATCGACGACGACCGGATCAAGATCGCCCCACCAATGCGATCCGCCTATTCGGCCTCGATCTGACTTGAGGCCCGCCGGCCAAGCGGTCTGGCCGCGTCGGTGCGCGGCCAGACCTGTTGGTTACCAAATCACTTGAATTCGGCGGCGTTCTCCGATGTCACGAGGACGGCCCCGGTGTCGATATCGTCCGGCAACGCGTCGCCGGCAGCCAATTTCAGGACGTTCTCGATGCCCATCTGGCCCATGTTGTAGGGTCGCTGGGCCACGGAGGCATCCATGTCGCCCGCGAGGATTGCTTCCGCGGCATTCGGATTGCCGTCGAAGCCGACGATAAAGATGTCGTCCAGCTTGCGGGCGTTGCGGACGGCTTCGACCGCGCCAAGTGCCATGTTGTCGTTCGAGGCGAAGATCGCCGCCAGGTTGGGGTTGGCGGTCAGGATATTTTCGGTGACGGACAAAGCTTTGGCCGTATCCCAATCGGCGGGTTGCTCGGCGACGATGTTCAAGCCACAGGCTTCGAGGCCCTCGCGTGCACCCTGGGCGCGATGCTGACCCGTCGTCCCGGTGATGATGCCCTGAAGGATCGCGACATCACTCCCCGCCGGGACGTTGTCGCAAATATGCTGCGCACCGAGTGTGGCAGCGGGAATGTTGTTCGTGCCGATGTAGGTGCCCGGCATGTCTGCCCGTTTGTCGACAAACAAGACGGCAACGCCACGCGCCCGCGCCTGCTCGAGTGCCGGAATCAGCGCCGCCGTATCCGCCGGTGAAATCGCGATACCGACGACCCCTTTTGCGACCTGGTCCTCGACCAGGGCGATCTGGCCCGAGACATCCGTTTCACCCCCTGGCGGTCCGACTGCCGCCACGTCGACGCCGAGCTCGGCGCCCTTGTCCGTCGCCCCTTTCGAGACGGCGGCCCAGAACGGGTTCGCCGACCCGATGTCCGACATGATCAACGCGACTTTGTCTTGCGCCAGCGCTGCCGAGCTGCCCGCGACCACCACAGCCGAGGCAAGGGCGATGTTTAGCAATTGTTTCCTGAGCATTCTTTCTCCTCCTTTGAACTCCGAAGTTTTCGTCGGGGCCCGCGCAATGGAGTTCGCTTACGCCGGGCCTGTTCCCTTAAGCGTTGGACCCCGCCTTCCGGCGAAGCACGTCGACATAGACGGCGCCAACAACAATCATACCGATCAGGGTCTGCTGCCAGAACGCACTGACGTCCAGCAGGTTAAGACCATTGCGCAACAAGCCCATGACCAGGACACCGGCAAAAACGCCGTACACCGTTCCGCGGCCGCCGAAGAAACTCGCGCCGCCGATGATCACCGCCGCGATGGCATCGAGCTCCGCCCCGATCCCGGCGTTGGGGAATCCCGCCCCGGTGCGGCCGGCCAACATCAGCCCCGCAAGTCCGGCGAAAAAGCCCGACAAGGCGTAGGTAATCATCAGGACGCGATCGACGTTGATACCGCTAACCCGTGCCGCCTGCGGGTTGCCGCCGACCGCCACGATATGGCGGCCGAGCGACACCTTGCTGATGAAATAGCCGACCCCGCCGTAGCAAACCAGGAGCACGACGGCGCTCACCGGTATCGAGCCGAACTCACCCAGAAACGGGACTGGAATCTCTCCCGAACCGAGGAAACGGACCTCCCGCGACACGCCTGAAACGGGCCGGCCATTCGAGACCAGATTGGTCACCCCGCGCAGGGTGAACAGCGTTCCCAACGTCATGATGAACGGGTGCGGCAGGCGCAGCACCGTCACCCCGAAGCCGTTGACCAACCCGCAACCGATGCCGATAAGCGGGCCGACGAGAAGCGCCAGCGGCCATATCAAGCCTGACGTGTCCGCCATCGCCAGCAACATGGTCGCCAAAGCCATAATCGAACCGACCGACAGGTCGATTCCCGCCGTCATGATCACGATGTAGAGGCCGAGCGCGAGCAAGGCGTTCATCGCGATCTGCCGCAGAATGTTGGTCAGGTTCTGCACCGTCGGAAAAATGTCCGGGGCGAGGATCGTCAGCACGATCATCATCAGCACGACGACGGCGAACACGCCATACTTGTCGACCATGCGCATGCGGCGGGCCGTGCGGCTTTCGGGCGCGTCCTCGGCTCGGTCGAGCCCGTCCTCAACGGGACGATCAGAGGCGGTCATGCGCGAGCGCCTCGGTGTGTCCTTTGGTTCCCATGATCCAGCCGATGACCTCGTTCCGGCTCGTTTCCCTGATCGCTGATTCTTCGAAATTGCGTCCGTGGAACAGCGCCATGATCCGGTCGCAAACAAAGAAGACATCGTCCATGCGATGGCTGATAAGAATGACGCTTGTCCCGTTTTCCCTCAGGCGTTTGATCAGGTCCAACACCTTGCCGACCTCCTTGATCGCAAGGGACGCCGTCGGTTCGTCCATAATGACGACGCGCGCGTCAAAGGCCGTCGAGCGGGCGATTGCCACGGCCTGTTGCTGGCCGCCGGAGAGTTCCTCGACCTTTTGGTCCACCGATTTGACGGTTATGTGCAGGCGATCGAGGTGCTCCATGGCCATTTTTCGCGACAGCTTGTGGTCGACGATCGTGAATCCGATTCGCTTCTTCCCTGGTTCCCGGCCGAGATAGATATTCTCGTGGATCGGCAGGTTCCCGGCGAGCGACAGGTCTTGGTAGACCATTTCGATGCCGATATCCTGAGCGTCCTTGGGTGAATGCAACTCGACCCGGCGGCCGTCGAAATGCAGCTCGCCATCGCTTGCCGAGTGCAGCCCGGAAAGCACTTTCATCAGTGTCGATTTGCCCGCGCCGTTATCGCCGACGATACCCAGAACCTCGCCCGGGTAGAGTAGCAGATCCACATGGTCGAGCGCCGTGACGGCGCCGAAACGCTTGGTGATTCCCCGCATCTCTAAGAGCGGGGTTGGCCGCGCGTCCCCCATACTGTCGTCCGACATACCCTCTCCCTGAAGCGTCGTTACGAAGGGACGCAATCGACTGCGGCGTTGGGAGAATTTGCGGTACGGGGTCGTGACGGCGGTGAGCTTGTGTCGTTGCCACGCTGATCTACCGGCAAGCCCTCCCAGTGCCTGCACGCCAAAGAATTGTTAGCGACGGGCCCAAGGGCAGTCAAGTCTGACGTAAATTCCGTGGGTTAGCACCGATTGCCTGACGCCATTGCCACACCGAGTTGCCGCGATCTATGTTTCTGGGAGATGACCGAATACGACTACATCGTCGTTGGCGCTGGCGCGGCCGGGGCAGTGTGCGGCTTGCATCGGCCGCGCCGCTGGCCGCGCCGGTCATCGACCCGAACTACTTCGCCAAGCCCTATGATCTTGAGATGACCATCGAGGTCGTAGAGCTGATGCGCGACATCGCGCGGCAATCGGCCTTTGCCGCCGTCAACGGCCGCGAACACTTCCCGGCCGACGTCGCCCGCACCGACGCAGAGATTGCCGATTTCATTCGCCGGCACGGACGCACGGCCTATCATGCCGTCGGCACCTGCCGCATGGGCGGTGATCCGGCATCGGTCGTCGACACCCATCTCCGGGTGCGGGGCGTTGCCGGCCTGCGCGTCTGCGATTCTTCGGTGATGCCAAGCCTGATTAGCGCAAACACCAACGCCGCCTCGATCATGATCGGTGAGAAAGCGAGCGACATCGTCTTGCATCAATCGTCCTGAGCCAAGCACCGGCTCATCAGTACATTAGTCCGTTCATGTCCAATTTGGATATAATGTCCCTTCCTCACGGTTGGCCGAAGTCGGATATTCGATGCGAGGGAGTGTCAAATTCCCTCAGATGCTTGGAGAGGCGACTCAGGGAGGGAAAAATGTTTCGGAAAATGATGAAAGAAAACATCCGCGGGGCAGCGTGTATACTCGGCGCGACGTGCCTCGCATTCGGCGCGTCGATACCGGCTCACGCTCAGGGCGTGCTGGATGGGAAGACCATTCGCATCCTTGGGATCGGTGACCCGGTGTTTCAGGTTATGCAGCAGATCCATGGCGATCTGGAAGAAATTGCAGGCGGCGAGATTCAGCTCGACGTGCGCCCGTTTGACGTGCTTCACCAGCAGGTGCTTCTTAACGCGCAAAACGACTTGTCAAACTATGACCTTATCGCCGTGGACCTTCCGCAGTTCGGGGAGTACAGGCCGTTCCTTACTAATCTGAATCCGTTGATCGAGGAGAATGATTACGACGGCTCGGATTTTCATGATGTCGCGTGGAACGGCGCGCAGTTCGGGGGCAACCAGCTTGGCGTTCCACTGCAGCCACACCCGGAAATTTTTGCTTACCGAACGGATGTTTTTGAGAAGTACGGCCTGGATGCACCCCGTACCCATGACGACGTGTTGGCCGCGGCCAAGACAATCGAAGAGAATGAAGCCGATATGTCCGGCGTCTGCTGGAATGCCGCTCGCGGCACGCCGATCGGTCAGTCGTTTATCATGACCCAGGGCGATTTCGGTGCCGCGCCGATTGACATGGTCAAGGTCGGCGACGACTTCGATATGGGTAACATTCAACCCGAGAACATGAAGCCGACCATCGACACGGCCGAAGGCGAAGCGACGCTGAACTACTTCCTGGCCCTCCTTGAAGTGTCGCCGCCGGGGATCTTGAATATGGCTTGGGACGAGCGCGTGCGAGTATTTGCGCAGGGCGGTTGTGCAATGACTTATATCTGGTCCGGTCGTTCGGCGATCTATGAGCTGGACGAGGACGCGCCTGCACGCGGTAATGTCGGTTATGTGTCGCATCCCAGCGGTCCTGATTCGCCAAACCGCTCGACACTCGGCGGCTGGTATCTTTCGATCCCGACCAACATTGACCCCGATCGGGTTGATCTCGCCTGGAATGTCATCGAGTGGCTCACAAGCCCGGAAATGATCGCCGAATACACCAAGCACGGCAATTGTGTCGCACCACGCAAATCGGTCAGTGCCGACCCGGAAGTTATTGCACGTTGCCCGGTGATACCGCATGTAAATCAGATGGCGGAAGACGGTTTCCTGCAGGGTTGGCAGCGCCCGCCAGTACCCGAAATCCAAAAGATCGTGGATGTTCTCGGTGCAGAGTCGCACCAAGTTCTGACCGGTGATAAGTCGGTCAAGGATGCGCTGGCAAGCGCGCAACGTCTGATCGACAGGGAGATGCGGAAGGCCCAATATTACTAGGGCTTCCTCCCGGTGAGCGGTTGCGAGTGTTTGGTATGCAACTGCTCGGGCCAACCGGTGCCGCCGCTGTTTTACGGCGGCACCGGTCCAGGTCGGGAAGACGCGGCTGCCTGGGCCCAGCCCGCTAGTCAGTAGGCGCAAGATGTCGCAAAGTCGCGCAGCCAGACGTGCTGCATTTATTCTCATTTCGCCCGCAGTGTTGTTGCTCCTGGCATTGAACGTTTTCCCGATAGGGTTCGCTGTCTTTATCAGCCTGCGGCACTGGTCTCTTTCCATAGTCAATCCGCCGCGTTTCGCTGGGCTATTCAATTATCAAGAACTGACGCTGGACGACCGTTTTATCAATTCGCTTTCGGTGTCGGCAACCTTCGTCCTGATTGCGATTTTGGCCGAGCTTGTGCTCGGTTTTGCGCTGGCATTCGTATTCAACAGCAAGCTGAAGGGTCTCGATACCCTGCGGAAGCTTTCGCTATTGCCGGTTATGGCAATGCCCTTGGTGGTCGGGCTTGTCTGGTTCTACATGCTCAACGAGAATTTCGGCGTCATCAACTGGTTCGTAACTCTCTTTGGAGCCGAGCGGTTGCCATTTTTAACGGACAGCACATTGGCCATGCTCTCGATCGCGCTGGCAGACATCTGGCAATGGACGCCCTTCGTCACGCTCGTCATTTTCGCCGCGTTGCAATCCCTGCCTGAGTACGTATTTGAAGCTGGCCGTATGGACGGCCTGACCGAGAGAGAGATTTTTTGGCGCATCACTCTTCCGCTGCTTCGGCCTGCCATCGTGGTCGTTCTGATTATCCGGGCGATAGACGCCGTCCGAATGATCGACCTTGTCTTCATGATGACCAAGGGCGGGCCCGGCGGCGCAACCGAGGTATTGCCCTGGTACCTTTACACGACTGGGTTCCAGTCATTTGATCTTGGCTATGCCGGCTCGATGGCCGTGGTGATGATCATCATCGTCACCCTCGGAGCGCAGGTTTTCGTGCGACAGATCGCCAACCCGGAGAAGGGCCGATGACATCAGTCGACTTCGATGCCGGCGCGGAAGCCACTCCCCGGAGTTCGAAGGTTGTGCTTGGGTTCAGCGATTATGCCCGCTATCTGATCGCGGTCGTCTTCGTGGGGTTCTCTCTGTTTCCCTTCTACATTGTGCTCAGCACGTCGCTGAAATCGGAAAGCGACATCTTCGCCTGGCCGCCGGTGTGGCTGTTTGACGTGACTTGGGACAATTACTTCTCCGCACTCTTCGTTTTCGGTGGCACGGGTGTTCTGCCTTTTCTGATCAACAGCCTCATCATCACGGCGCTCAGTACGCTGCTTGCAGTAGGGCTTGGGTCAATGGTGGCCTATGGCCTGACGCGGTTCCGGGTCGTCGGCGGCTCGCATATATTTTTCTTCATCCTGTCGACGCGTTTCGCCCCGCCGGTCGCCTTCGTGGTTCCGATCTTTCTGATGATCCGGGAGGCCGGGCTTCTGGATACACACCTGGCGCTGATCTTGATCTACACCTCGATGAACCTGTCGCTGGTGGTCTGGATAATTCGCGGATTCTTCGAGGCGATCCCGATCGAGATCGAGGAAGCGGCGCAAATCGACGGTTACTCGAGGCTTCAGATCTTCCGCAAAGTGGCGCTGCCGCTGGTAAAGCCCGGGCTCATCACAACATCGATCCTGTCGGCGATCTTGTCCTGGAACGAGTTTCTGATCGCCACGGTCATGACTCAGAACACCGCTGCCACGTTGCCGGTCTATCTGGCCGGGTTTTCCGGCTCCATGGGTCTGGAATGGGGGCCCTTTATGGCCGTCGGCGCGATGGCTGTATTGCCCATCATGATCTTTACGCTGGTATTGCAGCGGCATCTGGTTCGCGGCCTGACCTTCGGCGCGGTGAGGTAGCGGGCTATGGCTCAGGTGCAGTTGCAAGACGTCCACAAAATCTACCCGGATGGTACGAAGGCAGTCCGGGCGTTGAACCTGGAAATTCAGTCGGGGGAGTTTCTCTGTGTACTCGGCCCGTCCGGCTGCGGCAAATCGACAACGCTGCGGATGATAGCGGGGCTGGAAGAGGTTTCGAGCGGCATCATCGAGGTGGATGGTCAGGACATCGTGGGTACGCCCGCACGCGAGCGGGATATCGCCATGGTCTTTGAGAACTACGCGCTTTATCCGCATCTGAACGTCTTCGACAATATAGCGATGCCACTTGTCGCGCGGCGGACAGCCAAACCCGAAATCCGCGAGCGCGTCGAACGTATCGCCGGGACCATGGGGATCTGCGAGCACCTGACCAAGCGGCCGTCAAAACTAAGCGGCGGCCAGCGTCAGCGGGTGTCGCTGGCGCGTGCCATGATCCGGTCGCCCAAAATGTTTCTCATGGACGAGCCCCTGGGACACCTTGAGGAATATCTCCGCATCGAATTGCGCCGCGAAATCCGCGCGCTGCATGAAGCGACGGGCGGTACCACTTTCTATATCACCCATGACCAGGAAGAAGCCGCGGCCGTAAGCGACCGGATCGCGGTCATGACCGATGGCGTGTTGCAGCAAGTGGGCACAATGGCGGACCTGATAGACCGCCCCGTCAACCGCTTTGTTGCCGAATTTGTAGGCGAGCCGCCAATATCCATGTTCAACGACGTTGCGGTGGCCAACGGGCAGATCCGGCTCGGGGATTATTCCGTGGCCCTGCCGCCGGCGCTGAATCGGGCCGTGGATGCGTCGCCGCCGGTATCGGTTGGGGTCCGACCCGGGAAATTCTCGATTGACGACGCCGAGGCCGAGGGCCTCTCGGCCATCGCCCAATCGGTGCAGTTGATGGGAGAGTGGGCGGCAATCTTATGCGACACGCCTGCCGGCCCGGCCACTGCGCTTGCCGCCAAGTCCGAGCTTCCGTCCGAGGGCGCGCGGGTCAAGCTGAACCCCGACCCTGAGGGTCTCCTTCTATTCAATAAAAACGGCCGGAACATAGTGAGTGCTGAGGTCTAGGCATGGTCGACATTACCATTTCCGGACTCTCGAAATCCTTCGGACGCGTCAATGTGTTCGATGGGCTCGACCTTGAGGTCAAGGACCGCACTTATGTCTGTCTGCTTGGCCCCTCGGGCTGCGGCAAGTCCACGCTCATGCGCATCATCTCGGGGCTCGACAGTGCCGATCGCGGCGAGATCCGTTTCGACGGAAAGAACGTCGACAACTTGACTTGTGCGCAGAGGGACGTGGGCATGGCGTTTCAGAACTATGCACTCTACCCGCATCTGACCGTTGAGGGGAATCTGCGCTTTCCACTTCAGGCGCCAATGCAGAAGGGGCGTTGGACCCAGCAGGAAATGCGCGCCCGAATTGGGGAAATCGCCGATTTGCTACAAATCACGCCGCTTCTGCATCGCACGATTAACCAGCTCAGCGGCGGCCAGCAGCAACGCGTCTCGCTCGGACGCTCGCTGATCCGGCACCCGAAAGTCCTGTTGCTGGATGAGCCGGTGACGCACCTCGACGCCCGGTTGCGGTATGCCATGCGATCGGAACTCAAGCGCATCCACAACGTGATGGAAACAACGACGATCCACGTAACCCACGACCAGCAGGAAGCACTGGCGATGGCCGATCTTCTTGTGATCATGCGCGAGGGCCGTATCGATCAGGCGGCGCCGGCGATGGAAGTTTATGGCGATCCGGCGACCAGTTTCGTGGCCAGTTTCCTTGGTGATCCGCCTCGATCGCTGCTTGAGGTGGAGCTGGGAGAGACCAGCGGTGCCCCGGTTGCGCGGATTAACGGGGTGGAACTGAAACTGTCCGGCAAACTTGGTGCCGTAGCAAATGCTGCACCGGGCCGGAATGCAATCCTTGCATTGCCGGCGCGGGCCTTCACTGCGGCACAGGCGGACGAACCCGGCGCCGTCTTGGATGGGACGGTTCGTGCCCACGAAATGATCGAGGGCGCTCAGCGGATCGTGCTCGATGTCTCGGGTCAAAAGGTCAACCTGCACAGCAGCGCCATCCGGCATGTGGTGATCGGGGACCGGCTGAGGGTTTTTGCCGAGGCGAGCGACGGTATGTTGTTCGAAGGTGCAACCGGTCTGAGATTGAGTGCAAATTGAGTCGAAGAGGCAGCAGGAGGGTAGGAAAGTGCTGAAACGTGCGCTCAACCACATGGCTGCGCCGAAACTTGGCTGGGCCGATTTTCTCAAACTGGCGCAGGCGCTGGGCTGCGTTGGCGTGGAATTCCGCAACGACCTCGACGGCGATCTCTTTGATTGTGCGGCGCCGGAGGATGTGGCGGCTGCCGCTTCCTCTGCCGGGTTGCGAATATTGGCGCTCGCCGAGGTCAAGGCCTTCGACGATTGGTCGGATGCCAAACGCGAGGAGGCGGCAGCATTGATGAAGATCGCCAGGGCCTGCGGGGCGGAAATGGTCAGCCTGATCGCACGCAACGACGGCAAGGGCATGGCAGACGGTGAGCGCCAAGCCAATCTGCGCGTCGCACTTGGCGAACTCAATCTGCTGCTGGAGGAACATGGGTTGATCGGCCTGATCGAGTCCCTGGGGTTCGAGACCTGCGCGTTGCGGGATAAGGGCGAGGTGGTCGAGGCGATTGAAGCGTTAGACGCCCGGGACCGGTTCAGGATCGTGCATGACACCTTCCACCATGCACGCGCTGGCGGCGGTCCGACCTATGCCGAATACACCGGCATCGTCCATATCTCGGGAGTTGTCGATCCGGCGCTGAGCGTGTCCGAGATGTGCGACCCACACCGGGTGCTCGTCGACGGGCGCGATCGTCTTGGCAACGTGGCGCAGATCGCCGAGCTCCTCGACGCCGGATACACGGGGCCGGTCAGCTTCGAACCCTTTGCGGCGGATGTTCACAATTTGGCCGAGCCGCAAGCCGCCTATGCTCGCTCGTTCAGATTTATTGAGGCCGAGCTGGCGCGCAGGTAGGCCGGCTGACCAAGCCGCTAGTCGGCGTTGTCAGAGGAAATTGGCCGAGCAGCGGCGGATTGTCGCCGGTCTCGACCGGGCAGGGCGATCCGCGGGGCGGCTGGCGTCCAACAAGCGACAACAGGGCCGCTGGTCACCGCTTGGCCGCGTAATAGGCAACCCGACGTTCGAGAAAGGCGAGGAACTCGGATATCGTGAAGGCGAGCGCGAAGAGCACGATGAGAACCGCCCAAAAATGCGACATCAGGAAGTTCGCCGAATAAAGCTCGAAAAGCGCGCCGAAGCCGACGATCGAGATCAGTAGCTGGCCAATGATGACGCCCTTCACCGCCCGGATGACGCCGATGCGCACGCCGCCCAGGATTTCCGGCAAGGCCGCCCAGAAGTAGATCTTGACGAATGCGTCGATCGGCGACGCGCCGAAGGAATGGGCCATTTCGATGAGCGAGCGGTTGATCTGCATGACGCCGGCGCGGGAATTCAGGATGATGATCCAGATGGCGAAAAGGGTCGTGGTTATGATGATCGACTTCATGCCGAAACCGAACAAGACCATCAAAACCGGAACCAGCGCCGTCAGGGGAGCACTCAAGAAAATGTTGACCCAGGGCAGAAGCAACTCATCCAGCAGGCGGTTCTTGCCCATCAGGATGCCGACCGGAACGCCGATCACGATCGCCGAGGTCACGCCCATGGTGAAGGCGTACGCGGTTTCCGACAGGGCCTTCGTGAAGGCCGGCGTGCCGATGGTCGCGAACAGCGTCACCAAGACTTCCGAAAGGGGCGGGATGAAGAAGGTCACGCCGAGGCGCCCGACGACCTCCCAGAGCAGCCCCCAGAGGATGAGAGACGACATGCCCGGTAGTCGGCGGCCGAAAACCGTCATCTCAACACTTACTCCACATAGCTGCGAAGGGAACTCCAGATCCTATCCACAATGTCCAGGTATTCCGGGTCGCGGCGAATATTTTCCGAACCCCGGTTGCGGAAACCGCTCGGCCGGATGATCTCGGACACGCGACTGGGCCGGGGAAGCAAGATCGCGATCTGGTCCGAGACATAGACGGCCTCCTCAATGGAATGGGTCACGAATATGAAGGTCTTGTTTTCGTGTTGGACCAGCGAAAGCAGGTCTTCTTGAAACTTGCGACGGGTCTGTTCGTCGACCGCCGAAAACGGCTCGTCCATCAGGAGAACCCGGGCGTCGACCGCCAGGGCCCGGGCCAACCCGACGCGCTGGCGCATGCCGCCCGACAGTTCATGGGGAAAGCTGTTTTCAAAACCGCCCAGGCCCACATCCTGGATGTATTTTTCGGCGATGCCTTCCCGTTCCGATTTGGCGACGCCGCGCAGCTCCAGACCGAAGGCAACGTTGCGAATAACGCTCGCCCATGGCAGCAGCGCAAAATCCTGAAACACGAAGGCCCGGTCCGGGCCCGGCCCGGTAACGGTCTTTCGGTCCACTTGGATTTCGCCGGAGTTGGGCGCCAGCAGGCCGGCGATGATTTTCAAAAGCGTCGTCTTGCCGCACCCGGAAGGGCCCAGGAGGGTCGTCAACTGGCCGCGCGGAAATTCCAGCGACAAGTCCTTCAGGGCCTCGACGTCGCCATAGTTTTTCGACACCTTGTGTGCGGTTACGGCGTAGTCCACGTCATGCGCTTGGTGAAGCGCGGCGGCGTCCCTAGTCTGAGGCATAACCACGTTGGTTTCCCTTGAATAGAACCTGTTCGACCTTCTCCAGCAGGTTCAGGAAGAGCACCGCCAGAACAATGATCGAGAAGATCGCTGCGTACATCCTTGGATAATCTGCGATCGAGCGGCTGTAGGTGATGATGTCGCCCACGCCCGTCGGCGTGATCTTCAGTTCGGCCAGAATGGCCCCGATGAATCCGGCAGAAATGCCCAGCCTCAGCCCGGCGAAGATGATGGGAGAGGCGGCCGGAATAACGATCTTCAGGATGAGATCGCGATCTGTCCCGAGGAAGGCACGGCCCATCTCCTTCAACACGGAGGGGGTATTGCGGACCGCGCCGCTGGTGTTCAGAACGATGACGGGCATGGCCATGATGCAGACGACGAAGACCTTGGACGTCAGGCCGATGCCGTAGGCCATGACCAGAAGGGGTATCAACGCGGCCAGGGGTGCGGATTGCATGACCACGAAGATCGGTGAGAACAGCCAGTCGAACTTTTCGCTCAAACCGATCCACAGCCCCAAGCCGATGCCCAGGACCGCAGAAATGGCGACGCCGACCACCAGCGGCTTCAGCGTCTCGGCGTAGGCAGTGAATATGGTGCCGTCCAAAAACAGCGTTGCCAGGGCCGACATGGATTCGAAAAAGGTTGGGAAGGCGTAGCTGACCGGAATGCGCCCGGCCGTCTCCCACGCGCCGAAGACGATGACCGCCGACAGGAGCTTGAGGTATAGGGAGCGGCCGCGCATGGCTCCTTGATCCGCAGTTGGTGACGGGGTGACGGCCACCGGCCCGTCTCCGGGTCGATGGCCGTTATTCCAGCCTAGTTCGTCGCGTCGTCCAAGGGTTTGAGATACCAGAAATCCTCGATCTTTAGCGCAGCGGGATCGCCGGTAAGCTGGCCAGCGGCGGAATACCACGCCATGTCCGCATGGGCCGCCTTGCGACCGCCGCCGTTGGGATCGTACAGCCCGCCCGCAACCGCGTCCGTGTAAAAACCGTCGAGGCTGTCGAGGATTTCCTTCGGCAGTTGGCCGATCGGACCGTCCGGGTCCGTCTGCTTGCGGATGATTGTCGGGTCCTTGGCCACGTCGCGGTACACGCTCAAGAGGGCGCTGACGAAGATGCCCACGTCTGCTTCGTTGGCCTTGATCCAATCGAGGTTCGCGAACAGGGCTTCGTCGCTGGCGTCGACCTCGAACATGGGCAGGACGTTGAACTTGTCGCCCTCCTGTTTGACCAATTTGTTCTTGTTCGAAAGATCGACGATCGTGGCGTCGGTTTGCCCGGCGATCAGGGCGACGATCCGGTTCGCCGACCCAGGAACGTAGGACCGCTGGCCGAATTTGATCCCGAGCCTGTCCTCGATCACGTTGGCGATGGAATCGGTGCCGCCACCGCGGGAGTGAAGCAGGATCGGTTCGCCGTCTAGGTCTTCGAGCCCGTTGTATTTCTTCGAAGTGACCGGAAAGAATTTCAGCTTGGAGAGCTGGAAGATGATGCGGATCGGCGCCTTGGACTTTTGCATCGCCGCATAGGGGGTGCCGAAACCGATGTCCATCTGGCCGCTCAAAACCGCTTGAATGGCCAATTCCTCGTCCGAGAACGCCGTCCACTCATAGTCAAGGCCGTTTGCCCTGGCGCGGTCCAGCGCAACGAAGAATGCCGCGAGTTCGTCCGATGGCGTTTCGGCCAACGCGATCCGGATCTTGTCCGCCTGCGCCGCCGAAACCGTCAGCCCGACGGTAACGAAAAACACGGAAAGAAGACTCACTATTTTCCATGGCAACTTTATCATTATGCCCTCCCTTGGTGAGATATGGTTCGGTTGGTTCGGCTTGCAGCCTGATGACGGCCTTTCTTTGGTTTGTCGAACCTGCGTTGCTCTATATCTCCTCGAAAAGACGCGCCGATACCGACCGGAGGTGTCGGCGCATAGCCTCCTGCGCCATAGCTGGGTCGCGCGATTCGATTGCCTGTGCGATGCGATCATGTTCAGCAAAGCTGGAATGCTTTTTCGAGGGGTGTTCGGATTTGCGCACGACATTCCCCCATGCCACGGCCCTTCGGACCTGATTGAGCTGATCGAAGAGCGCCAGGAGCAAGATGTTGTCCGAAGCCAGCGCGATGGATCGATGGAAGAGATCGTCGTGCGTTTCGTAGTCGGCCCAGCTGGATGCCGTCGTGGCGCCATCCTTGGCCATTTTCATGCGTATGATGGCCTCTTCGGAGGCATTGATGGCCGCCTCGCGAGCAAGTGCCGGCTCGACGCACAATCGGGCCCGCATCATCTTTATCGGCGTCAGTTGCCGGCCGAGCTCGGCGAGGCCGTCGGAACCGGCCTTACTGCGATGGCTCGACACGAACGTCCCCTTGCCGACATGACGCCAAATTGCGCCTTCCCGCTCTAGCGCCTCAAGCGCCCGGCGAAGGGTCGTGCGGGTCATCCCCAAGCGATCGATCAACTCCCGCTCCGGCGGAAGCCGGTCGCCGGGCGCATAGGCGCCGGTCTCGATCAGCGCCCGCACATGCGCGATGGCGTCTTCCCGTTCCAATGGTTGCTGTCGTATCAGCACAGGCTCAATCCGCAAATTGGTTGATCAATTTGGCAAGATAGTAGAACGGTAGTACGATCAATGGCCCACTTTCAACAAAATTCTGGCATTTGGATGAATTGGTTGTGATTGATCTGTCCGAAAATGCGGTTTATGAATGACGAGAAAAAGCAGGACGATGGAGGATAGAATGCCGGATTATGTGATCAGTACGCCGCCGGTCGTGGGCATTCCCGTCACCGGCGGAGCAGAGGTATTTCCGGTGCGTCGAGTTTATTGTATCGGTCGCAATTACGCGGCCCACACAATCGAAATGGGGGGAAACCCGGATCGCGAGCCGCCGTTCTTCTTCCAAAAGAATCCAGACAATCTCGATGCTTCCGGCGAATTTCCCTATCCGGCGCATTCCTCCGACGTGCACCATGAGGTTGAGTTGGCGATCGCGCTGAAAGCCGGCGGTACGGCTATCGCCGTCGACCAGGCGCTGGCGCATGTTTTCGGCTATGCGGTGGCGATCGACATGACGCGTCGCGATCTGCAAGCCGAGGCGAAGAAGATGAGCCGCCCCTGGGAGACCAGCAAGGCATTCGAGCACTCGGCCCCGGTGGGTCCGATCCACCCGGCGGCGAAAGTCGGGCATCCGGACCGCGGGCTGATTGCCTTGAAGGTCAACGGCGCGCCGCGTCAGGAGGGTGATCTGAATCAGATGATCTGGAAGGTGCCCGAGATGATCTCGTTTCTTTCCGAGTATTTCGAGCTCGCACCGGGCGACCTTATTCTCTCGGGGACGCCGGCGGGGGTCGGGCCTGTCGCGAAGGGCGATCGCCTGGAGGCCTCCATTGAGGGACTTGGCGGCATCGTTGTTGCCGTTGTTTGAACTCGCCCGCGCGGCGGCACCGCCTTGGCGCCGGTGGGCCCGGTCTGCGGTGGGCGCCGGCGTTATCTCTGATTCAGTAAAACCGCAACGGAGCCCCAACCGAGCCGCAACGGAGCCATTGACTCCAAGTTGGTTTTTGCCCTTAATGTAAACCGGTACACTAAATCGCTTTACAAGAGAGTCGGGTGAGCGTTCGTAAGCTTACGAGCATCAAGGACGTGGCGAAGGCGGCCGGGGTATCGGTGACCACGGTGTCCCGCTACTTGAACCGCACTCTCGACCTCCCGCTACCGACCCGCACGCGCATCGATGAGGCGATCAAGTCCCTGGATTATCGTCCCAATCCGCACGCGCGCCGGCTCAGCCGGGGGCGGGCCGAGACCATTGGCCTTGTCGTGCCCGACATCTCCAATCCGTTCTTTGCCACGCTTGTCGCCGCGGTGGAAGAGGAAGCGGACCGAAGATCCCTTGCGGTCTCGCTTCACGCGACCCTCAACCGACCGGGCCGCGAGATCACCTATCTGCAACTGATCGAGCACAACCATGTGGACGGCCTGATCTTCGCGACCAACCACCATGACGATGGGCTGCTGGCACCGCTCATCAACCGCACGGGTAAGGTCGTTGTCGTCGATGAGGATGTGCCGGGGGCGCTGGTGCCGAAGATTCTTTGCGACAATGAAAACGGCGGTTATCTCGTCGGCCAGCACCTTGCCGCCAACGCGCACCGGCGGGTTCTGTTCGTTGGCGGTTCGCCGGAGATGTTGAGCGCTCACCGGCGCCGCCAAGGTCTGTCCCGGGCGCTGAACGAACGCTTCGGCGATGACGCCGAACTGACCGCCTACGCGGGCGACTATACGGTCGACTATGGCCGTGAAGCCGCTCGGCGCTTCTTGCGGGAGGACCGCCCCGGCTCCGCTATCTTCGCCAGCTCGGATGAAATTGCCATCGGTCTGATCGAGGTTTTTAAGGAAACGGCCGTCTCGGTTCCCGAGGATGTGTCTGTCGTTGGCTTCGACGACGTCAGCCCGCTGCATCTCTTTGCCCCGCCGATCACGACGGTCCGGCAACCGGTACGTGAAATCGGCAAGCGGGCCCTAGAGGTTCTTTTGGAAACCAACTGGCAGGATCCCGGATCTTTCGCATCCGAGGAATTGCTGCCTGTCGAAATCGTGGTGCGGAACTCCGTTGCACCGCCCGCGAAGCCATGAGCAAGCAACGGTAAACGAAAGAGGAAGAAAATATCATGACTGGGAGAATTACACGACGTGCCTCACTTGCAGCGTTCGGCGCTGCCGCCGCGCTTGGTTTCGCGGCGACGGTCACGGCGCAGGCTCAGGACACCAAGACCTTTGCGTTGGTCCAGATCAACCAGCAAGCGCTCTTCTTCAACCAGATGAACGAAGGGGCCCAGCAGGCCGCTGATGCTGCTGGGATCGATCTGGTTATCTTCAATGCCAACAATGACCCGGCTGAGCAGAACAACGCCATCGAGACCTACATCCAGCAAGGTGTCGGTGGACTGGCCGTGGTTGCCATCGACGTCAATGGCATTATGCCGGCGGTCCAGCAGGCCGAAGCGGCAGGTATCCCCGTGGTCGCCATTGACGCTATCCTGCCGGAAGGGCCGCAGAAGGCGCAGATCGGTGTCGACAATGCCAAGGCCGGCGCCGATATGGGAGCCTTCTTCCTCGACTACATCGAGAAAAACATGGATGGAAAGGCCAAAATCGGCATCGTCGGTGCGCTCAACTCGTTCATTCAAAACGTTCGCCAGGAGGGCTTTGAGAGCAAGATCAAAGACGCTGGCGGCGTCACCGTGGCCGGTGTAGTCGACGGGCGAAATATTCAGGATGTCGCGCTGTCCGCCGCGGAGAACCTGATCACCGCGAACCCGGATTTGACGGCGATCTACGCGACCGGCGAGCCGGCATTGGTTGGTGCGATCGCGGCGGTCGA
Organism: Alphaproteobacteria bacterium; assembly: GCA_021774445.1. Classification (GTDB taxonomy): domain Bacteria; phylum Pseudomonadota; class Alphaproteobacteria; order UBA6615; family UBA6615; genus SZUA-147. The sequence goes on from JAJFJA010000057.1 coordinate 131,678, forward strand.
AAGCCAGGGCCGGCAAGACAGTATCAAAATCTTTGGTTGGGACCTCACGGCGCAAGCCATCAAAGGGATCGACGAAGGTTTTGTCGCGGCGGTGGTTCAGCAGGACCCTGCGGCCATGGGGGCGGCGGCCGTCCAGAGCCTGAAGGCGATCAACGAGGGCGGCAGCGTTGCGGCGGTGGTCTCGGTGCCGATCACCATCGTCACCGGCGCCAATGTCGACCCCTATCGTTCTGTCTTCCAGTAACGATGGCGGCAGACCATAGACCGGTTGCCGGGGCTGGGGGGACATTGTCCTCCCAGCCTCCCAACGGTCATTCCGATCAAGCCCCCAGCAAGACACCGCGTGTGCGGCTAACCGGCATCCGCAAGGCCTTCGGGTCGGTGGAGGCGCTGCGGGGGGTCGACCTGGATCTCCACGCCGGCGAGTGTCTTGGCCTGATCGGGGACAATGCCGCCGGCAAGTCGACACTGACCAAGATCCTTTCCGGGACCTATATCCCCGACGGCGGCACGATCATGATCGACGGCGAGGCGGTACGCCTCAGCGGGCCCGCGGAGGCGCGTCACCGGCACATCGAAATGGTGTTTCAGGACCTGAGCCTGTGTGATCACATCGATGTCGTTGGCAACCTGTTCCTTGGGCGAGAACGGACTGTCGGCCCCTTTCTCGATCGCAAGACAATGCTCACCGAGGCGCGTAAGATGCTCGACGCCTTGGAAATTCGCATTCCAAAACTCACGGCCAAGGTGGTGCAACTGTCCGGTGGCCAGCGCCAGGCGATTGCCATCGCCCGGGCCGCCTCCTTCAACCCGAAGGTCCTGATCATGGACGAGCCGACCTCGGCTCTCGCGGTGGCCGAGGTCGAAGCCGTGTTGGAGTTGATCAACCGGGTAAAGGCAAAGGGCGTGTCGGTCATTCTCATCACTCACCGCCTCCAGGATCTCTTTCGTGTCTGTGACCGCATCGCCGTGATGTATGAAGGCACGAAGGTGGCCGAGCGGGAAATCGGCAAGACCGACCTTGAGGATCTCGTAGGATTGATCGTCGGCCAAGGGGCCATGTCATGACCGCGTATACCGAGCGCCGCCAGGGCTCCGCCGTGGCCGATTTCTTCCTTGAGCACGCTCAGGTCCTGTCGATCGCGGCCTTCCTCACGATGTGCGTTTTCGTGTTTTCGATTGGCACCGGCAATTTCTTGACCTTTGGAAATATCCTCAATGTTTTACGCCAGGCCGCGCCCTTGCTGGTGGTGGCCGTGGCGATGACGTTCGTGATCACGACCGGCGGCATTGATCTCTCGGTCGGATCTCTTGTCGCCTTGGTCAATGCCGTCGCCGCGATCGCTCTCGCCGCCGGTTTGCCTTGGCCTTTGGTGGTTGTCGGTATGTTGGCGTTCGGGGCGCTGATCGGGCTGTTGCAAGGCTGGTTTGTCGCCTATCAGGATATTCCGGCCTTTATTGTCACCCTTGCCGGCCTGTCGATCCTGCGCGGTATCGCCCTGTTTCTAACCCAGGGATACTCCATTCCGATCGGCGACGAACCGGGTTTTTTCTTTATCGGTCGCGGCACGCTTTTCGGCATTCCAATGCCGGCGATCATCGCCGTGGGCATTGCAATCCTCGGTTATGTTATTCTGGCGTCGACCAAATACGGCCGCCAGGTTGTCGCCGTCGGCTCCAATGCGGAGGCGGCCCGTCGCGTCGGCATGCCGGCCAAGTGGACCATTGCCTCGGTCTATATGGTCGCCGGCGTCGCCTCGGCGGTTGCCGGCATCTTGCTGGCTGCCCGGCTCGGCTCAGGTTCGTCGAATGCCGCCGTCGGCTTTGAGCTGCAGGTAATTGCCGCGGTGGTGCTGGGCGGCACCTCGCTGATGGGCGGGCGTGGCACAATCCTCGGCACGGTTCTTGGCACCCTGACGATCGCCGTCATTGGCAACGGGCTTATTCTGATGCGCATCTCGCCGTTTTTCACCCAGATCGTCACCGGCGCGATCATCCTGATCGCCATCTGGCTTAATACCCGGATTTTCAACACGAACTTCCGCATCAAGCGGCGCCGGGCGGAGTAGACCGACGGTGAGCGACAGGCAAGACCTTGGCGATCTCTCGGAAGGTCATCTGCGCTCCGGCAAGGTCATGACGGTGCGTGGCCCGATACCGGTGGAGGCGCTCGGCATCACGATGATGCACGAGCACATCCTCAACGACTGCCAGTGCTGGTGGCATGAACCTCGGCAGCCCGAGCGGGAGTATCTGGCAAGCGAGCCGGTACGTATTGAAATTCTTTCGGAGTTGCGCCAGGACCCTTTCGTCAATCTCCACAACATCGCCCTCAATGACGAACCGCTGGCGATTGACGAACTGAAGAAATTTGCCGCCGTCGGCGGTCGGACGGTTGTCGATCCGACCTGTCGCGGGATCGGACGTGACCCCCTGGCCTTGCAACGGATATCGACCGCCGCCGACCTCAACGTCATCATGGGTGGCGGATACTATCTTTCCTCCTCCCATCCGGCGGAGGTCGCCACGATGGACGCCGCCGAGATCGCCGATCAGATTGTCCGGGAGGCGATCCGGGGGGTCGATGATACGGGCGTGCGGATCGGCCTGATTGGCGAGATTGGTGTGTCCTCCGATTTCACCGCCGAGGAGGAGAAGTCATTGCGCGGCGCGGCGCGGGCGCAGGTCCGCACCGGTCTGCCTTTGATGGTGCATTTGCCTGGGTGGTTCCGCCTCGCTCACCGGGTCCTGGACATTGTGGCGGCCGAAGGAGCCGACCTGCGACACACGGTGCTCTGCCACATGAATCCAAGCCATGCGGATTTCGACTATCAGAGCGAACTCGCCGAGCGCGGCGCCTTCATCGAATACGACATGATCGGCATGGATTTCTTTTACGCCGACCAGCAGGTGCAGTGCCCCAGCGACGACGAGGCGGCACGCGCGATCGTGCGCCTGGTCGACGCTGGTTTTCTCGACCGCATCCTTCTTTCCCAGGATGTCTTTCTGAAGATGATGCTGACCCGCTACGGGGGCAACGGTTACGCATTCGTCGTCCGCCACTTCCTACCGCGCCTGCGCCGGCACGGTCTCGACGAGGCGGCGCTCGACGCGATGATGCAGGCCAATCCTCGTGCCGTTTTCCACGCCCGGGCCTGACGGACCGGGGCGTGCTCGCGACTATTGCGGCAACGCAGTCAAACCAAGGTGGTATCGCAATGACAAAGAAAGTGCTCCTGGTCGGCGAGAGCTGGATTAGCGCCGCAACCCACTACAAGGGCTTTGATCAGTTCGGCAGCGTCACCTTCCATCTTGGCGCCGAGCCCTTGGTCGAGGCCCTGAAGGGCAGCGAATTCGAACTGACCTATATGCCGGCGCACCAGGCTGTCGAGCAGTTTCCCTACGAGTTGGAGGGCCTCGATGGCTACGACGCGATCATGCTGTCGGATATCGGCGCGAACTCCTTTCTCCTGCCTCCCGAAGTATGGCTGCACTCGCGCACCGTCCCCAATCGGCTCAAGCTCATCAAGGCCTGGACCGAACAGGGTGGCGGGCTTCTGATGGTCGGCGGCTATCTCTCTTTTCAGGGGATCGACGGCAAGGCGCGATGGCGCCGGACGGCGGTGGAGGACGCGCTGCCGGTGACCTGTCTGCCCTACGACGACCGAGTCGAGGTTCCTGAGGGCTTTGTTCCTGACGTCCTGCGACCCGATCACCCGGTGATGCAGGGCTTGCAAGGTGACTGGCCGTTACTCCTGGGGGTGAATGAAGTTGTCGTGCGCGCCCGCGCCGATGTCGAAGTCCTGGCCCGCCTTCCCGAAGATCAAGGCGGCCACCCGCTCTTGGTGCTGGGGACTTTTGGGGCCGGCCGAACCGCGGCCTGGACGTCCGATATCGCGCCGCATTGGCTGTCGCCGGCGTTCTGCGCCTGGGACGGATATGGCCGTCTTTGGAAGAACCTGCTCGGCTGGCTGACCGCCGAGCGGCGCTGACGGCGGTGCTCAGGCGGTGAGTAGAATATTGGCCAGCTCGGCGGTGGTTGGGAACGCGGAGAGCGTGCCGCGTCGTCCCACCGTAATCGCGGCGGCGCGGCTGGCGTGCCGGATCGCACGCTGGTCGAGCGCCGTCCCGCGCAGGCGGCTGGAGGCGAGGGCGACGGCCATGAAGGTGTCGCCGGCGCCTGTCGTGTCGACCACCGGGCATTTCTCGCCGGCGATGGTGACAAGGTCGCCCGCGTTCGCAAACATCGCGCCCTCGGCCCCGCGCGTCAGGACGACTTGCTTCAGGCCGGCCGCGAGGAGATGGCGCAGCGCCGGCTCGCCGCTGGCGCCGGTCAGCAGGCGGGCTTCCCCGGCGTTGACGAAGGCGATGTCGATCAACGGCCAGAGTTCGGCGAAATAGGGGCGGATCGGTGACGGGTTGAAGGCCGTGACCAGGCCCTTGGTCCGGGCGAACTCCAGGACGGTGCGTGTCGTGGCATCGGTCAGGTTGCCTTGCAGCACCGCGAGGTCGCCGGCCGCGGCCTCGCCAAGCACGCTGAGCGCCTCTGAGGGGGAGAGGCTTTGAGCTGACTCGGTGGTCGTGATGATGGCATTTTCGCCGTCGGGGGTCGTGAAGACGAGGGAATAGTCGCTTATGCCGTTGGCAAGAGAGCTAAGTTTGGGGTCCAGTGGCTCGCTTTCCAGCCGCCGCTGGATGCTGGTGCCGCGGGAGTCTTCGCCGATAGCGGCGATTAGGCAGGTGGGCAGGCCGCAACGCGCCATGACGATGGCCTGGTTAGCACCCTTGCCGCCGAGATCGCGCGATAATTGGCGGCCGAGGATGGACGCGCCACTTGTCGGCATTTCCGCGACGCCGATGGTTTCATCGATGGTGACGTTGCCGACGACGAAGGCGTGCATGTGTTGATTTCCAAGAGGGATGAATAATGCAGGACATTTCCAATAGAGATGCAAGCGCAATACGGGAAATATTCGGCACTGACAAGGTCGCCATAGGCGTTGTCCACTGCCCGGCTTTCCCCGGCGCGCCGCGCTACGATGGCCGGGGCGCGGACGCCATCTATGACGCCTGTCTGCGCGATGCGGAAGCCTATGCCGAGGGCGGATTGCACGGACTCATCATTGAGAACCACGGCGACATCCCGTTTTCGAAGCCGGCGGACATCGGACCGGAAACGACTGGTTTCATGTCGGTCGTTACCGACCGTATTGCGCGCACGCTTGGCATGCCACTCGGCATAAACGTCCTGGCCAACGCCCCGATCCCCGCGTTCGCTGTGGCGGCTGCCGGCGGCGCGAGCTTCATCCGTGTCAACCAGTGGGCCAACGCCTATGTTGCCAATGAGGGTTTCATCGAAGGTCGGGCCGGCGAGGCGATGCGCTTCCGCTCGTGCTTGCGGGCTGAGCACATCAAGGTCTTTGCCGACAGTCACGTCAAGCATGGCAGCCACTCTATTGTGGCCGACCGTTCGGTCCAGGAGCTGACGCGCGACCTTGCCTTTTTCGACGCCGATGCGGTGATTGCCACCGGGCAGCGCACCGGCGATAGCGCGACCATCGACGAGATTGAAGAGATCGGTGGCGCCACGCACCTGCCGCTGCTGGTCGGATCGGGCGTGACCGAGAGCAACGTGGCCGAAATTCTGGCACGCACCAACGGCGTGATCGTGGCCTCTTCCTTGAAGCAGGATGGCGTCTGGTGGAATCCGGTGGCGCCCGAACGGGTCCGTCAGTTTATGACGGCGGCGGCCCCAGGGCTGGTGGCCTGACCATGGGCGACGAAACGCTTTCGCAGCAGATTCTGCGGCAGAACGCCGCGATCCTTGACGAGATGCTGGGCCATCGCTTCATCGAGGACATCAAGTCCGACGCCTTACCGGCGCCGATTTTCCACCGTTACCTGCAATATGAAGGCGCCTTCGTGGAGACCGCGATTGCGATATTTGGCTATGCCGTTGCCAAGGCCGAGACGATTTCCGATCAGCGCTGGCTGATCTCCGTCTTGCAGGCCCTTGCCAACGAGCAGGTAAGTTATTTCGAGCAGACCTTCGCCGACCTCGGCATCGACCGGACGACTTTCGACGCGACGCTCGAGGACGTCGTCGCTTTTCAAGAAGGCATGCTGGAGATCGCCCGGGAAGGTGGATTTCGCGATATTGTCGTGGCTATGTTCGCCGCCGAATGGATGTATTGGACCTGGTGCCGTCAGGCAGCAGAGTTTCCGATCAGCGATCCGTTCCTAAAGCGCTGGATTGAGCTGCACACCGACGCCGCTTTTGCCGCCCAGGCCTTGTGGCTGAAGTCCCGCTTGGACGAGCTGGGAACTGCCCTGTCGGCGCCGGAGCGGCAGCGGCTAAGTGAGACCTTTGCAGTCGTGACGCGGCTTGAGATCAATTTTCACCGGGCACCCTATGGGCCCACGCCTCTGGTGGGTTGATATCTCGGCGACGAGTCACCGCCGCAGCGGGCCACGACGCCGGACCGAAATGGGCGTCGCTGGGTTAGTGCTCCCAGCCGATGAATTTGCGTGCGAATACCGGCACCGCCGATTCATGGTACGGCAGTGTCCGTGGCGCTCTAGAAAGCCGCGATCGCGGCCACCACGATGATGTAGCCGCCTAACAGCAGTAACCCGGCGAAGAAAATCTGTCGGAAGCGCGAGTCGGGCAGGCTGTGCCGGATCCGTTGACCCACGACCATGCCAATGGCTGCCGGCACCAACGCCGCCGCGGAAGCCAAGCTGTGTTGCATCGTCAGAAAACCGTTGCCCTGCAGCGCCAGAGCCAGCGCCACCGTCGAGACCGTAAACAGCATTCCCATCGCCTGCACCAGCATGTCTCGCGGCAGTCCGATGGCCTGCAGATACAGGACGCCGGGCACGACGAAGGAGCCGGTCATGCCGGTCAACACGCCGTTTGCGGTGCCAAATAGCGGGCCCGCCCAGATCTCCCGTTGCGCCGAGATCGACATGCGAATACCGGCCAGGTTCAGCATGGCATAGACGACCAGCAGCCCGCCAAGAAGTCCCGACAGCAAGCCGATGTCCAGGCGGGTCAGGGCGCTTGCGCCGAGCCATACGGTTACTGTCGCCATCAACAGAAACGGCCAGATGCGCCGCCCGATTTGTCTGCCGTTGCCCCCGGCGACGGCTTGCCACAGATTCGTGACCAATGACGGCACGATCAACAGCGTCATCGCGGTCGGCAAATCCAGCACCGCGACCAGCAAGCCAAGACTGACCGTCGGCAGCCCGAGCCCGATGACGCCTTTCACCGTTCCCGCGAGCAGAAACGTCGCGGCGATGGCGGCGATGGTCGCTGGTTCGAACATGGCGCGACCTTACTTGCGCTCTCCTGGCATCACAAACGGGCTGCTTGCGGCGCTTTACAACAAAAGCCGGATACAAGAAGCGGTCAGGCCGCCGGGGCCGGGCCCGGCCGGAATACCGGTTATGTAGTTACCTGCTCATGATGGATAACGGCGCGCCGTCCAATTGTGTAGAAATAGAGCAGATCTGTGTCGGGTGTAACGCTCCCGGTCTCGCCGGCCGGCGGTAACCGCCTGGCCCTCTAATGAACGCGACAGAAAATAGCCGGTCGAAAGGACTCCACCCATGGCACAATGCCCCTGCGGCGCCGACGCTGACTTCGACGCTTGTTGTGGTCCTATCATCGCCGGCGCGCCCGCGCCGACCGCGGAAGCGTTGATGCGGTCGCGCTTCACCGCATTCGTTCGCGGCGATTTGGATCATGTCGAAAACACCCATGCCAAGGAGGTGCGCGATACCTTCGATCGCGCCGACATCGAAAGCATGGCAAACGCCGTCAAATGGCTCAGCCTGACGGTTTCCGACACCTTGGGTGGTGGCGCCGACGATGAGACTGGGGAGGTAGAGTTCGCGGCTCACTTCAAGCAGGGCGGCGAGTTAAAGGTGCATCATGAGAGATCGACCTTCTGCCGCGAAGACGGCCGCTGGGTCTATGTCGATGGCGGGATTAATCCCAAGGGCGCCCCGCGCCGCGTCGAAAAAGTCGGCCGCAACGAACCCTGTCCCTGCGGCTCCGGCAAAAAGTTCAAGAAATGTTGCGGCGCATAAGGCGGTACGGCGCGGCCACGCAGCCTGGTTTCGCCGTTCGGCCTGTGGCGGCCGCGCCTTGGCGCCGCTGTCCACCTTGACCCAACGACCAGCATGATGTTACCGACTAACCGCTGTAAGCCGTCGAGGGGCATCCGCCATGCGTTGGCGTAAGGCAATTGTCTGGTTTCCCGCGCTGCTTCTTTTCGGAGCGGTGGCGGCAGTCGGCGCCAAGGCGGTGGTTCTCGAGTTGGCGGGTCGTAAGGCCGAGCGTGTCCTCGCGGTTCACGCCGGCGCCACCCAAACCGAAACCGTCACGAACCTCGCGCGATGGGCCGCCAACGCATACGCCGACCGCGACGATGAAGCGTGGTATTTTCGCTACTTCTACTTGTTCTACAACCGGCGGCTGCCGCCGCTCTTCCGCTTTCCGCGCGGGTCGCTTGAGCTCTTGGCGTTTTCGCGCAACTGCAACTCCGTCGCCAGCTTGCTCGAGTTTGTGTTCGCTCAGGACGGCTTGCCGGCGCGCCAGCACGATATCGTCCCGCCCGATGCGAACGGACATGCCGCGCTGTCCGTTCTTGTCGCCGGCAAGTGGCGTTACATCGACCCCTATCTCGGCATCATATTCGTCGACGCCGGCGAGATCTTGGCCCTCGACGAGCTCCAGCAACAAGTGCGTGCCGGCGTGTCGGCACGCGAGTTGGCGGTGCCGTTGCGCGCGACGCGCACCCGCGTCGATTATTACGATCGCATCGATGGGGCTTTCCACGCCCTGATCGGCGACCCGATGATGATAGAAATCGAAATGGATCTCTCCGACGGCCCGATCCAGGTCGGCAAGGATGATGGCAAGTACTGGGATAACGACGGCGCGCCCTTCGGTATGACCTCGCATGTCCACTACCTCGGGCCACGTTATAGCCGTGCCTGGCAGCGGCGGTTCACCGCCCAAGACGCGCCCGATGGTTTCTCGATTTCCTTTCACTTGACCGAGCCGCCGCAGCCGTCCCGCCTGCCGCGCAGCAATCTGCCGGCCCAGATCGATGGTAATGTCGTTACTTACGTCGTCCGGGACCGTGAGTCTGGCTTGCTGCTTGACGGCAGCGACGTTCCCTTCGACGTCCGCCGCTGGAAAAACTGGTACGATGTCGACTATCTGACCGTGCAGGCGCTGTTGCCTAGCCAGGCTTCTTATGCCGGTGATAGGTCAGCGCCATAGCGATGCAGTGACGCACAATCTCGCTCGGTGGATCCTCGTCGATGTCGAAGCTGACGCACCGCGTGCCGTCGCAGCGTAAGGTCGGATAGCGCTCGCGGTATGTCGACAGCAGCGATGTCTGGCAATGCACGAACATCCCATATTGTGACGGGTTGGATTTGATCCGATCGATGCGGATCGTCGTGCCGCTGCGGCTTTGCCGGGTCAAATAACTTGGCTGGCCCCATTTCAACGTCTCTTCCACAGGGCCGACGCCATCGGTCGCCGCCGCCGTATCGAAAATAAGCTGCCGCAGGACCATGAGTTTCCGCCGCAGCAAGTCCGGATAGGCCTCGAAAACCGCCGCAACGCCCGGGTGTTGAAACGGCTCCATCACGTCGCACTGACACGAATTTTCTGAGATTGCGCCGCTAAATCCAGACCTTCGACCCGTACCTGCGGCCACGTCGCCGGCCAGTTCTTGGCCCGCATCCGGGCCAGATATGGCGCGAATTTTACCCGTCCTGCGGCGGTCGGCCTGCCGGGCATTTCGACTAGGTCGGTCAGGCCAAAGGGCGCAATGATCGATATCGCGTCGGCACCGTCGAGCCCGACGGCGACGCAGGTCGGCGTTTCCAACCAGAAGGACATCGCGTCTTCCGTCGAGTGATAGGCCCGATCCGCGTTCCGCAGATGCATCCTGGCTTGGTTTCGCACCGACCACGGCCGGCCGGGGAGTGTGGCCCCCAGCGTCGCCTCGAGATTTTTCTCGCGTGCCCGACTGGCTTCGCTCGGATCGAAATACAGCACATCGATATCGGCCAGCGGCGTCGGCTCGCTGAATCCGTGCAGCCGGTCCCATACCGCATTGCGTACAAATCCCGCCCCGATCGCCCAATCGGGAAGATTGAGGTTTCGAACCGCCCGCAGGGTCTGCAGGTGCCAAGGGCTGCAAAGCATCGTGTCCGCGACTAATCGGCGACCATCTTTCTCCATCCCTCGAAAATATGTCTGCGCGCTCGCCAAGGGAAGGGTCGGGGCACCACCAACGATGCCCTGATAGACTAACCCTGCCAGCAGTGAGCTGCCGGTGGCGACGATTAGGTACCAGAGAAAACCCGCGCTGCCCCCGATGTTGCCGGCGCTTACTGTCCGCGATGGCAATCGCTACAGGCCTTGTCCGCGGGCACAGCGGGATGTTTTTGCGGCAGCGCGCCGTCGGCGCTTGCGGGGATTTCCTCCGTCGGTCCGGCCGAGGGCACGCGGACGGCGCCGCCTGCCGGTACCTCGCCGGTCCAAAATGTCTGACGGAAATGCGCGTTCAAATCGTGCAGGTTGCTCGCCGGCGGCAGCGCCAGGACGGCACTTGCGATGAGCCAAAGCGTGACCAGTAGCGCCGCGACCGCCTCCCATTTCAAGGTGAGATGGTGGCTCGCCCGATCCAGCAAATAGTGCAGCAGCCCCTTCCAGTTATAGGCCACGTGCACGAGCCCCGCGGCAACGAAAATCACGGCAAAGCTGAGATGCAGTGATTGCCAACCGGCGCGGTCGAGCCCAAACAGAGTCCAGCCGACCTGTCTGGAAACCCGTCCTGACGGCGCCAGGAAATTCACCAGACCGCTGGTCAGCATGACCAAGAAACTGAGTGCCACCAAATAGGTTATGAAGGCGCGCAAGCTATGGCGCCGGCGCGAGGAGCGTTTCGCATGATGTTTTGTCATGGCCGGACCCGTTGGTGAGTGCCTCTGGCAGAGCCACATTGTCACATTCACTTGAGGACATCGAAACGGCCGCGGTGGTCGGGGCGCCGAACCATGCCGTCATCCGGCCCCGATTTCGCCCAGGTCGGTCAATCCGCAGGGCGCAATGACCGATGCCGCGTCGGCATCGGCGATCCGGATCGCGACGCAGGTCGATGTCCCGGCAGGCCTTGGCAATCAGGCTGTCGGCACCGCTGGCTGAGGCGTCGGCGGCGACCGCCGCTAGACCTTGGCCAATTCCTCCGCCAGATCGGCGATATCGGCGCCGCCCGCCATCAGCCGCCTGATATCCCGGCTCTCCAGTTCATCCTTGGCGCCGGTCCCGATGACTTCGCCGAGGCTGAGGAAGGTATAGCGGTCGGCGACCAGTTGGGAATGGATCTCGTTATGGGTGATCAGGATGATCGCGATGTTGCCTAGTCCTCGGACCCGCCGGATGGTTTTCAGCACCTCCATCTGCTGCTTTTGACCCAAGGCGGACGTCGGTTCATCGAGGATCAGCACTCTGGCGCCAAAATAGATCGCCCGTGCGATGGCGAGCGTCTGCCGCTGGCCGCCCGACATCGTGCCCACCGACTGCGTCGGATCGGAGATATCGATCCCGATCTTTTGCATCTCGTCATGGGTGATGCGGTCCATCTCCTTGATCTTCATCACCCCGAACGGCCCTGAACCGATCGTGATCTCGCGGCCCAAGAAGAAATTGCGTGTTACCGACGATAGCTGACTGAGCGCGAGGTCCTGGTAAACGGTCCCGATCCCGGCCGCCGACGCATCGCGGGGCGACCGAAAGTTGGTCGGCACGCCATCGACGAAAATTGTGCCGTCGGTTGGCTGCAAGACGCCCGACAAGATTTTGATGAGCGTCGACTTCCCCGCACCGTTATCTCCCAGCAGGGCATGGACCTCACCCGCTTGGATCGCCAAATTTACCCCGTTCAGTGCCGTAAAGGGGCCGAACTTCTTGCACAGATTTTCGACCCGGATGACAGGTTCTTTATCGGTCATATGCCACCCGTGATCCGTTTGCGAATATTCTCGTTGGTAAAGGCCGCGACCAGCAGGACCGAGCCCAGGAACACTCGGTAGTACGACCCGTCGATCCAGGAGATATAGAACACCGAATTCTGCACCAGGCCGAAAATGACGGCGCCGAATATCACGCCCACCACGGTGCCGAACCCGCCGGTCAGGATCGCCCCGCCGACCACGGCCGCCGCGATAGCCTCCAGCTCTTTCAAGTTGCCCTTGGCAGCATCGGCGGTATTGGTGTCGAAGACTTGGCTGGCCGCGAAAATTGTCGCGCAGAATGCGGTGAACATGAACAGGCCGATTTTCACCTGGTTCACCGGCACGCCGTTCGCTCTTGCGGCTTCCTTGTTGTCGCCGGTTGCGTAGATCCAGTTTCCCAGTTTGGTCCGCGAAAGCACGAAGTAGGCCGCCAGCGCGATGATGATCCACCACCCGACCTTGGCGTCCAGGCCGGGGACCCATTGGTCCCCGCTGCGGTTCACGTTCCAGCCGAAGGAGAACAGCAGATCGAACACCCATTTGAACGCGTCGCCGCCGAATAGATAGGCGAACCAGTCGGTTTGCTTGAAGTCCGGCAGCCCGGAGATTTGCGTCGACCCTTGGTTGAACGTGCGGAAGCCCACCTCCGTCGATCCACGCAGCACGAAGAGGAATCCGAGCGTCACGATAAAGGAGGATAGGCCGGACCGAACGACGATCGTGCCGATAAGCCACCCAATGGTCAGGGTCAGTGCCAGCGTAATGAAGAAGGCCGCCATCGGCGTCGCCTCTCCCAAGCCGAACGGCAGGCCCCATTTTAGCATCAGGGCCATGCACATTCCGGAGAAGCCGATCATCGATCCGATCGACAGATCGAACTCGCCCGCGATCATCAGCAGGCAGGCGCCGATGGAGATAATCCCCAATTGTGAGATGATGCCGTGATTGTTCTTAATGCCCAACGGGTTGTACACGACGTTGCCGGCGACGATGGCGAGGAAGATCAAGATGAAGGCCATTCCCGCAAAAGCGCCGATTTCCGGGCGATGCAGTAGCGCCCTGATCCGGCCGTGTTTTACCAGCCGATCCGACTCCGTGCGCTGTGCCGCGCTCGTCGCAACACCGGATGCTTCGGACATACCTAGAACCTCCCAAGTCTAGCTGCACGAATCAGCGCAGGGCGACGTGACCGCCGCCCCGCAACTGGCTTACGAACCTAACAATCCTAGCGATTGACACCAGCTTGTTCACTGACACCGCTCGCGTTCGAGGCATCGACAAATCCCGGACCGGACGGGATATTGGCGCCCGGCAGCATGCCGGCGTTGGTGTTGTACAGATGCAGCGCGATGATCGGCATATAGCCCTGTAGGCGCTGCTGCTGATCGATCGTGTACTGCACTTTTCCGGCGGTGATCAGGTTAATCACACCGGGTGTCATGTCGAAACATGACAGATGGACCTTGGCACCGACTTCGTCGACGGCATCGGCGGCGGCCTCGCAGACATGCGGGCCGACGGCCAACAGGGCGTCGATCGAGTCATCGGCTTGCAATGCCGCCGCTGTTCTCGTTTTGATCTGCACGACGTCGTTGGATACGTCGATCATGTTCAAGTCTTGGCCGAAGGCCTCGAAATAACCGGTGCACCGATCGACCAGAGCCGTGTTGAAGGCTTCCTGGTTGAGACACAGCGCATTAGTGACCCCTTCCGCCTTGGCCCGTTCGCCCGCTTTTTGACCGGCGAGACGTTCTGGCTGACCAACATGCATCAAAGCACCCAGCGATGCCGATGCCTCAAGGCCGGAATTGATCGTGATGACCGGCACGCCGGAATCGACGGCGGCCCTGATCGCTTGTCCGAGCGCGTCCGCATCGGGCAGTGAGATGACCAGACCGTCCGGCTGTGTCGCCGTCGCGGCTTCGATGAGAGACGCCATGTCGGCCATGTCACCCGACGGGGCGAAGAGGTATTCGAATTCCGCACCCACGGCTTCGGCGGCGTCTCGCCCGCCTTTTTCCACCACCGGCCAGAATGGGTCTGTCCCTTGGGTATGGGTAATCATGACATAGCGCTCTTGCGCGACGGCCGTACCGGCGACAGCGGCAGCGCCGGCCAACGCGAGCAACAGCGTTCCCGCCGTCCGGTATATGTCAGCGTTTAGCATTCTTTCTTCTCCCTATTGACGATGAATTCTTACGTCCGTTGGTAGTCCGAAACCTAGAGGACCAGATCACGGCCAATCATAAAACCGAATATGTCGCCGACTGATTTCGGACCGACCATTGCGAACGCATGATTTTGTGAACAGCCATTCTATTATTATAACCCGGCTTGGAACGTTTATGCTAGCGCGAGGACAGCGGCACACGAGCCGACTCTCGATATGGCCCGGAAAAACTGCGGTAGCTCCTTGTGAATCCGCGAGGACCCTTGGAAATCCTGCGGCGCGGACTGGTTCCACCTGCCTCGACGTCGATTAGGCATTTCGCCGCGGCGGCAACTCGGCTACTTGTACGGGCCGCCGGCGAACGCCGGCAACCAAAGGTGCTCTCCGACGGTGAATGCAGGGCAGGACCAGCCGCAATTGCGCCTGGGCGAATTCGTCGCCCTGATGGCCCTGCT
>JAJFJA010000058.1 GCA_021774445.1 Alphaproteobacteria bacterium
CGCCACCACAGCCCATGATGGCCTGAGCCATGCCGCAAAGCCTCATCCGACCAAGCCAATAACGGCAATAATAAAGTCCGCCACTTCTATCAGCGGACAGTGCAACGCGCCTCAAATCCGACTTGTTCAACAGCCTCAGCCAATAACAGCCGTTCAGCAAAAGCTAATAAAGCACTGGCCGTCAGACCATCGCTACCGCGGATCGGTACATTGCGATGCCGCTATTGCATCACGTCGTCAGGGTCGCGCCTCACTGTCTTCGACTTTTGTGGCGCGCCGATGTGACAGGATGGCCGCAGGTGCAGCTTATGGATTGAGGCCGGCCCGATCTGTTCGAACACAAGGCCGGCCATGGAGGCTGGTGCCGAGTATTCCTGGCATTTCGCCAAATGATCCATATCAAGGTGCGTCCGGGCAATTCCATCGATCATCGTGGTCGGTATTTGCATCGCGATTGATGTATCCCAGGTGCCGGAGGCCTTCCGAAATGGGCACAAAACCGAATGCGGGAGCGGGGATTGACGAATTAGCCGAGCCGCCAGGTGTGGACCAATCAGTTGGGGTCGAGGATGGGCCCGGCGTCGAGATCATTGCGCGAGAGGAATTCTCGGACGCCACATTCCTGCTCGAATTCCGCCATCCATTGATGGCCAAGGCCGCCAGGCCGGGTCAGTTTGTCATCGTCATTCCCCATGAGCATGGCGAGCGGATCCCCTTGACCATCGCCGATTTCAACCGCGATCGCGGAACGGTCACCCTGGTCATCCAGGCCGTTGGCAAGACGACAAAGGAAATGCAACTGGCCTGCCGCGCCGGGTCCAGGATATTCAGCGTCGTCGGACCCATGGGCGAGCCCAGTCATATCGGCAAGGGTGGGAAGGTGGTTTGCATCGGCGGCGGGCTCGGAGTGGCACCGGTCTTTCCCCAAGCCCGTGCCTTCAAGGAAAACGGCGCCTATGTGATCGGCGTCATCGGCTTCAGGACAAAGGAGTTGGTCTTCTGGGAGGACAAATTCAGGCAGGTTTGCGACGAGTTCATTATTTGCAGCGATGACGGTTCCGTTGGCATCAAGGGCCGAGTCACCGACGGCATCACACTGGCCTTGGAAAAACACGGCGACATCGGCGAGGTCGTCGCCATCGGCCCGCCCATCATGATGAAGGCCTGCGCCGAGGCAACCCGCCCCGCCGGCGTCAAGACCACCGTCAGCCTCAATCCCATCATGGTCGACGGCACCGGCATGTGCGGCGGCTGCCGGGTCAAGGTTGGCGAGACCATCAAATTCGCCTGCGTCGATGGCCCCGAATTCGACGGTCATCAGGTGGATTTCGACGATCTCATGAACCGCTTAAAGCGGTTTGCCGAAGAGGAAAAACTGGCAGCCGAAAGATGGTCGGAGACCTGCCGGGCCGGGGTGGGAAGTGGCGGGGCGGTGCCGCGATGACTCGCAAGACGACGACCGCCAGGACGCGGAAAAAGACCATTCGGACCATTCCCCAGGATCGGACGCCGATCCCGGTGCAGGACCCGACGGCGCGGATCACCAATTTCGCCGAGGTGGCGCTGGGTTATGGGGAGCAAGCCGCGCGCATCGAATGCGAGCGGTGCCTCATGTGCCCAGAGGCCAACTGCATTCCCGGCTGTCCCGTCGGCATCGATATTCCCGGTTTCATCGCCAGGATCATCGAAAAGGACTATCGCGGCGCCTACGACGTCCTCACCGATGCCAATCTCCTGCCGGCGATCTGCGGCCGTGTCTGCCCCCAGGAAGATCAGTGCGAAGGCGTGTGCCCCGTCGGCGATACCCTGGAGCCGGTGGCCATCGGCCGCCTCGAGCGCTGGCTGGGCGATCTTGCGATCGAGAAAGGCTGGTGCAATATCCCTTATATGGAGCCCAATGGCCACCGGATCGGCATCGTCGGATCGGGCCCCGCCAGCATCGCCTGCGCGGCGGATATGGCCAAAGCGGGATGCAAGGTCACCGTCTATGAGGCCTTTCACAAGCCGGGTGGCGTGCTTCGATACGGCATCCCCGAATTCCGCCTTCCCGACGAGATCATCAGCGCCGAAATCGATGCCCTGGCCAGGCTGGGCGTCGAGATAAAATGCAACACCTTGGTGGGGCGCTTGTTCACGATCGAACAGATGCTCGATGAGATGGGCTTCGACGCCGTCTTTATCGGCACCGGCGCCGGCTATCCGAGCTTCATGGGCATTCCCGGCGAATCCCTCAACGGGGTGCTTTCCGCCAACGAGTTGCTGACCCGCTGCAATCTCATGCACGCAGGCGAGTTTCCCGATTATGACACGCCGCTGCATCTGGGCCGGCGCATTGCCGTGGTCGGCGCCGGCAACACCGCCATGGACGCCATGCGGGTCTGTTTGCGGCTGGGCGCGCAGGAGGTCCATTGCGTCTACCGCCGCACCAAGACGGAAAGCCCTGCCCGGGCGGAGGAGGTTGACCATGCCGAGGAGGAAGGCATCCAATTCCACTGGCTGACGGCGCCGGTCGAGATCCTCGGCGATGGCGACGGAAATGTCCGGGGCATGCGCTGTATCCAAATGGAACTGGGCGAGCCGGACGAGTCCGGGCGGCGCCGGCCCGTCCCCATCGACGGCAGCGAGTATGAATTCGAGGCCGACATGATCGTCTACGCCATCGGCACCAACGCCAATCCCATAATCGGCCAGACCACGAAGCTGCGGCTCAACAAAAGGGGCTATATCGAGACCGATGAGGATCTCGCCACCTCGATGGCCGGCGTCTATGCCGGCGGCGACATCGTCACCGGCGGCGCCACGGTGATCCTGGCGATGGGTGCCGGGCGCAAGGCCGCGCGGGCCATGAAAGCCTATCTCGGCCTCCGCGACACCGACGCCATCTACTATCCCGAGCGGGAAGGGGCGGAGGACAAATTGTTTGGAATCAGCGTCCACGAGAGGAATTTCACCCGCATCCGTGTTGCTTGAACCACAAGGATCACACCGCAATGAGCGCACAGGCCCTGGAAGAAGAACATCTCACACATGGGGCGGGCCGGGCCCCGGCTGAGAAGTCGAGACCTGGAGGCGCACCCGGCGGGGAGCCGCGCGGCCAGTCGGCGCCACAGAGTAAGCCGGCAGTCACCTTGGACGAGCATATCGTCGAGGTCCTCAGCGATTCCGGCGAGGGCGCTCAGCGTTGCGGCCAGTCCTTCGGGTCGATCGCCGCACGCACGGGACACGGCATCTGGACTGTCGAGATCATCCCTGCCGAGATCCAACCGCCGGCGCGCAGCATCGCCGGCGGCAGCGGCAACCGAGTTCGCATTGCCGCCGGCAGCGTCACCAATGGCGGCGATGAAGCCGACCTGGTGGTCGCCTTCAACGAACAGGTGCTCTTGGGCCGGGTCCGGGATCATGAACTCAAGCCTGGCTGCATCATCCTGCTGGAAGACAAATGGCGGACCGACGGCGATCCGGCCATCGCCGCGGCCTACAAGGAGACCTATGACGAGCTGACGGCGAAAGGATACGCAATCCACGAGATCCCCATGGAGAGCGAGTGCCTGAATTACGTTCTCGATCCCAGACGCGGCAAGAACATGTTCGTCCTCGGCATGCTGTGTTCCATTTACTCTTTGGACCTGCAAATCGCCCGCGAGCAAGTCGCCTTCGTCTTTGCCAAGAAGGACGAAAGTGTCATTAACGACAACGTCACGCTTCTGGAGGCGGGGCACGCTTGGGCGGCGGCCCATCTGGAAATCAAGTTCCGTATTCCCCGGTCGGAACTGCGCGAACCCCATATGGTCGTCAACGGCAATATCGCACTCGGCCTCGGCGTTATGGCATCGGGCATGGAAGTCTGCGCCATGTATCCCATCACGCCTGCGACGTCGGCTTCCCATTATCTCAGCGAAGTCTTTGAAAATGTCGGCGGTATTGTCCACCAGGCTGAGGACGAGATCGCCGCGTGCGCCTTTGCTATCGGGTCATCCTATGCTGGCAAATGCGCGGTGACGATTACCTCGGGACCCGGCTTCGCCCTGAAACAGGAGGCCATCGGTCTCGCCGTCATGGCGGAAATCCCTCTCGTTGTGGTGAATGTTCAGCGGGGCGGTCCCAGCACCGGTCTGCCGACCAAGGCGGAGCAGGGCGATCTCCTCTTCGCCTGCTTCGGCGGACATGGCGACAATCCGAAGGTGGTGATGGCGGTCTCTGGCATTGAGGATTGTTTCTATTCGATGATCACGGCGCGCAAGATTGCCGAGACCTTCAATACTGTCGTCATTGTCCTGACCGACGCCAATCTGGCCTCTGCCCAGCAACCCTTCCCGCGGCCCCAGCTGAGCGAGGAATGGATGGCGCCGCCGGTTGATCAGAGCGCGGTTGGCGAGGATGCGTTGCCCTATGATTGGGATGCCCGAACCGGTCTTGCCCGCCGTTTCATTCCGGGGCAGCCCAACGGCGAACATTGCCTGACCGGGCTGGCCCATGACCGCAAGAGCTGCGTCGCCTATGAGCCCGACATCAACCAAGAGGGTATTCTCCATCGCAGCCTCAAATTGGCCGCCCTTCAGAGGACGTTGAAGACGCCGCCGGTCTTCGGCGACGAGGAAGGCGAACTCTTGATCATTGGTTGGGGCAGCACCAAAGGCGCCATCGAGGAGGCCGTCACGCGATTGCGCGACGAGGGCCGAGATGTGTCGTCCCTCCACCTGCGCTTCATTCAGCCTCTGCCGTCAGGGATCAAAGAGGTACTGCAGGGCTTCGCCAAGGTGATGACGGTGGAGAACAACTGGTCCGATAGCGTCGAGCACGAAATCATCACCGACGACAACCGCCGTTATTCAGAGTTGGCTTGGCTCCTGCGCGCGCGATACCTGGTCGACATCGATTGCTGGTCCGAGGTTCGCGGTCAGCCCATCAAGCCCGGGGCCATCGTCCGCGCCGTCCGCCGGCGGCTGCAAGGGAAGGGGTGACGATCATGGACACGCCTATCGCCGAATGTGCCCTGAGGTTGATCGATGAGGAATACTTTCTCGATGATTATCAGGGTCGCACGCCCCGCTGGTGTACTGGCTGCGGCGACAATGCCATCCTCGCCGCCGTGCAGCGGGTGTGCCGGAACGAGCAACTGCCACCCGAAAAGACAGTGTTCGTATCGGGGATTGGCTGCTCCAGCAGGTTTCCGCACTATATAAACAGCTACGGGTTCCACGGCCTCCATGGCCGGGCGCTGCCGGTCGCAGAGGGCATAAAGCTGCGCCGTCCCGACCTACATGTCTTCGTCGTCACCGGCGACGGCGATTGCTGCTCGATCGGCGCGGCCCATTGGATCCATGCCCTGCGCTACAACATGAATATGACCGTGTTGATGCATGACAACGGCATCTATGGCCTGACCAAGAACCAGGCCTCTCCAACCTCGCCGCTGGGCCTAAAGAGCAAGACCACGCCACAGGGCACGCAGCTGGAGCCCATCAATCCGGTCAGCGTCAGCCTGGGAATCCGCAACGTGTCTTTCGTCGCGCAGGCGGCCGATTGGATTCCCGATCAACTGCAGGACACCATCGAAGCGGCTTTCCATCACAAGGGCCTCTCCTTCGTCCGCATCCTTCAGAGATGCCCAGAATTTCTACCTGGCCGGTTCGACCCCTGGGTGCAGGAACCCGACCGAATGCTGTTGCTTCATCATAAGGACGGCGTCGGGATCAGCCCGGACCTGGCAAAGATATATCGAAATAAGGAAGAGCACGATCCGTCTAACAGAAATCGGGCACGGGAGATCGCCTCGACCTATGACCCCATGCCAGTCGGTGTTCTTTACCGAAATCCCCAAATGCCCTGTTACGAGGACTTGCGAAAACCCGACCGCTTTTACACGCCGGCTATCGTCAAGAGGGTCCTTGAGCGGGAATTCGACAAATTCACCATCCATCCCGCTGAATGATGGGATATGCGGAGCGACTAATCGAGGAGAGATCAGACATAGCCCAACAATGAACGAGACCCATTCACCCCTATTTACTTTCCACCTGACCGGCCAAATATCCGGCGATCATCTTGGCGACGCTGGACAGGAGGGGCTGCGCCCGGCCTTGTTTAGCGCCCATCAGGATCTGTCGAAGCTTCGTTACGACTATCCGCTGGTGCTGATCAACGGCGCCAATGGCAGCGGATACCTGCTCTCTCTGACAGATATCATCAACGATCTGCTGCGGGATATCGCGCCCCGGGGTATCGGCGGCGAGCGTCTGCGCCGCCACGTACTTCGGCTCGAGGACGAGATACGCAGCCTCGCCCAGAACGGAAATGGCAGTACGTTTTTCCAGATTTGGGACTTGGCCGAGGCCGCGCTACTGTCCCGGGAAGATGAGGCCGGACGGAAATCGCTGGAGGACAGCCTGAGGCAAGCCCAGGGCGCGCGCCGCTTCGATGGCGAGATCATCGATTGCGACGACGCGGCGCCGGCAAAGGTCCTGACCTGGACCTGGATGCAAGTGCAGGAAAGCAAGGCACGCCGATTTGGCGAAGATCTGGGTGAACTCACCCTCAAGCTTGGCGATATCCTGAAGGCGGATTTCATGAAATCCGAGGCCTCATACGATGCCGGGCGCCTCCGGAGTTCAGTCGGCTCCTCCTACGAGGACACGTTCGATTTCGACTCCATGTCCGATATCCTTGCAACGGCCTGCGTGGATGGCGCCCTGCCCAAGCCACGGCTGCGGCGCATCCGGTCCGTTCTGTCGACGCTCAAATCGCAGAAGTTTTTCCCGCCGGCTGGTGCGAACGCCAATGGCGGTTGGCGGGAAACTACCCATAACTATGTCTTCGACCGCTGCTCAGCAGCACTGGAAGCCTTTCAGAAGCGGCTGCCGGAAATGGTCGAGCTGGTCAAGGCCATCGCCGTCGCGCGGCTGGAGATCGCGGGCCGCTACCAGGAGTCGACCCACGATCCTTTCTTCGCCCGCTTCGATGAGAGTTTTCTGGAACCCGGCGATCTGGCATCGTTCCCATCTTATCTGCTCTGCCTTCGCGGTGACGCCGGCGCCCGTGCCGAAATGGCGCCACTCACCGAGATCCTGTCCTCGGGCCTGCCGATCAAGGTGTTGTTGCAAAACGACGATATCCTGGAAGAAATGTCCATCGCCACGCGGCAGTTTTCTTTCGGGTTCCAGGGCTCGCAGATCGCGGTCATGGCGCTGGGCCTCGCCAACGCCTATGTCCTGCAGACCAGCGCTGCTAGCCTCTACGCCTTGCAAGAGTCGATCCTCGGCGGGCTTATGCATAACGGACCAACCCTGTTCAACGTCTATTTGGGCCGGTTGGGGCCGTCGAATGGCGCGGCCAAAAACACGCCTTTGGCGCCGGCCTATCTGGGTGCGGCCGCGGCGACGGAGTCGCGCGCCTTTCCAACCTTCGTTCACGATCCGGCAAGGGGTAAAGACTGGGCGGCGCGGTTTTCGCTCGAGGGCAATCCTCGTCCCGACGCGGATTGGCCGATCCATCGCTTTGCCTATGAAGACGAGGATTTGCAGGGGATCACGCAAGACATCGCCTTCACCTACGTCGATTTCGCGGCCGCCGACGGGCGCTACATGGCGAGTTTCGCAAGCGTGAAGCGCCCCGAATGGCGGGAGTTCATGATCCCAGTGGAGGCATTCCTCGAGCTGGATGTGGACGCAGCGGCGAAACATGTTCCCTACATTCTGATGGTCGACGAGAGCAACCGCCTTCACCGAGTGATTGTCGAAATCAGGCTAACACAGGCCGCGCGCCGCTGCCGCGAGATGTGGCGCAGCTTGCAGGAGTTGGGCGGCATCAACAACTCCCACGCCAGGAATCTGCTGGCAAAGGAAAAGGAGATTTGGCAACAAGAGAAGGCGCAGGAACTGACGGCGCTTTCGCATCGGCTGGAACACGAAGCGGGGACGCCGGCGCCAGCCATGACGGCGGCAGAGGACCGGGTGACCCCGGCGGCCGAACCTGCGGTGGCGGAAATGTCGGGGGAAGTGCAGGCGGAAGTTGATGTCGAGGCACCGCCGGACGAGCCCTATATCGAGACGCCCCGCTGCACCACTTGCGACGAATGCACTCAGATCAACAACCGGACCTTCGTCTATAACGAAAACAAGCAGGCATATATCGCCGATGCGACTGGAGCTACGTACCGGGAGCTGGTCGAGGCCGCCGAGAGCTGTCAGGTGGCCATCATCCACCCGGGCAAGCCGAACAACCCGGACGAGCCCGGCCTCGACGATCTGATGGCGCGGGCCGAGGCCTTTAGATAGCCCTGTTATCGGCGCCTGTTATTGGGGTTGATTTTTGGGCTGGGGAGAAAAGACCGTTATCCACCCGGCCATGTGCACACGTGGCTGAGAGAAATGGGACCTCTGGGGGAGGCAATGAGAGCTGTCACAGGCGGAGCCTGTGACCACGACGCTATTGCAGTTTGATGCGACGATGGAGGTATCGATGACCACACGACGGGCGATGCCCCACCCGCTGAAGAAAATGCTCGAGTATTTGGATCTCAATATTGCACGTGGGTTCCGGACGGCGCCGACGCTGATGGAAGAGGCGGTGGTCGCGTGCCGGATGTGCGAAATGTTCGACAATTGCGACTACGACGTGGAAAGCCGCTATTTCTTGTGTCCCAATAGGGACCGCTTCGATCAACTCGAACGACTGCAAGGCAAGATTTAGGCGTGGCAATGTCCGCTTTGGGTCTGCCGAATAGGTTCCGGCCGCTTCGCTCCCTCGGCACCCGCAGAACGAACCTGCCGTCCGATCCGATGGAACTCATCGGCCGCGTCGACGAGAGGAACGGCGTCTGCAGAATGCTCACGCATGACCGCTGCCGGCTGGTTACCCTTACCGGCCCAGGCGGGGCCGGCAAGACGAGCCTCGCCCTGACCGTCGCCCAGAGCCTGCAGCACGACTATTCAGGCGGCGCGTACTGGGTACAACTCGGCGAAGTGAGCGATGCTGGCCTCGTCGCATCGGCCGTAACCCAGTCGCTCGGGTTCCAGGAGGCGCCCGGCGTCTCTCCGGCGGACGTCATTAGTAGCAATATTGGCGACGCGAAGTTTCTGCTTGTGTTCGATACCTTTGAACACGTCATCAACGCGGCGCCGCTTATCCCCGAACTGCTAACCGTTGCCCAGGCCTTTCGATCCTCGTGACCAGTCGCGAGATCCTTAGTTTACGGCCGGAGGTTGTGTATCAGGTTCCACCGCTGAGTACGCCTAAAGCTGGCGACCGCGTCGAGGAGATCACGTCAAGGGACGCCGTGAAGCTCTTTGTCGAGCGGGTTCGCGACAGGCGCCCGGATTTCGACGTGACACCGGAGAACGCAGGTCCGATCGCACGTATCTGCCAACGGCTTGACGGCCTCCCGCTCGCCATCGAGCTGGCCGCGGCGCGGGGGGCACTGCTCGAACCCAAGATACTCGAGAACCGCCTCGCCGACAGTATCAATATTCTGAAGGACAGGCGACGCGATATTGACCCGAGGCACCGCGCACTGCGCCAGACAATTGCGTGGAGTGACGCATTGTTATCCGAGACGGAACGTCGACTGTTCTGCTTCGTTTCCGTTTTCACCGGTGGCTTCGACATCGAGGCGGCTGAGGATGTGCTTGGAGATCTCGATCAAGTCGATTTGGACGTCCTAGACGGGCTCGAATCTCTGGTCTCAAAGAGCCTGCTCCAACGCGGTACGGCGCTTGGGCGGCCACGTCTGCACATGCTCGACACAATCCGTGAATTTGCGCTCGAAGGGTTGGCGGCCGATCCCGACTGCGATGCGGTGCATGCTGGGCACGCCGCCCAACTATCAGGATGTTGTCGCGTCAGCGGCCCCCCATGTCCTTGGCCAAGATCAGCGGCCCTATGTGGAGCGGCTCTTCCAGGAGGCCGGCAACATCCGTGCGGCTCTCGCCTGGGTGCTCGAACAGCCCGACGGCGAGGCGACTAGCCGCCTTCTCGAGAATCTCAAATGGTTTTGGATCGCGCGCACACCTCACCGAGGCGCTGAGCTGGACAAGCCTGGCGCTCGAGCAGACGAGAAACCTCGGCCGATCGCGGCCGCGGGCGGTCGCGCTCAACATCACGAGTTGGATCCGGGCTGCCGCCGGCAACTATGTGGGCGCTCTGGAGCCAGCCATAGGGCGATGTCAGGGGAAACCGACTTGAATGGGTGAGGCGGGATTTGTAGCGTCCCTGGATGAGAAATCCATTCCGCTATTTCGAGACTTCACCCGAGATCATCCGTCTTGCCGTGATGATGTATGTGCGTTTTTCCGCTGTC